>CAVWTB010000001.1:0-34335 GCA_963757845.1 uncultured Alphaproteobacteria bacterium
GGTCGTTTCCATTTCCGCCGACAAGCACGTTTGATGCGTCGAACCCAAAAGTCACACCAAGAGTAGACGGCAACCAGGCTTGCAGTGAGAGTGTCGTTTCCATTGCCGCCATTGAGGACATTCGTCGCCAACACCCCGGATAGTGCTGAACCGCGTTCAAATCCGCGATAAGGATGTCGTTCCAGTTTCCGCCATCCAGGTTATTTGTTGCATCCATCCTCAAATTTTCATCGCCGCCAGCGACTTGAGTGGCACCCGTAGCAAATCATCTCCGCCACCTCCTGAAGAGTTCATTGGTGGCAAAAAAAGATTGCCCGTTGGAGCTGGTTATGCCAATGGCGTGTATCACGTCATTGCCGGCGCCGCCGTCCAGTGAGTTGGAAGCCAATTGATCAAGACGGGTTCTGGTGTGTGCGATAGCCTCCGACGCCGGTACCGTTCCCGCTGCCACCGGTAACGACGTTCAGCACGGTCCCGGCGCCCCCCGTCGAGGGACGTTATGCCGGAGACAGCAATGTGGATCATTTCCGCTGCCGCCGTCGATCGTGTTGGTCAAGCGGTCGGTCGCCAGGCGCCCGCTGCCGATCCATAGCGTTTGCGACCTCTATCTGGTCGTCGCCCGATCCGCCGGAAACAAATACGTCAGACGTGGTCACATCAAGGGCAACGCCTGGCAGATGAAACCACGCTGACATGCAGAATGTCGTCGCCGGCGCCGCCATCCTGTACCGCAGATCGCATGGGTCGGGGTCGCGCCTGACGCCGGCAGCGGTGAGGTCGGTCGTCAACGTGTCATTGCCTTGGCCGCCGAACAACGCGGTCTGGTTGAAAGCACTGCTCAGGGCTGTCGTCGCCTTGCAGACCAAACACAATGTCACCATCAGCGAGAGCGTTGAGCGTATCGTTGCGCCTTGTGCCCGAGATCACTGCCATGGCGGTCTCCCTTGTGCTGTGCGTAAATCAGCAGGGCAACGCTATCCGAACGGGGGGGGACGCTGTCGTTAGGTTGTATCGCGCCACGTCGTCGGAGGTCGCCCTTCAACTGGGGGTGGAATTAAATAATTTAACGTTGACAATTAAATCGGGCAACATTTAAAGTTGCAGATAATGCTGGGACGTCGATACGGCTTGCCCAGCCGTTCGTCTGCGGCGGGGCGACCAGCTGCCCGCCGCGGCAAGGAACATGCGCCATCGGATAAAGCAGCTGCCCGACTGCACGCTCTCGTTCACGCGGCCAGCCGACGCTCGAGCGCGTCGGTTGCAGATGCAGGGCCGGCACTGAAGGCACGCAGGCCTGCCACCATGGGCGCTTCTGCGGTCATCTGCGCGTCAACGGAAGAGAAAGCACCGATCCCGGGCACCGTCTCTACCGTGATGGCGAGATTGCTCGCGCTCAGTACATTGATTGGTGCAATTTGAACTCGCCCGCGAGGACTTCCAGCTCCCGTATCATCTCGTCGTCTATGGTTTCGCGCACTGCGCGCGGAGAAATCGCTCGCAGCACTCCGGCAGCACGGACACGATAGGAACTCCAGCAATTCAATCAAAGCTTCCGAGAGGTATTCATTGCCACCGAAAGAATATGCGTAACCGTCCGATCAAGACCGCAGGGGTGATCGTTTGCGGTGCTCGCGCGGGCCAGTGGGCGTTCCGGTCAGGCAGCGCGCTCGACATGGAGTGGGCGGCGCCAATTCCAGGGCAGCAGCGCGGCCAGATCGGTGATCTTGTGATCGTTGATGCGCGCCAGCACGTCGGCGAGCCAGGCTTGCGGATCGACGTCGTTGAGCTTGGCGGTCTGGATCAGCGTCAGCATGACCGCGGCGCGCTCGCCACCACGATCGGACCCGCGAACAGCCACGACTTGCGGCCGAGGGCAATCCCGCGCAGCTCGCGCTCGGCGGCGTTGTTGCTCAGGCAGATGCGGCCATCCTCGAGGAAGCGCGTGAACACGTCGACACGCTTGAGCATGTAGGCAAAAGCCTTGGCCACGTCGTTGTGGTGCGACAGCTTGGCCCGCTCCCGCTTCATCCATTCGATGAGTTCGTTCACCAGCGGCGCAATCTCGCTGCGGCGCGCTGCGACGCGCGCTTCGGGCGAGCAGCCGTTGATCGAGCGCTCCAGCGCGAAGATGGCGTCGAACTTCTGCACCGCCTGGAAAGCAATCGGCGAGATCGTGGCCGGCTTGCCCTTGCGCGCCTTCGAGGCGATGTCGGCGAGCTCGAACAGCTTGCGCCGCGCATGCGCCCAGCAGCCGGCTTCCGTGATCGGTCCGCCCTTCCGATCCGGCGCGTAGAGCGCATTGAATCCGCTGTAGGCGTCGGCCTGAAGGATCCCGTTGTAGCCGGCCAGATGCTGCTCGGGATGAACGCCGGTTCGATCCGGCGAGTAGAAGAACACGGCGGCCGGCGGCGCCTGGCCGCCGAAGGGACGGTCATCGCGCACATAGGTCCAGATCCGCCCGGTGCGGGTCTTTCCCTTCGCCAGCACCGGCACGGTGGTGTCGTCGCCGTGGACGCGCTCGGCAGCGAACACGTGCGCCTTGATCAGCTCGTAGAGCGGCCGCAGCGTGGCCGCGCAGGCGCCGACATGATCGGCCATGGTCGAGACCGACAGCTCGATCCCCTCGCGCGCGTACTGCTCGCTCTGCCGGTTGAGCGGCTGATGGTTGGCGTACTTCTCGACCAGCATCATCGCCAACAGGCTCGGACCGGCAAAGCCGCGGGCAATCGCATGGAACGGCGCCGGCGGCTGGCTGATCGTCTCGCAGGAGCGGCAGCTGAACTTCTCCCGGACATGCTCCGTCACGAACCATTGCCGCGGAATGACGTCGAGGGTTTCGGTGATGTCCTCGCCGATCTTGGAGAGCTTGCTGCCGCCGCAGCACGGGCACGCGGTCGGCGCCGGGTGGACGATCCGCCGGCGCGGCAGATCGGCGGGAAAGTTGCGCCGCGTCGCCTGGCGCCGCGTAAAGCCCTGCACCTGGACTCCGGTCGTCTCGGCCTTGGCCTTATCCTCGCCCGTCGCCGCGGCCAGTTCCTCGAGCTGCAGCTCCAACTGGTCGAGAAGGCGCTGGCTGCGCTCCGAGCGCGGGCCAAACTTCTCGCGCTTCATCTTGGCGATCACCAACTGAAGATGCTCGATCATCGCTTCGGCGCCGGAGAGCCTGGCGCGCGCTTCGATCAGCGCTGCCTTCAGCGCATCGGTGTCGTCGGGAAGAGGATCGGCTGCCGTCGCCATGCACGCACTGAATCACAATCGCGCCGTGATTCGCCGGCTCAATCGGCGGCCGTGAGTTCAACGCGCCGCGCTCAGCCTGCCGCCGATGGCCGCCAGGTGTGGACTGGATTGCGCCAGTCGATCCCTTCGAGCATGTAGCCGAGCTGCGCCGACGTGATCACCATTGTGCCGTCCGCCGCCGACGGCCAGATGAAGCGGCCGCGTTCCAGCCGTTTGGCGTAAAGCGACATGCCCAGGCCATCGTACCAAAGGATCTTGATCAGCTTGCCGCTCTTGCCCCGGAACACGTAGAGATCGCCGCCGTGAGGATCGCGCTTGAAGGCTTCCTGCACCAGCAAGGCCAGCGAGTTCATGCCGCGGCGCATGTCGGTGTGGCCGGTCGCGATCCACACCCGCACGCCCGAAGCAATGGGGATCATCGCCGACGACCTTCGGCCAGCACCGCAATCGCCGTCGCCAGGGTCGCCGCGTCGGCCGCGCCCGTGATGCGCATCCGCGCTCCGCTGCAAACTCGATCTCGATCGTGCAGGACCGGCCGGACCGGTTGGTGCAGCCTCCGACGCGATCTGGACCGGCGCAAAGCTCAATTGCGCCTGCGCCCGCAATTGGCGTCGCCAGCCATACAGCTGGCTCGGATAAATCCCCGCTTCCCGCGCAACCGCCGAAACGCTGGCGCCCGGCTCCAGCGACGCCGCCACCAGCTGCTCCTTCTCCGCCGACCTCCAGCGCCGTCGGCGTTGAACCGACGTGATGATCTCCACTCGCCCGTTCGTCATGTGACTATTCCTATGAATAGTTAGCATGAACTCACACCCTCAGCTGATCCACAAGGCGGCCCCTACCGGACGGATACGAATATGCACGTTGAAGCTTGCTTATCTCTGCCCAGTCAGCATCCAAGAGGCCAAATGGGTTTTGAACCTTGAGCAGTGGGTACGTGTGCAATTGCATTTTTGCGCCCTCCCGAGGGCCACCCAGCTCGATATTTATTATTCTGTCATTCTAAGCTCGCGAAGAAGCTGAGCGCTCGCATCCAGGACGTGCGCCGACCTGTCGTGCTTTTGAAGAATCGAAAGAACCACCGCGACGACGAACGCGCGTCACAGGCAAGTCATCGTTCCCTTGTTTGACGCCTCTTGCGGTGCGGGCTCAATCGATCCGCGGCTCCATTGAGGGGCACGGCTTGTATGTCCAAAAGATCGCGCCTTGGTACGCGACGCTGCCGCGCGCGGGCACGATCACGTCACAACGCGAAGGCGGGCGTGACATGAGCACACCGACAGGAGTTGCCGTCATGAGATCGATGAGCCGGGCAAGCAAAACGGAGTTAGTTCCCGCCGAAGGAACCTAAATTTTTGCTTTGTTAACAATCTTTCTGTTCCCTCCGAGCGTTCTATCAACGCTCAATTCGGGAGGCTTACGTGAGAGACGCACTGCTTATCGATTTCGCCAGCCTGGGGGATGATTTATTGCGCGGCAGTGAAAGCTTTTTCCTTATTTGGCTAAGCCCGAGCAGCAGCCCTTCTCTTTAAGGGATCGGCCGCCGGATCATGCGGGGCTCCCCGATGACGGGATATTCGATAGCGACGCCTTCCGGATCGTGGTCGTCAAACCAGGCGTTGGCATAGTCCTCATCGGCAAAGACCTTGAGGTGATCCGCATCACCACCTGCTTCGACGTGTCCACGTAAATCCAGACCTCTCATCACCGCTTCTTCTCCCCGCTAGTTTGACCTTCCACTCTGCGTTTTGTCTGGGGCGGCCGGAGTTGGTTCAACGCCTGAAACGCCGCGCAGGGCCCACGAGAACGCCACCCGTGCAATGAACCGATACGGGCCGTCGTTGCCGCCTGCTTTCCAGGCTACAGCGCCCTCCCCAGCGGGCTTGCTGGCGCTTCGGCAGCGCCAGACGCGCGAGCCAAACGAACCGAGGGGGCAGATGGAATTGCGCGGTGAAACTTGAAGAGGCCAAGCCTCGTATTTGAACGGAGCAGAAAGCGACTAACAGTTGGAGGCATGGATCGTGTTGAAGCTACGGACAATGCTGACCTGCATCCTATTCCTTGGTTCCATGGGAACCTCCCAAGCCCGGGCCGCTTAATTCACCCGACACTGTCTATATTGACGGACTGCCATGTAGTCGCGCTTGCCAGTCCTACATGGGTTGGTATCGCCGAGTGCCTGCGTCCCGGCAAACGGCTCCGGTTGCTGCTCAGCTGCCCCCCTCGCGGCCTGCGCAACAGGCTCCGAAGGCTAAAGCTCAACGCGCAACACAGATACGAGAGAACCGGCCGAACAGCGGGCCGCCAATACGTCTCGCGAAGAAGGCCGCACCGAAACCCGTCGAAGCACCGCCGGCAAAGATCGCCGATTTGCAGTCCGCGGACAGTGGAGAGGCGAAGTCCGCCCCTCCCGAAAAGATCACGGCTTCGCCGCCGATATCAAACCCTGCCTCTGGTTCAGATGCCGGCACGACACCGCAGCCGGTCGCGACCGCGCCAGCGGTGCAGGACCTGACGACCGCCCGGCCAGTCCGGCACCGGAGCAGAAAGCCGAAAGCGATACAAAGCCCTCTGGTCCCGCGGAAGCCATTTCCGCTGCGGATACCAAAACGAAACCCGTCGAAGTGCCGCCGGCAAAGATTGCCGATTTGCAGCCCCGGACGGCGGAGAGGCGAAGTCCGCCCCTCTCGAAAAGATCGCGGATTCGCGGCCGAATATGAAATCCTGCCTCTGGTTCCGATGCCGGCACGACACCGCAGCAGGTCGCGACGGCCCCGGCGGCGGAGGACCTGACGACCGCCACGGCCAGTCCGGCACCGGAGCAGAAAGCCAACACAAAGCCCTCTGGTCCCGCGGCAGCCATTTCCCCTGCTGATGCCGAAACGACGGCGCTCGCGACGCCAGACACGGCCGACCAACTGGTTGCCATTCTTCTGGTTCGAGCCAGAAATCAAGTCGGTATCCGATCTGGCCAGGAAAATCGTTGCGATCGATGTCAAGCGATCTGATTCCGTCCCCAGTGTAAGGAGCGCGATCGTGGCAGCGGGGGCAGCTGAAGTTAAAATGAGCGAGGGTGAAACGCTGGCGTTAGTCCGGGTGATGGATGGAGAAGTGCCGGCTGCGGTTGTGACGTTAGCGTCTCCAGAAGAGGCGAAGATGTGAATTCACGGAATTCCAGGCTTCAGAATCACGGATCCCGCTCTCGCCTCCGTCAGCGAACGCGCGACGCGGATAGTCTAGTTCCGGGACTGGCAAACTGTCTGACACCCCGGTGCCAGCACGTCGAGATCGGCTGAACGTGGGAGGTCCGCTCCGAGATCGAGCGGATCTCGCCGCCATCGGCGGAGACGCGGAAGACAGAATGGTCGGAGCGGCGGGATTTGAACCCAGCGTTACCCCGCGCACCCTGATCTGTTCGACCAATGAAATCTTGGCAGGAGTGGCAGGGCTCGAACCTGCGACCCCCGGTTTTGGAGTCTGGCAATAGTGATTTGTGATCGATTACGCCAGCTGCCGGATTTTGGACCCACGATGGACCCACACCGGCTTTTGGTAGTTGCCGCTATTTTCGCTTGTGAGAAATTATTGTTCAATCTCATAGCTTAATGGTCGGAGCGGCGGGATTTGAACCCACGACCCCTAGTCCCCCAGACTAGTGCGCTAACCGGGCTGCGCCACGCTCCGACTGCCAAAGATCGGCGCTGACTGATTAGGAAATCCCGGCTTCCGAGGCAAGCTGCGCGTGAGGCATCTTGCGGCCCGCCGGTCGCCCGGTCCCGTTAAGGCCCGCTAAGGACATTCCGCTATGATGGCCGAATCAAAGGGAATTCGGCCATGCGGCGCGCCATTGCACTGTCCGTGCTTGCTTTTGTGATGACCGGAACCGCGGCGTCGGCCGCCGACCTGCCGCCGCACACCAAGCTTGGGGCGGTGTTCGCCAAGCCCTACGCGCCGCGGCGGTGCGCGAGGTCGAGACCTACGACTATCCGATCTTTGGCTTTGCGCCGCAGATCGACGTCCGGCCGATCGTCGGTGGCTATTACGGCAACCCCGGCTCCTACTATTACAGACCGTACTATGGGAGCGAGGCCGCGGCGCTGACCGACGCATACACGCGCCTGCCCTATGCGTGCGGGTTCTACGGTTACTGCTGAGCGAGAGCGTTCTCTAAGAGATCAGGTCGCCTTCAGCGCGGCATCCAGCATGCGGCGGCATTCCAGCAGCTCGTCCAGCGCGACGCGCAGTTTGGCGACGTTGCGCTCGTCGAGATGCGGCTTCTCCGACAGGCTGTCGGCCAGGCTCGCCGACGCCGGTGCGCGGTGATGGCGCGCGGCGTCGATGAAGGACGCGATCGCCGACGGCAGCTCGTGCGATGAGGCCTCGCCGACATCGTCGCCGTCGCCGGCGTCGAAATCGTCGCTCATCTCCTCGCTGACGGCGCGTGCGCAGCATCTCCTCGTGATCGGGCTCGTCGTCCTCCGCCGGCACCATCGGCGAGATCGCGCCGGTCTGCCAGTTCTGGACTGTCTTGATGCCCTGCTCGCGCAGGATGCGCTGCACGCCGCGGATGGTGTAGCCCTGCCCGTACAGGAGATGGCGGATGCCGCGCAGCAGGTTGACGTCTTCGGGCCGGTAGTAACGGCGGCCACCTGAGCGCTTCATCGGCTTGATCTGGGCGAACCGCGTCTCCCAGAATCTCAGAACGTGCTGAGGCACGTCGAGGTCGTCGGCTACTTCACTGATGGTTCTGAACGCGTCCGGCGCCTTGTCCAAAGGCCCGCCCCCCAACTGCTTGCCCAAGCCTGATCCGGCGGTGCCGGATCATCATCCCAGTATCTTGGTCCCAGAGTATCTTACGTCCCAGTTCTTACTTACCTGCGTCTTGGGCGCCATTATGGTCGCGCCCGAAAATCGCAGCCCTCAGTCGTCCTTGGCGGTAACCTCGTGCCCGTTGATCCGCTGCTTGAGAATCGCCGACGGCTTGAAAACCATAACCCGGCGCGGAGAAATTGGCACTTCCGTTCCGGTCTTCGGGTTCCGTCCGATGCGCTGTCCCTTCTTGCGCACGATGAACGAGCCGAACGACGACAGCTTCACCGTCTCGCCTTTTTCAAGGCAATCGGTGATCTCTTTCAGCACCAGCTCGACGAAGGCGGACGACTCCGTGCGCGACAGGCCGACCTTCTGGTACACGGCCTCGCACAGATCGACCCTCGTGACAGTCTTTCCGGTTCCCGACATCGCCTTGCCCCACTCACGGCGAAAAACATCCCTAACGCTAAGAGCTTACAGCGCTATCGTCAACATCGCTGACGGCTTCAGACGCAGGTTGTTTCGACAGCCAATATTGTGGCAGAGCCGGAGGCGAGGATCACCACCGCATCAGCACAGAGCCCCAGGTGAATCCGCCGCCCATCGCCTCAAATAGAATTAAATTGCCCTTTTTCACGCGTCCGTCCGCGACGGCGTCGCAAAGGGCAAGCGGGATCGAGGCGGCCGAGGTGTTGCCGTGGCGATCGACCGTCAGCACGACCTTCTGCGGCGCAATATGCAGCTTGTGCGCCGAGGCGTCGATGATTCGCTTGTTGGCCTGATGCGGAATCAGCCAGTCGACATCGTCAGCGGTCGTCCCCGTCGCCTTGAAGGCGTCGTAGATGACGTCGGTGATCATGCCGACCGCGTGCTTGAAGACTTCCTTGCCCTCCATGCGCAGGTGGCCGACCGTTTTCGTCGATGACGGGCCGCCATCGACGAACAGCTTCGACTTGTGCCGGCCGTCCGAGCGCAGATGCGAGGTGAGGATGCCGCGGTCGCTGGTATCGCCGGGCTGCTCCTGCGCTTCGAGCACGACAGCGCCCGCGCCGTCGCCGAACAGCACGCAGGTCGTGCGGTCGTCCCAGTCGAGGATGCGCGAGAAGGTTTCCGCGCCGATCACCAGCGCGCGCTTGTGCGAGCCCGAGCGCAGAAACTTGTCGGCGGTCGCAAGCGCGAAAACGAAGCCCGAGCACACCGCCTGCAGGTCGAAGGCGACGCCATGCGTGATGCCAAGCCCGCTCTGGATCTCGACCGCTGTCGCGGGGAAGGTGTTGTCGGGGGTGGAGGTGCCAAGGATGATCAGGTCGATCGACTGCGCATCGACGCCGGCGTTCTTCAGCGCGGCCTGCGCCGCCTTCAGGCCGAGATGCGAGGTGAACTCGCCTTCGGCGGCGATGTGGCGCTGGCGAATGCCGGTGCGCTGCACGATCCAGTCGTCGGACGTCTCGATTTTGGCCGCGAGCTCGGCATTGGTGACGACCCGCTCGGGCAGATACGAGCCACAGCCGAGCACGATCGAACGGGTAACAGTCACGAGATAGCCTCCTGGACGCAGCGGCGCGAACTGCAGCGCACCGCCGTCGCGGTTGAGAGTCTGATTGATCTTGGTCAGGAGATCGTATCGGACCATGTCGTAGCCTGTGTCGACCGCCGAGGCGAAGCCTTCCGCATCGGTGCCGCCGTGGCTCTTGATGACGACGCCGTTCAAGCCCAGGAACACGCCGCCGTTGGCCTTGCGCGGATCCATCTTGTCGCGCAGCGACTGGAAAGCGTTGCGCGCGAACAGATAGCCGAGCCGCGAGCGCCATGTCCGGCTCATGGCGCTGCGCAAATATTCGTCGATCTGCTTGGCCGTGCCTTCGGCGGCCTTCAGCGCGATGTTGCCGGTGAAGCCTTCGGTGACGATCACGTCGGCAGCGCCGGCGCCGATGCCGTCGCCTTCGACGAAACCGATGAACTCCATGTGCGGCGGATTGAGCGTGCGCAGCAGCTCGGCCGCCTTGCGCACCTCCTCGACGCCCTTGACCTCCTCGACGCCGATATTGAGCAGGCCGACGGTCGGCCGTTCGAGGTCGAACAGCACGCGCGCCATCGCCGAGCCCATGATCGCCAGCACCGCCAGGTGCTGCGCGTCGCCGCCGATCGACGCGCCGACGTCGAGCACGACGGACTCGCCGCGCAGCGTCGGCCAGACGCCGGCGATCGCCGGCCGGTCGACGCCAGGCAAGCGTCCGCAGGTTGAAGCGGGCCATCGCCATCAGCGCGCCGGTGTTGCCGGCCGACACGGCGGTGTCCGCCTCGCCGCGCTTGACCGCGTCGATCGCGAGCCACATCGACGAGGTCTTGCGGCCGCGCCGCAACGCCTGGCTCGGCTTGTCGTCCATCCGCACGGCGACATCGGTGTGCACGATTTGCGACGCAGCCTTCAGCGCTGGAAACTTTTCCAGTTCGGGCGCAATCAGTTTGCGGTCGCCGAACATCAGGAATTCGGTCTCCGGGTGCCGTTTCAGCGAGATCGCCGCGCCGGGAACGACCACCGGGACGCCGACGTCGCCGCCCATGGCATCCAGCGCAATACGAACCTTGTTCGGCATGAACGATCCGGGAACCTTGGAAAAACCGGCGGCACGGATCGAAATCCGGTCTGCCTATTGATCGGGCGGGGACAATACCGTGTCCGCGCGCTGAGACAACAGCGGCGGACGCTCATCAACGCTCATTTGCCCTTGGTTTTGCTTCTAGATTTGCCCGGCTTGGCCGGCAGAATCAGGGTTCTTCAGGGCTCCCAGCGCCGCAAACGGATGGTCGGCCGGATCGACCGGCGCAATGACCGGCTCGAACACCGCGCCCGGCTTGCGCGGATAGGGATCGAGCCCGAGCATCAGGAATTCGACCGCCAGCGCCCCGAGGTCGATCGCGCCATTGACGATCGGCTCCGGCGGATCCTCGGCCATGCCGTCATCATCGTCGTCCTCGGCCTTTGCGGCCGCGGCTGGCTGGACTCGGACGAAAACATCACGTCGACCTCTTCATCAAGCTCGCTCGTCAGCGGCTCCAGCGTCACGACGCAGGTTTGCCCGGCCGTTGCCTGCACGCGGCCGCGTGACGCGGACGTTGCCCCCGCCGGCATGCGACGAGGTCGAACGACGCGCGCAAGGCGCGGCAACTCGCGCAAGCCCGCAAGCGTTGCGATCGCCTCGCGTTCGGCCTCGCTCGCTTCGATCTCGCGATGCAGGCCGTCCTTCGGGGATGTCGCGCGACCGCAACAGCCGCGCGCCAGGGCGACGTCTTCTCGGTCACGTGACTTGCTCCTGCATCTGCGCCTGCGTGGCGGGCTCGGCGAAGCGCCCATTCGCCTTTGAGCAGCCGCTCGCTCGTCAATCGCTCTCGAGACTGCGGACGGCGCACCTGCACATAGGCCGCCAGCGGTTCAGCCGGCGCAGCATCCGCGAACGAGCAGAACATTGCGGGCGAGCGCCTGCGCAAGCTCGGAGCCGTCCGCCTTCAGGGCGGCGTCATAGGCGGCGGTGCGCCCGTAAAAGGCCTCCGCGAACTTCACCATGCGCTTCGGCACCGACAGGTCGCCGACGCCCATTTCGCGCAGGTTATCGTCCATGTCGCTGCAGAAATGATCGAACAGCGCCTGCGCGAGCGCTGTGCCCTCCGTGCCGGTGCGCAGCCGGCGCAGCACCAGCCACAGATGCAGCAGCACCATGTCGAATCGGCCATTAACCGTGTCCGGCACGCCAAAACGTTCGTAGAAGGCCGGCAGTCGCGCCTGCGCCACGATCATGCCATAGATCGCCTCAATGGTGGCTGCCGGGTCGGGTCCGGGGACGGTTGAACGGCCAAAGCATCAAGTATTTCCGGAACTTGGCCAGCGGTTTCCTCGCAAGGAAGCCGCCGGCCGGTGAGAGGCTGGTCCACGCCGCCTACGCCAACAGGGGTGTTGTGGCAAGATAGGTACGCGACCGCCTCGTCGCGACAAGGGGAAGGGTTAAGTTTCGGCATGATCTCCAGCGGCTTCCTCGCCGATATTGCGAATTTGGCTGCGCGCCCGGGCCGACGCCTGCGCCGCACGGCTGCGCTCGCCCTCACCTGCCTCGCGCTCGCCGGCTGCGCCGAGCAATTCCAGAAGGGCTATGTGCTGCCCGACGGCGCGCTGGAGCAGGTTCCGATCGGCGCCAGCCAGGACCAGGTGCTGATCGTGCTCGGCACCCCCTCCACCGTCGCCACGCTGAGCGGCGAGGTCTTCTATTACATCTCGCAGCGGACCGAGCGTCGCGTCGCGTTCATGCCGCAGAGCGTCACCGACCAGCGCGTGCTGGCCGTCTACTTCGACAAGAACCGCCAGGTGCAGCGGGTCGCCAACTACGGCCTGCAGGACGGCAAGGTGTTCGACTTCATCAGCCGCACCACGCCCACCAGCGGCCAGGAGATCAGCTACCTGACGCCGCTGTTCCGCCTGATCGGCGGCTCGAGGCAGTAGCTCCACCGTCATTGCGAGCGAAGCGAAGCAATCCAGCTGCGCGCGAAGCGCGCCAACAAAAAAGCGCGGAATTCGCAGCAGGCTCAGCTTTTTTGTTGCGCGCTTGGCGCGCGCTGGATTGCTTCGTCGCTAGGCGAGCGAAGCGACGCCGTTCTTCGAACGGCTATGCCTCGCAATGACGAAAAAACCCCGCGGCTTGCGCCGCGGGGTTTTCGTTTCAATCGCTTCGCCCGATCAATGCGCCAGGATCGCCAGCAGCAGCAGCGCGACGATGTTGGTGATCTTGATCATCGGATTGACGGCAGGACCCGCCGTGTCCTTGTACGGATCGCCGACGGTGTCGCCGGTGACGGCGGCCTTGTGCGCGTCAGAGCCCTTGCCGCCGTAGTGGCCGTCCTCGATGTACTTCTTGGCGTTGTCCCAGGCGCCGCCGCCCGAGGTCATCGAGATCGCCACGAACAGGCCGGTGACGATCACGCCGAGCAGCATGGCGCCGACGGCGGAGAACGCCGCCGACTTGCCGGCCGCACCACCGCCCGCGATGAAGTAGATCGCGAAGTAGACGAAGATCGGCGACAGCACCGGCAGGAGCGAGGGGATGATCATCTCCTTGATCGCAGCCTTGGTGAGCAGGTCGACGGCCTTGCCGTAGTCCGGCTTGTCCTTGTCCTTCATGATGCCCGGCTTCTCGCGGAACTGGCGGCGGACCTCCTCGACGATCGCGCCGGCGGCGCGGCCGACCGCGGTCATGCCCATCGCGCCGAACAGGTACGGCAGCAGGCCGCCGAACAGCAGGCCGACCACGACGTACGGGTTGTTCAGCGAGAAGTCCGGAACCACGCCCAGGAAGTACTTGTGCTGGGCGCTGTTGGCGATGAAGAACTTCAGGTCTTCATTGTAGGCGGCGAACAGCACCAGCGCGCCGAGACCGGCGGAGCCGATCGCGTAGCCCTTGGTCACCGCCTTGGTGGTGTTGCCGACCGCGTCGAGCGCGTCGGTCGCCTTGCGCACTTCCTTCGGCAGGCCGGCCATTTCGGCGATGCCGCCGGCGTTGTCGGTCACCGGACCGAACGCGTCGAGCGCGACGATCATGCCGGCGAGCGCCAGCATCGTCGCGGTTGCAATGGCAATGCCGAACAGGCCCGCGAGGCTGTGTGTGACGAGGATGCCGGCGATGATGACGATGGCAGGACCGGCGGTCGACTCCATCGAGATCGCCAGACCCTGGATCACGTTGGTGCCGTGGCCGGTCACGGACGAAGCCGCAATCGACTTCACCGGCCGGTAGTCGGTGCCGGTGTAGTACTCGGTGATCCAGATGATCAGGCCCGTGACGGCCAGGCCGACGACGCCGCATTCGAACAGCGCCAGGCCCGTGTAGCTCACACCGGCGAGCGCGCCAAAACCGATCAGGTAGTAGATCACGCCGGCCACGCCCACGAGCGACAGCACGCCAGTGGCGATCAGGCCCTTGTAGAGCGCGCCCATGATCGACTGGCTCGCGCCGAGCTTGACGAAGAACGTGCCGATGATCGAGGTGATGATGCAGACGCCGCCGATGGCGAGCGGCAGGGTCATCATCGAGAGCAGGAGCGGCGACTTTGCAAAGAAGATCGCCGCCAGCACCATGGTCGCAACCGCGGTCACCGCATAGGTCTCGAACAGGTCCGCGGCCATGCCGGCGCAGTCGCCGACGTTGTCGCCGACGTTGTCGGCGATCGTCGCCGGGTTGCGCGGATCGTCCTCGGGGATGCCCGCCTCGACCTTGCCGACGAGGTCGCCGCCGACGTCGGCGCCCTTGGTGAAGATGCCGCCGCCAAGACGCGCGAAGATCGAGATCAGCGACGCGCCAAAGCCGAGCGCGACCAGCGCGTCGATCACGACGCGGTCGGCGGGCGCAAGGCCGCGGCCCTGCGTCAGGAAGATGAAGTAAAGCGTCACGCCGAGCAGGGCGAGACCCGCCACCAGCATGCCGGTGATCGCGCCGGCCTTGAAGGCGAGCTCGAGGCCGCCGGCGAGCGACTTGGTCGCCGCCTGCGCCGTGCGGACGTTGGCGCGCACCGACACGTTCATGCCGATGAAGCCCGCCGCGCCCGACAGCACCGCGCCCACCAGGAAGCCGATGGCGACCCAGATGCCGAGGAAGTAGACGAGCAGCGCGAAGATGACGACGCCGACGATGGCGATGGTCATGTACTGGCGCCGCAGATAGGCCTGCGCGCCTTCAGCGACCGCGGCCGCGATCTCCTTCATGCGTTCGGTGCCCGCATCGGCGCTCAGCACCGACGACGTCGCCCAGATGGCGTACAGAATCGAAAGCGCTCCGCAGAGCACGATCACCCACAAAGCTGTCATGGAAGTTGCCTCAAACCCTTAGGTGTCCCGACGATGCGCCGGCCCTCGGACGGGGCTTTGGCGCGCAAGCGGAGGCGATGCACTGAAAAGTGTCAGCGGATGCCCCCAAATCGGCGCGGACCATGCCAAAATCGTTTCACCGAAGCAACGCCGCGACAGCGATATGACGCTGTATTTGGCTGCTTTTCTGCACAAGCAGCATGAAAAATCAGGCGAAAGGGGTGGAATGGTCCTAAAAGTGGCTGAAGGAGCCGCGCTTCAGCGTGACCGCGCGTCCGCCAGCCGCGACAAAGCGCGGCGGAGCCGTCCCCTCTCGAATCACGCCGATCGCGCTCGCCTCGACGCCCTGCGCCTTTGCGGCCGCCACGAACGCGGACAGACGGCCCTCGGGCACGGTGCAGAGCACCTCATAGTCGTCACCGCCGGAGATCAGCGCCTCGATCGTGGTGAGCTTGGCGGCCAGCCCCACCCGCGCCGCGGGCGATAGTGGAACTTGCTCAAGCTTGATCTCAGCCGAAACGCCTGACGCCTTGCAAAGTTTGGCTAAATCACCGGCAAGCCCGTCCGAGACGTCCATCGCCGCACTGGCGTGGTCGCGAACGACGGCGGCAATGCCGACGCGCGGCTGCGGCACGCGGTAGCGCGTGATGAGAGCCTTCTGCGCCGCCGGGCTTCCCGTTGGCGATCCATGCTTGAGCAGCGGCGAGACCGAGCGTCGCGTCGCCGATGGTTCCGGTGACAACGACCACCTCGCCTGCCACAGCCCCGCTCCGCCGCACCATGCGCCCGGCCGGGACGCGGCCGAAGGCGGTCACCGAGATCGTCAGCGGTCCGGGCGTGGACACCGTGTCGCCGCCGAGCAACGGACACGCAAAGTGCCTTGCGTCCTCGCCGAGCCCTTGCGCGAACGGTGCAAGCCAGCTGTCGTTCGCCTCGCGCAAGGCGAGCGTCAGCACGAAGCCGGCCGGCACAGCGCCTTTCGCGGCGAGATCGGAGAGGTTCACCCGCAGCGCTTTGCGCGCGATCGTGTCCGGCGGATCGTCAGGCAAGAAAATGCACGCCTTCGACGATGGCGTCGGTGGTGACGACGAGATCGTCGCTCGAGCCTTTGAGGATCGCTGCGTCGTCGACGAGGCCGAACGCGCCGGGATCGCTCGCCAGCGGCACAAAATAGCGCGCGATCAGATCGTCCTCGCCGGAACCAGAATCGCGTTGGTCGCTCATGCCGCAGCATCCTAGATCGTCATGGCCGGGCTTGTCCCGGCCATCCACGTCTTTCTTCGCGTAAGCGCCGCAAGACGTGGATGCCCGCGACAAGCGCGGGCATGACGGTGAGTCGGCAAGCGAACGACCCAATTTTCCGCCCGTGAGAACTCGTCGGCGCGGAAGCGGCGGGCGAGCTGGTCGAGCACCGCGTTGACCATGCCGGTCTCCTCGCGGTCGACGAAGGCGTTGGCCACATCGACGTACTCGGTGACGACGACGCGCGCCGGCACGTCCTTGCGGTGCTCCAGCTCGTAGGCCCCTGCCCGCATCACCGCGCGGATGATCGCGTCGATGCGTTTCAGCGGCCAGCCCTTTGCCAGCGCGTCGTCGACCAGGGGATCGAGTTTGGTCTGGTCGCGCACCACGCCGGAGACGACGTCGCGGAAGAACGCAGCCTCTGCGGGGAGATATTTTTCGCCCTCGACTTCGCTGCCGAGCCAGTGGCTCTCGAATTCGGCGAAGATGTCGTTCAGGCCCGCGCCTGCGATATCCATCTGATACAGCGCCTGCACCGCCGCGAGCCGCGCTGCGCCGCGGCGGTTCGCCTTCTTCGAAGGATCGCTACCGGCTTTTGACATCACGATGCCGGTCTTTGATCATCTGGTCGAGGCGCGGTTGCAGACGGCGCTTGATCCGCATCATGACGATGGCGGCGCGCGCCGCGTCGCCGCCCTTGTTCAGGCTGTCGGCGCGCGCGCGCTCCCACGCCTGCGCCTCGGTGTTCACGGTGATGATGCCGTTGCCGAGCGGCAGCTTCCTTGCCACCGACAGGTCCATCAGCCCGCGCGAGGACTCCATCGACACGATCTCGAAATGGATGGTCTCGCCGCGAATGACGCAACCGAGCGCCACCACCGCATCGTAGGGTCGCCCTGCCTTCTCCGCCGCCTCGATGGCGATCGCCGTTGCGGCCGGAATTTCCAGCGCGCCCGGCACGGTCACAACTTCATGCGTCACGCCGGCCTCCTCGAGCTCGGCGATCGCCGCTTCAAGCAGCGCATCCTGGATATCGTCATAGAAACGCGCTTCGACGATCAGGGCATGCGAGCCTGAAATATCGGTTTGATCCTTCAACGGAGCGCGGCGTGGGTCGGCCATCGTTTGTTCGCCATTTGATTTTCGGTGTTGCAGGCGTTGTAGTCCTGCAATGGCGCGAATCCAAGGGCCCGCGGGCCCTTGAACCTATTTCATTTCCGTCAGGCGGGCGGCGTAGCGCGCCATCAGATCGACCTCGATGTTGACTTCGGTGCCGGCCTGCCAGCCGTGCAGGGTCGTCACCGACGAGCGTGTGCGGAATGATCAGCACGGTAAAGCGCTCTTGATCGACCGTATTGACCGTCAGCGACACGCCGTCGAGCGTGATCGAGCCCTTCGGCGCGATGAACTTCGCAAGGTCACGCGGCGCGCGCAGCTCGAACCGCGCCATATCGGGAAGATCCTCCCGCGACAGGATGGTTGCGATGCCGTCGGCGTGGCCGGCAACGATATGCCCGCCGAGCTCGTCGCCGATCTTCAGCGCCCGCTCGAGGTTGAGTTGCGTGCCCTGCCCCCAGTGTTTTGCGGTGGTCATGCCGAGCGTCTCGGCAGCGGCGTCGACCTCGAACCAGGTCCTTTCGCCGGCGACGCCGGAACCGACCACCGTCAGGCACACGCCGTTGCAGGCGATCGAGGCGCCGTCGGCGATGGTCGTCTGATCATAGCGGCACAGGATGCGCAGGCGATGCAGCTGCCCCTGCGCCACCGGTTTCAGAACCTCGATCTCGCCAACGTCGGTGACAATGCCGGTAAACATCACATGCGCTCGTACACGGTCAGGGTGTCCCGACCCAGGGTCTCGGTAGCACGAATGCGGTAGTGCGGCGACTGCGTCACGGCCGCGAGCGGCAGTCCGTCAAGCGCCGAAACCCCGTCGGCACCGATGGTCACAGGACCGCGATAGAGCCAGACCTCGTCGGCAAAGCCCGCTTCGACGAACGACGCCGCCACCCGCGCGCCGCCCTCGACCATCAACCGCGAAATGCCGCGCCGGCCCAGCTCCTTCAAAACGGCTGGCGAGATCGACGCCGCGCTCGGTGACCGGCGCATGGATGATCTCGGCGCCCTCGGCCTTGAGCAGCGCCGCGCTGGACGGCTCGCCGCCTGCGGCCGAAAAAATCCAGAGCGGATGCTTGCGCGCGGTCTTCGCAAGATAGCTGCTGGCCGGCAGACGCAAATGACGATCGAGGATCACCCGCACCGGCGAGCGCGGCTCCATGCCCGGCAGGCGGCAATTCAATTGCGGATTGTCGGCCAACGCGGTGCCGACACCGACCAGGATGGCGTCGCTCTGCGCGCGGAACATGTGCACGCGGGTGCGCACCTCCTCGCCGGTGATCTGGAACGGCCTGCGCCCCGCGGCGCCGATCTTCTCGTCGGCGGACAATGCAAGCTTGAGCGTGACGTGCGGTCGGCCTTCGGTGATGCGACGAATGTGTCCGGCGTGATCGCGCCGCGCCTCCTCGGCGCAAACGCCGACCGCAAGCTCGATGCCGGCGGCGCGGATGCGCGCATGCCCCTGGCCCGAGACCTTCGGGTTCGGATCGTCCAGCGCGCTGACGACGCGCGCAACGCCGGCTGCGATGATCGCATCGGCACAGGGCGGCGTCTTGCCGTGGTGCGAGCAAGGCTCGAGCGTCACGTAAAGCGTCGCGCCGCGGGCCGCCTCGCCGGCCTGCGCCAGCGCCTGGGTCTCTGCATGCGGACGGCCGCCGTCATGGGTCCACGCGCGCCCGAGCACCACGCCGTCCTTGACCACGATCGAGCCCACGGCCGGATTCGGCCAGGTGCGGCCGAGCCCGCGCCGGCCGAGCGTCAGCGCAAGCTGCATGAAACGGAGATCGTCGGAATTCGTCACGATTTGGTACGGGCCGCGGCAAGAGCTGGTTTTGACGACGTATTAGCCTCTCGAACCACGCGCCGTCCCGCTCGAAAATGGGGATGAGCCATTCCGGATCGATATCTGGTCGCGGCAACGTGAGCTATTTGCGCAGCTGCACCGGCCGCGGCGTATCATCGTCGCTGGACAGCTCGCCCAGCACCGCCTCGAAATCCTTTGCCTCGCGGAAATTGCGATAGACCGAGGCGAAGCGGACATAGGCGACGTCGTCGAGCTGGCGCAGGTGCTCCATGACGATCTCGCCGATCGCCTCCGACGAGATCTCCGCCTCGCCGCCGCTCTCGAGCTCGCGCACGACCGCCGAGACCATCTTCTCGACCCGCTCGGGATCGACCGGGCGCTTGCGCAGCGCCACCTGCAGCGAGCGCATCAGCTTGTCGCGATCGAACGGCACCCGCCGGCCGTTGCGCTTGAGCACCGTCAGGTCGCGCAACTGCACCCGCTCGAAGGTCGTGAAGCGGAAATTGCAGGTGACGCAGACGCGCCGACGGCGAATGACCGCAGAATCTTCCGCAGGCCGGGAATCCTTGACCTGCGTATCGAGGCTGGAGCAATTCGGGCAGCGCATCAGGCCATGATCCCGAAAAGTGGATGCCGGTTTTCGGACAAGATCATGGCCCTCTAGCATCAGCGTTGCGTCATTGGTAGATCGGGAAACGGTCCGTCAGTTCTTTCACGCGCTGCTTGATGGCCGCTTCGACCAGCGGCGCCTTGCCGTCCTGCGCCTGTGCGACCGCGCTCAAGACTTCGGCCATCATCTCGCCGACCTGCTTGAACTCGGCGACGCCGAAGCCGCGCGTGGTCGACGCCGGCGTGCCGACGCGGATCCCGGACGTGACCATCGGCTTTTCGGGATCGAACGGGATGCCGTTCTTGTTGACGGTGAGCGCCGCACGTCCGAGCGCCTTCTCCGACACGTTGCCCTTCAGCCCCTTCGGCCGCAGGTCGACCAGCATCAGGTGGTTGTCGGTGCCGCCGGAGACGATGTCGAAGCCGTTGGCGCGCAGCGTTTCCGCCAGCGCCTTGGCATTTTCGACGACGTTCTTCGCGTAAACCTTGAAGTCCGGCCGCAACGCTTCGGCAAAGCAGACGGCTTTGGCGGCAATCACGTGCATCAGCGGACCGCCCTGCAGGCCCGGAAACACCGCCGAATTGATCTTCTTGGCGATCGCCTCGTCGTTGCAGAGGATCAGGCCGCCGCGCGGCCCGCGCAGCGACTTGTGCGTGGTGGTCGTCGTCACATGCGCATGCGGGATTGGCGAGGGATGCACGCCGCCCGCGACGAGGCCTGCGAAGTGCGCCATGTCGACCATGAAATAGGCGCCGACGCTGTCGGCGATCTCGCGGAAGCGCTTGAAGTCCCAGAAGCGCGAATAGGCCGAGCCGCCGCCGATGATCAGTTTCGGCTTCACCTCCTGCACGCGCCGCTCGACCTCGTCCATGTCGATCGGTGTGGTCGTCCTTGCGCACCGTGTAGTGCTGCGCGTTGAACCATTTGCCGGAGATGTTCACGGCCGAGCCGTGCGTCAGGTGGCCGCCGGCCGCGAGATCGAGGCCCATGAAGGTGTCGCCGGGCTGCAGCAGCGCCAGAAACACCGCCTGGTTCATCTGGCTGCCGGAGTTCGGCTGCACGTTCGCGAAATTGCAGCCGAACAGCTTCTTGGCCCGCTCGATCGCCAGCGTTTCGGCGACATCGACGTACTCGCAGCCGCCATAGTAGCGGGCGCCCGGATAACCCTCCGCGTACTTGTTCGTCATGATCGAGCCCTGCGCTTCCAGCACGGCCCGGCTGACGATGTTTTCCGACGCGATCAGCTCGATCTCGTGCTGCTGGCGGCCGAGCTCGTTCCTGATCGCAGCCTGCGATCTCGGGATCGGCCTCGGCGAGCGTGGCCGAAAAGAAGGTTGAGGGCGCGGAGGCGTTGGCGGATTTGGCGTAGGACGTCATCGGCGGAAATATCTCCACCGCCGCGGGTCAATGAGGACCGGCGGGCGGCTCGGGTTGGCGGTTATCGAGCGGCGCGGTGCAAGTACCATATTGGGCCAAAACGGCCAAATCCTAGGGGCTATGCCGCCCAACTTATCCAATATCTTGATGAATGGGCGGACCGCCTCGCCCGGCAACCGATCAGGAGCCGGACTGCAACTGCCGGCGCACCGCGGCGATCGAATTGCCCACTTCGGCCACCGCTGCCAGAAGGTCGTCCCGCGACACGCCGAGGCGCTGCGCCCACAGATCGACGGCCGCCGTGTTTTGCGTGTCGATCACCGGTTGGGGCCTGATTTTGCCCAGCACGGACGCCACTGTAACAAGCTGGATCATGCGGACCAGGTTACCACGCAAGGTGGCAGCCCGCTTCCGAGGGTTGCAATAAACCTTAACGAGTGGTGTGCGCGGCCTGACGAACCCTATGCCGCGAAGCGATAGGCGCCGCCCTTCTCGATCGAGCGCTTGTAGGCCGGCCGCGCCTGGAAGCGCGCCACCCAGGCCGCGAGATTCGGGATAAGGCTCGATCCGCTTTGCAGCCTTCGCCATCTCGCCGACGAAACTCATCTGGATGTCGGCGCCGGTCAGCGTGCCGCCGACCAGCCATTCCCTGCCCTTGAGCGCGCCGTCGACATAGCCGAGGTGGTTGGCGAGCTCGCTGTCGATGCGCGGATGCAGCGGCTTGCCCGCTTCGCCCAGGCGGCCGACATAGAGGTTCAGCATCAGCGGCAGCATCGCCGAGCCTTCGGCGTAATGCAGCCACTCGGCGTATTTTTCGAACTCCGCGCTGTCCGCCTTCGGCTGCAGGGCGCCCTTGCCGTACTTGCGCAGCACGTAGTCGACGATCGCGCCGGATTCAGCGATCGTGTTGCCGCCATCGGTGATGACCGGCGACTTGCCGAGCGGATGGACGGCCTTCAGCTCGGGCGGCGCCAGCCGCGTCTGCGGGTCGCGCTGATAGCGCTTGATCTCGTAGGGCAGGCCGAGCTCTTCCAGCAGCCAGAGGATGCGCTGCGAGCGCGAGTCATTCAGATGATGGACGACGAGCATGTTTCCCCCTCGCGATATTGCCGTTAGCAAGGTCTTGTAATCGACGGTCCAGCCATCGCGCTTGCGATCGACCTTTGCGACCAGCAGGTAGAGTAGGCGCAGAATGCGATGACAATGCCAAAGCAGCCAAGGCCGAATAGTGTGCTGAAAATCGTAGCGGTCCCAGAATAACCACTGGCCGTCCAGCACGCCGCCGCATTCACCGGCAAGCCAGAAATCGGCTAGGCGGTCTTGAAACTGATGCGCGGTCTGCGAGGTTGGCTTGCGTCTGACATAAAAATCCCCTCCATGATGAGGGAATCATCTCGGTCGTCCATCTGGCTTCGACGCTTCAGGCGGCTATTCGGTCCGCAGGTCGCGCCTGCGGCTTCTTCGTATTTCGCAAGCCGCGCTGCGTTTTTCTCGAGCAGCGCCGCCACATAGTCCGAAAGCTTCTCGCGAAGCGCTTCGCTCTGCCGTTCGGAGATGCGCGGAATGAGCGACCGGACTGTTTTCATCATCACCGAACGTGGAGCCTCGCCCATTTGTTCCATCTTTGATTCAGTTTCGTTCGCAAAGAACGAATTGGGTGCGGCGCAAATCAGCGCGGCGCAGTCGTTAAGACTTTGCTACGCTTCAAGGATCGCCAGGGAACGCGCAGCGACGGCAGCGCGTTTGAAGTGTCATGCGCAACGAAGACTACGACCGCGAATTGCTCGTCATTCGTCACGCTGTTCTGCGTGGTGTTTGCAGTCGCGGTCAGCGTCTTCGACACAAGTCCGCAGACTGCCAAAACCACCGAGGCCGCGACACGCGTTGAGCAGCCGACGCTTGCGCCCGTGCGCATCATCGGCACACCGTTCGTGCCGAACACGAATCCCGGCGTGCGGTGACCGCTGCGCTGGACCTTTTGATTGCGCATGATCTTTCGAAACCGCGCTCCATTTTTCCGATCATGCGCTAGCACCCCGAATATCGTCGATCCGGTCCTTCATGCAGCTCCTTCAGATACGCAAGCCCGTACTCGGCCAGCGCGCGCGTGTCGCGCTCGCCGGCTGAACTCAGCTTCTCCAGATAGCCCATGATCTTTTCGCGCGAATGCGCGTCGGTCGAACCATAGGTTCGCAAGACATTTTCAACGACGTCGTTCATGAAGACCCCTCGCCGCAGACCTGCGGCGGAGGCGGATTTAGGGTTCCGCCGCTGAACGGAACCTGAAGGCGAAAATGAGCGGACGTTCAGAAACGTTTCGTCCGCGCACAGCAAAACGCGCCGGCCCCGCGGAGAGACCGGCGCGCAAAGTCAAAGGGAAAGTTGTCGTTATTGTTCGTTGGGGCCGCCGGTCTTGCGCCGGCTTGGCCCGACTTTGCGAAGGTCTCGAAAATTCCGCGCACGATTCCGGACGGCCCCCACCGTCCGGAATCGGCGTTCTAAGGAATCTCAGAGCCGATAGAGGATCTGGTCGGTCCAGAAGCGCTCGAGGCGGTGCAGCGACTTGTTCAGCGTCGCGAACTCCTCGTTCGAGATGCCGCCGACCTGCTCGACCGTCTTGACGTGCTTGTCGTACAGCGCCTCGACGATGTGACGCACTTCCTGGCCCTTGGGGGTCAGGCGGATGCGAACCGAGCGGCGATCGACGCGCGAACGCTGATGATCGAGGAAGCCCATCTCGACGAGCTTCTTCAGGTTGTAGGACACGTTCGAGCCGAGGTAGTAGCCGCGCGTGCGCAGCTCACCGGCCGTCAGCTCCTTGTCGCCGATGTTATACAGCAACAACGCCTGCACCGAGTTGATGTCCGAGCGGCCGCGCCGGTCGAACTCGTCCTTGATGACGTCGAGCAAGCGGCGATGCAGCCGCTCCACGCAGAGTCAAAGCTTCGAGATAGAGAGGCTGCACCTGCGCCTTGCGCGGGTCGCGCTCGACGGCATCCGCAGCCGTGGCAACGGCTTTCATCATGACACTTCCCCTGTCGTCGTTTTATCGACTTATTCGACGAAACTTGTGTCCCGCCTGATAGGGGCAACGTAGGGCTGGCGTTTGAACATCAGCTTAAACAACAACATAAAGAGAAAATGAATTCGAGACAGTGAACGGATGTTTATTGCTGCAAAACAAGGGGTTTTTGTAATCTCCCGTTGACGAAGAATGCCGTGTGTTCACCCTTCGTCTGGCCCCCTGTCGCATTCCAGAACACGACCGTTCGAATTTTAAATCTTCGGGTAAGATTTGCCGGGGAACCGCGTTCACAGCTGGCTAACCAAACGCCACGCCGCCTTTTTGGAAAATCGTCCTCAACCCTCACGGCGGCCGTTCCATCGCCGCCATCCACGCGAGCATCAGGTAGATCGCAAGCAGCAGCACCTCGAAGATCACGACGACGAAGTTGCCGCCGTAGATCAGCGGAAACATCAGCTCGATCACCGCCATCGACACGATCGAGGTGAGCCACACCACCGCGCCCCATGGCGTGGCGAGCCAGAGCCCGACCGCGGCGACGAGCTCGATCACCGCGAAGTAGATCGTCGCGCTCTGCCAGGCGACCGGTTGATTGAGAAACGCATCGCCTTCATCGCCGATGAAGCCCGTCACCTGCGCCCAGTGATAGAGACCCTTGAGCATGGCGACGCCGGCCATGATGCGCAGATAGAGGACGAGCCGGCGCGTCCAGACGCCCTCGTCCGCGGCCGCCGCTTCCGAGTTGATCGGTGCGACCGATCCTGTCTGCAGTTCGCGCGCCTGGTCCTGGGCCGAGTGATCGGTCATTGCCCGTCGAAAACCCCTCAGTACCCCGACCTCGGGGCCATTTGCGCCTGTAAGGTCAAATCGTGATGTCGGCAAGGCCGAATGTGGCCGTGACGCTCGCTCAAGGGGATGATAAATCTCGCAAAGCCTCAGGAGACATCAAGATGGCGATCAAATTCGGCCGGCCGATCGAGTTGCGTGACGAGGCGCCGCGTCCTGTGCGTGCGCCCGCAACCACGCTCGACCTTCCGCAGCGCATGCGACGGAACCGCAGGTCCGACTGGTCGCGGCGGATGGTGCAGGAAAACCACCTCACCGTCGACGATCTGATCTGGCCGATCTTCATCATCGACGGCAGCAACAAGCGCGAAGCCGATCGCCGCCATGCCGGGCGTAGAGCGCCTGTCCGTCGATCTTGCGGTGCGCGAAGCCGAGCGCGCGGCAAAGCTCGGCATTCCGGCAATCGCGACCTTTCCCAACATCGATATCGCATTGCGCGACCAGACCGGATCGAACATCCTCGATCCCGACAACCTGATCAACCGCGCAAGCCGCGCGATCAAGGCGGCAGTGCCGGAGATCGGCGTCATCACCGATGTGGCGCTCGATCCTTTCACGAGCCACGGTCATGACGGCATCCTGCGCGACGGCATCATCGTCAACGACGAGACCGTCGAGCAGCTTGCCGAAGCCGCGGTGCTGCAGGCGGAAGCCGGCGCCGACATCATCGCGCCGTCGGATATGATGGACGGACGGATCGGCGCCATCCGCGAAGCGCTCGACGCGAACGGCTTCCAGGACACGGCGATCATGTCCTACGCGACCAAATTCGCGTCCGCCTTCTATGGGCCCTATCGCGAAGCGATCGGCACCGGCGGCCTGCTCAAAGGCGACAAGAAGACCTACTACCTCGACCCGGCGAATGGCGACGAGGCGATCCGCGAGGTCGAACTCGATGTCGCCGAAGGCGCCGACATGGTGATGGTGAAACCGGGCCTGCCCTATCTCGACGTGATCCGGCGGGTGAAGGACACGTTCGGCATGCCGACCTTCGCCTATCAGGTGTCGGGCGAGTATGCGATGATCATGGCCGCCGCACAGAACGGCTGGATCGACGGCGAGCGCGCGATGATCGAAAGCCTGATCGCCTTCAAGCGCGCCGGCTGCGACGGCGTGCTGACGTATTTTGCAGCCGATGTGGCCGAGAAGCTGAAGGCGGCGAAATAGACGTCAGCCCTTCCAACCAAGCTCGAGCCTCACGCTCCAGGCTGGGAGCGGCACGGCTCAGGCCTTCTGCGCCACCCACGTGCCGGTGCAGCCGGTCGAGACCTGGTAGGTGCCCGAGCCGGAGGTGCCGCTGACGCGGCCCTTGCTGATCACCGACAATCCGCCGCCGTAGCTGACGGTGCGGACGTTGCCTGAGGCGTCGATGCTGCCGCTGACGCCCTGGCCTCTGATGCGGCCGCGCGCCACCCGCACGGACGAACGAGCGATGAGGCCGCAGCCCGGCGAGGACGCGACCGCCCAGGTGCCATCGAAGCCGCCGCCGGACGGCTGGGCCGCCTGCTCCGGCCGCGCCACGGAGCCGCGCTGCGGCGCCTGCGCCTGCTGCTTCGGCTGCTGGGGAACCCCTGCCTGAGCCTGGGTGATGTTCTGTTGCTCGACGCGATCGGAGGTCCCCGACATGCCCGCCCGGGCCTGCGAGGAGACGGCCGCCGTCGCCAGCAGCGCAAGCGCAAAATAGATGGTCCGGTTCGTCATGGCCGTTGTCCCCGTGATCCCGCGGCGGGCTCTGTCGCCTGCCGTCATTCGTGGGTTCAGTCCTACCCGGGCCAGAAACGTTCCGATGTGATGGCCGTCACGCTCACCTCACACATGGCGGGCGCAACCTGCCCTTGCGTCCGGAGCAGCCCGTCGCCATGTCCTGCGCGTCCTTTTTGGAGGGGACGACCATGTCTGAAGCCTCGAGCGGCTACGACCGCCGCGATGCCTGGCGAAATGACGGCGGGTTCCGCACGCAATCCGTTCGATCCGGACGCGCAGCCGGAGTTGTTTCGCGGCGTGCTGACGCGGCGCTTTTTCGCGTTCCTGATCGACCTTGTGGTGCTGGCGATCCCGATCCTCCTGGGAGTGATCTTCATCGCACTGTTCGGCCTGCTGACCTTGGGGATCGGCTGGATGCTGTTCTGGCTGGTGTCGCCGCTGTCGGCGATCTGGGCGATCCTCTACTACGGCCTTACGCTTGGCGGGCCGCATTCGGCCACGGTCGGTATGCGGATGATGGACCTCGAGCTGCGCACTTTTAGCGGGGAACGCGGCTATTTCCTGCTGGGTGCGGCGCACGCCGTGTTTTACTGGATTTCCGTTTCGGTGCTGACGCCTTTCATCGTGCTTGTCGGCCTGTTCAACCGCCGCAGGCAGCTGCTGCACGACCTTGTCCTGGGCACGGTGATCATCAACAGTTCGGCGCAGGCAGACGGCCCGGAATCGGCGCGACGCGCCTAGCCGCATCATCGGTTCGGGATTTTTTTGCGCGAGACGGAACCCGTGCTCGGCAAGAAAATGCTCTGGCAATAAATTTGCGCCTATTCTGGTCGCCAAACTCGTGTCAATTTTTCAGCCCCGCGAGCGAACAGCGGGGACTGGTTTTCGGTTAGGATCTTGCGTACGAAACCTCCATTGACGCTGCCGCCGGTGGAGGCGATGCTGGATCAGTGGTTCGAGTCCGATTGAGGCCCGGTGACACATCATTCTCGCGACACACCGCAGTTTTACCTGACCGCGCCTTCCCCCTGCCCCTACCTGCCGGGCCGAAACGAGCGCAAGGTCTTCACGCATCTGGTCGGCGAGAAGGCTGCCGATCTCAACGATCTTCTCACGCACGGCGGCTTCCGGCGCAGCCAATCCATCGCCTACCGTCCGGCCTGCGATCAATGCCGCTCCTGCGTCTCGGTGCGGGTGATCGCCAATGAATTCCGCCCCACGCGCAACTTCCGCAAAGTCCTGGCGCGCAACGCCGACATCGTCGGCGAGCTGCGCACCGCGGCCCCAACGTCCGAGCAATATTCCGTCTTCCGCGCCTACCTCGACGCCAGGCACCGCAACGGCGGCATGGCCGACATGACCGTGCTCGACTACGCGATGATGGTCGAGGACAGCCACGTCGAGACCCGCATCGTCGAGTATCGCCGGCGCAATGCGAACGGCGGCAACAACGGCCGTGGCGGCGATCTGCTGGCCGTGGCGCTGACCGACGTCCTGAGCGACGGCCTGTCGATGGTCTATTCGTTCTTCGAGCCCGGCGAGGACCAGCGCTCGCTCGGCACCTTCCTGATCCTCGACCATATCGCCCGCGCGCGGCGGATGGGGTTGCCCTACGTCTATCTCGGCTACTGGATCGATGGGTCGCGCAAGATGGACTACAAGGCGCGCTTCCTGCCGCAGCAGCGGCTGGCGCCGAGCGGCTGGCTGCGCGTCGACCGCGACGGCGAAAGCCGCGAGCCGCAGGATTAGGGAGCGGACTTAAGTACGGGCTGAAGCAGAAAGGTCTTTTGCGATTCAGCTTCGTTACCCTTTGGAGGACTGGCGATGCCGAAATTCGGGCTCGCGTTGTCGCTCGTGGGGCTGCTCGGGCTCTTGCTCGGCGGTTGCATGCAATCGACGCTCGCACCGTCCTCGGGGGCCAGTTTGACCCCAAGGGACCGGCAGTTGCTGGCCAATCCGCCTTATGCGCGGGCGACCATTCCGGAAGCCTATCGCCGGCATATTGTCGACTACACGCGCAGAGAGCAGCCGGGCACGATCCTGGTCGATACCGACGCGCGTTATCTCTATTTCGTCATACCGGGAGGCAAGGCGATCCGCTACGGCGTGGCAGTGGGGGAGGAAGCGCTGGTCTGGTCCGGCGTCGCTACGGTTGGCCGCATGACTGAATGGCCGGATTGGATCCCGACGCCGGAAATCCAGGCTCGGCTCGGTCCCTATCCGAAACGCGTTCCCGGAGGTCCGGCCAATCCGCTAGGCGCGCGAGCGCTCTACCTTTTCGAGGGCAACAAGGACACCCTCTACCGCATCCACGGCACCAACCAGCCGGAATATATCGGCCAGGCCATATCGTCCGGCTGCATCCGGATGACCAACGAGGATGTCATCGATCTCTTTGATCAGGTGAAGCCAGGCGCGATGGTCGTCGTCCTTGCGCCGGGTCGGAGTGCATGGTTCGGGCGAGGTCGCCCCGGCTGATCAAGACCAGTTGGAGGCGGCCTGTAACTCGAAGATAACGGTCCTCATCGGACTGGCTCCAGCAAGAAGCTGGTGAGTTCTGCCCAAGAAGTTGCCACGGGAAGCTGCGGCCGGGCACAGGAGCGCCCGCTTTCCGTTCAGAGTTCCAGCCACCACACCAACGCCGTTCAAGGACCAAGCCGGAACCGCGATTTCATCGCAAACATGGCGGAACTCTCGACGTTTGGTTTGATATGAAACAGCGGAGTTCGGTGGAGTCCAAACAATGTCGACCAAAGAGCGCGAGAAATCGAGCGGCAAGCCCCGCCGGGGCAGTCGGAAGCCGAAGCAGCGGGGCCAGAAACCTGATCGACAGCAGAGCCCGAAGCCCGACCAGCGGGATGAAGATCAGATCGGCGCAATGGTCGCGTCAAATGACGCTCCCGCCAACGACGTAGCCGCGACCTCCGAACTCCCCTCGAGTGCGGCGTCCACCCCCTTGATCAGCGAAGCCGCACCGACGGATGCCCCCTTGATCGCCGAGGTCGAATTGGCGGACGTCCACCCAATCGGCGAGGTTGAATCGACGGATGGCCCCTCAATCGGCGAGATCGAACCGACAGATGCGCCCTCGATCGGCGAAGTCGCACTGCCGGATGTCCCTTCAATCGGCGCCGTCGCGCCGGCGGACAACCGTCCCGTCAGCATTCGAACGATCGCGAATGCCTACGGGACCTATACCGAGAAGTCGTTTCAGGAGACCAGCTCCTTTGTCGAGAAGCTGATGGGCGTGCGGTCGTTCGACAAGGTGATTGAGGTTCAGACCGAATTTGCAAGGCAGAGTCATGCGACCTTTGTCGCTGAGTCACAGAAGATTTGTGAACTCTACGCCGAACTTGCCAAGGAGATCGTGAAGTCCTGGCAAGGCTTCGCGGCCAAGGTGACCCAGACCGGACGGCAGATCCGGTAACACGCAGGCGAAGCAAATAGCGGCCAGGCGGACACGCCCACTCGATTGTCTCGCGGGCCGGGCGAGGATCGATGGAGAGCTGGTGAGCCGAGCTACTTCGCGGTCTTCACGCCAATGACCAGCTGGAAGTGCGCAGACTGATCGAGCTGCAAAGAGGCGCGTTGTTTGACGAACGCGACCTGCCTGGCAACCGGATTGCCTCATACGCTCCTTCGTAAGTCAAACGTCAGCGCGAATCCGCTTTAGCGGCAGTGGGCGCGGATCAATTCGATGGCTTGAGCGAATGTTCTACCAGGTAGTCCGCGATCTTCCTGCCCATGTCCATGCCAACGTCGAGCGAATTCCTGAAATGGATTCCGCCCCAAACACGAACATTGCACTGCTCTTCCGCCAATTGCCTGACGCTGGAGAACTGCCGCTTCTTCTGCGGATCCAGCAGATCCGTCGCCGTCACCGGGACGCTCTGCGCGGACGAAACAACCGCCTCGAGCAGCCGCTCCGATACGCCGGCCACGATCGCAGCCTGTGACGGATATTCCGGGTGCATCGGCGTCGCGTTCGACGGCGTCCAGGAGAGATCGACTTCGGTTGTATCGTTGCCGTCGATGTCACCGTTGCGGATTGCCGTGACCGGCCGCCAGAAGTTATACGTAAACTTCGCATCCCAATCGTTGATGAAGGTGTTCGCCATGCCCATGTTGAGCAATGCGAACAGCCGCGCATTCTCCGCGAGCCCTAATCCCTTTGCCGTCGAGATCTGACGCGCCGCCTCCTGCCACGCGGGGCTGATGTTGGCTTGCGTCCAGAACTTCACGATCTCGGATTGCTCAGCTGTTCGTGCTGTGTTTCGAACGCCGCCCAGAACTCTTCGTCTCGTTGTAATCGCGGGCGTAAAGCGCGCTCGTCAGTAGCGGCGGCGGACCGGGACGGAACTGGTCAGCGCTCTTGAGCACCCAGGGCTTCGCCTGAGCGTACTGGGCGAATAGCGGAGGTGTCGTGGGTATCCATACCCCCGGCGTCGTGATTGGCCGGTAGTTGTCGGGGGCGCTGGTGCCGTCGGCCGCACGGTCGGCTTGAACCAGGTCCGCCACCTGTTCCCCGAGCGCGATGCCCGCGGTCTTCGCTGTCCCATCGGGCATCGCCTTGGTCGACGATGAGAAGGCCTCGTCGATGGCAGCCTTCTGCGCGGGATAAAGTTGAAGCAGGATCCGCCGAGCCGCCGACGCGGCCGCGGCTTCAGCCGATGCGTCGCGCGCGAGTTCGCCTTTGGCGACATAGCGGGTATATCGGCCCTGCACGGAATTGACCGCGTCGGACATGGCAACGTGGACCATCGCCATGCTTCGCGTCCACGGATTACCCGCGACGTTCGCATCTTTCAGGACCGCGATCGCTGTCTGATTCCAGTCTGTAATGATGTCGGCATTCGCAGAGCATGTTGCGAACGACATAAGCATCCCGAGCGCTGCAGCTGACGTATGTTTCATGTTGCTTCCTCCTCAGAACGGTCGAAGAACTGCATTCCCTCCGATGCGGGACCCCGTAGATGGGTCAGCGCGTTGTTCCTGCGTTGCTTGTGTCCATCGCATTATTTCTCCGCTCGGATCGCAGTGAGAATGGGCGCCCAGCGCGCGATTTCGGACCGAACAAAACGGTCGAATGCAGCCGGGTTGCGCTCGGCCTTGGCTGGTATCGCGCCGCCGAGCTGGGCCAGTCTCTCGCGTACAACAGGCTCATCAAGTGCCTTGTCGAGGGCATCTGCAAGCTTGGCGATCACCTCGGGCGAGGCGCCTTTGGGCGCAAACAGCCCGGCCCAGACGCTCATTTCATAGTTTACACCCGCCTCCTTCGCGGTCGGCACATTCGGCAGCGTTGCCAGGCGCTCGGCGGCGGAGACAGCGTAGGCCTTGACCGAGCCCGAAAGAGCCGACTCCGCCACGCTGACCGATTGCTCGCAGAGGAAGTCGACGTGGCCTCCCACGAGATCATTCAACGCCGGACCGGACCCGCGATAGACCACGAGCGTGGGCTTCGCGCCGATCGCCGCAGTGAACAGGAGGCATGCCATGTGCGAGGACGCGCCGATGCCGCCGTGTGCCTGCCTCACGGCGCCGCCCTGTTGCCGGAGGACCGCAACGAATTCGTTCAAGTCACGTGCCGGGAAATCCTTTCGCGCGACAACGACTGCCGGTGAATGGGCGGTGAGGCCGATCGGCACGAAGTCCGCAACGGGATCGTACTGGACGTTCGGCGTGAGCACCGGGGCAGCCACATGCGAGCCCATGGCCGCCGCAAGCAGGGTGTAGCCGTCGGGTGCGGCGGCCGCCACGCGCGCGCCGCCGACAGTGCCGCCGGCGCCGCCGACATTCTCGATAATGAAGGATTGCCCGAGGGTCCTGGACATCTGGTTGGTGACGATGCGCGCAACCACATCGCTCGCGCCTCCCGGGGGAAACGGTACGATCACAGTGATCGACCTGGACGGGTAGTCCTGCGCGCGCGCCGGCACGATGCCGGCAACGAATGCCATCGCGATGACGATGGCCGGCCAGACGTTGACACTCGGTTTCATGACGCACTCCTTGTCCGCGCTGTCGCGCGGTCAAAAGTTTCGGTCACTTTCCAATATCTCCGCGACCTCGACCCGGCGTCCCTCCCGCGCCGAGAGAATGCCGGCGCGCACCACCGCGAGCGATTTCGTCGCGTACTCGCCTCCGACTTCGTGCCGGCCCTGCCCACGAGCCGCGGCCGCAAACTCCTCCAGCTCCTCGACCAGGGTGTCGTTCTTTGCACACGGCACCGTCACGGGCTGGTTTTCGCCGCGCTTGAGGACGCGGAGCCCATTGTGCAAATCGTAGTAGGCCGTGGCGTCCCTGCCGTAGATGTTCATCAGATAGTACTCGGACGCCGAGGCGTAGCTCGCGTTCAGTGTGGAGAGCGCGCCGTTCTCATGCTCCAGGATCAGGCTCGCGACATCCGGATTGTCGCCGGGCAGCACCAGTTGCGCCAATTGTCCGCGCACCGCATGGATCGGCCCGATCAGATATTCCAGAACGTCGGTGTAGTGGATGCCGATCTGCAGCATCACGCCGCCCGGCATGGCGGCGGCCTGGTAGCGCCACGAGGTGAGATCGATCTTGCCGAGGCGGTCGCGGCTGATGTTGGCCTCGGCGTTGACGAGCTTGCCGAACAGACCGTCATCGATCTGCTGCCTGATCCAGCGGAAGTGGCTCTCGCGCCGCCGCTGATACCCAAGCGCCAGCACCACGCCGGCGCTGCGGCAGGCCTCCGTGATGGCGCGGCCGTCCGAGACGCTGTTGGCGATCGGCTTGTCGAGGAAGACGTGTTTGCCCGCGGCAGCGGCGGCGCGGGTCGTCGCCAGATGCGCATCGTTCGGCGTCGTGTTGATGATCGCCTCGATCTCGGTATCGGCCAGCATCGCCTCGTAGCTCGCGGCCGGCCGGCAGCGATATTTTGCTGCGAACGTTTTGCGCTTTTCCTCGGAGCGGGTGTAGCAACTGAGAATCTCGAGCTTGCCCGAGCGCTGGATGGCATCGGCCAGAACATCGGACCACCATCCAATCCCGATGCAGGCGACGCGTAGAGGACCAGCACTCACGACGTTCGCCCTCCCGCGGGCCGCTCGCCTGCTATTTCCAGCTCAGCCCGATCAACTCGACGGCCGCCTTGGCGATGCGCAAATCCGTCTCCCAATCGCCGCCGCTCACTCCGACGCCACCAATACATTGGCCGTCAACCAGCACAGGCACACCGCCCTCCATGGCTGTCCATCGCTCCGGTCCGGCGGCGAGCGCAAGACCGATCGCATGGCTCACGTCGAGGTCCTGCCCGGCCGCGCCCTTCGCCGTGGTCGGGCGCCGATTTGACGCGGCGCACACCGCCTTCGTGGTGCAGGAGTGCACGGTATGGAAGCGACCGCCGTCCATGCGTTCGAGCAGGATCATGTGCCCGCCGGCATCCACGATCGCACAGGAGATCGCGATCCCGGCCTGGTGGGCCATGTCGACGGCCGTCATCATGATCTTCTTCGCGCCTTGATGTGTGAGGCGCTTGCTCTCGGCGACGTACATTCCGGGAGCCCCGGGTAGGGAAGGACACATGGATTGTGCGCCAGCGTGTCGCCGCCATCAAGCAATTTTCATTCTGATTGGCCCATGCCGAAATATGTCCGCTACCCGCGCTGCTTTGCCGACGAGGTGATCGAGCAGCAGGGGAATTGAAGTCCGCTTTTGCGCACATCTCGGACCTCACGCGATGTCCGGCTTAA
>CAVWTB010000002.1:0-89922 GCA_963757845.1 uncultured Alphaproteobacteria bacterium
AGAAGCGAATAGTGCAAAAAGGCCGCTGATTTGAGCGGCCTTTCTGCATATATAGCGGAAAGTCAGCCCCCGCATATCGCTGCGCTCATGCGGGCTATAGGCTGTAGCCGTTCGTGCTCATGCCGGCTACCGCGCTGCAGTTTCACAAGTGGGTCAGTGTTTTGTCGGCTCGGTCAGCAACAGGCGCGCTTTCCTGCGTTTTAGAACTCGACCTATCTCGAGTTCGAGAGCTGGATCGCACTGCAAGTCATAGAGCGTTTCTAAAGCCTTTGCATAATTTGTCCGCGCCAGATCTCTTATGAAGAAGATCTGCGACGGACCATTTCTGGATTCTTCAGGAGCTCGATAAGCACGTCTACATCGGAACGTCGCGCCATCACGTGGATTGCTGCGCCAAGTCCCTCTTGAACGCGACCTTCCAAGTCATCGCGCTCATTCTCGTAAAGCGCAATGACATCTTGCCAGACGAAGTCGTGCTTCCCGGCGAGCGAGTTGTCGCGCCATTCCCTCTCGAATTTTCCGACGATAGTCCAATCGCAAGTGATACATGATGATCTTGAAGGCCTGTCCAGACATCTTCTCGATGCGAGTGGTGTCGGACCATATCGATCGGAGCGGAATTCCGATTGCCAGGAGATCGTCCAGAAGCGGTTGCTCGCTTTCAATCATGCTCTTTCCTAGCGCTCTTGCAGGCTACCGCTTTCTGCTACAGGCGTGCCGCATACACGATCGCGAACGCCAACAGCCCGCAAAGAATTGTCAGCACGGTGAACGCAAACAACGTCGTGGCCTTTGGTGAGGCGTTCGGAATCATCCCCAGCTTCTTTTCCGGATCGCCATGCTTTATCGTCCGGAATTTGTAGACGTTATCGGCCATACGACGCTGATCGGAAGCGGACGTTAACATCGCGTAACTCCGCGCCTAAAACCTGGGCAGCAAACGTAGCCCGGATAGCGAAGCGATATCCGGGATTTGCACGCACTTAGCCCCGCATATCGCTGCGCTCATGCGGGCTACCGGCTGCAGACATTCGCGATCACTTGTGGAAGGCGGCTCCAGCCAATTGACTGCCATCCGCCGCGATGGCCTCGTCCTCCTCCAAGGAGCACCCGCATGTCGATCGAGGACCAGCTTCGGGAACGGCTGAAGAAAGTGGAGGCGCTGCTATTTTGGCGCGACCACGGCCGGCGAACGCGGCGCGGCGGAGGCGGCGCTGGCGCGGCTGAAGGCGAAGCTCGACGAGGCCGGCCAGAAAGATCCGCCGATCAAAATGAAGTTCACGGTGCCGGACCAATGGTCGTCCGCCTGTTCATCGCCTTGTGCCGGCGCTATGGCCTCAAACCGTACCGCTATCCGCGGCAGCGCCGGACGACGATCATGGTCAAAGCGCCGCGCCATTTCCTCGAGACCGTGCTCTGGCGGCAGTTCTGCGAACTGCACGACGACCTGTCGCTCTATCTCGAGCAGACGACCGAGCGGGTGATCCGCGAACGCCGTCCACGCCGATACGACGGACGCCAGACCTGGCGAACCAGCCAGCCTGCGCTGAGCAACGCAGCCTCTTCCCCGCTTAAAGCGTGATGAGTTCAAGTTGCCCCGATCGGTGCAAACCCCTCAGGGTCGTCCTCGCGCATAGCCGTTCGAAGAACGGCGTCGCTTCGCTCGCCCGTAGCCGTTCGAAGAACGGCGTCGCTTCGCTCGCCTATGGCGGGGACCTATACCCTCCGAGATCGTGAAGGCAACTGGCGCTCGTCGACTTCCGAGCCGGCACGGCGTATGGGTCCCGGCTCGGCGCTAACGGGCTGCGCTTTGCGCTGCCCGTTAGCTGGGCCGGGACGACATCTGATTGAGCTATCTCATCACGCTTTAGGCAGCCAATCGCTCAACATCGCTGCAAATCTTACCGAAGACCGAATGCGCCGATTTACCGATCGACGCGACACGGTAGCATTTTAACAGCACCTCAACCATCGCGGGCGTCACTTCACAAGGCAGGCGGGGACATCAATCGAGATGATCGTCCGCACTATCCTTGGAGGACACGGATGACCGAGTGGGCCTCTCTTATTCCGGTATTGTTCTTCGCGGTGCTCTTCGGCACGGTTGTCATGGCGCCAATCTATTATCTCACGGCCAACAAGCTCGATCGTGCGGGCCAGATCACCCTCACACTCGCCGTTGCGGTGGTTCTCGGTGGAGCGATCCTCGCTGCGGCCACCAACACGACGCCCGGTGAAACCGCCGACCTCACGAGTGACATGACCGTCGTGATCCTGACACCACTGGCCACAGGCTGGATCATCTCGGCTTTTATCAGCCTGCTGATTTCGGCGTTCGATCGGCAGCCTGCGTCGCGCCCCGAAACCGGAAGCGATCAACGCCCGAAATTCCAAGCGAAGGACTTACCGAGAGCAAACGCTGAAGGGGGCGAGCCCTCATCACATCGCGCCGCCGCCCTCGACCACCAGGCGAACCCGCTGGTCGCCACGCTGCGGCCAGCCGCGCCGCCATCCCTGACGCCGCGCGATGCAAAACAGGCGCAACCGGTGGACTGACGTCAGCAAGCGTAGTCCACGCCTGCGCGCTCTCGCCTGCGCGCCTCGCGCTACGGCGCGGCAAGCCGAGCGACGGCAAGGCGAAGCGACATCCGGGATTTCCAGGCGGAGCGTCAGCCCCGCATGTCGCTGCGCTCATGCGGGCTGCGAGCTACTCGAACACAATGCTGGTGTCGGAGTCATATGCTCGCACAGCTCGGAACGACCTTGACGGCTTCGTTATCACCGCTGCCAGTTGCGTCGGCAACCTGACTTCGGTTGTCGTCGGAATCGAGCTCCGGAAACATCGGCGTAATACGCGCCCAGATGCGCAGACCGGTCATCCGCGACAGGACCCAACGCACGCCTGCGGTGAACCTTCGTGAACTAACCCGGCCATACTATTGAGAGGTTCGCGGGAACGCCTCCAGGAGACCATGCTGGCCGGGCGTGCCGCGTGCCCGGCAGCTCTCATCGCGGCTAAGGGAATTACCGATCCTCGGCGACTGATGACTACGAGCGCGTCCGGCAAACGTACTGGCGTCCCGCCTCGCCATGGTCCCAATCGCGAAGCTCCGACTATCGGCGTACGGACGAGCAAACGGCGACATGTCTCAGCCACCGATCATCGACCATCGCGAGCGAGTTCGCCGTGCAACGAGCGTCTTCAACAAGTCCGTGTCGATTGCCATTCTGGAGTATCAGCGGTCACTATCCCGCGGGCAAGCTGGTTGGCCTGGATGACCCGGCCTCGCCGCTATGCGGCTACGCCGGGCAAGCCGGAGCGACGTCCGGGAACCCACAACTACCGCCAATCCCGCCCCGCACTGTGCTACGCCCAGCCAGCACCATCCCTCACCCACTACTCAGCTTACGAAGGACTGAAATGGCCGATAAAGCCCTGTTCAGGACCGTCACCTATCAGCGGCAGCCCGGGCTGTGGCGCGCGGCCATCAGCCGCAAGGATAAAGCGATGATATCGCTCGATGGCGCCAAGGCCGAAGGCAACGTGGTCACGCCGATCGACTGCTTGACCGAAATCGAGGCCGAGAACGCTGCAAAAGAGATCATCCGGCGGCTTTGAGTTGACGCCCGGTCCACCCGCGCGCAAGAGCATCCGTCGCCTGGTGGAATCGGGCCTGAAGGGAACAGACATGAGCAAGGCCAGCAAGGGCAAGAAATCGGCAAAGAAGCGGAGCGAAGAAGCCGTTCAACCCGATCGACGCGCGGCAAGCGATCGCCGACCACGGCAGCACGCCGGAGTTCGAAGAAAATCACCAGCGGCTGAGAGCCGAGCGGCTGGCGCGCGAAGCCAAGGCCAGGCAGGCGTAGCCATTGATTTCGACGTATTTCCCCATCACGAGTAGCAAGCGTAGCCTCGCCTTCGCGCTTCGCGCTACGGCGCGGCAAGCCGAGCGACGGCGCGCAAGACGAAGCGAAATCCGGATTTCCAGGCGGAGCGTCAGCCCCGCATGTCGCTGCGCCTTGCCCCGGCGTAGCTCGCAGAGCGGTCATGCGCGCTACGATCTGCGTGCCGACACGATCGAGACCTCGATCTCTTCGACGAAGCGGTCTTCGGTCGAGAGCCTGGCGAGCCGCGCGCGAAGATCGTTCTCGAACGCTGCCCACGACTTTCCCAGCACAGCGCGGGATGCAAACGACGTGGAGGAGAGATAGCCGACGATGCTGTCGGCCGTCCAAATGTGGGGCTTTCGGATATCCACCGACTTGACGTCGGTGAACCGCGTTTGCGCGAAGCACTCCTGATGCAGTGGGCCGACCTTGAACATTCCGGAGCCCGCACGCCGCTCCGCGCCGAGCCAGTGCCTGATCGTCTCGATGACGACCTGATGCCAGACTTCGCGGCCGTTCCAGAAGCTCGCCGGCGACAGCGCGACAAGGCCGCCGCCCGGCTCGATCATGTCGTAAAGACGGTTGGCGACGGCAATCCTGTCCGTCCAGTGAAATGATGCGCCGAAGGTTGCGAGGCGAAGCGGGGCGATCGTGTCGGGCACATCCTCGGCCTTTGCGTTGAGGAAGCGGACGTTGCCGACGCCGGCTTCGCGCGCGGTGCGTTCGGCGATCCGGAGCATGTCCTGATCAGGATCGATCGCAACCACCTCGTCGAACCAGCGGGCTGAGCGGCACGGCCACCTGCCCCGTCCCGCAGCCGCCGTCCAGCAAACGCCCGCGGCCGTCCAGGCGGAATTCATTGACGATCCACTCGAACGCTTCGTTCGGATAAGGCAGGCGATAGCGCTGGTAATACTCAGCGGTGCCCTGGAAGAGATCGCGTGCCTGCTCCATGCGGCCATCCTTGTCTCACTTTCGTCCGAGCAGCAAGCGCAGCCGGGTCTGTCGCGGCGCTCACGAGCGTCACAATATTGATGTTGTTTCATCGCCCGCAGCGCGTAAGCTATGCGCGATCATTTGGGGAGGATCGGCATGGACCTACGTCTGCACACCACCATCGCGGCTTTGGCGGCCACCGCTCTGATCGCGGGGCTCGCGTCCACGGCGTCAGCCGCGAGCGGCACGGTGAATTTGACCGTGGCCAAGGGCGGCTTCGTCATCGGCGGCTCGAGCGGCACCGGCACGCTGCGATTCAAGAGACGCACCTATCCGCTGGTGATCAGCGGCATGAGCGGCGGCTTCACCTTCGGCGGATCGGAGGCCCGTCTGACTGGCCGGATCGCCAACATCCGCCGGCCAACCGACATCGAAGGGTGCATACAATTCCGCCACCGGCGGCGCCGCGATCGGCTACCAGGGACAGCAGTCGATTACGCTCAGCAACGACGAAAGGCGCAGTGCTGCAGTTGAACGGCACCCTGTCCGGGCTGATGGTCAATGCCGACCTCGGCGGCATGTCGATCCAGCTGCAAAGGTAAGGCGCTTTTCCGCGAGCCCCAGACCAGCAAGCGTGGCCCCGATGCATATATGCGGCCAGCCGCGCCGCTTCCTGGCGCCGTGCGGCTTAACCTCGCGTATGGCCCGCATATCGCTACGCTCATGCGGGCTACGGGCTGCGCCACGGAAAGATCGTGAAAACCTTGATCATCGCCGCAGCGGCAACCATAACTCTTGCCGGATCGACCCGCATCGCGTCGGCCCAGTCTCGACACCACCATTCCGATCCAGCGCGACTATCGCGGTGAGCCGTCATGTCCCGCGAACTATGAGATCCGCGGCAATGCCTGCGTCAGCATCCTTGCCGGGCGCGGCGTGCCCGGCAGCTTCGATCGCGGCTACGGCAACTATCGCTATCGCGATGACTATTTCGACGCTCCCGCCGCCGCGCCGGCCTCGCCGGCGGCATCGCGACGACATGACGACGGCGGCCGGGCGACCGTTCAGCCCCGTCTCGACTATCGCGGCGAGCTGCAGTGCCCGCGCAATTTCGTCCTCCACGGCAATCTCTGCGTCAGCCTTTGGTGACAGCCTGAGGTTCCGCAGCCGGAACTTTGCACATGATCGTCTGCAAAAAAATATTGCGCGGCGGCCTCGGTTAGGGAATGAATTTCCCCGGGTCTGGGGAGATTCAGGACATGTTCACTGGGGTGTTGCAGCCGTTGGCTCTGCGGCGCTTTGCGGCCGCGCGTCAAGATCACCGGAAGACGGCGTTGCGCACGTGTCGCCCATTCCGGTTCGGGGTGGAAGCGCAGGCGCTTTCAGCAAAGTCAGGCGTGGGGCGGCACCATGCCGGCGCGAGGACAGGCGATCGTCGCGTGGAGATTCCGTTTCGCCCGCTGCAAATCTCCTATTGTCACGCCTGCGGGCGGTTCATGACGCTGGTCCGATCGATTGCGCGATTGGGCCGGCTTCCGCAGCTGGACACCTGGCGCTGCGTGGACTGCGGCAAGATCGAAACGATCGAATGCCGTCCCTCGTGAGGCAGCAAGCGTAAGCCGGATCCACAGGCGGCCTTCAGGCCGCCGTTCTCAAGAACGCCGATGCTTTGCATCGGCTATGCCGACATCCGGGTTTCCGGGCGCAGGTCAGTCCCGCATATCGCTGCGCTCATGCGGGCTTACGGTCTGCTAATGCGCGCGGCGCTCCCATTGCGCGATCGCGTCGTCCTTGCCCGCCTCGCCCTCGACGCGGGCGGAGCACTGGCTGCACCTGATCACGGTGCCACGGCCGTGCCCGCTTTCCATGAAGTGCGGTCGCCCGCCGCAGAACGGGCAAGCCTTCAAATCCTTGCCGGACGGATCCGCTTGCGACTGCCTCGGTGTCGATGTCGGTCACGTGCGCTCCTCCATCATCCGCTCAAGCTCTCATATAAGCGGCCGCCGGGCGAGCGCCACCTTCTGCAAAAATTCCCTAGCGGACAATCGAGCCAAACGACGCGATCGTCGCGATCGACGCCTGCAGCTCCCGGGAGACAAGGTTGGCGGCGACCAGGACCAGCGTTGTGGCGAGCACCACGCGCAGCGCCGCTTCCGGGACCCGGTGCGCGCAATAGCTGCCGATCAGGATCCCGGGCAAGGAGCCGACCAGCAGGACGCCCAGAAGCCCCCAGTCGACCGCGCCGGTCGCCCAGTGACCGATGCCGGCAACCAGCGTCAGCGGCACCGCATGCGCGATGTCGAGCCGACGATGCGCGTCATCGGCAACTGCGGGTAGAGCAGCAGCAGCGCGGTCACGCCCACCGCGCCTGCCCCGACCGATGAGATCGTGACCAGGACGCCAAGAGCTGCGCCCATCAGCACGGTCGCGCGCGTGGTCATGCGAGGGTCGAACTCATGCGAACGCTGACGAAAGCGTTCCATGATCGCGTTGCGGAACAGCAGCGACGCCGCGGTAAGAATGAGTGCAAAACAGAGCACCAGGTTGACCAGGCGGCGCGAGGCGTCGTCGTTGAGATTGAGCTGCCACAGAACAACGAGCGTCAGCATGGTTGCCGGGAGACTGCCGCAGGCAAGGCGGATGACCGCCGGCCAGTGGATGCTCTTCGCGAAACCGTGCGCGACGCTGCCGCCGGTCTTGGTGGCAGCCGCGAAGAGCAGATCAGTGCCGACCGCCGTCGCCGGGTGAACGCCGAACAGAAGGATCAGCAGCGGCGTCATCAGCGAGCCGCCGCCAACACCCGTCATGCCAACCAGAAGGCCAACGCCGAATCCCGAAGCCACGTAGAGGGGATCGATCATGAGCGCGTGCACATTCCCGGCTTCTCTTCGTCGGCATTTGCCATCGAATCGGACCTTTCAACCATCCGCGCAGCAGAACGACGCCATGCGGTGCGGAGGTGTTCAAAAGAAGGCCCTTAGAGCCAACCCCGCCGTCGTTGCAACGGTGCGGACAAAGAAGAGAATGATTTACGCGAGCATCGAAAATCGGCAGTGCGTTTCATCCGATCGAACCACGACTGGCGGAAGGGACGCTCTCACCACATCCGGCGCTCACGCGCGTCCCGGCCCCGCAAATCGCCGCGCTCATACGGCGGCTACTCCGCCAACTGCAGGTCGGCCAGCGTCGTCCGTGCGGTTGCCTCGTCCAAAGGGAAGAGGTCAACCGGACCGGGATTCTTGCTTCCGGCGGTCATCGCTGTGGCCGCGAGCGCGCCGGCGATGCCTGCCACCATCATGGTCCTCATCACGGCCGCGTGCCTGTCGCTGTGTCTTGCCACCAGGAAATAGGTGCGGCCCGGAGTCGTCGTGAGCTCCTGCCGGGTCTCGCCCATGAACAGCGCTTGCGTCGCCACGATCTGATGCTTGCCCGCAGGCCGATCGAGATAGACATATGTACCGGGACTGAGGTTTTTTGTCGGAACGCCGTCGATCGTGAGCTCAGCGTGGCCCGAGTTGGCGACCGGCTTCTCGCTCAGCACGACGATGCGCGAATGCCCGCGCGGCGGCGGGCCGACCTTCTGCATGACCGCGGCATAGTCGAAGCCGGTTCGCGTCACGCACCCCGACAACAGCGTTGCAATAATCAACACAGCAAAACTGCGCAAAAGCGCCGCGCAAGACATCACGCCCCCAGCCTTAAGTCCCCACGGCTCAATACCCGAGGCGCGGCAGGGTTGCAATGTCGCCGGCATTCGCGCAGGTCAGAGGTCTTCATGTATTCTCCGGAGGCGACAGAGCAATTGGCATGCCCGCAGAAACCCTGATTGAACTCACAGACATTCCGGCATCAGACCCGGGCGCGCCAGAACCGGTGGTCTATGCAAACGAGCGCGCGGTCATGGTTGCGTACCGCGTCGCGCAGCGTGTGGCTGACGACGCAGAGACCGAAGCCTGTGGCGTCGTCTTGTTTGCTCACGTGGACTCGCACGTGTTTGGCGGCCCGAATGACGAGGCGCTGCCAGGTCATCGGCTCGCCAAATATGGCCTCAGACCGTATTCATTCTGGGAGGTGAAGCACTCGACCTGGATTGCCGAGTTGTGCGCGCGCAACCGCGTCCACCCCTTTCATCAAGACGCCCGTTACGAGGACTTGCGTCACTTCGTCTTCACGTTCCACGACAGTACGCTTGAGGTTGTTGCGCGGACCTACAGTGCGACAGTCGAGCCTGGCGAGCCGCTCGATTGCATCTCGCGGAGATTACGCGACAGACACACGTGGGGCTGAAACAATGGTAGCCCGGATGAGCGAAGCCACATCCGGCGTCCCCATGTCGAGACCTCAGCCCCGGCATGTCGCTGCGCTCATCCAGGCTGCACGTTTTGCTGCTCGCGGCTTTCCTATTCACGGATGACCGGCAGCGCGGCAAGGGCTGGCGCGGCCATGTCCAGAAAGGCCCGAAGCGTTCGCGGCATGTGCCGCGCGGTCGGCACGACGAGATGAACAGGCCACGGCGGCAGCTCAAACTCGCGCAGCAAGCGCACCAGGGTCCCCGAGGAATAATCGTCGGCCACCTGATAGGAGAGGTTCCGGGAGATGCCCCCGCCAGCTCTCACAGCGGAGAGTGCAGCGTCTACGTCGCTAACCATGAACCTTGGCGTGAAGTGTACAACCCGCTCCCGGCCAGAGACACGGAAGCGCCATTCCAGCGGAGCGCGGGGTTGGTTGACGAAGACGATGTCGTGCTTGGTCAGCTCTTTCGGTGTCCGAGGGCGACCGCGTCGGGCGATGTAGTCAGGACTTGCTGAAATTACGCGGTAAACCCTCCCGACCCGGCGCGCGATCAATCCTGCCTCGCTGAGCGGGCCAATTCGAACCCCGACATCAAGACCTTCCGCCACCAGATCGAGGTTGCGATTGGAAAGCACAAGCTCGATGCGCACATCCGGATGTGTGTTGAGAAAGCGCGACACGAGCGGAGCAACATGCAAACGACCGAACAACGATGGCGCCGTGATCCGCAGCAGGCCGCGTAGCGGCGCATTCTTAAGTCTCCTTCACTGCCGCGACCGCCTGGTCATAGTCTGACAGCAGCTGTTTCGCGAGTGTTACGAGGCGCTGCCCTGGTTCCGTCGGTGTGAGGTGACGCGTTGTTCGCTAAATCAAGCGTACGCCGACACGCTCTTCCAGAGCAGTCAGTGAGCGCGTTACCGCTGGCGGCGAGCGCCGCAGCCGGCGCGCAGCGCCTGCCAGGCTGCCAACATCAACGATGGTCGCAAGAACCAGCAATTCGTCGAGGCGATCCATCCTGCACCCGCCGTTCCGAAAACTGGAATACTGACTTTCATTCTATCGCTCTTCGATCGGCGGCACTCAAGATCTATCAAACAATGACCTGTCGGTGATGCACTCGCATCGCAGCCGGCAGGTCTCGATATGAGGCCGTCGATGAAGACAGCCACCGTCCGTGCGTTGCGCACCCTCGACCCTGATCTCCTGCAGCCGCTACCGTCCGGACAGAAAAGGCGTGCCGCCGATCAAGCGCCCGCAGCCGGGCGTGTCGGGAAGCGGAGAACGGCGTATGCACTTCTTGGCGTCTGTCTGCTTGTGGGCGGATCATCTGCCGGCGCGGGATGCGGAGGCGACTACCGCTGCGCCCTCGGCGTTTCGGAGGCTGCCGGCACCTGGGTCGCGCACGCTCCACAATCGGGCCGCGAACCTGCAAACCTTCGCTCCGGGGAGCAGTGCTCGGGCACGTCCCTCAACGTTGTCGCAGCGTCGGCGGACGAGCGTGGTAAGGTCTGCTCTGCGGCAAGCGATGCGCTCCGCCTGCTAGGCCGTTGCGGGATTTCGCTCCGCAGGCCGCTCGATGTGGAAATCTCGGCTGAGGTTCGACATCCCCTCAGCAGAAATCACATATTTGGATTCTTCGACACCAGGCGAGAGCAAGTCCTCATCACACGAGAAACCGAGAATTCCATCGTTGGTCGAGGGCACTCCCTATGCCGAAATCCCCCGGCATGATTTCTACAGAAGCCTGATCGTCCATGAGGTGGTGCATGGCATCCTGCATCAGAACCTCGCGCGTCCGGCTGGAAGCCACGCGGCTTACGAGTATCCGGCGTACGCCCTTCAGATCGAATCCCTTGCTCCCGATGTACTTGACAAGTTCCTGCGGTCGTTCGATCAAAGCGCGATCAAGGACGTTTCCACTCCGTTCAGCGATCCCATTCTTTTCTTCGACCCATACTTCTTTGCCGCACGCGCCTACGAGCATTTCAAGAGCGGCAATGGATGCGCTCATCTTCAGGTGCTCCTGAAAGGTGATCCCGCGTTCGTCATGCCTATGCAATTGCCGTGATCAGGATGCAGGTGCTTCGTTCATGAAGGCCCCATCGATCCATCAGCAATAACTGCTCGCGAATTTCGCAATTTTATCGGCGGCGTCGAAGAGACAGCTTGCAGGCGTAGCCCCGGATGGGCGGAGCGACATCCGGGATTCCGAGGCGCCGGCTCAAACCCGCATATCGCTGCGCTCATGCCGGGCTAGGAGTTGCTGCTCCTGAAGTCGGCACGCTACTTCGCGGTTTCCTTCCACCGTTCAAATTCCCTGAACAGCTTGTCGTGCTGCTCGGCCGTCGTCTGCTTGCGCTGGGGCGGCTTGCGTCGCGGACGCGGCGGGGGGGCGGTGGCTGTCGTGGTCGGAGGCACGCTCCACTCAACCTTGACGCACTGACCGCCCGTCACCATGGCGTTGAGGCCGCAGGTCACGAGATTGTCGTAGACACACTCCGGCTGCTGCAAGTTACTGCGCGCGACGCACCACGAAGGCGCAGGCGTCGTGCCGGGATCGTTGGCTTGGGCCCTAGCGGCGGTCATGCCAACGACAGCAACCGCGCCGAACAGCAGCACGAAACAACAGCATGCCGCGGATCTGGCGGGTGAGTTGGCGGGGGACACGACGCAAGACATGACGAGCTTCCCTGATGGACCCTGACCTTGAGGATGGGAGCCGTTTCAGAAAAAAGATAGGCGAGGACGTGGCAGCGGTACCACCATACAAACACATTCCGGGCGCATCCGCCCATGACGTCAGTCGCATCCTCGCCCCGCTCCCTCCCATTCAACCGGGACTTGTGCCACCCCCCAAATTCCTGAATGATCCTCCGGGCACTGGGGGACTGTTTTTCATGCGTAATCTGGGACTTCGCGGCGTTGGCCGCGCTGGCGCTTGCCGGCTGCGCGTCGGCGACGCGTGGGTGGAGCGAGAACATCACGGTGTCAACGACGCCGTCGGAGGCGACCGCCACCTTCAACATCACCGGCGAAGCGCCGAAGACCTGCGTCACCCCCTGCGTGATGAGCGTGAAGCGCCAGGACGAGATCACCATCGACATCGTCAAGGATGGCTACCAGCCGGAAGTGGTGGCGCTGACCAAGGAGATCACCTCCACCGGTGCAGCAGGTTTCGCCGGCAACCTCTTGCTCGGCGGTGTCGTCGGCGGCGTGGTGGATGCGGCGAGCGGTGCAGCGCTGGACCACAAGCCGAACCCGGTGATCCTCACGCTGAAGCCGATCGCCCCGCCTCCCCCGCCGCCGCGCGGCACGAAACGTTCGCGGCCGGTGAGCTGAGGCAGCGCGCAGCGCGGATAACCGGCTTTGACGCGTCCTCGACATACGCACGTCACACGGAATCCATTGTTAACGATCTAAGGGTACGTTGAACTCAAGCGGATCAAGTTCTGCGTACCGCTCCTGGACCTTGAAGGACGGATGTAATCCTTCAATTGTGTACGGCACCCCGTCAGCGATGGCGGGGTGCTCCACATTGTCGAGGGAACGCTTGATGAACGGTTTTGCCCAGACTGCATTCGCCCTCCTCGCCTGCAGCCTCCTCCTGACCGCGCCCGCGTCCGCGCAACTCAAGGGCAATCCCGAAAACTGGTGCCGGAACGGACATTTTCCGCGCGAAAGCAAGGATTACCGGCTGGCGACGATCAAGGGCGCGGCCGGCGACAAGGTTCATTTCCACGACGACAGCAAGGAGCGTTGTCCGCCGACCCAAGCTGCCGGTTGAAGACCTACGTCATTCCCAACGACCAGGTCATCGTCTCGCGAACGTTCGAAAAGTTCGCCTGCAGCTGGTTTCAGCCGCGCAAGGGGACCGAGACTGTCCGCTGGATCGAAACCGACCGCCTCGCATGGGTGGACGTCAAGCGGCCACCGGCAGACCGCGCGTGGCTTGGCGAATGGCGCGCCTACGGCAATTCCATTCGCATCGCCAAAGCGAAGGCGGCCGGTGAACTGACCATCAAGGGTGCGGCCACCTGGGGTTCAGGCGCCAGCACCCATACCGGTGACCTCGACCACAGCGCGAAGCCTGTTGCCGACAAAATGAATTTCGGCGACGGAACCAACGAACTCGACTGCCAGGTCGCCATGCAACTCGTCGGCCCGTATCTGGTGGTCGGCGACAATCTGCATTGCGGCGGCGCCAACGTGTCGTTTTCCGGCGTCTATCAGCGGAAGCGCTAGCCGATGCAAAGACTTGTCCAGACAGCGCTCGCCCTCGTCGCCTGCAGCGTGCTCCTGACCACGGCCGCCGCCGGCCAGCCCAAGAGCGAACCCAAGAACGAAGCCAAGAGCGAGCCTGAGAACCTTTGCCAGAGCGGAGGTTTTCCGCTCGACAGCGACGACTACAGAGCCGCGAAAGTCAAAGGCGCGCGCGGCGAGAAGATCTATTTCCACGACGACAGCAAAGCGAGCTGCCCTGCCGATCGAAGCTGCCGTCTGAAGGCCTACGTCATTCCCGGCGATCAGGTTATTGTCGCCCACACGCTCGGCAAGTTCGCGTGCAGCCAGTTTCAGCCGCTCAAGAGCCCCGAAACCATCGGCTGGATCGAGACCGACCGGCTCGACTGGGCCGACACCAGGCAACCACCGGAAGAACGGGAGTGGCTCGGCGAATGGCGTCTGTTCGACAATGTCATTCGCATCTCGAAGGCGAAAACGCCGGGCGTGCTGAAGCATCAGCGGCGAGGCTTATTGGGGTTCGGGCGATCGCGTTAACACGGGCGATATCGGCGCCGACGCAAAACCGTCAGGCGACAAGGTGAGCTTTCGCGATGCGCCGGACGAAGGCAGCTGCGAGGTCGGCATGCGGCTGGTCGGCAAGCTTCTGGCGGTCAAGGACAACAACAATTGTGGCGGCAACAACGTCTCGTTTTCGGGCGTCTATCAGAGAAAACCGAAGCGGTAGGTCGCGGCGTTTTCGAAACACGAAAGCTATTTCCTGCGCGGTACGCCAGGAACCGAACCATGCATCATGGGCCGCGATGTCTTCGGGTGTGATCGCCATGACATCCATTCCACAATGGCGATGTAGAGGTCGAGGATCCACGTGTAGTCCATCACGTCCTCTTTCTTTTCCCAAAACTTCCGCTTCGCGCAGACCGACGGCGGAGGCGGCTGGATCAATGCCTCCGGCGCCCCGGTCTGCCGGTGGTTGCTCGTGAGCTTACCGCGCCACCGCCGTGCTTCCGTGAGCCTCCTCACGCTACGCCCCTTGCCGGCGTAGCTCGCGCGAAGCGAGGCCGGGTGCTGCGGGCTGCGGGTTGCAGCGCAACCCAGACTTTCGAACCATCCGGCCGGCCGCTTCGCCCCGCACTGCGGCAACAAGCGTCCTTTTGCGGCACGCTGCGCCCATCAAAGCATCTTGGCGAGCGGCATTGCGGAGAATAGCATTCTCCCAAGTTGGCAAGTTCTTGGAGGGGTGCATGAATTTCTGGCGGAAAAGCCTGCTGGCCGCGGCGGTGCTGGCGGCATCGGTCGGCAGCGCGAGTGCGCAGAAGACGTTGAAGGTCGTGATGCACTCCGACCTGAAGATCGTCGATCCGATCTGGACGACGGCCTACATCACCCGCAACCACGGCTACATGATCTACGACACGCTCTTCGCCATGGACGAAAAGGGCGAGATCAAGCCGCAGATGGTCGAGAAGTATCGACGAGAGCGCGGACAAGAAGACCTTCACCTTCACGCTGCGCGACGGCCTCGTCTGGCACGACGGCCAGCCGGTCACCGCGGAGGACTGCATCGCCTCGATCAAGCGCTGGGGCGCGCGCGATGCGCTCGGTCAGAAGCTGATGACCTTCGTCGAGGCGATGACGGCGCACGATGCGAAAACCTTCGTGGTCAAGCTGAAGGAGCCGACCGGCCTGTTGATCTTCGGGCTCGGCAAGCCGTCCTCGAACGTGCCCTTCATGATGCCGAAGCGCGTCGCCGAGACCGACCCGAACACGCAGATCTCCGACTTCACCGGCTCCGGCCCGTTCGTGTTCAAGCAAGGACGAATGGAAGCCGGGCGACAAGGCGGTCTACGTCAAGTTCGACAAGTACAAGCCGCGCGTCCGAGCCGGCCTCCGGCCTCGCCGGCGGCAAGGTCGTCAAGGTCGACCGCGTCGAGTGGCTGGCGATCTCCGACCATCAGCAGGCGGTGAACGCGCTGCTGGCCGGCGAGATCGACGTCATCGAGGCGCCGCCGCACGACCTGCTGCCGCTGCTCAAGGGCGACGCCAACGTCACGCTCACAACTACCAACCCGCTCGGCAACCAGTACACGCTGCGGCCGAACCACCTGCAAAAGCCGTTCGACAATCCGAAGGTGCGCCAGGCGCTGCTCTATGCCCTGAACCAGAAGGATTTCCTGGAAGCGACGATCGGCAACGCGGAATACTACAAGACCTGCAAGGCGATGTTCGTCTGCGGCACGGCGCTGGCATCCGAGAAGGGCATGGAGGGCCGGCTCGAAGTCGAACTTCAACAAGGCGAAGGAGCTGCTGAAGGAGGCCGGCTACGACGGCACGCCGATCGTGCTGCTGCATTCGACCGACCTGCAGGTGCTGACCAACCTCGCGCCGGTGGCGAAGTCGCTGATGGAGAAGGCCGGCTTCAAGGTCGACATGCAGTCGAGCGACTGGCAGACGGTGGTGGCCGCCGCGTCAAGAAGGACCCGGCATCGGCCGGCGGCTGGCACGCGATGCTCACCTCATGGGTCTCGGCCGACATCCTCAATCCGGTGATGGCCGGCTTCATCAACGCCGGCTGCGACAAGGCCGTGTTCGGCTGGCCCTGCGACGCGGAGATGGAGAAGCTGCGCGACGATTTCGCCCGCGCCACCGATCCGGCCAAGCAGAAGGAGATCGCCGAAGCCGTACAGGTGCGCGAGGCCGAGGTGGTCACCCACATCCATCTCGGCCAGTGGTACCAGCCGGCCGCGGCGCGCAAGAACGTCACCGGCTTCCTGACCGCGCCGGCGCCGGTGTTCTGGAACGTGAGCAAGAAGTGAGCGCAGCGAGCAACGCGGCCGCGTGCGAGCCGGCGAAGCCGCATGCGCCGGCGACCGTCGGCGGCCGCGCTGCCTGACAGGTGCACGGAGCTGAGCGATGTTCGGGTACATCCTGCGGCGGATCGCCGCGACCGTGCCGGTGATGCTGATCGTCGCCGCACTGGTGTTCCTGATGCTGCGGCTGACGCCGGGCGATCCGGCGGCGATCATCGCCGGCGACAACGCCAACGCCGAGCAGATCGCCGCGATCCGCACCCGGCTCGGGCTCGATGCGCCGCTGATCCTCGCAGTTCTTCAGTGGCTCGGCAATCTGCTGCGCGGCGATTTCGGCGAGAAGCTTCTATCTTCAAGAAGACCGTGGCCGACCTGATCGTCGGCCGGCTCGAGCCGACGCTGGCGCTATCGGTCTCGACCATCGTGCTCGCGGTGGTGATCGCGGTGCCGCTCGGCGTGCTCGCCGCCTACAAGCGCGGCACGATCGATCGACAAGGTCGTCATGGGCTTTTCGGTGCTCGGCTTCTCGGTGCCGGTGTTCGTGATCGGCTATTCGCTGATCTACCTGTTCGCCATCAAGCTCAACTGGCTGCCGGTGCAGGGCTATCAGCGCATCGGCGACGGCTTTGGCGGCTTCCTGCAGCGGCTGTTGCTGCCCTCCCTCACCCTGTCGGTGATCTACATCGCGCTGATCGCGCGCATGACCCGGGCCAGCGTGATCGACGTGCTCGAGGAGGACTACATCCGCACCGCGCGCGCCAAGGGACAGAGCGAGCTGAAGGTGCTGTTCAGGCATGCGCTGCGCAATGCGTCGGTGCCGATCGTCACCGTGATCGGCCTCGGCGTCGCGCTGCTGATCGGCGGCGTGGTGGTCACCGAGAGCGTGTTCACCATCCCGGGCCTCGGGCGGCTGACGGTGGACGCGGTGCTGGCGCGCGACTTCCCGACCATCCAGGCGGTGATCCTGCTGTTCTCGCTGGTCTACGTGCTGATCAACCTGGTGGTGGACCTCGCCTACACCGTGCTCGATCCGAGGATCCGCTATTGAGCGTCGACGCCCACCCGCATCGCCGTTCCGCCGGCGCGCAAGAGCGCCTGGATCAGGCCGCGCGACCGGCGACGCGGGCACGCTGTTTGCGCTCGCGGTCATCATCGTGATGCTCGTCATCGCCCTGCTCGCGCCGTGGCTCGGCACCAAGAACCCGGCGGAAATCAACCCGGCCTTGCGCAACAAGACGCCCGGCTTCGAGCAGACCATCCGCAACGACGACGGCTCGACGCGCACCTTCACCTACCGCATGGGCACCGACAGCCTCGGCCGCGACATCTACAGCCGCGTGATCTACGGCGCGCGCGTGTCGCTGGTCATCGGCGGCACCGTCGCCGCCTCAGCGTCGCCATCGGCCTCCTCATCGGTCTGGTCGCCGGCTACATCCGCTGGCTCGACGGCATCGTCATGCGGTTGATGGACGGGCTGATGGCGATCCCGGCGATCCTGCTGGCGATCGGCGCTGGTCGTCGTGTTCCGCGCCGGGCTGCTGAGCGTCATCGTCGCCATCATCGTGCCGGAAATGCCGCGCGTGGTGCGGCTCGTGCGCGCGATCGTGCTCTCGGTGCGCGAGGAGCCGTATGTGGAGGCTGCGATCTGCGCCGGCACGCCGACGCCGCTGTTGCTGGTGCGGCATATCCTGCCCAACACCATTCCGGCGCTGATCGTGCAGGGCACCTTCATCTGCGCCAACGCGATGCTGATCGAGGCGATCCTGTCGTTCCTCGGCGTCGGCATTCCGCCGGAAACCCCGACCTGGGGCAACATCATGGCCGAGGGCCGCAGCCTGTTCCGCCTCTTCCCGCACAACATCTTCTTCCCCGGCATCTGCCTTGCGCTGACGGTGCTGGCGGTGAACATGCTGGGCGACGGCCTGCGCGACCGGCTCGATCCCAAAACTGGCGAAGCGGGTCTGAGGCGATGACCGCTGCAAAACCCGTGCTCGATGTCCACGGCCTGACGGTGCAGCCTGCCGCCGGTGCGACCGCGCCGCATGCGGTGGAGAACGTGTCGTTCACGGTCGCGCCCGGCGAGATCGTCTGCGTCGTCGGCGAATCCGGCTCCGGCAAGTCGGTCACCGCGCATGCCATCATGGGCCTGCTGCCGAGGCCAGCTGACGCCGGTCGGCGGGCCGCGTGCTGCTCGAGGGCGAGGACCTGCTGCCGAAGTCGCCGGCGCGAGCTGCGGCGGATGCGCGGCGACCGCATGGCGATGATCTTCCAGGAGCCGATGACGGCGCTCAATCCGGTGATGCGCGTCGGCGACCAGATCGCCGAGGTGCTCACCATCCACACCGATCTCGGCGACGCGCGCGCGGCGCAGGCGCGTGCTCGAGGTGATGGATGCGGTCCGCCTGCCCGAGCCGGAGCGCTTGATCGACGTCTACCCGCATCAGATCTCCGGCGGCCAGCGCCAGCGGATCATGATCGCCGCGGCGCTCGTGCTCGATCCGGTGCTGCTGATCGCCGACGAGCCGACCACCGCGCTCGACGTCACCACGCAGGCGCAGATCCTGAAGCTGATCAAGGAATTGCGCGAGCGGCGCAACACCGGCGTGCTGTTCATCACCCACGATTTCGGCGTCGTCGCCGAGATCGCCGACCGCGTGGTGGTGATGCAGCACGGCCGCGTGGTCGAGGAAGGACGGCCGAGGACGTGTTGCGCCGGCCGCGCCACGACTACACGCGCATGCTGATCCGCGCGGTGCCGAGCCTCTCCCCGCCTGCGCGCGCCGCCGTCACCGGCGCGCCGATCGTGCTGCAGACGAGCGGGCTGACCAAGACGTACGTGTCCGGCGGCTTCTTCGGCAGCCGGCGCGAGGTGAAGGCGGCGAGCGACGTCGACCTCGTCGTGCGGCGCGGCGAGACGCTCGGCGTCGTCGGCGAGTCCGGCTCGGGCAAGTCAACGGTGGCGCGCTGCATCGCGCGGCTGATCGAGCCGAGCGCGGGCGCCATCCTGGTCGAGGGCGCCGATGTCGCCAAGCTCTGCGACGCGCGCGCTGCGTCCGCACCGCAAGCGCGTGCAGATCGTGTTCCAGGACCCCTATCGCTCGCTCAATCCGCGCCGCACGGTCGGCGCCTCGATCGTCGAAGGGCCGATGAACTTCGGCATGGCGGAGACGACGGCGCATGGAGCGCGCGCGCGAGCTGATGCGGCCTGGTCGGGCTCGAGCCGGATGCGCTCGTCGCGCTTCCCGCACCAGTTCTCCGGCGGCCAGCGCCAGCGCATCTGCATCGCCCGCGCGCTCGCCATGGAGCCGGAAATTCTGGTCGCCGACGAGCCGGTGTCCGCGCTCGACGTCTCGGTGCAGGCGCAGGTGCTGCAAGCTGCTCGACGACGTGCGCAAGCGCTTCAACCTCGCCGTGCTGTTCATCACCCACGACCTGCGCGTCGCGGCGCAGGTGTGCGACCGGATCGCCGTGATGCACAAGGGCGAGGTGGTCGAGGAAGGCCCGACCGCGGCGGTCTTCCGCGCGCCGCAGCACGCCTACACGCGCGCCCTGTTCGACAGCGCGCCCGGCCGCGATTTCGAATTCGGACAGTTCTGACGACGTTTCCGGTAGCCCGGATGACATAGGCGGCCTTCAGGCCGCCGTTCTTAAGAACGCCGATGCTTCGCATCGGCTATGGCGAAATCCGGGGCTGACTGAGTGATAACGACTCCCGGATTACGCTGCGCTCCGTCCGGGCTACGAGCTAAATGGGCTTAATCCGGCCCGCAAATCCGGGCTATAGTCCCTGCACGCGCGCGCAAAATCCCGGCAACGACCGGGCCGATCAATTCGGACACGCGAGCGACGAAAAGGGAGATGAACAAGAATGATCCGCAAATTTCGACGCTTGCGCTCGCCGCAGCCTTCACGCTCGGCGTCTCGGCCACAGCCGCGCTCGCCCAGAAGAAATACGATCCAGGCGCCAGCGACACCGAGATCAAGATCGGCCAGACCGCGCCCTTCTCCGGCCCCGCCTCGGCCTACGCGACCATCGCCAAGGCGCAGGCCGCCTACATCAAGATGATCAACGAGCAAGGCGGCGTGAACGGCCGCAAGATCAACCTGATCCAGTATGACGACGCCTATTCGCCGCCGAAGACGGTGGAGCAGGTGCGCAAGCTCGTCGAGAGCGACGAGGTGCTGCTGACCTTCCAGCTGCTCGGCACGCCCGGCAACGCCGCCGTGCAAAGATATCTCAACCAGAAGAAGGTGCCGCAGCTGCTTGCCGGCACCGGCGCCGACCGCTTCTCAGATCACGCCAACTCTCCCTGGACGATGGGTTTCAATCCCTCGTATCAGACCGAAGGGCGCATCTACGCGCAATACATCCTGGCCAACCACCCGAACGCGAAGATCGCGGTGTTCTTCCAGAACGACGACCTCGGCCGCGACTACGTCACCGGGCTGAAGGCCGGGCTCGGCGACAAGGCGGCGACGATGATCGTCGCGCGAAACGTCCTACGAGCTCACGACCCGACCGTCAACTCGCAGATGGTGAAGCTGAAGAGCTCCGGCGCCGACCTGTTCTACAACATCTCGACGCCGAAGTTCGCCGCGCAGGCGATCAAGAAGATGGCCGAGATGGAATGGAAGCCGGTGCACATCCTCGACATCAACGCCACCGGCGTGAACGAGGTGATGAAGCCGGCGGGCGCGGAGAACTCCAAGGGCATCATCAGCGTCAACTACGGCAAGGACATGGACGATCCGCAGTGGAAGGACGATGAGGGCATGAAGCGCTTCTGGGCCTTCATGGACAAGTACTACCCGGAGGGTAACCGGATGTCGTCGTTCAACGGCTATGGCTATTCGACCGCGCAGGTGCTGGTCGAGATCCTCAAGCGCTGCGGCGACGACCTCACGCGCGAGAACGTCATGAAGCAGGCGACCAGCCTGAAGAACGTCGTGACCGATCTGGCGCTGCCCGGCATGTCGATCTCGACGTCGCCGAACGACTACCGGCTGAACAAGCAGCTGCAGATGATGAAGTTCGACGGCGACCGCTGGGTCGGCTTTGGCCCGATCATCGAAGCCGGCAAGAGCGGCAGCTGAGGTATGTTGCGGAAAGCGGGAGCCGCCTGTGTCGCCGGTGCGGCTCCCCACTCCAGCATCGCGCAGAAGACGCGCATCGAACGCCTCACGAGGCCGCAACCGGCCGCGACGTCGCAAGGCTCTTTGCGACCTCGCGCGCGGCCTGGATGAACAGCTGCACCGGCGCGGTGATCGCCTTGCCCTTGAGCGTCACCAGTCCCACCGGCCCGCTGCCGAGTGCGGGGTCGGTCTTCAACGCCCGCAAGCCCAGACGGCGGCCGCTCAGCATCACGGCGGATTGCGACAACGCGCTGACGAACCGGCCGCTTGCGAGCAGCGCAGCAAACAGCTGGATCGATGTCGAAAGCACGGCCTGCGGCGGGGGCATGATGCCTCGAGACGCAAACGCTTTCGCCACAAGCTCGCCGGCAAACGATCCCTGATAGGCGGGCACGCACCACGAGTTCTCCCGCAAGCTCGGCGATGTCGACCACGCGGCGTCGCGCCAGCGGATGCCTCTGGCCAACAACAACGAGCAGCCGGTCATCGAGGAGGGCTTCGGACAACAGATCGCGTTCGTCCGCTTTTGAGAGGATCGTCCTGCCGAGGATCAGGTCGACCTTACGCTCCCGCAGTTCGTCATACTGCCCCGCGATCGTCGTCGCCTGCGACACCGTGAACGTCAGCCGCGGATACTTTCGCGTCACCCGCTCGATGACCGCCGGCACGAACCCGGCCGTCATCGGCTCGGTGCTGCTGATGCGTACCTCGCCGGAGGTTGGATCATCGACCGCCTTGATGGCCTTGATCGCCTGCCGCAGCTCATCGAACAGCGCCGGCGCCCGTGCCAGCAACGCGCGGCCATAGGCATTCGGTTCGACCCCGCGCACCGCCCTGTCGAACAGCTGGATTGCAAGCGTCGTCTCGAGCTCCTTGATCGCCTTGGAAACGGCGGGCTGCGACATACCCAGCCGCTTGGCCGCATGGCCCATCCCGCCCAGCTCACAGACGGTGAGAAACACGCGAAGCTCGCGCAGCCTGATGCGGTGGAGCACCCGCTCGTCCAGCTTCATGCCCGTTCTCGGCTTCCATAACCAATTCGATATGAGTTGATCACATAAGAGAACTATGAGGTTATGTCGAGTTGTGAGCAGGCTGCCGGAAAAACCGGACAAAGCCATGCCCGCCCCATTGAAACTGCCCCGGCTCGCCGCATTGCCCGTGATCGCAGCCGCCGTTCTTGCGCTTACCAGCACGGCCTCGGCCCAGATCGCACGGATCGAACTGCATGCGATCCAGACAGAGACGCACACGGATCGTCAATTCCTGACCGGCGAGAAAGGCGCGCCGGCCACGATCAGCGGCGAGCTCCGCCTGCCAAGGCCCGGAAACGACCGGCTGCCCGTGGTCATCCTGCTGCACGGGTCGGGCGGTATCGGCAACAACGTCGATCACTGGGTCAAAAAGGCTCGGCGAAATCGGCGTGGCGACTTTCATGATCGACAGCTTTACCGGTCGCGGCATCGCCGGCACCGGTGACGACCAGGATCGGCTGAGCCGGCTCGCAATGATCGTCGACGCCTATCGTGCGCTCGAGCTGCTCGCGCGCCATCCTCGCATCGATCCGCAACGGATCTACCTCCTCGGTTTTTCCCGCGGCGGCGGCGCTGCGCACTACGCCTCGCTCAGGCGATTCCACGCGATGCACGCCAACACGAAGACGGAATTTGCGGGCTACCTGGCACTCTATCCGACCTGCAATCGGATCTTTATCGACGGCACGGATATCTTCGACAAACCCGTGCGCCTGTTTCATGGCACGGCTGACGACTACGTGCCGCCGCGTGCGTGCCGCTTGCTCGTGCAACGGCTGCGCCAGGCCGGCAAGGACGTGACGCTGACAGAGTACGCCGACGCCCTGCATGTCTACGATAACCCGGCCGCGCCACCACTGGCGAAACTGCCGAACGCGCAGTCGACGCGCAACTGTCCGTTGATCGAGGAGAGCGAGCGCGGCGTCCTGGTGAACAGCGCGACGCGGAAGCCGTTCACCTATGCGTCCGACCCCTGCGTTGAGCGCGGCGTGTCGGCGGGCCACAACGCCAGCGCCCTCGCGGACACCGAGAAGGCGATCAAAGAGTTTCTGCTGGGTGGGGCACGCTAGCAGCCAGCCCGAACGCGAAGCCGGTGTCGCCGGCGTGCGGCACAGTCTCGTCAGTTCGGCGGCGCGCTTTGGTCGGGCTGAAACAGCTCGATCGCCGTGATGGAGTTGGCGCCTTTCAGGCGCTGCTTGGCGATGGCCTCGGCTTCCTTGCGGTTGGGAATGGGGACGACGCACTCAAGCACGAGCGGCCGCTTATACGTGCCCCAGACTTCGCCGATAAATCGCCATCCGATGGTCATGCGATGACCATAATGCGATTTCGGCGCGAATTGGCTGAAGCAAGATTAACAAACAGGCTAAGCGTTGCAGCAACGCAACGCTTTAGCCTGCGGCTTCGCATCAGCCCCGCGTGGTGGCGACCTTGTTCTTGCGTGCGCCGTCTTCCTTCTCAAGGACCGTGCGGCAGCCCGCGCTCAGGCTGGACTTGTTCTTGCGAATGCAGGCCGTAATTCTCGGAATGCTCGGCATCTCGGCCGCGCAAAGACGGAAGGCGTCGCCCGTGCACATCTGCTGCGCTTCGGCGCTGAAGGCAAAGCTCGACGACGTCGCCGCCGTCGAAACGGCCAGCGCCAGGGTCAGGGTCAGGCCGATCTGGCAAGTATTGATGCGGTTGCGTGACATTGCAGCCTTCCGTGGTCAGCCCGTGCATGGGCGGTTGCCGATGTGTCGATCATCACGGTGCAGGTTCAAAGCGGCTGTGACCTAGATCACTTAAAAGCGCACGCGGCGGACCAGGCGCCGCGCAAGCGCAGCTGTCCCTGTGGCCCGCGGGCGACTCGGACCCGATCCATGCATGCTAGGGTCGCCTCGCATCAAAGATTCTGGACACTTGCACGGGAGCCGACATGCTCAGGGACCTTCGCACCATCTTCGTCGCCGTTTTTGCCGATGCTGGCGGCAGGCCTCTCCTCCACCGCGCATGCGGACGTCGGCACGGTCCGGCTCAACTTCGTCAAGGCAGGCTTCGTCATCGGCGGCGCCGCGGGCTCAGGCACGCTGACGTACCGCGGCCGCACCTATCGCCTGGCGATCGGCGGCTTGAGCTATGGCTTCACGTTCGGCGGATCGCAGACCTATCTGCACGGCCGGGTCAGCAATATCTTCCACCCGACCGACATCGAAGGCGTGTACGGCGCAGCCGGCGCCGGCGGCACTGTCATCCGCGGGCCGCAGGCGATCGTACTCGTCAACCAGAAAGGCGCCGTGCTGGAGTTGAGCGGCGTGCAGACCGGGCTGATGGTGAACCTCGACCTCAGCGGCATGGGGCTGTCGCTCTCGAGGTAGGGGCGACGCACCAACTCTCTCCCTGATGTGCGGCCTTCGGGACGCACCTGCAGGCGCGGCTTTGACACAGGTCAACGCGGAAGCGGCCGTCTTCTGCAGGCTGCGTCGATGCGCAAACTACTTGCCGGCATCAAGAACTTTCGGACGCGGATATTTCCAAAGCATGCCGTCCGCTTCCGCCAGCTTGCACACGCCCAGGCGCCGGATACGTTCTTCATCTCCTGCTCCGATAGTCGTGTCATTCCCGATCTCATCGCATCGACCGATCCGGGGGATCTCTTCACGGTACGAAACGTCGGCAACCTCGTTCCGTGCGCAAGCGCAGACGGCCGTTCGACGGGCGACGTCTCGGAGGCGAGCGCGATCGAATATGCGCTGCTGGTGCTCAACGTCAAAAACATCGTCGTATGCGGGCACTCCGAATGCGGAGCGATGAAGGCCGTCATCGCCGGCAAGTCACTGCCGGGAGCACCAAATCTCGACCAGTGGCTCTGTCACGCGCACGGGGCCGCCGCGCGGCTTGCGCGCGAGAACCCTTCCTCCCTTGAACTCAAGCCACATGACCGACTTTCGCAACTCAACGTGCTGGCACAAATCGAACATCTCGCGACCTACGAGATCGTCCGCGACAGGATCGCAAGCGGGACCCTCAGTCTGAGCGGCTGGTGGTTTGATATCGGCTCGGGTGCCGTCCATGCCTACAATGAAGCCCGGCAGCGCTTCGAACCGGTCGAAGAGCCCTCGCCGCGCTGACTGGCGCTTCCTACACCACCTGCGAGGGCGTCGCGACGCGGCGCAGCGTGCCGACGAGCAGCTGCAGCGCGGTGGAGAGTTCGGCGCGGTTGCGCGCCGCGCCAAGGCAGATGCGGACGGCGTGCGGTGGCAGCTGATCGACCGCGAACGCTTCGCTGCCGACCACCGCAAGACCCTGCCGCCGCAGCTCGGCGATGAAATCGACCCGGTTCCAGCGATCGGGCAGCGGCAGCCACAGGTGATGGCCTTTTGGGTGCGCCGCATAAGCCTGCCCTTTCAGCATGCGCGCAGCGAGCAGCTGGCGGCCCGCGGCTTCGTTGCGGATGGCGGTGATGATGCGGTCCGCCTCGCCGGTGCGCAGCCACTCGATCACCAGCGCACTCATCAATGGCGGCGCCATCTGGCTGGTCGCGCGCAAAGAGCCGCGCAACGTCTGCACAGCAGTGCGGTCCGGCGCCACGAGGAACGAGACACGCAGCGCCGGCGCAAGACATTTTGACAGGCTGACGGTGAGAAACGTCTGCTCGGGGATCTGCGCGGCAAGAAGCTGCTGCGACGGATCGAGCGCGCCGTAGGCGTCGTCCTCGATCAGCATCACTTTTGACCGTCGCAGAACCTCGCAGATGTCCCTGCGGCGCGTCCTGCCCATGGTCGCCGTGGTCGGATTGTGCATGGTCGGCGTGAGGTACACCGCCTTCGGCCTGTGCGCCCTGATCGCCTTCGCGAGCGCTTCGGGGAGCACGCCCTGCCCATCCATCGCAACCCCGACCAGCCGCACGCCGAGCTTTTCGGCGGCGGCCTTCATGCCGGGAAACGTCAGCGCCTCGGTCAGCACCACCTCGCCGGGTTTTGCGCAGTTAAGCAGGATGTTGAAGATCGCCGGCTGGCTGCCCGGAAAGATGAGGATGCGCTCAGGTGGCACGTCGCCGAGGCGCGGGCGCAGCCAGGCGCCGACGACCCGCCGGTCCGCTTCGCTGCCGCCCGCCTCCTGATAGTTGAGGTGCGACGAGAGGCCCGCGCGCTTGTGGATCGCGGCGAGCGCGCGCTGGATGCGGGCGTCGAGGGCTGCTTCCAGCGGCTGCGGCGGCACGTTCATCGACAGATCGATGTTGGCGCCGTCCGGAATATCGGCCGCGGCGCGGGCCGTCGTTTCCGACACGAACGTGCCCTGGCCAACGCGCGCGTCGAGCAGTCCGCGATGCCGCGCATCGCTGTAGGCGCGGGTCGCCGTGGTGAGATCGATGCCGAGCTGTGCTGCGAGCTGGCGGTGCGTCGGCATCTTTTGGCCGCGCCGGAGCAGCCCGCTGGCGATGTCGGTCGCAATCGCATCCGAAATCTGCCGGTAAAGCGGCCCGGCGCTGTCGGAGATTGTAGGGAGCCAATCCATGCAATGTGGCCCGATTGTCCGTGCGAATATCCATACACGATCCTATTGTATGGATACGCAACGTCAAGGAGGCGACCATGTCCGACCAACAGCCGGTTTCGATCAGCAAGGCGATGTGGCGCGGCTTTCTTGGACGCTGCCCGAACTGCGGCCAGGGCCGCCTGTTTGGCCGCTTCCTGAAGGTGAAGGATGCCTGCGACGCCTGCGGCGAAGAGTTCCACCATCACCGCGCCGACGACTTTCCGGCCTATCTGGTCATCGTCGTCGTCGGCCACATCATCGTGCCGCTGGTGTTGTCGGTCGAGACCCACTACGCCCCATCCTACTGGGTGCATCTGGCCCTGTGGCTGCCGCTGACACTGATCATGTCGCTCGGCCTGTTGCAGCCCACCAAGGGGCTTGTGGTCGCCCTGCAATGGTTCGCCGGCATGCACGGTTTTGAGGCGGCGAAGACAAAACGCGCGAATGCATCTGCCGCGGTTCACCAATCTGTGACCACATGAAGACAGGCGTGCGTCAAATTGCGACCCCGCGTCATGCGGCGCTTGTGCAGAGCACAAACTAAGCCATAATTCTGAGCGACCTCAGCTGGGAGCAGAATGCTCCTGAAAAATGATCTGAAGGTCGACTTAAAACCCATGTTCCAACCAATCGAAACCGAGCGCCTGCGCATTCGTGACGTCGTCTTGTCCGACCGGGACACGTTCCACGCGTACATGAAGCGCGAGAATTACTGGCGGCATGTGCCGATCGAGCCGCCGACGCTCGAATGGGTCGAGACGCTCGTGAAGAATTGCGTGCGGGAACAGGATCGCGATCCGCGGACCCACTACTTCCTCGCCGCCGTCTCGAAGGAAACCGAAACAGTCGTCGGCGAGGCGATCCTGAGGATCGAGAACCTTCGCCACGGCCAGGCGGAAATCGGCTGGGGTGTCGACAGCGAGCACACCGGACGCGGGCTTGGAACGGAGATCGGCCAGGCGATGCTTCGCCTCGGCTTCTCTCCGGCCTGCATCGCGTTTATGCGCGCTGCCGCGTCCAGAACATGGCGTCCCTACGCATCATGGCGAAGCTCGGCATGACCGAAGAAGGCACGCTGCGCGAAAACGTCAACGCGCGTGGCGAATGGTGGTCGTCTGCGCAATGGTCGGTGCTGCGCACGGACGTCAAGTAGATCGCGTTCGTCCAACCGCCCTCACCTCATCCAGGCCCGGCATCGACGGCCCCGCGCCCATCCGCTGCACGCAGATCGACGCCGCGACGTTGGCGAACTGCAGCGCGTCCGGAACGCTTGCGCCGCGCGCGAGCTCGGCTGCGACCGCGCCGGCAAAACAGTCGCCCGCGCCGGTCGTGTCGACGGCCTCGACCTGTCGCCCTGCGATGACAAGCGTTTCGCCGCCGCCGGCGGCGACCACACCGCGCGCGCCGAGCGTAACGCACACGACCTGATCGGCGCGGCTGCGAAGCGTGTTGGCGGTTTCGATGATCTCGCCGGCCGCAGCGGTCGCCGCCACCTGCCGCCCGGTGAACGCGGCCAGCTCCGTCTCGTTGAGGATGACGAGATCGGCGAGCGCGAACAGCGAGGGCTCGACGTCGATTGCGGGTGCCGGATTGAGGATGGTTCGCGCCCCGCTCGCCCGGCCTCGCGCGAAAAAGGCCGCGACCGTCGCTGTCGGAATCTCGAGCTGGCTGAGCAGCACGTCGTCCCGGGATACGCTCGCCGCTTCAATGTCCTGCGCGCTGAGCTCGGCATTGGCGCCGGGGACGACGACAATGGCGTTGTCCCTGTTCGCAACCACGATCAGCGCGCAGCCGGTGGCTTTGCCTTCCGTGTCCTGCACAAGCTTCAGATCGACGCCCTGCGCTGAGAGAAACGCTTTCATCTGCGCGCCGAAATCATCGCGGCCAATCCGGCCGATCAGCGACACCTGCGCGCCCAGCTGCGCCGCGGCGACAGCCTGATTGGCGCCCTTGCCGCCAGGGAAAAAGAACATGTCGCGGCCGAGCACCGTTTCGCCGATTTTCGGATGGTGCGGCGCGCTTGCGACCACGTCCATGTTGATGCTGCCCGCAACGAAAACCCTGCCCACGCTCCGCTCCTGCCCAGTCGACTTGGTCCTGAGAATGCCCGCTTGCCGCGCCGCGCGGAAGGCCGCTTTGAACGTACTGGCGCGAGCACGCGACTATGCGGACAGGCGGCTTAGTGACAAGGGGAAGCACACATGACCGACCAAGGGACGCAAACGCCGGACAGCGGCCGCAATTTCGCGATCGCTGTGATCCTCGCCTGCTACCTGATCGGCACGTTCCTGTGGAACGTGTTCATTCCGGCGCACGAATATCAGGTGCGCACGGCGCAGATGCTGACCATCGGCCTCAATCTGCTCGCTGTGATTGGCCTGTATGGCCTGAGGGAAAGCATGCCGAAACCGCTGTTCGGGGCAGCGCTGGTCGCAGGCATCGGCCTGCTCGCGCTACGCCTGATCAGCAACCACGGTTGGTGGACCGGGCATCTGTTCTATTCGCTTCCTCCGCGCTAATTGCGCCTGGTAAAGATTTCCGCGAGCTGGGCGGCCGAGGCCGGATGCTCGCGTGACCAGGCGAGGTGCCGAGCGAGACGAAGGTAGCGAACCGCCATTCGCGCCAGGCGCCAGCGGATGTGCTTGTCCGGCTCATGCTTGGCCTGCTGCTTCAGATCGTCGGCCTTGCGGGTGAGATCGGAACTGTCGGACATCACGTGCCTCGAGATCGCAGCTGCCCCTCTGTGCAAAGCCCGCCAAGCGATTTCGTTCCGGGTGTTCCCGACGTTATGGGAACTACCGCGGTAGCCTCGACCCTCACGCCTTGCGGATCAGCCTCAATAGCGCGGTCAGGCGCACGCTGCGCTTGCCGACGAACGCGGTGGCTGCCAGCTCGCCGCCCTCCTCGTCGCAGCTGCCGGTGAAACCGATGCCGACCTCATGGCCGCCGAACACCGGCACCTCGCCCTTCGCCGGCGTGTGCTCCTGGTTCAGCATCTCGCCCTTCCAGCGGCCGTTCGCCGACGCGTAGGTGCCGAGATAGTAGAAGAACGCGTCGCCACCCAGGATGCGGCCGTCGGACAAAAGCATCACACCATTGAGCCCGCCGTCGACGCCATCCAGCGTGCGGATGTGCACCGAATAGAGCCCGTTGGCGATGCCACCCACGCCGACCGCGCCTTCTACCGGCACCGCCTCGCTGTCGATGGTCCACATCTGGGAGCGAAAGACCTGACCAGGCATTTGCGGTGACGTGCCCTCGAAACGGTAGCGTCCATCGATGAACCGTCCCCGGACGTCGATCGACCCCGCGTCCTGACCGAGCATGGCGCGGTAGTTCGGATCCTCGTTGTGACGCCGGGTCTCGATGATTGCGTGCGGTCTCGCCTTCGTGCGTCTCGTAGGTGCCCAGGTGCGCGAAGGCCGAGTTGCCGCCGAGCATGCGCCCGCCATGCACGTACATGACGCTACGGCCGACCGCGCCGGCGATCGTGTACTCGCACTTGTAGAGGCCTTCCCGCAAAGGCGACCGTCCCGCTGCCCAATCCGGCCGCACCATACGGACAACTGGCGTACAAAGAAACCGGCCGTTTTGCGGTTATTTTGAACACCCTGCGCACCTCAACCGACCAAAGGGCATTGCCTAATCGGGGAGCACGGCCATGTCCCTCATCGAAATCGTCTGGAAAGATGCCTGCGACCTGCCGCTGAAGGACGCCGCCTTTCAGCTTTGGCGTTACAAGAACAAATTCGACGACATCGAATTTGGCGCGCCGAAATTCGTCCATTTCGACGACCCGGCCGAGAACGCGCGCCACATGCAGACAATCATGGAGAAGATCCGCCATGACCACGATTTCGCCCATGAAGGGCCGACCTTCGACCGGCTGAAGCGCGCCCAGCCGAACGCGAGCGACGCCGACATTCGCGACGCGATCAAGGCGGCGGTGACGATGATGGACGATTGCGAGAAGTATTTTGACGCCTACAGGGATTTTGGCGATGCGATCGACGACGCGCTGGCAAAGGCAAGAGCGAGAAACCCCGGATTTCTCGACACCACCTGGCGGCAAGCCGGCAACTGGCTCGTCTATGTGATGAAGTGATGCCGGCCGTCACCGCAAAAAGTCCATAGCCGATCGGGAGATCAAGCGAGGTGCGCCGCCGTCATCGGGCCCGCACCGCATACCCCGCGCGTGGAAAATGCACCACCACCTCGCCAAGACGCCCGTCCCGCCGGCGAATGGCGATGTGCTGGGCTGAAAGCGAGACGATCTCGCCTTCGATTTCGGTCTTGCCGTAGTCGTCGGCGGCGACGGAGACCTTGTCGCCGATTTTGCGGCCGCTCGGATCACGCAGGTCGCCGGCTGGAGCCGCCGCGGGCGCGGCCTTTGCAGCGATATCGAGCGCCTCCTGCGGCGAAAGCTCGGTCCGCGCGCCATGGCCGATGGCGCGGATGCGGCTTTCCCAGTCACGCATACACGGAAATTCCGCGAGCAACGCGTCGGCGCTTTCGAGATTGCTCCGCACGTACCAGACATTCATGTAGGCGTTGATATCGGTGAGGCTGAAGTCGCCGAGCAGCCAAGGCCGCGCACGGCCACCGCCTCCGAGTTGGTCCTCGATCAAGGCCACATGGGCGCGGAACTGGTCGCGATGCTGCGGCAGGCCGGCGGCCATCGCCTTCACGTCGAACGGCGCGCCACGCATCCGTGTGCGATCCTCGATGAAATCCTGCGGAACCTTGTCGCCAAGCGAGCCGAACACGAGATTGACCGTGTTCTGAAAGAACACCTTGTCGGTCCACATCGCCACGGCCCACGGCAAGCCGGCATGGCCCGCCGGAAAAAGGCTCGGCTCGGGATATCGCGCCTCCAGCGCGCGCGTAATCATTTGGGTGTCGCAGAAGATGTCAGCACCGATCTGCATCACCGGCGTGCGGCGGTAGCCACCGGTCAACGGGATCAAATCCGGTTTCGGCAGGATGCGCGGGATCAGCACCGAGCGCCAGGCGATGCGCTTGAAGCCGAAAATGATGCGGATCTTCTCCGAAAACGGCGAAGCTTCAAAGTGATGCAGGATCGGCTGGTCGGACATGGATGCAGCCTCACGCCGTGCGGATCAGCTTCAGCGCCGCAGTCAGGCGCATGCTGCGTTTGCCGGCAAAGGCAGTGGCCTCGAGCTCCGCGCCGGCGGCGTCGCAGGTGCCGGCAAAACCGATGCCGATCTCATGGCCGCCGAACACCGGGATCTCGCCCTTGGCCGGTGTGTGCTCCTGATTGAGCATCTCGCCCTTCCAGCGGCCGTTCGACGAGGTGTAGGTGCCGAGATAGTAGAAGAACGCGTCGCCGCCGAGGATGCGGCCCTCGTGCAGCAGCATCACGCCGGTCAGGCCGCCATCGAGGCCGTCGAGGGTGCGCAGGTGGATCGAGTAGAGGCCGTTGGCGATGCCGCCCTCGCCGACTGCGCCGGCGACAGGCGTGATCTCGCCGTCGATGGTCCACATCTTCGCGCGGAAGACAACGCCGGCGGGCAGCTGCGGCGACGAGCCCTCGAACAGATACTGCCCGTCAGCGATCATCCTGCCCCTGACGCTGATCGTGCCGACGTCCTGGCCGATGAACGGCGCGGTAATTCGGATCCTCGTTGTGACGCCGGGTCTCGATCTCAACGGAGGTTTCGCCGTCGCGGGTGACATAGGTGCCGATATGCGCAAATGCCGGAATTGCCGCCGAGCATCTGCCCGGCATGCACGCACATCACGCTGCGGCCGACCGCGCCGGCCGCTGAGTATTCGACTTTGTAGAGGCCTTGCTGCACGTCCGTCCCGCTGCGCCATCCGGGCGGCACCTTAAAGGAGAACCGCCCTCCAAGGAACCGGATCCGTTTGCCGAAAGTCCTCCCTGAACAGGATCAGCCCACGCAAGTTGAACTTTCCGCCGATGCAAGATTTATCACGCGACGTCCCGACGAACCCGTCGCGGAGGGACCGATCATGCTCGCAGGCCACATTGCGCTCATCATGGCATCGGCGTTCGCAGGCGCGGCGCTCTATGTCAGCCTCGTCGAGCATCCGGCGCGGCAGCACCTCGATGACCGCGCCGCACTGATCGAATGGAAGCCTGCCTACAGGCGCGGTTTTGCCATGCAGGGGCCACTTGCAGTGGCGGGCTTCCTGGCCGGGGTGCTCGCGTGGTGGCAGAGCGGGAGCGGAATCTGGCTTATAGGTGCGCTGGCACTGATCGCGAACTGGCCCTACACGCTGCTCGTGATCCTGCCCACGAACAACAAACTGATGGCGATCGAGCCTGCGCACGCCGGTTCCGAAAGCCGCGCGCTGCTGGACAAGTGGAGCCGACTGCACGCCGTGCGTACAGCACTTGGTTGCTTCGCGGTGATGAGCGTTTCTCTGGGCGTCACTGCGCTGAGAACCATCAGCCGAACGGAAACTCCTTCGCCTTCTTCTTCCGCGGCCGCTCCCACACCACGCCCGGAAAGCCCTTCAGCGGCACCAGCGGCTCGCCGGTGTAAATCCACTCCTGCTGCTCCTCGATGCCGATGTGATAGAGCGGCTGGCGGCCGGTGCGGTGTTCGAACAGGGCGCGCGGGATGTTGACCATGTGCGGCGAGCGGGCCCGCTCATAGGCGACCGGCGTGCCGCAGCGCTTGCAAAAGCAGCGCACGCTGCGTGTCTCCTTGTCCTCGTAGCGCGCGATCTGATCCGCGCCGTCAGTGACGCGAAAGCGCTTGCGCCAGCTGCCGACATAGGTGGCGTAGGCCGCGCCGTGCGCCGTCCGCGTCGCGCGGGTGTGGTCGTGCCAGGCCCAGCGCGCCGGCGCATCGATCTCGAAGCGCACCGCGCCGCACAGGCATTGGCCCGCCACCTGCGCCGGCTGGCTTAGCGCCCGTTTCTGCTTGGACGTTTCCGGCATGTCGATCTCATCTGCGTGACGAACACAGCGTCGCGGATACCCCTAAGGTCTCAAGCGGTCGTTGTTGTCAGCAACTTATCGGCGCGCGTCAGCAACTCAAGCTGGCCGGGGAGATCTTCTCCCTTGCCGCGTCGAGCGTGAACCACTCCGCGCGGTCGGCTTCGGGAAATGGCTGGTGTTTTCCGCTCTTCGGCGGCCATTCGATCTCGAAGGTGTTGGACGCCAGCTGCTCCGTATCGAAATCGCCTTCCAGCGCAAACGCGGTGACGAGCTTGCCGCCCTTCTGCTTCACCTCGCCGAGCGGAACAAATGCCTCGTCCGGCCTGGTCGAGGCCCAGCCGACCGACGGGCCGAGCTCCTCGACCAGTTCGCGCCTTGCGGCGGCAAGCGCGGCCTCGCTGTCGTCGTATTCGCCCTTCGGCAGCGACCAGGCACCAACATCCTTGTTGCGCCAAAACGGTCCGCCGGGATGCACCAGCAGGACGCGCAAGGCCCCCGCCCTCCCGCTTCCACATCAAGATCGCCGCGCTTCGTTTCGGCATCGCTCCCTCTTGCCGATGCGCATTCGACAAATCCAGGGCTTTGGCCCAAAAGGAAAGCGCACCGCTTACGGATCACATATCCGCAAGGGTGCGCTTCCTCAAGACGCGCGGGGACTGCTAACGCGCGCCCCGCCTTGGCACCTGCGCCTGCGCGGTGGCGCGCGGGTTCGACTGGCAGAAGCCGGCCTGGCCTGAGAGAAACGCTTTGCATTGATCAAGCGTCGCGTAATAGCAGTTCGGTGTACCGGACTGGCCGGTCGATGTGATCGCACACCACGGATACTCTGCCTCGGCGCGGCTCGGCGAGCTCGCCAGCACCGTCGCGGCAATCGCGACGAAGGCCGTGGCAGAAAGCGAAAGCAAGGACGTCTTCATAGTCGGGTACCCCTTCTTGAATGGCTCCGGCCCAATAGCCGTCGCCTTTGACGGGCCGGTTCTTTTTGGCAGACCAGCCCGGTGCAGCGCCACCGATCCCGACGCCGACCAGGGCCAATGCCTGGTGTCGACCAAACCGAAGCCGCGCCATCTGAGGTACGTTCGACAGATGCGAATGCCATGACGCGCGGATAACAAGCACGCGAGCAAGAATTGACCATTCGCTCTCGCAAGCGCCTGTTTCGAAATTGACTGTGGCGAATAGATCAGCGTTTCAGGCGCGCCGCACCGCTCTGCTCCTGGACAACGATGCGGGCATTGCGCACGCAGGAGCCTGATTGACCGGCGAGAAACGCCCGGCATTGTTCGAGCGTCGCATACACGCACGACGGCTTGCCTGATTGACCCGTCGATGTCATCGCGCACCACGGATAGTCGATTTCGGCGCGGCCTTGCGCCGAAGCGAGCAGAGTCGCGACGGCCGCAACGCCAATGATCAGCAGAGACCTCCGCATGGCTTTTTCCTCGCCTGTAGCCGCCAGCACCTATCGCACGCCGCGCTTCATCATTGTTGCTGCTCCTGCCAGACGATACGCGAATTGCGCTGGCAAAGCCGGCCATGCCGCCGATGGACGCCTGGCATTGTTCGCGCGTCGAGAAGCGGCAGGCCGGCGTGCCGGACTGGCCGGTCGAGGAGAGCGAGCACCACGGATAATCGATCTCGGCGCGGCTCGGTGTGACGAGACGAGCTCGCGGCAATTGCAACGAAGGCTGCCGCGGAAATGAAGGCATATGATATTCATGATTTAGCCCCCTTGCTCGGCGCGCGATCGTCCACCTGCCGTGGCGCGCGGATTCGGCTGGCAGGAGCCGGTCAGGCCGTTGAGGAAGGCGTGCACTGTTCGAGCGTCGCGAAATGGCAGAGCGGCTGGCCGAATCCGCCGGTGGAAGAAATCGCGCACCAAGCATACGCGGGCTCCGCGCGAGCCGGTGTCGCCGCGAACGAGATGGCCGCCGCTGTGGCAATAGCCGAGACCGCGAGACAAACGTACGATGTCTTCATGCCGGGCGACTGGTGCCGGTGAACACTGCGTCCAGATTACGCCCGAAAGCCGCGCTCGCGGCACTAACAAACGCGCGAGCGGAGCAGCGCTACGTCTTGCGCCGGGCTCGTTTCGACCTTCGGCTCGCGCTTGAACGGCGCCAGCAGCCACAGCGTGAGAAACGTAAACAGCGAGATCATCACCGCGACGTCGTAGGCGCCGAGCCCGACCGCCGCGCCGGTCGCGCCGGTCGCCCACAGGCTCGCCGCGGTCGCCGTGCCGTGCACGGTATTGTCGTTCTTCAGGATCGCGCCGCCGCCGATAAAGCCCATGCCGGTCATCAGCCCTTCGATGATGCGCGCGGTGCCCTCCGGGTGCCCCTGCAGCACATGCTCGGTCGCCTGCACGATGCCGCAGGTCGCGATCGCCACCAGCGGAAACGTGCGCAGGCCCGCGCTGCGCTCCTCCTTCTCCCTGTTCCAGCCGATCGGCAGCGCCAGCAGATAGGCGACGCGAGCGCCAGCAGATGCGGCAGCAGGCGAAAACCGTCGGAGATGTCCAGAAGCGATCGCATGGGCCGTCCCTTATGCCGCACAGCGAACGCTCGCCCGTGTCGCAAAAGTTCCATATGCGCGGCTCAGGCCGTCTCGACCAGCAAGCGCAGCACCGCGCGGAAGCGGATGCTGCGCTTGCCGGCGAGCGCGATGGCAAGCCCTCCGCGCCTTCGTCGTTGTAGGTGCCGGCAAAGCCGATGCCGACTTCCCTGCCGCCGAACACCGGACGCATGCCGCCGGTCGGCGTGTGCTCGTTGTTGATCAGCTCGCCCTTCCACTTGCCGTCGGCGAAGCTGTACGAGCCGGTATAGTAGAAATGCGAATCACCGCCGCGGATGATTCCGTCACGCAGAACCATGACGCCGCCGTTGCGGCCCGAGACGCCGTCCAGCATCTCGATATGGATGGTGTAGAGCCCGTTCTTCATCAATTAGTTCAATGTTGACGGCGCAAATGCCACTGAAATGGCACCAATCGTGCATACCAAGACCAATAGTCGTACCGAAAAAGAAGGCAATCGCGCGAGTATAACGCATGGCAGCGTTGTTGCGTCACTTTGTTCATTGTGCGGCAAAAAAGTTGGCCTAAATCCGGCACGTAGAAATCTTCGAAAGGTGCGAGCAATGGGCGCGGAATGGAAAACCAAGCAAGGCATGCGGCGCGTGCGCGTCGAGCCGCCGACGCTTGAGGAAGCTATTTTCGCCGCCCAGGGCATGACCGACGATCCGCAGCAGCAGGCGGATTTCGCCGCCGACCTCACCGGCAAGCCGGTCGAGACGGTGCTCGCGCAGATCCTGAAGGAGGCGCGCAAGGCCGCTCGCACCGGCCGCGTGGTGGCGATCCCCTCCACCGGCAGTCAGCGCGCCGTCGTGGTCGAGCGCAAGCCGTCGCGCATCATCCGCCGAGCCTGATCGGCTCGGCGCATCTGTATCCTTCGTCATTGCGGACGCCAAAGGTCGTCACGTAGCGACGCCCGCTGGCGCGATCCAGTTGCTTTGCCGCTGGACGGCATCATGCGAGCCGCACTGGTTAGATCATCACCGGTCCATCCTTGCCGATAGCGCAGACGGATGAAGCTCGCGACGCTGCCGACGGCGGCAAAAGCGACGCCGATGCTGAGCGCCAGCACCGGTCCGTTGCCGTTGCCGATGCTGAAGCAGAACGCCGCGAGCGCCGCGCCGATCGTCTGCCCGGTCAGCCGCGCGGTCGCGACCATGCCGCTCGCGCCGCCCGCGCGCGAGGACGGCGCGCTGAGCAGCAGCGCCTTCATGTTCGGCGACTGGAAGAAGCCGAAGCCGCAGCCGCACATCGCCAGCCGCCAGCCGATGTCGAACACGCTCGCATCGTGCGGGATGGTCGCCAGCATCGCCATGCCGCAGCTCAGGATCGCAAGCCCGATGCCGCCGAGCAGGCCGACGCGATAGCGGTCGGCGAGGAAGCCCGCGATCGGCGCCATGATCGCCACCACCACCGGCCACGGCGTGATCAGAAATCCGGTCTCGACCTGGGAGCGGCCGAGCACACCGATCAGAAGGAACGGCAGCGAGACGAAGGCGAGCCCCTGCGTGGCGAACGAGCAGATCGCCGTCATCACCGACAGCGCGAACATCGGAATGCGGAACAGATCCACCGGGATCATCGGCGCCGGATGGCCGGCTTGCCTGCGGATGAGCAGCACGCCGCAAACCGCCGACAACGCGAGCTCACCGATCGTCAGCGCCACGGACTGCTCGCGCGCGGCGCTGCCGAGCGCGAACACCAGCAAGCCCATGCAGCCGGCCGTGAGCACCGCGCCGAGAAAATCGAACTTGTGCTGGCGCGCGCGGCATCGGCGGCAGCACGCGCATCGACAGAGGATCAGCGCAATCACGACGAAGGGAATGTTCACCGCGAACAGCCACGGCCAGGCGCGACCGACAGGATGATGGAGGCGACCGTCGGCCCCAGGGTGATGCCGGTCGACACCACCATGGCGTTGACGCCGACGCCGCGGCCGAGGATGCGCTTCGGCCAGATGAAGCGGATCAGCGCCGAGTTGACGCTCATCATGCCGCTCGAGCCGAGGCCCTGGATCAGCCTGGCCGCGACCAGCATCTCGAACGAATGCGCGAACGCGCAGCCGATCGCGCCGAGGCCGAACAGGATCAGGCCGCCGTAATAGATGCGCTGATGGCCGACGATCTCGCCGAGCGCCGCCAGCGGCAGCAGCGTCGCCACCATCGCGATCTGCACCGCGTTGACCACCCAGACGATCTGCGCCGGCGTCACCTTCAGATCGGCCGCCATGGTCGGCAGCGCGACATTGGCGATCGAGCCGTCGAGCGAGCTCATCGCAACGGCCATGGCGATGGCGAGGATCGCCCAGCGCCGCTGCTTCCACGGCAGGCCGTCCATTTCGGCCGCAGCCGGCGTCGGGCGCTTCTCGCGCGTTTCGTGTTCTGACATCGCTTGCGGCTGCCGGCCGGCCTCTCAACGGGCGTCGTTGTTGTGAGGCTGTCTAGCCGAATGCGGTCGAAGGCTGCACCCCTGCCCGCGCATGGGCGCAATCACGCGTCGGCGATCCGGCGCAGGGTGACGCGATAGCCGCCGCTGGCGGATGTCGCCTGCACGTCGGCGCCGGTATCGTCGTAGGTGCCGGAGAACGCAACGGTCACCTCCTTGCCGCCGAACACCGGCTTGGCAAGGTCGCTGCGCGTATGCTGCTTGGTCGAAAACTCGCCCTTCCAGCTGCCGCCCGAACCGCTGTAGCTGCCGACATAGTAGAAGAACGCGTCGCCGCCGAGAATCCGGCCGTTGCGCAGGACGAGAACGCCGCCGTTCTCCGCCTTGCCCCCAGCCGCCGGCTCCACGCGCATAAAATACAGGCCGTTGTCCATACGGTCCGTTCGCCCAATCTCGAAATGCAGTCCACCCGGATCGACTTTAGCGCCCGCGGACCGTCCACACAAATGCGCCGGACGCGCTTCCGTCCGGCGGAACGGCGGCGCTCAGGCTGACGTTCCGGCCCGAGGCCGCCGCGAGCCCTTCGACCAGGCCAACCAGCACCTGCGCGCAGGCCGGATGGTAATCGGCGACGTCGCCCATCAGCCGCCAGCCCTGCTGGGTGACGGCGAATGTCGCCGCCCTGCTCGACCGTCGGCGACGGATCATCCTGCGCGGCGAGCACCGCCGACAGGAACGCCGAAAAATCGGCCGGCCCAAGCGGTAGCGCCTTGCCGCCGGCCAGCGCCGCGGCGACTTCGGGGAAGAACTGCATACCGATCAGCTTCGCCGTCCGGTGCAGCAGATGGCCCGCATCCTCAGGTCCGAACAGCTGCACCATGACCGGCGCGGCGGAGCGCACATATTCCATCGCGTAGTTGCGATAGGCCTTCTCCAGCCGCGGCTTCGGCCAGGCGTCGACCGGCAGCGCCGGCGCACGCGCGGGATCGAACGGCGGCGCCTCGAGATGGCGCGCGAACACCAGCCGCTCGTCGACGGCAAGATCGCGATCGTATTCGTAGTAGTAGCCTTCAAGGCCGTCCTGCACGTCCACAGTCTGCTTGGTGCAGACGAAGCCGAGCTTCAGGTTCTTCAGCGCGACGCCGTTGTTGGCATGCCAGCCGCGCAGCATCGCGCGCGAGACCTCCATCGGAATGCCGCAGATCGCCGTGCCCTGCCAGATCCAGCGCGGCGGCGGATAGCGGATCCACGCCTTGCGGTCGCTCTCGTACATGTATTCGACGATGCACGCCGCCGATCCAGTTCGAGAGGTAGTGGTACTGCGCGGCGGCGACCGCGGGCGGCAGCTTGCTCAGGCCGAGCTTGTCGAGGCCTGCGAGAAACCGCTCCTCCTGCTGGCGGCGGAAGACGCGAAAGACGAACTCTTCTGCCGCAGCAGCGCCCTCGCCGCGTCACCACGGTCAGGATCAGTCCGGTGAAGAAGGCGTGATAGAGATTGGCGACCGCGCGCCACCGCGCCCATTTCGCCTGATCGGTCTTGCTGACTTGCACCGTCCTGCATCGTCCGATCTCAGATCTTTTCGATGCCGCACCAGTCGGCGATGAACAGCGCCATCGTGCCGGTCGCCTTGCGCAGCGATGCAAGCTCGACGCATTCGTTGAAGCCGTGCATCGCGTTCGGCGTTGGCGCCGAAGCAAAGGCTCGGCATGCCGGCGTTAAGACCGTAATAGCGCGTGTCGGTCGTCGCCGTGAAGGCAAGCTCCGGCAACTCGCCGCCATAGACCGCGCCATAGCTGCGCTGCAGCGCGGCTTCCGGCTCGGCCGCGCCCGTCAGCTCGTAGCCTTCGCATTGAAAGCCGCTCCACTCGACGACCGGCTTGTTCTTGTCGAGAAAGGCGTGCTGTCGCGCGGCCGCATTGATGCAGGCGACGATCTCCTCCTGGCACGCGGCGACCGACCAGCCGGGCAGCACCGCAAGGCGGCATTCGACGTCGCACCATGCCGGCACGCTGGATGCCCAGTCGCCGCCGCGGATGATGCCGGGATTGAAGTTGATCGGGTGATTGCACGCGCCTTGTAGTGCTTGTCGGCCTTCGCCCGCGCGTTCCATTCCTCCTCGAGCCCTTCGAGCGCATGGATCAGATGATAGGCAGCCTTGATCGCATTGGCGCCGACACCGGCCTCGGCCACGTGCGCCGGCTTGCCGCGCACTTTGATGCGAAACCAGATCACGCCGACCTGCGCGCGCACGAGGTTGCCGCCGGTCGGCTCCGGAATGAAGGCGCAGTCGGCGCGATAGCCGCGCTGGATGGTCGAGAGCGCGCCGATGCCGGTGCTCTCCTCCTCGATCACCGACTGGAAATGGATGCGTGCGGTGGGCTTGAAGCCGGCGCTGCGGATCGCATCGAGCGCGAACAGCGCGGCGATCGTGCCGGACTTCATGTCGCCGGCGCCGCGGCCGTACATGCGCCCGTCGCGAATAGCCGGCGCAAACGGCGGGGTCTCCCACATGTCGAGCGGGCCCGCCGGCACCACGTCGCAGTGGCCCTGCAGGATCAGCGACTTTCCTTTCGGCGTCGGCCGGACGGTAAGTGCCGACCACCGTGCGCGCGCGGGAAAAATCGTGCTCGATCGGGCCGAAGCCGCGCAGGTCTTTCAGCGCATCAAGGTCGATCGGCCAGTCGTCGACCTCGTAGCCGCGTGCGCGCAGGAGGTCGCCGATCATGTCCTGGCACGGCCCCTCTGCGCCGCGCGTCGAAGGGATCGCGACGAAATCCTTCGTCACCGCGAGCTGCGCATCGAACGCGTGCATCCACCGCGTCCAGAATTCGCCGCTGATCGTCGTTAACTGCCATCGCTATCCCCGCCTGATCTCGCTGTGACCTGGGTCACTGCGCTTCTTGAATGTTTGATGACCAACTGTAGCGACATTGCAGGATAACGCCAGTTGGCGCGAACGCCGGCCGACCATATCAGGGCCGTGTCCGGACCTTCTGATTCCTGACCTCAGAGACAGCGACCGATGACGACCTATCTCTATCTGCTGACGGCGGTGGTGTTCGAGACCATCGGAACATCGGCGCTGCAGGCCTCCGAGCAGTTCACCAAGCCGATGCCGCTGCTGCTCACGCTCGTCTGCTACGTGGCGACGTTTTATTTCCTATCGCTGACGTTGCGCGGGATGCCGGTCGGCGTCGCCTATGCGATCTGGTCCGGTCTCGGCATCGTGCTGATCGCCCTGATCGGCCTCGTCTGGTTCGGCCAGAAGCTCGATATCCCTGCGCTGGTCGGGCTTGGGCTGATCCTCGCCGGCGTCGCTGTCATCAACTTGTTTTCGAATACGGTTGCGCACTAAACTTGCTAGGGGTTCCGGCCGACGATGGCGCGGCCCAAGCGCAGGGGCGGCGCAAAGACACGATGGGCGGGCGGGGGCTCGAGCAATACAGGGCCGGACTGGTGATCGGGCTTGCGCTCATGGCCTTGCCATGCGGCGCCTCGCGGCTCGAGGCCGCCGGCAGCGCCTATGCCGTTGATACCGCGGAAGTCGGCGAGCCGGGCAACTGCAAGCTCGAATCCTGGGTATCGTGGGCCGACAATCGCGACTTCATCGCGTCGATGACGCCGGCCTGCGTCGTCGATTTCGGTCATCCGATCGACATCAGCGCGCAAGTTTCGCGCTCACGCTCCGACGGCGTGTGGACGACCACCGTCAACCCAAAACTCAAGGCCAACGTCCTGCCGACCGCCATCGGCCGATTTGGCTTTGCCGTGTCTGCGACCGCGACGGTCGACACCATTTCGCGCGAAGCCACGGCCTTCATGGTGACGGTGCCGGCGACGTTACGCATGTCGGACCGCATGCGCCTCAACCTCAACGTGGGATGGATGCTCGATCGCGTTCTCGACGCGCATTTCCTGACCTACGGCGCAGGCATCGACTGGAGGGTCCACGGGCCATGGATCGTCACCGCGGAAGTCTTCGGGCAGACCGGCCGCGGCGAGTTCGGCAGCATCGTCAAGCCGCGATGGCAGGTGGGCTTGCGCCTCCGTCCGGTCGACGCCTTCTCGGTCGACGTGATCTATGGCCGCAACATCACCGGCGAAAACGCCAACTGGCTGACGCTTGCTGCGACCGCCCGGTTCTCGGCCGGTACCCGCTAGTCTAGCGACCCACCGTCGCGTGTGGCACGAGGGAACTTTTGTTCCCTCCCCGCGTTTCGTTATGGGAGCTGAGAGCATGATCAACCGAAATATCCTCTACGCAATCATCGGCGCGCTCATCGTCGTTGTGGCGGTGCTTGGCTACAACCTGCATCAAGAGCGGAAGAAACCCGACGGCTTCTCGCTCAACGTCAGCCCGAGCGGCCTGAAGATCGAAAAGCAGTAGCTGCGCCATTCACTCCGCGTGGCTGATCTGCACGTTGATGACGGTACCGTCGTTGGCGGCCTCAACGATCAGCCGATCGAAAAAGCCTTGCAGCGTGTCGGTCAGCGGGATGAGCAAGCCGCGGCCGACCAGGAGATTGAACACCGTCCAGGTATCTGCGTCAGACACCTTGCGTCGCGTCTGCTTCTCGAACTCCTCCGGTCCAAGGCCCACATGCACGTTGTGGTCGATCATGACGATGTTGCCGAGCTGCGGCCCGACCGTGATCTGCGCAATGAGATCACCGCCGGCGCACATGCCGATCGGTGTCAGCAACTGCCGATAGGCTCGCTCCAGCGCCGTCTCGTGCTTGAGCACGTGGTCGAGGTCGTTGAACTCGAAACCGGTGCCGACGCCGAACATGTACAGGGCGGTCTCCGCATATTTGAACGGTGCGTGTGTAGGGCGCCCGACGGTGACCGTGTTGAAATCGTAGCCGTTGTGCTCCAGCAGGAATGCCGCCCAGTCGGTCAGCACGCGAATCCCCAGCCGCCGCGACATGGCGGCGATCGCCTCGGGCGTCGTACGCGGAAACACACGCGCTTCGGGGTGCTCCTCGAAGCGAAAAACGTTTGGGTGCGGCATTCGTCCCTACAGGTATTGGGTCTGCCCTTGGTCGCACCCTGAGGGAAATCGGTTCGAGACGCGTTGCTGGTCGAGGCTCTCAAGCCTAATCTTTGTTCAGGGAGATTCGGCCCTCCTGGACGGCACGGCCGTACGCATGGGGTGAGCAGCGACATGATTAAGCAGCGACATGATTAATATGCCTCTCCAGCATCGGCACATCGTGGCTGCGGCGCTGTCGTTATTCGCAGTCACCATGCTGACTCGCGAGCCTGCTCCCGGCGAGCTGCGTCTCGGCCAGCGCGTCTACGTCGATGACGGCAGCTGCCCCGCCGGACAGATCAAGGAGGTCGCCGGCGCAACTCTCACCGCGTCGGGCGTCGCGCGCTCGCGCCAGTGCGTGGCGCGCACCAGCGTCAAGCGTTAGAACAGCAGGCGCTGCGCGTGATCGGAGAGTTTTTGCGGGTTCGGCGCCTAGTGTCGTGGTTCAGAAATTCGCTCCAACCTAGCCGCGAGTCCGTCGAGCGAATTTCTGAACCATAAACGACACTAGAATCATAAATTTGCTAGTGTCCTTATCGAATCCGAAGTTCGCTCCGAAGGTGCTGCGAAGTAGGGCGAACTTCGGATTCGGGACACTAGCGCAGATATTAGCGCGGACCGAACATGCAGGCGAGCGTCGGAGCGGCGACCTTGTCGAGGGTCTCGACCACGCGTTCCTGCGATTTGTGGGGCACCCACGCGTACTGAATGCTCGGCACGCCGGTTTCCTCGACGCCCCGGATCAGGGCCAGGCGCAGCTCTGTGTCCTCGACGCGCGACACCGCATTGTCATGCAGGCAACCGCAAACGAGTTCGGGCTGCGTCGCAATGCGCGCGCTCATGCGCGGCGTGCAGATCGACACGAACAGTTCGCGTTCGGTCATGGTCGGCGCCGTCGGCGCAGCTTGCGCGCTTCCGGCAACAACGCCGGCGATGACGGCTGCGGCGGCCAAAATATTCGGCATTGTTTTGTTCGTCCCCGAGTGCAGCGCGCGGTGCACGCGCGCATTGTGTTGTGGATTAACGGCTGGCCACGATGGTCGGTGCATCGACCGGCGCGACGTTGAAAACAAACAGCCCGGCGTTCGGCAGATTGTCGGCGCTGTCCACGACCGTTGCACCACCGAACACAAGCACGAAGGTGATGACGAAGACGATGGCACGCATGACGTTCTCTCCTCGAAACCGTGATGTCGTTGTTGAGGGTGATACGCCCTCACAGTTTCGGGATTTCTGCGTGAGAGACGGAAAATGGTTTCCAGAAGCGGTCGAATTGTTTCGTCCGCTCGACGCGGCGACATATTTGGCAAACCGGGCAGCACGGCCACCGGGCCGAGGATCTTGAGGCCGCGGCGACCCATCCGCGCTATCGGCTGGCCGACCGGGCCACTGGCCGATCGCCCAATCAGGAAATTGCGCGCCCCAACGGGCGCTTACCGACCGAGGAGCACGCTGGTCTCGGCGGCGCCGACCTCGCCCCCCAAGGCCTTGATTGAAATCCCGCTCTCGCTCGCCTCGACCACGGTGACCGAGGCATGGTCAGGTCGGAAGTTCAAAACCTGCTCGCTCTTGTTCGCGGCGCCAACGACCACGTTGATGGCGATGAAATGGCTGAAGATCACCGCATCACCAGCCATGGCGCTGACCGCATTCAGGAGTGAGGCCCGCCAGGCGCCGTAGTCCGGTGACCCCGGAGGTGCGCTCGCCTGCAGGGCTGCCCAGTCGGAGGCCATGCCGTTTCGCAGCCAATCCTGCCGCTCCTTCAGCGACAGCGGCGGCGACGGCACCTCGCCGATGTCAGCCAGGACGATCGGCTGCACGCCCCACGCCTCGGCCAACGGTCGCGCAGTCTCCCGGCAGCGCCGCAGCGGGCTGGTGTAGACCGGCAGGCGATTGGGGAGCTTCTGTAGTTCCTGCGCGGCGCGGAGTGCCTGCGCGTGGCCGGTCTCATCAAGTCCCGGATCAATGGAATCGCCGTAGGTCGACGCCGGCTTCGCGTGCCGGACCAGATAAAGCGTCGCCAAGTTCGTCCCCCACAGTCAAACGCGCCCACCAAGCTTAGCAGCGCGGAACCGGCTCCGCGACAGTGTTCCCGGAATGCCCCTGCGCGGCCAGTAAAGCCCTCAATGGGCTACGTGGTCAGCGCACTTTTGCACATTGTCCTCGGCGCCCCACGGCATGATCGGCACGGACGAGGTCGAGTTCTTCGGCGATCCCTCGATGATCTTATCCGAATAGACCATGTAGACGAGCACGTTCCGCTTGGTGTCGCAGCCGCGCACGATCTGCATTTTCTTGAAGAACAGCGAGCGACGCTGGCGAAACATGTCGTCGCCCTGCTCGAATTTCGTCTTGAAGCGGATGGGGCCGATCTGACGGCAGGCGAGCGAGATGTCCGACACCTCCTCGGCAAGGCCGATCCACCCCTTGAAGCCGCCCTTTTCCGGGACCGTGAAATGACACGCGACGCCATCGACCTCCGGGTCGTCAAGGCCGTAGGTCGCGAGCTTGTCGTTCGGCGACAGCCATTTGAACACCGTGGAGCGGCGGAAGATCAGGTCCGGCTCATCGGCGGCCCGGGCGGCGGATCCGGCGATGGCCGATAACAACATTGTCATCATCGCTGCGGCCAGAGCCCTCCGAAGAAAGCCCGTCCGAACGTCTGCGCTGCTCATCATTTGCTCCAAGGGATTGGCCGAAGGCCTATGTAGGAATTGCAAAACCGCGTTTGAAGCCGGCTTGCGGCAGAGGGGCGGCTAAGGTTTGGGCAGGCGCAGGTCTGGTTGTGGCATTTTCGGCGCAGACGCCTTAAATCCTTGGCGATGCTCATGAACCTTTTACCGATGTGAGACACTCATAGGGTAAGAAAAAGGGGATTCCGAACGGTGAATTTCCGCCCGTTTGGACCGGCGAGAAGGATCTGGGGTTTGAGCGGGCAGCATGACATCTGCGGCGGCCACCGGCTTGACCGCGCACCTTCAAAGAATTCCACCTCACCGTCCGCGCTGTGGGCACGCCGCGTCGCATTGATGGCGGCGGTTACGCTTTTCGCCATCCCCGAAACCGCCAGCGCGCAGGTGCTTCTGGAATTGGGGCGCGGCCGACTATCGGGATTTCCGCCCGGTGCGACCGCCGCGGCCCAAGATCAAGCGCAAGCCGGATCCGGCCGAAGCGCGCGCCAAGGGCGCCGTGAAACCGGTTGGACCGCTGGTCATCGCCGTCTCGGTCGAGAAGCAGCGCGTCAAGGTTTACGACTCGAACGGCCTGTTCGCGGAGGCCCCGGTTTCGACGGGCACGAAGTCGCATCCGACCCCGATGGGTGTGTTCAGCATCATCCAGAAGAACCGCCATCACGTCTCCAACCTTTACGCCGCATCGATGCCCTACATGCAGCGCATCACCTGGTCGGGCGTTGCCATGCATACCGGACCATTGCCCGGCTACGCCGCATCGCACGGCTGCATCCGCCTGCCGAACGAATTCGCCGCACGGCTGTGGACATGGACGAGGATGGGCACGCGCGTGATCGTCGCGCCCGGCGAAGTGTCGCCGAAGGATTTCTCACACGCGAAGCTGGTCGCGAAGATGGTGCCTCTGCCGACCGTCTCCGCCCTGCCCGCGCCGGCCCAGGTCACCATCGCTACCGCGTCCCCCAAGCCGGCCGGAGCGCCGCAGCGCACCGCCGACGCGCGCGAGACGATCGAAGGCATGAAGGGCACGCTGACGGACGTCGGCCACGCGACGCCGGCTGCGAGCAAGGTCGTTGAAGCTGCAAGCACTGAGGCCAAGCCCGCTGGCGCGAGCGCCGAAGCGGTGACTGAACCGAAGCAGCCTGGGATTGCGGCCACGGGCGAGGCTCCTGCCCCCGCGGAGGCCAAGGCCGAAACGAAGTCGATCGAGAGCGCGGACAAGCCCGCCGAGAAGACAACCACTGCGGCCAACGACGAGCTGGCGGTGAAGCCGGAGGACCGGGACAACAACGACGACAGCGAGACCACGGCGGCAACACCGGAGCCTGCCCAGAAGGCGGAAGACAAGCCGGCCGAGCCGAAACCGGCGGTCGCGGCGCCGGCCGACGTCAAACCCGCCGAGCCCGCCCAGGAGATCGCGAAGCCGGCCGACATCATGAAGCCGCGGATGTGGCCAAGCCTGCCGATGTCGCCAAGCCTGATGCCAGCACAAGCCTGATGCCGCAAAGCCAGCCGACGTCGCTTCGCCCGCAGCACCGCCTGAACCGGCAAAGCCGGTCGTGACCGCGCCGCCGCGCCGCCATAACCACGTCGCCGTCTTCATCAGCCGCAAGGACAAGAAGCTCTACGTCCGCCACGGCTACGAGCCGGTGTACGACACGCCGGTCGAAATCGCCACGCGGATCGCCCGCTCGGCACCCATGTCTTCACCGCGCGCGGCGACAAGGACGACACCCACGCGCTGCACTGGTCGGTGGTGTCGCTGCCGGTGATCGCACGCAAGTCCGAGCCCAAGCGCACGTCGCGGCAAGGAACCAGGGCCGCACCGGCGCCGGTGCAGTCGAGCGTGATCCCCACGCCCAGCGCGTCGGAAGCGCTTGACCGCATCACGATCCCGGACGAGGCGATGGAAAAGATCGCGTCCATCATTTCGCCCGGCGGCTCGCTTCTGATCTCCGACTACGGGCTCACCGGTTGGGAGACCGGCAAGGGAACCGATTTCATCGTGCCGCTGCGGCAATAAGCACAGCGGCGGCGCCTGCGCGTCCGAGCCGCGAAACCGCGGCTCGCACCTTCATCGTAATTTGCAAATCACGGCGTTTGGGAGGACACTTCCAGCCGCAAAACGCATTCGCCAACCGGTTCGGATACGGCCATGATCTTCGACCGCAGGCAGTTGCTGGTCCTGACGCTCGCGGGCGCGGCGTCACCAGCGTTCGGACAAGCCGCCATGAGCAGTCGCACCGCTTACGCCTTCTCGTTCCAGTCGCTGAAGGGCGAGCCGATCAATCTCGCCGACTACAGCGGCAAGCCGCTGCTGATCGTCAACACCGCCTCGCTGTGCGGCTTCACACCGCAATATGCGGGGCTGCAGGAGCTCTGGACCAAGTTCGGCGAGCGCGGCCTGGTTGTGATCGGCGTGCCGTCGAACGATTTCGGCGGCCAGGAGCCGGGCGGCGAGAAGGAAATCAGCGAAACCGCGCATCACCAGTACGGCGTGTCGTTTCCGATCGCCGCCAAGGCCGACGTTCGCGGCCCCAACGCGCATCCGTTCTACAAATGGGCCGCGGCCGAGCGGCCGAAGGATTTGCCGCGCTGGAACTTCCACAAATACCTGATCGGCCGCGACGGCCATATCGCCGACGTGTTTCCCGAGCGTGTCGCGCCGACGGATACGCGCGTGCTCACGGCCATTGCGCGCCAGCTCGACGCTGCGCCGAAGGCATCCGACTAGCCCGTGGCCGGCTTTCGTTTCGAGGGCTGCGCGATCGTGTCCGCCGACGGGATGCTTGCCCGCGTCAGCGGCGACCATCCGGCCGAATTGACGGTCGAGGCGGACCAGCGTTTCTTCGACGCAGAAGCTGGAGGCGGCCGACGTGATCGTGCACGGCCGCAATTCCCATGAGAAGCAGCGCAACTCGCCGAACCGCAAGCGGATCATCGCCACCCGCAAGATCGCAAGCGTCACGCCCGATCCGGCGAGCCCCAATGCCGTCCTCTGGAATCCGGCCGGCGCATCGCTCGAGGACGCCGCCGCGCAGCTTGGCGTGCGCTCCGGGCTCGTCGCCGTGATCGGCGGCACCGAGATCTTCGACCTGTTCCTCGATCGCTACGACGTCTTCTGGCTGACGCTCGCCTCGCGCGTGAAACTCCCCGGCGGCGTGCCGGTGTTCAGCGGCGTGCCGCAGACGAGCGTCGACGACATCCTGCGCCGGCACGGGCTCGCGCCCGCGGAGACCCGCATGCTCGATGCGGAAAAGGACGTCGTGCTCGTGAAATGGGTGCGCGCCTAACGCCCCCGGCAGCCCTACATCGCCACCCGGTCGTGGTAGATCGGCTCCGCGGTCGAGATCGGCATCGGCCGATAGCCGATGATCATGAACAGCGCGCCGATGATGGAGACGTTCTTCATCACATGGACGATGTTTTCGAGCCGCTCGGCGCCGCCGGTCTGGTTCCAGAAATCGTGCACATAGAACGTCGCGACTGCGACGAAGATCACGAGGATCGCGGCGAAGAAGCGCGACGCGAGATTGAAGGCGATCATGAGCCCGCAGATCACCTCGAGGCTTGCGGCGATAACCGCCAGCAGGCGGAAGACCGTCATGCCGACGGCGGCCTCGATCTGGCCGGTATAGGCGGCCGCAACCTCGGGAATTCCAACCTTGGTTTCGATGATTTGCGCCGTCGAGCCAATGTCGAAGAATTTCGATGCTCCGGAAAAAATGAACAGCAGTGCAAACAGCACCCGGCCAAGCGTCATCAGCATCTGTCGATCCCCCGAAAGTACGGTTGGAGCATGATCCGAAAAGGCAGGTCAGCGGTCTTTCGAAAGGATCATGCCCTAACCCGGGCCACTATACATGAAAAAAGGCCGTCATGAGGATGACGGCCTCTTTCGCATGTTCTCTAAAACCCGCTCAGCCGCAATAGCCGCGCCGGACGAGGCGATACTCGCCGTTCGGGTAACGATACCAGCAGCGATTGTCGTACCAGTAGTAGCCGCCCGCGCGCGGCTGGAATGTAATGGCTGCCGCAGCCGTCGCACCGATCACGCCACCTGCGATCGCGCCAGCCGCACGTCCACCGGTCGCCGCAGCACCAACGCCGGCACCGATCGCACCGCCGACGATCGTCGCGAGCGGATCCTGCGCCTTGGCCTCTTGCAACGGCAACGCCATCGCCGACGCGAGCAGCAGCGTAGCTCCCAGATAACGCATCATAGAATCTCCTCTGAAATCCACCCGGTGGCCATTATGGCCCTGCGTCGGCATTTTTTCAAATGACGTCGAAAGCCGTTTCGTCAGGCTTTCGCCGCAATTGTCACTGGCTGCTGCAAAGCAGCGCGGCCGTTTCAGGTGAAAAGGCTCGGCTGAATCCGCCCCGCCTGCTCCTGCGCCTCGACCGCAGCAACCGCCGTCATGTTCAGCACGCCACGCGCGGTGACCGACGGCGTCAGGATATGCGCCGGCCGCGCCGGACCGATAAGGATCGGTCCGACCGGCAGCGCGTCGGTCAGCGCCTTGGTCATCTGATAGGCGATGTTTGCGGCATCGAGATTGGGCATCACCAGGATGTTGGCGACGCCCTCCAGGCAGGTATGCGGCAGCACGCGCTCGCGCGACAGCGGCGACAGCGCCGAGTCGCCATGCATCTCGCCGTCGGCTTCGAGTTCCGGATGCGCTGCCTTCAGCAGATCCGTCGCGCGCCGCATCTTGCGTGCCGAAGCCGAGTCGTAGCTGCCGAAATTCGAATGTGACACGAACGCGATCTTCGGCTTCAGGCCGAATCGCTCGACGTGCTTGGCCGAAAGTGCGGCGATCTCGGCGAGCTCTTCCGCCGTGGGATCGGGGCGCACATGCGTGTCGGTGATGAAGAACGCGCCCTTCGGGGTGATGACAAGCGCAAGCGCTGCGAACTCCGTCATGCCGGGCGCATAGCCGATGATTTCGCGGACGCGGCGCAAGTGGCTGAGATAGCGGCCCTCGACACCGCAAATCATCGCGTCCGCCTCGCCGCGCAGCACGGCCAGCGCCGCGATCACCGTATTGTTGGTGCGCACCAGCGTGGCGGCCGCCTCCGGCGTGATGCCGGAGCGGCCGGCAGCATCGATGTAGTCCTGGACGTAGGAGCGATAGCGCGGATCGTCGTCCGGATTGACGAGATCGAAGTCGTGACCGGCGCGGATCGACAGACCGAAGCGCTTCAGCCGCGCTTCGACCACCGACGGCCGTCCGACCAGGATCGGTTTTGCGAGCTTCTCCTCCAGCACCGCCTGGGTCGCCTGCAGGATGCGCTCGTCCTCGCCCTCGGCGTAGATCACCCGCACCGGCTGCGCCCGCGCCTTCGCGAACACCGGCTTCAGCACGAAGGCCGAGCGGAACGCAAAGCGCTCGAGCACTTCCTGGTACGCATCGAAGTCAGCGATCGGCCGCGAGGCCACGCCCGACGCCATCGCCGCCTTGGCGACGGCCGGCGCAATGCGCAGGATCAGCCGCGGATCGAACGGCGACGGGATCAGCGAGCCGGGACCGAAGCCGAGCACCTCGCCTTCATAGGCGCGCGCGACCACATCGGACGGCGCCTCGCGTGCAAGCGTCGCGATTGCGGATGCTGCCGCATGCTTCATGTCTTCGTTGATGGCGGTGGCGCCGCAATCGAGCGCGCCGCGGAACAAGAAGGGGAAGCAGAGGACGTTGTTGACCTGATTGGGGAAGTCGGAGCGCCCCGTGCAGATCATCGCGTCGGGCCTGACGGCACGGACGTCGTCCGGCATGATTTCCGGCGTCGGATTGGCGAGCGCCATCACCAGCGGCTGCTCGGCCATCTTCGCCACCATATCCTGCTTCAGCACGTTCGGCCCCGACAGGCCGAGGAAGATGTCGGCGCCGACGATCACCTCGCCGAGCGTGCGCATCTCGGTCTTGCGCGCGTACTGCGCCTTCCAGCGATCCATCCGCGTGTTGCGGCCTTCGTGAACGACGCCGTCCTGGTCGCACACGTAGATGTTGGATTTCTTCGCGCCCATCGCGACGAGCAGGTTGAGGCAGGCGAGCGAGGCGGCGCCGGCGCCGGCGGCCGCGATCTTCACGTCCTCGATCTTCTTGCCGTTCAACAGCAGCGCGTTCTGCACCGCGGCCGCGACGATGATCGCCGTGCCATGCTGGTCGTCATGGAAGACCGGGATCTTCATCCGCTCCTTCAGCCGCGCCTCGATGTCGAAGCACTCCGGAGCCTTGATGTCTTCAAGATTGATGCCGCCGAAGGTCGGCTCCAGCGCCGCCACCGTCTCGACAACGCGCTCGATGGTGTCGGCGGAAATCTCGATATCGAAGACATCGATACCGGCGAATTTCTTGAACAGGACCGCCTTGCCCTCCATCACCGGCTTCGAGGCCAGCGGTCCGATGTTACCGAGCCCCAGCACGGCGGTGCCATTCGACACGACGGCAACGAGATTGGAACGGCTGGTGAGCGAGGCCGCTTCCTGCGGATCGGCGGCGATCGCCTCGCAGGCGGCAGCGACACCCGGCGAATAGGCAAGCGCGAGGTCGCGCTGATTGCCGAGCGGCTTGGTCGCCTGAATTTCGAGTTTTCCGGGCCGCGGCAGCCGATGATACGCCAGTGCCGCAGCGTTGAGGTCTTCAGAACCCGATGACGATGACATGCATTCCCTCCGACGCCCGTGAACTGTTCGGGCGCCGCTTATGTCTGCCCAGCGCTTAGTTCTGCGGCAAATTGAGGCGAATGTGAAGCTCTCTCAACTGCTTCGTTGTCGCTTCTGAAGGCGCACCCATGAGCAAATCTTCAGCACGCTGGTTCATCGGGAAAAGCGAGATCTCGCGCAGGTTGGTCGTACCGCAAAGCAGCATGACGATGCGGTCAACGCCGGCCGCCATGCCGCCATGCGGCGGCGCGCCATACTGGAAGGCGCGGTACATGCCGCCGAACCGCTCGACCACGTCCTTCTCGCTATAGCCGGCGATCTCGAACGCCTTCACCATCGCTTCCGGCACGTGGTTGCGCATGCCGCCCGAGGCGATCTCGTAGCCGTTGCAGACGATGTCGTACTGGAACGCCTTGATCGTCAGCGGGTCGTTGGTGTTCTGCAGCGCCTCGAGGCCGCCCTGCGGCATCGAGAACGGGTTGTGCGAGAAATCGATCTTCTTGTCTTCCTCGTTGTATTCATACATCGGGAAGTCGACGATCCACGCGAGCTCAAAGCGCTCCTTGTCGACGACGTTCAGCTCCTCGCCGACTTTCGTGCGCGCCTGTCCCGCAAAGCGGGTGAATTTTGCCGGATCGCCGGCAACGAAAAACGCCGCGTCGCCGTCCTTCAAGCCGAGCTGCGCGCGGATCGCCGCGGTGCGCTCGGGTCCGATGTTGTTCGCAAGCGGGCCTGCGCCCTCGCCGCCTTCGCGCCACATGATGTAGCCGAGGCCCGGCTGGCCTTCGCCCTGCGCCCACGAGTTCATGCGGTCGCAGAATGCGCGGCTGCCGCCGCCCGGTCCCGGGATCGCCCAGACCTGGTTGCGCGGGTCTTCGAGCATGCGCGCGAACACCTTGAAGCCCGAACCGCGAAAATGCTCCGACACGTTCTGCATGATCAGCGGATTGCGCAGGTCGGGCTTGTCGGTGCCGTACTTCGCGATCGCCTCCGCAAACGGAATGCGCGGCCAGCCCTGCGTCACCTTCTTGCCTTCGGCGAATTCATTGAACACGCCGGTGACGACGGGCTCCATGGTCGCGAACACGTCGTCCTGCGTCGACAAAGCTCATCTCGACGTCGAGCTGATAGAACTCGCCGGGCAGCCGGTCGGCGCGCGGGTCCTCGTCGCGGAAGCACGGCGCGATCTGGAAGTAGCGGTCGAAGCCCGACATCATCAGCAGCTGCTTGTACTGCTGCGGCGCCTGCGGCAGCGCGTAGAACTTTCCCGGATGAATGCGGCTCGGCACCAGGAAGTCGCGCGCGCCCTCCGGCGACGATGCGGTCAGGATCGGCGTCTGGAATTCGTTGAAGCCGCTCTCCTTCATGCGCCGGCGCATCGAATCGATGATCGCCATGCGCGTCATGATGTTCTTGTGCAGCCGCTCGCGGCGCAGGTCGAGGAAGCGGTATTTCAGCCGCACATCCTCGGGGTATTCGAGATCGCCGAACACCGGCAGCGGCAGTTCGCCGGCCGGCCCCAGCACCTCGATCTCGGAGAGGAACACCTCGACCTCGCCGGTCGGCAGTTCCGGGTTCTCGGTGCCGCCCGGCCTGCGGCGCACCTTGCCGTCCATCCGCACCACCCACTCCGAGCGCAGCGTCTCGGCGGCCTTGAAGGCCGGCGAATCGGGGTCGGCCACGCATTGCGTCAGGCCGTAATGGTCGCGCAGGTCGATGAACAGCACACCGCCGTGATCGCGGACGCGATGGACCCAGCCGGACAGGCGGACCGTCTCGTCGATATGGCTGGCGCGTAGCGCGCCGCAGGTGTGGGACCGGTAGCGATGCATGGTGACCCTGAAAGCTTGGAAAACGCGCGAGAATCCGTGCGTTTGGATGGGCGCCGGTTTAGCCGAGGCGGCGTGGCACGGCAACCGAATGCGCGTTCCTGGCCCTGGACCGGTTCGGGGCAGAAACATGGCTGGAATCAACGGGGTCCGGGCCCAAATGCAAGGCGACAAGCCCCAAAAGCTGCGTTATTCAGCCGTCATGGAAGTGATTACCACACCGGAGGGCCTCGCCCGCGCCTGCGAGCGCCTGGCAAAACATCCCGTCATCACGGTCGATACCGAGTTCTTGCGGGAGACGACCTACTACCCCCTGCTGTGCGTGATCCAGATGGCGAGCCCGGACGAGGCCGTGGTCATCGATGCGCTGGGCGAAGGCATGGACCTTGCGCCCTTCTTCGCCCTGATGGGCAATGAAGAAGGTTTTGAAGGTTTTCCATGCGGCCCGCCAGGACATCGAGATCGTCTGGCATCTCGCCGGGATCCTGCCGCACCCGATCTTCGACACGCAGGTCGCCGCCATGGTGCTCGGCTATGGCGACAGCATCGCCTACGACGCGCTGGTGGAGAAGGTGACCGGGCATCGGCCGGACAAGACCCACCGTTTCACCGACTGGTCGCGGCGGCCGCTGACGCAAGGAACAGATCGTCTATGCGGAAGCGGACGTGACGCATCTGCGCGACGTGTTCAAGGCGCTGGATGCCGACCTGAAGAAGCGCGCGCGCAGCGACTGGGTCTCCGAGGAGATGGAGGTGCTGACCTCGCCGCGGACCTACGACAACGAACCGTCGCGCGCCTGGGAGCGGCTGAAGTCGCGCGTGCGCAAGCCGAAGGAGCTTGCGGTGCTGATGGAGATCGCGGCCTGGCGCGAACGCGAGGCGCAGACCCGCGACGTGCCGCGCAGCCGCGTGCTGAAGGACGACGCGATCGGCGACATCGCCACCCATGCGCCGACGTCGCTGGAGAAGCTCGCGAACCTGCGTTCGATCCCGAAGGGTTTCGAGCGCTCGAGGTGGGGCAGCGACATCGTCGCCGCAGTCGAACGCGGCCTCGCGCGCGATCCGCACAGCCTGCCGAAGCTCGACAAGCCGCGCGGCAATGCGGCGGGATCGGCGACGGTGGAGCTGTTGAAGGTGCTGCTGCGCATGACGGCCGAAAAGAACCACGTCGCGGCCAAAGGTCATCGCCACCATCGACGACCTCGAACAGATCGCCATGGACGACGCAGCCGACGTCCCTGCCCTGCACGGCTGGCGGCGCGAGCTGTTCGGTGAAGCGGCGCTGGCGCTGAAGCACGGCCAACTGGCGCTCGCCGTGGAAAAGGGCCGCGTGGTGCGGGTCAATCGCGACTAGCGTTCAGCGCCGCTCGATCGCCGACGACAGTCCCATCAGCCGCGTCAACTGGCGGAAGCGGTTGGCGATGCGGTCGCCCGCGAGCGCCGCAACGCGCTGGATCGAACACCAGCGTGATCTTGCGCCCGCGCCGGCTGAAATGCGTGGCGCCAAGAACGCCGGGCTGCGCCGCCGAGATCAGGTGCGCGACGCGGATCGCGGTGCCGAGGATCTGCGCCCAGCCGACCATGCCTTCGGAGATCAGTTCGGCGACGCGCGGCGACAGCTCGTCGTGCGCCTCGCCCGAGGCCCGCGTAGCGATAGTAGACGGTCAGCCCGAGAAACGCGCGTCCCTCGTGATCGATCGGCGCCGAAATTGCCGTTGGCGATCAGGTTGAGCGACTGCTCGCCGCGATAGTCCGGATGCGCGCGCCAGCCGATATCGGCGACGAGGCATGCGGCGTGCCGCCAGCGGCGCTCTTCCACCGTCTCGGTCACGCCGGCCGCCTTGACGAAGCGGCTGGTCCAGTCGAACAGCTCCTCGGCGTGCTTCGGCGAACGCGAGCGCAGCACGTTGAGATCGTGAGCCGCGGCAAGCAGACCGTCCTTGGCCTGCTCGCGCTCCGGCAATTTCGAGAACAGCAAGCCCTTCGCGCACGCCGAAGGTGGAGATCATGATCGTCTTCGGCTTGGCGATGCGGATGATGTGCTCGAGCACCAGCGCCGCGTAGGCCAGCAACGGACGCCGGGCATCGGCGACCGACTTCGATCTCCGGCAGCGCGCGCCCCGGCGTCATGCGCTTGACGCGGCCGGCGAAGGCCAGCGCCTCGTCGGCCGGGATCGCGTAGCCGTGCATCACGCGCAGCGGATAGTCGGTCTGCGAGATGTGCAGCCGCGCCAGCGCGCGCCAGGTGCCGCCGACCGCATAGAAGGTGCGCCCACGGCCGGCCTTCAGGGCGTCCAGCCCCTCGAGTTCGTCCCTGACGATGCGGTCCGCGCGCTTGATCGACTTGTGCGACATGTCCGCAAGCGCCAGCCCGCCGAGCGGAAGGCTCACGCCGCGGCCGACGCGCTTGCCGGAGATGTCGACAAGCTCGAGCGAGCCGCCGCCAAGGTCGCCGACGATGCCGTCCGGCTTGTAGACGGCGGAGACGACGCCGAGCGCCGACAGCTTTGCTTCCCGCGCGCCCGAGAGGATCTCGATCTTGGTATCGAGGATGCGCTCGGCGCGGCCGATGAACTCAGGCCCGTTGTCGGCTTCGCGGCAGGCGGCGGTGGCGACGACGTAGATGCGGCCGACATGCATGACGCGGCAGAGCCCGCGAAAGCGGCGAAGCGCGGCGAGCGCGCGCGTCACCGCATCGGGCGCGAGCAGGCCTGAGGAATGCACCTCGCGGCCGAGCCCGCACAGGATCTTTTCGTTGAAGAACGGCGTGAGGCTGCGCGTCAGCGCCTCGTAGACGACGAGACGAACCGAGTTCGAGCCGATGTCGATGACGGCAACCGCAGGTCCGGATTTGCGCGACGCATGCGTGAGCCGATCGCGGCGAAGCTGCACGAGCTTAGGATGGTGACTGCTGACGTTCCGACCGGCGCGTGAGCCGCCGCGGTGAAGATTCTTTGAGCGACTTGCCACGGCCGGAGAGACTTGGGTTCGTCATGAAGTACTTGTGCAGGTTGAAGGGCTCCTCGCCTTTCGCGGTCTTCATACGCGTTGACGATCCGTCCGGCAACAACTGCCAGCTTTGCTCGTTGTCCTTCAGGTTGGCGACCATGATCTGGTCCAGAACCTGTTGATGCACAGTGGGATTTTGCAACGGACAGAGCACCTCGACGCGCCGGTCGAGATTGCGCGGCATCATGTCGGCCGACGAGATATACACAGCTGCTTTCGGCGACGGCAGGCCGTGCCCCATACCAAAGCAGTAGATTCGGCCGTGCTCGAGGAACCGGCCGATGATCGACTTGACGCGGATGTTCTCCGACAGGCCGGGCACGCCGGGCCTGCAGGCAGCAAATGCCGCGCACCACGAGATCGATCGAAACGCCGGCATTCGAGGCTTCATACAGCGCGTCGATGATGTCGGGATCGACCAGCGAATTCATCTTCATCCAGATCGCCGCAGGCTTGCCCTGCTTGGCGTAGCCGATCTCGCCGTGGATGTGCTCGAGGATGCGCTTGCGCAAGCGTGAGCGGCGAGACCGCCATCTTCTCGATGTCGATCGGCTCGGCGTAGCCGGTGATGTAGTTGAACACCCGCGCCGCGTCGCGCGCGATCACCGCGATCGGACGTGAAGTAGGACAGGTCCGTGTAGATGCGCGCGGTCACCGGATGATAGTTGCCGGTGCCGACGTGAACGTAGGTGGCGAGGTTGCCGCCCTCGCGCCGGACGACCAGCGACAGCTTTGCGTGGGTCTTCAGCTCGATGAAGCCATAGACCACCTGCACGCCGGCGCGCTCCATGTCGCGCGCCCAGCGGATGTTCGCCTCTTCGTCGAAACGCGCCTTCAGTTCGATCAGCGCGGTGACGGACTTGCCGGCCTCGGCCGCCTCGATCAGCGTGCGCACGATCGGCGAATTGGACGACGTGCGGTAGAGCGTCTGCTTGATCGCCACCACGTCCGGATCACGCGAAGCCTGCTGCAGGAACTGCACGACCACGTCGAAGGACTCGTAGGGATGGTGGACGACCAGATCCTTCTGGCGGATCGCCGCAAAGATATCGTCGCCATGATCGCGCACCCGCTCGGGATGGCGCGGCACGTAGGGCACGAACTCGAGATCCGGCCGGTCGAGCCGCGTCAGCTGCGACAGCTCGTTCATCGCCAGCACGCCGTCGACCAGGAACATCTCGTCGTCGGCGGCGCTCAGCGCGCGCTGCACGAACGCGCGCAGCTCCTCCGGCATCGCCGCCTCGATCTCGAGGCGGATCGCCGATCCGCGACGGCGGCGCTTCAGCGCGGTCTCGAACACCCGCACGAGGTCTTCCGCCTCTTCCTCGATTTCGATTTCCGAGTCGCGGATGATGCGGAACGCGCCCTGCCCCTTCACGGTGTAGCCGGGGAACAGCCGCCCGATGAACAGGCCCGTCGCCTGCTCCAGCGTCATCAGCCGCATCGCCTCGTCCTTGCCCGTCGGCAGGCGGATGAAGCGGTCGATCTTGCCGGGCATGCGGATCAGGGCGTTCATCGCCTTGCCGTCGGAGACGCGCGCAAGCTGCAGCGCGATCGAGAAGCCGAGGTTCGGAATGAACGGGAACGGATGCGCCGGATCGATCGCCAGCGGCGTCAGCAGCGGGAAGATGTTGTGAAGGAAGTGCTCCTCGATCCAGGCGCGCTCGGCTTTCGACGCGTCCCGGCCCTCCACCAGAACGATGCCGGCGTCGGCGAGAATGGTGCGCAGGTCACGCCAGATCGCCTGCTGATCGCTTGCAAGCGCGGACACGGCTTCGTTGATGCGGGCAAGTTGTTCGGCCGGCGACAGGCCATCGGGGCTCTTTTCGACAATTCCCTCGCGCACCTGCGCCTTCAGCGCGGCGACGCGGACCATGAAGAACTCATCAAGGTTATTCGCTGAAATCGACAGGAAGCGAAGCCGCTCGAGGGCGGGATGCAGGGTGTTGACCGCCTCTTCGAGCACCCGGCGGTTGAAATGCAGCCAGGACAGCTCGCGGTTGATGAATCGTTCCGGACCCGCAGCGCACCGGAGACGGAGGCGCAGCCGAAACGCTTTTCTCTTCCAGAACAATAGCTTCTGAGGAATCCATGACAGATCAGCCGAGGTTGGCGAGACAGGCCGTTTGCAGCGGTCTTGGGCGGAGGGCGCACCATCGCCACCGGCCGTGACGTTTCAATGACATGATGGACTGCGCCCACGGGGCGTCAAGCCGCGGGGCCGCGCAACAGTTCCACCGCCAGCGCCCGCGTGACAGGCCGCCGCAGCCGCAGCGCCTCGGCATCCAGCAAGGCGATCGCCTTGCGCGCCGCAGCAAAGGAACGCTCGATCCGGCTTGCGACATAGTTCACCAGCGCCTCATCGACGTTGAGCTGCCGGTCGAGGCAGAGCTTCACGATCAGCGCACGCAGCAAGGCGTCGTCCGGCGGCGCCAGCGTCACCACCGGCACGGCGCGCAGCCGTGACAGCAAGTCAGGCACCTCGAGCGCCCATCCCGCAGGCGGCGTTCGCGCGGTCATCAGCACGTCGGCCTCTTCCTGGCGCGCGAGATTGAGCAGATGAAACAGCGCGCGCTCGTCGATGTCGGCCGGAGCCAGATCCTCGATCACCAGCGCGCCGGTTGCGAGCGCGCCCGGAACCGCGCTCGCCGTCAGCGCCCGCGCGGACGTCGATCGTGCGCCGGCATTCGCGGCCCAGATCGCTGCGAGATGGCTCTTGCCCGAGCCCGGCTCGCCGACCAGCATGACGACGCGGTTCGGCCAGTCCGGCCAGCGGTCGATCAGTTCGACCGCTGCGGCGTTGCCCGGCCCTTCCAGGAAGTCGTCGCGCGAAAGGCTTTCTGCATGCGGCAGCGCGAATGCCAGTTGTCTCGGTTGCGCCCCTGCCGCCAAATCACGCAACTCCCAGAACGCACCTTGGTGGACGCAATCTGGTGACGCAATGCCGGCTCATGTCTCGAACGCGTTCATGTGGCGAACCCATTCGACCAGATAGAAGCTCACCGACAGCAGCGTCAGCACCGTGACGATCGCCATCAGGATAATATCGAACGGCGTGAACACGAAGCCAAAACCGAGTGAAGCCAGCACCAGTCCCGCATAGACCACCTGCGCCACCGTGTTCAGCTTCGACACCATCAACGGCTTCATCGGGACCGGCCGGTCGACCAGCCATGACACGATCACCGCGCCGATGATGATGATGTCGCGCGAGACGACCAGAATGACGAGCCAGCGCGGAACCTCCGAGGTCATGCCGAGCGCGATGTAGATCGACACCAGCAGGCATTTGTCCGCGAGCGGATCGAGCAGCGCGCCGATCTCGCTCTGCATGTTGAAACGCTTGGCGAGAAACCCGTCGACCGCGTCGCTGACGCCGGCAATGAAAAACAGCACGAACGCCACCGCCATCTGGCCGGAGGTGATGGCCCAGATGATGACCGGAACAAGCAGAATCCGGCCAAGGGTAATAAGGTTTGGAAGGCTCACGCGTGGGTCCCGGACGCGCCGGAGGGGCCGCCCTTCCCAGCTGAAGGCGTCCGTTCCGGCTGACTGCTTACATAGTACAGTTGAGAGCTTGGTGCGAGCCATTGCGCGGGAGCGGAATCCTGCGTAACCACCGGTTTGACAACAGGAAACCGCATGACCGACCGCAAGAACGGCCTCACCTATGCCGATGCGGGCGTCGACATCGACGCCGGCAACCGGCTGGTCGACCTGATCAAGCCCATGGTTCGCGCCACGGCGCGGCCGGGGGCCGACGCCGAAATCGGCGGCTTCGGCGGCCTGTTCGACCTGAAGGCGGCAGGCTTCAAGGACCCGGTCCTGGTGGCCGCCACCGACGGCGTCGGCACCAAGGTGAAGATCGCGATCGAAACCGGCATCCATTCCGGCATCGGCATCGACCTCGTCGCCATGTCGGTCAACGACCTCGTGGTCCAGGGCGCCGAGCCGCTGTTCTTCCTCGACTATTTTGCCTGCGGCAAGCTCGATCCGGACGCCGCGGCAGCGATCGTGGCCGGCGTCGCCGAAGGCTGCCGCGAGTCCGGCTGCGCGCTGATCGGCGGCGAGACCGCCGAGATGCCGGGCCTCTACAAGGACGGCGACTATGACCTTGCCGGCTTTGCGGTCGGCGCAGCCGAACGCGGGACGCTTCTGCCATCGTCGCGACATCGCCGCAGGCGACGTGGTGATCGGGCTCGCCTCATCCGGCGTGCATTCGAACGGCTTCTCGCTCGTCCGCAAGGTGGTCGAACAGTCAGGCGTGAGCTTTGGCGCGCCTGCGCCCTTCGCACCGGTCATGACGCTCGGCGGCGCGCTGCTCACGCCGACCAAGCTTTACGTCAAGTCGTGCCTGCGCGCGATCCGCGAAACCGGCGCGGTCAAAGGGCTCGCGCACATCACCGGCGGCGGCTTCACCGACAACATTCCGCGCGTGCTGCCGAAGGGCCTCGGCGTCAGGATCGATCTCGCGCAGCTGCATGTGCTGCCGGTGTTCAAGTGGCTCGCCGCGCAGGCCGGAATTGCCGAACTGGAAATGCTGCGCACCTTCAACTGCGGCGTCGGCATGGTGGCGATCGTCAAGCCGGACGCGGCCGTGCGGGTCATGGACGTGCTGGCGAGCAGCGGCGAGACGTGTCATGCAGCTCGGCCAGGTTATCGAAGCCCAGGGCGACGAGCGCGTCGTCTACGACAATCACCTCGACTTGAGGCCGTGAGACGGACGATGAGGCGCCGCGTTGCCATCCTGATCTCCGGACGCGGCTCGAACATGACCGCCCTGATCGAGGCCGCGCGCTCGGCAGATTTTCCGGCCGAGATCTCGGTGGTCGTCTCCAACAAGGCCGGATGCCGCAGGCGTCGCCAAGGCGCGCGCCGCGGGCATTCCCGTCGAGATCGTCGAAAGCCGCAGCTTCGGCAAGGATCGCGCAGGCTTCGAAAAAGCGCTGCAGACCGTGCTCGATCAGCGCAGCGTCGACCTGGTCTGCCTCGCGGGCTTCATGCGGCTGTTCACCGCCGAATTCGTGCAGCGCTGGCACGGCCGCATGCTGAACATTCACCCCTCGCTGCTGCCCGCCGTTCCCCGGCCTCGATCCGCACGGTCAGGCGCTGAAGGCCGGCGTGAAGATTTCCGGCGCGACGGTGCACTTCGTCACGGCGGACACCGATGCAGGCCCGATCGTGATCCAGGGTGCGGTGGCGGTGAAGGACGACGACACGGCGGAGACGCTGTCGGAGCGCATCCTTGCCGTCGAGCACCGGATTTATCCGGCCGCCGTGCGGCTCGTCGCCGACATGCGCGTGCGCATCGACGGCGACCGCTGCGTGACGGAAGGCGCGTCAGCGACCGACGCGACCATGATCACGCCGGCCTACTAAGCGTGCGCAGACAGATCAGCCGACGATTTCGTTGCCGGAGAAGAACTGCGCGATCTCGATCTGCGCGGTCTCCGGCGCATCCGACCCGTGCACCGAGTTCTCGCCGATCGATTTCGCATGCACCTTGCGGATCGTTCCGTCCGCCGCCTTCGACGGATCGGTTGCGCCCATCACGTCGCGGTAGCGGGCGATGGCGTTGTCGCCCTCGAGCACCTGCACGACCACGGGAGCCGACGTCATGAACTCGACCAGCTCGCCGAAGAACGGGCGCGCCTTGTGCACGGCGTAGAAGGTTTCCGCCTGGTCCTTGGTCATGCGGATGCGCTTTTGCGCGACGATACGCAGTCCCGCCTTTTCGATGATGGCGTTGACGGCGCCCGTCAGGTTGCGCTCCGTCGCGTCCGGCTTGATGATCGAAAAGGTACGCTCAATCGCCATGATCTGGTCCTTCAGAAGGTGCGATGGTTAACAAGGTGCCGGGCTTATAACGGCGCGAAGGTGCCGCGGCAAGCCGCCCGGCCGGCGATGGCGGTAAACGCCCGGAAGGACCGGTCTTCGGCGGCAAAGATTACAGCCGTGCAATCTAGCTTGCCGCGAATTCACGATGATGAACCCTGTCTGACACGCGCGCTGCGCTGCCGTTCAGCCTGCACCCGTCTAGTCTCTCCCTGCATTGGGTGGCCGTAGCGAGCGAACAGCAGACGATCGAACGGACCGCCCGCAACGCCCGGACACGTATCAAGACGTCCGTGGATGGAGACGACAATGTTTCGCAAACTCGCTCTTGGTCTCGTTGCCGCCGGCTCGCTCGGCATCGCCGCGTTCGCGCCCTCGAGCGCGTCGGCCTACGACGGCGGCCCGCACTTCGACCGCGGCCATCATGGCTTTGGCGTGCATCGCGGCTGGCACGACTGCGCGGGCGCACTTCCGCCATCGCCACGGCTGCATCCAGCAGCGGCTGGTGCGGACGCCGTGGGGCTTCCGCTATCGCCCGGTCAACGTCTGCCGCTACTGAGCGACGTCACTCGCTTACCGTCCGAAACCCCGGCCGCGCAGCGCGGCCGGGGTTTTCGTTTGTGCGCGCCAGTTCGCGATGGGCGGAAAATCACAGACGGCGATTGAACGGAATCGCGTGCTGCGGCGACGAAATGCGCAAGGGACGCCACCAACGCGGCGCGATCGATCGCCGCATTTTTTGGAGTTAAGAATGATCCGCAAGCTCGCTCTCGGCCTCGTCGCTGCTGCAACCGTCGGCGCCGCCGCGCTCGCGCCCACCACGGCCTCCGCCTTCAGCGTGAAGGTCGGCGTTGGCCCCGCCTGGCATCCGCATCATCACCACGTGTACGTCGCTCCGCCGCTGTTCGTCGCTGCTCCGTTGGCGACGCCGGTTGTCGCGCCGGGCTGCTTCGAGAAGCGCCTCGTCCAGACCCGGAAGGGCCTGCGCTGGCGCACTGTGAACGTCTGCGCGTTCTGATCGGCCCGATCTTCATCAAGAGCCCCGCCGCGCATCGCAGTCGGGGTTTTTGTTTGGACCGTTGGTTTTTCCGCTGTGAGCAAGGTCACATTGCGCGCTGAACGAAAGCCGGTGACGGGTCGACCAACGGACATGGGACAAAACATTGGCGTTCAACGCCCTCTCCTTGGAGCTATGACACTATGATCCGCAAACTCGTCCTTGGCCTCGCCGCCGCTGTTGTGGTTGCCGGCACTTCGTTCGCCACGACCCCCGCGTCCGCGGGCGGCTTCCACCATCACCATCGTCATCATCATCACCATCACCGCCACATCTTCTTCGCGCCTGCGCCGATCATCGTCGCACCGGTGATCCCGCCGAGCTGCGTGCAGAAACGTCTGGTGCAGACGTACAAGGGTCTGCGTTGGCGTACAGTGAACGTTTGCGCGTTCTGATCGAAATCCGATCCGCATCAAAATCCCGGTCGCCAGCGGCCGGGATTTTCGGTTCCTGAACCATCTGCCAAACGAGGGAACTTGCGGCTGGACGCCCAGCTCACGGAACATTGGCGCTGTGACCGGATGCACGCACTTCATTCAAAATTTACGCAATTCACAACAACATCGATCGCTGCCCGCAACCAATCGTCGCCCAGCAGCTTGAAGCTCTGCGAATGAACGACGTTGACGGAACCTGTCATGCCCGGCCGCATCACCACGAACGACTTCCAACTGGACGCGCCGACCAGCCGCGCTGTGGCGCAGGGCATCGGCGAGAGGCTCCGCCAGGCGCTCGGCACTGAAGGTCCCTTCCCCGATCGGCTACAGAGGCTGCTCGACGAGATGCGCGACCGCGAGACGCGCGAGAGCCAACCAAAGGGCAACAACTAGGTTCGGCGCGCGCATTTGTCGCCGCACGGACGGTTCCACAAAGCGGTTGCCTTGAAGCGTCGAAGCGGTGAAAAGGCCGCATGCTCACCCTCACCGACGTCTCGGTCCGGATCGCCGGACGGCTGTTGATCGATCACGCCAGCGCGCAGATCGTGCCAGGCGCGCGCGTCGGCCTGGTCGGACGCAACGGTACGGGAAAGTCGACGCTGTTTCAGGCCATTCGCGGCGATATTCCGACCGAAACCGGCCAGATCGCCGTCCCGCCGCGTTGGCGCCTCGGCAGCCTTGCGCAGGAAGCCCCAAATGGACCCGAAAGCCTGATCGAGGTGGTGCTTGCCGCCGATCGCGAGCGCGCCGCATTGCTGCAGCGAGGCCGAGACGGCGCACGATGCGCACCGGATCGCCGAGATCCAGACCCGCCTCGTCGACATCGGCGCGCATGCGGCACCGGCGCGGGCAGCCGCCATTCTCTCGGGGCTCGGATTTTCGACCGCGGATCAATCGCGCGCCTGCGCGGAGTTTTCCGGCGGCTGGCGCATGCGCGTGGCGCTCGCCGCAACCCTGTTTGCCGAGCCCGATCTGCTGCTGCTCGACGAGCCGACCAACTATCTCGACCTGGAGGGCACGCTGTGGCTCGAGGATCACCTCGCGCGCTATCCGCGCACGGTCATCATCGTCAGCCACGATCGTGACCTGTTGGAGAATTCGGTCGACCAGATCCTGCATCTGGATCGCAGAAAGCTGACGCTCTACAGCGGCGGCTATTCCTCGTTCGAGAAGCAGCGCGCGGCGCGCGAACTGCTCGACGCCAAGCAGGTCAAGCGGCAGGAGGCCGAGCGCAAGCGCCTGCAGGCGTTCGTCGACCGGTTCAAGGCGAAGGCCTCCAAAGCGCGGCAGGCGCAATCGCGCGTGAAGAAGCTCGAGAAGATGCAGCCGATCGCGGCACTGGTGACGCAGGACGTGCGCGAGATCAACTTCCCCGAACCGGACAAACTCCTGTCGCCGCCGATCATCGCCGTCGACAACGTCAGCGTCGGCTACGATGCCGAAAAGCCGGTGCTCAGTCGCGTCACCTTGCGGATCGACAACGACGACCGCATCGCCCTGCTCGGCCAGAACGGCAACGGCAAGTCGACGCTGGTCAAACTCATCGCGGGACGGCTTGCGCCGTTTTCCGGCAACGTCACGCGCGCGGACAAGCTTTCCGTCGGCTATTTCGCGCAGCACCAGCTCGACGAACTGAACGAGGACGGCACGCCTTACACGCACATCCGCAAGCTGTTGCCCGATGCCCCGGAGGCGAAGGTGCGCGCCCGCGCAGGCGCGATCGGCTTTTCGTCGGCGGCGGCCGACACGCCGGTGAAGAATCTCTCGGGCGGCGAGAAGGCGCGGCTGCTGCTCGGCCTTGCGACCTTTTTCGGCCCGCAACTGATCATTCTCGACGAGCCGACCAATCATCTCGACATCGACAGCCGCGCAGCGCTGGCCGAGGCGATCAACGAATTTCCGGGCGCCGTGATCATGGTGAGCCACGATCGCTACCTGATCGACGCCTGCGCCGACCGGCTGTGGGTCGTCGCAAACCGCGCGGTCTCGACCTACGACGGCGATCTCGACGACTACAGCCGCGAGATACTGTCGGCGCGAGGACAGCGAACGCCTCGCGACGCAACGGCAGCGAGAAGCAGGCGGAGCCGCGCGCAAACACGACGAAGCAAAACCGGCCGCTGCGGCAAAAGATTGCGGACGCCGAGGCCGAGATCGAACGCATCAACGCGCATCATTGCCAAGATCGACGCGGCGCTGGCGTTGCCGGATATTTTCTCGCGCGAGCCGGCGAAGGCGGCTCAGCTCAGCAAGGCGCGCAGTGCTGCGGCGGAGGCCTTGCAGCGCGCCGAAGAGGATTGGCTGGAGGCAAGCGCTTCTCTCGAAGCGGCATCAAACTGAATTCATTTAGAGGATCAGCCCTGACGTTTCGTGCGGCCCTTGGCGCGGTCGCTGCTCAGGCTCGGCGCCGCGCTCCATCGAGATCATCCGCCCGTCGGCAAAGCGGTAGATGCCGGGACGCGGTCCGCGGACATAGGTCAGCACCGTCATGCGCCGGCCGCCTTCACCGGTGATCGCGACGTTGTCCGGCGCGCCCGCCGCGCGCGCGACCTCGCATTCGGTGCGGCCGATGGCGACGCCGGCGTTGCCCTGGATCGGCTCGGCTGCGCCTTGCGAGGTCATGGCATTGGTGTCGGCAGGCGCCGCCATGCCCGCACAATAGCCTTCGGCGCTGATCAGATCAGCGCCCGACACCGGGCGAGCGTCCGATGAGCGGCGGCGTCTCGATGCTCAGGCTTTTGCTGAACATGGTCGGCCGATTGAACCACTCAGCGTCCTTCAACGAAAAATCCATGCCGCCGCACCCCGCGAGCGGCAGCGCCGCGAACAACGCGATCGCCATGCTTCGGCGACGGCCTTGCGCCAACCCATTCATTCGCTGAAACCCGAAAACCAACCCAACGACTCGATACTTCGCAGAGAGCACTTCAACAAAGGGTTTGCGGCATCACCATGACCCCTTCCCCTGCTGCGACCATAATTCCGAAAGATACTTAACGCCACAACTGCTTAGCGAATGGAACTCACCTTGCGCCGCAGCGATCAGGCCTTGCGCTGCCAGCGGCCCTGCTCGTCCGGCTGCCAGTAGGTCACCTCGAAGCCCTTGGCTTTGCTTGCAGACCACGCCGCGCGCGCAGCAGCGGTCGCATCGTCGTCCTCGCCATTGAACACCAGCACCAAGCGCTCGTAGGCGCTCGCGTCTTGCGGCAATTCGGAGCAGTCGATCAGAAAGCGCACGGTCGCCTGGTTGGGATTGCCGTCATCGACGGCGAGGATGATCGGCTGGTCCGCGGCATCGCGGTCGCGCCAGGTGCCGTGCGGCAGGAACAAATCGTCGCGATAGGTCCAAAGGTGCGAATCGAGCGCGTCGGCACGCTCTTCCGATGCCGTCTGCACCACCACGCGCCAGCCACGCTCGAGCGATTTCTCGAGCAGCGGCGGCAGCACCCGCTCCACCGGCTGATTCTCCAAATGGTAGAACAGCACCTCGGTCATTTCTTCGCTTCGTAATGGTCCGCCACCAGACGGTCGAGCAGCCGCACGCCGTAACCGGTGCCGAACGACGTATTGATGTCGCTCGAGGGCGCGCCCATGCCGGTGCCGGCAATGTCGAGATGCGCCCAGGGCGTGCCGTCGACGAACCGCTGCAGCAACTGCGCGGCCGTGATCGAGCCGCCGTATCGGCCGCCGGTGTTCTTCATGTCGGCGAACTTCGAATCGATCAGCTTGTCGTAGGCCGGGCCAAGCGGCATCCGCCAGACGTGTTCGCCGGTGGCCCGGCCGGCGAGCGTCAGCCGTTCCGACAACTCGTCGTTGTTGGAGAAGAGGCCCGCGTGCTCGGTGCCGAGCGCGACCATGATCGCGCCGGTGAGGGTTGCGAGATCCACCATGAATTTCGGCTTGAAGGTCTTGGCCACGTACCAAAGCACGTCGGCGAGGACCAGCCGGCCTTCGGCATCGGTGTTGATGATCTCGATCGTCTGACCGGACATGGTGGTGACGATATCGCCCGGCCGCTGCGCATTGCCGTCGGGCATGTTCTCGACCAGGCCGATGGCGCCGACCGCATTCACGCGTGCTTTGCGCGCGGCAAGCGCATGCATCAAGCCGACGACGCAGGCGGCGCCCGCCATGTCGCCCTTCATTTCCTCCATGTTGCCTGCGGGCTTGATGGAGATGCCGCCGGTGTCGAAGCAGACGCCCTTGCCGACGAACGCGACCGGCTTGTCGCCTTTCTTGCCGCCGTCCCAGCGCATGACCACCATCCGGCCCTCGCGAACGGATCCTTGCGCGACCCCGAGCAGCGCGCCCATGCCGAGCCTGGTCATGGCCTTCTTGTCGAAAATCTCGACCTTGACGCCGAGCTTGCGCAGTTGCGACGCGCGCTTGGCAAACTCCTCCGGATAGAGGACGTTCGGCGGCTCGTTGACGAGATCGCGCGCGACCAAAACGCCGTCGGTGGTGGTGTCGACCGGCGCAAACGCCTTCCTGGCGGCGCCGACGTCGGCAACGGCGATCGAGACGTTCGCCTTGAACCGCGCGTCGTCGTCCTTCTTCCTGGTCTTGTAGCGATCGAAGCTGTAGGCGCGCAGGCGAAGGCCGGCCGCGATCGATGCCACGTCTGCAGGCTCCATCGCGCCTGCGGGCAGTTCGGCGACGATCGTGACGGCATCCGACGTTGGATTTCAGCCGCACGATCGTGGCGCCGCCGATCTTGATGTAATCCTCCGGTTTCAAGTCGCCGGACTTGCCGGTCCCGGCGACGATGAGGCGGTCGACCTTCAGGCCGGCCGGCGCAAGGATGTCGAGCGAGCTACCGCTCTTGCCCTTGAAGCGGCTGGTCTCCGCCGCCCGCTTGACGAGGCCGGTCGCGGACCCGAGGATTTTGGCCGACGCAGGTCCAAACTTCAGGGATTCGTCCGTGAACAATACCAGAACACCCTTCGGCGCGGCAGAAAACGGAACGAAGCCGATCTTGACGGCGTCGGACATCGAAAAAACCCTCCGGAAACTTCAGATGACGGGCGGAAAGCCGGCCCGGACGGGCGGCTTCCCCCACTATGGCCCCGCGCAGATCGGCCTGCCAATAGCAGCTTCCGGGCGACGTCGTGGGTTGAGGCTCAAAAGCGTACCCCTAGGGCCACAATTAACCAATAATTTACCCCGTCTTAACCGCTGCCACTCCACAGCCATTATGTTGACCGATCAAGGAGATGGTAGTGTTCGGGGACATTCGGCCGAAGGGTTCCGCACCTGATTGGGGATGAGGGTGCGGATTTCGGAATTTTCGGTTCTTCGGCAGTTCTTATGGGGGATGGGGTCGCGCTGCGCGATGGGGTCGATCGACAGCTATATTTTCCGTCTGACGTTTGCTGGGTTCATCCTGGTGCTGGTCACGCTCACCGGCGTCATCTGGATCACGCAAGCGCTGCGCGGCATCGACGTCATGACCAGCCAGGGCCAGACCGTGCTGGTCTTCGTCGGGCTGACCGGCCTCGCCATTCCCTATCTCGTGCTCGTCATCGCGCCGATCGCGCTCGTCATTGCCGTCGCCTACGTCCTCAACAAGCTCTCGACGGATTCCGAGATCATCGTCATGAACGCCGCCGGCATGCGGCCCTGGCGGCTGTTCCGGCCGTTCCTCTATGTGACGATCGTGGTCTCGGCGATGGTCTTCGTCATCTCGGCCTATGTCGCTCCGGATGGCTTGCGCCGTCTGAAGTCCTGGCAGCGGGAGATTACCGCAGACGTGCTCAGCAACGTGCTGCAGACCGGGAAATTCGTCGAAATCGAGCGCAACCTCACCTTGCGGGTTCGCGAGCGCCAGCCCGGCGGGCTGCTGGTCGGCGTTTTCATCGACGACCGGCGCGATCCGAAGGAGCGAATCACGATCATCGCCGAGCGCGGCACGGTGCTGAAGAACGACCGGGGCTCGTTCCTGATCCTGGACGACGGCAGCCTGCAGCGCTTCGAGCAGGGCCGGCGCGACCCGGTGCTGGTCGTCTTCGATCGCAACGCCTTCGACATGATCGAAGATCGGCGGCAGCGCGACGACGCAGGCTGTGACCTATTCGATTCGCGAGCGCTACCTCTGGGACCTGCTTGATCCCGACCCCGATGATCCGTTGTACAAGCAGTTTCCCGGACAGTTCCGCGCGGATTTGCATGATCGGCTGACTCGCGCCGCTCTATCCGTTTGCGTTCATGGCGCTGACTTTCGCGTTTCTCGGCGCGCCGCGCACCACGCGGCAAAGCCGCGCCGATCTCGATCACCAGCGCCATCGTCTCGCTCGGCGTCCTGCGCCTGATCGGCTTCGCGCTGACCGTCCTCGCGGCCACCTCGATCTTTGCAGCGCCGTTCCAGTACGCGATGCTGTTTGCGACCCTTGCCTTCAGCGCCTGGGTGATCACGAAGCGTGATCGTGCTGGAGCCGCCGCCGGTCGTGATCGATACCCTCAACAACGTAATCGCGCGCATGTCGCGCCGATTCGCGCACGACGTGAGGACGGGCGTCGCGATGAACCTCACAAACACCCTCTCGCGCTACTTTGCCGGCAAGTTCGTCGGCGCCGCGGTCGCGGTGTTCATGGGCGTGTTCGTGCTCGTCGTGCTCGTCGACTACATCGAAATGACGCGAAAGACCTCGGGCATCAACGCGTCCTCATGGCTGATCGTGCAAACCTCGTTGTTCCGCGTGCCGCAGTTGCTGGAGCGGCTGATGCCGTTCTGCGTGCTGGTCGCGGCGATGTCCTGCTACCTCAACCTGTCGCGGCGGCTGGAGCTGGTCGTGGCGCGCTCTGCCGGCGTCTCCGCGTGGCAATTCCTGTTTCCGGCAATCGCGAGCTCGCTCGCGATCGGTGTGCTGGCGACCACAATCTACAATCCGGTTTCGGCAAATCTGCAGGAGCAGGCGCAGCAGAACGAAGTGCAGCTGTTCGGCGACCGCACGCAGATGATGCAGGACGCGCAGGGCTTCTGGTTCAATCAGGCCACCAGCGAGGGGCAAACGATCATCAACGCCGCCAGCAGTCAGCGCCGTGGCGAACTGCTGTCGGGACTGACCGTTTTCCGCTTCGATCCGTCGGGCCGGTTTAGCGAGCGAATCGAGGCACGCGAGGCGACGCTCGAGAACGGCTACTGGCTGTTCAGGAACGTGCGCCGGCACACGTTCAACGAACCGGTCAAGGTGGAGGAGCAGCTACCGCCTGGCCACGAGCCTGACGGCGGACCAGGTGCGCGGAAACTTCGCCAATCCCGAGTCCGTCTCGTTCTGGGAGTTGCCCGAATACATCACGTCGTCGGAGAATTCAGGACTGTCCACCGCGGGCTATCGGCTCCAGTACCAGAAGCTGCTATCGCGTCCGTTCCTGTTCGCAGCAATGGTGCTTCTGGCGTCGGCTGTCAGCCTTCGCTTCTTCCGACTTGGTGGTGTCCAGAAGATGGTTTTGAGTGGCATCGCAGCAGGCTTTCTGCTTTATGTGCTGTCGAAAGTCACAGAAGATCTGAGCAAGGCCGAGTTGATGCATCCTATTGCTGCCGCGTGGCTGCCTGTCGTTGTTGGCAGCTTCGCCGGCTTGCTGGCCTTGCTGCATCAGGAGGACGGGTGATGACGGTCGTCGCCACCCGCCGGGTGACCGTACGTGCCGATTGGCGCCGCACGATCGTGCGTTGCGCGAGCGTTCTCGTACGACTGTCGTTTGCGCTTGCCGTGATGACGCCGGCGATGCTCGCTGCGCCGTCGCCCTGCGCTCGCGCAGAGCTTCACCTACAACCCACTGCCGCCCCGGCCGACGCCGCCGCCCGCCCGCAGCAAGGACGACGGGCAGATGCTCGTGCAGGCGCAGGAGGTCAATTACGACAACGTCAACTCGCTGGTCGCCGCCGTCGGCTCCGTGCAGATCTTCTACAACGGCACCACGCTCGAGGCCGATCGCGTCACCTACAACCAAAAGACCAAGCGGCTCACCGCCGACGGCAACGTGCGGATGACCGATCAGGACGGCCGCATCACCTACGCGCAGCATCTCGACCTGAGCGACGACTACCGCGACGGCTTCGTCGATTCGTTGCGCGTCGACACCGCCGACCGCACGCGGATGGCAGCGACCCGCGCCGACCGCAGCGGCGGAAATTTCACGGTGTTCCAGAACGGCGTCTACACCGCTTGCGAGGCCTGTAAGGAAGATCCGAAGAAGCCGCCGCTGTGGCAGGTCAAGGCCGCCCGCATCATCCACGACCAGGGCGAGAAGATGCTCTACTTCGAGAGCGCTCGCCTCGAATTCATGGGCGTGCCGATGGCGTACCTGCCCTACTTCTACACGCCGGATCCGACAGTGAAGCGCAAGACCGGCTTCCTGATGCCGATGTTCTCGTCGAACTCGAAGTACGGGCTGCGGCTTCCAGGTGCCCTACTACATTGCGCTCGCGCCCGACTACGACCTGACCCTGACGCCGCGCATCACCACCAAGCAGGGTTTGCTGATGCAGGGCGAGTTCAGGCAGAACCTGATCAATGGCGCCTACGACATCCGCGCCTACGGCATCCGGCAACTCGACAAGGACGAGTTCCTGCGCAACGGCGGCAGCCCGGCGACGCCCGGCTATCGCGACTGGCGCGGCGGCGTCGAGACGTCGGGCCGCTTTGCGCTGAACGACAAGTGGACGTGGGGCTGGGATGGAACGCTGGTATCGGACCGCACGTTCTTCCAGGACTATTCGCTCGGCCGATTCAGGTCGCCGGTCGCAGGTCTTTTCCGCCGTCCCGACCGATGCGATCTCGCAGCTTTACCTGACCGGCGTCGGCACGCGTTCGTTCTTCGATGCGCGGACGATGTATTTCTACGGCTTCTCGGAAGCCGACGTGCAGCGCCAGATCCCGGTCGTCCATCCGGTGATCGACTATGCCAACGTGGTCAACCGGCCGATCTTCGGCGGCGAATTGAGCTATCGGGCGAACCTGACGAGCCTCAGCCGCGAAGCGATCTCCTACAATCCGATCACGGCGACTGCGCTATCGATGGGCTTCTGCCTGCCGACAAGCGCCGACCCGACCGTCAAGACGCCCGCGAACTGTCTGTTGCGCGGCATTGCCGGCAACTCCACGCGTCTGTCGGGCGAAGCCACCTGGAGGCGTTCATTTACCGATTCGATCGGCCAGATCTGGACGCCCTTCGCCCAGGTGCGCGCCGACGTCAATCACGCGCAGGTCAATCCGGCCGTCGGCGTGACCAATTACCTGCCGACGGGCGACATCAACGCTGGCCGGGTGATGCCGGCCGTCGGCGTCGAGTATCGCTATCCGTTCATCAGCGTACAGCCCTGGGGCTCGCAGACGATCGAGCCGATCGCGCAAGTGATCGTCCGCCCGAACGAGCAGAAGATCGGCCAACTGCCGAACGAGGACGCGCAGAGCCTGGTGTTCGACGACACCAATCTCTTCAGCGTGAACAAGTTCTCCGGCTGGGATCGCAGTGAAGGCGGCAGCCGCGCCAACGTCGGCATCCAGGGCACGACCCAGTTCGATCGCGGCGGGTACGTCAATTTCCTGTTCGGCCAGTCGTTCCACCTGTTCGGACAGAACTCGTTCGCGGTCGGCGACCTGACCAACACCGGCCTCAACTCGGGGCTGGACAGCTCCCGTTCCGACTACGTCACACGGCTGTCCTACCAGCCGAACAGCACGCTCACCTTCTCCGCGCGGTCGCGGCTTGACGAGCAGTCCTTCGAAATGCGCCGCCTTGAACTCGAGACCCGTGCCAACTTCGAGCGCTGGTCGGTCAGCCTGCTTTACGGCAACTACGACAAGCAGCCGGAAATCGGGTTCCTCAATCGCCGCGAAGGCGTGCTCGGTACGGCGTCCTTCAAGGTCGCCTCCAACTGGGTTGTGTCCGGTGGCGTGCGCTACGACCTGCACGCCGACAAGGTCAATCAGACAATCGTCGGTGCGGGCTACGTCGACGATTGTTTCGTGCTGGCGATGAATTATATTACCGACTACAGCTACAGCGGCAATCCGGTCACCAATCATCGCGTGATGCTGCAAATCGGCTTGCGTACTATTGGAACGACCTCGTTCAACCAGAGCACCACGCCCTCGACGTCAAGCTCGTCAAGTGGCTCGTCGTTGTTCGGCCTGTAGGCACCGCTCGCGATACCACCGCAGCCGTCACCGAACTCTCAAAGCAGACTTTCGGCGGCGGTACTGGAAACGATGATGGGTTCGTGAATGTTTTCGATGCTGCCCTTCTCACCCCGTTCGAGAGCCGCCGTCGGCGCGCTTGCGATCTGGCTTGCGCCGATCGCGGTTTCACAAGCGCAGGCCCAGAATGCCGTCGTTGTCGTCAACGGCGATCCGATCACCAATTTCGACATCGAGCAGCGCATCAAGCTGAATACGTTGTCGGGCGGAGGAAAAACGCCAAGCCGGCAGGACGCGCTGGAGGAGCTGATCAACGATCGCGTCAAGATCAAGGAAGGCAAGAAGTTCAATCTGGACATGAGCAGCTCCGACCTCGAAACGCAATATGCAGCGATGGGCGCGCGCATGCGGATGTCGTCGGATCAATTGAGCAAGGTTCTCGAAGGCCGCGGAATTCGACCCGAGACGCTGAAATCGCGCATCAAGGCGGATTTCATCTGGTCGCAGCTCGTGCGTGGACGCTACGGCCAAAGCCTGATCGTCGGCGAGAAGGACGTCGCCTCGGCGATCGAGGTGAAGGGCGACGGCAAGGAATCCACCGGCAGCTTCGAATACAAGATGCGGCCCGTCGTGCTGTTCGTGCCGCGCGGCGCGGCGCAATCGGCGATCGATTTGCGCAAGAAGGATGCGGAAACGCTGCGCGCGCGCGTGCAGAGCTGCGAGCAGGCCGAAAGCACCTTCCGCGCCATGCGCGACGGCGTCATCCGCGACCAGGTGGTGAAGACGTCAGCGGATCTGCCGGCGGTGCTGCGCGAGCTGCTTGACAAGACGCCGGTCGGCCAGCTGACGCCCCCGGAAATTACCAAACAAGGCGTCGAGATGGTCGCACTGTGCGGCCGCGCGCCGAGCACGGAAACGCCGGAAAAGCGCGCGGCACGTGAGAAACTGTTTTCGGAAAAATACGACACGCAAGCGAAGAAGTATCTGAACGAGGCCCGGCGCAACTCGATGATCGAGTACCGCAAGTAGATGAGTGCCGACAAGCCGCTGGCGCTGACGCTCGGAGAGCCAGCCGGCATCGGTCCGGATATCGCCCTGGCCGCTTGGGCACGTCGCAAGGAGCTGGCGCTGCCGCCGTTCTATGTCGTCGCCGACCGCGGCTTCCTCGATGGTCGCGCCCGCAAGCTTGGCCTCACCATTCCGACCGCAACCGTTGCGCCCGCGCGGGCGATTGAGACGTTTGCCGATGCCCTGCCCGTCGTGGATAGCGGCACAAAGGCCACTGCCGAGCCCGGCAAGCCCGATGATTCCAGCGCGGGAGCCGCCATCGCCTCGATCCGCCACGCGGTGGACGACGTGCGCGCCGGCCACGCCGCGGCCGTCGTCACCAACCCGATCGCCAAGAGCGTGCTCTATCGCGTCGGCTTCAAGCATCCGGGCCACACGGAGTATCTCGCCGAGCTCGCGGCAAATGGTGCGCAACAGCCGCCGCGCCCGGTGATGATGCTGTGGTCGCCCACGCTTGCCGTCATCCCGGTGACGATCCATGTCGCGCTGCGCGAGGCCGTCGCGCAGCTCACCACGCGCGACATCGTCGAGACCTGCACGATCGCCGTTGCCGAGCTCAAGCGCTGGTTCGGCATCGCCAATCCGCGAATTGCCGTTAGCGGACTCAATCCGCATGCCGGCGAGGACGCCACACTCGGCAAGGAGGATGTCGAAATCGTCGCCCCTGCGGTCGCGAGCCTGAAGGCGTCCGGCATCGATGCGCGCGGCCCGCTGCCCGCGGACACGATGTTCCACGAGGCTGCGCGCAAGACCTACGACTGCGCGGTCTGCATGTATCACGATCAGGCGCTGATCCCGATCAAGACGCTGGCGTTCGCGGATGCGGTCAACGTCACGCTCGGCCTGCCCTTCATCCGCACATCGCCCGATCACGGCACCGCATTCGACATCGCCGGCACCGGCCGGGCGAACCCCTCAAGCTTGATCGCTTCACTTCGCCTCGCCGCACGGATGGCGGCAGCGGCACGATGACGTGAGCACGATCGACGATCTGCCACCGCTCCGCGAGGTTATTCGCCGTCACGAGCTGTCGGCGCGCAAGTCGCTCGGACAGAATTTCCTGCTCGATCTGAACCTGACGGCGCGCATCGCGCGCGCGGCGGGAAGCCTCGAGACGCACACGATCGTCGAGATCGGCCCTGGCCCCGGCGGGCTGACGCGCGCCCTGCTGGCGCTGGGTGCCAGGCGCGTCATTGCCGTCGAACGCGATGACCGCGCCATCGCGGCGCTGCAGGAGGTCGCCGCACGCTATCCCGGCCGGCTCGACGTCGTCGCAGCCGACGCGCTTGAATTCGATCCACGGCCGATGCTCGGCGGCGATCGCGCAAAGATCGTCGCCAACCTGCCCTACAACATCGCCACAGCCCTGCTCACCGGCTGGCTCAGCGCAGAGCCCTGGCCGCCATGGTACGACGCGATGGTGCTGATGTTTCAGCGGGAAGTCGCCGAAAGGATCGTCGCCAATGTCGATGACGATGCCTACGGGCGACTGGCGGTCTTCGCCGGCTGGAGGAGCGAGGCCAAGATCATGTTCGACGTTGCGCCAAGCGCGTTCGTTCCCGCACCGAAGGTGACGTCATCCGTCGTTCGCCTCATTCCGCGCGCGCAGCCGCTGCCGTGCGACCGGAAGATGCTGGAGCGCGTCACCGAAGCCGCCTTCGGCCAGCGCCGCAAGATGCTGCGGCAAAGCCTGAAATCGCTCGGCATCGATCCGCTGCGTCTTGCCGCGGCCGCCGGCATCGATCCGACCCGGCGCGCCGAAACCGTGCCGATCGACGGCTTTGTTGCCATGGCGCGCGAATTATCCAATATACGCGCCACCAGCTGAGGCTGGCATCTAGTGTCGTGGTTGAGAAATTCGCTCCATGGCGTTGCCGCGAGTCCATCGAGCGAATTTCTGAACCAAAAACGACACTGAGAATCATAAATTTGCTAGTGTCCTTATCGAATCCGAAGTTCGCTCCCGAGCGTGCTGCGAAGTACAGCGAACTTCGGATTCGGACACTAGCTGGCGAACTGAAGCAGTCGGTCCAATGGCGCCCATCCAATACGTCGTCGAAGGCGGACGCCGGCTCGCCGGCACCATCCAGCCCGCCGGCAACAAGAACTCGGCGCTGCCGATTATCGCAGCCGCGCTTCTCACCGAGCATCCAGTCACACTGGAAAACGTGCCGCGCATCCGCGACACGGAAACCCTCGTCGAGCTGATCAAATCGGTCGGCGTCGAGATCACCTGGCAGGGCCGCAATACGCTTGCAATCCACGCCAGGGAAGTTCGCGCGGTTGACCTCGATCCCGCTCTTTGTGCGCGCATTCGCGCATCGATCCTGCTCGCAGGGCCGTTGCTGGCACGCTGCGGCCAGGTGGCGCTGCCGCCACCCGGCGGCGACGTGATCGGCCGCCGCCGGCTGGACACGCATTTCCTGGCATTCGAGCAGCTTGGCGCGACCGTCAAGGCGGGCGACCTGCTCGAATTCCGCGCCAAGCGCCTCAAGGGCGCCGACGTCTTTCTCGACGAGCCGAGCGTGACGGCGACGGAAAACGCACTTATGGCGGCCGCGGCTGCGCACGGCACGACGACGCTACGCAATGCCGCCTCCGAACCGCATGTGCAGGACCTCGCGCATTTCCTCACCGCGCTCGGGGCGCGCATCGACGGCATCGGCACCAACACGATGGTCGTGCACGGCCCGGCGGCGTTGCATTCGGCCACCTACGCGATCGGGCCCGACCACATCGAAGTCGGCTCGCTGATCGGGCTTGCCGCGGTGACGCGCTCGCCCTTGCGCATCGCCCGCGCCGGCGTCCAGCATCTGCGCTCGATCCGGATGGGTTTTGAGCGGCTCGGCATCGTCTGCGACATCGAGGGAGACGACCTCATCGTCCCTGCCGAACAGACACTGAAGATCCGCGCCGACCTCGGCGGCCATGTGCCGAAGATCGAGGACCAGCCGTGGCCGGCATTTCCCGCGGACCTGATGTCGATCGCCATCGTCACCGCGACGCAGTGCGACGGCATGATCCTGATGTTCGAAAAGATGTTCGAGTCGCGCCTGTTCTTCGTCGACAAGCTGATCGCCATGGGCGCGCGCATCGTGCTGTGCGATCCGCATCGCGCGATCGTCGCGGGACCAAGCCGCCTGCACGGCGCGCTCGTCACCTCGCCGGATATCCGCGCCGGAATGGCCATGCTGCTGGCGGCGCTGTGCGCGGACGGAACCAGCACGATCGACAACGCCGACCAGATCGAACGCGGCTATGAGCGCATCGACGAGCGCCTCAACGCACTCGGCGCAAACATCCGCCGCGTGCCTGCGAGAAGCTAAGCAGCGTAATACCCGCCGTCGACGATGTGCGAGGCGCCGGTCATGAACGACGCCCTGTCCGAGCACATCCACACGACCGCTTCGGCGATCTCGCCCGGCACGCCAAGGCGATTCATCGGCACCTTCGCCATGATCGCGTCGTAGCGCGTCTTCATGGTCTCCTCGGTCATCGGCGTTTCGATATAGCCCGGGTTGACGCAATTCACGCGAATGCCGTCCTGCGCATATTCCAGCGCCGCAGTTTTCGTCAGGCCGACGACGCCGTGCTTGGCGGCCACATAGTGCGTGGCGCCCGCAAGGCCGACGACGCCGGCAATCGAGGAGGTGTTGACGATCGCGCCGCCGCCTCCCTGCGCCAGCATCTGCTGAACCTCGTGCTTGATGCACATGAAGACGCCGGTCAGGTTGATCGCGAGCATGCCGTCGAACGCCTCGCGGCTGAGCTCATGCGTGCGCTGGCCGGCCGGACCGACCGAGCGGCCGCTGATGCCGGCATTGTTGAACGCGCAATCGAGCCGTCCAAAAGCGGCAACGGTTCGCGCCACCATCGCCGCCACATCCGCTTCCCGGCTCACATCGCCGCCGATGGCGATCGCCTGGCCGCCGGCCGCATTGATCAGCCCGACGGTGCCCGCCGCGCTGTCTTCGGTGAGGTCGGCTACGGCAACGCGCGCGCCCTCCCGGCTCATGGCCACCGCGGTCGCCCGTCCAATTCCTGATGCGCCACCGGTTACGAGCGCGGTCTTGCCGTCGAGAATGCCTGCCATGGTGCGTTTCCCATTTTCTTGTGTTTGGAAACGACAAGCATACCGGCGACGCGCTGGTTCTCCAATTGCTTCTGCAGCTACACGTTATGCCGACGCAGCGCAGCGCGTGCCTTGCCATCTTCGCCGAAATTATCGTCGGCCAGCCATGCGCTGATGGCCGCGTGTCGCGCCGGCCACTCGTCCGCGACGATCGAATGCCATACCTGATCCCAGCGACGCCCTTTGAAGAACGCCGATCCGCGCCAATGGCCTTCGGGCACAAAGCCGTAGCGCGCCGCCGCATTCCGCGACGCTTGATTGGCATGCAGGCAGCGCCAGACCAGCCGTTGATAGCCCAGATCGCCCATCGCATACGCCATCAGCAGGAAGATGGCTTCTGTCGCCGCCCGCGTCCGCTGCAACGACGGCGCAAACCAGATGCTGCCGATCTCGATCGCGCCATCGTCGGGAAAGATGTCGCACAACGAAAGCCAGCCCTCGGCGAGGCCGCTCGACTTCGGCCTTACCGCCCAAAATGGCTGCTCGGCTCGGCCGGCCAGCTCCAGCGCCTGAGCGAGTAGTTCGCGCTCCGATGCGAACGGACCGTAGCGCAAGTACTCGAACGAGCGGTCGGCGCCGTTCGCGCACCGCCAAAGCTCGGGGACATGCTCTGAGGCCAGGGGTTCCAGATCCACAGCGCGCCCGTGGAAAGGCCGGCGCTCCGGGAAGGGCCATCGGACCGCCTTGGCGGTCATGGTTCAAGCTGCTTCTGCAGCTTGCGCACGAACCCCGTCAGGCCGGTACGGCGATCGCGTCGCAGCCGTTCCGCCTTCAGGATCGCCTTCACCTCGGCGAATGCTTCTTCAATCGAGCGGTTGATGACGATGTAGTCGTATTCCGCCCAATGGCTCATTCGTGGCTGGCGCGGCTCATCCGCCCGCGGATCACCGCGTCGGAATCCTGCGCGCGCGTATGCAGCCGCTTTTCCAGATCGGCTGCCGACGGCGGCAGGATGAAGACGCTGACGACGTCCTGACGCGCTTTCTCGCGCAATTGCTGCGTGCCCTGCCAGTCGATGTCGAACAGCACGTCGCGCCCGGCCGTCAGCGCCGCCTCGACCGGCGCGCGCGGCGTGCCGTAGAAGTGGTCGAACACCGGCGCGTGCTCCAGCAGCTCGTTGTTCTTCACCATGGCGTCGAAGCGCTGCTTGTCGATGAAGAAGTAATCCTTGCCGTCGACTTCGCCGGGCCGCATCGGCCGCGTCGTCACCGACACCGACATCTGCAGGCCCGCCACCTTGCTCATCAGCTCGCGCGCCAGCGTGGTCTTGCCGGCGCCGGACGGCGACGACAGCACGAACATCAAACCGCGCCGTTCAACCCCGTCGCCCGCCATCGCCGCCTGCCCTCATTCCAGATTCTGCACCTGCTCGCGGAACTGCTCGACCACGTTCTTCATCTCAAGGCCGATGTTGGTCAGCTCGAGGTCGTTCGACTTCGAACAGGTGGTGTTGACCTCACGATTGAACTCCTGGGAGAGGAAGTCGAGCCGCCGCCCCACCGCGCCGCCCTTGCCGATCAGTTCGCGCGCCTGGGCGACGTGCGAGGCGATGCGGTCGAGCTCCTCGCGGATGTCCGCTTTCGCTGCGATCATGATCGCTTCCTGATGCAGCCGGTCGGCATCGAAACGCTCCGAGCCTTCCAGCAGCAACGCGATCTGCTCGGACAGTCTCGTCTTGACGGCGTCCGGCTGCCGGCCGGGCGCCGCGTCCGCGCGCTTCGCCAACGCCGCGATCTCGTCCAGCCGCGAGACGAGAATGTGTTGCAGCGAAATCCCCTCGCGGCGGCGCATTTCCACGAGACCCGCAAGCGCCTGATCGAACGCCTTGAGAATTGCGGTTTCCGCGGCCTGCCGTTCCGCCTCGGTATCGTCCGGCTCGGACACTTCCAACACGCCCTTGATCGCAAGAATGCCGTCGACGGTCGGCGGCGGCGCCGCAAGCTTGGCCGACAGGTCGGCGGCGACCTTCATCACCGACGCCAGCACATCGTCATTGACGCGAATGACCGGCGCGGCATCGGCACGCTTGACGGTGAGATTGGCGTAGACCGTGCCCCGCGCCAGCATTTCGGTCGCGCGCTTGCGCGCCACCGGCTCCACCGCGTCCCAGCCCGGCGGCAGGCGCATGCGCAGATCGAATCCCTTGGCGTTGACCGAGCGCAGTTCCCATTCGATGGCGTAGGCGCCGCAGGCGTCGTGACTTCGTGCGAAGCCGGTCATGCTCGATAGCGCCATGAATGATCGGTCCTGAAATTCCCGTTCAGAAGTGGAGATTCGCCAGCCTCAGATTAGCACGAACGGCCATCTTGCCAGCGCCGCAGACCGGACCGGAAAGCTTCACGATCAGCGCTGCACGCGTCGGCGCGGGCGTGGTGGAATTCTGCGCCGTCGGCGGCGTCCGTGGCGGCGGCGTGCCGCTGTTTCGCTTCTTCGCCCCGCCGGCGAGCCGGCCGCGCCGAGCGTGTCGCCTGTGGCGGCTCGGATCCGGCGTCGCGGTAGCCGTGGCCTCTTCCGGCTCGGCCGTATCGACCGCCTGCTGCTTCTCGATGGTGCGCAGCTTCGCGACGCTGCTTCTGATGCTCGCCGTAGTTCTCTGTGAAGGTGTGTCCGCCGGTTCCGTCGGCGACGAAATAGAGCTCGCGCGTGCGCGCCGGATTCGCGGTCGCCTCCAGCGAAGCGCGGCCGGGGTTGGCGATGGGTCCGGGCGGCAGGCCCTCGATCGCGTAGGTGTTGTAGGGCGTCGGCTGCTGGATCTCGCTGCGCTTGATCGGGCGTCCGAGCGTTCCCTTGCCGCCGACAAGTCCGTAGATGATGGTCGGATCGGACTGCAGCTTCATCTTCTTCTGCAGGCGATTGGCAAATACGGCGGCGACGCGCGTGCGCTCGTCCGGGCGTCCGGTTTCCTTCTCGACGATCGAGGCCAGCGTCACCAGCTGTTCGACCGAACGAATTGGCACGTCCGGGCTGCGCCGCTCCCAGATTTCGGCCAGCAGACGTCGCTGCGCCTGGTGCATGCGCTGGATCACCTGCTCGCGCGTCGTGCCGCGCTCGAAGCGGTAGGTCTCCGGCAGCAACGTGCCTTCGCGCGGAATTTCCTTCACCTGCCCCGCGAGAATATCGTTCTCAAGCAGGCGCGCAACGATCTGCTCGGAGGTGAGACCCTCCGGGATCGTCAGCGCGTGCTGCACCACCTTGCCGCTCACCAGGGTGTCGATGACGTTGCGCAGGCTCGCCTGCTTCTGGAACTGATATTCGCCGGCCTTGAGTTCGGACCGCGCCTTCATCGCCACCACACTGCCGAGGAAGGCCCAGCGGTTGACGCTGATGACGCCTTCGCGCTGCAGGATATCGGCGATGTCGCCGGTGCCCGCGGTGCGCGGGATATTGACGATGCGGTCTTCGGCCAGCGGTCCCGGCGATTCAAGCGCCTGCTTGGCGTAGAAGTAACCGCCGCCGGCGCCGAGCATCAAAAGCAGGATGATCGTGAAAATGGCGTTGCCCGCCACGACCAGCGGATTGCGCGCTCCACGCGAGCGCTTGGGCGGCGGCGGCAGCTGCTCGGGCTCGAGCGCGGCGCGCGGGCTTCGGGGAGAAATCGGCGCCCTTTCAGACATCCCTCGACCTGATCCTGATCTGCGCCACGCGGAGGCTTTCCTCCGCATTCCTTGCGCGACGTTATCCCTCAATATGGCAAAAGGGTGAAGTTCTCGCCATTTCAGGGATTTAACTGTCGATACGCCTTACGATGATCGACGCGTTGGTGCCGCCGAATCCAAACGAGTTGGATAATGCCACATTGATCGGCCGTTGCCTCGCCTTATGCGGCACGAGGTCGATCGCAGTCTCGACGGACGGATTGTCGAGATTGATGGTCGGCGGCGCCATGCCGTCCCGCATCGCCAGGATCGAGAAGATCGCCTCGACCGCGCCTGCCGCACCGAGCAGGTGTCCGGTCGACGACTTCGTCGACGACATCGAGATCTTCGACGCTGCGTTGCCGACAAGCCGCTCCACGGCGCCAAGCTCGATTTCGTCGCCGAGCGGCGTCGATGTGCCGTGGGCGTTGATGTAGTCGAGATCCGATGCCGTGAGGCCTGCGCGCTTCAGCGCCGCGCTCATGCTGCGATAGGCGCCGTCGCCGTCTTGGGCGGGCGCGGTGATGTGGAACGCATCGCCCGACAGGCCGTAGCCGATCACCTCGGCGTATATCTTCGCGCCGCGCTTCTTCGCGTGCTCGTATTCCTCGAGCACGACAATGCCGGCGCCCTCGCCCATGACGAACCCATCGCGATCCTTGTCATAGGGACGTGACGCCTTCTCGGGCGTGTCGTTGAAACCGGTCGACATCGCGCGCAGCGCGCAGAAACCGGCAAACGAAATGCGATTGAGCGGCGACTCGGTGCCGCCGGCGACCATCACGTCCGCATCGCCGAGCGCGATCAGCCGCGACGCATCGCCGATCGCGTGCGCGCCGGTCGAGCATGCGGTGACGACCGAATGGTTCGGGTCCCTTCAGACCATGCGCGATCGACACGTAGCCGGAGGCAAGGTTGATCAGGCTTCCGGGAATGAAAAACGGCGACACCCGGCGCGGTCCGCGCTCCTTCAGCGTGAGCGCGGTCTCGGCGATCCCTTCGATGCCGCCGATCCCTGAGCCGATCATCGTGCCGGTGGCAAACTGATCCTCGGGCGCCGTCGGATGCCAGTCCGCATCGTCGAGCGCCTGCTTGGCGGCGGCCATCGCGAAGATGATGAAGTCGTCGACCTTGCGCTGGTCCTTCGGATCCATCCACTGATCAGGATTGAAGGTGCCGTTGCTGCCGTCGCCACGCGGAATCGCGCAGCCGATCTTGGTCGGGATATCGGAGACGTCGAACGTCTCGATCCGCCTCGCGCCGCTCTCGCCGTTCAGCAAGCGCTTCCACGCGGGCTCAACGCCGCAGCCGAGCGGCGATACCATGCCGAGGCCGGTGACGACTACCCGTCTCATTGTTGGCACTCCGGCGGGGCGCCGTCAGAGCCTCCGTTCGCGATGCACGCCAGCCTGTCAAGGCCGCGCGATCGCGGAGGCCTGAGCAGGCGGCGTCAGCTCTTTGCGTTCTTTTCGAGGAATTTCGTCGCGTCGCCGACGGTCAAGATCGTCTCGGCCGCGTCGTCCGGAATTTCGCAACCGAATTCCTCTTCAAACGCCATCACGAGTTCGACGGTGTCGAGACTGTCGGCGCCGAGATCGTCGATGAAGCTTGCGCCTTCGACCACCTTTTCCGGCTCCACACCAAGGTGCTCGACCACAATCTTCTTAACCCGCTCGGCAATGTCACTCATCGTCTCAACCTCGTGCATTCCTTGGACCCGACCGTAAACCGATACGAGCCGTTTTTGGTGGTAGTCTGGCGCAAGTCCCTTAGCCGGGTCTCGCGCCTACATTCAACTGCGTCTCACTGTCCAGGTTGCGTCGACCAGATTACGTTGACCGGGTGTGACAGAAGGCAGGGTGCCGGGGAGATATACGGGCTTGAGCCCTCCCGCAATCCCGTCGTTTCCTCGCCCCCATTGAGGGGTTCGGTACCATACTTCCCAAGTCTTGGCCAGCAGCCCAGGCCGCGGTTTCCGGCCGCAACAGCGACGGTTATCATCCTCAAATCATTGCCATTCCGCCGTTGACGTGCAGCGTCTGACCGGTGACATAGGCGGCTTCGTTCGACGCAAGGTAAACGGCCGCTGCGGCGATATCGTCGGACGTGCCCAAACGCCCGGCAGGAACCTTTTCGAGAATCGCCGCACGCTGCTTTTCGTTCAGCGCGTCGGTCATCGCGGTGGCAATGAAGCCCGGCGCGATGCAGTTGGCGGTGACGTTACGCCGCGCATACTCCTGGCCGATCGACTTGAACAGGCCGATCATGCCGGCCTTGGCCGCCGTGTAGTTGCTCTGACCGGCGTTGCCCGTCACGCCGACGACGGAGGTGATGCCGATCAGGCGACCGAAGCGCTTGCGCATCATCAGCTTCGTCGCGGCGCGCGCCAGGCGGAATGTCGCCGACAGATTGACGGCAACGACCTGGTCCCACTCCTCGTCCTTCATCTGCACGAACAGGTTGTCGCGGGTAATGCCCGCATTGCAGACCAGGATGTCGAGTTGTCCCATCGCCTTCTCGGCGGAAGGAACCAGCGCCTCGACCTCATCGGTGCTCGACAGATTGCACGGCAAGACATGCACGCGCTCCTTCAGCTCGCCGGCGAGCGTGTCCAGCACCTCGCGGCGCGTGCCGGAGAGCGCCACCGTCGCGCCCTGCTTGTGGAACGCGCGCGCGATCGCGCCGCCGATGCCGCCGGTCGCGCCGGTCACGAGCGCGGTCTTGCCAGTCAGGTCGAACATGACGAGGCCTCCAGTCCGGAAGATGCGTTCAGGCCGCCGCCTTGGCGGCCGCGATATCTGCGGGCGAGCCGACCGAAACGCCGGTCGCGCCATCAGCGATGCGCTTGACGAGACCGGTGAGCACCTTGCCCGCGCCGATCTCGAAGAATTTCGTGACGCCCTCGCCTGCCATGTAAGCGACCGACTCGCGCCAGCGCACCGTGCCGGTCACCTGCTCGATCAGGCGGCGGCGGATCTCGTCCGGATCACTGATCGCAGACGCGAGCACGTTGCTGACGAGCGGCACCGCGGGCTTGTTGATCGTAACCTGCGACAGCGCATCCGCCATCACGTCGGCTGCGGGCTTCATCAGGCTGCAGTGGAACGGCGCGGACACCGGCAACAGCATCGCGCGCTTGGCGCCCTTGGCCTTTGCGATTTCCACGGCGCGGTCCACGGCTTCCTTGTTGCCCGACACGACGACCTGACCGCCGCCGTTGTCATTGGCGGGATCGCAAACCTGTCCTTGCGCCGCCTCCTTTGCGGTCGCGACTGCAGCGTCAAAGTCGAGGCCGAGCAGCGCGGCCATGGCGCCGACGCCGACCGGCACCGCCTTCTGCATCGCGCGCCCGCGCGTCCGCAGCAGCTTTGCCGCGTCCGACACGGACAACGCACCAGCAGCTGCAAGCGCGGAATATTCGCCGAGCGAATGGCCGGCGACGAATTTTGCGTCCTTCACCGCAATTCCGGCCTCGGCATCCAGCACGCGCAAGCGTGGCGATCGATACCGCCATCAAGGCCGGCTGCGCGTTCTCGGTGAGCGTCAGCGTGTCCGCAGGTCCGTTCCAGATGATGTCGGTGAGCTTCTCGCCGAGCGCCGCATCGACCTCGTCGAACACGGATTTGGCGACGGGGAACGCGTCGGCCAGCGCCTTGCCCATGCCGACGGCCTGCGAGCCCTGTCCCGGAAAAGTAAATGCGATCGCCATGTTTCCGCCCCGAACAGGCACAGCCCTCCCAGCGGCCGCGCCACAACTCGCGCCGTAAAAGACTGGCAGGGGTGGAATGTCAAGCTGCGACAGGCGCGTAGGGCTATCGATTAGAAGCCGGACGCCGCCTGATCGGCTTCCACCTTCAGCCCGGCCTGGGCGCGCCGGGCGTGGCCGGCGAGCTCGCCGGGCCGGTCCTCGCTGTTCGGTTTCGACATCGCCAGCCGCAAGACTGCCGCATAACCCGGCTGCACCTCCATGCGCGCCGCGTGCGGGCCGTTGACGAGGATTTCGTGCACGCGGGGCAGATTGTAGCAAGGCACGTAGTAAAGCAGGTGATGCTCGAGGTGATAGTTGACGTAGTACGGCGCGACGAACAGCCGCTCGAGCAAATTCGCGCGCGTGGTCCGGGTGTTGCGCAAAGGGTCGTTGCTGTCGGGCACGACCGCGTGCTCGGCGATGTTGCGGATGCGCGTGATCACCATCTGCCAGGTCAGGAACGGCAAAATCCACAACAGCGGATAGGCCCACCAGACGCCCGCGACAGCGAGGGCCGCGAACAGGACGGCGTTGGCGACGCATTGCGGCCCGAGCTTCGACCAGAAGTGCTTTGCGCGCTCGGCAAAGGGCCACTCCGGACGTCCGAGTGCATTCAGGAATTGCGCCTTGCGCTGCTGATAGCCGGTCTGGCCGGTGATATCGCGCAGGAATTTCCGCCGATAGCTCTTCGGCGTGATCGGAAACGGCGCCGACAGCACGAGGTCGGGATCGTCGTCCTGCTGCGTATGCGCATGATGCTTGAGGTGGTAGCGGCGATAGGCGCGCGTCTCGGCGAACACCGGATAGGCGCAGAACCACTGGGCGAGCCACAGGTTCAGCTTCTCGTCGCGCGCCAGACCGCCATGCGCGCCCTCATGCATCAGGATCGCCAATCCGAGCTGACGCGAGCCGATGATCGCGACCGCGAGCAGAAACGTCAGCGGATTCGGCCACCACGCGACCAGCGCAATCGCGCCAAAAATCAACGCCCACGCATGCACGATCAACGCGATGCCCTTCCAGGGCGAGCGCTGACGCACCTCAGCGAGTTGCTCCGCGCTCATGATGTCGCGGGCGAGAAGGCGCAGCGCAGTCATGACGAGGTCTCCGGATCGGATGATTCTTCGCGAGCGCCTGCAACGAGCTTGAGCCGCTGCTCCGGCGGGATTTGGATCGGCCTGCGCGTCGAGCACGCGCAGCATCTCGGCGGCGAGTTCCTCGCTCGCGCGGCCGGTGGCGTGGCCTTCCAGCGCGACGCCGAGCGCAATCGCCCAGAAGCGCCGTGCCGAGGTTTCCGGATCGAGCCGCGAGCGCCAGCCATGCGCCTTCGATCTGGCCGTCATAGGCGCGCACGCCTTCGGCGTGCAGCCGCTCGATCGTGCGCTCGATCAGCGGGGCGAGATCCTGCCGTCGCCGCGTCAGCGTCAGCGCCTCGATGAAAAATCGGCAGCGCGTCGGCATGCATCACGCTGTCGACCAGCGCGCGCGTGTATTCGGCGCGGCGTCTGCGCGCCTGGCGGCGGCCTCCTCGGCGGCGCTGCCCGCGTACAGCACATCGCGGCAGGCCGCCTCGACGAACAGCGCTTCCTTGGTGCGGAAGTAATAGGTGATCTGGCTCGGGAAGGCGTCGGCGGCCGCGGCGATATCGGCGATGGAGACGCCGCGCCAGACCCCGCTCCTTGAACAGGCCGCTTGCCGCGTCGAGCAGCCGCGAACGCATCTGCCGGCCCGCCGTTCGCGTGGCCCGCACGGCGTGCTTGGGATGCTTGGGAGTTTTGCGGAGGTTTTGCCATGGCTCGCTCCTGACTTATTTGTATGCAATACAAACAAATGGGTCAAGATGGTACCTTCGCGCACTGGAACCTTGCCTTGGACCTGCATCTGGGACCTGGCCGACCCTACCGGGGG
>CAVWTB010000003.1:0-126348 GCA_963757845.1 uncultured Alphaproteobacteria bacterium
GCATTCTCAGCTTGAACAGCAGCACCAGCACGATGCAGCCGAGGATCAGCGACAGCACCTTCCAGAATACCAGCGGATTGCGCTCGAGCAGCGGCTTGAAGGTGGAATTACTGTAGTTCTCTTTCGGATGGCGCAGGTCGTGCAGATATTCCGACAGCGCCGCGGGGCGCTTGTACGGGTCCACATGCACCGCCCGCTCCAGCACATCGTCGATCCAGCCGGGCACTTCGGAATTCGCCTCACGCGCGGGCGCATAGGCCAGACGCCGCTGCTGCGCCTTCGTTCGCGTCCGCGCCACCTGCGCGCCGTAAGGCAGCTTACCGGTCAGCATCTGATAGGTGATGACGCCGAGTGAGAACAGGTCGGAGCGCGAGGTGCCGCTTTCGCCCAGGAAGTACTCGGGCGCCGTATATTGCGCGGTGCCGAGAATATCGTCGCGCGCCAGCGGATCGGCTTCGACGACACCGGCGACCCTGGTCGAGCCAAAATCGATGATCTTCACCGTGCCGGTGCGGTCGATCATGATGTTGTCCGGGCGCAGGTCCTGGTGCAGCATCTCCATCCGGTGAAACGCGCGCAGGCCCTTGGCGATCTGCTCGGTGATGTCGCGCACCGTTTCCAGATGCGGCCTTGGATTGTCGATCATCCACTGCCTCAACGTCTGTCCGTCGACATATTCGGTGACGATGTAAAGGAAATTGCGGTTGCGCTGCTGCGGACCCGGCTTCAGCACATGGGCGGAGTTGATGCGGCGCGCCACCCACTCCTCCATCATGAAGCGCCGCAGATAGCCTTCGTCGCCGCGCAGATCGATCGACGGAATCTTGATGATGACCTGCGCGTCCGTCTCGATGTCGACGGCGAGATAGATGTGGCTGCGGCTCGAGGCGTGCACCTCGCGCACGATCCGGTAGCCGTCGAACTCCATGCGCGCTTCGAGCAGCGGCGGCAGCGGCAGTCCCGCGGCGGAGCCGATCACCTCGCTCGCCTGGCCGTCCGGCACCTCGTCGATACGGACGATCTGAACCGTGAGATTGTCGGCGCTCCCCTGCTGGAAGGCCTCCGCGGCGATCGCCTGCGCGGCGGCATCGAGATCGGCTGCACGATCGCCGATCGCCTTGGCAATGAAGCGCGGACCAACGTGCTCGTGCACGCCGTCGGTGGTCAGCAGGAAGACGTCGCCGCGCTCCACCGGCAGCGCCTGGTAATCGATCTCGATCTGCGGGTTAACCCCCATCGCCCGGCTGAGATAGCTCTGCTGCGAAGAGATCACCACGCGATGATCGTTGGTCAGTTGCTCCAGCGCGTTGCCCGAGAGGCGATAGATGCGCGAATCTCCCACATGAAAAAGATGCGCGGTGGCGGACTTCAGCACCATGGCGCTCATGGTGCAGACATAACCCTTGTCCTTGTCGTAGGAGTACTGACTGCGCCGTGTCTGCGAATGCAGCCATGAATTGGTCGCCGCGATCACCCGCTGCGCCGATGTTTTCACCGACCAGGATTCGGACGTGCAGTAGTAGTCGGTGAGGAAGCCCTTGACGGTCGAACTCGGCGGCGATGCGGCTGACGCTGGAAGAGCTGATGCCGTCGGCGAGCACCACCGCGATCCCTTTCAGGCCGAGCAACGGCTCGCGCGGGATCAGGACGCCGTGAAAATCCTGATTGGTCTCCTTCCGGCCCTTGTCGGAATGCTGCCCGACCGAGATCTTCAGTTCGCGCGGCATTCAGACGCCCCGGTTTGAGCCGTTATGCCCGGCTTCATGCCGGGCATCCACGTCTTCCAGGCATTTGCGCCGGAAGGCGTGGAGGCGGGAACAACGCGAAGACGCGCTTCGCGTTGTTGCCCGGCCATCACGTCCCCTTGTAATCCTGCACTCAGCGCGACGCGTACGAGCGCAGCGGCTCCACGCCCGCGTCGCGCAGGTCGCGCTTCGGCGCGGTGCGGACGTGGGTCGCATACAGCGTCAGTCCCGTGAACGACAGGCCGCCGACCAGGTTGCCGACCACGGTCGGGATCTCGTTCCAGAGCAGGTAGTCCATGATCGTGTATTTGCCGCCCATCAACAGGCCCGACGGGAACAGGAACATGTTGACGATCGAGTGCTCGAAGGTCATCGCGAAGAACAGCATGATCGGCATCCACATCGCCAGCACCTTGCCGGTGACGTTGGTGGAGATCATCGCGCCGACGACACCGGTCGAGACCATCCAGTTGCAGAGCACGCCGCGGATGAACAGGGTCAGCATGCCGGCGGCGCCGTGCGCGGCGTAGCCGACGGTGCGGCCCTCGCCGATGCCGGCGATCACCTGGCCGACCTTGTCCGGCGGCGAGGAGAAGCCGAAGGTGTAGACCACCGCCATCATCAGCGCGACGGTGAATGCGCCGGCGAAATTGCCGACGAAGACGAGACCCCAGTTGCGCAGCACGCCGCCGAGCGTCACGCCGGGCCGCTTGTCGATCAGCGCCAGCGGGCAGAGCACGAACACGCCGGTCAGAAGGTCGAAGCCGAGCAGGTACAGCATGCAGAAGCCGACCGGAAACAGCATCGCGCCGATGATCGGATAGCCGGTCTGCACCGTGACCATCACCGCGAAAGCTGCCGCGAGCGACAGCAGTGCACCGGCCATGTAGGCGCGGACCACCGTGTCGCGGGTAGACATGAAGATCTTGGCTTCGCCGGCATCGACCATCTTGGTTACGAATTCGGAAGGCGCGAGATAGGCCATTTCAGTTCCTTTTGAATTTGATCAGTGAAATTCGAGGCGCTGCGGCTACGGTGCCGCGGCGACGCTCATGTCGAGATAGACCCGTCCATTCTCGAGTTTGACCGGAAAGCTGCGGGCGCAGCCCTTGTCCGCGCCCGTCGCCTCCCCGTCCTCGAGATTGATGATCCAGTTGTGCAGCGGACACGCGACTTTGCGGCCGTGCACGATTCCTTCGCTCAGCGGTCCGCCCTTGTGCGGACAGCGGTTCTCCAGTGCGAACACCTCGTCGGAGGCGGTGCGGAAGATCGCGATCTCGCGGCGCGGCGTTTTCACGCGGCGCGAACCGCGCACCGGGATTTCCTGCAGCGAGCCGACGTCGAACCAGAAGTCGCTCGCCTGTTGCGGCATGGCGTTCATTCGGCGGCCTCCGGCATGATGATGTTGAGCGACGCAAGCGGCATGAACTCGTGCAGCTCGCGGCCTGCGGCGCGCTCGGCCCACGGATCCCTGCGCACCGCGCGCTGCGATGTCTCGAACCGGGCGACCAGCGCCTTGCGGCCTTCATGGTCGTCCATGATCGCTGTGCGGATCTTGTCGATGCCGACCCGGTCGGCCCACTTGTAGACGCGATCGAGATATGCCGCCTGCTCGCGATAAAGCTGCAGCACCGCGGCGACGTATTCGATGGCTTCCTCTTCCGTATCGACATGCCCGAGCAGATCGGTGGCGCGCACATGCAACCCGGCGGCGCCGGCGATGTGGATGTCGTAGCCGGACTCGACACAGATGATGCCGATGTCTTTCACGGTTGCTTCGGCGCAGTTGCGCGGGCAGCCGGAGACGGCAAGCTTCACCTTGTGCGGCGTCCACGAGCCGCAGAGGTACCGTTCCAGCTTGACGCCGAGCCCGGTCGAATCCTGCGTGCCGAACCGGCACCATTCGCTGCCGACGCAGGTCTTCACCGTGCGCAGGCCCTTGGCGTAGGCCTGACCCGAGACGAGGCCAGCCGTGTTGAGCTGCGCCCACACCGCCGGCAGATCCTCTTTCCGCACGCCGAGCAGGTCGATGCGCTGGCCGCCGGTGACCTTCACGGTCGGAATCTTGAACTTGTCGGCGACATCGGCGATCGCGCGCAGCTCGTCCGGCGTCGTCAAGCCGCCCCACATGCGCGGCACCACCGAGAACGTGCCGTCCTTCTGGATGTTGGCGTGCACCCGCTCGTTGACGAAACGCGACTGCGGATCGTCCTTGTAGTCGAACGGCCAGGCGCAAAGGAGATAGTAGTTCAGCGCCGGCCGGCACGACGAGCAGCCGCAGGAGGTCTTCCAGCCGAGCTCCTGCATCACGGCAGGAACCGACTTCGTCTCTTTCGTCACGATGAACCTGCGCACCTCGTCATGGGTGAGGTCGGTGCACTTGCACATCGCCTTGCGGGCTGCCGCGGAATAGCTTGCGCCGAGCGTTGCGACCAGCAGTGCCTCGACCTTCGAGGTGCACTGACCGCAGGAGGCGGATGCCTTGGTGCCGCTCCGCACGTCGTCAATCGTCGTGAGCCCCCTGCCCGTGATCGCCTGGGTGATCGTGCCCTTGCAGACGCCGTTGCAGCCGCAGATTTCCGCGTCGTCCGAGAGACCCGCGACCAGCGCCACCGGATCGAGCGGCGCGCCGCCGCCCTGATACGCCTGACCGAAGATCAGCGTGTCGTGCATCTTGGTGATGTCCGCGCCCTTCTTCAGCAGGTCGAAATACCAGGCGCCGTCGGCCGTATCGCCGTAAAGCACCGCGCCGACGATCTGGTTGTCGCGCAGCACCACGCGCTTGTAGACGCCGCGCGAGGGGTCGCGCAGCACGATCTCGTCCTTCTCGTCGCCTTCGGAGAAGTCGCCGGCGGAGAACAGGTCGACGCCGGTCACCTTCAGCTTGGTCGAGGTGGCGGATCCGGTGTAGCCCGCAACATTCTCGCCCGCGAGCGTGGCGCCGAGCGTCTTCGCCATGTCGTAGAGCGGCGCGACCAGGCCGTAGCACTGGCCGCGATGCTCGACGCATTCGCCGACGGAATAGATGTTTTCGTCGCTGGTGCGCAGGTGATCGTCCACCACGAGCCCGCGCTTGACCTCGAGGCCTGCTTCCTTGGCAAGCTGCGCGTTCGGACGAATGCCGACTGCCATCACGACCAGATCGGCCGGCAGCGTGCGGCCGTCGTCGAGGCGGACGGCCCTGACCTTCTCGTCGCCGATGATCGCTTGCGTGTTTGCGCTGGTCAGGATTTCGATGCCGCGCTTCTCGATCGCGCGCTGCAGCAGATAGGCTGCGTTCGGGTCGAGCTGACGCTCCATCAGCGTCGGCATCAGGTGCACGACGGTGGTCTTCATGCCTTTGCTGGCGAGGCCCGCAGCCGCTTCGAGGCCGAGCAGACCGCCGCCGATCACGACGGCGTTGCCGCCCCGTGCCGCCGCGGCAAGCATCGCGTCCACGTCATCGAGATCGCGGAAGGTGACGACGCCGGGAAGCTCGGCGCCCGGAACGGGGATCAGGATCGGCTTCGAGCCGGTGGCGATGAGCAGCGTATCATAGGGCTCGACCGCGCCGTCCTTGGTGCGAACGGTGCGCGCCGCGCGGTCGATCGCAACGATCGGCTCGCCCTTGCGCAACGTGACCTTGTGCTGCGCGTACCACGCGTCGTCGTGGACGATGATGTCGTCGAACGCTTTTTCGCCGGCGAGCACCGGCGAGAGCATGATGCGGTCGTAGTTGACGCGCGGCTCGGCGCCGAAAATGGTGACGTCGTAGCGATCCGGCGCGCGCGCAAAGAGCTCCTCGAGCACGCGGCCCGCCGCCATGCCGTTCCCGAGCACGACGAGTTTCTTCTTGAGCGAGGTGTCTGCCTGCATGGCCATCCCGTTTTCCGACCGCGCCCGACGGAAAACAGGGATGTGCAGCCACGCGAGATGGCGTCACGACGACCGCGCTAAGCTTCCTCAAAAAGAGTTGGGCTTCGAGCTGTCCCTGCGCCTACAACCAACTTTGGGTTCGGCAGTCCGATGGACGGCGGTCGTCATTGACTAATAATTGAATAGCAATCGTCGTGCCAGACCAAGGCACATCGTTACATCGTTGAAAAGAAATAGTTTTTCAGGTGGTCGCTCGAATTTTTGGCAGCTTTCCTTGCTGCCGGCTTGGGCACCTGCTCAGGTGCGGTGCACATAAAATGACCACTTCCAGCCGATCGCCCAATGTGCAGGCACGGCTTCGCAACCCTTTATTATTGCTCGTGAGAACTCCGTGACGGGACCACCGGCGACGCCGTGGCCATCTGTCCGGTATTTTACACAAGGCGTTTTCGGAACCTTAGGCCTGTTCGCAACTGTGTAAGAACCAATTCCCAGCTTGCACATTTTTCCCATGGTGCCCGGTTGTCGAGGCGGCTGGCGCGTACCGCAACGAGTGGGAGGCGAGCGTGTCGCAGACAAAACGTTATGCACTGGTGGTCGAAGACGACGAGGTGCAGCGGCGGATGGTGCGGACGATCCTCGAGGCCAACGGCTTCGAGGTGCTGCAAAGTGATAACGCCGAGGCCGCCCAGATCATTCTCGAGGAAGTTGGGCATGACCTGTCGCTGATGGTGGCCGACGTTCGGCTGAACGGCGACATGCCCGGATTGCAGCTCGCGAAATTCGCCCAGCAGCTGTTTCCGAACATCAAGGTGATCGTGACCTCCGGCAAGGACTGGCCGATCCTGCCCGAAGGCGCGACCTTTTTGCGCAAGCCCTGGAAGCCAATGGACCTTATCAGGGAGGCAAAGGCCGCAGCGCAGTAAGTGCACGGCGCACTGGCAAGCCGCAGCGCGAATGAGGAAACTCGCGCGGCGCCTTCGCGTTAGCATCTCATGCAACGCCTCGCCGGAAAGCCGACCGAAGTCCCGCAACCTGCCGAGCCGCAGCCTTCGCGGCCGCCGCCGGGCGTGCCTCCGTCTAGCCCACCGGAAATCCACCCGCCGCCCGACAATCCCGCGCAGCCGGATCAACCGGCTGAGGCGCCACCGAGCCAGCCGCCGCGTGAGATTCCAGACCAGCGTCAAAGCCCAAACGGGTAGGTATCGCTGAGACCGATCAATGCGGTTTCATCACGGTAACGTTCGCGGCAGAGCTGGCCGATGTTGAGCTCGCCGCGCGGCGCCCATCCTCGGTCCAGCCTTGCGCGCCCACCAGGGGCACGAAGCGCACCGGCGCAAGCTCCTCGGTGTCGTACAGCGCCTCGGTGACGCGCCTGACCTTCAGCAGCGACTGGTATTCGACCCCGCCGACCGGAATGATCAGCCGCCCGCCGATGGCAAGCTGCTGCATCAGCGCGGCAGGGACTTCAGGACCGCCGGCGGCGACGATGATGGCGTCGAACGGCGCCGCGTCGGGCCAGCCGAGCGTGCCGTCACCGACCTGCACGAACACGTTCTTGATGCCCGCGCGGGCAAGCCGTTGCTTCGCGGTTTCCGCAAGCGAAGGATACCGCTCGATCGTGTAGACGGCCTCTGCGATCCGGCCGAACACCGCGGCCGCATAGCCGAAGCCGGTTCCGACCTCCAGAACCTTGTCGTTCGGTGAAAGCTCGGCTGCTTCCGCCATGAAGGCAACGATGTAGGGTTGCGAGATCGTCTGCCCCTCGCCGATCGGCAAGGGTAAATCGTCGAAGGCGAACTCCTCCATCCCGGCTTCGACGAACGCCTCGCGCGGCACGTCGCGCATCGCCCGCAGCACGCGCTGGTCGCGGACGCCGCGCCTGACGAGCTGTCTTTCGACCATCTGGGTGCGCGCGGCGGACGCCGGCATTCTCGCCTCGCGGTGAAGCCTGCCCCGGAAACTGCAATGCGCAAGGTGAGCCCACGTTCCTCCTCGCGCCGGTTTTGCGATCGTCGGCACCTATGGGTCATCAGCACTGACGTTATATCGAACCCCACGCACAGGTTTTGCGGAACAAATACTGCTTTCATTCGTCGCTTCCTGCACGCAACATCCCTGCGCGGTTTCACAGATCTGAGAGGAGGCATCGATGCGGGTCAGCGAAGTCATGACGCGGCATGTGGAGCTCATCAGTCCTGAGCAATCGATCCAGAAAGCGGCGCAATGCATGTGCGACATGGACGTCGGCGCGCTGCCGGTCTCCGAAAACGACCGTTTGGTCGGCATGGTGACCGACCGCGACATCACGGTGCGCGCCGTCGCGCTCGGCAAGGGTGTCGATACGCCGGTGCGCGAGGTGATGAGCACCGATGTCCGCTACTGTTTCGAGGACGAACTTGTCTCGGATGTCGCCGACAACATGGCGAACCAGCAGGTGCGACGGCTGCCGGTGCTGAACCGCCACAAGCGGCTCGTGGGTATCCTGACGATCGGTGACCTGGCAGTTTCCGAGGAAGGATCGCCGCAGCTGCAGAAGGTTGGCGAGGCGCTCGCCGGCATCTCGCACCCGGGCGGCGCCCATTCGCAGACGGACGACCGAATGAACAGCCACTGACGGAAAGGCGCGGCATGGCACGCACGCAGGACTTTGACGACTTCATGAAGCAACGCGAAGCGGCCGCGCTGGCCTATGTTCGCGGCGATCCCGCACCGGTCGTTGACCTCACGGTGCGAAAAGACCCGGTATCGTTCTTCGGTCCCGACGGAAGCAAGACCGAAGGGATCGAGGCCGTGCTGCGGGACTACCGCGACGGCGCAAGCCGGTTCGGCCCGGACAGCGCCTGTCGTTTCGAAGTGCTGCAAAAGCAGGCCAGCGACGAGGAAGCATTCTGGACCGGATTTCAAATCGCCACGATCCAGATGAAGCGAGGCGGCAAGAAGGTGCCGATGAAGCTGCGCGTGACCGAAGTGTTCCGCAAGGAGGACGGCGAGTGGCGCCTGGCGCACCGCCACGCCGATCAGGCAAGGGAGCATTGACCGCGCCGGAAGGAGGCTGCGCAGATTTGCTGCTATTCGCCCACGCCACGCTCGATGATGCGCGCCGCACGCTCGGCGAGCAACGGATCCGAATGGGTAAGCACCGCGAGCGTCGCGGCCTTGTCCTCACGATCCTTGGTCGTCAACTCGCCTGCCCGCGCGAGCGCCTCAAGATTGCTGACAATGTCGGCGCATTTGATCGTCTGCGCTTCAGATGGTGCCGACTTCAAGCGCGCATGAGCGACCGCTTCGGACTCCCCGGCAGATCGGTCAACGCCTCGACCAGCGCGCGAACGCGCGGGCCGAATCGTTCTTCGAGTTCATGCTCCTCGGTGTCGGTCTTCTCAACGGTGTCATGCAGGACGGCGGCTGCGACGACGTCACCCGGAAAGCCCGCTTCGGCGACAAGCTGCGCAACTTCGAGGCAATGATCGATGACGGATCGCTGCTGTCGGTTCTTGCTTTGCCCGGCATGACGCGCGCAGGCAAAGCGCGCTGCACGCAGCACCAGCGTGAGGTCCTCGGTATTCGGCCGCGTCATGGTCCGCCTCGAGCCGGCCGCACCCCACCTCGCTGCCAGATCGCTCTGGCCGCGCTCTCATTCCATTCACGCACGAGGCCCTACGCTGGTACCTCGCGCCAATCAGCCTTACAGCCAGATATCCTCGATCACCCTGCTCTGCGCAGCTTGCGTGGCGGGCTCTTCCGTCCCCTCGTGCGGCAGCTGCAGAACTGTGGCAACCTGGCCCGGGATCAGGCTGGCGAGCCTGACGATCTGGCCGTCGGAGAATTCGAGCGCATCGTGATGCGTATGCCGGTTCTCCAGGTCGATCTGGCGGAAGGTCGCGACCTTGACCTTCGTGTGCCGGGTTTCGATGCAATTCTTCTCGAATTCGACCGTGTGGTCGAACGCGAGCTCGGTGCCCGGACGCAGGCATACCGCGACCGTCCGGTCGTTCACTCCCGCAAATCCCTTGGTCATCGCGTTCGGAAACCGGGTCGAGACAAGCTTCTCGCCCTTGCTCGCCGCTCGCGATGCCACGTTCTCAAGGCTGTAGTCGCACATCGGTGATCTCCTGTGCAGACGGATCATTCCGCCATGCAAAGACAAGCTTCGTCTGCCGAAGTGGTTCCGCTGGATTTTCGGCGGCGCCGGCCGAGCGCTATCGCCCGGCTTAGCGCCGGCGCCCTCGAGCGCTATCGCCCGCGACCGTCTGCAACAAGTCCGTCAGATCTGCGATCGCAAACGGCTTCTCCAGGAACGGCCGGTCGCGGAAACGTTCCGGAATTCCCAATTCGCCGTAGCCGGTGGCGAAGACAAACGGCAGGCCGCGGCACGCGATTGCGGCCGCGATCGGCTCGGAGGTCTTGCCGTCAAGGTTGACGTCGAGGATGGCGAGATCGAACGCGAGCGGGGAGCGGACAAGCGCCAAGGCTTCATCGACGTGCGCGGCTTGTCCGGCGATCGTGTGTCCGAGCTCTTCGAGCATGTCGCACAAAAGCACGCGGATCATCGCCTCGTCTTCGACGATCAGCACCGACCGCTTTTTGAAGCTGGTCATATCTCGAAACTGAGATCGTTACGCCGCCCTGCCCTGTGAGACTAGCCGGAACACTGAAGGCGCACAAACGGCATTTGTTCAAAACCTTGACGTCGGTCAAAGCGCTCACCGCCCGGAGCATCAGCACGGTCCATTGGCGAGCCAAAGCCGGTAAGGGCAGCCGGAAACGAAAGGATTCCGGTCGCTGCTAGCGTGTTGTTGTAGACATGGAGCTGGCAAATAGCGCCGCGTACATATTGGAAGGGGTTTCCCAAGCTGTCGCTGATCTCTTGCCCGATCGCGCTCTATCCGGCGACGGCGTCGGCCGAGAAGACGCACTTCCACCAGATCAACAGGCGCACCGGTAACCGCTTGCAGCAGCAGATGGTCGATGCGGAAACGGGGCGCGTCATTGACCGGGAAAACAAGGACCCGCGGTTACGAGCTTTCCAAGCGCCGCTACGTGAAGATCGAGGCGGACGAGCTCGACGCAGTACAACTCGAAAGCACGCACACGATCGATATCGACGCGTTCGTGCCGCAGGAGGAGATCGACGAACGCTATCTCGCCCGGCCCTACTACATCGCGCCCGGCGGCAAGATCGGCGCGGATGCGCTCGCCGTCATCCGCGATGACGAGAGTTGCACCGGCTGGAAACGACAGCGCTGCGACGTATACGTCTACTTCGACAATGACCAGAAGAGCGCAGCGCCGAAAGACGCCCTCAGGCTGAAAGCATTGCTCTGACGGATGCTTCTAGCTAGCGCTGCGGCGCCAATCCGACGGTCTTTCCAGTGTCCGACGATTGGGCCATGCCCGAATGCCTGTCGCGATCGTTCATCGCCCAGGTGGCGAACAGGATAAAAGCCGCGGCGCCGAGCACGATGGTCAAGGCTTTCCACCCGCGGATCGTCTTGTCGCTGCCGGTTGGATCGTTTTGCATCTTGGGCTCCCTCGCGAAGCGACCTCGCCCCCATCCCGCAGATGCTCAACGTTCTCAGCCCGCCTGGGTTCCGGCCGCTGCAGCTTCACGCTGAGCACGCCGGTCGGCGTATTCTCCTTTGCGAGCGTCTTCAGTTCTCTCAGGTCTTCTTTCGACCAGGGCTGGCCGGGCTTTCGCTTGTAGATGGGATTTGCCTTGCGCGGGCCTTTCTTGCCGATCGGCGAACCGGGCCGCTTCCTTGCAGCTTGCGCCACGTTCAGTCTCAATTCGAAAGCAGGATAAGGCGCGCGCGGAAAACTTGTTCTGGCATTCGGCCATCACTGCGCGGCGGCGGCCATACGTTCGCGCGCTCAGGAACGATGCGAGGAACTGCGGCAGCGCTGTGACGTTGCAGAAGCTCCATTCACGGAGGCACCCCATGGCAAAGGCCAAAACCAAGACGCTTGACGATCTCTTTCACAACTCGCTGAAGGACGTTTACTTCGCCGAGAAGAAGATTCTCGCCGCACTCCCGAAGATGGCGAAGGCTGCGCAGAACGAGGAGCTTGCGGCGGCATTCGAGAAGCACCTCATGGAGACCGAGGCGCAGCTCGAACGGCTCGAGAAGGTGTTCGAGACGATCGACGCCAAACCGCAAGGCAAGCAGTGCCCGGCCATCGTCGGCATCATCGAGGAGGGCCAGGAGATCATGAAGGAGTACAAGGGTACGCCCGCGCTCGACGCCGGACTCCTGGCAGCGGCTCAAGCGGTCGAGCACTACGAAATTTGCCGCTACGGCACCCTCGTCACCTGGGCCAAGGAGCTCGGCATGAACGACGCGGCGGAGCTTCTGAAGGAAACGCTCGCCGAAGAGGAAGCGACCGACGAAGCGTTGACCAAGCTTGCGAAGGAGGCGGTCAACCACGAGGCCTACGCCGAGGCGGCCGAGTAGCTTTCCTTGCGGCAGGCCGCTTCCAGCGAGACGGAGGCGGCCACCGCATCAATCCGGACGGAACGGAACAGAACACCACCGCGTTGTCAGCGCATGCAACGCAAAAAGTCATTCATGGACGAGTTCCTGGCCGACCGCTGGTATCAGCTCGATGACGGCAAGCCGCGCCTGTCCGAGGACGACATCCAGCGCGCCCAGCTCGGCCCGCGCGGCGTGCACGGCCGGCCTGATCCAGCCCGGATGACGCCGCAGCGCCGCAAGAAGACGCCGTCGCACATCGATCCCGGCCATACTGCGTAAGAACCACTGACTTTTTCATTCACCCGCACGCGAAGCACGGACCTCGGCGTCGCGACATGCCGTTCCGCGAGCGCCTTTCCGAAATTCCGGCATAGCGAATAATTCCGCCCAACTTGATCACGGACAATGCCGCCCCATCCGGGTCGTTTACAAATGTAATTGGCTCCGCGCGTAAGCGCTCTCACACTTGGCGCGGGCGTGAGTGCGAGGCGTACAATGAAGCGGATTCCGAAGGCGGTTTATCAAACTCCGTCCGAACTGGAGGAGCGCATTTCCGAGCGCGAGAATGAGGCCGCCAAACTGCCGCCCGGCGAACCTCGCCAATCCATTCTCAAAGAGATCGCGCAGCTTCGCATGTATGCGGAAGCAAAGCGCTGGATCGAAACGCCCGGATTGAAGCCTGGACGATAAGGGAGGTCACTGAGTTCGAGCTGCCGCTCGGCACCCAACGCACGATAAGGCAGCGCTCGCATCGAAGCTGGAAGTGCCCACAACAAGACCGGCGACAGCCGCGCTTTCAGTTCACGGCTTCTTTTCCAGCATCAGCGTGCCCGACTTGCGGATCGCCGCCTGGATGCCGTTCGCAAGCCGCGCCAGCAACCAGGGCAGCGTCACTTCGATCCGCACGTTGTCGTCGCGCACGTCGACGGTGCCGGATGCCATCTGCCGCAATGCCTCCACGCGAAAACTCAATCGGTCGCCGGACCAGATCTCCTCATGCACCTTCAGCACGTTGCCGTACTGCGCGCTGGCGCGGCCAAGCCCGCCCTTCAGGCGGCGGATCGCTTCGTCTTTGCCGAGACGGTGCGGGATCTCAACGACCAGTGGCGCATTCATGACTTGGGCTTCCCCTCAAGTGAGATTGTTGGCGATCCTGGCGAGATCCGCATCCTGGCTGCCCGCCCTTCTTGCTCCCTGCCCGGTCCAGCTTGCCGTCGCCGATCACTTTCGCCACCACATGCCTGTTCTTTGCCGCGGCCCTGTGAAGTTCGCTAGATAGGGTCCTTCGGCTTCGGCGGATGCGCCGTGCGCGGATGCCGTTCGTGCAGGAAGACCGCGAGGTCGTGGCGCAACGCTTCGTGCCCCTCGACGGCCGTCTCGAAAATCATCTCCTGGACGTCGCGCGGAAAGCGCCCCCAGAGCGCGAGTGCCGTGCGCCCGATCAGGGCTTCGCAATGTTCATCGATCGTATCCATTGCCCGCTCCTTACCATCGACGCGTCACCGATCCGCCGCTGTTTCGGATAAAAGGAACCTTACGGTCGGCTGAATGTTCCCGTCATCGAACACCAGCTTGGCTTGGTCGTGGTCGAGGCGACGATGATCGGAAGAAGCGGCTTCCATGGCCTGTTGCGGAACTTGCGGGTCTCGCCGTGGACGAGGCGATCGTTGACGGAGAGCCTGCTGCTGCGGCGAGCCGAACGCACGTCCGCTTCGAGCAAATCCGCCGCAAGATCCAACCGCAAGCCCCCTTTCACCCTCCGCATCGCTGACCTCCCGGGCGTGGGAAGCCGCGGTTTCCTCGACGCTGCGCAAGAAGGCGCTGGATAAAGACAAGGCGCCGTGAGGAACGCCTGCCCGCGTCCCCCGTTATGTCGATGCGGGCATCCCTGCCTTGTCTCGCCCCTTCAGACCATGACCTTGACCGGCGCGGGCGCGCTGATCCCGCAGCCGCCTCGGAGACGACAATGGCTTCGACCTTACCGCTCGACATCCTCAACAAAGTCGAGCGGCGCTGGTCTGCGCGCATCAAGCAAACCGGGAGTTTTCCAGCCGAGGCGGATCGCCTGAAGCGAGGCGGCACGACCTTCATTGAAGGCGTGCAGCCGCAGGCGGATCAGCCTCCTCGGACCGACGAACCTGAAGTGATGCCGTCGCCTCCACGCTTGCCAACCAGCGAAGAATGATCGCGCCGAAATCGCCGCGCCTCTCGTCGTCCGATGCCTGTATTCGCAGATCGGTCGAACTCGCGCGCTATAACATGGAACTGCTCGCCTAGTCCCGTGCGGTGATCGCAGATCCAGGCGCTTCGACGGCGCAGTCGTCCGTCCACGTACATCGGAAAGCGCGCATATCGGACACGCCGGCGGCCGCTGACACAGATGAACGCAAGCGTTGAAGGGTAGCTGAGGCACCCCACATCGAGACCTCAGCCGTTGCTCAGTGGCCGCGCCTTGGCATCATCACGAAGGTGCAAGTATGCCGGCGAGAAATCGGCGATGCTGACCAGCGCATCCCAGTCGAGGATCTTGAGCGCCTTGTTTCGCCATTCGATTGCTCCGCGCGATCTCAAATCCTGGATCACGCGGTTGGCGTGCACGGTCGAAATGCCGGTGGCCTCGCCGATATCGGCCTGGGACATCGGCAGGGTGAAGCTGAGGTCCTTTGCAAAGCCGACGATCTGCAGCCGGGTCGCTATCTCGCAGAGAAGGTGCGCAACCCGCGACACAGCCTGCCGGGTCCCGATGTTCAGAATCCATTCCCGGAAAATCGCTGCGTCCACCAGCATCTCACGCTGAAGCGCCCGCATCAGAGCCGGCGATGCGGCAATCATCTCCTGCAGCGCGCTGTGCGAGACGTGCGCGGCCACGGCCGGTCCCATCGCACTCAAGGTGTGGTCCGACCGCTGACAGATACAGCGACGCGAGATCCGGAATATCTCCCGGCACATAGACCGAGAGAATTTGCCGGCGGCCGTCGCTGGTCTCCTTGTGACGGTAGAGATAACCGTCAAGCAGCAGCCAGCATTCGGACGCGCCCTCGCCTGTCCGGACGAGATCCTGATCGGCTGCAAGACTCCGTACAGTGATCGGCAGCTTGCCGATCAGCGCTCGGTCCGCTTCGGAAAGCCCGACTACGGCGTCCAGGCGCGTCGTCAATCGAGAATGCGGATACCCAACCTGCATCGTTCGGCTCTAACGAGTTCAAAATCGAAAGCTCCGGCTGACTTGCGCGTGACGTTGCTCCTGTCCGCGGTCGATCACGGTGGCGGTAGCGGCTGCTGGAGCAGTCGCGGACCGAGCGGGATGACGATTTTGCAATGAAGCCCACCCGGATCGAAGCTGAGCGTGGTGCGCGCCTTCAGTTCAAAGGCCAGCGTCTGCTCCAGCAGCTCACTGCCGAACCCGCGACGGGCCGGCTTGTCGATCTTGGGACCATTTTTCTCGACCCATTCGAAGACGAGCTGCGGCGTGCCGCCGGTCCGGTCAATTTGCCACGTCACCGCAATCCGTCCCTCAGGCTTGGCAAGCGCACCATACTTCACCGCGTTGGTCGCGAGTTCGTGCAATGCAAGCACAAGCGTCTCGGCCGGCTTCGGCTGCAGGCGAATGGAAGGCCCTGAGACTTGAACCTGCTCACCCTCCCGCGCGTGATACGCAAGCAGTTCCTCCACCACCAGGTATTCCAGATCGACGCCGGCTTCCGGGTCGCGGGTCACGAATGCCTGGCTGCGTGCAAAGGCACTCAGGCGCCCGTCGAGATGACTTGCGTATTCCTCCACGGTCGTGCTGGTCAGCGCCGATCGCCGCGCGATCGAGCGCACGACTCCAAGCGTGTTGCGCACCCGGTGTTGCAGCTCTGCCAGCAGGAGGCGTTGGCGCTCCTCGGCCTTGCGCTGCAGAAATTCCGCCCGTTCTTCGACGATCCGCAAAGCGACGCGGAGCGCCTCGTCGACCCGGCTCTGCTGCTCCCCGGTCAAGGTATCTGCCGCGAACGCATGACCCACCTGGCAACGAAAACGCGAAGGATTGCCGGCGTTCAGCTTCGACAGCACGGCTCCGCAACTCGGGCAGGTCAAGGACGTCGGGCTTGCGATTGTGCCAAGCCTGTCACTGCCGATACGCCCGCCGGCTGCGATTTCAACTTCCAGCGCGATCTCGGGCGGGATAGGCAGTGCGGTCCCTGGCGCCTTGCGCACGAGATCGGACAACACATTGGCGATCCGGGCGCTCGGCACGCAAAGGTCGACCGTGGTCGCTTCCATCGCCCGGCGCGGCATTTCGTCCGCGATGGCCTCGTCGGGGTCCTGAACCAAGGCCATCCCGCCGCAACGCTTGATGGCGTTGAGCCCGGCGGCGCCGTCGGACAGAAGGCCGCTCAGCACCACGCCGATCACGCGGGGACCGTAGTGCAGCGCCGCAGAGTGGAACAGTGCATCGATCGCCGGCCGCACCATGTTTTCACGCGGACCATGACCTAGAAGGATGTGACCGTCGCGAACGAGCAGATGTCGATCAGGGGCCGGCAGATAGACGCGGCCTCTTGCGATGGGCGTTCCGTCTTCGGCTTCAATGACCGGCAGCGGCCCGGCAGCCCCTGCCACGCTCGACAGGCTACCAATACCGCGGGACGGGATATGCAGGACGATCAGCACCGCCGCGGGAAGATCAGCCGGCAGGCGGCGGAGCACCTCCTTCAGGGGAGCCGTCGCACCTGCCGAGCCGCCGATCACGATGATGTCCCGGTTATTCATGGAACCCGGCATTTGCTCGCGGGTTGAGGTCGTGCGTTGAGTCAAGACCACTTTTCCAATTAAGTTCCCCGATCGAACCGACGTTCGTACGAGCGAGGTGGGCAATGGCAGGCAAGCCAACGACATGGCCGTCCCTGTTGTACGGCCGGCGGGTTCTCGTCGTCGAGGATGAATATTTTCAGGCTGACGACATGGCGCGGCTGCTGCGCGGCCTCGGCGCCGAGGTCGTCGGACCGGTCGGCGAGATCCAGGACGCGCTCGAGCTGATCGATGCCGCCAAACAGGTCGACATGGCAGTGCTCGATATCAATCTCAAAGGTGAGATGATCTATCCGGCGGCCGACAAGCTGCGTTCGCGCGCGATCCCTTTCATCTTCACGTCCGGCTACGACCGGGGCCCAATTCCCGACCAGTATCGCGACGTTCTGCTCCTGGAAAAGCCGATCGATGACGGTGCGATCGGCCGCGCGCTGCGCGAGCTCTCGCGAGCGAATTAGAGCGGCCCTCTCGGAAGAGGTGGCATCGCATCTGCGAAGGTGCAGAATGCACCTATCACCGGCTGCGGCTCGTCCTACGAGCTTTCGGCGCCCTGGCTAAAAAATACGGAATATCGACACGGGTTGATCCGGCGGTTCACGGTGACTGCACGACCTCCATGAGGGCGCTCGCGAGCGCTCTCGGATCATATGGCTTGCCAAGCCGTGGCAGCCGCTGCAACCGATCCGGGATGACGTCCGTGTCGTAACCGGTCAGGAAGATGAGCGGCACGTTCCTGGCCAGCAGCGCGTCAGCGACCGGAAAAGACATTTCGCCGCGAACGTTGATATCCAGCAGCGCGAGGTCGAACGACTCGGACCTCACGATTTGCAGGGCCTCGTCCACGGTGGAGACCGGCCCGATGACGTCGGCGCCTGCTTCCGTGAGATCCTCCAGCAGCGAGAATCCAAGCAGGAACTCGTCCTCGACGATCAGTACGCGCTTGTGTCCAAGGGGCCGGCTCGCATCGGTTTGCACATCAGACCTCAGACGCGGTTCGAAGATGCATCGTCGAGGGCGCCGATGATCGAACATCGCAGGCCCCCGGGCGCAAACTTCAACTCGACGTGTCCTCGCAAATCTGCCCTTAGCGCTCGTTCCAGCAACAGCCGCCCGAAGCCGCTCCGCTGCGGTCGCTGCACAGCCGGTCCGCCACGCTCGATCCAGTCAAGATGCAGCTCGCGCGGCGCGCCCTGCACGCGCCAATCGATGGCGAGGCAGCCATTCTTCGACGACAGCGCGCCGTATTTTGCGGCGTTGGTGGCGAGCTCATGGAAGGCCATGCCAAGCACGACGGCGCGGCGCGGATCGAGCCTGATGTCGGGTCCATTCATCTCGATGTTGTTGCCATCTGTCGCGCGATAAGGGGCGAGTTCGTCCGCCAGCAACCTGTGCAGCGAAGCCCCGTCCCAGTTTGATTTCGGCTAGCCGGTTGTGCGTGTGTGCGAGCGCCCGCAAGCGTCCGTCGAACGATTTGAGAGCATGTTCCAGCGATGGTCCCTTCGCGAACGACTGTCGGGCGACCGAAATCACCGTGGCAAGCGTGTTCTTGACCCGATGGTTGAGCTCGGCGACCAAAAGATCGCGCTGCGCCTCGGCGCGCTTGCGATCGCTCTCGATCCGCTGCCGCTCGAGCGCGAAGCCGAGCTGACGCGCGAGCGTGACCGCCAGCGCGCGCTCGTCATCGGAGAAGATGTGCGCGGTCTGGTAATACGTCATGAACTTGCCGATGACGCCGCCATTGGCGGTGACCGGAATGAAGGCAAGGCCGCGAATGCCCTCAGCGCGCACCACGCTGCTTGATCTGTTCCGGCTGGTCGGCAAGGTCGATATCGGCGACGAAAATCGGCTGCGCATTCCGCTCGCCGGGCTTCCAGGGGCAGTGGCCTTCGACCGCTGCACGATAGCCGTCCGACAAACCGCGCCAGCCGACGAAGCGCGCGATACCAGCTTCGTCGAACAGAAGGATCGAGGCCCGCCTCGGCCGACAGCGCGCCGGCGATTGCATCCAGCGCGGCGTCCACCGCATCCTGCACGCTGGTCGCGCGATAAAGGCGATCGGTGAATTGATAGAGCGCGGCCTGCTCGTCGGCCCGCCGCCCTTCGGCCTGCTTCCGCAGCCTTGAGCTTGCTGATGTTGACGAGCACGTTCACCGCGCCGACCAATTTGCCGCTGCGGTCGAACAGGGGAGTCGGAAACGGCATCACGGGAACCAGCTGGCCGTCCGGACGCTCGGCCATGATCTCAACGTCCCGAACTGGGCGCTGCTCCTTCAAGGCGATCGCCATCGGGCACTGCTCATGCGGCAGCGGCGTACCGTCAGGGTGATAGAGGCGAAAGGTAACGCACCACTGGTCGCGACCGATGACCGGCGTGCGGCCGGCCATGTCGATCGCGGCGCGGTTGCAGAAGGTAATCGTACCGGTTGCATCCGTGGTGTACACGGCGGCCGGCAGCGCCTCGAGCAGTTCGCGAAAAGAGCCTTGCTCGGCCTCACTCACGTCGGGCTCGCTGAACCCCGCAACGAGCGCTTCGACGGCCTTGATCATGAAACACCCTCCTGCCGATAACCCGGTAGAACCGTCGACAAGAGGGAATGGTTCCCGAGAAAAGCCGCGTCGCCAGGCCTGCCTTTCAGGGCGTCGCATACGGAGCGGTGGGAGTGGCGTCGGAAGTGACCCTGGAGTTATCCCCCATCTTGCTCACACCTTTCTTCTCGAACGCCTTTCTTCGCCGTCGACTTCCCTCCTAGGACGATTATCATGTCCCCGTCCCGCACCGAGAGAGGGACGTTTCGCGAACGTCACGAGCGCGGAGCGGGATGCGAAAGTCGCCTGTGGCAAAGCGCGCTCGCGAAGCGCCTCTGCGTCGTCACTTCAGAAGCGACATGGCATCGACCTCAAACGATGACGGCTCTGACAATAATGGTGATCAATGCCGCGGCCGCGGCGGCCAGCGACACATCGATCACGATGGGTGGAAAGCGCTCGTCCACCGTCTGCAGAAAGCCCTGGAGTTGCCGCCACATTGGAACCCCTCTGCCGTGTGCAACGGCGAAAAGGTTCCGGGGTTCCACAGACAGTTCGCGTTTTTGGAGAAATCTGCAGGAGCAGCCGTCGGCGTGGGGACGGCGCCGGCGCACATCCGGTCCTCCAGCACGATTGCGTCGTCCGTCTCCGGTCGGATGCGATGTGGCTTGCGCTTGAGGATCCTGATCGTTGGGAAACTTATCTTGCGCGTGGCCGCGCTCCTTCCGCGCGGAAACATCCACCGCAGAATCCTTGTTCTCGCTACACCCGAGCCGTGCGGTCGCAGCCGGCTACCGCGCCTGGATGACCAGCAACAATCGGGCATGGGTGAACGAACTTTTCGCAAGTCCGCGCTTTAACCTAGGTTAAAGGCGGAGGCTCCCATGAACAACTCGATGCCTGGTATCGCCTTGGTCGTCGAAGACGACGCGCTGCAGCGCGAACTGCTCACCGTGCTGCTGAAGAATGAAGACATGGACGTTGTCCAGTGCGACAGCGTCGAGGCCGCGGAGCTCGTGCTGGCGCGCATCGGTCTCGAACTGTCGTTGTTGGTGACCGACGTCAAGCTCGCCGGCGACAAATCCGGCCTGGAGCTTGCGGCTTTCGCGGGGCAGAATTTCCCGCGATTGAAGGTGATCGTCGTCTCGGGAGAGGACGGCCTCGAAATTCCCGACGGCACATGTTTCCTGAAGAAGCCCTGGCAGCCGCTCGATCTGCTGCGCGAGGCGATCGGCTAGGCTAGATCAGGCTTTCAGCCGACGGCCGCGACAGCAACTCGACCACGGCGCGCTTGCCCGTGGCGGTGAGTTCGGCGAGCGTCACATTGCCGCGTTTGGCGCTGTCGATGATCCGTTTGGCGACGAATTTTCGCGCGTCGTGCCCCTGCATGTCACCGGGAAGGCCACCGCAGGCGCGCTCCAGCGCAATCTCCATATTGGTCAGCGTACTCTCATCGAATTCGGTTTCGATCATAGTCATGGTCATCCCCTGCAACTCAAACTTGCACGATCACGCGCAAAAGGTTCCGAGCGGAGTGTCCCGCCGGGGAACCCAGCGTGTCATTTAACCAGGTTAATCGTGAACGCAGGAAAAGATTCACGAGGACGCCGGTCTGCAGATATCGTCGCCGCGCGGCCGCCACAGCGGAAACGTGAGCGCGAGCGCGATCAGCCCTTCGATCGCAATGATGATGATGGCCGTCTTCGCGCCGAGCAGTTCGGCAAGCAGACCGACCTGAAGAAAGCCGATCGGTCCGACGCCGATGCTGACCGAGAGCAGTCCCAGCATCCGCGAGCGCATGTCCGGCGTCACCGCGCGATAGAGCAGCGTCGTCTGCATCACCGCAAAGCACGCGCCGCTCAGCCCGTCGCCGGTCAGGAACGCTCCGGCGAGCAGCGGCTGCGACATCAGCGCGAAGCCGACCATCATCAGCTGGAAGACCGCAACCGCGCCGACATAGACGCGCGTGATAGTGCGCGGGCTTTGCGAGCAGGATGACCCAGGCGGCGCCCATCATCGCGCCAACGCCATCCATGCTCGACAACACGCCGACGCCTTCGGGCCCGAGCGCAAGGTTGTCTTTGCCGATCACCGGCACCAGGCTGTAGAACGGCCAGCCGAACAGATTGTAGATGGCCGTGACCATCAATATACCCTGCAGCTCGCGCCTGCGGCGCACCTCGCTGCAGTCCCTTCGACGATGCGGCTCAGCATCGACGCCGCCTCCGGATGCGGACCGCTGCTTGCGATATTTCAGGCCGAGCGCGGCGGCGATCGCCATCAGGTAAAGCCCGACACTGAACAGATACGCCGCCTCGACGCCGCCGGTCGGCAAGCAGCACGCCGCCGATCGCCGGGCCGAGCATGCGGCTCGCATTGTTGGCGCCGATATCGAGCGCCATCGCGGTCGCCATACGATCGGCGCCGACGACGTCGCCGATCAGAATCCGCCGCAGCGCGTTGTCGGTCGCCCAGGCGGTGCCGTTGATGAAGCAGGATACGGCGAGGTGCCAGACTTCGAGTCTGCCGGTCAAGGCGAGCGCCGCAACGGCCGCGGACGACAGCAGCGTCGCGACCAGGACGCCGAGCAGCGCAAGCCGGCGGTCGAGCCGATCGGCCCACGCGCCCATGAACGCGCCGAACAGCGCCCATCGGCAGCAGCCGCAGCAGCGTCATCATCGTGACGATGAAGGCCGAGCCGGTCACTTGATAGGTGAAGACCGCGACGACCAGCAGTTCGACCCAGCGCACCGCGGACATCGCCAGGCCCACCAGCCAAAGCCGCCAGAAATCGCGCTGCCGCGGCAATCGTGACTGCCGGCCGGCCTCGCCCTGCCCTGTCTGGTTTCCTGCCACGCCGGTTCTGTTGCTTCTTCTTGAGCGATTCTGCGCGCCCGGACGCCTTATCTAGCATGTCCGGCCGCCCGTGCGGCCTTTCGACTTTCGGGGCAGATCGCTCGTATGGCGGATTTGCATGCGCCCAATGCGATCGAAAAATGCGCAGCCTGACGAAAACGGTCACGCGTAGGATAGGCTTTGATTGATATCAATGCCTGTACTGAACTGAGCGGGCAGGCCGCTCTGCCGGAAGTCGCTTGGGGGATGGACGGTCCAGATGATTGCGCAATTTACGAGAATTGAGCGGCAACTTGCCTTGATCATATTGCTGCTGCTCGCCCTTGGTGGAGCGATCCTGGGGGTCGCGGGACGCGACGATGTCCTGGGCGTGCACGGCGCGCTGATCCTTGTTGCGGCGCTATGGGGGATCTTCAAGGTCATCTCGATCTACTACGAACCCGAGCCGGGCGCTGATCGTCTCGACAAGTACTATGACGATCCAACCAAGCTCGGAATCATCCTGGCAATGGTCTGGGCCGTCGTCGGGATGTTCGTCGGCGATTGGGTTGCCTGGCTCCTGGTCTATCCGGACCTCACGTTCGACGCGGGCTGGGCGAGCTTCGGCAGGCTGCGGCCGGTGCATACCACCGGCGTGATCTTCGGATTTGGCGGCAACGCGCTCATTGCCACTTCGTTCTATGTCCTGCAGCGAACCGCGCGTGCGCGACTTCCCGATCAGCTCAGTCCCATGTTCGTGCTGCTCGGCTACAACCTGTTCTGCGTGCTGGCCGTCACCGGCTACATGATGGGCATCACCCAGTCGAAGGAATATGCCGAGCCTGAATGGTACGCCGATTTCTGGCTCGTTGTCGTCTGGGTCGTCTATTTCGCGATCTATCTGCAAACACTGGCACGCCGGAAGGAACCGCACATCTACGTGGCCAACTGGTACTACATGGCCTTCATCGTGGTCGTCGCGATCCTGCACATCGTCAACAACCTGGCCGTGCCTATCTCCTTCGGCAGCGCCAAGAGCTACACGATTTTCTCCGGCGTTCAGGACGCCATGACTCAGTGGTGGTACGGCCACAATGCCGTCGCGTTCTTACTGACGGCCGGCTTCCTCGGCATGATGTACTACTACCTTCCGAAGCGTGCGGGCCGGCCGATTTTCTCCTACCGCATGTCGATCATCAGCTTCTGGGGCATCACGTTCCTCTACATGTGGGCCGGATCGCACCACCTGCACTACACGGCGCTGCCGCAATGGGTGCAGACGCTCGGCGTGACCTTTTCCCTGATGTTGCTGATTCCCTCGTGGGCGTCCGCAGGCAACGCGCTGCTGACGCTGAACGGCGCATGGGACAAGGTCCGCGATGACGCCACGCTGCGCTTCATGATGGTGGCGGCGGTGTTCTACGGCCTGACGACGTTCGAAGGCTCGTTCCTGGCGATCCGCGCCGTGAATTCGCTGTCGCACTATACCGATTGGACGGTTGGCCACGTGCATGCGGGCGCGCTTGGCTGGGTCGCCTTGATCTCGTTCGGTGCGATCTATGCGTCGGTCCCCTGGCTCTGGAAACGTGAAGGCATGTACTCGGCAGCGCTCGTCGAGGTTCACTTCTGGCTCGCCGTGGCGGGGACCATCATCTACGTGTTCGCGATGTGGAATTCCGGCATCATCCAGGGGCTGATGTGGCGGACGTATAACAGCGAGGGAACGCTGGCCTATTCATTCGTCGACAGCCTGATCGCAATGCGGCCCTACTACATCGCGCGCGCGGTCGGCGGCCTCCTCTTCCTGCTCGGTGCAATCGTCGGCGCCTACAACATCTGGATGACGATCAGAACGGAAGCGCGGTCGGTCGAGATTGCCGCAGACCGGCCACTCGCCGGGTCGCCAGCCCTGCAGCCGGGGGAGTGAGGCGATGTTCGGACTTCACTACCGACTCGAGCGCAAGGCCATCGGCCTCGTCCTTGGAATCGTTGTCGTGGCGAGCATTGGCGGCATCGTCGAGATTGCACCGTTGTTCACGATTTACCAGACGGTCGAGGAGGCGCCGGACATGCGGGTGTATACGCCGCTCGAGCTCGCCGGCCGCAACATCTATGTCCGCGAGGGATGCTATGCCTGCCACTCGCAGATGATCCGCACCTTGCGCGACGAAGTCGAACGTTACGGCCCCTACTCGCTCGCGGTCGAATCCAAATACGACCACCCGATGCTCTGGGGCTCGAAGCGTACCGGGCCCGACCTTGCACGGGTCGGCGGCAAATACTCGGACGAGTGGCACGTCGCGCATCTGAACAACCCCAGAGACGTCATGTCGGTTTCAATCATGCCGGCGTATGCTTGGCTGCTGCGAACGCCATTGCGAACGGACGATCTCGGCGCGCATCTGAAGGCGATGCGCGCAGTCGGCGTGCCGTACACGGACGACATGATCGCGAACGCGGCGGTCGACGCCTACGGCCAGGCCGCGCCGGACACGCCGTATACCGACGGTGTGACGAAACGTTATGGCGCGGCAACGACGGTCCGTTCATTCGACGGCAGACCCACCGAGTTGACCGAAATGGATGCGCTGGTGGCGTATCTGCAGATCCTCGGCCGGCTCACCGATGCGGCACACAAGCCTGTCGCCGAAAACGCGAGGTGACCATGGCTTTCAGTCACGACACGCTGGTGTGGTTCTCGAAATCGTTCGGCCTGTTCTATCTGATCGGGCTGTCGATCGCGATCCTCATCTACGCCTACTGGCCGTCAAACAAGAAAGCGTTCGACCACGCCGCAAATTCCATTCTGCGCGACGAGGATAAGCCATGTCGGTAGGGGAACGCGACGAGCACACCGGCTACCTGACGACGGGCCATGAATGGAACGGCATCACGGAATTGAATACGCCGGTGCCGCGCGCAGTCTATGTCTTCTTCATATTGTCGTTTGTCTTCTCGGTCGGCTACTGGGTGCTGATGCCGGCATGGCCGATCGGCACAACGTATACCAAGGGGCTGCTCGGCCTTGACCAGCGCGACACCGTCCGCGCCTCGCTGAAAGAGGCCGCGCTCGAACGCGCTGTCTGGAACAAACAGATCGAAACGCAGAGCTTCGCCGATATTCAGGCGAACGCACCGCTCATGACCATCGTGCGGCAAACCGGGCGCGTCTTGTTCAGGGACAATTGTGCTGCGTGCCACGGCATCGATGCAAAGGGCGGTCCGGGTTTTCCGAATCTGACCTCCGGCTCGTGGCTGTGGGGAGGTGGCCCGGAAGCGATCGCCGAGACGATCCGGGTCGGCATCAATTCCAGTCACCCCAACACGCGCACCTCGCAGATGCTCGCATTCGGCCGCGATCAGCTGCTGTCGTCTGCCGATATCGGCAAGGTCGCCGCATATGTTCGAACACTATCCAACCCGATGGCTGCACAGGACGCCAAGCCTGGCGACGTCGAAGCCGGAAAATCGATTTTTGCCGCCAACTGCGTGAGCTGCCACGGCGACGGCGGCAAAGGCAAGACCGACGTCGGCGCGACCAATCTCACAAGCGGATCCTGGATCTATGGCGGCGATCTGCAGTCGATCGCGACCACGATCTGGGGCGGGCCGTCAGGGCCGCATGCCGGCCTGGGAGGATCGCCTCTCGCCGCTCGATCGCAAAATTCTCGCGCTCTACGTGGTCGGATCAAGGACACAACGCGCGATGAGCAATGCGGCAAGCCAATGGACGCCTCGCGAGGACCAAAGCCTTGGTCTGGCTGGCCGTCGCGCTCTGCCTGGCGTTGCTGGCCTTCGCGAACGGGCACCTGCTCTACGTCGCGGTGACGTCGCAGCCGGATTGCGTTGCGCATGTGCGCCACGGTGAAGGAGCAGCTTCAGCCGGCGTGTTCAGCGCTGCCAAATCGTCGTGTCGTCCAGGCAATACAGGATCGTGACATGGCCACCATCCCGACAGTCGTGCCGCCGCTGCAAACACCCAATCGCTGGCGGCGCGCGCTCACCCCGGCCGATGCATTTTCGTGGCTCGTCGGCGGCTGGCGCGATTTCCTCACCCAACCGGTCCCAAGCCTCCTGTATGGCCTGCTTGTCTTTCTCGCCTCGATCATCATCGTCACCGGTCTCTTCCGGTTCGGCATGGATTACATCCTGTTCCCGGCGCTTGCAGGCTTCATGGTGGTCGGGCCGATTCTTGCCATCGGGCTCTATGAGAAGAGCCGTCGCCTCGAAGAGGGTTTACCGGTCAGCCTCGTGCAGATGATTTTCGTCAAGCCGGCCTCCGGCGGCCAGATCCTGTTTGCCGGTGTCCTGCTGTGCCTATTGATGATCACCTGGATGCGCGCGGCGGTGATCATCTATGCGCTGTTCTTCGGCCTGACGCCCTTCCCCGGCCTCGACCACGTCGCGACGATGCTGTTCACCACGCCGATCGGCTGGGCGATGCTCATCGTGGGAACTGCCATCGGCGCATTGTTTGCGGCGTTCTCGTTTGCGATCAGCGCATTCTCGATTCCGATGATGCTGAACGAGCGTGTGGACGCTCTGACGGCCATGGGAAAAAGCACCGCACTTCGTCTGGTACAACCTTCCGGTCATGTTGACCTGGGGCGCCATCGTGCTCGCACTGGTCTTCGTCGGCCTCGTGACCGGCCTCGCCGGGTTGATCGTCGTCTTCCCCGTGGTCGGGCACGGCACGTGGCACGCCTACCGCGCGATTTCGAATGGCGCCGCGAGGTAAGACCGGGGATCCGACCATGAGCCGCTGCGATGCCGGATTGGTTTCCGACCCCCGTGCCTCCCGCGAAGAGATCCTGCTTGCGAGCCGCCCGATCGGCGACGGTGAGCGCCAGGCCGAGTTTTCCGTGCCCTCGATCCATTGCGGCGGCTGCATCCACACGATCGAACACGCGCTGAACGCCCTGCCGAATGTCAGCTACGCGCGGGTCAACCTCTCGGCCAAGCGCGTTGTCGTTCGCTGGCGAAGCGAGGCGGAGCCACCTCCGTTCATCGAGACGCTCGGCAGGCTCGGATACCCGGCGCATCTGTTCGATTTCGGCGCCGACGCGAAGGACCCGGCCCTTGGCGAGCTTATTCGGGCACTTGCCGTGTCCGGCTTTGCCGCAAGCAACATCATGCTGCTGTCGGTCTCGATATGGTCCGGCGCCGATGCTGCCACACGCGATGCCTTTCACTGGATTTCCGCACTGATCGCCGGGCCGGCGCTGCTTTATTCGGGACAGGTCTTCTTTCGGTCGGCCTGGCGCAGCCTCCGCCATGGCCAAACCAACATGGACGTGCCGATCTCCATCGGCGTCCTGCTGGCGTTCGGGATGAGCGCCTACGAAACGCTACATCGCCAGCCGCACGCCTATTTCGACGCATCGATCACGCTGGTGTTCTTCCTGCTGATCGGACGCACCCTCGATCACATGATGCGCGAGCGGGCGCGAACGGCAATCCGCGGGCTCGCTCGCCTCGCGGCGCGCGGCGCGCTGGTTGCCGAAGATGACGGAAACCGGAGCTACCTGCCGATCGAGGAGATCAGACCCGGAATGACGATCCTGCTGGCAGCCGGCGAGCGCGTGCCGGTGGATGCGGTGGTGGTCTCCGGTCAATCGGACATCGACTGCGCGATCACGTCGGGCGAGAGCCTGCCGCAGGTCGCGGTCGAAGGATCGAGGCTTCAAAGCGGTGTTCTCAACCTCACCGGACCGCTGACGATCGTTGCGACCGCGGCGGCGAAGGACTCGTTTCTGGCCGAAATCACGCGGATGGTGGAGGCGGCTGAGACCGGGCGCAGCGCATACCGGCGGATTGCCGATCGCACCGCAAAACTCTACGCGCCGGCCGTTCACCTGACGGCGCTGCTCACGTTCGTCGGCTGGATGATCGTTGCGGGCGATGTGCATCGTGCACTGACAATTGCGATTGCGGTGCTGATCATCACCTGCCCCTGCGCGCTGGGGCTTGCCGTACCAATGGTGCAAGTGGTCGCGGCACGACGGCTGTTCGAACGCGGGATCATGCTCAGGGATGGTAGCGCACTGGAACGGCTGGCCGAAATAGATGCGGCCGTCTTCGACAAAACAGGCACGCTGACCTTCGACCGATTGCGTCTTGCGGCTACCGACGCAATTCCGACCGAAACTCTTGCCATCGCCGCGTCGATTGCGTCGCGATCCACCCATCCCTATTCACGCGCGCTGTTCGCCGCTGCCCAGGAAGCGAACATAGATCTCGTTACATTTGATCGCGTGTCCGAGCAGGCGGGCGCCGGTCTCGAAGCGAGGACTGCGGCCACCGTGTACCGGCTTGGACGGCCGGATTGGGCGCTGGACGGCACAGCTGATCGGTGTTCCCGCCGGCACGACGGTCCTGTCCAAGAACGGCAAACTACGCGCAGTCTTTCAGTTCGACAGCGAGCTGCGTCCGGATGTGAATGAGGCGATACGTACGCTCAAGGATCTGGGCATGTCGATCAAGCTCGTGTCGGGAGATCGCGACGAGCCCGTGCGGAAGCTCGCTGCGATGCTCGACGTGCCCTGCCTCGGCGGCGCTTCACCAAGGCAAAAGATCGAGCAAATCGCCGAAATGTCGGCTGAGGGACATCGCATCCTGATGGTTGGCGATGGGCTGAACGACACGCCCGCGCTGGCGGCAGCCCACGTGTCGATGGCGCCGGCTTCCGCCGCAGATGTCGGCCGCAACGCCGCGGACCTGGTGTTTCTGCGCGACAGCCTTCTCGTCCGTTCCGTATGCAATCACGACCGCAAGAAGCGCCTCCCGGCTCGTCCGGCAGAATCTGGCGCTGGCGATCGGATATAATGCGGTTGCCGTTCCGGTTGCGGTCTTGGGCCATGCCACGCCGCTCATCGCTGCGGTGGCGATGTCGGTATCTTCGATCGCTGTCATTGCCAACGCGCTGCGGCTCGGACAGGCTCGTCCGTTACGTGAGGTGTCCTCCCGCAAGACCAGATCACACCTTCTGCGGTCCGCGTTGGCCGACGAGACAGTTCGATGACCGATTTCTTCTTCCTGATCCCCATCGCGCTGGCGCTTGGCCTGGTCGGCCTGGCGGCATTCATGTGGTCACTCAGGACCGGACAGTATGAAGACCTCGATGGCGCCGCGGAGCGCATCATCGCCGATGAGGATGCGCCGATCCGCAAAGGCGCGGATTGACCTTCCGCTGCGATGGGTTGAAGAATTCCGCTGTGAGTTTTCAGCCGCAATCAAGGATGCACAGATGTCCGAACACAGGGAGTTGAGCCGCTCGGTCAAAGGCTTGCGGGTGCTGGTGACCGGAGCCGCAAGCGGCATGGGACGCGCCACGGCGCGGGTCTTCGCGGCCGAGGGAGCCGTCGTCGCCGCCACCGATTTCAATGGCGAGGGCGCCGAGGCCGTTGCGACTGAAATCCGCGACAAGGGCCAGAAAGCGAGTGCGTGGCGGCTCGATGTCGCGAACGCCGACGAGATCAAGTCGGTGGTCGCCGACGTCGCGGAAAAACTCGGCGGCATCGACATCGTCATCAACAATGCCGGCGTCTCGGGAAGCTCGACCATCGACGGCGACGGCTATGACGCGCTGTGGGAGAAGAACATCGCCGTGCTGCTGACGGCGCACCCGCGCATCATCCGCGCCGCCCTTCCGCACCTGCGGAAATCGCCGTCGCCGCGCATCGTCAACATCGCCTCCACCGAAGCGCTCGGCGCGACCGCTCAGCACAGCCCCTACTCCGCGGCCAAGGCGGGCGTCACCGGTCTCACCCGCTCGCTTGCCGTCGAGCTCGGACCTGAGGGCATCACCGTCAACTGCATTTGCCCCGGTCCGATCAGGACCGGCATGACGGACAGGATCAGCGAGGAGCACAAGACGCTGTATGCCAAGCGGCGCACGGCGCTGCGCCGCTATGGCGATCCGGAGGAAGTGGCGCACATGACGTTGAGCCTGTGCCTGCCCGCGGCCTCGTTCCTGACCGGCGCGGTCATTCCGGTCGATGGCGGGCTGATGGCACGCAACGCGTAACGCTCAAGGCGCCCAGCGCGTCAGGCCGGCGCGGCCTCGCGCGTGTCAGGCACGGTGACGAGCACATCGCCGTCGGACACACGCACGTCCATCTTGCGCAATCGCGCGCGCGGATTGCCCGGGTGCTGGCCGGTGCGGATGTCGAACTCGAAACCGTGCCAGGGGCAGACGACATGCATGCGCGTCTTCGAGAACGCCATGCCCTTGCTGGTCTTGTCGTCGGCGATGACTTCCTCGACCTTCGCCAGCATCTTGCCCTGGCAGGCGGGTCCGCCCATATGCGGGCACTGATTGAGGTAGGCGAAGAACTCGCCGTCGAGCTTGAACACGGCCACCTCGAAGCGATCGAAGCCGATGACCTTGCGCCCCGGATCGCTGAACTCGGTTGTGGTGCCGATATTGATGTCCGGCATGTGCATGTCCCCCGCTGCTCAGGTCCGTGACCTGTTGAACCACATCGAGACGTCCCAGAGATTGAGCCCGGCCGAGCGGATCAGGCCGGTCACCGTCACCACGATGTCGGTCGGCGTGACGTTCGACGGCGTCACCGCGTTGATCGGCGGCGTATCGCTCTCCGACTTCGCCGCATAGAGGCGAACCGCCGCCGTCAGCACGCGCTCGAGCTCCGCGTCCGACACCATGCCCGGCTCGCCGGAGGCGAGCGCCAGTTCGGCAGCGCGGACGAAATCCTCACCGAGCGGCCACATCTCCATCTGCGCCTGCGCGGCCATCACGAAATCCCCGGCCGCGCGGCGAGCACGTCGGCGGCCTTCGGCCGCATGCGCTTCACCTCGAGATTGAAGATGCGCGCCGCGTTCAGCCCGAGGATGTTGCGCTTGGCCTGATCGGACAGGAACGGCAGCGTGGTGATCGCGCTCGGCGCGTCGAAATCCCAATGCGGCCAGTCCGACGCATAGAGCAGCTGCGTCTCGGCATTGAAGGCTTCGAGCGTCGCCTGCAGCAGCTTCGGGTTGGTCTTCTCCAGCGGCTGGCTCGTGTAATACATGTCGCGCATGTAGTCGCTCGGCAGCCTCTTCAGCAGCGGCGCCTCGCAGGTGCGCATCTGATACTCGTGGTCGAGCCGCTGCATCAGGAACGGGATCCAGGCGAGCCCGCTCTCGACCCACACCAGCTTCAGTTTCGGGAACCGCTCCGGCAGGCCGTTGATGATCCAGTTGGTCATGTGGATCAGGCTGTAATGCACGAACGAGAGCGCGTGCATCGAGATGAAGCGATTGAGCTGGAGGAACGACGGATCGTTCCAGTTGAAGCCGGAGTGGAAGGCGAACGGCTTGCCGGTCTCCTCCATCAATGCATAGAGCTTCATGTAGCTGTTGTGATGCACCGGCTTGTTGCGCGTCGAGCAGACCGTGAAGCCGATGATGCTGTCGAGATGGCCGTAGCGCTTGATCTGTTCGACGCACGCTTCCGGCGTGTTGAACGGCAGGTAGAGCAAGCCCTTCAGCCGGTCGTCCTCGGGCAGGATGCGTTCGACCAGCCATTTGTTGTAGGCGCCGCCCAGCGCCGCCTCGATCTCGTCCTGCGGGTGCATGCCGAGCGTGAGCATCGGCGTCGGGAACACGATCTGATAGTCGAGGCCGAGCGCGTCCATGGCGCGGCGGGCAAGCTCGGTGAAATGGTGGGAGCCGTTTTTCTCGACCTTCTCCAGCAGCGCCTGCTGGTGCGGGATGCGGCCGTAAACATGCTGGTAGAGCATGCCGGGCTGGATGTTGAGCAATGCGCCCGCGGTGCCGGGACGGCGCATGATCTCCTCGCCCATGTGGCGGATCACGTCGTTGTCGATCAGGGCCAGGATTTCCGGCCAGAACGAGGTCTCGCTGACATGGGCGTCGATGTCGACGAGGAAGTAGTCCTCAAAACTTTCGGCCTGCCGCGTGGCATGCGCGAGGATGTCGCGCGTGTCCGTCTGCATCGTGATTTCCTGCAGTTCGCGGAACTGCGGCGGAATTCGCTCAAGCATCGCGTGGCTCCTTGTTATGTCGCTGATCTTTTGTCGTCGACGGAACGTTCCCTTTGGCCGTGCAGCACGTGCAGTCCAATGTCCCGGCGCGCGCTCGCGAGATGCGGCGCCAGCTTGGCGGGAGATCCAAGGTCTCCCTTTACCGTTAATTGTGAACGCTGATTTGATCGTCGGCAAGAACGATCTGACGATGTGCGATCAAGTAGAAGTAGAACTTGAACGCGGTCTCGCCGCCTATTCTGCGGCGTGCAACGGGATCGGGAATCCAGTCGAAGAAATCGCGGATCGTGTCGGCGTAGGTGACCTTGTCCTCGTAGGCCGCGAACGGCCAGTCGCTGCCCCAGAACAGCCGCTCGGGCCCGGCGGTCTTCAACAGCTCGGTCGCATACATCTTCGCGATCTCGCGCGACGGCTGCCGGTAGCCGGCCGACAGCTTTACCCAGGTGTTGCCCTTCTCGACCGAGCGCAGCACCGCCTTGAAACCTTCGCAGTTGAGCCCGTTGGCCGCATTCGGGCCGGCCGAGGTGATCGATCACCAGCCTGACGCCGGCGGCCTCGAGATCGGCGATCGGCTTGATGATGCGCTCGCCGTCGTTCTCGAGGATGTGCACATGCCAATCCAGATCACGGATGCGGCGCAGCAGCAGCTTGTAGTCCGGCGACGAGAGGTCGGGAGGATTGTCGACGTTGCGCCGCTGAAAACGAACGCCGACGACACCGTCGGCCTTCATCATCTCGAGGATGTAGCGGTCCGTCGCCGGGTTGGTGATGATCACCGTGCCGCGCAGCCGCTTGTGTTTTCGCAATGCTGCGATCTGGTAGTCGTTGTAGTCGCCATAGATGCTGGCGCCGGCGAGCACCGCATGGGTGATGCCGTGCGCGTCGAGCTCCTTGATGTAGTTCTCGATCGGCGCGTCACGCGGCGGGCGGTGCCAGGCGGTCGGGCTCAGCGGCATGTCGAGGGTGTAGGCATGCGCATGCGTGTCGACGAGCGGGCCTTCGCCCGCGCCTTGTTCCGTCTCAGCCATCGAGTCGCACCACACCGGCAGTTATTCGGGCTTCACCTTCTCGGCTGCCGGCGTCCATTTGACAAGCTCGGAGGCCATGAAGGCGCGGAGCTGTTCCGGCGTTCCGCCCGCCGGCACCATGCCGAGCTTGTCCATCGCTTCGATGCCTTCCTTGCTGGCGATGAAGTCGTTGGCGATCTTGTTGACCTTCGTGACGATGTCGGCGGGCAATCCCGCCGGGCCGACAATGGCGATCCAGCCGGTCGCGTCGAAATTCGCCATGCCGAGCTCGGACAATGTCGGCACGTCCGGCAGCAACGGCCATCGCTTCGACGTGGTGATCGCCAGCGCCCGCAGCGTACCGGCCTTCACCTGCTCCGCATAGGTCGAGGCGAGATCGAAGCAGATGTTCACCTGACCGCTGATCAGGTCGTTCATAGCCGGCGCGGAGCCGCGATAAGGCACATGCAGCATCTGCACGCCGAGGCCCGTCTGCACGAGGTCGGACGTCATGTGTCCCATCGAGCCGTTGCCCGGCGACGCGGCCGTGACCTTGCCCGGGTTCGCTTTCGCGTAGGCGACCAGTTCCGGCAAGGTCTTGACCGGCAGCGTCGCATTGGCCGCAATGATCAGCGGCAGGCGGGCAACCTCGATGATCGGCGTGAAATCCTTCGCCGGGTCGAACGTGGTGGACGCTTTATATGTGACCTTGTTGTAGGAGAGCGGACCGGTGGTCGTGAACAGCAGCGTGTAGCCGTCCGGCGCGGCAATCGCCACCGACGCAGAGCCGATATTGCCGTTCGCGCCGACCCTGTTTTCGACGACGAAAGGCTGGCCGAGCTTTTCGCCGAGCACCTTCGCAAGGATCCGGCTCATCACGTCCGGCGCACCTCCCGCCGAATGCGGCACGATCAGTTTTACCGGCCGCTCGGGCCAGTTTTGTGCAAGCGCGGGCGTTGCGGCCAGCGTTGTCAGTGCAAGCATGACTGCGATCGCGCGCGACAGAGCTATTGTGCCAGCGTACCGCCGCCGACCCGGCTGAGCCCTCATCTTGAATCCTCCCTGCATATTTTTGTTCTTTTGGACAGACGCCGGCCTGCGCACCGGCTCGCTCAGTCCAACCTCAAGAATACCGCGGGGATCGGCAATCGCCAGTCGGCGAAATTTCGCGTGCCGAAATTTGGAAAAAGGTCGCATGGTACCCGGGCCGCAGAGAGCGACCGGGCCTGCAGGTCAGGTCGCCTCCCGCAACACGCTGTCATCGATCAGCTTCGCGAGCTCTTCGCGCGCGCGGGGCCGGCGGTTGCGCTCGCCTGCACTCCATTTCTCTTCGTCGACCATGACATCGAGGAGATCGGCCGCCAGCGTGCCGACGAATCTGTGGTGAGGCCACGATTTTCGGATCAGCTCGGGACGATAGCCTGTCGTTCGCTCAGACAGCGGCCAGACGGTTTCCGGGCGATCGGTGACGTCCTTGCACGCGGTGACGATGGCTCGCACGAGTTCGACGATCTGCCTTCGCGTGGCCGGGTCGGCGAGCTTGTCCGCCGTGGTGTTCAGATTGAACAGCTCCCGATAAAGCCCGGGCGTCCTGAGCTCGATGGCGTCAGTGCCCAACGCATCAAATGCCTCCTGCGATGCCGGCTCCCAGATTGCGATCGCATCGACGGCGCCGCTGATCAGCGCCTTCGACAGTTCGCCCGGGGGCGAGATGCCGCGGATGTCCACGGCGTCGTCATTCAACCCGGCGTTCTGCAGCTCCTTGTGGAGATAGTAGGCGGCAGACGTCCATGGGAACGTGCCGACCCGCTTGCCGGCGAGGTCGCGAACCGAGGCAATGCCGGCGGAGCGCCGCGCGACGATCCGATAGAGACCTTCGGATACGGTCATGATGATCCTGCAGATCGGGACGCTCGAGTGACAACCGCAACGCCTGCGTCTCGGCATTCGTCGCGACATCGGCCAGGCCCGATCCCTGCAGCGGCGGCGCGCTGTTGATCGGACGTGCTGCGCTGACAGAGGACTGCTGTGGCCGACCTGCACCGCCGAGATGCGCGACGCCGCCGTTGGAGACCTGCGCCTTGCCACCCGATAGCCGATCGACCGCCAGCAGCACTGGCGCCAGCTCAAGCACCGTATGAACGCCGAACACGCGCAGGTCCACTTCCACCCTCCCTGTCGATTACGCCGACATGCTCGTCATTCGCGCTTGACGCTGCGACGTTTGATTTCGTGCCGCTACAGCGTGTCCCAGAAATCGCATTTGCGATCGACGCCGGAATCCTTCGCCGTCTTGATCTGCAGATCGAGCAGTTGGGTCTGTTCGTTCGCGGCCGACCACTTCGGCCAGGCCGGGAGGCGCTGAGTCGTTCGGATCGCCCGTCTTGGCGAAATTGGTCCAGTATCCGACCATCGCGTCGGACAGTTTCTGCTGATCTGCGCTGAACGGTTTCAGCACGCCCGCTGCGCCGTGGTAGTTCTGGAAGATGTAGCGGATTTCCAGGGTATGCGCGGCTCCGTAGGGATAGGAGACCGGCGGGAAATATTGCGGCGCGTTCTTGTCCATGAACTCATAGACATAGACCGGCACGCCGTTCTTCTCCGCCGACCGCATCACGCGACGTGATGGACAGACGAATCCCCATGAGGTCAGGGCATGTGAGAAGGTCTCGCTCGGTGAGGGCTGGCTGGCCACCGGATATTGCGCAGCGATCCTGGGTCCGCGCTCGGCGCCGAACGTGGCGACGAGCCTCTTCTCATAGTCGTCCGCCGTCATCGGCGTGTTGGTGCTGAGTTCGGTGAGGCTGGTGAACCAGGTCCATTCATTGAGATTGTTGCCGATGAGGATCGGCACCTTGTGGAACTTGCCTTCAGCCATCAGTGTCTGCATCTGCCCCGGCAGGATGGTGCCGTCGACCGAGCGGATCGCGCTGTTGAGGAAGCGGCCGGCCTTGTCGATGATATCCTGGACGGACTTGGAACGCATGCAGGCCGCGGTCTGATCGGCGCAGCCCATCGCTGTGGCGAAATCCTCACCGACCTTTTGTGCAGCCGGGAGCGGTGTTTGTGCGGCCGCCGACACGCCGCTTTGCAGAATGGCCTTGTGGAACAGGCCGGCCGCACCCGGCGAGACAAGATTGAACATGATGGCGAGGCCGCCGGCGGATTCGCCGAACACGGTCACATTGCCGGGATCGCCACCGAAGGCGCGAATGTGTTGCTGCACCCATTTCAGTCCGGCCTGCTGGTCCATCGTGCCGTAGTTGCCGAAGTCGTGCCCTTCCTTGTCGAGGGCCGGATGAGCCATGTAACCGAACACGTTCATGCGATAGGTGATGGAAACAACCACGACATCGCCGTCGACGACCAGCTTGCGCGGGTCATAGTCGTCGGTGCGGCCGTTGATCAGGCCGCCGCCATGAATCCAGACCATCACCGGACGCAGGCGGTCGCGCGCCGAAGACGGCGCGAAGACATTCAGATAAAGGCAATCCTCGGACGTGCTGCGTACGGCCATCACGCCGAACGTATTGGTCTGCACGCAGGACGGGCCAAAGGCGCCGGCATCGCGCACGCCGTTCCACTGGGCCGGGGCAGCCGGCGGCCTCCAGCGCAGATCGCCAACCGGCGGCGCGGCGAAGGGAATTCCGAGATAGGTGCGAACGCCGTTTGCGTCATAACCTTGCAGGTCACCGTCGCTGATCTTCACGAGGTCGGGCCTGCCCGACTTGATATTGGCGAAAAGATCCTCGGCGTTCGCCGGCACGGCAAGTGATAGCGCCAGGGCGGTCAATGCCGCCTCAACGAGCCATCTCATCGATATTCTCCTCCATGCTCGGTCTCCCGGACCACGTCTGCGCCAGCGTGGAGGCGTCCGCGCCTCCCCTTGTCTTGTCGGTCACATCGAGATGCATGTCATTCGCGCTTGACGCCGGTCAGCTCGATGACGCGCCGGTAGCTCGCTGCCTCGCCCGCGACAAAGCTCGCAATCGTCCTGGCGTCTCCCGGCAAGGTGCGAAGTCCAACGCTGGCGAGCCTTTCTATGACCTCCGGCTTTGCGGATATCTCGTTGATCGCCGCGTTCAGTTTGTCGATCACATCGGGCGGCGTGCCTTTTGCGGACACCAGCACATTCCAGGTGTAGCCGGTGAACTCCTTGAATCCGGTCTGTTCGACGACCGTCGGTACGTCAGGCAGTGCCTTGATGCGGGCCGGACCACCCATCCCGAGGGCCTTGAGCTTGCCTGCGGTGACGAAGGTCCCCCCTGACGCCACGCCGACGGTGCCGATATCGACGTCACCGGAAAGCACGGCAGTGATGGCCGGCGTGTCGCCGGCAAACGGCACATGCAGCATCTTGATGTTTGCGAGCAATGCGAGGCTTTCCGTCTGAAGCTGGGCCGGTCCGGCAACACCGGCGGTCGCATAGGTGACCTTGCCCGGATTTGCGCGGGCGTAGTCGATCAACTCCTTCATGTTGTTTGCAGGAAAGCCGAGTCTGGCGATGATGAACAGATCGACCGCGCTCAATCCCGCAATCATGTCCAGGTCGCGCGACGGATTGTAGGAAAGCTTGGGATCGAGGATCGGAAAGATCGCGGTGGGACCGACGCCGCTGACGCCGAGCGTATAACCGTCAGGCTTGGACTTTGGCGACCTGGTCGATGCCGATGGCGCCGGCCGCGCCCGGCCGGTTCTCGACCACGAAGGTCTGCTTGAACCGCGCCGTCAGTTCGTCGGCGAGAATGCGCGCGGTGACGTCGGTCGCGCCGCCTGCCGGAAACGGCACGATCATCCGCACCGATCGCTCGGGATAGCCTTGCGCGCGAAGCGTGCCGGTCGCGGTTTGAGCGAACAACGCGGCAAGCAGGATCGAAAGCAAAAGCCTCATCGAACGCCTCCTCGTTTCTTGATGTTGTTGCTAGTGAGCCGTCCAGCCTCCATCGACGGACCAGGCGGCGCCGCGGATTTCAGCCGCGGCGTCCGAGCAGAGGAAAGCCGCAACCTCGGCGATCTGCTCGGGCGTCAGCGCCTTGCCCGAGGGCTGAACCGCGGAAACAATCTCGGCTTCAGCGGCCTCGAACGAAATCGACTTTTCTGCCGCCAGCGCCTGCACGCGCTTGCGCATGTGAGGCGCGAGCACGTAGCCCGGGCAGATCGCGTTGCAGGTGATGCCGGTATCGGCCGTCTCCATCGCAACCGCCTTGGTCAGTCCGGTGAGTCCGAACTTCGAGGCGATGTAGGACGAGCGGTCGACGCCGGCGACAAGGCCATAGGCGGACGAGATGTTGATGATCCGTCCCCAGTTTCGTGCGCGCATCTGCGGCAGCACGCGTGCGGATCGTGTGGAACGGTGCAGAAAGGTTCACCGCCAGGATCGCGTCCCACTTGTCGGGCGGATGGGTGTCGATCGGCCCGCCATAGACCATGCCGGCATTGTTGACGAGGATATCGACCTTGCCGCAGGCTTTCGTCGCATCTTCGATCAGGCGAACCGCAGCGGCGGCGCTTTCAAGATTGGCATCGACGAAGACCACGCGAACGCCGGCCTCCGCTTCGAGCGAGGCGCGAAAGCGCTCCGTTTTCTCCGGATCGCCGAGACCGTGAATGATGATGGAGGCGCCCTGCCGCGCCAGTGCCCTTGCGATCGCCCGCCCGATGCCGCCGGTTGACCCGGTGACGAGCGCGACCTTCCCTGCCAGCCCCATTTGGTGCGATCCCGCCCTGGCTCGTTGTTTTGCGAAATCCTAGCACGCAACCGCTGACCACTGCCAAGCGCTTTTCGCGTTCGAGCGGCGACGGATTGCGAAAGCCGTGCTTCGCATCACCGGCCAGCATCGTGAGCATATCGCCAAGAACTTCACCGACGCCTTAGCTCTCGCGACAACACAACGGAATGACCTGCGCACCGCGGCGAGGAAGGACTGAGGCATGGACTGGCTTGGTCAGAGCAAAAGGGCTCAATGACCGGGGTTAGGTCATGAAATAATTTGGTGATGCAAATTCAGGAAATTATTCTGACGGCCCGCCCTTGCTCGGCTTTCTTGGGAGCCATTGATCGAAGGGTTGCATAGAGTATCTATACACGCAATCGGAGAAATGCCAGCAGCGGTGTCAGGGTACGCGCGCTCGCCTTCGTCTTTCGACGAATGCCCTCGACGGCGCGCAGTGTCGGCGATCACCGATCAGAAGATGACTGCGCGAAGCCAGCGCGTCACTCATGCCGGCCGCTCCGTATCGCGCACGAAACTCATCGATCGACACCGGGAGGCGCCGGCGCCAGTTCGGGTGCTGATCGATGGTGCCGGGCACATTGATCTGATCGACGACGCCGAGAACATCGTCGATCGCCACCGACAGGATGCGCGACGGCGTCCGGCTCAGGAATGCGACGACCGCTGCGAAGTCGCGCGCATGAATTCCGTTGTCGGCGAGCGCCCGGTCGAGCGCGGCAATTGCGCGATGCCGATCGTCCTCGCTCTCGCCCGGATCGATCGCGAGGCTGTGCTTGACGCGCAGGTCATGTCCGCTGCGCCAACCTTCGAACGACGACAGATCGTGGGTGTTGAACGTCACCAGCGCGTTGGCGGAAAACCGGTCGGGCGACTTGAAGCCGCCGCCGTGCTCGCGCTCGAACAGCATGACCTGATACGACCAGACGCCCCACTGTTGCAGCTTCTCGCGAAAACCGTCCGGCACGGTGCCGAGATCCTCGCCGACGATGATGCAGCGCTGCGCCTGGCTTTCCAGCGCCGCCACTCCCAGCAACGCATCGAGCGGCATCGTCACATAGGCGCCCTCGCGCGGCGACAGGCCGGAGGGCACGAGGTACAGCCGGCCGAGACCCAGCACGTGATCAAGACGGATCGCGCCCGCGTAGCGCGCCGACGCCTCGATCATCGCGCGAAATGGTGCGAAGTCGCGCGCGGCGAGACCCGCGCCGTTGAAGCCCGCAAGTCCCCAGTCCTGTCCCGCCGTGTTGAGGATGTCGGGCGGCGCACCGACCGAAAGCTCGCGCGAGATCGCATCCTGCTCCAGCCACGCGTCAAATCCGTCGGCGCGGACGCCGACTGCGACGTCGAGATAGAGCCCGACCTTCATCCCCTTGGCCCTGGCAAGATCGGTGCAGGCCTGGAGTTGCGTGTGGGCGATCCACTGCACGTACTCCACGAACTCGATGTCGTCGCGGCCCGCGCGCATGCGAAATTCGTCGACGTGGCCATCGGCCGGCTTGCGATACTCGGGAGGCCATTCCCACCATGGCCGCTTGAACTGTTTTCGCAGCGCCTCGAAGCAGGCAAAGCGCGCCAATAGCGGACCGCGCTGCTGCCGGAATGCCTCGAACTGCCGCCATCTCTCGCTCAAGCGATCCGCCTTGAAGCTCGCGAACGCAAGCTCCAGCACCGTCCGCTTCCAGCCTGCCACGGCCGCATAGTCGATCAGCTCATTCTGCTTTTCACGCACGATCGCGTCGCGGGTGGCGGCATCAATGCCCGCGAATTCCGGAATTGCGGCGACGTCGATGTAGATCGGGTTGAGGAAGAGCCGCGTGCTGGGCGCATAAGGACTGCAGTTGTCCGGCTCATCGTCGAACAGCGCGTGCAGCGGGTTGAGGCCGATGCCGGCGCAGCCCAGCGCAGAGGCGATCGCGATCAGATCCTCAGGTCGGTGAAATCACCGATGCCCCAATTGTGATCCGAGCGAAGGCTGTAGAGCTGGATGGCCAGCACCCAGACGCGATCGAACTCGCCCTGAAACGCCGTTGCTGGAGCGACGACGACCACGTTCGAGCGCGCGGACCGCGCCGTCCTCGCTGCAGAAATCCAGTCGGTAGATACCGGCACCGAGGTCCGGCAGGCGGACGATCCCGTCCACCGGTCGCCCCTCGCCTGCGAGCTCTCCGCCGTCGTGCAAATGCCAATGAGCGACATCATGCTCCGGTACTGCCACTTCGAGCGGCCCTGAACCTGCGCGATGAACAATCGGTTCGGCGGATTGACGATCTTGAGACTTCGGCAGCGCGTCGAGAACACGCTGCAGCGTCTCGATCGGGACATGCTGATACTGTCCGCGCGCGTCATAATAGTCGGTGAGAACGCCGGCTGCGCGCGCTTCGGCCTGAATATCCAAACGGTTGTCCCGGCACAGGCTTTGCGGCCTGCGCACACATGCGCACGCCGACGCGGGTGAAGCAGACAAATCAATGCCACGATCACGTTCGAGGTTCCAATGGAACCTTTGTCCGCGCGTCGCCTTATGACAAGGGGAAGTCCCTTCAAGGTAAGCGTATGTCTGTCTCGGCACAGAAGAATTTGCCTTTGCGGCCAGGCGAGCGCGGCGCAACCGCTGGCGCGTTCCACATCGAGGACGTCTATCCCTCGATCGAGTGCGGGCGCTACCCCGTGAAACGCGCGGCGGGCGAGACCGTCGAGGTCTGGGCCGACATTTACCGCAGCGGCCATGACGTGGTCGCCGCCGAATTGATCTGGCGGCGGGAAAACACATCATCCTGGCGGCGCACGCCGATGACGCCGTTCGAGAACGACCGCTGGGTCGGACGCTTCACGCCGACCGAACCCGGCCGGTACGAATATGCCATCGAAGCCTGGACCGACACATTTGCGAGCTGGAGGCACGGCTTCGAGCTGAAACAAAAGGCCGGCCAGGATGTCAGCCTCGATGCGCTGGAGGGCGCGGCATTGCTGGCGCAGCCGATCAGCGCCGATGAGCAGACGACATCGTTCGTCCGCCGGCAGCTCGATGCCTATCTGCAAACCGGCAAGATCGAACTGCTCCTGAGCGCAGAGCTCGCGCGCCGCGCTGACCTCGAGCCAGGAGCGGCCGGACCTGACGCGGTCGCGGCTCTATCCGCTGGTGATCGATCGCGAGCGGGCCGTTCACGGCGCCTGGTACGAGATGATCCCGCGCAGCCAGAGCACCGTTCGCCGGACAGCACGGCACGTTCCGCGACTGCATCGCGCGATTGCCGGACGTCGCCGCAATGGGCTTCGATGTCCTCTACTTCACCCCGATCCATCCGGTCGGCGTCACAAACCGCAAGGGTCGCAACAACGCGCTGAAGTCCGAGCCGGGCGATCCGGGAAGCTTTTACGCGATCGGATCGAAGGACGGCGGCCACACGGCAATCGAGCCGCAGCTCGGCACGCTGGACGATTTTCGCGCGCTGGTCGACGCCTGCAAGGCGCATCGCCTGGAGGTCGCGCTCGACATCGCCGTGCAATGCTCGCCGGATCATCCCTGGGTCAACGAGCATCCGGAGTGGTTCAGGAAACGTCCCGACGGCTCGATGCGCTATGCGGAGAACCCGCCGAAGAAATATGAGGACATCCACAATCCCGACTTCGGCTGCCCCGACGCGGGATCGCTGTGGAACGCGCTGCGCGACGTCATCCTGTTCTGGGTCGATCAGGGCGTGCGCATCTTCCGCATCGACAACCCGCACACAAAGCCGTTCAATTTCTGGGAATGGCTGATCCACGAGGTGCAGGTGCGCGATCCCGGCGTGATCTTCCTCGCCGAGGCCTTCACGCGTCCGAAACTGATGAAGGGACTGGCGAAGCTCGGCTTCACCCAGTCGTACACCTATTTCACCTGGCGCACGCAGAAGTGGGAGATCGAGGCCTATCTGAACGAGCTCGCCGGCCACCCCGAGCGCGACTACTATCGGCCGAACTTCTTCGTCAACACGCCCGACATCCTTCCCTATCACTTGCAGGGCGGCGAACCCTGGATGTTCAAGTCGCGGCTTGCGCTCGCGGCGACGCTTTCCGGCAACTACGGCATCTACAACGGCTTCGAGCTGCTCGAGCACGTGCCGATCCCGGGCCGTGAAGAGTATCTCAATTCCGAGAAATACGAGATCAAGACCCGCGACTGGAACAAGCCCGGCAACATCAAGCCCTATGTCACCGCGCTCAACCGCGCCCGCCGCGCCAACCCGGCGCTGCAACAGACGAGCAACCTGCGATTCCTTCCCGTCGACAACGGCAATGTGATCGCCTTCGTCAAGCACGACAGCGACTGCGCACAACGTTGTCGTCGGCGCGATTTCGCTCAGTCGCGACGTGCAGGAATTCTGGCTGCCGCTCGGCGGCGTCGAGAGTGAACACCGGCGGCGAGCGGAAGGCCCCGCTCGCGCTGGAGAACCTGATCACCAGCGAGCGTCGCGCGGTCGAATGGGGCGGCGTCCACTTGCGCATCGACCCGATGCTCGATCCTGCGCTGCTGTTCCGCTGCCTCGTGTGAGCGACGGCCATGGACCAGCTCGCACCGATCGCCGACCGCTCAATTCGCCGCCGAGGACGAACTCTGGTTCAAGGACGCGATCATCTATCAGCTGCACGTGAAGGCGTTTGCCGACTCGCAACAACGACGGCATCGGCGACTTCCCGGGACTGACCGAGAAGCTGGACTATCTGCAGGAGCTCGGCGTCACCGCGATCTGGCTGCTGCCGTTCTATCCCTCGCCTGGCCGCGACGACGGTTACGACATCGCCGACTACGGATCGATCAATCCCGATTTCGGCACGATGAAGGATTTCCGCCGCTTCATCACCGAAGCCAAGCGGCGCGGCCTGCGCGTCATCACCGAGCTCGTCATCAATCACACCTCCGATCAGCATCCATGGTTTCGGCGCGCGCGCCGCAGTCCGCCCGGCTCCAGCGCACGCGACTGGTACGTCTGGAGCGATACCGACCAGCGCTATGCGCAGACCCGCATCATCTTCACCGACACGGAAAAATCGAACTGGACCTGGGACCCGGAGGCGAACGCCTATTACTGGCATCGCTTCTTCTCGCACCAGCCCGACCTGAATTTCGACAATCCGCGCGTCGTCAGCGCCGTGGTGCAGGTGATGAAGCGCTGGCTCGACGCCGGCGTCGACGGTTTCCGGCTGGATGCCATTCCCTACCTCTGCGAGCGCGAGGGCACATCGAACGAGAACCTTCCCGAGACCCACGCCGTGATCAAGCAGCTGCGCGCCGAGCTCGACGCCTACGCGAAGGGAAAGGTGCTGCTCGCCGAGGCCAACCAGTGGCCCGAGGACGTGCAGCAGTATTTCGGCGACGGCGACGAATGCCACATGGCCTACCACTTCCCGCTCATGCCGCGCATCTACATGGCGATCGCCCAGGAGGATCGCTTCCCGATCGTCGACATCCTGCGCCAGACGCCGGACATCCCCGGCAACTGCCAGTGGGCGATGTTCCTGCGCAACCACGACGAATTGACGCTCGAGATGGTGACCGACATCGAGCGCGACTACCTGTGGTCGACCTATGCCGCCGATCCGCGTGCCCGGATCAATCTCGGCATCCGCCGCCGCCTTGCGCCGCTGATGGACAACGACCGGCGCAAGATCGAACTGATGAATTCGCTGCTGCTGTCGTTCCCCGGCACGCCGATCGTCTACTACGGCGACGAGATCGGCATGGGCGACAACATCTATCTCGGCGACCGCAACGGCGTGCGCACGCCGATGCAGTGGAGCCCGGACCGCAACGGCGGCTTCTCGCGCTGCGACCCGGCGCGCCTCTATGCCCCGCCGGTGATGGATGCGGTCTACGGATACGAATCCGTCAACGTCGAATCGCAGTCGCGCAGCCTCTCCTCGCTGCTGAACTGGACCAAGAAGCTGATCGCGGTGCGCAAGTCGAACCACGCTTTCGGGCGCGGGACGATGGCCTTCGTGCGTTCGTCGAACCATTCCGTCATCGCTTATCTGCGCCTGCATGAGAACGAGGTCATCCTGTGCGTGGCAAACCTGTCCCGCGCGGCGCAGGCTTCGGAGCTCGATCTCTCGCAATGGAAAGGCCGGTCGCCGTTCGAGATGCTCGGCCGCACGACGTTTCCCGATATCGGCGAGCTGCCCTACCTCATCACGCTTGGTCCGTACGGCTTCTACTGGTTCGAGCTCAAGGAAAAGCCGGTCTCGCCGAACGTCGCGCCGGTCATCGTTCCCGATTTCCAGACCCTCGTCATTCCCGCGGGTTCGACGCTTGCGACGCCTGACGCGCACCAAGGCCGTGTTCGAACGCGACGTGCTGCCCGTTGTTCCTGGCCCGCTCGCGCTGGTTTCCGGAGCGCTCCGACGTGGGCGATCTCGACTCACGTGGACGCTGTGCGTGCCGCTCTCGTCCGAGCCGCAGTCGCGCCCGTGGCTGGTGCTGTTCGACGCGAAGCTGCATGGCGAGACCGGCCGATACGCGATGCCGGTGCGGATCATCTGGGACCGGCTGGATCGCAAGCATTTCAACCCGAAGGCGCTTGCGGCCGTCCGGCAAGGCGCCAAGGAAGGCACGCTGGTCGACGTCGCAACCGACACGCATTTCATCGCGATGCTGCTTTCGGATCTGCGCAAATCGAGCGTCCTGCAGGAAGGCGACTATCGGATCCACTTCAAGCCGACAGGTCGGCTGCGGACGATCGAGGACCGGGCGATCGAGAACGTGCGCGCCGTCGAGACCGAGCAATCGAATTCGACCGCGCTCGTGGACGACCGCTATGTCGTCAAGATCTACCGCAAGCTCGAAAACGGCCTCAATCCGGAAGTCGAGGTCGGCCGCTTCCTGACCGACATCGCCGGCTTCTCCAACACGCCGGCCCTGCTCGGCAGCATCGAGCTCCGGGGGCCGGACACGGAAAGCGCCGTCGCGATCGTCCACGCCTTCGTCGAGAACCAGGGCGACGCCTGGACGCTGACCAGCGGCGCACTCGATCGCTTCGTCGAAGGCGAGAACCTGGTCGGCGCGGCCGACGCGGCACCGGCCAATGACGAGAAGTCGGCGTACCAGCGCTACATGGCGCAGACCGGCAAACGCGTCGCCGAGATGCAGATTGCGCTCGCAAGCCGTGACGACATCGAGGATTTCCGCCCCGCCCCGGCGACGCCGGAAGACACCGAGCGGTGGATCGACAACATCATCGCGCGATCAGGCCGTGCGTTCGCGCGGCTCGAGAACACCAAGGTCAGTCAGGCCGACGCGCCACTGGTCGAGCAGCTGAAGCAGGAGCGCAGCAGCCTGCGCGATCGGCTCGCCGCCCTGCTGCCGCCGCCCGAGCAAATCCTCAATATCCGCCATCACGGCGACTTCCATCTCGGCCAGATGCTGATCGTCAAGGAAGACATCTTCATCATCGACTTCGAGGGCGAGCCGCGCCGCACGCTCGCCGAGCGGCGGATGAAGGCGCCGGCCGCGCGCGACGTCGCAGGCCTGATCCGCTCGATCGACTATTCGGTCAGCGCGGCGCTGGACCGGTCGCTGAAGGTGAAGGCCGACGATCAGCGGCCAACTGCAAACCGCCCTCGCCCAGTGGCGCGACGAAAGCACCCACACATTCCTGACGCGCCTATCGCGCGGCGATGACCGACGAGCGGCTGTGGCCGGCCGATCCGGCCGCGGCTGACAACCTGCTGCCGCTTCTTCCTGCTCGAGAAGGCGTTCTACGAAATCGAATACGAACTGGCGCACCGGCCGGACTGGCTGCGGGTCGCGCTGAGCGGCGCGTTGCGTGTGTTGCGGGAAGGCGGGCCGGCATGAGCAGAGCTTCCGAGCGAAGCCTATGCGATCCTGCGTGGCCGCCATTCCGACCCGTTCCGTTACCTCGGCCGCCACCAGGAAAACGGGCACAGCGTCGTGCGCGCATTCCTGCCGGATGCGTCCGACGTCGCGGTCGTCGAGGACGGCGGCACCGTCGCGCCGCTCGCACGCATCCACAAGGGCGGGCTGTTCTCCGGCGAAATCCCCGACGGACTCGCGCCATTACCGGCTGCGCGCGCGCTTCGGCAACGACACCGTCGAGTTCGAGGACCCTTACCGCTTTCCGCCGATCCTGAGCGACTTCGATCTCTATCTGCTCGGCGAAGGCACGCATCAGCGTCTCTATGACAAGCTCGGCGCGCATCCGATGACCAGCGAGGGCGTCGCGGGGGTCGGCTTCGTCCTGTTCGCGCCCAACGCGCAAGCCGTCTCCGCTCGTCGGCGATTTCAATTTCTGGCACACCAAGCGTCACCTGATGCGGGTGCGCGGCAACGGCTACTGGGAACTGTTCGTACCTGGCGCGCGGCCGGGCGACCGCTACAAGTTTGCAATCACGGCGCGCGATGGGCACACGCTGCCGTTCAAGTCCGATCCGCTGGCCTTCGCATGCGAGGTTCGCCCCAACTGGGCATCGATCGTGCTCGATCAGCGCGCGCTGCCGAAACCTTCTCCGGCGCCGCCGAACATCAATGCGCTGTCGTCGCCGATGTCGATCTACGAGGTCCATCTCGGTTCCTGGCGACGAAAGGAAGGCAACGCCTGGCTCAGCTATCGCGAGCTCGCCGAAACGCTGCCGCAGTATGCGCGCGACCTCGGCTTCACGCATATCGAGCTGCTGCCGATCAACGAGCATCCATTCGACGGTTCATGGGGCTACCAGCCGACCGGATTGTTCGCGCCGACCAGCCGTTTCGGCCCGCCGGCCGATTTCGCCCATTTCATCGATGCCTGTCATCGCGAAGGTGTTGGCGTGCTGCTCGACTGGGTGCCGGGGCATTTCCCCGACGACCCGCATGGGCTCGGTCACTTTGACGGCACGGCGCTCTATGAACATTCCAACCCGCTGCAGGGCCGCCACCAGGACTGGGGCACGCTGATCTACAACTACGGGCGCACCGAGGTCGTCAACTTCCTGGTCTCCAACGCGCTGTTCTGGCTCGATCGCTACGGTGCCGACGGACTGCGCGTCGATGCCGTCGCGTCCATGCTGTATCTCGACTACAGCCGGCCCGAGGGCGGCTGGATTCCGAACAAGCATGGCGGCCGCGAGAATCTCGAGGCGATCGAATTCCTGCGGCGCTTCAATCGCGAAGTGTTCGGCAAATTCCCGCACGCGACCACCGCCGCGGAAGAATCGACCGCCTGGCCGCAGGTGTCACGGCCGACCGAGTATGGCGGCCTCGGCTTCGGCTACAAGTGGAACATGGGGTGGATGCACGACACGCTGAACTACATCAGCAAGGATCCGATCCACCGCAAGCATCATCACGGCCAGATCCTGTTCGGCCTGCACTACGCCTTCTCGGAAAATTTCATCCTGCCGCTGTCGCACGACGAGGTCGTGCACGGCAAGCGGTCGATCCTCGGCCGGATGCCCGGCGACGACTGGCAGCGCTTCGCAAACCTTCGCGCCTATTACGGCTTCATGTTCGGCCATCCCGGCAAGAAGCTGCTGTTCATGGGCTGCGAGTTCGGCCAGGAGCGCGAGTGGAACCACGATCATGCGCTGGACTGGCACCTGCTCGATCAACCAAGACATCGCGGTGTCCAGGCGCTGGTCCGCGACCTCAACGCGCTGTACCGCAAGCTGCCGGCGCTGCACGAGCTCGATTGCAATCCGTCGGGCTTCGAATGGCTCGTGACCGACGATAGCGACCGCGGCGTGTTCGCCTGGATGCGCAAGGGCACCGGCGGCCACGCGCAGTGTCTCGTGGTCGCGAACTTCACACCGAATGTCTATCGCGACTATTCGATCCGGGTGCCCTTCAGCGGCGGCTGGCGCGAGGTTCTGAACACGGACTCGGTTCACTACGGCGGCAGTGACGTCGGCAACGGCGGCGCGATCAGAACCTCAAGCGGCGCCGTTCCGGAACTGCGCCTGACGATTCCTCCGCTCGCAGTGATCTTCCTGGTGCCGGACTTGCACTAATGCGGCTTTCAGAAGGATCACCGGTGCGCCTCGGCGCCACATGGGATGGCCGCGGCACGAACTTCGCGTTGTTCTCTGCGCACGCGGAGAAGATCGAGCTGTGCCTGTTCGACAGCCAGGGTCGCCGGGAAATCGACCGCGTCACCTTGCCGGAGCGCACCGAGGATGTCTGGCACGGCTACCTCGCCGACGTGACGCCGGGCCAGCTCTACGGCTACCGCGTGCACGGGCCGTACGAGCCGGAGAAAGGCCACCGCTTCAACGCCAACAAGCTCATGATCGACCCCTACGCCAAGCGTCTCGCCGGCCGGCTGGTATGGAGCGACGCGCATTTCGGTTACCGACCGGGCAGCCCGCGGCACGACCTTTCGTTCGACCGCCGCGACAACGCGCGCGGCGTCCCGAAGGCGGTGGTCGATGGACGAGACCTCCAGCTGGGGGCGGCACGAGCCGCGACCGAACATTCCGTGGGAGGACACGATCATCTACGAGGCGCATGTCAAAGGCCTGACCAAGATGCGCGAGGACGTGCCACCCGGCCTGCGCGGAAGCTACCGCGCGCTGGCCGCGCCCGCGATGATCGATCATTTGAAGCGCCTCGGGGTCACCACCATCGAACTCTTGCCCGTGCACGGCTTTCTCGACGACCGCGCGCTGGTGGAACGCAAGCTGGTCAACTACTGGGGCTACAATACCATCGCCTACTTCGCGCCCGAGCAGCGCTATGCCCAGAACGGTCCGCTGGACGATTTCCGCACGGCGGTCGCGCGGCTGCACGAAGCCGGCTTCGAGGTGATACTCGACGTCGTCTACAATCACACCGCCGAGGGCAATCACCTCGGTCCGACGCTGTCGTTTCGCGGCATCGACAACGCGTCCTACTACTGGCTGACGCCGGACAGCGGCCGCTACTACGAGAATTTCACCGGCTGCGGCAACTCATTGAACCTCACCAACATGCGCGTGCTGCAGATGGTGATGGATTCGCTGCGCTACTGGGTCGAAGTCTGCCACGTCGACGGCTTCCGCTTCGACCTTGCCAGCACGCTTGCCCGCGGCCCGCACGGATTTGATCAGCACAGCGCGTTCCTCACCGCTGTTCGCCAGGATCCGGTGCTCGCGACCGTCAAGCTCGTCGCCGAGCCGTGGGACCTCGGGCACGGCGGCTATCAGGTCGGCCATTTTCCCTCGCAGTGGTCGGAATGGAACGACCGCTATCCGTCAGACGCATGCGCCGTTACTGGGGTGGCGAGGGGCACCTGATCGGCGACGTCGGCCGCCGCATGACCGGCTCCGCCGATCTGTTCGATCATGATGCCCGATCGCCGCGCGCGAGCATCAACCACGTCACCGTCCACGACGGCTTCACGCTGGCCGATCTCTACTCCTACGACACCAAGCACAACGAGGCGAACGGCGAGGATAACCGCGACGGCTCAGGTGACAACCACAGCACCAATTGCGGGCATGAAGGGCCGACCGACGACCCGTCGATCCTGGCGCTGCGCCGGCAGCTTCGAAAGAACCAGCTCGCCTGCCTGATGCTGGCGCAGGGCGTGCCGCTGTTGCTCGCGGGCGACGAGGTGGGCAACAGCCAGGGCGGCAACAACAACGCCTACTGCCAGGACAACGAGATCGGCTGGATCGACTGGTCCAATCTCGGCAAATCGCCCGACGACATGACCGACTTCGTCGGCCGCCTCACCGGCCTGCGCAAGCGCTTTCCCCAGCTTGCACGCACGCCACTGGGTGCATGGGAAACGGGCGGACGGCTCGTTCGGCGTGCTGTGGCTGACGCCGCAAGGCGACCGAGATGACGGAGCCGGACTGGAATTTTCCGGAAGGGAGATTCCTGTCGTACGTGCTCGGCCCTGTCGGCGAAGCGCCGACACTCTATATAGCGCTGAACGCGGCCCCCGAGGCGATCGAGTTCATTCTGCCGCATTTGCCGGGTCACTCGGCCTGGAAACTTTTGCTCAACACCGCTGACGACGAGCCGCCGGTCACCTTCTTCAAATCAGGGGCTGCCATGAGCGCTACGCCGCGCAGCGTCATCGTGCTGGAGAGCGCGTCATGAGCAGCCGACAGTTCGGTCCGCAACACAGCGAAAATGGTGCGACGTTCCGCTTGTGGGCGCCGGCGGCCAAGTCCGTCGATGCGGTCGTCGACGGGTCGCGGCACCAGATGGCGCGGTGCGGACCGCGGCTGGTTCACCGCCGACGTGCAAGGCGCGGCCGCCGGTTCGCGCTATCGCTTCCGGATCGACGACGAAGTCGACGTTCCCGATCCCGCGTCTGCTTTTCAGCCGGAGGACGTTGCAGGTCCGAGCGAGATCGTCGACCACGACGCCTTTGCCTGGCGCGCGCGCGATTGGCGGGGTCGGCCCTGGCACGAGACCGTGCTGCTCGAATGCCATGTGGGCACGTTTTCGCCCGAGGGCACCTATGACGGCCTGATCGGCAAGCTCGATCACATCGCGCAGACCGGCATCACCGCCATCGAGCTGATGCCGGTGGGCGATTTTCCCGGCAAGCGGAACTGGGGCTACGACGGCGTGCTGTGGTATGCGCCGGACCACACCTACGGCTCGCCGGACGACCTCAAACGGCTGATCGACGAAGCGCACCTGCGCGGCATCATGGTGTTTCTCGACGTCGTCTACAATCACTTCGGCCCGGAAGGAAATTATCTCGGCCGCTACGCGCCGCAGTTCTTCAAGAACGCATCGACGCCGTGGGGATCGGCGATCGACTATGCAGTGCCGGAAGTGAAGGCGTTTGCGATCGAGAACGCGCTTTTCTGGCTGCGCGACTATCGCTTCGACGGGCTGCGGCTCGATGCCGTGCACGCGATCGCCGAGCCCGACCGCTCCGCGCTGCTGCAGGAGCTCAGCAACGCAGTCGGATCGCTCGCGCGCGAGAGCGGCCGCCATATCCATCTCGTGCTGGAGAATGACGACAACTGCGCTTCAGTGCTCGATGCCGACACGGCAATTCCGGCGGGACGATATCGCGCGCAGTGGAACGACGACTATCACCACGCCTGGCACGTGCTGCTGACCGGCGAAACGCACGGCTACTATTCCGACTATGCGCGCAATCCAGGGAAGATGATTGCGCGGACGCTGGCGTCCGGCTTCGCCTACCAGGGCGAGCCGTCCGAGCATCGCGGCGGCAGACCGCGCGGCGAGCCGGTCGGCAACACCTCGCCGGCAGCGTTCGTCAACTTCCTGCAAAACCATGACCAGATCGGCAATCGCGCGCTCGGCGATCGGCTGGAGTGGTCCGCCAATCCCGAGGCCATCGATGCGGCGCTGGCCATCACCCTGCTCGCACCGATGCCGCCGATGCTGTTCATGGGCGAAGAATGGGGCGCGCGCACGCCGTTTCCATTCTTCTGCGATTTCGACGGCGAGCTTGCCGAGGCCATCCGGCAAGGGGCGCCGCAACGAGTTCGCGGAAGCCTACGAGACCTTTGGCGACGACGTGCCCGATCCGCTCGCCGCGTCGACATTCAAGACGGCGAAGCTGGATTGGGAGGAGCGCGACGGCGAAGGCAGCGATCGGTACAGGCTGGTCAAGGCGCTGCTTGCCGTTCGCAGGGCGGAGATCATGCCGAGGCTCGCCGGCGCGTCCTTCGGCCGTGCCGAGCTTCAGCCCGGCAACATCCTGAGCGCGCAATGGAAGCTTCGCGACGGCGGCTGGCTGGCGCTGATCGCCAATCTCTCCGAACAGTCACGCGACGCGCAGTCATGCGCTGCTGCACGGTCGCGCGATCTGGGGCGGACAGGCGCCGGAACGGCTGCCGGCCTGGTCGGTGTTCTGGGCGATCGGAGATGCCTGATGCCGGCCGCCTTCGCCACGTACCGCCTGCAGCTCACGAAGGATTTCGGCTTCGAGCAGGCCGCCGACGTCGCGCCGTATCTGAAGTCGCTCGGCATCACTCATGTTTATGCGTCGCCCTTCATGCGGGCGCGCAGCGGCAGCACCCACGGCTATGACGTCGTCGATCACACCGCCTTCAATCCCGAGCTCGGCGGCGAAGAAGGATTCGAGACGTTCAGCACCGCGCTGAAGGCCAACGGCCTCGCGCCTGATCCTCGACTTCGTCCCGAACCACATGGGTGTGCACTATTCGGACAATGCCTGGTGGCTCGACGTCCTCGAATGGGGACCGAAATCGCGCCATGCGAAGTCGTTCGACATCGATTGGGACATGCTGCCGCATCGGCGCAGGCCCGGCGTGCTGCTGCCGATCCTCGGCACGTCCTATGGCGAGGCGCTCGACAAGGGCGAGATCGAACTTCGCTACGACGCGAATGAAGGCAGCTTCAGCGCTCATTATTATGAGCATCGGCTGCCGATCACGCCGCCCCGCTACAGCGAGCTTCTGCGCGCCATCGTGACCGCGGCCCATGCTGAGGACAGCGCGGCCGGGGCGGCCCTGCTCGCGTTGGCGAAGGACTATGGCGGCACCGCCAATCCGGATCAGGCCAGCGCCCCAGGACTGAAGCACAAGCTGTCCGAGATCGCCGAGGGCCAGGCCGTCATCGAACAAGGCCTGCAAGCGTTCCGCGCTCAGGACGGCGCCGCGCAGCGACTGGCGCTGCATCACCTGCTGGAGCGTCAGCATTACCGGCTGTCGCACTGGCGGCTCGCCTCAAGCGACATCAACTATCGCCGCTTCTTCGACATCAACTCGCTGGCGGGACTGCGCGTCGAGGATCGCGAGACGTTCGAGCGGGTGCACGCGCTGGTGCATCGGCTGATCGCCGAAGACAAGATCCAGGGCTTGAGGATCGATCACATCGACGGCCTGCATGATCCGATCGCGCTACCTGCAGCGGCTTCGCCGGCTGATCCGCGAGGCGCAGCGCGGCTCCCCTCGCCCGTTCCTGCTGCTGATCGAAAAGATCCTCGGCGAGAACGAATCGCTGCAGGGCTTCGAGGTCTGCGACGGCACGACAGGCTACGAGTGGCTGAATCACTTCAGCCGGGTCCTGCTCTTTCCGGAAGGCCACACCGAGCTCAAGGAGATCTGGCGGCAGGTGAGCAATCTCGCGCCGTCGTTCGAGCCGGTGCTGATCGACGCCAAACGCCGCGTGCTCGAAACGCTGCTGGTCAGCGAGTTCACCGTTCTGACGCGCCTCCTGGCGCGTATCGCAGCCGGCCACTATTCGACCCGCGACTATTCGGAAGACAGCTTGCGTCAGGCACTGACGCTGTTCGTGCTGCATTTTCCCGTCTACCGCACCTATATCCGCGGACGAACGGCCAACGCCCGCGACCGCAGAACGATCGAGCTTGCGATCGACAAGGCGCGCGCCGACTGGTTTGCGGCGGACGCCGGCATCTTCGATTTCCTGCGCGATGCGATCACGCTCGACCTGCTGCTTCCGGGGCGCCCGCCGCACAGCCGCGCTCGCGTGCGCCGCTTCGCCGCAAAACTGCAGCAGTTCACGGGACCGTTGATGGCGAAGTCGCTGGAGGATACGGCGTTCTATCGCTTTCCGCTGCTGCTTGCCCTGAACGAAGTCGGCGGCAATCCGGCCGCCGAGCCGATGCCGCTTGCGACCTTTCACGCGCACATGTCCGAGCGCGCGCGCCGCTGGCCCAGGGGACTGACTGCGACCGCCACCCACGACACCAAGCGCGGCGAAGACGCGCAGAATGCGCATTCTGGCATGGCCGAGCTTTCAGGCGATTGGACGAGCGCGATCGGCCGATGGAAGACGCTGAACGCGCGCTTCGTCACGCGACGCGCGCGGCCAGCGATCCCCGTCGATCGTCGACGAATACATGATCTATCAATCGCTGATCGGCGCGATGCCGCTCGACGGCGTCACGCCGGAGTTCGTCGACCGCTTCCAGCAATTCATGCAAAAGGCGGTTCGCGAAGAGAAGCTGCAATCGAGCTGGCTCAATCCGAACGCGGACTATGAGAGCGGTATCAGCGCTTTCATCGCCGGCATACTCGATACGACGGTATCGATTGATTTTCTCGAGCAGTTGGCATCCTTCGTGAAGCGCGCGGCGCTTGCTCGGCGCGCTCAACAGCCTCAGCCAGCTCACGCTCAAGGCCACGGTTCCCGGAGTTCCCGACTTCTATCAGGGAACCGAGCTTTGGGACTTGTCGCTGGTCGATCCGGACAATCGCCGTCCCGTCGACTTCAGCCAGCGAAGCGCAATTCTTGGCGGAATCGACGCGAAAGGAGTAGGATTCGCTCCGAACTGGGAAGATGGAACCGTCAAGCTGGCCTGGACGCGGCACCTGCTTGATCTGCGGCACAGACACGCCGAGGTGTTTGCCTTTGGTAGCTACCGGCCGCTCGCCGTCGAGGGCCGGCATGCAGACCACGTGATTGCGTTCACGCGCCGCTATAAGGAACAGGCCTGTTCCGTCGTTGTGTTGCGTTATTTCGCACCGTTCACGCACGAAGGAGCGAACTGGCCCGATTTTCGCAAGCTGGAGGCGCGGATCGGTGATGCGATGGAACTCGATGTCGGCCAATTGTTAGGGGATTTCCCCGCCGCGGTGTTTCCGCATGACGGGCCGCTGAATAAAACGGTGCGTGGCGATCGCGTGCTGTCGCTCGCTTGAGCGCAATGAAATTCCAAGGACGCCGGCTCTGATGACGATAAGACAATTCTTCTTCCGCGACAGATCGGGCGATCCGGCGCATGACGACGTCGCGGAGATCCGCGGCGCAATACTGTCAAAGGTCGCGCTGGTCGTCGGCAAGGAACCGGACCGCGCGACCAAGCACGACTGGTTCGTTGCCGCGGCGCTGACGCTGCGCGACCGGGTCGTGCAGCGCTGGCTCGAATCCGAGCGCGAGGCGCGACGGAGCGGAAAGAAGCGCGTCTACTATCTCTCGCTCGAATTCCTGATCGGCCGGCTGTTCTGCGATGCGCTCGGCAACATGGAGCTGATGGGCAGGTTCGAGACCGCGCTGCGCGATCTCGGCATCAGCCTGCGCGACATTGCCGAAGTTGAGCCGGACGCAGCACTTGGCAACGGCGGCCTCGGACGGCTCGCCGCCTGCTTCATGGACAGCATGGCGAGCCTTGCCATCCCTGCGCAGGGTTACGGCATCCGCTACGAGCATGGCTTGTTCAAGCAGCTCATCTCGAAAGGATGGCAGGAGGAGTTTCCCGAATACTGGCTGAACTCCGGCAACCCGTGGGAGTTCGAGCGCTCGAACGTCGTCTACGACGTTCATTATGGCGGCCACATCCTGCGCATCGACCGGCCGGACGGCACGCAGAAGATCCAGTGGGTTCCGAACGAAACGATCCAGGCGGTCGCCTTCGATACCCCGATCGTCGGCTGGCGCGGCCGGCACGTCAACGCGCTGCGGCTGTGGTCGGCGCGCGCGGTCGATCCGATGAAGCTCGAGACGTTCAACCGCGGCGACCATCTCGGCGCGATGTCGGAAATGGCGCGCGCCGAGGCGATCTCGAAATTCCTCTATCCGAGCGATGCGTCGCCTGCCGGCAAGGAGCTGCGGCTGCGCCAGGAGTACTTCTTCGTCTCCGCGTCCCTGCAAGACATCGTCGACAGCCATTTCCGCCTGGAAGGCAGCGTGCGGACGCTCGCGTCCCGCGCGGCGATCCAGCTCAACGATACCCATCCGAGCCTCGCCGTGCCGGAGTTGATCCGCCTTCTGATCGACAAATACAATCTGACCTGGCGCGAGGCGCGCGAGATCAGCCAGCAGACGATTTCCTACACCAACCACACCCTGCTGCCCGAGGCGCTGGAAGTCCTGGCCCGTCGAGCTGTTCGAGCGCATGCTGCCGCGCCACCTCGAGATCATCTATCGGCTCAACGTGGAGAATCTCGCGGCTGCGGCCGAGCGCGCGCCCGGGGACACACGTTATATTGCCTCCGTTTCGCTGATCGACGAGACCGGCGGCCGGCGCGTGCGCATGGGCCACCTCGCCTTCGTCGGCTCGCATCGCATCAACGGCGTCTCGGAAATGCATTCCGAGCTGATGAAGCAGACGGTGTTCGCCGATCTCAACGCGCTCTATCCCGGCCGCATCACCAACAAGACCAACGGCATCACCTTCCGCCGCTGGCTGCATCGCTGCAATCCCGGCCTGACCGAGCTCTTGAAAGACGTCTGCGGCGAAGTCGTTCTCGACGACCCGCTCGCCGCGCGCCGGCTGGAGCGGTTTTCCGAGGACCGCGCGCTGATGGAGCGCTTCATGCAGGTCAAGCGCCGCAACAAGGCGGCGCTTGCAGCCGTGATCGGCAACAGCCTCGGCGTCAAGCTCGACGCTAACGCGCTGTTCGACATCCAGATCAAGCGGATCCATGAATACAAGCGCCAGCTCTTGAATGCGCTGGAGACGATCGGGCTTTATCTGGCGATCCGCGACGAGCCGAACCGCAACTGGACGCCGCGCGTGAAGATTTTTGCCGGCAAAGCGGCGGCGAGCTATCACCAGGCGAAGCTGATCATCAAGCTCATCAACGACATCGCCACGGTGGTCAACAACGACCCGGCGATCCGCGGCCTTCTGAAGGTCGTGTTCGTGCCGAACTACAATGTCAGCGCCGCGGAGATGCTGGTGCCGGCTTGCGACCTGTCGGAACAGATCTCGACCGCGGGCATGGAAGCCTCCGGCACCGGCAACATGAAACTGGCGCTGAACGGCGCCCTGACGATCGGCACGCTCGACGGCGCCAATATCGAGATGCGCGATCACGTCGGCGAGGAGAACATCTTCATCTTCGGCATGAAGGCCGACGAGGTGCTGAAGCAGCGCAGCCTCGGCCTCGAAGCAACCGACACGATCGAGCGCTCGCCGATCTTGAGCCGCGTCATCGAGGCGCTGGAACGCGGCGAGTTCTCGCCGGATGAGCCCTCGCGCTTTGCGCCGATCACGCACGCCCTGAAATATCTCGACTTCTACATGGTGTCGGCCGACTTCGAGGACTATCGCCTGACCCAGCGCAAGATCGATGAGCAGTGGGCGACGCCGGGATGGACGACATCGGCGATGTTGAACGTGGCGCGCATGGGCTGGTTCTCCTCGGACCGGACCATCCGCGAATATGCCGAGGACATCTGGGGGCTTCCGGCGCTGAATTTCGAAGCGCCGACCGTCGGCTGAACAGCGCCACCTCTGCAGTCATTCCGGGACGTTCGCGCAGCGAGCGAACCCGGAATTCAAGATTGTCGGACGCTGAGGCCAATCACCTCTAGACGAATTCCGGATCGCGGCGTCCGGAATGACGGAGAGCGTTGTCGCGGATGCACCGCAGCATCAGTGCCGTGCCGCGCGGCGGACCGCGCTCCATCTCCATTCCTTCGTTGACGGTGCAACTGCCGGGTCCATAATCGGATCCTTCGCACGCATCGCGTGCCAACAAGTCATGAAGCCAAAATTTCGCGGAGGAACCATGACGACGCATCAGGAGAACGAACAGTTGACGCGCGTTGGGCCCGGCACGATCACCGGCGACCTCATGCGCGAATACTGGATGCCGGCCTGTCTTTCGACCGAGCTCGAGACCGACGGCCCGCCAATGCGGCTGATGCTGCTCGGCGAAAAACTGCTCGCCTTCCGCGACACCAACGGCAAGGTCGGCATCGTCGACCATCTCTGCCCGCACCGCTGCGCGTCATTGTTCTTCGGCCGCAACGAGCAGGCGGGCCTCCGCTGCGTCTATCACGGCTGGAAGTTCGATACCGAAGGCAACTGCCTCGACATGCCGAACGTACCGCCGGACCATCAGTTCACGCCAAAAGTGAAGTTGAAAGCGTATCCCACCCTCGAGCAGGGCGGCTTCATCTGGGCCTACATGGGCAAGCAGGCGAAAGCTCCACCGCCGCCCGCGCTGGAAGTCTTCAACCTGCCGCCGGGCGAGTGCAGCATCATGGTGCATCAGCGCGAGTGCAACTGGCTGCAGTCGCTGGAAGGCGACATCGACACCTCGCACTTCGGCTTCCTGCATGTCGGCAGCGTCGATGCCGACGACGTCGATCCGGACTCGATCCATCGCTGGGGACTGGTCGACCGCGCGCCACGCTATCACGTCAAGGACACCGACTGGGGCACGATGTACACGGCCTATCGCCCTGCCGAGCCCGGCCATCACTATCACCGCGTCGCGCACTTCATGTTCCCGTGCTTTGCGCTGACGCCGGACGGCACGTTCAAGAACCACGTGCAGGCGACGCTGTCGGTGCCGCTCGATGACACCCACACGATGACCTACAACATCTCCTGGACCAAACGCGATCCGGCGCTGCGCACCTTGAAGGACGGCAAGACGATTCCGGGCGCCGGGCTCAATATGGAGTACCTGCCGAAGAGCAACGACTGGCTCGGCCGCTTCCGCCTGAAGTCGCGCCGCGACAACGACTACGACATCGATCGCGACAAGCAGCGCACCGAGTCCTACAGCGGCATCGAGAGCATCGGCCGCCAGGACCAGGCGTGCGTCGAAAGCATGGGCGACATCGTCGATCGCACCCTCGAACGACTAGCGCCGAGCGACCGGATGATCGCAATGACCCGCCGCCGCATCATTCTGGCCGGACGAGAACTCCGCGATCACGGCACGCTGCCGCTCGCGGCTGTGAAGCCGGACATCTGCCTCGGCGCGCGCGGTGGCGCATTCATCGCGCCCGAAAACATCGACTGGCTGGAGGCGTATCAGAACAACCTGAACGAGCGGCAGGTGCCGCAGCTGACGCGGCAAGCCGCGGAGTAGCTCGGCTCAGTCGATCGCGGCGAGCGATCACGCCTGACCCTCATGGTGAGAAGCTCGGCGAAGCCGAGGCGTCTCGAACACGAGCCCGGCGCTTCAGCTCGTGCGGGCTCCGGGGCCTGCATCCTTCGAGACGTCGCTGCTTCGCAGCGCTCCTCAGGATGAGGAGAGAAGCTGTACCATCGGGATCGAGATTCAGGGTTCGCGAGCTTCGCCCGCGCCACGGAATGACTGAGATTTTCGACCTACATGCATTGCTTCCAAAACGGTCAAGCGATGCCAAATCGGTCGGCAAGCCGCACAGGGAAAAGACGCTGAACGCCTCCCGTTCAGCCTGTGACAGCGTGCCGGTAAAAGCCGTGTTGCAAGTGCTCACAGCTTGGTGACACGATCAACCGATCGTCACTTTGGAATGAACCATGGTTCGCTTCATTCTGCGTCGTGCCGCGCTCGGTCTGCTCGTCGCGCTCACGGTGATGACGCTTGCCTTCATGCTGACGCGGCTGTCGGGCGATCTTGCCATCTCGATCGCCGGCCCCGGCGCGACGCAGACCGACGTCGAGATCATCCGCAAGGCCTACGGCCTCGACCGGCCGGTGGTGGTCCAGTTCGTGAACTGGATGGGCCGCGCCATGGTCGGCGACCTCGGCGACAGCTTCTTCTTCAAGGACCGCGTGTCCAACCTGATCCTCCAGCGCATGCCGATCACCATGACGCTCGGCCTGGTCGGCCTCGCCCTCGCGCTGATGGTCTCGATCCCGCTCGGCACTCTTGCGGCCTTGCGCGAAGGCACCTGGATCGATCGCGCGGTGACGATCGTCACCATGGTGGGCCAGGCGATGCCGAGCTTCTGGTTCGGCCTGATCCTGATGATCACGTTCGGCCTGACGCTCGGGTGGCTGCCGATCTCGGGGACGGGATCGTGGCAGCATTTCGTCATGCCGGGCATCGTGCTTGCCCTTACCGCGACGCCCGCGCTGACCCGCCTGACGCGCTCGGGCATGATCGAGGCGATCTCGTCGGACTACATCCGCACGGCACGGGCCAAGGGCCTTTCGCGCGCGAGCATCATCTTCAAGCATGCGCTGCGGAATGCCGCGATCCCGGTGGTGTCGATCGCGGCCGTTCAGCTCGGCTTCATGCTCGGCGGATCGATCGTGGTCGAGACCGTGTTTGCCCTGCACGGCGTCGGCTTCCTCGGCTGGGAGAGCATCACCAAGAACGACTTCCCGGTGGTTCAGGCCGTCGTCCTGGTGCTTTGCGGTCATCTACATCGTGCCTGACGATGCTGGCCGACATCCTCAACGCGCTGCTCGATCCGAGGATCCGATCGACATGAGCATCGCGATCTCTACACGCCCGTGCTGCGAGAGCCTGGACGTTGCGCGTCCGCAACGCCGGCTTTCTGTTCGGCGCCGTGATCTGCGGCATCGTGGTGTTCGCGGCCCTGTTCGGCAATGCGCTGATCCCGCACGATCCGTTTGCGCAGAACCTCAACAACCGCCTGGTGCCGCCGTTCTGGATGGAGGGCACCCAGGCCAGCCACCTGCTCGGCACCGACCAGCTCGGCCGCGACTACCTCGCCCGTCTCGTCTACGGCGCCCGCATCTCGCTGCTGATCGGGCTGACGACGATGATCGTCTCCGGCGTGATCGGCACCACGATCGGCACGATGGGCGGATATTTCGGCGGCATCGTCGATGACGTGGTGCTGTTCCTGATCACCTGCCGCCTGTCGATTCCGGTCACGCTGGTGGCGCTTGCCGTGGTCGGCCTGCTCGGCTCGAGCCTGACGCTGGTCATCTCGCACGCTCGGACTGTTGCTCTGGGACCGGTTCGCCGTGGTGGCGCGTTCGACCACCATGCAGGTGCGCAACCTCGACTATGTGAGCGCCGCGGTCTGCGCCGGCTCGTCGACGCCGCGGCTGCTGTTCAGGGAGATCCTGCCGAACATCGCGCCGCATCTTGCCGTCGTCGCGACGCTGGAGATCGCGCTGGCGATCCTGCTCGAAGCCGCGCTGTCGTTCCTCGGCCTCGGCGTGCCGGCGCCGCTGCCCTCATGGGGACTGATGATCGCCGAGGGCAGGGACTACATGTTCTTCTCGCCCTGGGTGATCATGATTCCGGGCGTGACGCTGTTCATCTTCGTGATGGGCGTCAATTTCGTCGGCGACGGCCTGCGCAGCCTGCTCGGGGCGGAGCAGCCGCGATGAGCGAACCGCTGCTCGACGTCCAGAACATGTCGGTCACTTTCGGCGGGCGAACGGCCGCGGTGCGCGATGCATCGTTCCGTCTCGGCCGCGGCGAGACCCACTGCATCGTCGGCGAGTCCGGCTGCGGCAAGTCGGTCAGCGCGCTCGCAGTGATGAACCTGCTGGTCAGCTCGGGAAAACGCACCGCGAAGCGCCTGTCGTTTGCGGGCGAGGACCTGCTGGCGATGCCGGAACGGAAGATGGCGCGCCTGCGCGGCAACCGCATGGCGATGATCTTCCAGGAGCCGACGACCAGCCTCAATCCGGCCTACACGATCGGCTCGCAGCTGACGGAATCCTACCGCCGCCACAAGCGCGCGCCGCAGCGCGAGGCGGTCGAACGCGCGGTCGAGCTGATGGGCCGCGTCGGTATCACGGCGCCCGGGATGCGGATGGGTCAGTTCCCGCATCAGCTCTCGGGCGGACTGCGCCAGCGGGTGATGATCGCGATGGCGCTGATGTGCGATCCGGAGCTGTTGATCGCCGACGAGCCGACCACCGCGCTCGACGTCACCGTGCAGGCGCAGATCCTGCGGCTGTTGAACGGGCTGAAGCAGGAGTTCGGCCTCTCCATCCTTTTGATCACCCACGATCTCGGCGTCGTCGCCCGCGTCGCCGACAGCGTCTCGGTGATGTATGCCGGCGAAGTGGTGGAGCACGCGACGGCGCGGCAGCTGTTCGCCGCTCCGCAGCACCCCTATACGCGCGGGCTGCTCTCCTGCATCCCGGTGCCCGGCAAGTCGCAGCGCGACAAGCCGCTCGGCAGCATTCCGGGCATCGTGCCGCAAATCTCGCCGGGCTTCGGCGGCTGCGCTTTCCGCTCGCGCTGCTCGTTCGCCGATGACGGCTGCGCGGGCCTGATCCCGGACCAGACGGTCGCCTCCGGCCACACCTATCTCTGCCGGCTGACGCCGAAACCGCGCAAGGAGCTCGCCAGCGCGTGACCGCCCAGCCCGCCATCGAGGTCCGCAACATCCGCCAGGTCTTCAAGGTCTCCGGCGGCATGTTCGGCGCAGACGCGCCATGTGGTGGCGGTGGACGGCGTCTCGTTTGCGGTGCCGGAAGGCAGCGTGCTCGGCATCGTCGGCGAATCCGGATGCGGCAAATCCACCCTGGCGCGGCAGATTCTCGGCCTTTTGACCCCGACCTCGGGCGATGCGCTGGTGCACGGCGAGCGACTGTTCGCGCTCGATCGCAAGGCAGCGCGCAAGGCTGATCCAGCCGGTGTTCCAGGACCCGTTCTCCTCGCTCAATCCGCGCCAGACCATTCAGGAGATCGTCGCCCTGCCGCTGGTGGCGCAAGGATCGCTCAAGTCGGCGCGAGATCGCCAAGCAGACGAGCGACGTGCTCGATCGCGTCGGCATCTCCCGGGCGATGGCCGGCCGCCTGCCGTCACAGCTTTCGGGCGGGCAGCGCCAGCGGGTGGCGATTGCGCGCGCGCTGGTCATCAAGCCGAAGGTCGTCGTCTGCGACGAACCGACCAGCGCGCTCGACGTATCCGTGCAGGCGCAGATCCTCAACCTGCTGTCCGAGCTCAGGCGCGACTTCAACCTCACCTACATCTTCATCAGCCACAACCTCGCCGTGGTCGAGCATGTGGCAAGCACCGTTGCCGTGATGTATCTCGGCCGCATCGTCGAGATGAACGAGACCGACGCGCTGTTCCGCACGCCGCGCCATCCCTATACGCGCGCGCTGCTGGACAGCGTGCTCACGCCGGAACCCGATCTTGGCGTTCCCGACGTCGGCCTCGGCGACACCATTCCGGACCCGTCGAACATCCCGCCCGGCTGCCGCTTCCATCCGCGCTGCCGTGTCGCGGTCGAACGCTGCCGCCACGATCCGCCAACGCCTGCATTCGGCGACGGCAGAATGGTAGAGTGCCATCTGGCAAAAGAAGACAGCCCCTTGCAACTCGTTGGAGGTCAATATGCGCAAGCTTAAGATTGCAGCTGCCGCAGCGCTCTGCGCTGCGCTGGTCGCGCCGATCCCGGCGGCGGCGCAAAAATCCGCCGATACGCTGCGGCTCGCGTTCCGCGACTCGGTGCCGAACATCGATCCCTACTATAACAGCCAGCGCACGGGCCTGATCCTGTCGCACACCTATCAGGACATGCTGGTCTATCGCGACCCCGCAAACTTCGAAATCAAGCCGCTGCTGGCGACGGAGTGGAAGCTCGTCGACGCCCTGACGATCGACTTCACGCTGCGCCAGGGCGTGAAGTTTCATGACGGCAGCTCGTTCAGCGCGGATGACGTCGTCTACACCATCAACACCGTCTCGAACCCCGACAGCAAGGTCTCGACGCCGTCGAACTACAGCTGGATCGAAAAAGCGGAGAAGACCGGCGAGTATTCGGTCCGCGTCAAGCTGAAGTCGCCGACCCCGGCCGCGCTGGAATTCTTCGCGCTGGTGGTGCCGATCTGGCCGAAGGCCTATCGCGAGCGGGTCGGGGCCGAAGGCTATGCGAAGGCTCCGGTCGGCGCCGGCCCCTACAAGGTCACCAAGCACGAGCCGTCGGTGTCCGTCGAGTTCGAGCGGTTCGACGGCTATTACGACAGTCCCAAGGGCAAGCCCGCGATCAGGAAGATCACCACGCGCTATCTGGGAGATCCCGCAACCGAATTGACCGAGCTGCTGGCGCAGAAGGTGGACTGGATCTGGAATGTCAATCCGGACCAGCTTGCCAACATCGACAAGATCCCGTTCCTGCAGACGACGCGCAAGGAATCGATGCGGATCGGCTACATGCAGATCGATGCGGCCGGCCGGACTGGAGCAGACAACCCGTTGACGAAGCTGAAAGTGCGGCAGGCCATCTTCCATGCCATCGACCGGCAGACGATCGCCGACAAGCTCGTCACCGGCGGCAGCCGCGTGCCGCCGGCGCCCTGCTATCCGTCGCAGTTCGGCTGCGACGGCGATGCGGCCGTCAAGTACGACTACGATCCGGCCAAAGCCAAGGCGCTGCTGGCGGAAGCCGGCTACCCCAACGGCTTCGACACCGAGCTCGTCAGCTACATCCTTCCGCAATGGGAAGCCTCGATACATAGCTATCTGCGGCGCAGTCGGCATCAGGGCGAGGCTCACCCATGTGCAGGTGGCCGCGGGCACCCAGCGCTCGCAGCGGGGTGAGAACCCGCTCTATCTCGGCAGCTGGGGCAGCTACTCGATCAACGACGTGGCGGCGATCCTGCCCCAGTATTTCGTCCACGGGAACCGAGGACTACGCGCGCGATCCGTCGGTGAAGCAGTGGGTCGAGGAAGGCGGCTCGACCAACGACAAGGAGATCCGCGGCATCGCCTACTCGAAGGCGATCAAGCGCATCACCGAGCAGGCCTACTGGGTGCCGATGCACACCTACGTCAACGACCTACGCCTTCTCGAAGACGCTCAACTTCACGCCGTACCCGGACGAGCTGCCACGGTTCTTCCTGGCGAAGTGGAATTGACGAACCGGAGCGCGACGGGGATCGCCGTCGCGCTCCAGCTTTTTAGTTGAACCTGACCTTTTCCGGAAATGCGGCACGCACTTTTCCGGATCATGCTCCGTTCGTCTGGTGCATTCGAAACGGCCCGTGCCGGCGTCGCGCGTCGCGATGCTGGGACGGGCTGAACAGTGAGCGACACCATGAAAGTTGCCGACGTTCGCGCCAAAGCGTTTGCGATGCCGCTCAACAATCCGGCCTACCCCAGGCCGCCGTACAAATTCTATAACCGCGAATTCGTCGTCATTACCTACCGCACGGACCCCGCCACGTTGCGGGCAATGGTGCCCGAGCCGCTGCAGCCGATCGGCGACACGGTTGCCTACGAGTTCATCCGGATGCCGGATTCCACCGGGTTCGGCGACTACACAGAGACGGGACAGGTCATTCCCGTGCGCTTCACGACGCCCTCCGGCGAGGTTCAGGAGGGCGGATACGTCCACGCGATGTATCTCGACGACAATTCACCCATTGCCGGCGGACGCGAGATCTGGGGCTTTCCGAAGAAGCTTGCGACGCCAAAGATCGTCCACGAGCAGGAAACTCTGGTCGGCACGCTGCACTACGGCTCGATTCTCTGCGTCGTCGCGACGATGGGCTACAAGCACCGGAAATCGATCTCGCGCCTGTCGCAAAGTCCATGGCGAAGCCGGCCTTCATGATCAAGATCATTCCCCACGTGGACGGGACGCCGCGCATCTGCGAGCTGGTTCGCTACTACATGCAGGACGTCACGTTGAAGGGCGCCTGGTCCGGCCCTGCCGCGCTCGAATTTTTCGAGCATGCGATGTGCGACGTCGCAAAGCTGCCGGTGCGCGAGGTCGTCTCGGCGAGCCATTATATCGCCGACCTGACGCTCGGCCTCGGCGAGGTCGTGTTCGACTATCTGAAGGAATGATGCCCCGGCTAATGCGTGAATGAGTTCAAGTTGGCCCGATCGGTGCAGCCCTTTCAAGAGTCGGTCCGTCAGCGCCAAGCCGGGACCCATACGCCGTGCCGGCTCGGAAGTCGACGAACGCCAGTGGCCTTCACGAGTCGGAGGGTATGGGTCCCCGCTTTCCATAGGCGAGCGAAGCGACGCGTTCTTCGAACGGCTATGGGGACGACACTGAGAGTGTGGATGCACTGAGCCAACCTGATCTCATCACGCTTTAGGGCACGAGCCCGGACGGTTGATCGAGAGCTCCCGCATCGAAGCCGAAGATGGCTGCACGGCGGGGCGAGAGGCCGCCCTGCGTTTTCACGGCCGCATCGCGCTCGCGTTGTTTCGGTCCGTCGGGAAGGTGGAAGGTGATCGAGTTCCCGCGCGCAGCCGCCTGGATCGATGCGGTGCGTGGCTTCCGCAAGGCCTCGTAGCGCGCGAGTGCGGGCGCGATGCCGGCACCGGAGACGCCTGTGAGGCAGGCCGCCAGCGTCGCCCCATCCTCGATCGACTGAGCTGCTCCCTGCGCCATGTAGGGCAGCATCGGGTGGCAGGCGTCCCCGAGCAGCGTGATGCGGCCGACGCTCCACTGCTCCAGCGGCGCGCGATCGAACAAGGCCCATTTGAACGTTTCATCGACTGCGTTGAGGATGGCGTGGATCTGCGGATGCCAGCCTTCGTAGCATCGGCGCGCATCGTCGATGCGGCCGCGATCGGTCCAGGATTCCCGTTCCCAGTTCGCCTGCTCGCTCACCGCAACGAAGTTGAGGAAGCGGCCTCCCGCCACGAAGTAGTGCACGAAATGCCCGCCCGGCCCCCACCAGTTGGATCCAATATGAGGGAGGTCGAGATGCGCAATCCGCTCCACCGGCGCAAGACCGCGATAGGCGACGTTGCCGGAAAAGCGCGGGCGTTCGTCGCCGAACAGCGTCTGGCGGATCGTCGAGTGAATTCCATCCGCGCCGACGAGAACATCGCCTTCGACGGACGACCCGTCCTCGAAGTCCACCCGGACACCGCGCTCAGTCTGAACAGCACCGACGCAACGCCGTCCCGTCTGCAGGGCGCCCGCTGGCAGCGCGTCGCTGAGCACTGACAGCAGGTCGGCGCGGTGGAAGTGATAGTATGGCGCGCCGTACTCGCGCTCGATCGTATCGCCCAGGTCCTCACGCGAAAGCGTCGCACCATCGTCCCATCGTCGAACTTCGAGTGCCGCCGGCCGCACGGCCCGCTGCTTCAAAGCCTCGGCGAGCCCGTAGCGCCATAACAGCCGTGACGCGTTCGGGCTGATCTGGATCCCCGCCCCGACTTCGGTTTTCGCATTCACCTGCTCGTAGATGCGCACCTGGCAACCGATGCGGAGCAGCGCATGCGCTGCCGCGGTGCCGCCAATGCCGGCGCCGATGATGATCACTTTCAGGCTCATCGCGCATGCTCCCAACCGAGCGCACGCGAGAGGACCTTCGCGCCATCGACCGCCGTCGCGTCCGATCCCCGCCACGCAATATGCTGATCGGGCCGGACGAGAAATGCGTCTCGACCATACACGCCTTCGAGCGCGGGCTCCTGCAGCGAAAGCACCTGCAAGGGCACGCGAGCGCTCTCGGCCGCGGACACCAACGGGCTCACATCCATCGCACCAAAATTCACCAGCGTGAACCAGGGCCCGAGCCTGTCGAACAAGGCGCTCCCGTCCTGCAGGAATGTGCTCGGAAGCCGGGCGCCGGGCATTGTCATAGGCACATAGCGCAGCGGATCGGACGGAGGTACGGCTCCGGCCTCGCTCGCGACGATCGGCGAGCCGTCGTAGACATAGCCAAACTCGATGCCCATGCTTTCGTTCTCTGCATTGCCGAGCTCGGCAATCGCCGCGGAAAGCTCGGCGCGCCGCGCGTCGCTGATCGACGGGTCGCCTCCGAGGGCGTTCCGGTAGCACTCGGCGATCGCCAGTCTCACCTTCGTGTGGCCGGCCGAGGCTTCGCGATTTCTCAAACCCACCGGACGCCGTTCGGTCTCGTAGGATCGAAGCAGCTCCGGCCCGCCAAACCTTAAGAGCGTTGCGGCGAGCTTCCAGCCGAGGTCCACCGCATCCGCGATCCCGGTGTTCATGCCGTAGCCGCCGGTCGGGATGTACTGATGCGCCGCATCGCCGGCCAGAAACACGCGTCGTCGTCCGTACGATTGCGCCAGCAGCAGATGCGGCGTCCAGGCGTTTGCGACGAGAATCTCGTGCTCGAAGCTCGTGCCGCAAAACGTCGTCAGGAGTTCGACGGGATCGAGGTGCTCCGGCGTGGCATCCGCGGCCGGACGCGCGTGCAGCGTCCAGATGTCATTGTCGTTCTGCGCAATGAGCGTGCCGAACGGCGACTGGTAGTGCCAGGCGATGCCCCATCGCTGCAGGACATGTCGTGCAGTCGAACGGAAATGCACCATGAACCGCAACGCGACCCTGGGCGTTCCGTCGAGTGCAATCTGCAGCAGTTCGCGGACGCGGCTGCCGCCGCCGTCGCACCCGGCCAGATACGCGCAACGCACCTCTTCGGTGGCGCCGGTTGCGGAATTCCGCAGCGTGACCGTGACGCCGTCTTCGTCCTCGCGAAAATCCTCCAGCGCAACGCCGAAACGCACGTCGACATCGGCTATGGTCTCCGCCGCACGCTTCAACACCGGCTCGATCTCGACCTGTGAAACGCGCATCGGCGGCTCGCGCGACTGCGTCCCGTCGTTGTTCTGAAGGATGATGCGGCGCGCCTCCACCGGGCTTGGATAACGAAAACGATGCAGCTCATGCCCGGTCATCGAGGTGACCCACGACACATCGAAGGGATTTTGCTCAGGGACAGCCGCCTTGCGCAAGGCATCGACCAGTCCGAACTTGCGGAACAGCTCCATGCTGCGTCCGTTGGTGATGTCCATCTTCGGATGGCGCGTGGTGGAGCTATTGCGCTCGACCAGCATCGTCCTGATGCCGAAGCGCCCCAGCACGGTCGCGAGCATCAGCCCGACAGGTCCGCCTCCCGCAATGAGAACCTGTGTCGTCTGCATGGGCTCCCCAACCGAGCGCGCGTGCTAATCCGTCAGATCATCGATTTTATCATGCCGCGTCGTCCCCGCGAAAGCGGGGACCCATACCCTCCGAGCACGCGAAGGCAACGAGCGCCCGTCGCCTCATGAGCGGCACGGCGTATGGGTCCCCGCTTTCGCGGGGACGACAACGGTTGGGTGTGGCGCTAGACGCGCGCCAGCCCGCGCCGCAGCGTCTCGATGAACTCTCGCTCGACCTGCTTCAGGTCGACCGAGGCCTCGTCGCTCAGCCACTGCGAGACGACGCCGCGCATCTGCGCGAGGATCAGGATCGCCTGGGCTTGCGGGTTGACGTCTTTGCGGATTTCGCCGCGGTCGATGCCGATCGCGATGTGCTTTGCGATCGTCTCGCGCTTGTGGCGCGTCATGCGGGCGATCGGCTCCTGCAGCTGATCGTTGGTCAAAACGCCGGCGAGCACGATCGACAGCGCGCGCACGTTGGTCTTGTATTTCGGCGCCACCTCGAAGAAGAAGCGGATGATGCTGATCACCGTCTCGAGGCCCGGCTCGACTTCCAGCCGCTCCTGCAGGATCGGATGCTCGGCGACGTAGAGCGCCACGCGGATGGTCAGCTCGTCCTTGTCGCCGAAATAGTGCCGCGGCAGCCCGCGGCTGTAGCCCGCCGTCTCGCCGACCTCGGCGAGCGTGAACTTTTCCAGCCCCTTGACCGCGATGATCTTTGCGGCCGCCGCCAGCAGCTTGCGCTCGGCCTCTTCCCGCCGCTCGACATGCGTCGAGGGTTCTCGCATGCGCGCCAGGGATGACACCGTGGCCATCGCTATTCAGCCGCTTCGCGCTGGACCTCAACGGCGCGCTGCAGCGGCGGCAGCACCACCGGCTTCGGGCCGGAGAAGTCCAGCATGCCGTCGTCGACCTTGCCGCGCAGCAGCGTCTTGCGGTCCCAGAAATAGTTCTGCTCGGTGAACCACGGGAAGTCCGCGCCCATCCGCGGCACTCTTCCGGCGGCGCGCTTGATGTAGCCGGAGATGAAGCGGTTCGGACGGCCGGGCTTTGCGAAAACCTCGTTGTCCGCGCGCGGCGTCACCTGCTTCAAGCCGGTGTCGTCCATATGCTTGAGGATGCGGCAGGCGTGGTCGGCGACCAGATCGACCTTCAGCGTCCACGAAGCGTTGAAGTAGCCGGTGAAGTAGATCAGGTTCGGCATGTTCGAGTACATGAAGCCCTTGAACATGATCAGCTTGCCGGGCTCGATCGCCTGCTCGTCGACGAAATACTTCACGCCGCCGAGCGTCTGCAGCACGAGGCCGGTCGCGGTGATGATGATGTCGGCGTCGAGGTGCTTGCCGCTCTTCAGCTGAATGCCGGTGGCATCAAAACGTTCGATCGTGTCGGTGACGATCGAGAGTTTGCGCTGGCGAATGGAATCGAACATGTCGCCGTCCGGCACGCGGCAGATGCGCTGCTGGCCCGGCCAGTAGTCCGGCGTGAAGTGTTTTGGATCGCAGTCGGGGCCGGCCTGCTTCACGGCCAGATCCACCAGCATCTGCTTCATGCCCTTCGGGTCCTTCATGAAGCGTTTTGCCCGCAACCGGCCGGCGATGATCGTGCGCCAGCGCGTCGCCTGATAGGCAAGCTGCGCCGGCAGGAACAGCTTCAGGACCGTGTTGAACATATCTTCGGACGGACGGCTCACCACGTAGGTCGGCGGACCGCTGCAGCTGCGTGACATGGGCTGCGGTCTTCGCCAGCGACGGCCCAAGCGTCACGGCGGTGGCGCCGGAGCCGACGATGACGATGCGCTTGTCCGCATAGTCGAGGTCTTCCGGCCAGAACTGCGGGTGCACCAGCGTGCCCTTGAAGTCGTGATAGCCCGGCCACTCCGGCAGATAGCCTGCATGGTGATTGTAGTAGCCGGCGCAGGAGAAGATGAACGGCGCCTGCAGCGTCACGCGGCTGCCGTCGGCCTTCTCCACTTGAAGCGTCCACAGCGTGTCCTTCGACGACCACGACGCGGTGATCACCTTGTGCTGATAGCGGATGTGGCGCGTGATATCGTTCTCGGCCGCGGTCTCCTCGATGTAATCGATGATCGCGCCGCCTTCGCTGATCGCCTTCGGATGCTTCCACGGCTTGAAGGCGTAGCCCATGGTGTGCATGTCGCTGTCCGAGCGGATGCCGGGATAGCGGAACAGGTCCCAGGTGCCGCCCATGCGCGGCTTGGTCTCCAGAATCGTGAATGATTTGTTCGGCAGGCGCGTCCTCAGGTAACGCGCGGCGCCGATTCCGGAGAGGCCGGCCCCTATCATAATGACGTCAAACCGTTCGCTCGCCATGCAGGCCCCGCTTGCAAATATTTGCTCGCCAGCAAGCAAATATTTCGCCGAAAGTCAAGAATTGGGACTCTCACGCCCTCCTCCAAGCCGATGGGGAATTCCGGCAGCGGACAGGTGTTGACCTACCGATCTCGCACTCCCAGCAACACGGTGGATGGAGGCTCTGCGATGTCCCGGCTTTTCTCCTCTCTTGCAGTTCTGATGTCGTTGCTCGCCGTTTCGGACGGCCTGGCGCAGCAACCGCCTGCCATGCGCGTCCGCGGCACGATCGAGGCCGTCAACGGATCGATGCTGGATGTGAAGACGCGCGACGGCACGATGCTGAAGGTCAATCTCACCGACAACGTCGTCATTGTCGGGGTCGTCAAGATCGCCATCGCCGACATCAAGCCGAACTCCTACATCGGCGTCACCGCGATGCCGCAACCGGACGGCAGCCAGCGCGCGATCGCCGTGCATATTTTCCCGGAAGCCCAGCGCGGCACGGCCGAGGGTTTCACGCCGTGGGATCTCCGCCCCAACAGCACGATGACCAACGCCACCGTCGCCGAGACGGTCGCAGGCACCGACGGTCAAAACATCCTGGTGAAGTACAAGGACGGCGAGAAGAAAGTCGTGGTGCCGCCGGACACCCCGGTCGTCACCTTCGCGCAAGGCGACAAGAGCGAGCTGAAACCCGGCGCAAAGATCCTGATCTTTCGCGCGGTGAAGAAGGACGACGGCACGCTCGAGGCCAATCGCGTCAATGTCGGGCGCGATGGCCTGACGCCACCGATGTAGCTCCGTGCCGCTTTGAACAAGAAAGCCCGCGCCGCGTGAGCGGCGCGGGCTCCCTGCCCTCCTTAGCTCCCGGCCTTGTTCCAGCCGCGGCCGCCGTCGCCGAGCGCCTCGTGCCCGTCGTCGGTGACGAGCACGGTGTCCTCGAGCTTGATGAAGCCGCGTTTGGGATGCGCCATGGTCGTCTCGATCGAGATCACCATGCCGCTCTCCAGCGGCCGGTCCTTGTCGTAGCCATCATACGACATGCGCGGGTTGTCCATCAGCCGCGGCGCTTCATGCGTGACGAGCCCCATGCCGTGCGCCATGTAGTGCGTGTATTTGCGGTGCGGTGACGCATCGAGCATCTTCTCGGCGACGTCGATCACGTCGCCTCCCCGCCCGCCGCGCTTCACGGGCTTGCGCGCCGCCTGCTGCACCTCCTCGATGAAGCCGAGCAGGTCGACGAGTTCGGCGTCGGGCTCGGCGCCGAGAATGCCCATGCGACAGAGATCGCCGATATAGCCTTTATAGTTGCCGCCGGAGTTGAGCGAGATGATGTCGCCCGCGACAAGGCGCTGCTCGGACGGCGCGCGGTTGAGGCTGGTGCCCGCAGTGAGCAGCAGATAGTCGAACACGAGACCGCGATTGACCTCTTCGCGGCGCAAGGTCTCGGTCATTTCCAGCTTGGTCATGCCGGGCTTGCACTGCTTGAACGTCGCCAGCATCGACGCGACCACGCGCTCGGATGACTCGTGCAAATATTCGATCTCTTCCGCCGTCTTGCTCGCGCGCAGCCGCTCCAGCGGAAACACCGCGTCGACGATGTCGCAATTCGACATCTCCTGCCGCAGGATCGCCTCGCCGTCGGCCGGCAGGAACGCCGATTCCACGCCAATCCGACGCACGCCGGAAAGCTTCTTGATGTGCGCCAGCACGTGCTGCATCGTCTCCTTGCTGCCGAGCACCGACAGGTCGAGATTGGCCGGCCAGAATTTTCCGAGATCGCGCTCGTAGGTCTCCATGCCGCAGCCGACATAGGCAGCCTGCTCGGGCTTGCCCTTGCGATAGACCAGCGCCGGCAGGTAGCGGCTGACGCCGACCGCATCCATCGTGTCGAAGAAGAAGAAGCGATATCCGCCGAGCAGATACTGGATGTTGTGTTTTGAGGTCGCGACCAGCACGTCGATCCCGGCGTCGTCGAGCAATCTGTCGAGATGCTTCGTATCGAACGGGATCGGTTTGCGGTCTTGGTTTTCTGCCAGAGCCATCTGGTTCCTCCGAGCTTTTGTCGTGCCGCAGCGTTGCGGCTCATTCTATCACTGCGCCGGCTGACATGCCTCAACTATCGAGCCGTGCCGTGCCGCGGAATGGCAGGAGAGCTCATCACTCCGGCGCGATGCCGGCGTCCTTCAATGTCTTCAGCCACTTCGACACATCGTCGGCGATGAACTTCTTGAGCTCGTCGACCGTTCCGCCCACGGTGACGATGCTCTGTTTCGCCATCTTCTCTGCGACCTCCGGCGAACGCAAAATCTCGTTCACCAGCGTGTTGTAGCGCTGAACCGTCTCGGTCGGCATGCCTGCGGGTCCGAGCATCCCGTACCAGATCACGACCTCGACACCCTTGATGCCCTGCTCGGCCAGCGTCGGCACGTCCGGCGCGAGCTTGAGGCGCGACGGGCTTGCGACCGCAAGCAGCTTGATCTGCCCGGATTGCGCCAGCGGCATCGCGACCGAGATCGGCAGGAACATCGCGCTGACGTGACCGCCGACCAGATCCTGCACCGCCGGCGCGGAACCTCTGGCCGGCACATGCTGCAGGTTCGTTCCGGTCGCGAGCTTGAACAGCTCCATCGACAGGTGATGCGGCGTGCCGTGTCCCGGCGAGCTGTAGTTGAGTTGTCCGGGGCGCGCCTTGAGATACTCCACGAACTCCTTTGCCGAAGTCACCGGGATCGAGGGATTCACGACCAGCGCAATATTGACGTCGGACGTGTAGATGATCGGCGAGAAGCTCTTGATCGGATCGTAGGGAAGGCTCTTGAACAGCCCGGCGTTCTGGGTCAGCGGCGATCCCGACATCAGCAGCGTGTGGCCGTCAGGTGCTGCCGTCGCCACTGCCTGCGCACCGATGTTGCCGCTCGCACCGGGCTTGTTGTCGATGATGACCGGCTGACCGAGCCGCTGCTTCATCTCTTCAGCCAGGATCCGCGCGATGATGTCGACCGTGTTGCTGCCCGGCGTGAAGGGGACCACGATGGTGATCGTGCGGCCCGGCGTCTGCGCGGATGCAGCACTCAAGGTCAGCGCAAGCGCGGAGCCCAGGATTGCGAGCCATTGCGCCATGGATCGGACGGGATGCATGGTCTCCTCCCACGTTGCGGACCTTGCGTTGAAGTCCGCATCGACAATACTAGCCGATGCAAGCTTGAGCGGTAGAGGCGGAACGAGCCTTAGGTGCAGTGCGGGAGTGAACGGCGTTGAGCGGTTATGACAAGCAGGCCCCCGTCCTCATCGTCGGCGGCGGACCGGTGGGCCTGGGGCTCGCGATCGAGCTCGGGCAGCGCGGCATCCGCACCATCGTCGTCGAGCGCTACGCGCAGCCGCAGCCGATCCCCAAGGGTCAGAACCTGACCCAGCGCACCATGGAGCATTTTTGGTTCTGGGGCGCGGAACAAGAGCTGCGCGCGGCACGCACCATCCCGAAGGATTATGGCATCGGCGGCATGACCGCCTACGGCACGCTGCTCAGCGGCCACGCGCACGACTGGATGCAGCGGGAGCTGGTTCGCCCCTATTACTTCACCGACAATGAGCGGCTGCCGCAATACGCCACCGAAGATGTGCTCCGTTCCCGCGCCAGAACCCTGCCCGCGCTCGACTTGATGTTCGGCTGGAGCGCCGATCGCCTCGTGCAGGACGCGCACGGTGTGACGGTCGAAATCGGCGAACGCAACGGCTCAGGCCGCATGACGTTGCGCGGCGAATTCGCCGTCGGCTGCGACGGCAGTCACTCGATCGTGCGCGATCAGGCGGGCATCACGCAAACCCTGTCGGACCATGACCGGCTGATGGTTTTGCTGGTTTTCAAATCCTCGAAGCTGCATGAGCTGTTGAAGCGATATCCCGGCAAATCCTTCTACAACGTGCTGCATCCGGACTTGAAGGGTTACTGGAAGTTCTTCGGCCGCGTCGATCTCGGCACCACGTGGTTTTTTCACGCACCCGTGCCGCCCGGCACGACAAAGGACAACTTCGATTTCAAGCGCCTTGTTTATGAGGCGGCTGGCGCCGAGTTCGACATAGCCTTCGATCACATCGGCTTCTGGGATCTGCGCATCGCAACGGCCGACGACTATCGCGCGGGTCGGGTGTTCGTGGCGGGCGACGCCGCGCACAGCCACCCGCCCTATGGCGGCTATGGCATCAACACCGGCTTCGAGGACGCGCGCAATCTCGGCTGGAAGCTTGCGGCCAGCTTGCAGGGCTGGGGCGGCGAGCAGCTGCTCGCCTCCTATGATGCCGAGCGCCGGCCGGTATTCGTCTCCACCGCGCGCGACTTCATCGAAAAGTCGATCGAGACCGACCGCGCCTTTGTGGAGACCTACGATCCGGCACGCGACCTTGCCGCCTTTGACGCCGGCTGGAAGGGACGCACCTCCGGCGCGCGCACCGAGGTCGACGCCTTCGAACCGAACTATCGCGGCTCACCGATCGTCTTCGGCGCGCCGGGCGCCGCAGACCAACGCCAAGGGCGCGCACACCTTCAAAGCGCAGCCCGGACATCACCTCGCGCCGCAAATGCTGTCGTCCGGCCGCAGCGTGTTCGAGGAGCTGGGGCCAGGTTTCAGCCTCATTGCGCTCAATGCGGCAGATGCGTCCGTAGCAGCGTTCGTGCAGGCAGCTGAAGCCGAAAAAGTCCCCCTGAAGATCATCCGCGACACGTTCGCCGAGAAGCGGACGGCCTACGAGGCCAAGCTGATCCTCGTTCGCCCGGACCATTTCGTGGCCTGGTGCGCGAATGAAGGGCCGGCAGACGCGCGCGCCACCCTCCACAAGACGATTGGATCGGACCTAGCGGCCCCGCCCCATCGCCTCGGTCGCAAGCGCGCCGAGCCGCGTGACGCCGCGCTCGATCCGCGCATCCCATGAATGACCGCAGCTCAGGCGCAGGCAGTTGGCGAAGCGGCCGCTGGCCGAAAACACTTCGCCCGGCGCAAAGCAGATGCCTTCGTCGAGCGCCCGCTGGAACAGCGGCCGGGTTTTCACAGCTTGCGGCAGTTCAAGCCACAGCACGAAACCGCCGGCCGGCCGGCTGACCCGCGTGCCGGCGGGAAAGCTGCGGTCGATCGCGCGCGTCATCATCTCGATGTTGTGGGCGAACACGCGGCGAATGCGCCGCAGATGGCTGTCATAGCCGCCGGACGCCAGGAACTCGGCGAACGCCGCCTGCGGCAGCACCGAGCCGCACAAGGTAAAGGCCGCCTTCGCGTCCAGGATGCGCGCAAGATGCCGTCCCGCCGTGACCCAGCCGATGCGATAGCCCGGCGCCACCGTCTTCGAGAACGAGCTGCAATAGATCGTGTTGCCGCGGCGATCCAGAGCGATGAAAGGCTTTGGCCGCTCCGGGCCAAAGCAGATGTCGCCATAGATGTCATCCTCGATCAGCGGCACGTCATGGCGCGCCAGCAGGTCGAGCACGGCAAGCTTCTTCGCATCGGGCATGGTGCAGCCGAGCGGATTGTTAAAGCTCGATGCGAAGAGGCACGCGGCAACCTGCCTGCTCGCAAGCGCTTCTTGCAACGCGGCAAGCTCGATGCCCTCTGTGGCATCCGTCGGCAGTTCGAGCGCCTTCAGGTCCAGTGCCTCCAGCGCGTGCAGCAGACCGAAGTATGTGGGGACTCGATGGCGATGGTGTCGCCAGGCTTGGCAACGGCGCGCAGCGACAGGATCAGCGCCTCGGTGCAGCCGACGGTGATGACGAGATCGTCCGGCGACAGCGCCCGGCCCCAGCGCAGGGCACGGCGCGCAATCTCGCGCCGAAGCTTCGGATCGCCTTGCGGGCCGGTGTAGATGTTGTAGTCGCGACCATGCTCGCGCGCCGTGCGCGCCAGGTGCCGGTCGAGGCGGCCTGCATCCAGAAGATCGGAGCCGGGGATCGCGCAGCCGAGCGGCACGAGTTTTGGATCGGACGCGTGCTCCAGCAGTTTGACGATCACGCCGGACACGCTCACCGAGGTCGCCCGCGCCGGCGGCCGCGACGTCTTTGGCGGCTGTCGCGCAGGCTCACGGTGCGCGACGTAAAAACCAGACTGCGGACGTGCTTCCAAAACGCCGCGATCTTCCAGCAGACGATAAGCCTGCATGGCCGTGGCCATGCTGACCTTGCGCTCGCGGCTGATCGAACGCAGCGACGGCGCGCGGGCGCCCGGCATCAGCGTGCCGACGTCGACCAGCGTGGTGATGAAGTGCGCAAGCTCTTCGTAGCGATAGGCTTCCTCGGGCATGGGGACAGACTAACTGTACTGGTCGCAATTGTCATCTGCTGTAACTGTTCTGGTCGCGCCCGGCTTGCTAGTCAAGGCCGTCCGTAACGCAGGGAGCAGCCGATGACCCGGTTTGTCCGAAACGACATCATTTCGCTGACGGGCAGCGCGCCGCGGTTCGACCTTGCCGAGAGCGTCGGTCCCGATCTCCGACTTGGCGAGCTGCTGGGAGGCGGCGCAGCGGAGGATCTGCGCCTCGGCTACGCCACCGCGGCAGGCGATCCGGCCCTTCGCGCGGCGATCGCTGCGCAACACGGTGTCGAGCCCGACGATGTTGTCGTCACCGTCGGCGGCATGCATGCGCTGTTTCTTGCAGGCTATATCCTGTGCGGCCGCGGCGAGGACGCGATCATCGCCACTCCGGTGTTTCCGCCGGCCCGCGACACGCTTCTCAGCGTCGGCGCGACGCTGCGGCAGCTGCCGCTCGAGTTCAACGAAGGCTATCGGCTCGATCCCGGGTGGCTCACCGCCCTGCTCTCGCCCGCAACGCGGCTCGTCTCGCTCGCCTCACCGCAAAATCCGTCCGGCGTCGCATTTCCGCGCGAGGTCCTGGCCCGCATCCTGTCGATCATGGCCGCGCGCTGTCCGGACGCCTTTCTGCTGGTCGACGAGACCTATCGTCAGGCCGCCTACAATGACGATCAGGTTGCACTGAGCGCCGCAACTCTCAGTCCGCGCGTGATTATCACCGGCTCGCTCTCGAAATGCCACGGCGCGCCGGGCTTGCGCATCGGCTGGGCGATCGTCCGCGACGCCGCCTTGCGCGAGCAGATGGTGCTCGGAAAATTCAATACGGTGATCGCCAATTCGACGATCGACGAGATGCTGGGCCTGCGCGTTCTGACCCAGGCCGAGCCGATCATCGCCGCACGGCGCAAGCACCTTGGCGAAGGTCTTGCGCTTACTGCGGCCTGGGTCGAGCGCAACGCCGCGCTGGTCGAATGGGTCAAGCCCGATGCCGGCGCCCTCTGCTGTGTGCGTCTGCGGTCGGACCAGTTCGACCAGACTGCCGTCGCGCGTTTCCATGCGGCGCTTGCCGCCCTGGACGCGCGTGTCGGCGACGGCACATGGTTCGGCGAGGAGCCGCGCGTCTTCCGCCTCGGTTTCGGACTGCTGCCGATACCCGAATTGGAGCTTGGGCTCGAGACGCTCAGGGCAGCCTTGCAACAGGCGCAAGCGGAAAGCTGCCTGATTTCACTCACTTCCCGGGAGAACCGAACGCAATGAGTAAATTCTCGTTTCAACAGGTCGACGTGTTCACGGACAAGCCGCTGAAGGGCAATCCGCTGGCGGTGGTCATCGGCGCCGACGGGCTGTCGGACGCGACGATGGCATCGCTCGGCAACTGGACCAACCTGAGCGAGACCACGTTTCTGTTGAAGCCGACCGACCCTGCCGCCGACTATCGCGTGCGCATCTTCACGCCCGAGCGCGAGCTGCCGTTTGCCGGCCACCCGACGCTCGGCAGCTGTCAGGTCTGGCTGAACAGCGGCGGCAAGCCGAAGAAGGATTTCATCGTGCAGCAGTGCGCCGCGGGCCTGATCCGGATCAGGCGCGACGGCGACCGCCTCGCCTTCGCCGCCCCGCCGCTTCGCCGCACGGGTCCGGTCGATGCCGAAACGCTGACAAAGATCGCGAATGGCCTGCGCATCAAGGCGGACGCGATCAAGGCCTCGCAATGGGCCGACAACGGTCCCGGCTGGGTGGCCGTGATGCTGGGAAGCCGCGCCGAAATTCTGGCGCTCAAGCCGGACTATCCAGCCCTGCTCGGCGTGCATCTCGGCGTGGTCGGCCCCTGGACCGCGGCCGACGGCAAGGGTGCCGATTTCGAGGTGCGCGCCTTCATCCCCAGCCGTGCCTCCGAAGATCCAGTGACCGGAAGCTTGAACGCCGGCCTCGCGCAGTGGCTGATCGGCGCAGGGCTTGCGCCGAACTCCTACATCGCAAGCCAGGGCACCGCGCTCGGCCGCGCCGGCCGCGTGCATGTGCAGCGCGACGGCGACGATATCTGGATCGGTGGCAGCACGGTGACCTGCGTCGACGGGAAGATTGATCTTACGGGCGCGGGTTGAGACGCGGTGAGCGTCAGCACCTTCAAAGTCGTCCTCGCGAAAGCGGGGACCCATACCCTCCGAGCAGCGAAGGCTACTTGCGCTCGTCGCTCACTGGCGACACGGCGTATGGGTCCCGGCTCTGCGCCACGGCCGCGCTGCGCGCGAGACGTGGCTTGGCCGGGACGAGCATCGGTCATGACGATGCTCTGCGAGAACCAATCCAGCTCACCCCAGCATCTGGCCGCCGTCGACGGTCAGCGTCTGGCCGGTGATCCACGACGCCTGCTCGCTGCAGAGAAACAGCGCGGCGTTGGCGATCTCTTCCGGTTTGCCCAAACGACCCCAGGGGATCGAGTCGAAGATCGCCTTGTAGAGCTTCGGGTTCGCGGTCTTGGCCTGCTCCCAGAGACCGCCCGGAAACTCGATCGAGCCCGGCGCGATCGCGTTCACGCGGATCTTCTTAGGTGCCAGCATCAACCCCTGCGAACTCGTGTAGTTGATGACGGCCGCCTTTACCGCCGCATAGGAGGTCGAGCGGGCGCTGGCGGCGAAGCCTGAGATCGACGAGATGTTGAGGATCGCGCCGCCGCCTGCGCGCTCGATGTGCGGGATCGCCGCGTTGGAGGCGCGCACGGTGGCCATCACGTCGACGTCAAAACCCTTCTTCCAGCCGTCCTCGCTATCGCCGCCGCCGAAGCCGGACGCGTTGTTGACCAGAATGTCGATCCCGCCGAGCGCGGCAGCTGCCGCCGCGATGTAGGCGTCGATCGCCTCCTTGCTCGCGAGGTCGCAGGGCGCGGCATGTGCCTTTGCGCCCAAGGCCTTGATCTCGGCGGCCGTCGCATCGAGCGAGGACTGCCCCCGCGCGCAGATCGACACCGACGCGCCCGCCCCCGCAAAGCCGAGCGCGATCGACCGGCCGATGCCCCTGCTGCCGCCGGCCACGACGACGCGTTTATCCTTGAAACTGATTTGCATTGATTCCTGCCTGCTTGTTGCTGCGAACGCGCTGGTCCTGAAAAGGGCGCAGAATTCCAACTAATCGCAGCCGAGCTTGCGCTGCAAGCCGAACGGGTTGGCGGGGCCGTATTCACAATCCGCATGAACGGCACCGCAGCCGGCGAAAGGTGCCACCGCACCCGCCACGACGGCCGCCGCACCCACGGTCAAGGTCGAGACGCCGAAGCAGATGGCCAGACCGAGGCCCGCATCCGTGCCGGGCTGCGCCGGCACGGCATCCGCTGAGCGTCAATTGAGAGATCGGCCGACCCCGCTGGCGATCAAGTCCAGCGCGGCCTGACGGGTCATGTTCTGCTCGGCGAGCAATTGCGCCGCCGGGCTTTTCCATTCGTCGAACAGGCCGATGATGCAGTTGGCGCCGGTCACCTCGCTTTGGCCGGCCTCCTTCGCCTGGGCGTCCGCGCGTTGCATCATCCGCTGGAAGCCCCGGGTCGGCGTCGGCCGCGCCTCGCCCTCCGCCACCACGAGCTCTATTCAGGCCGGTGTCGAGATAGCGCACCAGGCTGTCGCGCAGCCCGCCCATGTCGACGCCGCAGCCCCGCAACACCGCGGCCGCATCCTTGTCGTCCGCCAGCGCGAGCAGCATGTGCTCCAGCGTCGCGTACCGGTGCCGCCGCTGCGCCGCGTGGCCAAGGGCACGCTGCAGTGTGGCGCCGAGCTCGGCGGTGCGCATCGGCGCCGCCGCCATCAGCGCATCCACTCGCTCGAGCCGCGCGACGGGATCGAGGATCTCGAACAGGCTCTGTTTGTCGCGCAGTGGCAGCGGTAAGTGCTGGCAGATGACGTCGGCGACCTTTCCGGGATCGCCGACGCCGTCGAGCGACGGCCACGTGGTCACGCGGATATCCCGCCCGGTCGCATAGCTCTTGAAGCGCCCGACGGCCCGCTGCACCAGTTCCGGCGCGTCCGGGATCGGGCCCTCGTTGATGTCGGCGATCTCGGCCTGATACGCGCCGGTCTCGCCGATGAAACGACGGATGGCGACGCGCCGGTCAATCTGCACGAGCGCCTTCATCGTATCGTCCGGCAGGCGCTGGACTTCGAGCAGCGTGGCGAGCCCGCCGATCTGGTGGATATCGTCAGCCGTCGGATCGTCGGTTGCGAAATCCTTCTGCACCGCAAGCACGATTTCGCGCTGCCGTTCGAAGGCCCGCTCGAGCGCCTGCATCGTCTTCTGACGGCCGATGAACAGCGGGACCACCATCATCGCCGGAAACGGCACGAGATCGCGCATCGGAATGGCCGGGTAGATCGCAGCTGCCTGCCGCGGCGCGGCAGGAGCATCGGCCGCCGGCCGGTCAGTCTTGAGCATGGCCGACAGCGTATTCCAGTCGGCGACGCCGAACATCCTGGAGACCAGTTCGAGGCTCTCGCTGTGGCTGATGGTGACGGCTTTGGTGCTCAGGTTGTCGCGCAGCGTCTGCGCCATGGTCTTTGCATCGCGAAAATCGCGCATGGTTTTGCGTCCTTTGCGTTTGAGCGAACCAGGCGTGTCAGGTGGTTGCGTTGCTGACCCGGTCGCTCGGGCAAAGGGAGACCACTAAAAATGGCTCGATACGTTCACCAATCCCTTTAGGTTAAGGGCGCAACCGGCAGGTCGTATCAACCTTGCCCTCATGTTGCGCCGCGCTCACGCGGCTGTCAATCGCGCACGCGAAACCGACGATTGTCGTCACTCGTACAATGGACTGGATACGGTGATGCTTGAAATAGTCACGCGACGGCGTCGGCCGCCGTGGACAGCATCTCGAATCAGGCAGAGATTGATTCATGCTTTGAGGGGATCGCAATGACAGTCGCGACAGGCTTCAGTGTCCTCTTCGTAATCGCCATACCGGCAGCCATCATGGCCATGAGCCTTGGGCTGATCGGATGTTCGATGGCCAGGGAGAGTTATCGACGACATAAAAACCCCGCCTGAGGCGGGGTTTTGTCGTTTTGAAAGACGTGCGTTGAAAGACGTGCGGCTTACTGGCCGAACGAATTCATGATGCCTTGCAGGCCGGAGGTGTCTCCGTTCATGAGACCCTTCATCATGCCCTGCGTGCCGCCCCGGCGGGACAGCTGCTGGCCCTGACCTTCGTCGCCTTGCTGCTGCGCACGCAGCTGGCCGCGCTTGCCGCCCTTGCCCTGCTGCATCATCTGCTGGATGCCTTCCAGGCCGTCGATGTTCGGCGCCTCGAAGGCAAAGCTCGAGGTGGAGATCGAGAAGAGAACCAAGGTCGCTGCGAGAACGGTCTTCATGGGGACACCCTTTCCAAATTCGGTCAGGGGAGACTGCCGGAGCGGAGCGGCGCTGACTGTGAGTGGCGTCACATCGGTTTAGGTGACCGGCCGCACGGTTCTTTACCGGCTGTTAGGCCTATCCTCCGCATGATCGGAGCGGAAGGATTCGCCTCAAATTATCCGTCTGCGAGGGCAGTCAGATGAGTGAAGAGCAGCGATTGCGTGATGAAGCGGCACGTGCCGAGCGCTGGGCGCTGGCCATGACCGACCGCCAGATGACCGAGCGGCTGATGCAGATCGCCCGGGATTACCTCCGCCGCGCCGACGAACTGCAACGAGAGCCGGCGGCGGCTTAAGGCGCGGTTTACCGGTTTTTCCCTTCATCGGAACGGATCGGCTCTGTCCCGGATTAACATCCGTGATCTGACGGAGGCCGTCATGTTCGACCGCGCCATCGACGAAATGCTTCTGCGCCTCGGCACCACCGTGCTTCATCTCGCGCATCCGGACGTGACCCGGACCGACGATGAGAAGGACGCATTGGTGAAATCCGTGAACCAGTTCGCGGTCTGCGCGCGGAGTTCAAGCGACGGACGTGTGACAACCCTGCTCGCTGAGCTCGAGGCTGCGGTGAACCTGCACATGCCCGGCCGACTGCACTAATTCTTCTACTCGCATTTGGGTATTGACACGCGCGGAATGCCCGCACGTGCTTGTTATCGTTGCGCAAACGATGGATATTGTTCCCCATCCAGAGCAGCGAGGCAGGCCCATGATTGTCGATCGAAATCGCAGACGACCGGGTGCCGCGATCGCGCTTGTTGCGGCAGGCGCGATGCTGTCCGCCTGTGGCCAGAGCAACACCTATGTCGCGCCGCCCGCGCCGAAAGTGGTGGTCGCGAAGCCCGTCGAGCAGAAGGTCACGCGCTATTTCGAAGGCACGGGCAATGCGGCGGCGATCAACTCGGCCAATCTGGTCGCGCGCGTGTCCGGCTTCCTGACGGAAGTCGCCTATCAGGACGGCATGCCGGTCAAGAAAGGAGCCCACCTCTTCACGATCGAACCGGAGCCGTACGAGCTCAAGCTGCAGCAGTCGCAGGCGGCCGAAGCCGGGGCCCAAGCGGCGCTGACACAGGCGCAGGCCGACTTCGACCGCCAGCAGGAGCTCGTGGCGCGACAGGCGGTTTCCAAGGCCACGCTCGATACGTCCACCGCCAACCGCGATTCCGCCAAGTCGAAGCTGCTGCAGTCGCAGGCCGACACCAAGCAGGCGCAGATCAATCTCGACTACACGCGCGTGGTCGCGCCGTTCGACGGCATCGTCACCGCGCGCCAGGTTTCCGTCGGCGAACTCGTCGGCGGCTCCGGCGCGCAGGTGCTCGCAACCATCGTCCAGCTCGACCCGATCCACGTCAACTTCAGCGCCAGCGAGCGCGATGTGCTGCGCGTCCGCGACATGCTGGTGAAGCGCGGCCTGAACGCGGGCGACCTGCTCGGCACCGAGGTGGATGTCGCCCTGCAGACCGATCAGGGCTTTCCGCACAAGGGCAAGCTCAACTACGTCGCGCCGACCGTCGATCCCGGCACCGGCACGCTCGCCGCACGCGCCGAACTGGCCAACCCCACACGGCTGCTGCTGCCGGGCTTTTTCGTGCGCGTGCGCGTCCCGCTCGAGGAGACGCCGGCGCTGCTGGTGCCGACCGTTGCGCTGGGCAGCGACCAGGCCGGCCGCTACGTGCTGACGGTCGATGGCGAGAATGTCGTGCAGCAACGCAAGGTCACCGTCGGCCCTGTTGTCGGCGAAATGACGGTGGTCGAAGGCGGGCTGAAGGCGGACGAGCGCGTGGTCGTCAACGGGCTGCTGCGCGCCATTCCCGGCCAGAAGGTCGACCCGCAGACGCAGACTGCGGCCAAGTGACGGATCGCCCACGATGATCTCCCGTTTCTTCATCGACCGGCCCGTCTTCGCCAACGTGCTGGCGATCCTGATGATCGTGATCGGCGCAGTCGCGCTGCTCAACTTGCCGGTCGCCCAATATCCGAACGTCACGCCGCCCACCGTGCAGGTGCAGACGCGCTATCCCGGCGCCGGCGCCCGCACGATCATCGACACCGTTGCGCTGCCGATCGAGCAGCAGGTGAACGGCGTCGAGAACATGATCTACATGCAGTCGATGAGCACCTCGGACGGCACCTACACGCTGGTGGTCACGTTCGCGGTCGGCACCGACCTGAACTTCGCGCAGATCCTGGTGCAGAACCGCGTCCAGGCGGCGCTCTCCTCCCTGCCCGACGCGGTGCAGAAGCAGGGCGTCACCGTGCAGAAGCAGTCGACCGCGATCTTGATGTTCGTGACGCTGTCGTCGCCGGACAACACCTTCGACAGCCTGTTTCTCGCAAACTACGGCACGATCCGCCTGAAGGACGAGCTGGCGCGGCTGCCCGGCGTCGGCAGCGTGCTGGTGTTCGGCGCCGGCCAGTATTCCATGCGCATGTGGCTCGATCCGGACAAGCTGCGGGCGCGCGGCCTGACCGCGCAGGACGTTACGAACGCGCTGCAGCAGCAAAGCCAGCAGGTCGCCGCCGGCCAGATCGGCGCGCCGCCGGCGCCGGACGATACGCCGTTCCAGTACACAGTGACGGTCGCGGGCCGGCTTGCCGACGTCGAGGAGTTCGAGAACGTGATCGTCAAGACCGGCAACGCCGGCGAGATCACGCGGCTGCGCGACGTCGGCCGCGTCGAGCTCGGCGCGCAGACCTACGGCCAGGTCTTCAAGGTCAACGACCGGCCGGCCGCCGGCATCGCCGTGTTCCAGGCGCCGGGCGCCAACGCCCTGAATGTCGAGACGACAGTGCGCAAGCGCGTCGACGAACTGTCGCGCGAATTCCCGAAGGGGCTTGTCGCCGATATTCCGTTCAACACCACCCTGTTCGTCGAGGAGGCGATCAACGAGGTCTACAAGACCTTGATCGAGGCGGCCGTGCTCGTCCTCGTCGTCATCCTGCTGTTCCTGCAGGACTGGCGGGCGATGCTGATCCCGGCGACGACCGTGCCGGTGACGATCATCGGCGCGTTCGCGGCGATGGCGGCGCTCGGCTTCACCGTGAACCTGTCGACACTATTTGCGATCGTACTCGCGATCGGCATCGTGGTGGACGACGCCATCGTCATCGTCGAGGGCGTCGCCCACAACATCGAGCGCGGGCTGACGCCGCATGACGCCTCGATCAAGGCGATGGACGAGCTGTTCGGCCCGATCGTCGGCATCACGCTGGTGCTGATGAGTGTGTTCATCCCGGCCGCCTTCATGCCGGGCCTGACCGGCCAGATGTACGCCCAGTTCGCGCTGGTGATCGCCGCAACCGCGATCCTGAGCGCGGTCAACGCCGCGACGTTGAAACCGACGCAAGCCGCGCTGTGGATGCGTGCGCCGGTGCCGCCGGAGCAGCGCAATTTCTTCTATCGCGGATTCAACCATGTCTATGACAAGCTCGAGCGCGGCTACGCCTGGCTGATCGGCCGGATGGCCGCGCACAGCGCCATCTCGGTGATCGCGGCGCTCGCGATCATCGCGGCCGCCGGCTGGGGGCTGACGCGCGTCCCTGGCGGCTTCATTCCGATCGAGGATCAAGGCTACCTGCTCGTCGCGGTGCAGCTGCCGGACGGCGCCTCGCTGGAGCGAACCCAGAGGGCGATGGACAAGGTTGCCGACATCGCGCGCGCGACGCCCGGCGTCGATCAGGTGGTGACGGTCGCCGGCATCTCGCCGCTCGACAATTCCGCGTCGCTTGCCAATGCGGGCGTCGCCTATGTGACACTCAAGCCGTGGAGCCAGCGCGGCAAGGGTGAGGACCTGCTGCCGCTGTTCACCAACATGAACCAGGCCATGCAGCAGGTGGTGGAGGCGCGCGTGCTGGTGGTGCCGCCCCCGCCCATTCAGGGCATCGGCAATGCGTCCGGCTTCACCATGCAGCTCGAGCTGCGCGACGGCAGCTTCGATTTCTCGAAACTGCAGGCGATGGCCAATACGATGGTGCAGGCGGCCCAGAGCCAGACCGGCCTGCAGCGCGTGCAGACGACCTTCCGCTCCGACGCGCCGCAATTCCGCATCGACATCGACCGCGTGAAGGCCCAGGCGCTGCATGTGACCGTGGATCAGGTGTTCTCGACGATCCAGACCTTCCTGGGCTCGACCTATGTCGTGCAGTTCAACAAGTTCGGCCGCACCTTCCAGGCCTATGTCCAGGCCGATGCGCAGTTCCGCCTGCGCCCCGAGGACATCGCGCAACTGACGGTGCGCAACCAGCTGGGAGGCATCGTACCGATCGGCACGCTGGCCGAGGTCGTGCCGAGCACCGGCCCGCCGCTGATCAGTCTCTACAATCTCTATCCGACGGCGATGGTAATGGGCATGCCGGCGCAGGGCTTCTCGTCCGGTCAGGCGATGCACCTGATGGAGCAGATCGCCGCGCGCACCCTGCCGCCCGGCACCGGCTACGAATGGAGCGCGATGTCGTATCAGGAGAAGATCGTCGGCGGCCAGATCTACCTGGTGTTCGGCCTCGGCCTGCTGCTGGTCTATCTCGTGCTCGCGGCGCAATATGAGAGCTGGTACGCGCCCGCCTCGATCGTGCTGTCGGTGCCGCTGGCGCTGGTGGGACCGGTCCTGGTCCTCAACGCGCTCAAGATCGACGCCAACCTCTATGTGCAGATCGGCCTGATCCTGTTGATCGCGCTGTCGGCCAAGAACGCCATCCTGATCGTCGAGGTCGCGCGCGAGCGGCGGCTGCACGACGGGCTGTCGATCATCCAGTCCGCGGTGGAGGCCGCGCGCGCCCGCTTCCGGCCGATCCTGATGACGTCGATCGCCTTCATCCTCAGCGTGGTGCCGCTGGTGATCGCCACCGGCGCCGGCGCCAGCGCCCGCAAGTCGATCGGCATCACGGTGTTCACCGGCATGATCGCCTCGACGTGTCTGGCCGTGCTGTTCGTGCCGTCGCTGTTCGTGATGATCCAGTCGTTCGAGGAGTGGCTCAAGGCGCGCAAGGCCAAGCGCGCGGAGAAGATGGCGCCGGCGGAGTAGTCTCGCTCGCGCCTTAGCCCTCACCCTGAGGAGAGACTCCGCGAAACGCGGCTCGCCTCTTTCGGCCTGGTGCCTGGCCTGCATATCGAGGCAACCCGGGAATGCGTCGGATCGCTATTGCGAAGACTATGATGCTGATACATCAAGCTTTGAAATCAACAGAACACTGCACGCGTGCCGGAGGAAAAGATGTCGTTTGCGGGTATCAAGATCGTCGACTTCACGACGACCATTGCAGGTCCTCATTGCAGCCGTCTGCTGGCCGATCTCGGCGCCGACGTGATCAAGATCGAGGCGCCGGACGGCGACATGATGCGCACCCGGCCGCCCATCCGGGGGAAATCGAGCGCAATGTTCGGCCAGCTCAACGTGTCGAAAAGAAGCGTCGTTCTCAACCTGAAGGCGCCGCAAGCGATCGAAGCGGCGCGCAAGCTTATTCAGGAGGCCGATGTCGTCATCGAGAATTACCGTCCTGGCGTGATGAAACGCCTTGGTCTGGACTATGACTCCGTGAAGCAGATCAATCCCCGCCTGATCTATTGCGCCATCTCAGGTTATGGGCAAACGGGGCCGTCAGCCGCGCTGCCTGCCTACGCGCCGGTCGTGCATGCGGCATCCGGTTATGATCTGGCGCACCTGTCGTACCAAAGAGGGCGCACCAAACCCGACAATGGCGGGATCTGGATCGGCGACGTGCTCACCGGCACCTATGCATTTGGAGCAGTCTCCGCGGCGCTGCATCACCGCGAAAAGACCGGAGCTGGACAGTTCATTGATGTCTCAATGCTCGAAAGCATGCTGTCGCTCACCTTGATCGAGATGCAGGCGGCGCAGTTCGATTACACGCCTTTGACACGTGGCTTCGCGGAGCCTCACAAGACCAAGGACGGCTATATCCTCGTTGCAATCGCCAGCGAGCCCACCTTCCAGGCCGCCGCGGCGGCGACAGGCAATCCAGGATGGGTGACCGATCCGCGCTACGCGAAGTTCGCAGACCGGCGCGCGAACTGGCACCTGCTGATGGGCGAACTGGAAGCATGGACGGGCACCCGCGCGACAGCAGAGTGCGTGGAGACATTCAACAAGCACGGCGTCCCAAGTGCGGCGTACCGTACCGTTGCCGAGGCGATGCAGGATCCACAGCTGACGCACCGTCGGAGCACTGTTCGAGGCACGGGACGCCGCAGGATCCTTCAAGGCGCTCAATCAGCCGTTTCAGATGTCCGGCAACGGCCGGCGCATCAGCAACGCCGCGCCGTCGCTTGGAGAGCACACGGTCGAAGTGCTCAAGGGCCTTGGCTATTCGGACGACGACATCGGCAAGATGTCGAGCGGTGGATAGAGCGGGCGCTGCGCGCGCGAGAGGTAGCGCAGCGAGCGGAAGACGTCTGCACTCGCCCAATAACCCTCACCCTGAGGAGCCCTCGCAGAAGGGCGTCTCGAAGGGCGAGGCCCGTGAGCAAGCCGATACTCCGGGGCCACCGGTCTCGGGTCTACCCGAGATCGGCAAATAAATATGCGCAAGTCGGATAGATCCGACTTGCGGTGTTCGAGACGCCCGGCTTCGCTTCTCACGAGCTGCGCCGGGCTCCTCACCAGAGGGATTGAGGAAGCGTCCTTGGTGCCCCCTACTTCCCCTTGAACACGCCCTTGCGCTTGCCGAGGAAGGCGGCGACGGCTTCCTTGTGGTCTTCGCTCATCATCGCGGCGACCTGGTTCTCGGCCTCGACGTCGAGGGAGTCGGCGAAGGTGGCGCCCTCGGCGTGCAGCAGGTTCTGCTTGATCAGCTTGAACGACAGGGCCGGGCCTTCGGCATAGCGCGTGGCGATGCGCTTGGCTTCATCCAGCAGCGCGGCATCGTCGACCAGGTGATTGACCAGGCCGATCTGCAGCGCGCGGTCGGCATCGATCAGTTCGGCCGACAGCAAGCAGCTGGCGCGCCAGCGACGGACCGATCGTGCGGGTCAGGAGCCAGGACACGCCCCAGTCACCGGCGAGGCCGACATTGGCGAAGGCGGCGCCGAAGCGGGCGCTGCGCCCGGCAATGCGGATGTCGCCGACGGTGGCGATGCCGAGCCCCGCCCCGGTCGCCGGACCGTTGATCGCGGTGATGATCACTTTCGAGCTGTTGCGCATCGCCAGCGGCACCTTGTGCGACTGCTTCAGGTACGCCAGCCGCTCGGCGCGGTCCGGGTTCTTGCGCTCGGCCATGTTCTTGACGTCGCCGCCGGCGCAGAAGCCGCGCCCGGCGCCGGTGATGATGACACAGCCGACGTCCGGATCCTTGTCGGTGCGCAGGATCGCCTCATAGAGCATGTCGCTCATCTCTCGGGAGAGAGCATTGAGCCGGTCCGGGCGGTTCATCGTCAGCGTGACGATGCGCCCGTCCCGGCTCTCGAGCAGCGGCGTTGCCGAGGTGTCGGTTGAAGTTGCTGCGGCAGTTGCGGTTGTCATCGTAAGCCTCCCGGATTGATTGCGTTAATTGCTCTTGTACGCCGACTTGCTCTGCACCCTTGACCGGCAGTGTACCGGCCCGCGGATGCGTCCGTCGAGCGCCATCCGCGCTCCTCGTCTACCTGGACCCGAGCACGCGGCGGGCGATGCTTTGGCGATGCACCTCGCTCGGGCCTTCGTACATCCGCATGATGCGCGCCTTCTGCCACAGCGCGTTGAGCGGCAGCTCGATCGTCATGCCGAGCGCGCCCAGCGTCTGCATCGCGTGATCGCAGGCGTCATAGGCCATTTCGGTGGCGAACACCTTGATCATCGAGGCTTCGTGGCGGACATCCTCGCCGCGGTCGGTCTTCTCGGCCGCGTCGTGCACCATCAGCCGGCAGGCGTGGATGCGCGTGGAGATGTCGGCGATCCACCATTGGATGGCCTGCCGGTCCGCAAGCTTGACGCCGAACGTCTCGCGCTGCTTCGCGTGCTCGCACATCATGTCGAGCGCGCGCCGCGCGATGCCGAGGCAGGTCGATCCCATCTCCAGGCGGCGGGTCAGGAGGCGGAGCTGCATCGGCGCATAGCCCTGCCCGACCACGCCGAGCACGGAATCCTCCGGAATGCGGCAGTCGTCGAACACGATCTCGTAGGTGCGCGCGCCGCCGACCATCGGGATCTCGCGCTCGATGATGAAACCCGGCGTGCCCTTCTCGACGATGAACGAGGTGATGCCGCCGCGCCGCTGGCCGTCGCCGACGCGCGCCATGACGATGATGAAGTCGGCGTGCCTGGCGTTGGAGATCCAGATCTTGCGGCCATTGATCACCCACTGCCCGCCTTCGAGGACGGCGCGGGTCTTCAGGCCCGCAGGATCGCCGCCCGCTCCCGGCTCGGAGATCGCAATGGCCGAGGTCATCTTGCCTTCGATGTAGGGTTTCAGGTAGCGCTGCTTCTGCGCCTCGGTGCCGACCGCATTCAGCATGCGCAGGTTCGGCGAGTCCGGCGGCAGCGTGAAGTTGACGCAGCTGCGGCCCATCTCCTCCTTGACGGCGGCGATCGTCACCGCCGGCAGGTCCTGGCCGCCGAGCTCGACCGGCGCATCCAGCCCCCACAGACCCGAGTTCCTTCGAGACTTTTCGCAGCCGCTCGTTCTGGGCCTCGGTCAAGCCGTAGCCGGCATCGCCGCTGACCTTCGCCTTCAGCACCTCGCTCTTCGACCGGGATGAGCTCGCGGTCGACGAATTTTGCGACCGTCTCCTGGATCATCCGTGTATCTTCGTCGAGCAGCATCAGGCGTTTTCCCTTAAGATCCCTCGGCGGTCATTATTTCATCCGTCTTGGGGCCGTCCACTGCGTCCGGCGCAGGCCTCTCTGCCGTCCCCCCGGCTTGCCGGGAGCGGCCGAATTGCGCAGCAATTCACGGACAAAGGAGCAGACCAATGAATTTCGACGATACGCCGCAGGAAGCCGAGTTCCGCGCAACCGTCCGGACCTGGATCGATCAGAACGCGCCGAAGGAACTGGCCGAGGGGCTGTCGCAATCGAACGCGCGGAAGGCGCTCAGCGGCACCGACCTGATCAAGACGGCAAAGGCCTGGCAGAAGAAGAAGGCCGACGGCGGCTGGGCCTGCCTGCACTGGCCGAAGGAATATGGCGGGCGCGGCTCGACGCCGATCGAGCGCGTGATCTGGCAGCAGGAGGAAGGCCTCTACATCAAGCTGAGCCAGCCCTTCAACATCGGCCAGGGCATGTGCGGGCCGACGGTGATGGCGTTCGGCAGCGAAGAGCACAAGCGCGCGCGCCTGCCAAAGCTCGCCTCCGGCGAGGAGATCTGGTGCCAGCTGTTCTCCGAGCCCGCCGGTGGGTCCGACCTCGCAGGCCTGCGCACGCGCGCCGAGCGCGACGGCGACGACTGGATCATCAACGGCCAGAAGATCTGGACGTCCGGCGCGCACTATTCCGACTACGGCCTCTTGATCACCCGCACCGATCCGAACCTGCCGAAACACCAGGGGCTCACCATGTTCTTCCTCGACATGAAGAGCCCGGGCGTCGAGGTGAAGCCGATCAAGCAGGCGAGCGGCGAATCCGAGTTCAACGAGGTGTATTTCACCAATGTGCGGATTCCCGATCATCAGCGGCTTGGCCCTGTGAACGGCGGCTGGAACGTGTCGCTGACGACGCTGATGAACGAACGCTTCTCGATCGGCGCGCGCGTGGCGACCGGCTTGCCGGAAATGTTCGACTTCTGCAGCGCGCTGATGCTGGACGATGGTCCGGCGATCGACGATCCCGTCGTCCGCTCGAAACTCGCCACCTGGGCGGTCCGCACCAGCGGGTTGAAATACACGAGCTACCGCTCGATCTCGGCGCTGTCGAAGGGCGAACGCCCGGGCCCGGAGAATTCGATCGGCAAGCTCGTCGCCGGCTCGACGCTGCAGGAGATCGCGGCCTTCGCCCTGGAGTTGCAGGGCGCGGCCGGCGTCCTGACCGATCCCGAGACCGCGGAGGCAGCCGGCGAGTTTCAGGCCATGCTGCTCAGATCGCCCTCGGCGCGGATCGCCGGCGGCAGCGACGAGATCCTGCGCAACATCATCGCCGAGCGGGTGCTGGGCCTGCCGGGGGACATCCGCGTCGACAAGGACGTGCCGTTCAACAAGATCCCGTTGAAGGGACGCTGAGGGTTCCAACCTCTCCCCGCAAGAGCGGGGAGAGGTCGCCGCGCCGGAGGCGCGGCGGGTGAGGGGCATGGCACGGCATCACCACGACCGCTGAATCCTCGGAGACTCATCAGCCCCCTCACCCCGACCCTCTCCCCGCAAGCGGGGAGAGGGAGAAGATCGGCCGTGCACTGAGCTGATTCGCCCTATTTCAGCCGCCTTGGGTCGCGCGGCCCCGCTGTGCATAATGCGCCGAAAACATTGAGTTGGGAGCAATGCGGAGCGTCGCGTGACAACCAACAAGAAGCCTGCGCCTCACCTGAAGGAAGAATTCTTCACGCAGCATCTGCCATACGAAATCGACATGCTGCGAGCGACCTACGAGTTCGCGCGCGCGTCGAGGCCCGCGCCAGAACACGAGGCGCTGGCGGAATCGTTCCTGATGCATGCGCGCAACCTGATCGAGTTCTTTCAGGACCGGCCGTCATGCGACTTCGATCCCCGCATGTTCACGGTCGGCAGCTATCAGCTGAACAAGGATTTTGTTGCCGAGCAGGTGCTGCCGCGGATCAACCGGCAGATCTCGCATCTGACGGTGAAGCGGACATCGCGCGAGACGGAGAAACTGGGCCCGCGCGACTGGGCGCTCATTCTCCGCGCGCTGGAAGACGAGATCAGCCGCTTCACCAAGGCGCTGACCCGGGACTATGCGGCGAAGTGGGCGCCGCCGGAGCAGAAGACCGGAGACGCCCGAACCCGCGCCGGACCCAGTGCCACCGCGCTCGTATCGTGCTGCAACGGGCCAACCTGACCCCGCAGCCGAAGCTTCAGGACGCAGGCTGACAGACGCTTGCTGGAGTCCGATCCAGCATCGCTGCATCATGTGGTCAACGCACCCGCTCGTTGGGCAACGCACTGCTGAATACCGCCGCAAACGAACAAGGCGAGTGATGAAGAGGTCGGGTCAAAAGGCTGTCATCGTTGGGGCTGGCGTGATCGGCGCCAGCATCGCCCGGCATTTGACGCAACGCGGCCTTGATGTCTGCGTCATCGAGATGGCTGCCGGTCCGGCGATGGGCACGACCGGAAGCGGTTTCGGATGGATCAATCTCATCAATGGCGATCCGGCCGATACGCGAGGCTTCGACCTGCGAAAAGCCGCCGTCGTTGAGCACGACCTTTTGAAATGCGAACTGCCATCGGCTTATCCTGGCGCTCGACGCGGTTCAATCGTTTGGACATCGGACCGCCACGAAACGGAACGACGAGCCTCTGTCTATTCCGCTGCCGGTGTAGAATTGGATATTCTTGCCCGGAACGATATCGAGGAACGTGAGCCACATCTCCGTGCGGGTCCCGATTGCGCCCTGTTGTGCTCCCGCGATATCGCCATCGACACGGTAGCGCTAACATCGGCACTGCTTGAGGCAGCTGCGAGAATGGGCGCACGAACCATGTTCGGAAATCGCGTGGTCGCCCTCGAAATGTCAGGCGCGCGCGTCACTGGGGTAAGGCTTGAGGACAAGGTCGTTCCAGCCGATGTGATCATTGTGGCCGCGGGTCATCACACGGCGACTCTGTTATCCCCGCTTGGCATCCATCTAAGATTGCGTGTCTCGCCCGCGTTGATCCTCCGCTTTTCATATGGCGCGCCGTTGATGGCCAATATCCTTCAGGGACCGGGGCTGGAAATTCGTCAGGCACACGACTGCACTTTGTTAGTGGCAAAAAGCCTGAATGGCTCGGCCGATCTCATACCGCAGGGGTTGGTCGAAGAGGTTACGGTACGAATCTCCGAGCGCTTTGATCTCGCCGGACCAATAGCCCTGCAGTCGGCAAAGATAGGACACCGACCTATGTTCGAGGACGGAATGCCACGACTAGGCTTCCTGACTGGCGTGGACGGGCTTTACGTCGCGGTCGGCCATCCCGGCGTCATTTTGGCTCCGCTGCTCGGTCGCTTCTCAGCGGAGGAGATTGTCGACGGCCGAAGGTCAGCCTTACTGGAATGACAACCGCATCGTCCCGTCGGGGACCCGGCACAGAGCCCGTGCCGAGGGGCGTGCCTCGCTGCTCGTCGTTGACAGGATCAGCCAGACGGGCCGAGACATGTGAATCGGCGCGCGAAATTCACACCGATCCACAGCAGTCGGAGCATCGTCGTTGCTGTCCTGCGCCAGGACGAGTTCAGCTCATCAGGAACTCGACGACCGTCCGCAGGCTGACTGTCAAACCGCCGGCCACGACGGCGGCGACCACGCCGTCGAGCCAGGAGTCATCGAGATAGCGGTCGAGCCTGAAGATCCACTCCTCGATCATGCGACTGCCCCTGCGCGCATCGCCGCGAACTCCGCCTTCGCCCTCTCGAAGGAACTGATCGCCCGGTTGGCAATGACGAGCTTGTGCCGCACGCCACGCTCGATCGCGTCATTGATGTAGCTCACGACCGCGACCTGATGGCCGATACAGTCTTCGTAACCCGTTCCCAGCAAGTAGTCCCAGGCAATCCTGAACGCCGACTCGGCAAGCTCGTCTTCCTTGCTTGCAGCACGTGCGATGATGCTCATCAAAGCCTCCAGCCAAGGTTATCCCCGATTGAAGGCCAAGCAAGAATCGTGCACGTTTTGATCCTGAGGGACGGCTTCCGCACCCCTGTTGCGGAGAGGGTGTTTGTTGCGCTCCGAATTTAATCCTTCACATCATAGCGGTAGCTCTTTGAAACGATCCGCCAGCCGTCGGCGAGCTTCAGCGCGACCAGGTAGTCGGTGAAGTAGCGCGGCGGCAGCTGGCATTTCACCTTCACGAACGCCGTCTTCTCGTCCGAGCGGTCCATCGTCACGACGAAATCCTCGCGCGGCTTGCCCTCAGCCTTGGCGGACGGGCGCTTGCGGACGCGATCCAGCCAGTCGGGAACGGTGAGCACCTGCAATTCACCCTTCTCGACCCAGCGCAGGTCCGCGCTGGGATGAAAGGCCTCGCCGATCTTGTCGGCGTCGCCCTCGTAGAGGCCGTCGAAATAGAGCTGGATCACGTCTTCAACAGTGGCTCGATTGTGAGGCATGCTACTTCTCCCTTGATCTTCTAGTTGGCCAGCGCGCGGCCGATGATATCGGATCCCTTCTCAGCGATCATGATGGTGGCCGGATGAATGTTCGGTGACGGGATTTCCGGCATCACCGAGGCATCCACCACCCGAAGCCCGTCGAGACCGCGTACACGCAGATGGCTGTCGACGACGGCGCCCTCGTCCTCGCCCATCCGGCAGGTGCCGCAGGGGTGGAAGACGGTGGAGCCCATCTTGCGAATGTAGGATACGATCTCGGCATCGGATGTCAGTCCGCGATCAGGCCGCACCTGCTCGGTGATCAGCGAGCGGAACGGCTCGGTGGCGGCGATCTGCTGGCCGATCCTGTAGCCTGCGACCATGACGCGGATATCGTACGGGTCGCTGAGATAGTTCGCGAAGATGCGCGGCGGCGTCTTCCCTTCCGCGTCGCGCAGCGTGATCTCGCCGCGGCTCTTCGGCCGGCAGACATTCCAGATGAAGCTGAAGCCCGGCCACTTGTGCAGGCCGTCCTTCAGGTTGTTCGACGAGAAGTTCAGGCACTGGTACTGCAGATCCGCCACCGGCTCCGACGGCGACGACTTGCAGAACATGGTCGCCTCGGTGGCGCCGACCGCAAGCTGGCCCGAGCGCAGGAACAACCATTCCAGCGCAAGCTTTGCCGACTTGACCTTGCTCAGCACCGCCTCGTTCAGCGTGTCGGTCGCAATGGTCTTGAAGACGAAGCTTGAGAGGTAATGGTCCTGCAGGTTCTTGCCGACGCCGGGCAGATCGTGCTGCACCTCGATGCCCTGCCCCTTCAATTCCGCCGCAGGGCCGATGCCCGAGGCCAGCAGCAGCACCGGCGAATTGATCGCGCCGCTCGACACGACCAGCTCGCGCCGCGCGCCGATGCGCTGGACCTGTCCGTCGCGCTCGACCTCGACGCCGACCGCACGGCGGCCGTCGAGCAGGATCCTCCGCACATGCGTGTTCGTCATCAATTCGAGGTTGCGACGGCTGAGGTTCGGCCTGAGATAGCCGACCGCCGTCGAGCGGCGCCAGCCGTTGTGCACGTTCAGCGGCGCAAGGCCGACGCCGTCGATGCGTTCGCCGTTGAAATCCGGATTGCGCGGATGCTGCAGCCGTTCGCACGCTTCGACGAACGCTTTCGCTGCGGTCGACGGGCGCTTGATGTTCGAGATCGTCATCGGCCCGCCGGTCGAGCGCCACTCGTTGGCCCCGTCGACGCAGTGCTCCATCCGCTTGAAGTACGGCAGCACGTCCTTGTAGCTCCAGCCCTTCGCACCGAGCGTTTCCCAGGAGTCGTAGTCGGTTGGCGCCCCGCGCAGAAACACCATGCCGTTGATCGAGCCCGACCCGCCCAAAACCTTGCCGCGCGGCCAGACGATTTTGCGTCCCTCGAGGCCCGGCTCTTCTTCGGTCTCAAAGCCCCAGTTCATCTTCGGATCCGGCACCAGCTTGCCGAACCCCATCGGGATGTGAATCCACGGATTGCGATCGCGTCCGCCGGCTTCGATCACGCACAGCGAGACGTTCGGATTTTCGGTCAGCCGCGCGGCCAGCACGCAGCCCGCGGAGCCCGCCCCCAGCACCACGACATCATATTCAGCATCAAAACGGATCTTGCTCATGCCCTGCTTTTTTTCTTGGCGTTTCCTCAGAGCAGTACCCAAGCAGATTTTCATCGCGCGCGAAAGCGTCCGCGACGGCGGCAATCGACGATGATTGTATTCGTTCAGCGACTAGGACGTCTGCGCGACGCGCCGAGACGGCGGGCACAAGGCACCCGCCGGTCGCCGACCGGGAGGACGAACCACGCGCCGGCCGCATAGAGCTGGTGGACAAACCCCGCGCTCCGGCCGGCAACGGTGACGATCGAGCCGGACGCATCGAGCAGATCGACGTCGGCCTGCGCTGCCGAGACCATCGCCGCACCGCCGCTCGGCCCTATGACCATGACGATCCTGGTCGGCTCGAACGCCCATACGACGACGATCAGGCTTCCGAACCAGATTGTGAGCGCAAGCCCGCAATAGCCTGCAACGCGCCATCCGCTACTCTTGCTGCGATCGAGCTCAATAGTCGTACACATGCTCGAACTCCGCACCCGCGGCGTGAACCTGCTTCGCCAGCGCGCCGAGTTCGCTCACCGGAAGCACGATCCCTCGCCTCACCCACGCAACACGCGCCTGCAGCGGCACTTGAAACAGCTCGCGCCCGCCCGGCACAGAAACACTCGACTCCTTCTTGGTCAGCACTGTGGTTAGAATCGTATCGTTTCCGGCAATTTCTGTGAACGTGCGTCGGCGTTGCTCAAGCAGCGCCAGGATGATCTTCGTGAAGGCACGATAGCGCGGTGTCTCGATGATCGCAGAGCCGTCGGCGCGACGTTCGATCAGCTTGATGTCAGGCGTTGCATCACTCTGGTCGAAATCCTTCACGACGCTACGAATGGTCAACGCCGCCGGCGCAAGCGCCGCGGCCTGTGCGAGCAGCTGCGCATAGACCGCCTTCACGCCGTACTCTGCCGACAGTGCGAAGCGTCGTTCGAGGCTGCGAACGATGCTGCCCTGCAGGATCGGCGTGTCAGTCCAGAATGCCGTCAGCGTCCGGCCGAACGGAAATTCGTACCACGGTGTTTGCTGCAGAAATGTCGCGTAGCGCTCGGCCGTCGCCAGTGCGAAATTGTCCTCCGGCGTTCGCGTCGGGCCACGCATCCATTCGGTCAGGCGCCCGATCGTGGTTTCGTAAAGACCCTTGATGCCCATCTCGGCCGTAAAACTGATGCCGATGATGTAGAGCATCGCGCGCACGTCGGGAGTGATCGTTCCCTGCGACGAGGCGGTGGCCGAGATCGAGCACAGGTTGCGCCAGTAGCCGAGGATGCTGCCTGTGTAGTCGAACGCGGACTCGTCGGCCTTGCGCAGCACGCCGGCAAAGTCCTCGTAGGCGTGCACGATCGACCATTCCGGATAAGTCAGGTAGGTGTCGACCAGGTTGCGACGATGCGCTTCGGGGAGGATCGGCCGATAGGTGGAGGGGTTTGCGGGAAGACTGCCGACGCACCGGGTCTCGTTCCAGACGATCGGAATGGCCGACAGCACCAGCAGCACGACGAGCGCGATCGCTGCCCGCTTCAGCCACTTCGCGATCCAGCGGACGACACGCATCGTCAGTTCGGCCGCCAGCGCGGCAGCAGGAATCCGGCGAACACCGCAAAGCCGCCGAGCGCGATATGCGGCAGGTTGGCGAAGATCTTGAAGGTGAAGTCCAGCGACTGCACGCCATAGCGCAGGATGCCGAGATCGAGATAGCCGGAGCCGGTGACGAGGCCGAGCAGGCCGTCAAGCAGATAGAGCGTGCCGAACGTCTGCAGGAAGATGATGCTGGCGCGACGCGACAGCCACGCCGCAATGAGCGCCCAGGCGGCCGAGGCGAAGTGCAGGAGGTCGTCGAAGATGTCGAGCGCGAAGATTCCGAACGCGCGGCCTTCGGCATCGGTCAAGCCCGGAATGTAGTTCGTCATTCCCGCAAGGAAGAGCACGGACGCATATCCGAGCGCGATCCAGCGATACTGCGACATGAGTGGCCCTTCCCAAAAAATCGATCAGCCTGCGAAATACATGTCCCACATCAGATTGCGGAAGAGAAGCGCGGGATCATGGTGTCGCTTGCGCGCCACGAAGTGTCCGGCGCGGGGATAGATTTTTGCGATCTGGTCGGCGCGCGCGTGCAGCCGGTAAGGCAGGTAGAAGCTGCCGCCGATCCCGCCCACCATCTCGATCAAGGCTTCGGTGGTCTTGATCATGTCGACCTCGCCTTCCGGCGTCATCGCCTGCGAGAACGACATCACCGCCGCGATGCGGTCGGTCTTCGCGAACGACAGCACGCTCAAGTCGTCCTGCGCGACATAGCGCAGCGTGACGTTCAGGAATTCGCTCTCTGCTTTCGGGATGATCCGGCGGCAGCCTTGCAGGAAGTCGTTGAAGCGGTCGGGCGCGACGAAATACTCGTGCAGGATGTCGGTCCGCGAATGGTCGCGGCCTTCGAGGTTCACGACCGGCTCGTTCATCAGATTGCTTCGCGTCGCAAGTCCCGACGAGAGACCCTGGGTTGGCGACCGTCTCGGCGAACCAGCGAACCTTCTTCATCGCCTCCCAGCCGGTCTGTGCGCGATAAAGCTCGCGCGACATGTCGCTCATGAACCCGCCGCCGCGGCTGACCGGCGGCAATCCCGATGCCGGCGCAGGCTCACTGCGATAGGTGATCATCAGCGCTTCGCTGAAGAAGGTTTCGCGTGCGACGTTGAGGCGGCCGTACATCATCTTGATCGCGGGGTCGCGCGTCGCCGCATAGAATTTTGACGCGAACGCCTCGGCCGGCATCCGCTCGAACGTCGGCTTGAGCCACATGTTCTCGACCATGTCGACTTCGAGATCGAGAATGATGCCGACGAGTCCATAGCCGCCCATGGCAAGGGCGAACAGTTCGGGATTTTCGCTGCGCGAGCACGTGACGATGGAGCCGTCCGCCAGTCATCAGCCGCAGCGAGCGGACGGTGGCGCCGAACGGACCGTACGGCACGGGCCAGCCATGCGCATTGACGCTGAAGGTGGCGGCGACGCCGAAATCGCTGTTGGATTGCATGACCGCCGGCGAGAAGCCGATCCTGGCGAGGTGCTCGATCACTTCAAACCAGCGCGTGCCGGCATGCACGCGAAAGGTCTTCTTGGCGCGATCCGGCTCGCAAATGTTCAGGTCGAGCGTGATCGCCTGGCCGTTGCGCGGCAGGCTTTGCCCGCCCATGGAATGACGCGCGGCGCTGACGCAGACCGGCCGCTTCGCCGCGGCGGCATCCTTCAGCTCCTTGCGCAGCCGCGCGATGACGTCGGCTTCGGATTCGGACTTGGCGATCCAGTGGCCGAACACCGGCGTCGGGTTGAGCTTACTCGCATCATTGAGAACGAGACGCTGCTGCGCGAGACTTTCCGGAATTGAGAAGGCCGCCGCCGACGCGCCAACACCTGCGAGCAAATCCCTTCGCGAAAAATCGATCATTACGATCCTTAAAGCGATATCAGCGGGCGAATCTCGCAGTCAAATCTCCGGCGAGATTAGTCGGCTCCTCGACTTACCGGAAGGGAGAACACCGTGCCGCCGTCAGGGCTTCGCCTCGCCAAGATCCCAATAAAGGCCCGCCATGATCGCTAGTCCCTCGCGGGCAATCGCTATGGGGAGATGCTCGTTCGGCGCATGCTGGCCGCACGCGGGGTAGGAGTGCGGGACCCAGAGCGTCGGCATGCCCAGGATATCGGCGAAGCAGTCGTTCGGCAGCGTGCCGCCGAAGTTCGGCAGCACCGTCGGCTTTGTCCCCGTCGTCTTGACGATCGAGTTGACTGCCCAGTCGACCCAGGGATTGTCGGGCGCCAGCCGCGTGGCGCGATAGAGATCGCCCTGCACCGGCTTGACCTCGACCGCCGCAAAACCGTTGCGCTGAAGATGCGCGCGCACCGCGGGAAGCACGCGATCGGGCTCGACGCCGTCGACGAAGCGCAGCTGCATGCGCGCCCAGGCTTTTGACGGAATGGCGTTGACGGGTGACGCCGGATTTCCCGTCTCGAACGCCAGCACTTCCAGCGAGCACCAGCCGAACACGCGTTCGGCAGGCGTGAGCCCCGGCTCGCCCCACCACGTGTCGATCACGGGTCCGTCCGCATCGCTCTCGAGCACGCAGTCGCCGAGCGCCTGACGCACGGATTGCGGCAGATACGGCGGCTTGAGCTCAGGGACGTTGATCTGGCCGGTGGAACCGACCAGCGAGCCGATGGCGTGCGCGAGCTGGATCGCCGGATTCGACAGCGCGCCGCCCCAGTTGCCGGAGTGATACTCGCGCTCGCGCGCCTTGATCACGAGGTCGAACGGCAGGCTGCCGCGCGAGCCGAGGAAGATCGTCGGTTGCGTCTCCTTCAGGCGCGGGCCGTCCGACGCAATCAGCAGATCCGCTTTCAGCTGTTCGCGATAGGTCGCGCAGAATTGCCGCAAGCCCGGCGAGCCCCGCTCCTCGCCCATCTCGACAAGAAATTTTGCATTGAAGTTGAGCGAGCCCCGAGTCTCGAGCACCGCCTTCAGCGCTGCGAGGTTGATCGTGTGCTGGCCTTTGTTGTCGGCCGTGCCGCGCCCGTAAAGCCGCCCATTCAGCTCGGTCATGCTCCAGGGAGCGGCGCCCTCCTGCCAGGCCTTGTCCATGCCGTCGACGACGTCGCCGTGACCGTAGCCGAGCACGGTCGGAACGCCGTCGCGCTCAAATCGCTCCGCGATCAGGAACGGCGGCGCGCCGTCGAGATGCTCGATGCTGACGGAGAAGCCCAGCTCTTTCAGGAACGGCTCGATCTCGTCGGTGAGATAGGCCTTGATATCGTCGGCGCGCGCGGGGTTCTTGCTTTCGGTCTTGAGACCGACGCGACGTCCGAGATCGGTGGCGAACTGCCCGCTGTCGAGATACGCGGTCGCGCGCGCAACCGCATTTTGCCTGCTCATTGATACTCACCCACCCGTGTTTGACCCCGCATTACCGAAGCCCGGCGATCACCGCAAACGCTTCATCCGTCACCGACAATGCGAAGTCGATGTCGGCTGAACCATGTGCGTTTGAGAGAAACATATTGTGCTTCGGATGCAGATAGACGCCTCGCTTGAGCGCTTCCGAAGCAAATCGCGAGCCAGTTGCGTGGTCCGCATCGTTGTCGAACAGGATGGTCGGCATTTGCGGCGGGCCGCTCTGGCGCACGCCGATGCCGTATTTGGCCGCTTGCGCTGCAATTCCATCGCGAAGGCGCTGTCCCATGGCGCGCATGTGCTTGGGCCCATCTTCCGCCTCCAGCACATCGATCGTCGCAAGCGCCGCCGCCATCGAGGCAGCGCCGCACCAGAACGAGCCCGTCGCATAGAGCTGCGACGCCGCCTTGCGGAACCGGTCATTGCCGGTGACCGCCGCAAGCGCATAGCCGTTGGCAATCGCCTTGCTCCATGCGCTCAAGTCGGGCTGGACGCCGAGATCGTTCCAGCTTCCATGCAGCGACAGGCGAAATCCCGCCCGCACGTCGTCCATGATGAGGGCCGCGTCCTTGTCGTCTGCCAGCGCGCGAGCGCGCGCGGCAAACGCCAGTGTCGGCAATTCCTGATCGAGCCCATAGTCGTGACGAAAGGCCGAAACGAGAATGCCGGCCAGATCGTCGCCGGCCTGTGCTGCGGCAGCTTCGAGGCTCGCGACGTCGTTGTACTTGAAGGTGATCACATGCGCCCGGTCTTCCGCGGTCACGCCGAACGGATGAGGCGAACACCACGGCACGGCGCCGTGATAGGCCCCCTGGGCCAGCAGGATCTTTCGCTTGCCCGTGGCGCCGCGCGCGAGCGTCACGCAGGTCGTCGTCGCATCGGTGCCGTTCTTGGAGAACAAGGCCCAGTCCGCATGCGGCATCAAACCGACCAGCCGTTCGGAAAGCTCGACCAGCTTCTCGGTCGGGCCGTTCAGGCAATCGCCGAGTTCGAGCTGTTTTCGCACGGCCTCGTCGACGGCTGCATGATGATGGCCGAGGACGATCGGCCCCCAGCTGCACATGAAGTCGAGGTATTTTCGACCGTCTGCGTCCCAGACATAACAGCCATCGCCGCGACTGAAGAACTGCGGATAGCCCGCGGGCAGCCCCGCCGCTCGCATGTGGCCGTACATGCCGCCGGGGACGACCCGGCTCGCCCGCTCGCGCAGGCTTTTGTCACTGGCTTCGGCTGGCGCCACGGCAATCACTCCGATGATTTTTGCTGGTCAGCGCGCCGAGGGAAAGCGCGCCTCGCGCTTCTCCTTGATCGCCGCAACGCCTTCCTTCACGTCCTCGCCCATGAAGCCCAGCATTTCGAACGCGAGCGAGGCATCGAAGGCCGGCTGCGCGATCCGCATCCAGTTGTTCAGCGCGCGCTTGGTGTAGCGGATCGCCGACTGGCTGCCGGCCGCGAGCTTGTCCGCTGTCGCGAGCGCCTTCTCCATCAGCTCCGCCCGCGGCACGCACAGGCTGACGAGACCGATGCGTTCGGCTTCCTTGCCGCTGACGAACTCCGCCGTCATCAGATAATATTTCGCCTTCGCCATGCCGCAGAGCAGCGGCCAGAGGATGACGGAGTGATCGCCGGCCGCGACGCCGAGCCGCACATGGCCGTCGGTGATCCGCGCTTCCTCGGCCATGATGCTGATGTCGGCCATCAGCGCCACCGCAAGGCCCGCGCCGACCGCGACGCCGTTGATCGCCGAGATGATCGGCTTCTCGCAGGCCATCATGTTGAAGACGAGGTCGCCGGCCTCCTTCAGGATGGTCTCGACGTTGGCGGCATTGCCGACCGTCTCGGAGATCCAGTCGAGATCGCCGCCGACCGAGAAGGCCCGATCGCCGGCGCCGGTGACCACGGCCACCTTCACCTTCGGATCGTCGCGGATGACGTCCCAGATCCTCGTCAGCTCCCAATGCAGCCGCCCGTTGGTGGCGTTCAGCACCTCCGGCCGGTTCAGCGTCAGCAGCAGCACCCCGTTGGGGCGGTGATCGAATTTCAGGAACTGGAAGTCGCTGTAGTTCATGGCGTTTTTCCCTGGCTGGCCGGTTTTGTTGCGTGAGGCTAGTAGCAAGCGGTGGCGATGTCACTGGCTTGCGCCGCCAGAACATCGGCCGTTCGAGACGATTACCTGCCGCGCTGGACGTCGTCGACGCGCACGCAGGTGCCGGTGACGAAATCCGATGACGGCGAGACCAGAAACAGCAAGGCGCTGTCGAGCTGCGCGGGATCGCCGATGCGTGGACGCGGAAAGCCTTTTGTGATGTCACCCATGCGCTTCAGCATACCGTCCATCATTTCCGACGAGAACGCGCCCGGCGCGATCGCGTTGACGTTGATGTGGTACGGCGCCCATTCGACCGCGAGCGCCTCGGTCATCCGCACCACCGCAGCCTTGCTGATCGAATAAAGCGCGGCGCCGTTGCCGCTGTAGGAATAGGCCGCAGACGAGGCGATGTTGACGATACGGCCCGGAAGCTTCGCATCGATCAGTCGCCGGGCGACCTCGCACGACAGCACGTATGGCGCGCGCACGTTGGTATCCAGCACGCGATCGATCAGGTCGATCGGCATTTTCGTCGCGCGCTGCGCGTCCGGAATGCCGGCGTTGTTGACCAGGATCGTCACCGGACCGAGCAGCCGCTCGGCCTCCTGCACGGTGCTCTTCAATTGCTCCGCATCCGTCACGTCGAGCTGCAGCGGTACGGCCTTGCCGCCGGCCGCCGTGATCTCCGCCGCGACCCCTTCGAGGCGATCCAGCCGCCGCGCCGTCAGCGCCACCTGCGCCCCGCATCGCGCCAGCGTTTTCGCAAATCTTACGCCGAGCCCGGCCGAGGCTCCCGTCACCAGCGCGGTCTGGCCTTTCAGGTCGATGGAGAAGTTGGGCAAGGCGTAATCCATGGGTCGCTCCCTTTTCTTTTTGAGGTACGGCAATCTAGAACGCGGTCGCGGTCGCGAGAAGCAGGCAAAGCCTCAATCGGACTTGAACCCGACCGCCGTTCGCCGCGACCAATTGGTCCATCAAGCGAATGTCGCGAAGGGGGAAATCTCGATGACCGTCAATCTGAAAAGCATCGGCTTCGCCGTCTGCGTTCTCGCGCTGTCGTCTCAGGGAGCTTTGGCCGAAATGCTGTTCAAGGTCGTCACCGTCAAGGATGAGATCGTCATCGGGCTGAACGACAAGGAGCTGGCGAGATGGGAGGCGACGCAGCCGGCATCGCCAAGGCGCTGGCGTCGAACGGATCGCTGAGCGTGTGGCAATACAGCGTGCAGCAGGCCAAGGATGGCGAGCGCCAGGTGGCGCCGCTGCACAAGGTCGGCCTGCTGGCCCACAACTCGGTTCGGGTCGAGCCCTACAAGCAGCCTTTCAAGGTTCTTCCGCACGAATAAGCCGCAGGATGGGGGCCGCCCCTTCGCAGAAACCGCACTTTCGCGCCCCCTCCATGCGTTGAAGCCGGGAGAGCACCGGCATATGGTCTTCCCAATGAACAACCGGGAGGACCGATGAGCACGCCTCTTCTTCGCAGCGGCATCTTTCTCGCGCCGTTCCATGCCAAGGCCGACAACCCGACGCTGGCGATGGAACGCGATTTCGAGCTGTTGCAGCACCTGGACAAGCTCAACTACCACGAGGCCTGGATCGGCGAGCATCACTCCGGCGGCGTCGAGATCATCGCCGCGCCCGAGATGTTCATCGCCGCCGCGGCCGAGCGCACGAAGCATATCCGTCTCGGGACCGGCGTGTCGTCGCTGCCCTATCACAACCCCTTCATGCTCGCGAGCCGCATGGTGCAGCTCGACCATATGACCCGCGGCCGCGCCATGTTCGGCGTCGGCCCCGGCGCGCTGGTCTATGACGCCTACAAGATCGGCGTAGCAGCCGCCGACCAGCGCCGCATGATGAACGAGGCGCTCGACGTCATCGTCGCCCTGTTCAAGGGCGAGACGGTCACGAAGAAGACCGACTGGTTCAACATCGTTGACGCGAAACTGCAGCTCTCGCCCTACACCAAACCGACGATGGAGATGGCGGTCGCAGCCTCGCGTTCGCCGGTCGGGGCGCTCGCCGCCTCGCGCCACGGCATCGGCATGCTGGCGATCGGCACGGCGACGCCGACCTCGATCGCCCTGCACGCCGGCAACTGGACGCTGTACGAAACCGAGGCGCGCAAGCACGGCCATGTGCCGGACCGCGCGAAGTGGCGCGTCGCAACCTTGATGCATATCGCCGAGACGCGCGAACAGGCGAAGAAGAACGTCCGCTTCGGACTGAAGGCGTTCTGCGACTATTTCCGCGAGATCGCCACGTTCCCGATCGTGCCGGCGAACGTGCCGGACGACCTCGAATATTTGATCGAGACCGGCACCGCCTGCATCGGCACGCCGGACGACGCCATCGCATACATCGAAAAGTTGCTGCAAGGCTCGGGCGGCTTTGGCGTGATCATGGAGCTCGCGCACAACTGGGCCGACTGGGACGCGACGAAGCGTCACTACGAATTGATGGCGCGCTACGTGCACTCGCATTTCCAGAAGAGCTTTGCGCCGCGCGTCGAGGCCTACGCGCATTCCGCCGCCCACTTCCAGGAATTCACCAACAAGTCGGCCGCCGCCGTCAATGCGGAGATCGAGAAGCAGGCCGCGCGGGCGAAGACGGGGACGTGAGGGCGCCTCACCTCTCCCCGCATTGCGGGGAGAGGTCGACGCGCCGGCGCTCGCAGAGCGGTGGTGCGTCGGGTGAGGGGCGGGGCACGGCCCAACCGCACGTTCGGAATTTGCCGACTTTGATTTCACCGCCGCGATGCCTCGCCGCCTCCTGCATGCGCGGATAGTCCTGTACCCCCTCACCCGGATTGCTGCGCAATCCGACCTCTCCCCGCAAGCGGGGGAGAGGTGACGTCAAGCGCTCACAAGCAATGCAGACCTGCACATCTTTGGGTCGGCGCCTTTGTTGTCCCCTGCCGCAATTGCACTACAATCCCCTGCCCCACCCTTGCGATCAGGAGCAGCCTGACCATGCCCGACGCCCCCGCCCCACAAGACGAGCAGGCGCTCGAAGCCGAATTCGATATTCTCGCCAAACGTGCGGGCCTTGCCGTCCCGGAGAACCGCAAGGCGGCGATGCTGCGCGGCTTCAAGGATCTCAAGCGCATGACGGCGCTGCTGCGCCAGCCGCGCACCGCCGCCGACGAGCCGGCCGGCACCTATTCGATCCTCACCGTGACGCGGAGCGTCTGACAATGACGAAGGCGTTGCACGATTATTCGATTGCCGAGGCAGGCCGGCTTCTGCGCAGCGGCAGCCTCACCTCGATGGCGCTGACCGAGCATGCGCTGGAACGCATCAAGGCGATCGATCCGCTGATCAGCAGCTTCATCACCCTGACGCACGAGAGCGCGCTGGCTGAAGCCGCGAAGGCGGATGCGGATTTCGCAAAAGGCATCGACAAGGGGCCGATGCAGGGCATTCCGCACGCACTGAAGGACATCTACGGCACGGCCGGCATCCGCACGACCTGTCACTCGAAGCTCCTCCTCGACAACGTGCCGAAGGACAATTCCGTCGTCGCCGCGAAATTCAAGGCGCAGGGCGCGGTGATGCTCGGCAAGCTCGGCACGCACGAATTCGCCGTCGGCGGGCCGTCGTTCGACCTGCCCTTCCCGCCGGCGCGCAACCCGTGGAATCCGGATCACATCCCGGGCGGCTCGTCGTCCGGATCGGGCGCGGCGGTCGCCGCCGGCATCGTGCGCATGGCGATGGGGTCCGACACCGGCGGCTCGATCCGCGGGCCCGCCGGCTATTGCGGCACGGTCGGGCTGAAGCCGACCTACGGCCTCGTCTCGCGCCGCGGCGTGTTTCCGCTCTCCTACACGCTCGATCACTGCGGTCCCTTGTCATGGACGGTCGAGGACAGCGCCATCGCCATGGAGGTGATCGCAGGTTTTGATCCGCTCGATCCCGGCAGCGCCGACGTTGCCCGTCCCGATTTCCGCGGCAAGCTCGGCCAGGGCGTCCAGGGCCTGCGGCTCGGCCTGCCGCGTAAATGGTTTGCGAAGGCCGACGGCGTGTCGGCGGAAACTCTGCGCGCCATCGACGATGCCGCGCAGACGCTCGCAAAGCTCGGCGCCACCATCGAGGAGATCGAGCTGCCGGATTACGAGCTCTACAATTCGTGCGGGCGCGTGATCTTGATGTCGGAGGCCTACGCGATCCACGAGAAGGATTTTCAGACCCGCCCGCTCGACTACGGCCTCTACACCTACCTCCGGCTCAGCCTGGGCGCGTTCGTGACGGCGGCAGATCTCACGCAGGCGCATCGGCTGCGTCGCGAGCTGGCGCAAGCGGTGAACGCGAAGCTGAAGCACTGCGATGCGCTGATCACGGCCTCCACGCTCGCGCCTGCGCCGGCGTTCGCCGACGTCGATCCGAACAGCCCGCCAAACTTCCCGGTCCAGACCATGCCGTTCGACGTCACCGGCAATCCGGCGATGTCGATCCCGACCGGCTTCTCGGCGAGCGGCCTGCCGCTGTCGATGCAGATCGTCGGCCGCGCCTTCGACGAGCCGACGGTGCTCGGCATTGGAGCAGCGTTCGAAGCCGCGACCAACCTTCATGTGCGCCGCCCGTCGTTCGACGTCGCCAAGGCGGCGTGATAGCATGGCCGGAATCGCCACTTCGTCAGCGTCGTCATGGCCGGGCAGAGGCGAGCGAAGGACGGCGTCGCTTCGCTCGCCTATGGTCCCGGCCATCCACGTCTTCGGTCGCAGAGAATGCCGCAGAGAGTGGATGCCCGGGACAAGCCCGGGCATGACGCCGAGAGTCGATCCCACCTCATCACGCCTGGCTAAGGGTCGCACGGAGAAGGAACCAACATGAGCGCGGGACGTCCGCTTCCGGGTACGCCTATCCCGATGCACACATGGAAGGGAGCCGGCGGTCTCTCGATCGCGGGCAACTCCTGGGGCGATCCGAAGGGACCGCTCGTGCTGCTGCAGCATGGTGGCGGACAGACGCGGCACGCCTGGAAGGGCGCCGGCGCGCATCTGGGAGCCGCCGGCTATCACGCCGTCGCCTTCGACGCCCGCGGCCACGGCGATTCCGACTGGGCGAGCGACGGCAATTACACGCAGGATGCGATGGTCGACGACCTTTTGTGCGTCGTCGAGGCGCTGGGCGATCCGCGCCCCGTTCTGGTCGGCGCCTCGATGGGCGGCGGCACCAGTCTCACCGCCGTCGGCGAAGACCGCATCGACGCCACGGCGCTGGTGCTGGTCGACATCGCCCATCGGATCGAGCCCGAAGGCGTGAAGAACATTCGCGCCTTCATGGGGCAGAAGCCTGAGGGTTTCGCCTCGCTGGAAGAAGTCGCGGACGCGATCGCGAGCTACCAGCCGCACCGCAAGCGCAAGAACAACCTCGACGGCCTGGCCAAGAACGTGCGGCTCGCCGCCGACGGCAAGTACCGATGGCACTGGGATCCCGCCTTTCACGCCGGCATCCGCAACGTCGACCTGCGCCAGCAGCGCATGGAGGCCTGCGCGCGCAACCTGTCGCTGCCGACGCTGCTGGTGCGCGGCGGTCTGTCCGACATCCTGAGCGAGGAAGGCGCGCGCGAGTTCGTGGCCCTGTGCCCGCGCGCCGAATACGTCAACGTCACCGACGCCGGCCACATGGTCGCCGGCGACCGCAACGACATCTTCGCCAACGCCGTCATCGAGTTTCTGTCGCGCACGGTCCCCATCGGCAAGGCCCCGGTGCAACCGCCGCACAAAAGCACGCCGCACCGCGTCGGCCCGCCGGGGGATATCACGGACGTGCCGTGAGGGGCGCGGCGCCCCGGCAGACAGCGAGAGATGATGCGTCATTGCGAGCGAAGCGAAGCAATCCAGCTGCGCGCCGGCAGGCGCGCAAATAAACGCGCTGAGATTGCCGCGCCGGTGCGATTTTAGTTGGCGCGCTTCGCGCGCGCTGGATTGCTTCGTCGCTGCGCTCCTCGCAATGACGCAGAGGCGCTTCGCGAGCGGGCTCGATCATCTCTTCAATTGTCAAACAGCCTGAGCATTGTTCGTAGCCCGGATGGAGCGCAGCGAAATCCGGGGTTCTTGTCGCAGAGTGAGCTCCCGGATTACGCTTTGCTCCATCCGGGCTACGAACATGCATCATCGCCCCGGTTCTTTGTCCGGCCTGGGGAAGCCGGTCTTCACGCGCGCTTGGCGTTTACGCCATTCGCGCCAAATCAAAGCCTTCCTTCGCCCGAGGGGCGCGCGCTCTCCCCCTCCCGCTCGGCGCAGCGCAGCGGAGCCGAGTGGCGGGAGGGAGGGGAGAAGAAGCGCGCGTCCACAGCGTGCCCCTGGAATGACGGTGGTGAGGAACTCGCTCGCTGCGCTCGCGCCCCGGAATGCGGCAGAAACTCGCTGCGATCGCCGAACGTCGCATCACCCGTGATGTTCATGCAGCCGATCGCCGCCGCGGCCGGAAAGTCGCTGAGCGCCAGCAGCGCGCTGCGCAGGCGAACAAGCAAACGACGTCCGCACGCTGCCGGGAGCAGCACGCGAAGCATGCTGCCGTATGCGAATGTGAAGCAGACCAGGCTCGTCAGCATCTTCATCTCCTCAACTCTATGTGGCGAATCGCAGTCCCGATTGATCGTGGTCATCGGGCTCGGGCACGTTGAAGCGGCAGGCGGAGATCACCCGCACGAGCTCGGCCTGACGGCGCGTCTCCGTCTTCTGGAAGATCTGCTTGAGATGCGACCGGCCGGTGCTCATGGCGATCCCCAGCCGCTGCGTGCAAACCCTCAAGCCCTCACCCTTGGCGATCTCGATCGCGAGCTTCGCCTGCGCATAGGTGAGGCCGAAATGACTGCGCAGCTGTTGCGTATCGGGCAGCGACGCCTCGCATGGCTTGCTCGCGAAGAGCATCACGAACGGCTGATCCTGCCGCGCCTCGCCCGGCCGGCGGGCCGCGACGACGGCAAGGCACAGCGCGTCCTCGATGTCACCCAGGCGATGAAACGTCATCTGCGACGGACCGATCGATGACAGCTCGACGCATTGCCTGACGACGCGTCGAAGCGTCGCTGCCTCACCGTTGATGGGCGAGCAGAGCTGGCCGTTCCGGTCGGAAAGGCGGCCCTCCTCCAGCAGACGTCTGGCGGCGGCGCTGGCGAATTGGATGTGCAAATCCCCGTCGAGCACGAACACTGCGGCCTCGAGACAATCCAGCGCGAAGCTCGCGAACTGACCGGTCACGGCGGATCGGCTCGGTGGACTCGGGCGGGGCAGCTGGGTGGCGATGCGCTGCGAGGGTAATCATGACTGGCTCCCTTCACGTTGGATGCCAGCGAAATTGCGCGGCCCCCGTCAGGGGGCCGTAAGTTCTCCGTTAAATCGGAGCCGAATCCGCGTGATTAATTTGTCATTTCGGGGGTTGGGATCGGACGCGGATGCGTACCGGTAGTCGGAGGCGTCCGGGCGCATTCCGATTTGGCCGCCGCTGAATGATGAACGAGCCAAGCCTTGCAGCGTCCCGCGCCTCAGCCGGGAACGCATCCTGGTCGGAAACCCCTATGGGGGCCTCGTTCGGCGCGCGCTCGTTCGCGGGCGCCCCGAGTGACGTCAGCTGCGTCTGGCAGAGTGCCGGCGACCCGCTCGCTCTCAAACCTGTTTGCAATCAGGCGGACGAGCTGCGGTGCAGCCACGCTGGTGCCGTTCAGCTGGACGAGCGATCCACTAAACGTTCCTGCAGCCAAAACGCCCCAATGGGCACGGCCTTCCTCGGTCACCGCCGAGCAATCCGGGCCTTTCCGTTCGCCGCTCGACGTCGGCCCGATGGAGCTATACCGCGCCGGCACGAACTGCTCCGAAGCTTCGACAGCTCCTACGACAAAGATCCGCCCATCGATGTCCGGCGGTAACTTGGCGTTCTTGCCCAGCGGCAAAGTGGCGAGGGCCGAGAGCGTTTCCTTGTGGGTGATGGGACAGCACTCCGCGAGACGATCATAGTTGCCCGTATCGTTATCGCGATCATATGCATCGGGATGGTCGAAGAACGACTGCCGGCCAGGGCGACGGTAGCCGAACGGCGTGGTGTCGCGCTGGATGTACAGGTGTGCCTCGACATCGTCCTGTGTCGTCGCGTTCACGAGCGTAAGCTGCCAGCGCCCAGCCGGGGCACAGTCGACGCGTCCCTCCTTTGTCGCGGTCTGATTGACGGCGACAAAGATGCGGCTGCGCTTCTGCTCCAAGTCTGGCTTCGGCCAAGAGACCACAATGTCGTACGCTATCGACGCGATCGTATTGCCATCGAGCGTCAACTTGCTGACTTTGCCGTCGGCCAGCCGGACGGCGTTGCTGGGCAGGCCTTCGGGCGGTGTAAGGGTGACCTCGATCGGCGAAGGCGTCTCCGGATCCGGCGGCCCATCAAGCCAGATCTCGAGAAAGTTCGGCGTCGGGTCATCCGGGAGAACCACCCAATCCAGGGTCTGTGGCTTTCCGTGCACGAGCGTCATCTTCGCCGTGGTGCGGGTGCGATAGTTGTTTCCCGCGGGCAGGACCAGACAGGTCGACGCGCGCGTATTCCTGTAGCTTATCAGCTCGTTCAGGGCGAGCTCGAGTGGATGCGTCCCATCCTTCGGACCGGCTGAGAAGCCAAAGCTGAAATTGATCACCAGCGGAACATTCGATCCGAGCTTCTCGGCCCACAGCATGATCTGCCGGACCGCCTGCAGCACGTAGCTTCCCATCGTCACGCCGGACGTATCGAGCGTCGCAACCGACGGAAGCTGAACGGCCAGGATCGGCCGGAGTATTTCGGACGACAGCGAAGGATCGGAGCCGGCGGCCACATCGAGCACGTGGGTCCCGTGTGTCGCGCGCCGGGCCAGCGGATTGTATGTATTCTTGCCGAAGTCGGTCGCACCAACTTCGCGATAGATGTCGGCGTCGGACTCGTGTTTTCGCCAGAAGCGCGTTGATTTGCTTGCTGCCCAGGCGGGAGCCGAAGGTGATTCCCTGATCCGCGCGCCCTTTTGGGTCTATGGTCGTCTTTGCCCGCGCGATGTCCTGTAGCCAGATCGCCATCACCCGAGATTCGCCGGAATTGTTGCTAAAGCGCTCGTGAGCAAAGGCGATGCCGTCATCGATGATGCCGATAGCCACGCCGCGTGTGTCGATATCGGTCGGCGTGTCGATGTCAGTCGGATGGAGGTCCCTTTCATCAATCACACCGACCGCGAACGAGAGGCCGGGGATCGGCGGTCCTGCGAGAATGACCTCGTAGAGCGCCGGCCGAACGTGCCTTCCCTCCCTGTAGATCTGCAACTCCAGCCGGTAGACGAAGAACTGCAGAAGCACCCGATCGAGTGGTTCTTTTTCTTTGCCTTTCTGCAACCAGACTTCGCCTTTCTGCAGCGCGTCGATGAGCGATTGCAGATGCGCGTACTCATCGTCGGCCATCCGTATCGAGACGGCAATCTTGGCTGGGTCCTCGTCGAGCCGTCCGTTCCGCACGGCCTGAGCGAGCCTATTGAGGCTGTCCAATTGGGCACGCCGCAGATCGCCGCCTGGGGCCGGCGTCAGCCTGATATACAGCGAGCACCACGGATCATCTGGCAGTGTGGTCGCAAGCTCAGAGTTCGAACTCCATGAGCGCCGGCCGCGTCCGCGCCTCAAATTCCAGATAAGGATCGGGACGCGACGCGAATTCCTCTCGCCATGCCGCTGTCATGATTTGCCCCTTGGGCCGAAGAATTTGCCGCACTCCGACGCGGCCTGTTCCCATAAATGATTGAGCATACGGGATGTTTTGGGCTCGAACGTGCGCTCTCCTTCGTGGATGACGGGCTTGCCGTCCGGATCGCTTTCGTAGCTTCGATCAAGGACTTTCGTGTAAAGGAAATCACCCTTGAACCCGCGGCCATCGAAGGTCCGCAGCTTCGCCGGACCGCCAGTAAAGCGTGCAATGAAGAACTCCGACAACGCCTGCGCGACAACCATGCCGGCAACGCTGTCGACCGGGAAATGGACCCCAGCCACGGTCCTGTTGGTCGCAATGCGCTCGGCGATGCGCATGAATTGGATCGTCCGCGGGTCGTTCGAATTGAAATCCTTGTCAGGCGAACGCGCCTGACGGATTAATTTGTCGAGCACGAAAGCCGCTGTGAAACTTTCGGTTGCATGCCCGCTGGGCAACGCGCCGTGTCCAGGCGTGGGAATCATCGGCTGAACTTGCGGCGAATACTCAAGTGGGCGGCGACAGGCCAATTCGTGCTTGAGCCTCGCATGGATCACCGTCGCCGTCTGCATCACCAGGCTGAGCAGCTCCATCGTCTTGGGCATGACGACAGGACGCAACGTGCCCACACCTTGCAGGAACGAAAGGATATCAGCTCGCTGCCCCATGATCTCATCGCAGCGCTCCACACGCAGCGCTGCGTAGTTGTTCACATATTCGAGTTGGGCAAAAAAGTCGGCCTCCGTTGGACGAAACATGTGCAGGAGCGGCTCCATGTCCGTCCTCTCGTTCCCGTATTTGAGAACGACGGAAATCTTTGCGCCGTCATACACTATCCCCGACAAAAGCTCGGTCTGGAGCGCCAGTGCCCTGAACTCCGGGGACCAGAGGTCTAAGGCGGTCTCATTGGCGCAGTAATGCGCAGGCGTCTCCTCCGGATTTTTCCATGCGCCGACGACGCCTTCTCGGCTCGTGATCAGGGCGTAGCCATAAGCACCGTCCTGTACACCGGCACTCCCGGCGCTACCGGCGCTCCCGGCGCTTCCAGCACTCAAGGCGCTTCCCGCGCTACCGGCACTCCCTGCGCTCCCGGCGCTTCCCGCACTCAAAATGCTCATGTGGTCCTCCGATTGCTAGCTTTCAGACGCCCCGCGCTCCGCGATTGCTTCAAGCGGATGTTCAAGTCGGACGGGCATCGCGGTCAAGCCGAACACGGTCGATTTGACGCCAATTGACGGAGATTTAACGCTCGCAGGAATTGCAGGACAGGGCCGCTGTTTCACGGTATATTTTGTGTCCGATCCCAAAGATTTCGGAAAGGCAGCGCGGGCCACGATGACGACCGAGGGCGGCAAAGTGCGCGTACAGCTTGTCGGTGCTTTCGCCATCCAGGGTTCGACTGGCGAAGATCGCACACCGAGAGGACGAAAGGCGTGCGCCATCGTGGCGATGCTCGCGCTTTCTGCCGACGGGAAGCGCGCACGGAGCTGGCTGCAGGACAAGCTTTGGAGCGCCCGGGCGCCCGAACAGGGCGCCGCCAGTCTTCGGCAAAGCCTTCATGAGCTGCGACTGGCCTTGGGCGATGACCGCGACCTCGTCGGTGCGGACAAGTTCAACGTCTCGCTCGACCGGACAAGATGCGTCATCGACCTGGAGGTCGGCGGCGCGCTCGCCGCAGGGTCGGACGCTGAACTTCTCGAAGGCCTCGACGTCGGCGATGACGAGTTTGAAGACTGGCTGCGCGAGCAGCGGGCGAACTTCCGTGAGCGGCGATCGAGCAGCACCGCGACGGTTGCCGCCGCGGCACCGAAGTCATGCTCCGTCGCGCAACGCAGTCGATCAGGAACGGATTCTGGTTCTCTCCCGAGCGCCTGCCGACCATTCGGAAGCCTCGATCGTCGCGGACAGCCTGCTCGACGCCGTTGCCAAGTCGGTGGTCGAGCTGGGCGTGGCCAAGGTCTACGACCGGCGTGGGGATTCCGAGCAGCGACCGAACGAACCCGACGAGTTCAGGTCGCGCGATGCCATCTCGCTGAGGACCGAGTTCTTCGATTCGGAAGCAAAGAAGATCGTCCGCCTGGCGTTACTGCAGATCCCCGAGAACTCGCTTGCGTGGTCGTCGACCCTGCAGTTGTCGAACGAACAGGCCAACGACGTCGACGATCCCCGCGTGAGGGCCTGTATCAACCTTGTCGTCAACGTTGCGGTCGATCAGTTCTCGAAGCTGAACGGGACCCACTCGAACCAGTCGCTGGCGACGGCTCTGTGCCGCTCCGGCATCACGCATCTCTTTCGCTTGGGCAAGGCGAATTTCGAAACTGCCGATAGGCTGTTTGCCCGTGCGTTCGAGATCGAACGGCGTGGGATCTATCTGGCGTGGCGGGCATACTTGAGGACATTCCTCCTCGCCGAGCGGCAATACACGAACCGCGAAACGATCGAGGACGAAGCGTTCGACTTTACGCACCGCGCGCTCGCGATGGAGCCGTACAACTCGTATGTCGCGGCGCTGAGCGGCCACGTCTACAGCATCACCCGCCGGTCCGATGCCGCCGCCTACGAGCTCGCCGAGCGCAGCATCCAGCTGAACCACGCGAACCCGCTTGGCTGGGCCGTCTTCGGCGTCGCCGAAACCTACCTCGGCAAGGTGAGCGACGGCCTGCGCCACACGCTGCTTGCACGGGACATTGCCGGACATGCGCCGTACCGCTACCAGCTCGACGCCTTCAGCTTTGTCGCGAGTGCTGTGGCGGGCGACACCGGCCGCGCGATCCAGCTGGCCGAAGCCTGCCACGCGCTGATGCCGGACTTCGCGCCGCCAATCCGCTACCTGACGGCCCTGTACGCGTACAAGGGCATGGACGACCTCTCATTTGCGATGATGCAGAAGCTGCAGCGCAACGAGCCGGATTTCACGCTCGAAACGCTGCGGGACAAGGCATACCCCGTTTGGGCCCTGCACCGGACGCCGATCATTGCCGCCCTGCCCCGACGGCAGGTGTGACGGGCGGGCGCGGGTGAGGGTCAAAGGTGACCCGCGCGAGGTGTTACACATACCTCGCCGTCACGCTCCCGAACGCGCCGAAATCCGCGACATACGTCTCGCCCGCCTTCGGGCGCAGCATGCCGGTGAGTGTGCCGGTGCTGACCATCTGTCCGGCCTTCAAGCCGATGCCGGTGCGGGAGAGTTCGTTGGCGAGCCAGGTGAGCGGCACCATCGGATGGTCGAGGGCTGCGCCGGCCGTGCCCTTGCGGCGCACGATGCCGTTGCAGACGAGCGTTACCTCCTGGCCTGCAATGTCGCGCGTCTTCCAGTCGGCGATCGCGGGGCCGTAGGCAAATGCTGCCGCTGCCGGCGCCGTCGGCGAGGATCGCCGGCAGCGGCGGGAAAGACGCGTCGTGCACGAAGCGGCATTCGGCGAGCTCGAGACCTGGGTGCAGCGAGGCGACCGCCTCGGTCACCTCGTCGACTGAATAAGGTTTTGCGCGCGGCGGCAGGTCGGTGCCGAGCACCGCCTGATATTCCACTTCAGGAATTGGGCTGCACTGCCTGGCATGCTCCACGCTCACCGGCGACGGCTTGATCAGCGGCGCGTACACGCGGCCGTAGATCGGCGAGTCGGTGCGCAGCTCGCGCTGCAGCTCCTCCTTCATCGCCGCGATCTTCCAGCCCCCAACCTCCCAGCCGAGCTCTTCCTCCACCAGACGCGCGACGCGATAGGCCGTCTGCTTGTCCGGAGGCACGAGGTGCTGGTCGAGGCCGCTCTGCTGGCGTCCCTCGCGGCGCAGGGTTGCGAGACGCTTCGCCAGCTCGCGCTGCTGTGCGGCATCCATTTCCGCCATCGCTCAGCGGCCGGTAAACACGGCGGCGCGCCGCTCGACGAACGACTTGATGCCTTCGCGCGCATCCTCGGTGTTCAGCACCCGCTCGCGGATTTTCGGGATGTAGGCGATCGCCGCCGCCTCGCCGGCCTCTACGTATTTGTGCCCTGCTTCCTTCGTCACCTGGATGCCGAGCGGCGCGTTGCGGGCGATGATCGCGGCCAGCGCCATCGCGCGGTCGACCTGCTGGCCCGCGGGCACGACCTCCTGCACCAGGCCGATGTCTTGCGCGCGCTGCGCCGTGAACTCGTCACACAACAGGAGGTGATACATCGCATTGCCCCAGCCCGCGCGCGAGATGTAGCGGAAGTGCGCGCCGGCGAGCGGGGCGATGCCGCGTTTGGCCTCCATCTGGCAGAAGCGGCTGTCGTCGGCGGCGATGACGATGTCGCCCGCGAGCATCATTTCGATGCCGACGGTGAAGACGATGCCCTGCACCGCCGTGATGATCGGCTTCTTGCAGCGTTTCGACAGGCCGAAGACGTCGACGTTGCCTTCCTTGATGTTGCGCTTCTCGGCATTGGGTCCGAAGAATTTCGGCATGTCGAGGCCGGCGGTGAAATCCTTCCCCTCGGCGCAGACGACGCCGACCCAATAGGCGTCATTATTGTGCAGCTCGGTCAGCGCGTCCGACAGCTGCTCCATCATCTGCGGCGAGAACGCGTTCTTCTTCGCCGGATTGTCGATGATGATCTTCAACACGCGCTCATGCGCCTCGGTGCGGATTTGGCCTTCTGCGGTCATGATGGGCCTCCCTCGTGAGTGTTAAGCTCGTAGCCCGGATGAAGCGAAGCGCAATCCGGGATGGTTGTCGCAGAGTCACTCCCGGATTTCGCCATAGCCGATGCAAAGCATCGGTGTTCTTAAGAACGGCGGCCGAAGGCCGCCTATGCCATCCGGGCTACGGATCAGCGGGGAGACGATCGCCCTTTATATTACGAGTATCATCGTCCATCTCCTGGCTGGCTATGTCAACTGTCATATTCTAGGATGACGCTTTGCGAGGTTTGCATGGCTTCAAATACACGCTCAAAAATGGTCGCAGGTGCGGCCGACCTGTTGAGCCGGCAGGGCGTCAACGCCACCAGCCTGCGCGACGTAGTGCGCCACACCGGCACGCCGCGCGGCTCGATCGCGCATCATTTTCCGAACGGCAAGCAGGAGCTGATCGCGGACGCGATCGTGTTTGCGGGCAAGCAGGTCAGCGGCCCGCTGAAACATCTGGTCGAGACCCGTGGCGCAGTCGCGGGTCTGCACGCCTTCATTGCGCTGTGGCGCGGCACGCTGGAGAAGACGCATTTTCGCGCCGGCTGTCCGGTGCTGGCGGTGGCGGTCGAGCAGTATACGGGCGATGCCGGCGATACCGCCGCGCAGCACGAAACCGCGCAAAAACGCCTGCTCGATCTCGCGCATGGCGTGTTCACCGACTGGCAGCAGATCATGGTCGCAGGATTGCGCCGCGAGGGCGTGTCGCCAGCGCGTGCGCGGCGGCTGGGCGCGCTGATTGTTGCGGGAATCGAAGGCACGGTGGCGATGTGCCGTGCGGCGAGGAGTGCGCAAGCGCTGGATGATGTGAGTAAGGAGTTGGAGCAGGTGCTGGCGGCGGCGTTGGCGGGAGCGAAGCAGCTCTTCTCCCCTCCTCCCGCTCGGCGTAGGAAGCGAAGCGCGAGTGGCGGGGAGGGGTCGGGCGTGGGGGGACGCTTGTTACAGACCGGATAGATTCCCACAGTTTAGACCGGGATGATCCCCGACAGGTTTCAAGATGCATCGGCGGGAGGGCCCATCGATGCGCATTCAAAGAGACCGGTCGGATGGAAGAGCGTATCCGGATGTTTTGAAGAGCACGAGAGTCGGGTACGGAATGTGTCGGCGCTGTGCTCCGCGATCGTGAGGAGTCTGCGGCGAGACGTGCTACGAATGGGCGAGCGCGAGCAGAGCGGTTCCGGAGTGTCAGGAAGCACACGCGCAATTTTTCCTGTGACATCTGCCGGGTTCAACCGGAATGATTGTCGACACTTTAGACCGGCATGATTTCCGAGTTCGGGTTTAGCGGTCTGTTCATCCGGGTCGCGGAGCCCCTCACGAGGTGGAGCGAACCGGGTGAACAGACCGCGGCGGTTGATGAGACCGATATCCATGTCGCAGAAGCGCACAACATGGTCGCCGGTCTCGATTGCGGCGATGCGAAGCAATCGTCGACCAGGGCCTCGCCGATGAAGATGAACTCACCCTTCCATCTGATCTCGCCGTTGCCGCGGACGCGGCGGACCTGGTGATCGGCGTCGTACCAAGGGTCTCGAAGCGATGTGGCATGACGCGCGGCGACGGCACGTAGACCTCCGGCGGTGGCCGATGGCCAAGTGCTTCGTGAGGACGTTACTCATTGTAGTGCCGGCGAAATGCATCAAAGCGCGCCTGCTGCTGGCGCCGATTGTTGGCCGGCGGGTTCGAGGTCTGCTTCTTCAGCGTACGATGCATGCGCTCGTGTCGACCGTTCTCCTGCGGCGAGGCGGGATGGATGAAGATCGGTATGATGCCAAGCTTCATCCACCAGACCGACAGCCTGGTGAGGCCGCCAGCGCCGCGCGAGCCAAACGGCGAGCCATTGTCGCAGCGGATCCCAAGCGGCAGGCCGTACTCGCGAAAAGCCCGCTGAAAACAAGGGCGGACGCCCTCGATTGTTGGTTCGGTAATCCGCAGCTCGATCAGGAAACGGCTGAGGCTGTCCGTCGTCGTCAGCGGATCGATCCGTTGCTGGTCGCGGGTGCGAAACCAGCCCTGGAAGTCTGCGCTCCACTCGTCGTTAGGCTCTATCGCTGGCGTGCAAGACCGCTGCTGGTCGAGCGGGCGACGGCGTCGCTTCACCGGCGCCACCAGACCTGCGCGCTTGAGGATGCTCCCGATCGTCGAGGCTGCAGGCCAGGCAAGCTCGGGGGCCTCGCGGTCAAGGACGGCGAGAAGCTTGCGTGGCCCCATATACGGAAACCGCCGCCGTGCCGCGATCACCTTCGCGGCAATCGCCTTGTCCGTGGTTTGTCTGCACTGCAGCGGTGCGTGCGAGCGGTCCCTGAACCACTCCGGATCACCGCTCTGCTTGCGCTTGCACCATTCGTAAAACGTGTCGCGGCAGACCCCGTGCCGCCGGCACAGCTCCGACACGCTCCAGTTCCCGCTCTCGTGCTCCAAAAGCATCCGGATACGCTCTTCCATCCGACCGGTCTCTTTGAATGGCATCGATGGGCCCTCCCGCCGATGCATCTTGAAACCTGTCGGGGATCATCCCGGTCTAAACTGTCGGGAATCTATCCGGCTGTACCCCGCGAGGCCCCCCACCCCCGACCCCTCCCCGCCACGCGCTGCGCGCGCGGGAGGGAGGGGAGAAGAGGCGCTGCGCAACGCCGCGCTTTACTTCGCCTTCTTCTTCTCCGCCTTCTTCGGCTTCCTTCCGCCTTCGGCTTCGCCACCCTCACCTGCTCCGCCGCCCACCGCATCGTCCGGGCATAGCTGTCGGCCGCGTTCTCCGCGGACATTTGCAGGCGTTTGGCGATGGCGGTGCCGTGCTCCATGGCGTCTTTCGCCGCCTGCTTGTGACGGTCGCGCATGTCCTTGTCCTTCGCCTTGGTGGCCAGGCCGAGAAAATGGTCGCGGCGCTTCTTCACCGCATCCATCAGGTTCCTGTGCTGTTCCTTCGCATTGCGCCGAATGACGACGTCCAGATCCGCCTCAGCCATCAAACACCTTCCATTGACATGCACCGCGCCCGGCGGCGTATGTCCTTAGATCAGCGGATGGGGGTCGTGCAATATGTTGGGGCGCGACGCGAGGGCATTCTGCGTCATTGCGAGGAGCGTTCGAAGAAGGCGTCGCTTCGCTCGCCTGTGGCGACGAAGCAATCCAGCGCGCGCGAAGCGCGCCAACTAAAAGCGCAACAGCCGCGGCAATCTCAGCGATTTTTTCGCGCCTGCCGGCGCGCGGCTGGATTGCTTCGCTTCGCTCGCAATGACGCTGAGTTTGTCCCGGCGCTTCCCCAATCTCCACCGTCATCGCCGGACCTTAACCCACTTCGGGCCGCAGTGCCCTGCGAAGCCATGACGACGCCCTGGATGACGGTTGTGAGCCCCTTCAGGGTGCATTCGGGGCGCGGCAGCCCAGGCAACTCACCACGGATCGATGTACGGATACTTCTTGGTCGTGCGCTGCGGCACCGGCGGCAGGCGCTTCAGCCCGCTGACGATCCACGCCCGTGTGGCCGCCGGATCGATCACGTCGTCGATGCCGCCGCCCATCACCGCGTTCACCGCCTTCGCCGTGTCGTAGGCTTCCGCGGTGCGCCGCTGGAATTCCGCAACCGCGCGTCGGGATCCTCGATCGCCATCAGCTCCTTGCGGTAGCCGAGTTTCACCGCGCCCTCGATGTTCATGCCGGCGAATTCGGCCGTGGGCCAGGCGACCGAGAAGAAGCCGACCAGCGAGCCCGCGCCCAGCATCGCCTGCGCGCCGAGGCCATAGGCCTTGCGCACCACCACGGTGAACAGCGGCGCGGTCATGTTGGCGCCGACATTGAACAGCCGCGTGCAGTGGCGCACCAGCGCCGTGCGCTCGACGTCCGGGCCGACCATGATGCCCGGGCAGTCGATCAGGTTCAGCACCGGGATGTCGAAGGCGTCGCACAGCTGCATGAAGCGCGCGCCTTTGTCAGAGCCGTCGGAATCGATCGCGCCGGCCAGATGATGCGGGTTGTTGGCGATCACGCCCATCGGCCGGCCCTCGACGCGGATGAAGGCGGTGATGATGCCGATGCCGAATTTCGGGCGGATCTCCAGCACGGAGTCCTTGTCGGCAATCGTGTGCAGGATCTCGCGCATGTCGTAGAGCCGCAGGCGGTTTTCCGGAATGGCAAAGCGCAGTTTGCGCTGGTCGTGCGCCTCCCAGCTCGGGATCGCGCCCTGGAAATACGAGAGATATTTTTTCACGGTGTCGACGGCGGCGAACTCGTCCTTGACCAGGATGTCGACGACGCCGTTCGGCACCTGGAACGACATCGGCCCTACTTCCTCCGGCGTGTAGATGCCGAGGCCGCCGCCTTCGATCATCGCCGGCCCGCCCATGCCGAGCGTCGAGCCTTCGGTGGCGATGATCACGTCGGAGCAGGCGACCAGCGCCGTGTTGCCGGCAAAGCATGCGGCCGTTGACGACGGCGATCATCGGCACGAGGCCTGAGAGCTGCGCGTAGGTGGTGAAGGTCTTGGTGTCGATCGCGACGCGCGGTCCGGTGTTATCCTCGCCGGGCCGGCCGCCGCCGCCCTCGCCGAACATGATCATCGGCAGGCGGAAACGATGCGCCAGCTCGAACATCCGGTCCTGCTTGTAGTGGTTGCGCTGGCCTTGCGTGCCGGCGAGCACGGTGTAGTCGTAATGCACCAGCGCCGCGCGCGAGCGCGTCTCGTCGAACAGGTGGCCGTTGATCGAGCACATGCCTGCGACGACGCCGTCGCCCGGCGTGTTCTTGCGGAGCTCCTCCAGCGAGTTGCGCTGGTGCTGCCGCGCCACCATCAGCGGCCAGTACTCGTTGAACGAGCCGGGATCGACCAGCCGCTCGATGTTTTCGCGCGGCATCTTGTGGCCGGTCTTGCGCCGCCGTGCGACAGCCTCGGGGCGGTTTTCGTCCAGCGTCAGCGCGTGGCGCTCGATGTTCTCGCGCAGGTCGTCGCGGATGTGGTCGAGATCGTGCTCGCGCCGCCGCGACCGCGCCGCCTGCGACCTCGGCCTCCTTGACGAACACGATCGGAAAGCCTTCGCGCACCACATCGCCCGCGGGCATGGTGATGCTGCGGACGATGCCCGCATGAGGCGCTGCGATGACATGCTCCATCTTCATCGCTTCGACCACGGCCACCTGCTGGCCCTGGCGCACCGCGTCGCCCTCGTTGACGTTGATCGCGACGATCGTGCCTTGAATCGGCGAAGCGACGCCGACCGAACCGTCCGGGCCTGCGAGATCGGTCGCGTCGTCCAGCGCCTGCGTTGGCGAACTGCTCTGCTCCGCCTTCATCGCCGCATCATGCGCGAACAGCGCCAGCGGGTCCTTGCTCTTGACGTTGGCGCCGGCAAGACCCGCGTGCGCGCGCGCGGCCGGCACTGAGGCCACAAAACGCTGGCGCTGCTCGCCGGTCGCGGCGAGCGTCCCGTGTGCTCGTCGAGCCAGCGCGTATGCACGGCGCCTTTGGCAAAATCCGGATGCTCGAGGATGTTGCGCAGGAAGGCGATGTTGGTGGCGACGCCTTCCAGGCGGAATTCGCTGAGCGCGCGCTCAGCCGCGACACGGCGTCGGCAAAATCCTGCGACGGCGAATGCGCGATCACTTTTGCGAGCAGGGAATCGAACGCGCTGGAGGTGCGGTAGCCTGAATAGCCAAAACCGTCGGTGCGCACGCCGGGGCCGTTCGGCGCCTCGTAGACGGTGAGCGTGCCGCCGCCGGGCCGCACCGCGCCGTCGGCGCCGATCGTCTCCATGTTGACGCGCGCCTGGATGGCGTAGCCGCGCGGGGCGTGCGCGCCGTCGCGGTCGAGGCCGAGGATTTCAGCGTGGCGCCTTGCGCGAGACGGATTTGCGTCTGCACCAGGTCGACGCCGGTGACAGCTTCGGTGACCGTGTGCTCGACCTGCAGCCGCGCGTTCGCCTCGATGAAGGCGAAAGGCTGCGCGCCCTTGCGGCCCGAGACGTCGACCAGGAACTCGAACGTGCCGAGGTTGAAGTAGCCGACGCTCTTGGCGAGCCGCACCGCGGCGTCGATGATTGCTCGCGCAGCTTGTCGTCCAGCGCCGGCGCCGGCGCGATCTCGATCAGCTTCTGGAACCGCCGCTGCACGCTGCATTCGCGCTCGCTCAGATGCGCGATGGGCCGATGCGGTCGCCGAGGATCTGCACCTCCATATGCCGCGCCCGCGGGATCAGCTCCTCCACATAAAGCTCGTCCCGCCCGAACGCCGCCTTCGCCTCCGAGGCGCAGCGCGCAAACGTCTGCCTCGATCTCGTCAGCGCTTCGTCACCACGCGCGTGCCACGCCCGCCCCCACCGGCGAGCGCCTTGATGATCATGGCGCGTCGGGCCCGAGCGAAGCGAAGAACGCCTTCACCTCATCGAGCGTACACGCGCGGTCGAGGCCGCGGATGACCGGCACGGCGGCCTTGGCCGCCGCCTGCCGTGCGCGGGCCTTGTCGCCGAACAGCTCGAGGTGCTTCACCTGCGGCCCGACAAAGGTGAGGCCGGCGTCGGCGCAGGCCGCGGCAAAATCGCCGCGCTCGGCGAGGAAGCCGTAACCCGGATGGACCGCGTCGCAGCCCGTCGCCTTGGCCGCCGCGATCACCTTGTCCATGTCGAGATAGGCCGCGCCCCCTGCCCCTTAAGCGCCTCACCTCATCCGCCGCGCGCACATGCAGGCTCGCCGCATCGTCCTCGGAATGAACGGCGACGGTGGGCAGGGCCATGTCGGCAGCGGCCCGCGCGATGCGAATGGCGATCTCGCCGCGGTTGGCAATAAGCAGCTTGGTGACG
>CAVWTB010000004.1:0-15571 GCA_963757845.1 uncultured Alphaproteobacteria bacterium
AGCGCTGGACGAAACTGACGCTGAACGTGATGGGCAACGGTGTCTCCGCCTGCACCGGGCAGAAGGCCCGCAACTCGATCGCCGACGATCGCATCCGCCAGTTCATGGCCCGGCTCGGCTCCGAATGCATTCGTGTCGGACAAAAGCTCGGGCACAAGCTGGAGGAGATGTATCACCTCGACCCGGAGATCATCGCCCGCGCCGGCGAGAGCGATATCGAAGCCAGGCGCATCTACGACCAGAACCGCCTCGACGCGATCAAGAAGCCCGGCGGCGGCGAGCATCGCCCGTCGATGGGGCAGGACATGGTGAAGGGCCGCCGCACCGAGATCGAGTTCATGAACGGGCTTGTGGTGGAGAAAGGCAAGGAGGTCGGCATCCCGACGCCGGCGAATGCGGTGCTGACGAACCTCGTGAAAAGGGTCGAGCCGGCGAGCTGACGCCGGACAAGAGCAACATCACCGGGTTAAGGGAGAGTTGTTAAGGCGTCGCCCAATTCTCCGCGTCGTCCCCGCGAAGGCGGGGGCCATACGCCGCAGCGGAGGAGAGACGACGAGCCTCAGGCACTCGCCTGACAAGGTCATCAACCGATACGAGACACAGGGGTTATGGGTTCCCGCTTTCGCGGGGACGACACTGAACAAGGACAACCGATGAAAGAACTGATGCCGGCCGCGGAGAAAGTTGCGGCGAAACTGTTCGAGAAGAAGCACACGATTGCGGTGGCGGAGTTTTCCGCGGGCGGATTGATCTCGGCGGCGCTGCTCGCCGTGCCCGGCGCCTCGCGCTACTTCATGGGCGGCGCGGTGGTCTATACGCGGCATGCGCGGCGTAATCTGCTGGGACTGGAAGGCCTCGCGCCGGGGCTTCGCTCATCCACCGAGCCCTATGTGCTGATCCACGCCAACCGTATCCGCGAGCAGTTCGACACGACCTGGGGATTTGCGGAAGCGGCGCCGCCGGCCCGCCGAATGCGCAAGGGCTTGGCAACACCTACGGCGATGCGGCCGGGCACAGCTGCTTTGCGGTGGTCGGCAAGGTCGGCATGAGCCTCACCGAGCGCGCGATGACGCTCGAGACCGGCAAGGGCGACCGGCTGGAGAACATGATGGTGTTTGCGAACCAGGGGCTGCTGTTTCTGCTGCAGCAACTCGAGGCTTAGCGTTCGAGCAGGGCTGGCCTGCACGAGGCGAAAGGATTTGCGATGAGCCGATCGGTGCATGTCCCTGACGGGATCTTTGACAGCCGCGATTTCGGCTTCGCGCAGGTCGTGACCATTCCGACGCCGTTTGGCAATGCCGTCCACGTCTCGGGCCAGGTTGCCTGGACGCAGATCGCAAGATCGTCGGCGCCGGCGACGTCGGCAGGCAACTCGAGAAGAGCCTGGAAGAATCTGCCGTCGCACTGGCATCGGTTGGCGCGAACTCGATCAGGTCGGCGCGCTGCAACTCTACATCAGGCAAAGCCACATCCACGAAGGCAAGGCGATCAGCGCCGCGCTGAAGGCGGCGTTCGGCGATCGGCCCCCATGTGCGACCTGGATCGGCGTGCCAAGCCTTGCCAACGAGGAATTCCTGATCGAGGTCGAGCCCTCCGTGATTTTCCTGCCGCAGAAGCAGCGGGAGAGGTGACGAACTTCAAGCCTGCATCGAGACGCGTGTGCCGAGATGCTCTTCAACCCTCCCTCCCGCGAAGCGGTGGGGGAGGGTGGCTCGAATGCATAGGCGGCCTTTAGGCCGCCGTTCCTTTAAGAACGCCGATGCTATTGCATCGGCTATGGCGAATGAGAGCCGGGTGGGGGGAACGGCGCTTCCGCACGTCGTGCGGTTCAACCGGGATGATTGTCGACACTTTAGACCGGGCATGATTTCCGACAGTTTGGGTTTAGCGGTCTGTTCATCCGGGTCGCGGAGCCCCTCACGAGGTGGAGCGAACCGGGTGAACGACCGCGGCGGTTGATGAGACCGATATCCATGTCGCAGAAGCGCACAACATGGTCGCCGGTCTCGGGTTCGGCGACGCCAATCAATTCGTCGACCAGGGCCTCGCCGATGAAGATGAACTCACCCTTCCATCTGATCTCGCCGTTGCCGCGGACGCGGCGGACCTGGTGATCGGCGTCGTACCAAGGGTCTTCGACGCGAGGTGGCATGACGCGCGGCGACGGCACGTAGACCTCCGCCGGTGGCCGTTGGCCAAGCGCTTCGTGCGGACGTTCCTCATTGTAGTGCCGGCGAAATGCATCAAAGCGCGCCTGCTGCTGGCGCGGATTGTTGGCCGGCGGGTTTGAGGTCTGCTTCTTCAGCGTCCGATGCATGCGCTCGTGTCGACCGTTCTCCTGCGGCGAGGCGGGATGGATGAAGATCGGTATGATGCCAGGGTTCATCCACCAGACCGACAGCCTGGTGAGGCCGCCAGCGCCGCGCGAGCCAAACGGCGAGCCATTGTCGCAGCGGATCCCAAGCGGCAGGCCGTACTCGCGAAAAGCCCGCTCAAAACAAGGGCGGACGCCCTCGATGTTCGTTCGGTAATCCGCAGCTCATCAGGAAACGGCTGAGGCTGTCCGTCGTCGTCAGCGGATCGATCCGTTGCTGGTCGCGGGTGCGAAACCAGCCCTTGAAGTCCGCGCTCCACTCGTCGTTAGGCTCTATCGCTGGCGTGCAAGACCGCTGCTGGTCGAGCGGGCGACGGCGTCGCTTCACCGGCGCCACCAGACCTGCGCGCTTGAGGATGCTCCCGATCGTCGAGGCTGCAGGCCAGGCAAGCTCGGGGGCCTCTCGGTCAAGGACGGCGAGAAGTTTGCGTGGCCCCATATACGGAAACCGCCGCCGTGCCGCGATCACCTTCGCGGCAATCGCCTTGTCCGTGGTTTGTCTGCACTGCAGCGGTGCGTGCGAGCGGATCCTGAACCACTCCGGATCACCGCTCTGCTTGCGCTTGCACCATTCGTAAAACGTGTCGCGGCAGACCCCGTGCCGTCGGCACAGCTCCGACACGCTCCAGTTCCCGCTCTCGTGCTCAAAAGCATCCGGATACGCTCTTCCATCCGACCGGTCTCTTTGACTGGCATCGATGGGCCCTCCCGCCGATGCATCTTGAAACCTGTCGGGGATCATCCCGGTCTAAACTGTCGGGAATCTATCCGGTCTGTACCTGCGGCGCCCCCACCCCCGACCCCTCCCCGCCACTCGCTTCGCTCGCGGGAGGGAGGGGAGAGAAAGTAAAACGCTGAATAACCGCCGTCGATCACGAACAGGTCGGCGGTGTGGTAGGACGATGCCTTGCTCATCAGATATACGGCAATGCCGGAAAAATCCTCCGGGTCGCCGAAGCGGCGCATCGGGATGCGCGGCATGACGTTGGAGACGAACTTGTCGTTGCCAAACGCGCCGGCGGTCATCTCGCTCTTGATCCAGCCCGGCAGGATCGCATTCGCCGTGATGCCGTAGCGCGCCTGCTCGACGCCGAGCGCGCGGATCAGCGCGTTGAGGCCCGCCTTCGTCGCCGCATAGTGCTCGTTCTGCGCAGTGCCGAACAGCGAGGCCATGCTCGAAGTCGCAACCAGCCGGCCGTACTTGTCGCCTTTCGCCGCACGCTCGGTCATGTGGCGTGCGGCGGCCTGAAACACATGGAACACGCCGTCGAGGTTGGTGGCGAACATGCTGCGCCACTGCTCTTCGGTGCGCTCGATGAAGGGCTTGCGTCCGCCGCCGCCGATGCCGGCATTGGCGAAGCAGCCGTCGACACGGCCATATTTCGCGATGACCTGCGCCATCGCCTCCTTGACCGCCGTGCCGTTGCTGACGTCGCACACCCGCGCCTCGGCCTTGCCGCCCGCTTTCGCGATGGTTTCGAGCGCGGACGCGTTCTTGCTTTCGTTGCGACCCCAGATCGACACGGTACAGCCCGCAGCCGCAAGGCCCTGCGCGTAGCCCAGGCCAATGCCACCATTGCCACCGGTGATGACCGCGACGCGGCCCGACAGGTCGAACATGTTCATGGTTTCTTGTCCCTCACGTTTCCCTTAATCCCGCAGAGCGAAAGGTATCGGCAGCCGCCATGCACCATGGACAATCGGCCCGGCAAAATCAAACGGGTGCCTGCCCCGCGGTTTCGTGCCTATGATCGCCATCATACCACCCGACACAGAACAGGTAGAGGAAACGATGCAATTCAAACACTGCACGCTCGACATCGATGCGAATGTCGCAACGCTCAAGCTGGATCACCAGGAAGTCCTGAACGCCGTCTCGGCCGACATGCTCGGCGGCCTGCAGGAGGCGCTCAACGCGATCGACAGCAAAAGGGATCAGGTCCGCTGCGTCGTGCTGACCGGCGCCGGCCGCGCGTTCTGCACCGGCGCCAACCTCTCCGGCCGCAACGACCCGAAGACCACCTCGCAAGGCAGCGGCGTTTCGATCCTCGAGACCGGCTATCACCCGTTCCTGCGCCGGCTGCGCAACCTGCCCTGCCCGCTGATCACGTCGGTGAACGGACCGGCCGCCGGCGCCGGCATGAGCATCGCCTTGATGGGCGACATCATTCTCGCTGCGAAGTCGGCCTACTTCCTGCAGGCGTTCCGCCGAATCGGCCTGGTGCCCGATTGCGGCTCGACCTGGATGCTGCCGCGCCTGGTCGGCAAGTCGCGCGCGGTGGAGCTGTCGCTGCTCGGCGAGCGGCTGCCGGCCGAGAAGGCGCTGGAGTGGGGCATGATCAACCGCGTCTGCGAGGATTCTGCGCTGGCGGAGGAGACGAAGAAGCTCGCCGACGATCTTGCCAACGGCCCGACCGTGGCGATGGCGCACATCCGCAAGCTCTACTGGGAAAGCCCGCACAACTCGTTCGAGGAGCAGCTCGACCTCGAAGTGCAGACGCAGCAGCTGGCGCGGACCGCGCAGGATCACCGCGAAGGCGTCGCGGCGTTTCTGGAAAAGCGTCCGGCGAAGTTTACGGGGCGATAAACAAGCTGTCATTCCGGGGCGCGCGAAGCGCGAACCCGGAAGCTCGAGATTGTGAAACTCTGAGTTCAATCACCTCGAGATTCCGGGTTCACGCGCTTCGCGCGTGCCCCGGAATGACGATGTCCGGTCACGCATCCTTGCTTGCGATCGCCTCGACCTCGACCTTGAACTCGGGCCGTGCCAGCGCCGTGATGACCATCAGCGTCGAGGCCGGTGCGTTGTCGCCGAGGCGCTGGGCGCGCACTTTGCGGAAACCGTCGATGTCCGCGGCCGAGGTCAGCAGCACGGTCGTCTTGACGACGTCCTTGAGCGTCATCTTCGCGTCCTGCAGCAGCTTCTCGATCCTGTCCCAGACGAGATGGCACTGCGCCTCGATGTTTCCGGGAATCTTGCCGCTGTCGTCGATCGCCACCTGTCCTGCGATGTAGAGCGTGCGCTGCGGCCCGCTCAGCTCGATGCCATGGCTGAAACCCTGTCCGGCGCCGCCGATGATTTGCCTACCCATGTTCAATCCTTTCCTTCGCTGATGATGTCCTTGAATCGGATCGTCGAGGTCGCCGTGCCGAACATCGCCAGGAGGAGACTCTCTGCAATCCGCTCGGCGGCGGCGATGACGTGCACCGCGGCCTCAGCCGTGAAACACGCGCGCGCGGTGATGCGGAAATGGCCGAGCCAGATCCTGAAATCGTCCGGCTCGACCTCTTTCAGCTTCAGATGGACCGGTACCGGACGGCCGGCATAGGCGCCCGTCCGCAAAAGGACCGACGACCAGAACTGCTTGATGACGTGCATATGGTGCGCGCGGTCGGCACCGATGTGGCGCATGAAGATCGGGCCCAGCCGCTCGTCGGCGAACACGCGCTCGTAGAAATCATCGACCATGCGCGAAATCTGCGCCTCCGTGATCGACGGGTGCAGCGGCCCGCGCGCACCGCCAGCGGCGACGCGCAAACCGTCACGGTTTCCCTCGTCGGCGTGCTTCGTCTTCGCGTTCATCCCGGCACTCGCGGCATTGCGTCGCCTGTATAACGTTCACTCATCATAAAGTCTCAAAAGATGAGGACGAATTCTTGATACAATCGGGCGGCGCGTCCAAATTATCTAAAGACCTGTCACAAAAGGAGCGGCAATGGGCCGACAAGAACCTGCGCGACGGCTGGACCTGACGCCATCGTTCCTGAGCGACCTGCTGTCGACCCTGACAGAGCGCGGCCGCGCGCTGCTGCGCGGGACGTTCTCCGGCAACGGCGAGACAAAGCTCTCTCACCAGGAGTTGATCCAACTCGGCGAGACCCTGCTGTCGCGCCGTGGCGAAGCGACCGGCGTGGCGCTCGCCCATTCGCTGCTGGCGGGATATGCGGCGGCCTCGCCGGAGGATCGCGCGAGTTTCCTCAAATCGCTCGCCGATCGGTTCGGGCCCGATCATGCGCGGCTGGACGCGGCGATCGAGGCCTACCGCTCGGGCGACACAACCGCGATCGGCGCGTTGCATCAGGCGTCGGAGCCGCGGCGGCAGGAACTGATCCGGCGCCTCAACCTCGCACCGGGCGGAACGGCAGCGCTGGTGCAGATGCGCGAGGCGCTGTTGACGCTGCTCGCCGGCGACGGCGAACTGCGCGACGTCGACCGCGACTTCGTTCACCTGTTCGCCTCCTGGTTCAATCGGGGATTTCTGGTGTTGCGACGGATCGACTGGACCACGCCGGCTCATATCCTGGAAAAGATCATCCGCTATGAGGCCGTGCATGCGATCGAGGACTGGGACGACCTGCGCAACCGTCTCGCGCCGCCGGACCGGCGCTGCTACGCGTTCTTCCATCCGCAGCTCATCGACGAGCCGCTGATCTTCGTCGAGGTGGCGTTGACGAAGGACATTCCCGACGCGATCGCGCCGTTGCTTGACCTCACCCGTCCGGTGATCGGTGCGCAGGAGGCGACGACGGCTGTGTTCTACTCGATCTCGAACACGCAAAAAGGTCTTGGCGGCATCTCCTTCGGCAACTTCCTGATCAAGCAGGTGGTCGAGGAGCTGAAGCAGGATCTGCCGAACCTGCAGACTTTCGTGACGCTGTCGCCGGTGCCGGGATTTGCCGGCTGGCTCAAGCGCGAGCGCGAGCGTGACGACAGCCTGCTCGATGCCACGCAGAAGGACGCGCTGACGCTGCTGGACACGGAGGGCTGGTGGCAGGACGAAGCCGCCGTCGATCGCCTGCACGACGTGATGCTGAGCGCGGCCGCGCACTATTTCCTGGTCGCGCGCGATGGGCGCGGACGCCAGATCGATCCGGTTGCCCGCTTTCACCTGGGTAACGGCGCACGGCTCGAGCAGCTGAATTTCCTAGGGGATCTGTCCGAGAAGGGACTGCAGCAGTCGCAGGGGCTGATGGTGAACTACCTCTACGCCCTCGATGAGATCGAGAGCAATCACGAGGCCTTCGCCGAGAAGGGCACGGTGGCCGCAGCGCCCGCGATCCGCAAGCTGGTGCGGGCTGCGGCGAAGCGGCAACCGGCGATGATGAAGTGACGAGCTCTTGCCGTCATTGCGAGCGAAGCGACGGCAATCCAGCGCGCGCGAAGCGCGCAAAACAAAAAGCGCGGCATCTGCGTCGGACTCAGACTGGATTGCTTCGTCGCCATAGGCGAGCGAAGCGACGCCGTTCTTCGAACGGCTATGCCTCGCAATGACGCCGAGGCCTAAACCCCCGCCATCATCACGTACTTGATCTCGACATACTCCTCCATGCCGTGGCGCGAGCCTTCGCGGCCGAGGCCGGATTCCTTCACGCCGCCGAACGGGGCGACTTCCGTCGTGATGAGACCGGTGTTGACGCCGACCATGCCGGATTCCAGCGCTTCGGCGACGCGCCAGACGCGGCCGAGATCGCGGGCGTAGAAATACGACGCAAGGCCGAACGGCGAGTTGTTGGCCATCTTGATCACGTCCGCCTCGTCCTTGAAGCGGAACACCGGCGCGAGCGGACCGAACGTTTCTTCATGCGCGACCAGCGCATCGGGGTCCACGTTCGACAGCACCGTCGGCTCGAAGAAGCTGCCGCCCAGCGAATGGCGCTTGCCGCCGGTGATGACTTTTGCGCCGCGTTTCACCGCATCCGCAATGTGGCTCTCGACCTTGCTGACCGCATCCATGTTGATCAGCGGACCCTGCACGACACCGTCCTCGGTGCCGTTGCCGATCTTCATCGCGGAAACCTTCTTCGCGAGCCTCTCGACAAAGGCGTCGTAGATCTTGTCCTGCGCGTAGATGCGATTGGCGCAAACGCAGGTCTGGCCCATGTTGCGGTATTTCGAGACGATCGCCCCGTCGACCGCGGCATCCAGATCGGCATCGTCGAACACGATGAACGGCGCGTTGCCACCAAGCTCGAGCCCGAGCTTCTTCACGCCGACCGCGGCCTGCTGGTAAAGGATCTTGCCGACCTCGGTGGAGCCCGTGAAGCCGACGAAGCGCACGGCCGGATGTGCGCACAAAACCTTGCCGATGGCGGACGAATTGCCGGTCAGCACGTTGAACACACCCTTCGGGATGCCGGCGCGCTCGGCCAGCGCCGCCAGCGCCAGCGCCGTGAGCGGCGTCTCGTTCGCGGGCTTCAGCACGACGGTGCAGCCGGCTGCGAGCGCCGGCGAAACTTTTCGCGTGATCATCGAGCACGGGAAATTCCACGGCGTGATCGCGCCGCACACGCCGATCGGCTGGCGGATCGCGAGCAGCCGCGCGTCGGCGCGCTGCGTCGGAATGGTCTCGCCATAGACGCGGCGCGCCTCCTCCGCATAGAACTCGACGTAAGCGGCGCCGATATCGACCTCGCCGCGCGCCTCGGCTAGCGGCTTGCCCTGCTCGGAGGTGAGGATCAGCGCGATGTCGTCACGGTTGGCGACGATCAGGTCGAACCAGCGGCGCATGAGATTCGAACGCTCTTTCGCCGTGAGCTTCGCCCAGGTCGGGAACGCGCGCTCGGCCGCTTCCACCGCCGCCGTCGCCTCCTCGGTCGACAGGCGCGGCACTTTTGCAAGCTCGATACCGTTCACCGGATTGGTCACCGCAGTCGCAGGCGTGCCGGTCCATGCGCCGTCGATGAAGCAGCGGTCGCGCAGCAGCGAGGGATCCTTCAGGGAATCGGAGAACGAGGCGGATCGGGCTTCAGCGCGGGCGGGTGCGGTCGGTGTCATGAGCGTGCTCCTCGAAACAATAGCGTTGGCTCAGGGGAATTTGGCGCGCACCTTACGCCCCTGCCGTCAAACATCAATGCGGCAGGCGCACAGCTGAGCGGGCCGCAAAGCAGCCCGCATCACATCACGATTGCGAGAGTATTTTTAAGCCGCGCCGCGCAGCCAGGTCTCGCGGCGGTTGACCATGCTTTCCGCCGCCGTCTTGGCTTCGGCCTTGGTCGAGGTGGCGCAGGTGCGATATTCCAGATTGGTATTCACCGATCCGCTCGCGCGAAACCACGACGCGAACGAGCGCGGCGGGATCGCCATAGCGGCCAGCGCCTGCGCGACACTGTCGGTAGCGCCGAAGGTGAACAGAGCGCCGGTCGACGCCTCACGGACCTCATAGATGCCGGGCCCGATGGGCGCCTCGATATGCTCGCCCCGCTCAGGCTTCGGAAACCGCTTCCACTCCGTCCAACGCCCGATCATTCCTGCTCTCTCAATCCGCGATTTCCGCAAAAGACCCCAGCTCAAACGCAATCAAGGCGAACGCGTTCCCTAAGCCATGCGGCTTCGTGACCATGCACGCATGAACTTAAAACTCGATACGAATACTCGAACTGAATCGAACGGCGGGCCGGATAATTCGCTAACACTAACGACCCGTTACGCCAGCAATCCCTTGGCCTGCGCCAGCTCCTTCAGGGAGGTCTGCGGCCTGGCGCCCAGATGCTGGATCACCTCGGCCGCGGCGAGCGCGCCGAGCTGTGCCGCCTTTTTCATCGGAAATTCGCGAACCAGCCCGAACAGGAACCCTGACGCGAACAGGTCGCCCGCGCCAGTGGTGTCGACCACCTTTTCCACCGGGAATGCGGGCACAACTTCTGCGCCATCTTTCGACACGACGACACAACCCTTCTCACTGCGCGTCACCACGCCGGTTGCAACGTCTTTGCGAAACTGCGACAGCGCCGCATCGAAGTCGGCGGTCTCGTAGAGCGAGGCCAGCTCCGCTTCATTGGCGAAGACGAGATCGACGATACGCTTGCGCATGAGGTCGAGAAACTCGCCGCGATAGCGGCCGACGCAGAAGGCGTCCGAGAGCGTGAGCGCCACACTGCGCTTCGCTGAATGGGCGGCGGACGCCGCCTTCACGAACGCATCCTTCGCGTCCTTCGGGTCCCACAGGTAGCCTTCGAGATAGGTGATCGACGAAGCCGCGATCTGCGCGGCGTCGATGTCGTTCGGGTGAAGGTTCTGTGCTGCGCCGAGATAAGTGTTCATGGTGCGCTCGCCGTCCGGCGTCACCAGGATGTAGCTGCAGGCGGTGGCGGGCCCATCCGCCGCGGCCTTGGTGTCGAACGCAACTTTCGCCGCGCGAATATCGTGGCTGAACACGCCGCCGAGCTGGTCGCTCTTCACCTTGCCGACGAAGGCGCCGCGTGCGCCGAAATCGGCCACGCCGACGATGGTGTTGGCCGCAGAGCCCCCGGAGATCTCCACCGCCGGTCCCATGGCCTGATAGATCGCCGCAGCCCTCGCTTCGTCGATCAGCGACATGCTGCCCTTGGCCATGCCCTGCTTTGCGAGGAACGCGTCGTCCGTGCGCGCGAGAATATCGACAATGGCGTTGCCGATGCCGAGAACGTCGTAGGTCGCTGAGGTCATCAAACAGGTCCGGGATTGCAGGGAGGAGCGGTTGGGGAATGCCCTAGCCGCATTCGCGGTCGAAATCAAACCGGCGCGGCGACCCGATTTTGTGCAGCAAACCCTGCATTGCTCGCATGCCGCGTGCGCTCGACGGTCAAGAAGCCTCCGCGACAGAGGCATGCGGCCTTCCCGGACTACGGAGTGAGCATGGCTCGGAGCCGCGCTGCCCTTACCGGATCGCCGTAGATGCGAAGGAGGCCAATGTCCTCTGCACGTTTGGGCGTCAGACGACGGCTGGCGATTTCCTCGAGCGCCGCCTCCGTGGCGATCACCACCGGCGCGCCTTCCGCGGGTCCGTCAACGTGAACCCAGGTGGCGACGCGTCCGTCACGTATGGCGAAGCAAGTCCACAGCATCGGTTCGATCAGCACCATCGAGAAAGCCATGTCGTCACTGACGTCGATCCTGAGTACGCCGGCGAATTGCTCCAACATCCTCGCCGTCATGTGGAATTGCGAACCGAACAGATCTTTCGACGCCGGCGCTGCTGTTGGGCGTCCCACCACACCTTCCATACGCGCCTGCGTCAGCGCGCCTACGACATAGAGTGCGTTGGGATAAGAGAGATTGAGCACGCCCCGTTGCACCATCACCGAGCTCGGATCCTCATAGCCGCAGCTCGAAGCTCCGGTCGCAAACGTCCCGGCTGCGATCAGCGCTGCCGCGCCGATCGCGCGACGACAGCGTAACGCAAAGCTTCGCAGAGCGATTGCCGGCAGGCGCGGGCTGGCTGCGGTCTCTGCTCATGCCCAGAACCCGATGCTGCGTTCGATGAGCCAGTACGCGGCCAAAGTGCCTATGCCGTAGGCGGCCGCCACGTCGAGGCGAGCCGGCGTCCAATCTTGCCCACAAGCGCAAGACGTGCGAGAGCGCGCGGCAGCCACCATGCGAGAGCCATGACGAGCGCGACGAAGGCGAGCTGCCCGACCTCAACGCCGAGATTGAAGAACAGGAGCGCGAGCGGAATCGCGTGCTGCGGCAGGCCGACCTCGCTCAGCGCGCCGGCAAAGCCGAAGCCATGCAGCAGCCCGAACGCAAAGGCCACGAGCCACGGCCAGCGCGCTGTCAGGCTCGGTCGGCCGCGGCGCGCATTCACGATCTCGACGGCGACGAGCACAATCGACAGGGCAATCGTCGCCTCGACCGGCGGACCTGGCACATGGACGAAGCCGAGCGTCGCGGCGGCGAGCGTGATGCTGTGCGCGATGGTGAACGCCGTCACGGTGATGGCGACACGGCGCCACTCCCGCACCAGGATGATCAGCGCCAGAACGAACAGCAGGTGATCGAAGCCGAGCAGGATGTGCTCGATGCCGAGACGCAAGTATGTGACGGCGACCTCGCCCGCCGCAGGCGCGGCCTTGACCACGAACGACGGCCTGGTCGGGGTGAGCCGTTCGGTTTGCGTCGTGCCGGCAAGGTCCTGCATCCGCACCAGAACATCGGTGAAGGTCGACGACAGTCCCTCGATGGCGATGGATTGGCCGGCGAAGCCGCTGGTCGCGCCGGATAGTCCGGCGCTCGACGTAGGCGCCGCCGGTGAACAGCGCACGCGGTGCAGCGATGTCTTGTGTGCCCTCGGGCAGGCTGACGTACAGCGCGAGCCGGAACTCTTCGCCCAGCGCCGGTAGCTTGAACAGACAGGTCGTAGGTCTCCGCCGCGGTCTGCCGCAGTTCCAGATAGCCCGGCCGCACTTCATGTGCGTGCGCGGCGGGCGCCAGCAACGAACCCACTAGGCAGAGGAGCATGAGGAGACGTCTCATTGGTCAGCTCGGAAACCTCCCTGCTTGCCGCGGCGGCGTCTCCACGACGATCTCGTAGCGCTCGCGCAGGGTTCGATAGAGCTTTTGCTCGGCTTCCAGCCGGCGCGCATTCATCCATTCCCGCCGAACGGCCTGCCGGACAGCATCGAGCGGCAGCAGACCTCCTTGCGATGCGCTCGCTGACGCGGACGAAATGCAGCCCGTAGCTCGACGCGATCGGTCCCTGCCAGCGCTCCGGTTCCAGGTTGAAAAGCTTTTCAGCGAAGCGCTCGCCGAATGTGCGGCCAACGTCGCTGCGGGCCATATCGCGGAACTCGTCGCCGAGCAGGAAGTGATCGCCCAGCGCCGCTGCATCTGTTTCCGCGCTATGTTTGCAAGCTTGGCGGCAACGGACTCGGCGTCGCGCTCCAACGCGTCGCGGCGCGCGGCGCTGAGGTAGACATGGCTGAACGTCAGACGATCCTCGCTCCTGAACCGCTCGGCATTCGAGGTCAGATAGGCCGCGAGCTGCTCGTCGCTCGGCTCCGCCACGCCATGTCCTCGGCAACGAATTCCAGCTTCTGGCGCAGGCGGCGGCGGATGACGATGTCGTCGCGATCGAGCCCAAGCGCCTTGCCCTCGCGATAGAACACCTCGTCGCGAATGTAGTCATCGATGAGGCCGCGCAGTTCCTCCGCGCTCGGCGGGCGTTGCCAGGTGCGGGCGAAACCGTTTGCCAGGTTCTCGATCCGCGCCGCGGAAACGACGATCTTCGCCGGCTGCTCCGCGTCCTTGTTGCCGACCAGACCGAAGAGGCCGAACAGCGCCGCCCCGAGCACGAGGAAGTGCAGCAGCGGCTCCTTCAGCAGGCGTTTCACGGCGTGTACCAGATCGGCGAGGTAAATGCGCGCTCCTGCGTGACCATCGGCACGTTGGGCGCCATCCGCACATTGAATCGCTTGGCGTCATAGGCGGTCCAGCGCGGCGTCGGGATCTCCAGCACGCGCGCGTAGTAGAATGCGCGCAGCGTGGGGTCGAACTCCGGGTCGCGCCACACCGTGATCAGTTCGGGATCGCCGATCGTGTTGGTCCAGGTGGCGTTCGCCACGTCGACGGTGTTGCCGACCGGCGGCACCTTGCCGTCGGCGCCGGGCTTGCGCTTGTCGGCATTGCCCCAGACCACGTCGAAGATCTTCTCTTGCGTCTGGCCGTCACGGTCGACCCATCCCTTGATGATCTGGATGCGGTCGAGGTTGCCGCCGATCGGATCACGCAGCGCGGCGACCAGGAAGGTCGGCGCCTTGCCCTGCGGCGCGCCGCTGCAGGTCGCCGCCCATCGGCACGCCTTTGGCGTAGCCGACCTCCGCGGGGCTGCGCGTCTGCGCGTCTTTCGGATCGAAGTCGAAGCCGCCGAAGAAGCGCACGATGCATGCGCGGGCCGCTGGTGGCGTAGGTCTCCTTGCGCTTCATCGCGTCCCAAATGGCCTCGCGCGTGTTCTCCGTCGCCCATACGCCGGTGTAGCCGGCGGCAGTCACTTCCCAGCCCTTCACCACCGCTCGCCGAACTTCAATGCGTCCTCGTTCCACCGCTCCGGCGCCGGCTTCGCAGCTGACGAACTTGCAGAAGAAGTTGTCTTCTTCCATCGCGGCCAGGCCGGTATGGGCGTCGCTGCCGGCGGCCATGCCGTATTTGAACGGGTTGGCGCCGAGCTGCTGCTCGAGCTTGAAGCCCGTTCTTGAGCGCCTCGCGCAGATATTCGTGCTGGATCATGCCCGGCTGCTTGGGCACGAGATTGAGATTTCCTCTGTCCCACAGCTCGTAATTGACCGCGAACTCATCGTTCGGCGACAGCGACGGATGCAATTCGCTCTGTCCTTTGGTCTGGATCGCCTCCAACAGCGGCTCCCAGCGGGCGCGCGCCTCCGCCACTGTTTGGTGAGCGGCTGGCCCGTGAAGGTCTTGAGCTCGAACATGCGGCCGTTGGAGAGATTGCCATTGTGCGGGATGGCGAGCAGCGAGCCGCCGGTCTTTTCCTCGTACGTTTGCATCCACTTCCAGAGGTCTTCGGGATTCTCGCTCTGGAAGGTCGTGTAGGGGATCATCTGGTCGGCCTTGTCCCTGCCGTCGCGGTAGATGACGTTGCGATGCAGATTGTCGCCGCCGCCCGCATTCGACGTCCACTCATAGGCGATGAACGCGGTGAAGCGGCCCGGCTCGTTGTACTTCTCCATGATCGCGTTGTTCTTCAGCCACACGGATTTCGCGAACTTCGGGTCCATGACGCCGGGCGGCAGCCGCTTGTTCGATTGGGCATTGATCAGCTCCATCGTTGCTGCGGCGGCTTGCTCCGGCCCCGCCTGCATCAGGTCGTGCCAGCGCTTCAGCGTCAAGTCGGCCATCAACTCCGGATTGCCTGCCTTGATCTCGGAAATCACGCCCATGCCGTCGGAATGATCGGTGACGGCGAGCCAGTCGAGCGGGCGCGAGAGCTTCACTGGTTGGCCCGTGTTGGACGTGACCTGCTCGCCGCGCGCGAAGCGCACCGCATCCTCCGGCGTCAGCGTCGCACCCGACATGCCGGCGTCGGCGGACCATCCGGTGTGGACATGCTGGTCGCCCCAGAACACGCGCGTCGGATAGTTGCGTCCGGCATAGGGCGAATAAGCCCGGCTTCTTGTGGAACCTGGCGATGGTCGCGGGATCGAGCTGCCCGATGTCCATGATCGCCGGCTGTGCGTACGCGGAGCAAGCGATGCCGACAATAGCGCTGCTGCAGGAGCAGAAGTAGAGACCTTTTCATGAGAGCCTCCCTTTGACGGCGCCACGCCAAGCGACGCCATGCGCCCACTGCGGTCGCAGGGGAAAACGTAGCGGGCAGAAGACACAGCGACCATAGGACCAAGGGGCAACACGGGTTGGCACGCTGAACAGGTTTCAGGCGGCTCACCGCTTCGATTTTGTGGGAGCCTTCGCGGGGCGCCGCCCA
>CAVWTB010000005.1:0-123692 GCA_963757845.1 uncultured Alphaproteobacteria bacterium
ATTCGAACGTGTGACCTTTGCCTTCGGAGGGCAACGCTCTATCCAGCTGAGCTACGGGTGCGTCGCGGCCGATTTAGCGGATCGCAGGCGCGGGCAACGGGGCAGGCTGAGGGCGAGCACGGCCCATCGACAAAGCCCGCCTGTTCGAAACGCTTCGGGCGCGGCGACCAGGACGGGTCCATCAGGTGATGCGTCCGTCACCCGCTTTGCGGGTTGACCTCCGATCAGCCTGCCGAATGTGCCGGCAGTGTGGCAATCGAACATCCCCGCAGCGCTCGGCTCTCACCAGGGAGGGTGCCCCGGCATCGACGATGCCTGCATTTGTCTCGATTAACGGCTGGTTCACGGTCGACTGACGGCGAGAGGAGCAGTTTGCGCTGGTCCAACAAGAGCGGGAGCCAGCCATGATTGCCCTAGCCGCGCATCGTCACCCGATTTCGCCGTCGAATATCGATCCGGGTACCAGCACCCTCATCACCGCTCTCGGGGGACAGTTTGCCGCGCTGGCTCTGGATTATCTCGAAACCGGCGTGCTCGTTCTCGATGCGAACTTGCGTATTCACTTTGCCAGCGCCGCCGCAAGGCGGCTCCTGGAAACGGGTCGCCTGTGCGCCCGAAACGGACTGCTTTCTTCGCCCGTGGATGCGGAGGCCATAAGGCTTCGCCGCATCGTCAAACAGTACACCGAAACCGCGTCGGCCGGTTCAATCCAGATGACGTTTCATCGCCTGGGTGAGGTCGATGACGTGCTGTGCCTGGGTTTCGTCGCGGTCCGCGTGGGCGGCTCTGCGTCAGACAGGCCGTTCGTGATCCTCTTTGCCGCGAAGCTGTGCGACGACCAGCTTCCCGATACCCGGCAACTGCGCAGTCAATTCGGCCTCACCCATGCGCAGGCGAAGCTGGCGATCGAGATCGCGAAGGGAGAGGGGCTCAGGGCTTGCACACGGCGACTGGGTATCGCCATGAGCACCGGCCGCTCGCACCTCAAGCAGATCTTCCAGAAAACCGACACACGGCGCCAGGCAGAACTCGTCAGGTTGATCGCTGCCTGCCGGTTCGGCGCTTCGGGACCGGAAGATGCGAAACAACTGAGCTAGACGCCGTCTGGCCAACCAGCGCGAGGGCAAGACAATGCTGATGAATGTCGTCTGTTTTGCATTCGTATACTACGCGATGATCCGCTCGTTGTTTCCCGCCGGAGATGAGTTCGCGGCACGCTTCGCTCGAGGTCGCATGATTTGGCGGCTCTTCATGGGAGCGTGTCAAAATGATGCGTTCGAATGGGCAACGACGCCTGACGATCGCGGAGGCGGGTGCGATCAGGCGCGCCAAGCGCGCCCTCGCACCCGTGCAACGGCGATCGCACCTGCTTGCGAGTTCAGTCAACTACCTCGACGACCTTCCGTTCTCGCGGATCGACGAGGACGATCTGCTCGCCGATCACGAGGTAGCGACAGGACTCGCGTTGCGGATTGGCGCGAACGAGCGCCTCCGGCGCCGGCTGCAGCGTGAGGCAGTTTGCATCCGCCAGGGAGCCTGAAAAGCGCAGTCGTTTTCTGAACGCGGCGTTACGGTCTCACGTAGGTCCAGCCCTGCTCCTGCAACTCCATGACGTGCACCACACCGGACTTCACGACTTTCGCCTCGGCAACCAACCGGATGTCCTTGTCCTCGGCCTTGCGCATATTCTCCTGGGTGTTGCCGCACGCCTTGAAGGAGATGGATGGCGTGCTCAGCGCCATCGATGCGATCCGCGTTTTAACCGGCGAGGTATCGTCGCGCAGCATGTGCAGGCCGGGACCGAACGTGACGACCTCGATGTTCACCTTCTCGCCGGCATCCTTGTAATACTGCGCGACGTTCGTCGCATTGTTGAGCGCGAGGTTCATCACTGCCGGGTCGTTTGTATTGACTTGCAAGACGAGGCGATGAGGCTCTTTGGCGGGAATGGAGCGCTTTGACACCTTTGATATCGATTGCGTGGTTTGCGCAGCCGATGGCAGCGCCATGATCAGCAGCGCCGCGATTGCCGCCAGTATTCCAGCCGTCTTTCCAAACCTGAACATGATATTTCCCTCTCTGTGATCGGCTTCCTCTTTGATGCCCCTCAATTGCGTGGCGTGGATATGGTCTGCGGCCATCTGCACGCCATCGATACCTTGTCTCGCACCATCTTTAGCCCGCTGAGCAGGAAGTAACCGTCAAGCGCGCCGCCCGCTCGGGTAGAGAGGCGGATGGCGATGCCGCCCTCCTCAGGAAGCGACTGCAACAGGCGCACGACGTCGCCCCTGAACGCCGCGCCTTGCCCGAACGATGGCGTGGCCGCGGCAAGCTGCACCGGCTGATCGTCGTTGATGCGATAGGAAATCGTAAAATCTCGCGCTGCGGGAGATGGCTGATCCCGTGACCACCAGTTCGGTGCGACCGCCGCGGCAACGAATTGACAGCTGCATCGAGGAGCCGTTCGGGCCTTGAGGCGACGTGGTGGCGGTGACGATCGGCGTATAGTCCACGGGTGAAGTGGTTTCGCTGACAATCCAGTTGGGGGCCTCCGGAGCCTGACGAGGCGAGGGCGCGATGTTGCGCGACAGCTTGTCCAGGCATTCAAGCCGTTCTGCCTGCTCCAGCATGGAGCAGGCGCGAAGCTGGCTCATCGGATCGTTCGGGCCTTGTGCGTGGGCGACCGCGCTTGCTAGTCCCAACGCGACGGTTAGCGGGATTGCAGGGGCCTTCATTGCGATGCCTGCGCCCGTCGCGGCTGACGATCCAACCAGGTCTGCGCCGCCGAGAAGCGGGTCAGCCCGGGGACCGTGGCGGCGAGATTGATGGACTTCCATTTCGGGTCGAAGCCCGGCGCCTGCAGCCTGTCGATCCGGGAAAACAGATAGTCGACGAAGCGGGCGACGCGCTGATGGCGGTTGGATTTGAGCCGGCCAGTTGAAGGAGACCAGGACAGTCGGAACGGCAATCGTCGACACGCGTTCGCCTGGCTTGATCAGGTTGGGATACTCGCTCGTCTCCAATACCGCCGGAAGATAGTAATCCTCGAACTTGGCTTCGTAGTTCACGGGCAGAAACTTGAAGCCCGGCTCCCACCGTCCGCGCACGAAAGCGTCAACCGGCTTCGACGTGATGAACACGACGGCGGCGATCTCGCCCTTCCGCATCTGCTCCAGCGCGACCTGATGCGGAATGAACATCTTCTCCACGTCGAGGCCGAGGCGGCTGAAGATCAGCGGCCCCGAATAGGCCGCGGCAGTGCCCTGGGTGTTGAAATTCACCTTCTTGCCGACGAGATCCTGCAGGCTCTGGATTTCGGGTCGAACAAAGATATGCAGTTCTGACGGGAAGAGATTGAGCAGATAGACGATGCGACGCTGAATCTCGGGGACCTGAACCTTGTACTCTTCGAGTGCGTCGGAATTGATGATCGCCGTATCGACGCCACGCAGGTAAAGCAGTGAATTGAGGTTTTCCGTGGCGCCCCGCGTAACGATCGGCAGGACATGCAAGTTTGGTCCATCGTCGACGACGCGGGCGATCTCCGCGGCAAGGCGGATAGGCGCGCCCTCGAGCAAGCCGCCGGCGAGGCCGATCGTCCAGGCGTTCATCCTCGCTTGCGGCGTTTCGCTCGCCGCCGCACGCCGCGGCGATCGGATGCTTTGCGTCTGTGCATCCACACTGGCTGGCTGAGACGCCAGGATGAGCGGCGCCAGCACGACAAGCGCGAGCAATGAGCCTGGCTTAAGGAACTTGTTCATCGATGGACTCCCTCGGGCGTCTCAAATTCGGCCTGCTTGCCGTCGCGCCGCCTCTCACTGCCGCAATGCGTTCATTCGATCCTTCGCTTCCTGAATGCCGCCGACGTGAGCCTTGGCATAGAGCTCGCGTGCCTTCATCGCGTCGCCGCGCGTTCCGTAGGTGCCCCATCGGGAGAGAATGAAGGGATCATACGTCTCCGCGAGCGCGAAGCTCGCCCGGGCGCTGCCTGTCTCGGTGGCGCGCTCGAGCACGATCCGTGCTGCGCCGATATTTCCTTGGGCGAGCAGCGTGCCGGCACGCGCCAGCAGCCTTGCCACGTCCGGACTGTCTTGCGTTTCGGCGGCCGGCGGTTGCTCCACTGCTGCGGTCTCCACCGCCCTTCTCACCTGCGTGATCCGGCCGTTCGCCGCGGGTTCAAGCGCAATGCGCTGATCAGTCGCGCGGCGGGCGAACTCAAGATCGCGCGCCAGCGCTTCGGCCCGGTCACGCTCTTGTTGCAAGGACTGCCGCAGCTCCGCCGCGACCTGCTTGGTCTGCCCCATTTCGTCGGCCGCATTGCTCCACAGCTTCACGTGCGTGTCGGTCTCGAGACGCGCCGTCGTGAGATTCTGTGTCAAGGCCTCGACCCGGTCGCGCTCCCGTTGCAAGGCCTGTCGCAACTCCGCGTTGGCAGCTTCCGCGGCCTGCTTGATCTGTGCCACTTCGTCGCCGGCATCGCGCGCCTGCTTCGCGTGCGTGTCGATCTCGCGGCGCGCCGTCGCGAGATCCCGTGCCAGCGCCTCGGCCCCGGCGCGCTCACGTTGCAAGGATCGCTTGATCTCCTCCGTGCTTTCCGCCGCCTGCTTGATCTGTGCCGTTTGGTCGCTCGCATTGCGTGCCACCGTTACGTGCGTGTCGATCTCGCGGCGCGCCGCCGCGAGATCCTGTGCCAGTGCCACGACCTTGTCGCGCTCCTGCTGCAAGGACCGTCGCAACTCCGCCGTGGTGCTTTCCGCCGCCTGCTTGATCTGTGTGGCTTCGTCGCTCGCATCGCGCGTCTGCTTCGCGTGCGTGTCGATCTCGCGGCGCGCCGTCGCGAGATCCTGTGCCAGTGCCGCGACCTTGTCGCGCTCCTGCTGCAAGGACCCTCGCAGCTCCGCCGTGGTGCTTTCCGCCGCCTGCTTGATCCGTGCGGCTTCGTCGCTTGCATCGCGCGTCTGCTTCGCGTGCGTGTCGAACTCGCGGCGCGCCGTCGCGAGGTCCTGTGCCAACGCCTCGGCCTTGCCGCGCTCCTGCCGCAAGGACTGTCGCAACTCCTCCGTGGTGCTTTCCGCGGTCTGCTTGATCTGTGTGGCTTCGTCGCTTGCATCGCGCGCCAGCGCCGCGTGCGTGTCGATCTCGCGGCGCGCCGTCGCGAGGTCCTGCGCCAACGTCTCGGCCCTGTCGCGCTCCCGTTGCAAGGACTGTCGCAACTCCGCCGTGGTGCTTTCCGCCGCCTGCTTGATCTGTTCCGCCTGGTCGCCAGCCTTGCTTGCCAGCGCCGCGTGTGCGTCGATCTCGCGGCGCGCCATCGCGAGCTCGCTCGCCAGTTCGCGTGTCCGCGCGGCGGCGCTGTCGGCCGTCTGCTTGAGCTGTGCTCTTTCGCCGGCAACCTTGTTCGACGCCGCCACGTGGTTCTCGATCTCTCGGCGCGCGATTGCCAGTTCGTTCGCTAGTTCGCGCAACTGCAGATTGCGTTCATTGATGGTGCGTTGAGCCTTGGCGAACTCGTCAGAAGGAGTCTGCAGGCGTTGCTCCCTGTTCCGGAGACTGTTGCGCCGGCGCCGTCGGCTCCACAGCCTGCCTGGCATCACTTGCCGACGCACGGGTCCGATCGGCGTCGGTCCGCGGCTGAAGGATGCTATCCGGCGCCACTGAGTAGGCTTTCTGCGCGACCTGGCTCGGCGACACGGACTGTTGCTCGATGGCCGGCCCGTCAGGAGATGCCGAACGACATGCCAAGCAGCGCCGCGACAACAAGAGTTGCGATGATCGAGAGAGCTGCAACTCGTCGTCGCATCGGCGAAACGCGTTCTGCTTCGACCCAAACGGTCTGCGCTTCGATTGCATCGTCCTGCGCCGTGTTCACCGCGTCCGGAAACGCAGGGGCGTCGCTCGCCGTTGGCTGTCGTGGCGCAGGCCACCTCAAGGAAAAAGGAAAGGGATTGCGGCGGCGCGCCCAGGATGCCGGGCGCTCGACCGGATAAGGCCCGCTCGATTCGGAGTCCCGCTAGGAGGGGGTTCTCCGACGGCATTGGATACCAATGCGTCGCTGCGATCTGGATGGGCTTGCCGTTTTCCTCGACCCAGTGATCTGCCTCAGGAGACCAGCGCGCAACGGCATATTTTCCGTCCGCGTCATCTTCGAGAAGGACAAATTCCCCGTCCGTCGGTGCGGTCTCGATCTCCTGGCGCATGGAAACACGCCTACTCTACGCAGGTTACTGGGATTCGCTTCTCCACTCCGCCAATGCATGAATTTATTCTACCCGTGGCGGGGCATTCAATACACTTTTAGTCAAATGCGATGCGCCGCGAATGCGCGCGTTGCGCGAGCAGCAAGATGCAGCGATGCGTGAGGCTGTTTCGCATAGTGCGCAGAGATCAACTCACGCGCGAAAATGCGCTCCTGTGCGCGTTGGTTCGTCGTTTGAAAGGTGCGAACAGGCGAGCCGACAAGAGCCTACGAAGCACGTGGCGCGAGCAGCGGCATCGTATAGGTTGTGGCGGTGCCGAGAACACACGGCTCGCCGTCGGCATTGCGGACCGTCGTTTCCAGTTTGCAGATGGGCTTGTCGTCGCGAACGTGCACGACCTTGACGGTCGCGGTGATCGTCTCGCCGACGCGGACCGCCTTCACGAACCGCCAGTTCGTCTCGAGAAAGACAGTCCCGGGACCGGGAAGATCCTCGGCAACGACAGCGTTCAGCAGGCCGGTCGTCACGCCGCCCTGGACGATCAAGCCGCCGAAGCCCGATCGCGTCGCCAGCTCCGCATCGTAATGAATCGGGTTTCTGTCGCCGGTCATCTCGGTGAACATCTCGACATCGCGCATCGTCGTGGTGCGACTGCGCTGCGCCTCGGCGCCGACAGTGGGCTGACCGGCGATGGTGCCTTTCCAAAGCGACTCGGTGACTGTCATGCGTCCTCCGTTGCTGCGAGGGTGTTCACTTTGGGTAGTCTTGCGACGGCGTCGGTCTCCGCCCGCATCGCGGCGCTGAGCTGGGTGTGCAGTGTGGCGATTTCGTCGAGGTCCCACCGGAACGACGTGATCGCGTCGGTGACCGCGAACAGCGATCTTGACAGCGCGTCGCGCTGCCGTTGATAGGCGGGCAGCCCATCCTCGAGCAGCGCACGCACCAGCAGCTCCGCATCGCGCAACGCGTCGGTCATACCGTGGGCGGTCAAGGGATCCTTGAAGTAGCCGGCGTCGCCGACCAGCGCCCAGCCGGGACCAAACGCTGTGCGCAAGTGACCCTGAACGCCGGGAAAGCCGCGCAAGCGCGCAACCGGACGCGCACGGCGCACATCGTCTGCGAGCTCCGGCGAGTTTGCTTCCATGATCCGCATGAATCCGTCCTCGACATTGCCGCGGAACGTCGCCGAGAAGGCCGGGCCCGGCACACTGGCCACCACGCAGTGCTGATCATGATTGGTCGGAATGATGCTGGCGGCGGCATCGCTCGCGAAGTGCCAGTGGTAACCCTCCCGGTCCAGATTCTCATAGTAGCCATAGACGCAACCAGACCAGGTTTCGCTGGTCAGATATGTCTCGGCATCGACGAGGCGCGCGACTTTGGAACTCGCGGCCGTCCGCTCCGATCAGCATGTCGCAGCTCACAAGGCTGTCGATGCCGATCAGGTCCGTTCAGCCAGGCGCCCGTGACGCGATCGCTCGCATCGAATTCGAGATCGGACAGCACGACACCGTGACGGACCTCGGCGCCGGCTGCGCGCGCCGCATCGACGAGGATGCGATCGAGAACCGTCCGGCGCGGTGCGCACAGGTGATCGATGCCGTGTTCGGATTTCAGATTGATGCGCAGCGGCTTGCTGCCGTAGTGAAACGTCGTGGAGCGGATTTCAGGCGTGCCCGCCGCCATCACCTGCGGCAGCAATCCCCATCGGTGCAGCTGCAGCACGCCGGTCCGCATCAGCGCGTGCGTCGACATCGTATCCGACCCGTAGGTCTGCCGGTCGATCAACAGGACCTTTGCACCGGCGCGTGCCAGGAGGAATGCAGTTGCCGCGCCGGCGCAGCGTGCGCCGACGATGACTGCGTCGTACCGGGACGGGGTGTCGCGCGTGTGCATGGTTGGGTCTCTCAAGCGGCCGTTCGTTGCAAGTTGCAGTTCAGGTGCGCGGCCAGATCGGCTGCATCGTCGTCAGCGCCGTCGATGAACGAGGATTTGCGGCGGCGCAGGAAGGGGAGACCCATGACGTACATGCCGGGCGCGCTCACCACGCCGCCGTCATGCACAATGCGTCCCTTGCGATCGAAGACGGGAACGTCGAGCCAGGAATAGTCCGGCCGATATCCCGTCGCCCAGATCACGGTGCGGATGCCGTCGGCTTCAAGGTCGAGGCTGAGCCTTGTCTGTGCGCCGAGGTCCGTCGGCTCGTAGCGGCAGGGTTCGGTCGAAGCTGTCGTCCTGCGCGTTCTCGGAAATCCACGTATCGATGCTCGTCAGCAACCGGTTCATCTTGAGATCGGCCATTGCGCATTGGCTCGCCAGCGACCCGGAGAGCTGTGCCTTTCCGTCGCGCAGGCCCATGATGCGGCCGACGATTTCGACGCCGGCCTTGCGCAGCGTGTTGAGGTCGATCGTCTGGCGCCCGGCCGTGCCGATCAGTTGCAGCGACGGCAGACGGCGCGCGCGATTGATGTCGTCGACCTCGTCGTAGCGCACATCCATCGCGCCGATGACGTCCATCCACCACTTGATGTCGCGACCGCGGTAGACGCGCGGCAGACGGACGTGCTCGCCTGCGGAAAGAATGACGCGTCGCCCTGAAGCCTGAATTTCCTGGGCAAGTTGAACGCCGGTTGCGGACGCTCCTGCGATCAGGACGCCGCCGTCGTCCAGCTGCGCCGGATTGCGGTAGTCCATCGGCGTCATGCTGACGATCGACCGCGGCAGCTCGCCCGCAAATGACGGGACGGTCGGGATGTTGCACGCGCCGCTGGCGATCACCAGCGTTCGGCAGCGCCATGTTTGCCGGTTTGTCGTGACGACGTAGCCGTCGTCGATCCGGCTCACGCGCGTGACCAGCACGCCGGTGTGAACCGGCGCGCGGATCGCGCGGGCGTATGTCTGCAGGAAACCTACGACCTCCGGCATGCTCATGTAGCCGTCGGGATCGTTTCCCGAATAGGCAAAGCCGGGGAGGCGGCTTTGCCAGTTCGGCGTCAGCAGGCGGAGCGAGTCCCAGCGTTCGGTCCGCCACGAGTGCGCAACCTCGCCCCGCTCGAGCAACACGTGGTCGATCGAGCGGTCGGTGAGGTGCTTGCTCATGGCAAGGCCGGAATGGCCGGCGCCAATGATGACGGTCGTTACGAACGTCACGACGCTCGCTCCCTGGCCTGAGGCAGGTCCGTCAGTTGACGGTCACGAAGACGTTCGTCGGGTTGGTGACGACGTCGAACACGGCCGAGCGCTTTTGCGACTGGGCGACGAGCGCCTTGATGTCGTCCTGGCTCGCGTCGGCCTTGATGTCGAAATGGACGCGGATGGCGCCGAAGCCATTGCGCACGTCGTCATCGATGCCGAGAATGCCGTAGAGGTCCATGTCGGCCTCGACCGTGGCCTTGACCGAATGAAGCTGGATTCCGCGCCGCTGGGCGACGGCGGCAACGCCTGCGGTGAGACAGCTTGCGAGCCCCGACAGAACAAGCTCCACCGGCGTCGGCGCCTGGTCTTCGGAGGCGAAGACTTTCGGATGGTCGGCCTCAACGCTGAACGCCTTGTCGCGAGCCTGCTCGGCGCCAAGTCCGAAGAAGCTTCCGATCACGGAGCGGCTGTGCGTTCCGTTCATCCAGTTGCAGGTCGCACGCCACTTGAACTGTGCGGCTTCCGGAGCCTTTTCCAGGGCCTCGCGCGCGCCCAGGAGAGCGTCGACGTTGACGCCGTTGTTGACTGTGACAGTGCTCGTATTGCTCGCGGTCTTGGTCATGCTGCCGTCCTTTCGTATCCGGGCCAATTTGCTGATAACGCTGGGCCCTCGCGCATTCGGCAGCGGCAATGGGTTTAGGTTCATTTCCCGCTCACTCAAGTTTCTGATGAAGATCAATGGCTTGCGGGAAGCAGGACGATCCGCAACAACTCCGAGACGCGTGAGCAAGTGACCGAATTCGCCGCCGAATGGTCGATCAGACGCTTCCTCGATGCCGCCTTCGAAGGCGATCCAGAAGGCCCGCGATCTCGCCCGCCGCTCGATGTGCAAACGGCGCTTTTCAGGAGCGTGTCTGTTTGAATCAGGGAACCCGACGCGGTAAGTAGGGAAGCATTGCTTCCATAAATTGCTGACCGAACGGGACATGCGCGACGCTCGGCGTCGCCTTCGAGAGCGCGCGACGCTGTCCGCGGATCTTGAGGTACCGTGACGCGTGACGCGTCGCGCGAGCTCGATCAGCTCGCTTCACCTGTCAGAATGTCCAGCCCGTCGTTCAGCCAGAGCTGTCGGGTGAGGCTGCGCTGGATCTTGCCGCTGGTGGTCTTGGGCAGCGTGCCGGGCCGGATCAGGGCGATGTGACGGGCGAACAGCCCGTGTTGTTCCGACACGTTCTCGCGGATCAGGCCTTCGATCTCCGCCGGGTCAATCCTGCGGCGCTCGGTCCGCTCGACCTCCTGGACGATGACGAGCGCCTCTCCGTCGTGTTCGTCCGGCAACGTAAAGACCGCGCCGCAATTGGGACGCAGCGCCGGGTGCACCCCCTGCACCGTATACTCGATGTCTTGCGGGTAGTGGTTGATGCCGCGAATGATGATGAGGTCCTTGATCCGGCCCGTGACGAACAGCTCGCCCGTTTCGTCGACAAAGCCGAGGTCGCCGGTTCTGAGCCACATCGTGCCGTCGTCCTCGCCGGCAATCTGCGCGTTCAGGCTCGCGCGTGAGGCTTCAGGTTTTTGCCAGTAGGACCGCGCGACATTCGCCCCGTCGACCCAGATTTCGCCGATCTGCCCGGCGGACAGGCGCTTGCAGCTGTCAGGCTCCACGATCGCGATCTGCTCGCCCGCCAGCACGCGGCCGCAGCCGACGATCGCCTGGCTGTCGTCGGCAGTCGCCGGCGCGCGGACGATGTTCGCCTGGAGAGAGGACTTGCTGACGCTGCGCACGACGCTGCCTGCGCCGCGACGGCCGCCGGTGATCAGCAGGGTGGCTTCCGCCATGCCGTAGGCCGGGAAGGTCGTGCCGGAATTGAATCCATGCGCGGCGAAGGTGTCGTCGAATGTCCTGATCGTTTCGGCGCGAACCGGTTCGGCGCCGTTCAGCGCCACCTTCCATGAGGAGAGATCGACGCCTTCAAGCGAGCGGCCGTCTCACGGCCAGCAAGCCTGTGGGACATTTTCCGCGCCACGGCGGATGAACCCGGCGCGATCGTTGATCTGGTTGCGCAATCTCCAGTCCGAAAGTGTAGATCGGGCCGATGTGCGGATCATATCGCGGCGTGGGAAGCAGGCGAGACGGGGCATGCCGGGGGCGGCGCCTTCAAAGAATCTTGCACCGGAACGCTCGGGAGCGCTCCACCGGCGGTCAATTGTTAGGTATGTTTGCACCGGGCTGAAACGGCCTTCCCGGCACTGGACCATCCTCGAGAAGAGATGGCCGGGGTGGCCAATCCTTTGGGACAGGATTCAGATCTGGGGAGCCACCCATGACGTGGTTGCTGGTACTTGCCTGGATTGTGCTGTTGGGCGCGCTGGCAATCTTTGCGCAACAGGCATTCGGCTTCAATCTGGACGCGGCGGCCAGGCATCTCATGGCGCTGCCGTTGCCGGAGAGGGCGATGGCCGGCGCCGCCGCCCTGTTTGGGGTGTTTTTGGTTGGGGCGTCAGTGTGGCAATCGGGACGGTTGGCCCAGCGAAGCAAGGCCGTCAAAAGCCTGCAGATGGATCTCGATCGCATGCTCTCGGCGACCGCGCAGGTCGAAGAGGCTCAGCGCGGTTACGACAGCGCGGAGGAAAGTCTCGACAAGAGCGAGCCCGTGCAAGCGATCGCATCGCTTCACAAAAGGCTTTCCGACGCCGAGGAACGGGCCGCCTTTCACCAGAGCCGAAACGAGAGCGTCGATCTGCACCAGCGGCTGGAAGACCTTCGGCAGCGCCAGCATGCGCTGCGGAAGCAGCTTGGCCAGGTGACCGACAAGCGGCGCGAGATCGAGCCGGTGTTCGGCGAGCTCAAGCAGCGCCAGTTGCAGCTCGAGGAGGCGCTGGCGGAGATCGAGACCGACGACAACAGGAACAGCCTGGCGGGCCGCCTCAAGGACGTCAGCAACAAGGTTGGGCTGGTGCAGACCCGGTTGAAGACCCTGGAGGACTCGTGGGAAACGCTGGGACGGTTCAAGCAGGAGTTCGATCGGTCGAAGACGCAGCTCGTTCGATTGCAGGATCCAGAGACAGGCCTCGCGGCCATGGTCAACGATCTGCTTGTGCGCCGCGACCATTTGGCTGAGGCCGCTGGCCGCGCTCGAGACCCACAACAACGACAAGCTTGTGTCGCGCGTGGACGCGCTTGCAAAGAGCAAGGTCGAAACGGAACAGAGCATTGCGCGGCTCGATGACTGTTTCGCGATTCTCAGCACGATCCGACGGGAGTTCGGCGAGCTCGAAGAGCGCCAGGCGCATCTTCAGAAGGCTCTTGCCGAGGTCGAGACCGATGCGGCGGGCAAGAGCCTCACCGATCGTCAGCACGCGTTGAACGAATTTGCCGCCCAGACACGCGTTCGCGTCAGGGTGCTGCAGGACTCCGCGACCGCGCTGAACGGATTCAGGCAGGACATCGACAAGTCGCAGGCTGCACTGGTGCCGCTGCAGGCTCCGGCGGACGGCATCGAGGCCCTGATCGCCGATCTGCATGTGCGTCGCGATCAACTGATCAGCACCCTCAACGAGATCGAGCTGCAAGGCGGGCAGAAACTCAGCGCGCGCGTGGAAGCGCTCTACCGCAGCAAGATCGAAACCGAACAGCGCATTGCCCAGGTCGTGGAGCAGTTCGCGAAGCTCGACACCATCCGCAACGAGATCGGCGGCCTGTTCGCCAAGCTGAACGGCACGCTGGATCGGCTGCGCTGAGGACGCCGGAATGGCGCTTCACTCCGCGGCGCGCTCCGCGCGCGGCGGCCGCGTCAGGATGCTTGGGCCCATCTTCCGCGCCGGCGTGACGCCGTCCTCGGCGAGCTTTGCCGGCTTCTTGTCGAGGCTTTTGGTCCATTCCTTGAGGTAAGCGATCGCGCAGAGCAGGGCGATACCGCCGAAGCTGACGAGGAACTGCATCAGGATGTTGCCGCGCACGTGCGCTTCCGCAAACAGCTGCAGCGAGAAATGCGCGACGAAGGACAGGAAGATGCCGGCGCAGAAGACTTCGAGCGAGTGCTGGCCGCACTTGATCGCGGGCTGGAAGCCGGCCCACTCGAGGCCCTTCCAGTCGCGCGGGACGAAGCGCGTGATGAAGAAGGCGATGATGATGAAATGGATGACGCGATAGGGCGCCATGTTGGTCTTGTCGTTCGGATTGAACGCCTTGAAGACCGGCTCCGGGAACAGGGCCGCCAGCGCCGGGAAGCTGCCCGCCAGCGTCATGATCGCGGCAAACACCAGATAGACGCCACCGACATAGAGCAGCCAGCGCGATTTGATCAGCGACCGGGAGTTCAGCGCGCCGCCGAGCGCGAACCAGGCGCCGAACATGAACAGGATCTGCCAGCAGAACGGGTTGAAATACCAGGTGCCGGACGGGAAGGCGGCCAGGTTCCAGTCGAAGGCGCGGGCGGCGAAGTAGAGCGCGATCGACGCGAGCATCGTCAGGTCCGGCTGGCGCAGCATGCACCACAGCACGAACGGGAAGAACAGCCATCAGCACGATGTAGAGCGGCAGCACGTCGAGGTTGGTCGGCTTGAACTTGAGGATCAGCCCCTCGAAGATCGTCTGGATCGGATTGTCGTTCAGGCCCGCGACATTGAATTCGTGCAGCAGCGCCGGCTCATTGTAGCGCTGGGCCGCCCAGCCGATCGCCGCGATGTAGATGACGAACAGCAGCACGTGTGCGACATAGAGCTGCCAGACCCGCTTCAACAGCTTCACCGCGCCGACGATGAATCCGCGCTCGAGCATCACCTTCGCGTAGACGAAAGCGGCGGTATACCCGGAGATGAACACGAACAGGTCCGCGGCATCGCTGAAGCCGTAGTTCCGCGTCGTCACCCAGGCGACGAGGTTGTGCGGAATGTGATCGAGGTAGATCGCCCAGTTGGCAATGCCGCGAAACAGGTCGAGCCGAAGATCGCGGCCGGAGGGCGGAAGGATCGCGTTGATGGTGCTCATGTGAACCAACATCGGATCTGGATCTGTGCGCCAACGCTATGCGTCCGGGCCGAAGGCTGTCAACGACGCGGTGGCCGAATCGGCGGCCGATATCGTTTTCAGGTGAAACCCTGAGGCGCCCTTAAGGGAAAACGAGGTGAGGCTTGCGGGAAAGACCCAGCCTGGAGGGCAGGCGATCAGTGCTGCCTTGGCGGAACAGCATCGGCATGCGCCGCCGGCTGTGACCGCGCGTTCAGGCGCGCGATCGACTTTTCCATCGCGATCTGGTCGATCGCGCCCTTCGCCGATGCGCTGCGCGCGCAATCGTAGATGCGATAGAACTGCAGGCCGTCGTAGGCGACGAGCAGCAGATCAACGCCCGCATTGAGCGCTTCGACGGTCGCGGCGCAGATGCCATACTGGTAGATCGGCCCCATCACGAGATCGTCGGTCATGACGAGGCCCTCGTATCCCCATTTGCCCCGGATGACGTCGTTGATGACGGCTGCCGAGTGAGAGGCCGCGCGCGCGGGATCGATCGCGCTGACGGCGACGTGCCCGACCATCAAATAAGCGCCCGTTCGCGCCAGCGTCTGCCGGAACGGTATCCAGTCGGAGGCCTCCAGCTCGGCAATCGGCGTCTCAAGCCGCGCGCGGAAATGGTGGGTGTCCTCGCGGACGCGTCCGAGGCCCGGGAAATGTTTGACGGTGCCGGTCACGCCGGCTGCTTCCAAACCGCGCAGGTAAGCCGCTGCGATGTCCGTTGTGACGGCCGGATCGGCAGAGATCGCACGCCGGTTGATCAGGCTGTGGAAATCGAAACGGTTGCGTGACCAGCCCGGCTGCAGATCGACGACCGGCGCAAGATTGAGCGTGATGCCCAGGCTCGCAAGCTCCAGCGCATGGATCCGACCGAAATCTTCGGCCTTCCTCGCGCGCTCCTCCACCGGCAGGGCAGCGAGTGTCGACAGCGCGGGAAGCCGCGTCAGCGGCGGCGAGAGATGCGAGACGATGCCGCCTTCCTGATCGGCAGCAACGATCAGCGGCGGAAGGTTGGCCGCGCGCCGCAGGTCCTGCAGACTTGCAATCTCCTGCCGCAAGGCCTCGGCCGTGCGACCCTTGATGTTGCGGTGGCTGATGTAGACGCCCGCAACGAGGCCCTTGCTCACCAGGGGGGCGATCTCGTCGTACGACGAATATCCGACGACAAAGCGACGCCCCAGTTCAAGCGCCGCCTTTCCTTCGGCGTGCAGCGTGCGGTGCTTGTTGAGGTGCAGGATCGCGGTTGCCGACGCCATGGCGATCGGTGGCAGGCACCACAGCAGCACCAGCAACTTTCCGGCGATGCGCCGACGGCTCCAGAAACCGTAACGCAGCAGCAGGCCGAGGATGAGAACCCCGCCCGCGAGAATGAGCACAGCGGCTCGCACGCGGATCGACGTCAGGTAGACGTCGTAGAGATTGAGGCTGACGAAGACGAACGCCGCTCCAAGCAACCAGAGGAGGATCGTGACGATCCAGCCGACAACGTGACGAAACGACATTCGGTTGCAAATTCGAATAAATGATGCCTTCGGGGCGGCCGCGTATCAGCGAATTGTGGCAGTTGCGAGCGTAACGGCGCCGATGTTGTGTGACGTCGCCGTGTTATGAGACGCGCCAAGCCCGGGTCTGGTTCGACAAGTCGGCATCCTCCGGCATCGACGCGCCCGTCTTTAAGGTGTTGGCCGGGGCCGCGCCGGTATTGGGCCCGGTTGATCTTGCAAGGCCCTGGGGGATTCTTGAGCGAGCGAAGGAACCCAAGCCGCAGCCGGCGCTTTTAGGATACATTGTGTCGGCGGCGGCCGCTGCGATCACCTTCCCCAACCGACGGGGGCGTGAAATGGCACTCCTGAGACGCGAGCTTTATCGTCACACGACCGGTCCGGATGTCACGCATGCGGACCGCTGGGCGCTCGTCTTCGATACGGATACCAAAAGCCTCTATGTCGAACACGACGAGGCCCACCTCGAGGCGCAAATCGGTGGGCTCATCGATGTGCAGACATCAAGGATGGATGTCGACGAGTATCTGAAATGCGGTGGTCAGACCGCCGGTCACCGCGAGCTGTGGCGCCTGCTGCGAACGCTGTTCGATGCGGATCGTGACGTAGCGGAGGGCATCTGAAGGATCGGAACCGCCGCCTCCTTCTGAACCTTACGATTTTCGCAAAACCATACACGCGCCGCCGGCAACGCGGACCTGCGCGCATACTCTATCCGCTTCGGAGCGCGTCTCCGCACCGACGCTGACCTGATAGAACGTGCGGGTGCCGCGGCTGCGCAGGATCATGCCGTCGACGATGGGATCCTGATCGCCAAGCACTTTCGAAAACCGGTTCATGGCCTGCGCATATTTCGACAGGGCGAGCGAGCGGGAGAACCCTGCCGCGAGCTGCACGCTCCAGGGCTTTCGTGCCGCGCGGTCCACACGCTCCTCGAGCGATGTCAGATAGCTGTTCGGGACCTGCTTTGCGTTGGCGATCAGCTGCGGACAATCGGTGGGAACGTCACGGGCGCCGTCGTGCCTGCTGCCGGCCGCCCAGTCGTCGACGCTGCGACCGGTGATCGCAAACACGTAGCTTCGCGTCTCGGCGGGCATGAACCCTGTGCCCGCCAACCACTCGCTCACGCGGCGCGGGCCTGCGTTGTAGGCCGCAGCCGCCAGCCCGAGGTTGCCGAACCGGTCGCGCAGCTCGCGGAGGAAGGCGGCGGCTTTCGGCAGCGCCTGCACAGGATCGAAGGGGTCGAGCAGGCTGCGTTCGACAGCGGTGCCCGGCATGAACTGTGCGATGCCTTGCGCATGCGCTCCGCTGCGGGTGCGCGGGCCGACGGCTTCCGCATTGAAGCTGCTCTCCTGCCAGATCAGCCGGGCAAAGAAGGCGACCGGCAAGTCGTTCTCCCGCGCGGCAGACTCGAGCATCAGGCAGATCGCGTTCGGCGCTGTCCCGGAATTGGATTCCGCCCGCGCCCGCTCGAGCCCGAATGATGATCCGAGCAACAGCATTGCGGCGATGGTGACAGCGATCCGCAACATGCGTCTCCAGATAGGTGGAGGAAACGCGGAGTCGAATGCAGGCTGCTTCTTAACTTCGCATCGTGACGCCAATTTGATTTTGCGCAAGCGTGGCGGCAAAGCCATCCAACTTTAGCGACCTCATTCAGCGCGGGTCAGTCATGAGCGCGCTTTGCCTGGCCGCGGGCAAACGCGAGGCGCCTTCGCGCGTCATGAGGAACTGAAATGGCGGGTGTGTTCGAAGTCCCAGGGTTCGGGTTCCAGTCCGACTATAACGGGGAACTGGTGACTGCAGCCGCGCGGCAGGCGATGCACGACGTCGCTGCTACGAACGCGATCGTTCCCGCGCATCTTCACGCAGACGTCGACGTCGAACGACGTGCTGGACGACCCGGCCAAGACCGAAAGCACGGCCAATCTGACGCAGGTCGGCAGCAGCGTCCTCATCACGCTGGAGGACGGCAGCTCAATCGAAATCCAGCGCGCGAACCTGGCGCTGTGTGGCGCTGACGACTTCGCATTCGTGTAGCTGTATACCGTTCTGCGTGGGCCATAGGCGAGCGAAGCGACGCCGTTCTTATAGAACGGCTAGCGAGCGAAGCGACGCCGTTCTTATAGAACGGCTACGGGCGAGCGAAGCGACGCCGTTCTTCGAACGGCTATGCCCCCGGGTCGCTTGAACTCGTGGGTAAACCGGGTAACAAGTCCCGGGAGACGGGCGAAGCGGGTTCAACACGTTCCAGCATGCTGCAGTCGCTTGCAAGCTCGCAGCCGGGGGGCAGGAGCCGTGAAGCCGCCGGGAAAGGATGCGCTGCTCTTCATCGCCAAGGTCGAATACCGCCGCCACGTCATCAAGATCGCGCGGCGCGGCGATCAGATCAAGCTGCTGATTCATCGACCCGGCACGACGTTGGCCACGCAGATGATCACCGACGCGCTGACGAACTATGAGAAGGCGCTGGAGGATGCCAAGCAACTCATCGACCGGATGGTTCAGCCCGACGAGTTGTAGATCGTCCGTTTGCGCCGACAGGTCGAGCCGCCTTTCGCTCAAACCGGCAGCGCAATCGAATACTTGACCTGGCTGAGTGCAAAGCTCGACTCGATCGACGCGATGCCGTCGAGCCTGGTCAGTTTGGTCTTGAGGAAGCTCTCGTAGGCTGCAAGATCGGCGGCGACGACGCGCAGCAGATAGTCGCGGTTGCCCGTCATCAGATAGCACTCGAGCACCTCGGTCCAGCCGGCGATCGACCTCTCGAAGCGCTTGAGATCCTCCTCTTTCTGCCGCACCAGCTTGATCGAGATGAAAACGCTGACGTGAAGTCCGAGCGCCTTCTGGTCGACCATCGCCGCATAGCGGCTGATGATGCCGCGCTCCTCCAACAGTTTCACGCGGCGGTGGCAGGGCGAGAGCGAGAGGCCGACCTCGTCGGCGAGTTCCTGCATGGTCATGCGGCCGTCCCTTTGCAGGAGACTCAGAATTTTCCGATCGATCTGGTCCAGGTCGGCCATTGAGATAAAATCCCACGAAAGTAGCTTGAAGTGCGATTATTTCCCAATTCTGTGATCCTGGACAGGAATTTTTGGGAAATCGTGGCGCCGCTTCGCGCGTAGCATGGCGGCTCAATCGATCGCTGCCCGAGGTGGCACATGTCCGGCTCCGCAAGCCCCCACGAAATCCTGTCCGAACTTGCGCGCAAGGCGCTGTGGCTGTCGTCGTGGACGATCCACCACGCCAACCACATCCGGCCGAACGTCGACGGGTTGAAGGTCGGCGGTCATCAGGCCTCGTCGGCGTCGCTGGCGACGATCATGACCGCGCTCTATCTGGGCGTGCTGAAGCCGGAGGATCGCGTGGCCGTGAAGCCGCATGCGAGCCCGATCTTCCATGCGCTGCAATATCTCCTTGGCAAGCAGACTCGTGACAAGCTGGAGAATTTTCGCGGATTGCACGGCGCGCAGTCATACCCGTCGCGGACCAAGGACACCGACGACGTCGATTTCTCGACCGGCTCGGTCGGGCTCGGCGTGGCGCAAACCCTGTTCTCATCGATCGTCCAGGACTACGTCAAAGCGCACGGCTTCATGAACGATCGCCGCGAAGGGCGGATGATCGCGCTGGTCGGCGATGCCGAGATGGACGAGGGCAACATCTTCGAGGCCGTGCTGGAGGGCTGGAAGCAGGGCCTGCGCAACACCTGGTGGATCGTCGACTACAACCGGCAAAGCCTGGACGCCGTCGTGCGCGAAGGTCTCTGGGAAAAGTTCGAGGCGATGTTCCGCAACTTCGGCTGGGACGTCGTCATCGTCAAATACGGCAGGCTGCTGCGCGCGGCCTTCGCCGAACCGGGCGGCGAGGTGCTCAAGACCTGGATCGACAACTGCCCCAATCAACTCTATGCGGCGCTCTGCTTTCAGGGCGGCGCAGCGTTCCGCAAGCGCCTGCACGACGAGATCGGCGATCAGGGCCGCGTCTCGCAGTTGATCGATGCGCGCAGCGACGCCGAACTGCTTGCGCTGATGTCGAACCTCGGCGGGCACGACATGCAAAGCATGCTCGAGGCGTTCCAGGCGATCGACCATGACCGGCCCGTGTGCTTCATCGCCTATACGATCAAGGGGATCGGTTTGCCGTTTCAGGGCCACAAGGACAACCACGCCGGCCTGATGACGGTGACGCAGATGGAGGCCTGGCGCGCCGCGCAGAACATCCGTCCCGGCCACGAATGGGAACGTTTCGAAGGACTTTCGATCGCGCCGGATGTGCTGCAGTCCTTCCTCGATCGCGTCGCGTTTGCGCAAGGTGCCGACCGGCGCTTGTCCGCAAGTGCGATCGATGTGCCCTCGCGCCTCGCTTTCAACGCGTCCGCGACGATGTCCACGCAACAGGGTTTTGGCCTGATCCTCAACGAGCTGGCGCGTGGCGACAGCGAGCTTGCTGCGCGTATCGTCACGACCTCGCCGGACGTGACCGTCTCGACCAACCTCGGCGCCTGGGTCAATCGCCGGCATCTGTTCGCGCTGGCCGAGCGAGCGGACCTGTTCCAGAAAGAGCATATTCCGTCCACCTTCGCCTGGGATTTCTCGCCGCAAGGCCAGCACGTCGAGCTCGGCATTGCGGAGATGAACCTGTTCATCATGCTGTCGGCACTGGGGCTGTCGCACTCGATCAATGGCGTGCGGCTGCTGCCGATCGGTACGCTGTATGATCCCTTCATTCAGCGCGGTCTGGATGCGTTGAACTACGCCTGTTATCAGGACGCGCGCTTCATGGTCGTCGCGACGCCGTCCGGCATATCGCTGGCGCCGGAAGGCGGCGCGCATCAGTCGATCGCAACACCGCTGATCGGCATGGCGCAACCGGGCCTGGCGAGCTTCGAGCCGGCCTTCGTCGATGAACTCGCCGTCATCATGCGCTGGGGTTTTGATTACATGCAGCGCGATGCGGCCTTGTCGGGTGAAGACGGAGGCTCGGTTTACCTGCGGCTGTCGACCCGGCCGCTCGATCAGCTCAAGCGGATCGTGACGGGCGAGCTCGAGCGCGACATCGTCGCCGGCGGCTACTGGCTGCGAAAGCCCGGACCGAACTGCGAACTGGTCATCGCCTACACCGGCACGACAGCGGCCGAGGCGATCGAGGCGACGGGAATGCTGGGCGAAGACATTCGCGACATCGGCCTCCTGGCCGTGACGTCGGCGGACCGCCTCTACACGGACTGGCAGTCGGCACGGCAGCATCGCCGCCAGTATCGTTCCGCCAAGACGTCCCACGTCGAGCAATTGCTGGCGGGCCTGTCGCGCAATTGCGCCCTGGTGACCGTGATCGACGGCCATCCGTCGACGCTTGCGTGGCTCGGCGGCGTGCATGGCCATCGCGTCGACGCGCTTGGCGTCGACAGTTTTGGGCAGACCGGCACCATCGATGCGCTCTTTGCCGAGTACTCCCTCGACACCAATTCGATCATCGAGGCGGCCGAGCGGATGCTGCCGGCACGCCGCATCCGCCACCGCAAGGTCGCGGTGTAGGGCAAAAAGTCTGACTAATGGCTCGCCAGTGACAGGTCATGTGACTGTCACGTCGGAGACAATTTGCGCTCGTCAGTGAAAATTTCCGCTCCGAGAGTCGGAAACCGGACGGACGCCTTCGACTTTAGTCGACATAGTCGGGCCGGGTAGGTGCGATGCGGTCATCCGACGGCAGCACCCCGTCGGAGCGGGTGAGGGGAATAGTCTTCAAACTCTGCTTCTGCGCTGCGACGTGCGCATCGACCATGCGCGCGGACACAGGCCCTGTCGTTGTGTCTCAAGAAAAAGAAGGGTGACTGTAGTGAGTGATGTGAACACCAAAGCGACGACTGCGAATGGCGGTGATGAGAAGAAAGGCTTCGAGCTGCCGCTGTTCGGATTGCTGAAGATGGCTGCGCCCGGGAGCTTTCGCGACATCGCCGAGCCGGGCGTCGCGCAGGTCAAGGGAAACTACGAGAGAATGAAGGCGGTCTCTGAAGAAATGGCCGACGCGCTTCGACAGACCTGCTCTACCAATGCAAAGGCCGCCACGGACTATGGGGTCAAGGTCATCGATATCTCCACCGTCAACACGACCTCCGCTTTGGACTTTCTCACCAATCTCATCGACGCGAAGTCGCCGTCAGAGATCGTGAACCTCTCGGTCGCTCAGGCGCGCAAGAACTTCGACGCCGCATCCACCCAGAGCAGGGAGCTCTGGGACCTCGCCCAGAAGGCCGCGACCGAGACGGCCGAGCCGATCAAGAAGGGCGTCACCGGGGTGCTGCAGAGAGTTGGCTGAACCAGCCCCACAAAACAGACAGCAAGACTGTTGGAGAGCGGGCGGAGCGAGCTCCGGCCGCAACGAGAGGCGGTAACCTGACGCCTGGATACGAGAAGAGGTAAGAGGGAAGAAAGGAGGGTGAACGTGGGTACAGTCCTGATCAAATGCCCGCAAACGGGGCGCGCGATTTCGACCGGCATCAAAGCAGATCGCAGCAGCTTTCAATGCAGTGCCGTGTTCTTCGCGCGTACCCATTGCCCAATTTGTGCGACCAGTCACGAATGGTTCTCCAGGGAAGCCTGGGTTCACGAGCCGAACGTAGACCGGGGAGAGTTAGCCGCAATTTCCTAAATCAGGCATCCGCAGGAGTGGACCAGTTGCGCTTCACCCTACTGCGTCGGGCGTTTCGCGCGCCGGCGCAGCGTCAGGGTCTGCGTCCACGGATTCGTGAATGATCCGATCGGTCTTGCTGCGCATGATCTCGTAGCATTCGCATGCCGCGTTTTCGAGCCGCGGCCGGTCGATCTCGATCAGCCCGCGTCGCTCGGATCGGACAACGCCATCCGCTCGAAGCTTCTGCACCACCTGCGTGACGGTCGTTCGCCGCACGCCGAGCATTTGCGAAAGCGCCTCTTGCGTCAACGGCATGACGTCGCGATCGATCAGATCGTGGATGTGAAGCAACCAGCGGGCGGTGCGCGCCTCGACCGGGTGCAATGCATTGCAGGCGGCCCCATGCTGAAACTGCACCAGCAGTGCTCGCGTGTGCGCCTGGACCGCACCTCTGATGGCGCTGCTCTGACGGAACGCCGCATCAAATCGTGATGCGGAGATCTGCGACGCGGTCCCGGCCACGCGCACGACCGCCGTGACGGAGGAGCGGGCGGGGCCCAGCACCGACAGCATACCCACGGATCCATCATGCCCGACGATGGCAGTCGCAACGGTTTGTCCGTTCGTCATGTCGAGCATGAACGAGACCGCCCCGCTATGGGGAAAATAGACGTGCTGGATCCGATCGCCCGTCCGCACCAGTACGGCGTCCTGTTCAAGACGCGCCTTCTGAAGATGTGGGGCGAGCAAGCCAAAGTCCGCCGGTGGCAGCATGGCCAACAGTCGATTGCCGACGATGCCAGAACGATCCATCATGGGAATGGTGTCCCTCGACGGAATGTTTGGCCCCCGCAAAAGCGTGCGCGCGCTCAACCTGGCGCGAATTGTTTGGGCAACGTTCGCTTTGGGGGCCAGAACGCCCCGTTTCGGTTAAGGTTCCACGGCGCCAGCGGCGGCACATCGCGCCGATGGCGCCACTGGAGAATAGGCTGTTCTGCTAAATCCGATGCAGTGCAATCACTTCGGCGACGCAGGCTGGCCGCTCGCTTCCCTCCAGTTCGATCGTTACGCCGTAGGTCACTCTCAGACCGTTCGGAACTTCGTCGGCTTCTGCGACCCTTACCCGGCCTCGCAATCGAGCCCCTGACGGCACGGGGGCAAGATAGCGGATACGATTGGCGCCGTAGTTTATGGTGCTTTTCAAGCCGCGGACGCGCGCGGCGCCACGGATGAACTCGGGTGTCAACGCCAGCGTCAACAGGCCATGAGCGATCGTGGTTTTCCCCGGAAGCTCGCGACTCGCCCGTTCGACATCCACATGGATCCATTGGTCGTCGCCCGTGGCGTCGGCAAACCGATCGATCTGCTCCTGGGTTACGCGCATCCAGTCGCTCACGCCAATCTCCGAGCCGACGGCCTCCTTGAGTTCGTCCAAATCGTTGAAGATTCGCATGGCGCCGATCCTCGCTGGTGTGTTCGCCCGTGTGTGCTCACGCTGCGCGTTGTCTGACGTAGGAGCCCGGTGCGTCTTCGATTGCCTTAAGCTTGCCAGCGCCTGGTTCGCGTGCCTGGACTTCGCCGCCGGCGTGCGCCGTGATCCAGTCCGCCCAGTCGGTCCACCAGGAGCCGGGGTGATACGTGGCGCCGGCCAGCCAGGATTCCGGATCGGACGGGAGATTGTCGCACGTCCAGTAGCCGTACTTGTTGGCCGACGGAGGATTGATTACACCGGCAATGTGCCCGGACGCGCCGAGCACGAAGTGCGCTGCGCCGGAGACGAGTTGTGTCCCCGCGTAAGCCGAGCGCCAGGGTGCAATGTGGTCTTCGCGCGCCGACAGGAAGTAGACTGGAAGGTCGATCCTGCGCAAATCGATCGGAACATTCGCAAGCGTAATGCCACCGGCCCGCTTGAGCAGGTTCCGATGATACATGTTGCGCAAGTAGAACGACTGCATCGTTGCCGGCATGCGGGTCGTATCGGAATTCCAGTACAGCAGGTCGAACGCAGCCGGGCTTCGGCCAAGCAGGTAGTTGTTCACGACGAAGAACCATATCAGGTCGTTCTCGCGCATGAGGTTGAATGCATCACCCATGTGATGCCCCTCAAGGTAACCAAGACGCTGCATGTGAGCGTCAGCAAGGTCGAGCTGTACATCGTCGATGAAGACGGAGATGTCGCCGACGTCGGAAAAATCGAGCAGCGTCGTGAAGAAAGTCGCCGACCTCACCCTTCGATCGCCCTTGGCGGCCATGTAGGCGAGAGCGCTAGCGACCAGGGTGCCGCCGATGCAATAGCCGATGACATTCACTTCGGTTTCCCCGGTCGCCCGCTTGATTGCATCGAGCGCGGCCAGCGGACCTTCCAGCAGATAGTCGGCAAAACTCTTGTCGGCGAGTTCGGAGCCCGGATTGACCCATGAGATGACGAAAACCGTGTGCCCTTTATCCACGCACCACTTGATGAACGAGTTCTTGGGCTTGAGGTCCAGGATGTAAAACTTGTTGATCCAGGGTGGAACGATGAGCAACGGTCGGCGATGCACCGTTGACGTTGACGGAGCGTACTGGACGAGTTGCATCAATTCGTTCTGAAAGATCACCTTGCCTGGCGAGCTTGCGATGTTTTCGCCGAACTTGAATGCATCCGGATCGCTCATCTTCAGGCTCAACCGCCCGCGGCCGCGCTCGAGGTCATCGAGAAGATTCCTGAGACCGTCGACCAGATTTTCGCCCCGTTTCTCGATTGTCGTGTTGAGGACGACAGGATTGGTCGCGACGAAGTTCGTGGGGGCGAGGGCATTGACGAATTGGCGCGTATAGAATTCGGCCATGTGTTGGGTATGCGGGTCGACGCCTTTGATGCTGCCGACGGATGACTGAAGGAAGCGCGACATCAGCAGGTAGAACTGCTTGACGTAGTCAAAGGGGGCTTCCTCCCACGCCTTGTCCTTGAAACGCTTGTCCTGCGCGTTCGGCAGGATGATCGGTTCGACTGGCGCGTTGAACAGGATCCGGCTTGCGGTTCGTTGCCAGAGGCATACGAGGTCGTTCGACAACTCAAGCCAATCTTTGAACTCTGGTGGTTGGCTGACGGCGGCCTTTTCAAGGATTTCCGTGAAGGTGGTCGTGACCGTGCGCGGATCGATGACTAGAAAACCGTCGTCCTCGGTAAGTCGCTCGGCCTGGAGTTGCAGGAGGCTGAGGACCCGTTGGGCAATGTCGGCGGCGGCTTCGGCCCCGGCGACGTCGCTGGCGCTCCTTGTCTCTCCGGTCTGGTCCGGAACCTTCCATTGGGCGGTCGATGTCGCATGCACGTTCATTGGCGCGCCCTTAAGCTGCGCCGCGACGGCCGCCTGATGGCCAAGACGGCCGGCTGCGCCTTCGTCGCGAAGAGGCATCGTGGTCAAGCGCAGGCGTATGCTACGTTGATCTGGATCAACACGCCGCCCGGTGACTTGTAACCGATCGCCGGGCGGAGCAGCTCAAACCACCCCATCGACCACCACGTCGATCAGCATCGGCCCGTTCGCACGGCGATAGGCCGTCTTCAGCACATCGGCGAGCTCGTTCGGCTCGGTGACGCGCACGGCGTTCATGCCCATCGACCTGGCGAGCCCCACCCAGTCGAGCTCGGGGTCCTGGAAGTCCATGCCGATGTAGTGGTCGTTGCCGTGAAAGGCCTTCAGCCGCTGCTTGATGATGCGGTAGCCGCCGTTGTTGCAGATGACGTAGGTGATCGGCAGCTTCTGGTTCGCGGCGGTCCACAGCGCCTGCACCGAATACATCGCCGAGCCGTCGCCGGAGAGGCAGGTGACGGGCCGGTTCGGCTGCGCCATCTGCACGCCGATCGCCGCCGGCAGCGCCCAGCCGATGCCGCCCGCCGCATTGCCGTGCATGGCGTAGCGGTCGCGGAAGGCGAACAGGGTGTTCGCCAGCCGCGCCGAGGTAATGCCTTCGTTCACCAGAATGCCGTCCTTCGGCATCGCTTCGACCAGGCAATAGGTCATCCAGTCGCTGTGGATGGGCGTTGCTGACGAGAGTTTCCGTTGCGCCGGCGACGGCCGCTTCGCGCTTCGCGGTCCAGTTCGTCTTCGAAAGCGAAGCGATGCCCTTCTCGGCGCGCTCGGCGAGCGCCGAGCCGCCCTTCTTCTTGAGAACGGGAATCAGCGCCCTGATCGTCTCACGCACGTCGGCCTTTACCGCGAAATCCGCCGGATAGTTCTTGCCGATCTCCCAGTCGACGAGCCCGATCTGGACCAGGCGCAGGTGATCGGGCTTCGCATCGATCTCGCTCCACACCGACATGCGCAGCACGTCGGAACCGAGCACGATCATCGTGTCGTACGGCGAGAGCGTGTCGCGCACCTGCTTCTGGTCGCGCCCAAGCGCGCCGACGAAACAGGGGCGCTCCGACAGGAAGTGCGCGCCATAGGAGATCGTCGACTGGAACGCCGGACAGCCGAGCACTTCCGAGAGCTGCGCCGCCTCTTCCAGCGCGTTGCTCTTGACGATCTCGTCGCCGCACAGGAGCGCCGGCCGCTCCGCCTTCAGGATCCGGTCCGCCAGTGCCTCGAGCACTTCGTCCGAGGGGCGCACGCGCGTATCGATCCGGGTGACGGAGGAGAGATCGATGCCGGCCTCGTTGTTGAGGATGTCGCCGGGCAGCGAGATGAACACCGGACCCGTGGGCGGCGTCATCGCCACCTTCGCCGCGCGGCGGACGATGCGCGGCAAATCCTCGAGGCGATTGACCTCGACCGCCCACTTCACCAAGGGCTGCGCGATCGGCACCAGGGGATCGTAGAGCAGGGGCTCGGTCAGGCCGTGGCCCTGCTCCTGCTGGCCGGCAGTGAGGATGATCGGGGTGCCGGTGAATTTCGCGCCATAGAGCGCGCCCATGGCGTTGCCGAGCCCGGGCGCGACATGGACGTTGCAGGCCGAGAGCCTGCCCGATGCGCGCGAGAACCCGTCGGCCATGTAGACGACGAGGCTCTCCTGCATCCCCATCACGTAGGTGAGGTCCGGGTGGTCCTTCAGCGCATGCATGATCGGCAGCTCGGTGGTGCCCGGATTGCCGAACAGATGGGTGATGCCCTCGTCCTTCAACAGCGACAGAAATGCGGAGCGGCCGGTGATCGAATTCAGCGCCATCGGTTGGCGTCCTCCCGTTCTTCTTGTGGCTCAAGCTTAAGCGAGTTCTTCCCGTCCCGTCACCCCTTGATCTGGGTCAAGGCAGTCATTCGCTCACCGAATGATTGTCGCACAAAGGCACGCAAGCACGCGGCCATGAGCGGATTTGGAGCAGGCGATTATTTTGTGCGCTGCGGCGCTCCTGTTCGACAAGGGAATAAGCGCAAGGCAGCTCCCAATGAAGGTCCCAATCAGGAGCCCGGAACAGATTCTCGCCTATCGCTCTCTGAAGGAGATCATCGGAGGCAATTCCGGGAGCGTCTGGTCAGTCAAGCCGTCGGACAGTGCGCTGTCGGCCCTGCGTTTGATGGCCGACAAGGATATCGGTTTCCTTGTCGTGCTTGATGGCAATGCGCTCGTCGGCGTCTTGTCGGAACGCGATCTGCGCTCGTCGCGCGCTGGCCGCCGGCCAGTCGCTGGATGCGACCGCTGTGTCGCAGTTCATGGTGCGCGACGTCGTCACCGTCGACCTGGCGCACTCCTTCGCCGATTGCCTGCGCCTGATGCACGCGCACCGCGTTCGACATTTGCCCGTCGTGCGGGGCGAGCAGGGTCGTGGCGGTCGTCTCGGTGCGCGATCTGCTCGGCGAAGCAGTCGAGCACCATCGGAAAGATCATCGACGAGCTCGAACGGGAGCGGCTGACGATTTTCACATCAACCGCCTGAGGAGTTCGGCCGCCGACGACGTGTTGCGACCGCGAGAGATGATTGCATGGATCTGCTGATCGTTCTTGGCGCGTTGATCTTCCTGATGCTGGTGGCCTATCGCGGCTACAGCGTCATCCTTTTCGCGCCGGTCGCCGCGCTCGGCGCGGTGTTGTTCACGGATCCGTCGCTGGTCGCGCCGATGTTTTCCAGTGTGTTCATGGAAAAGATGGTCGGCTTCGTGAAGAGCTATTTTCCCGTGTTCATGCTCGGCGCGGTGTTCGGCAAGGTCATCGAGCTTTCGGGGTTCTCGAAATCGATTGTCGCTGCGGTCATCGGGCTGGTCGGACGCGAACGCGCGATGCTGTCGATCGTGCTTGTTTGTGCGATCCTGACCTATGGCGGCGTGTCGCTCTTCGTCGTGGTTTTCGCTGTGTATCCGTTCGCGGCGGAAATGTTCCGGCAAAGCGGGATTCCGAAACGGCTGATTCCCTGCACCGTGGCGCTCGGCGCGTTCACCTTCACGATGGATGCACTGCCGGGTTCGCCGCAGATCCAGAACATCATTCCGACGACGTTCTTCAAGACGACGACCTGGGCCGCTCCGTGGCTCGGCCTCGTCGGCAGCGCGTTCATTCTGGTCGTGCGGGCTTGCTCTACATCGAGAACAGGCGCCGCGTTGCCCAGGTCGCCGGCGAAGGCTACGGCACGAACCTTCGCAACGAGCCGGAGGCATTCGAGGCGGAGCAGCTTCCCAATCCATGGATCGCCCTTTTGCCTCTGGTAGTAGTCGGGGTGATGAACTTCGTGCTCACGCAGCTGGTGCCGCGCTACTACGGCCCGGTGCACGAGTTCACCCTGAGCGGCCAGAGCAAGCCGATCGTCACGCAAATCAGCGCGGTGGCGGCCATCTGGGCGGTCGAAGGCGCACTGCTCCTCGGGATCCTGACCGTCTTCGTGTTCGCCTGGCGACCGGTGGTGGCCAGGTTCGCCGAAGGAAGCAAAGCGGCGGTCGCCGGTTCGCTGCTGGCCTCGCTCAACACGGCATCCGAGTACGGATTTGGCGGTGTCATCGCCCTGTTGCCCGGCTTCGTGCTGATCTCTGAAGTGCTGCGGGCGATTCCCAATCCGCTCATCAATGAAGCGATCAGCGTTACAGTCCTTGCCGGCATCACGGGATCGGCATCAGGCGGCATGAGCATCGCGCTGGCCGCGATGTCGGATACCTTCATCGCTTCGGCCGAGGCGGCAAAGATTCCGCTCGAGGTGCTGCATCGCGTCGCATCGATGGCGTCCGGCGGCATGGACACGCTGCCGCACAACGGCGCGGTCATCACTCTGCTGGCGGTTACCGGCCTCACCCACAAGGAGGCCTACAAGGACATTTTCGTGATCACCTTGATCAAGTCGGCCGCGGTGTTCGTCGTGATTGGCTTCTACTACCTGACGGGAATCTACTGATGCGCTGAATGCAGCTGGCGCAATCGATGCTCGAAGCGTTGCAGGGCCCCGGCGGCGGGAAGATCGTCAGTGCGGACGCCGCGGTGCGTCTCATCCGCGATGGCGACACCATCGCAACGGGTGGTTTCGTCGGCATCGGCTTTGCCGAAGACGCTTGCCGTCGCCTTGAAGGACAGGTTCCTGTCGGCCGATGAAAGCGACAAGCCTCGCAACCTGACGCTGGTCTATGCGGCAGGCCAGGGCGATGGCAACGAGCGCGGGTCTCAATCATCTCGGCCAGCGGGGCCTGATACGGCGCGTGATCGGCGGGCACTGGGGACTGGTGCCGAAGCTCCAGCAGCTCGCCATTGCCAACGAGATCGAGGCCTACAACCTCCCGCAAGGCGTCATCTCCCACCTGTTCCGCGATGTTGCGGCGAAGCGTCCCGGTCATCTTACACGGGTCGGGCTCGGGACATTCGTCGATCCGCGCTACGGCGGCGGCAAGATCAACGAGTGCACGAAGGAAGACCTCGTCGAGTTGCTGAAGGTGAATGGGGAAGAGTATCTGTTCTATCGCGCGTTTCCCATCAACGTCGGTCTCATCCGCGGAACGACAGCAGACGCGGACGGCAACATCACGATGGAACGGGAGGCGCTGACGCTCGAGGCGCTGGCGATCGCCATGGCCGTACACAATTCCGGCGGCCTGGTCATCGTGCAGGTGGAACGGCTTGCCGAGCGAGGCTCGCTCAATCCGCGGCAAGTCAAGATCCCCGGAATTCTCGTCGACTGTGTGGTCGTGGCCGATGCGGCGCATCATTCGCAGACATTCTCGGTCCAGTACGATGCGGCGTTCAGCGGCGAAATCCGGACACCGATGCAGTCGATCCAACCGATGGAGATGAGCGAGCGCAAGATCATCGCCCGGCGCGCCGCCATGGAGCTTAGCGCCAACAGCGTGGTGAACCTCGGCATCGGCATGCCCGAAGGAATTGCGCAGGTCGCCAGCGAAGAAAATGTCGTGGATCTCATGACGCTGACGGCGGAGCCGGGTGTCATCGGCGGCGTTCCGGCCGGAGGCCTCAACTTTGGCGCCGCAACCAATGCGCAAGCGGTGATCGACCAGCCTTATCAGTTCGATTTCTACGACGGCGGCGGTCTGGACGTTGCCTTTCTCGGTCTCGCCCAGGCCGACCGCGACGGCAACCTCAACGTCAGCAAGTTCGGACCGCGATTGGCGGGGGCCGGCGGGTTCATCAACATCAGCCAGAATGCCAAGAAGGTGGTGTTTATCGGGACCTTTACCGCCGGCGGGCTCGACGTGGCGGTCGAGGACGGTCGGCTGCGCATCGTCGCTGACGGACGGACACAAAAGTTCGTGCACGTGGTCGAGCACCGGACATTCTCCGGGTCCGATGCTGCGCGGCGCCGGCAGCCGGTCTTGTATGTGACCGAACGCTGCGTGTTCGAACTGACTGCGAAGGGCCTGGAACTGATCGAAGTAGCGCCTGGTATCGACATCGAACGCGACATTGTAGCGCGCATGGAGTTCCGCCCGTTGATTCCTCGCGCTCCCGCGGTCATGGACGAACGCATCTTCGCAGCCAATCCGATGGGGCTGCGCGACGACTTGCTGCGCATGCCGCTCGAGCGGCGGTTCACCTACGATCCGCAGCAGAATGCGCTCTTCATCAATTTTGAAGGTCACGTGGTGCGAAGCCAGAGGGATGTCGAACGCATCCGCCGGATTGTCGACGAGGTATTGTCGCCGCTGCAACGCAAGGTCTACGTCATCGTCAACTACGAGCATTTCACGATCAATCCGGATGTCGTTACCGCGTATTGCGCGATGGTGAGCGACCTCATCGATCAATTCTATCTCGGCGTCACCCGCTATACGACCAGCGCATTCCTGCGCGCGAAGCTCGGTAATGCATTGAGAGCAGCGCGCGGTGGCGCCGCATATTTATGAAAGCGCGGAAGAGGCTCGCGTGCACCTGCGCGAGTTACAGGCCGGCCGAGTGCATGCGTCCAATGCCGCCTGACGTTTTGGAGCCCGTCGACGCCATGAAAAGCCGAAACACAGACGGTCTGATCGGCGATCGTTTGCACAGGGCGAAAGCCGTCGAGCCGCCGCAGGTCGTGACGTTCGAAACGATCCTGCCCGCGACCATGGCGGTCCGAGCCGAGGCGATCGGTGTCAAGAAAGCGACGAGCGATCCGCTGGCGGTGTTTGTGCTCAGCGTGCTGGGCGGCGCGTTCATCGCCTTCGGCGCAGTCTTTGCGACGACCGTGAGCGCGGGCAGTGTCATGATTGCCTCGGGCGACGGAATCACCGCGCTCACGGCAACCCTGCCCTACGGGATCGTGAAGCTTCTCACGGGCGTCGTGTTCTCGCTCGGGTTGATCCTGATCGTGGTCGCCGGGGCGGAGCTCTTTACCGGCAACAATCTCATTGTCATGGCGTGGGCGAACCGCAAGGTGAGCACGGCCGACCTTCTGCGCAACTGGGGCGTGGTCTTTGTCGGCAATTTCTGCGGAGCGTTATCGACTGCGGTGCTGATGTTTTTCACGACGCAGTACACCTTTGGCGGCGGCGCCGTAGGCCTGGCTGCGCTCTCCACCGCGAACGCCAAGGCCTCGCTCGCGTTCGTTCCGGCGCTCATGCTCGGCATCATGTGCAATGCGTTCGTCTGCCTGGCGATCTGGATGAGCTACAGCGCGCGGACGACGATCGATCGGATCGCAGTTGTCGTCCCGCCGATCGCAGCCTTCGTCGCAGCCGGCTTCGAGCATTGCGTCGCAAACATCTATTTCATTCCGGTCGGACTCTTCATCAAGGCTGGAGCCGGCGATGCGTTCTGGACATCGATCGGCAAGACCGCGGCGGACTACCCGGAGCTGACATGGCAGAACTTTCTCGCCAATCTCGCACCGGTAACACTCGGCAATGCGATCGGCGGATCGCTGATGGTCGGCCTGGTCTATTGGTTCGTGTATTTGCGCAAACCCGCCGCTTAGCACGGCCGGATGGGCGGAGCCCGTGCAAAAGAAAGCTGTGGTCCGAGCCCCTGCAGAGGAGAAGAATTGCTGCTTCCGCGAGGCTTGGCCGGAAACGATTTTCTTATCTTGCACAAGCCATGGACCGGCCTCCTGCCGGGGACTAATTCCTTCACCAACCGATGGAATTTCCCTGCCGGGAGAGGGCGATGCCCGAATTTGCAGTCATTGGCGGTTTCCTGATTGGCCTTGGGTTCGGAGCGGTCGGCTTCCTCTCTGGCTTCTGTCTTCTTTCGTCCCTGCGCGACTGGTGGGGAAAGGGCGACGGGTTGAAGCTGCGCACGTTTGTGCTCGCGGTCGCGGTTGCGATCCTCGGTACCCAGGCGCTCGCGGCAAGCGGGCTCGTCGACATCGACAAATCGCTTTACCTGCAGCCGTCGTTCTCTGCGCCGCTGATCTTCGCCGGCGGCCTTCTGTTCGGCATCGGCATGGCGCTGGCGAATGCGTGCGCTTCGCGCTCGCTCGTGCTGCTGGGCAAGGGCAATCTTCGCTCGCTGCTGGTGTTGCTGCTGGTCGGCATTGCCGGACAAATGACGCTGAAGGGATTGCTTGCGCCTGCGCGGCTTGCCGCCTTGCAATGGACTCAAGTGACGCCCGCGTCGGTCTCCTTGCCCGGCCTGCTTGGCCTGGGCGGTCTTGACGGCGTCTCGGCGCGCATCATTGCCGCCGTCGTGGTCGGCCTTGCGCTGCTCGCCTTCGTCTTCTCCGATGCAAAGTTCCGCAAGTCGATCGGCGCGATCGCGGCCGGCCTCGCCATGGGACTGTTCGTGATCGGTGGATGGCTGACGACCGGCTGGCTGGCCGCGGACGAGTTCAATCCAATTCCGGTCTCCTCCATCACGTTCATCTCGCCGGTCGCCGAGACGGTGCAGTACGTGATGCTGTCGACCGGGTTGAGCCTCAACTTCGGGATCGCGCTCGTCGCCGGCGTGCTGGCGGGAAGTTTTTCGACCGCACTGCTGAGCGGCAGGTTCGAGCTCGAGGGCTTCACCTCGCCGTCGCACATGCTGCGTTCGGTGGCAGGCGCGGTGCTGATGGGCATCGGCGGCGCGCTCGCCTATGGCTGCTCGATCGGCCAGGGTCTCACGGGATTGTCGACCCTGGGTCTGCCGTCGCTGATCGCCGTCGCCGGTATGGTTGCGGGCGCGGCGGTCGTCCTGCGCAGCGGCGCGATCCTTCCGAAGCTCGCAACCCGATAACTGGCGTTGACGCGCTATTTGGCAGCCGCGCGTCCGCGCAGGCTGCGCCATCCGCGTTCGAGCGCGTCGCGCGTGCTTCCCTCGACCAGGATCGCGATACCAAGCCGCGCACCGACAAGAATGCCGCCGACCGCGAGCGGCCATGACAGGGACAGCACCGAGCCGGCCGTGATGCCCTGGCCGATGGTGCAGCCGCCTGCGAGAATTCCGCCGATCCCCATCAGCACGGCGCCTGCGATATGCCGGCGCATTTCGCGGTCGTCGTCGAACGCTTCCCAGCGCCACTCGCGATTGACCAGCCCGGCCAGGAACGAGCCGATCACGACGCCCAGCACGTGGCGACGCCGAAATCGGCGAAGCCTGCCGGGTTGAAGATCCCGGCATAGAGCGTCTTGCCGACGGTCGAGACGAAGGTGAGGCTCTGCGGGCGCGGCGCGGCCGCAAACTCGTCGCTCGCTGTGATCGTGATCAGCCAGCCGGCGAAAACCGCAAAGCCAAGCACGACGCCCGCCGCCATCAGCCGCGGCGTCCGTCGCAGCCGCCGGTCGCCGATCGCGAGCCAGCAAAGCGCAAGTCCAACAACGAGCGCCAGCACGGCCCTGATATCGGCGCCAAAGGCACGCGACAACACGCTGGCGAGCTCGGCGCGCGTCGCGTCGGGCATCGGCACGGCGAGCGCTTCCAGGTAATCGATCCGCAAAACCGCAAGAAAGCCGCGCAGCGTCGCATAGGCCGCGGCGCCGAAGATCAGGATGACGACCAGACTGCGCAGATCGCCGTTGCCGAGCCGCACCAGCGAACCGAATCCGCAGGTGCCCACCAGCGCCATGCCGAGCCCGAACATCACGCCGCCGATCGCGATCGCCAGCATCGGCAGGGCGGGAGGCGCATAGTTCGTCAGCTTGAGGTCGAGCCAGCCTGTGGCGACCAGGCCCTGCGTGCCGAGGACGGCAATGCCGAGCGCAAGCGCGAACACGCGCAGCCGTCGCGTATCCTGACCCATCAGCGCATCTTCGATCGCGCCGAACGAGCACAGCTTTGCAAAGCGTGCGGCAAATCCGATGCTTGCGCCGACCAGGAGGCCGCCGCCAACAAGCCACCAGACAGATGTGTCCGGCATCGACGTCCTCCCGACCATTCGCATTGCCGCGGTGCTGGCCGCGGTCGGCCGCGCCGTCTTGCTTTGAGCCGATTACTTCTCTGCGCCGCCGTCCTTGGGCGTACAGAAGATATCGTAGATCACCGAGATCACCCGGCGGACATCGTCGTTGGCCAGGCTGTAGTAGATCGTCTTGCCGTCGCGGCGGGTATCGACCATGCCGTCGTATCTGAGCCGCGCGAGCTGCTGCGACACCGCGGACTGGCGCAGCGAGAGGATGTTTTCCAATTCCGTCACCGAACGCTCGCGTTCGGCGAGCAGGCACAGCAGCAACAGCCGGCTCTCGTGCGACACGGCTTTCAGGAAATTGCTGGCCTTGCGCGCCTTGCGCATCAGCTGGTCGAGCTCCGGCGAGTACTCCGCGCCGTCACGCAGCTCGTTCTCGATGTCCGGGGTGAGGATCGATGTCATCGCGGATTGGCCTTCAATTCAGGTGCGAACGCGGCTCGGATGAAGTCTCGGGTGGCGTGAGGTGCCGGCGAAGGCGACAGCTTGCCGATCAGCGCGCCAAGCAGTCCCCAAAAACTGTCGTCGCTGATGTAGCCGGTGATGCGGCCCACCTCGGCGCCGCCGTCGACCACCACGAATGTCGGCGTATAGCGAACGGGCTCCTTCAGCGTGACGCCCGGCGCTTGTCGATCGAGGTTGACCCGGCGCAACGGCAAGCGCCGGGCTTCCTGCGTTTGGTCGTAGATCGTGCCGATGTCCTTGTTCCAGCGCTGGCACCAGGGGCAGCCGTCGCGTTCGAACATGACAAGCTCGGACGCGCTCGCCTGCGAACCGAGCAAGACGACCAGCACGGCCGCCAAGAGGGCCACAAGCTGTCTAGGCTTTTTGGTCATTCACGGTATATATACACGAATTCGCATATTTATGCCAATGCGGGAGATGCACATGCTGACCAGACGGAGCTTGCTCGCGTCCGCCGGTGCCGGCGTGATCGCCGCGCATGTGTCGCCCGCCCGTGCTGCCGCCAAGCTCGGCGAAGACGGCCTCTATCACCTCGACTGGTATCTGGAGAGCTTCCTCGACCTTGCGGACGATCTCACGGCTGCGACCGCCAAGGGCAAGCGCTTCGCCATCATGTGGGGACTGAAGGGTTGTCCGGCGTGCAAGCGCATGCACCTCGTCCACTTCGCCGACCCGAAGATCGAGGCGTATGTCCGCGACAATTTCGAGATCCTGCATCTCAATCACATCGGTGCGCGGATCGTCACCGACTTCGACGGACGCAAGCTCGGCGAGAAGGCCTTGGCCGCAAGCTATGGAATTCAGTTCACGCCGTCGATCCAGTTCTTTCCCGAAGATGCCGCCAGCTCGGCCGCGCGGTCGGAAAGGCGCGCGAGGTCGCGCGTATGCCGGGGCTGCTCGATCCGGCCGAATTCCTCGGCATGTTCCGCTATGTGCGGGAGAAGGCCTACGAGACGACGCCGTTCGCCGATTGGATCAAGAAGCAGGCGTGATCGCACCGCGCGCTTTTCGCGCGGCGTGCCGCTTCATCCAGCGTTCCCGATCTACTTGTTCACCGGCGATTCCGGATCGAACAGCAGCGCGACCAGATCCTTGATCTGCTGCTCGGTGAGGTACTTGTTGACGCCGAAGCGCGGCATGTTCGAGCAGGCCTGCAGCGCCTGCGAATTGTAGATCTTGATGTAGGCGCGCTTGACGTCGTCGGGATCGTATTTGCGATCCTTGCCATAGCTGGTCAGGCTCGGCCCGATCGTGCCGTAGCTGAGCTCGGCCTTCTCGAGCTGGTGACAGGCGTAGCAATTGCCGCCGCTGACGGTTTTCTCGTCGTCCGAGAATTGCCCGCCGCGGCCGTTGTTGGCGACCTTCTTGCCTTCCTTCCAGTCGCCCAGGAATTTCCCGTCGGCCGGCATCGCCACGCGCGCGAGCTCGCGCGCCATGATCTTGTCAGCCTCGGCGGAGGGCACCTCGTTGCGATGCGCGTTGCAGGCCTTCAACGTTTCGTCAGGCTCGAGGCGCGCCTGCCATTCTGCCGGCGCCTTGCCGAACGTCGCCTTCACATAGGTTTCGACCAGAGCCGGATTGGGCTTGGAGGGCGTGGCGTTTTGCGCATTGCCGGGCAGCACGGCGAACGCAATCGCGGCAAAGCCCGCAACGGCCAGCGAGAGGATTTTGAGATCGTTTTTCATCGCGCCACCCTCAACGCTTGATCGACGGAACATTGAGCTCGCCGCCGCTTGCCTGCTTGTTCAGGAATACGGTGAGCGCGGTGATGGCGTCGGACGCATATTCCGGCACCGGCCAGCGTTGCTGGCGGAAGCAGTCCCACATGCGGTGCTGCATGGTGCGCAGCGCGCCTTGCGAGACGCGATAGGTCGGCCACGATGCCATCGTCTCCTGCGGCGTCTTGCCGGGTTTCGAGAGATTGGGAAGACCCTGCAGGCGGATGCGCTTGCCGTCTTCGGCGTGGCAGGTGGCGCAGGAGAAATCCATCACGCCGCCCCGGCGATAGAACAGCTCCTCGCCGACCGCCGCCATTTCCTGTTCCTTGGGATGGCTGAGCGGGACGTTGATCGTCATGCCGCTCGACTTGTTGGCGATGAACGCCACAAGGTCCTCCATGTCGGAGGCGCGGCCGGGACCGGAGAAGCGCCGTGCAATGACGTCCTTGGTGTCGAGCCCCTGAACGGTCTGCATGCACCACAACAGGCGCTGCTCGAGATCCATCACCTTGTCGGCGTCGGCGAAGTAGCGCGGCAGCTGCGCGTATGCGCCTTCCAGCTTGCCGGGTCCCTTGCCGAGATCGCAGGTATCGAGTGAAGCGTCCTTCGTGCCGCGCTTCTGCATCCAAAGGACTTCGCCGCGATCGACGGCCAGAAACCCTGGATTGGAGAAGGGGTCCGAGATCATCGCCCGATAGCGCTCGATCTCCTTTTCAGTGTCCTGGTCCTGAGCCGTGGCCATAAGCGGCCAGAGACAGGTCATGAGCAGCGCGAAAACTGCCGCGCGCGCAGTAGCTTGCATGTGCATCCCCTCCCGTTTGGCCCGTCGTTGCGATCCCGTTTGCGACCTTCGCAATCGCCTTTACATTCAAAAAAAACAATATAATGATATATTGAAAATCATGATAGATCGCGTGACCGTTCGTCAAGCGCTACGATCGGAAACGGGCGAAATCTCCGGGGAGGAGAAAGAATAATGCAGTCGTCACCGCGTCATCCCACGCGACGTCACGTCATGACCATGGGCGCCGCGCTCGCGCTGGCCGCCTGGCTGAAGCCGAACATGGTGCTCGCCGACGAGGCGGCGGTCGCCGCCGAGATCAAGAAGCTCTACGGCGACAAGCAGGCCGAGGCGAGCAAGGTCGTCAAGCTCGATATCCCCGAGATTGCCGAGAACGGCCTCGTGGTGCCGATCAATGTCGAAGTCACGAGCCCGATGACCGATGCCGACTACGTCAAGGCGGTCCACGTCTTCGCCGACGGCAATCCGCTGCCCGGCGTCATCACCTATCGCTTCACGCCGGCGTGCGGCAAGGCGGCGGCATCGACCCGCATGCGGCTGGCCCAGACGCAAAACATCGTCTGCATCGCCGAGATGTCGAACGGCAGCCTGCACATGGCCAAAGCCAATGTGAAGGTGACGATCGGCGGCTGCGGCGGCTAACGGATAGAAGGCGAGGGACACATGTCGACCAAACCCACACCGCGTGTTCGCCTGCCGGCCACTGCAAAGCCCGGCGAACTGATCGAGATCAAGACGCTGATCTCGCACGAGATGGAATCCGGCCAGCGCCGCGACGCGCAAGGCAAGGCTATTCCGCGCAAGATCATCAACAAGTTCAAGGCCGAGTTCAACGGCAAGACCGTGTTCGAAGCCGACTGGCATCCGGCGATCTCGGCCAATCCCTATCAGTCGTTCTTCTACAAGGCGGCGGAGACCGGCGAATTCACCTTCACATGGAAGGATGACGACGGCTCCGACTACGTGTCGAAGCAGAAGCTGACGGTCGCGTAAGCGGCCGCCGCGCAAGCTAGGACAATCGATCGGCGCCCGCGCATGCGGGCTCAAGGCAAGCGCTCGGCTGCGCGTCGAAGGCTGAGGCGAAAGCATGATCTCGAGGCGCGAGTTTCTGCAGGCGACGGCGGCGGCATCAGTGATGCTGGCCGGCAGCGGCGCCGGCGCGCTCGGACGCGTGGCTGCGCAGCAGCGGCTGTCGCAGGCCGACATCCTTCGCTTCGAGCCGCTTGGCACGGTGACCATTCTGCATGTGACGGACCTGCATGCGCAGCTCCTTCCGCTGCACTTTCGCGAACCGTCGGTCAATCTCGGCGTCGGCGAAGCGCGCGGACTGCCGCCGCATCTCACGGATCAGGAGTTTCGCAAGCATTTCCAGCTTGCCGCCGGATCGGCCGACGCTTTCGCGCTGACCTCCGACGATTTCATTGTCGCTCGCGAAGAATTACGGACGGATGGGCGGCGTCGACCGCCTCGTCGACGCTGATCGGCGCGGTCCGCGCCGAACGCGGCGAGGACAAGGTGCTGCTGCTCGACGGCGGCGACACCTGGCAGGGAAGCTGGACGTCGCTGAAGACCAATGCGCAGGACATGGTCGACGTCATGAGCGCGCTCAAGCTCGATGCCATGGTCGGGCACTGGGAGTTCACCTACGGCGCCGATCGCGTGAAGCAGATCGCCGACACGGCTCCGTTCGCATTCCTCGGCACAGAACGTTCGCGACAGCGAATGGCAAGAGGCGGTGTTCGAAGCCCGCAAGATGTATGTGAAGGGCGGCGAGAAGATCGCGGTCATCGGCCAGGCGCTGCCGCGCACCGCGGTTGCCAATCCGCGCTGGATGTTTCCCGAACTGGGAGTTCGGCATCCGCGAGGAGGACATCCAGAAGCAGGTGGACGAGGCGCGCGCCGAAGGCGCATCGGTGGTGGTTCTGCTGTCGCACAACGGCTTCGATGTCGATCGCAAGCTCGCCGGCCGCGTCAAGGGCATCGACGTCATCCTGACCGCGCACACCCATGATGCGATGCCGGGCTTGGTCAAGGTCGGCAACACCGCGCTGGTCGCGTCGGGCTCGCACGGAAAATTCGTCTCGCGGCTCGACATTCAGGTGAAGGACGGCAAGGTCGCGGATCTCCGCTTCAAGCTGATGCCGGTGTTTGCCGATGCGATCCAGCCGGATCAAGGCGATGACGGCGCTCGTCGAAAAGATCAGGCAGCCATTTGCCGTCGATCTCGCGCGTGAGCTCGGCAAGACGGAATCGCTGCTCTATCGCCGCGGCAACTTCAACGGCACGCTCGACGACCTGATCTGCGAGGCGATGCTGCGCGAACGCGACGCAGAAATTTCCCTGTCGCCCGGCTTCCGCTGGGGCGGCACGCTGCTTCCGGGCGACCCCATCACCTTCGAGCAGGTGACCAACGCGACCGCGATCACCTATCCGAACTGCTATCGCAATCAGATGACCGGCGCGCAGCTGAAGGAGATTCTGGAAGACGTCGCCGACAACCTCTTCCATCCCGATCCCTATTTCCAGGGCGGCGGCGACATGGTTCGCGTCGGCGGCATGGGCTACGCGATCGATGTGTCGAAGCCGATGGGCTCGCGCATCTCGGACATGACCGAACTGAAATCCGGCAAGCCGATCGATCCGGCAAGAAGCTACGTGGTCGCGGGCTGGGCCAGCGTCAACCAGAACACGCAGGGGCCGCCGATCTGGGACGTGGTCGCAAACCATGTCGCAGCCAGGAAGTCGGTGCGCGTGGAGCCGAATGCGGCGGTCAAGGTGACAGGGGCCTGACGCCTGATGATCGCGGCGGACGCACGCGCTTCATATTCACGTATTGCGATAGATGTTGCGGAGACCGCATGAGCACAAAGAGGCCCGATCGAAAGCTGGATCGCCGCGGCTTTCTTGGCGCGGCAGGGCTCGCAGGCGCTGCGACCGCATTGAGTGGAAGCGCGATCGCCGGCGAGCGACAAGCGCGAGCCCGATCCGCTGATCATGGAGACGCAGGATTGGCAGCGCTATCTCGGCGAGGGCGTCGACAAGCGGCCTTATGGCAAGCCTTCGCCGTTCGAGAAGCCACGTCGTTCGCCGTGACGTGCCGTGGCTGACGGCGTCGGCGGAGTCCTCGGTCAACTTCACGCCGCTGCACGAGCTCGAAGGCATCATCACGCCGTCCGGGCTGTGCTTCGAGCGGCACCATGCCGGCATTGCCGACATCAAGCCCGCCGATCATCGGTTGATGATCCATGGTCTGGTCGAGAAGCCGCTCGTCTTCACGATGGACGACATCAAGCGCATGCCGCGCAGCAACCGCGTCTACTTCCTCGAATGCGCGGCGAATTCCGGCATGGAGTGGCGCGGCGCGCAGCTGAACGGCTGTCAGTTCACGCACGGCATGGTGCACAACGTGATGTACACCGGCGTCACCGCTGAAGGCGTTGCTCGACGAGGCGGGGCTGAAGCCGATCGGCGAAATGGCTGATGCTCGAGGGCGCCGATGCATCGGGCATGAACCGCTCGCTGCCGATCGAAAAGGCGCTCAAGGATGTGATGCTCGCCTTCGCGATGAACGGCGAAGCGTTGCGGCCCGAGCAGGGCTATCCGCTGCGTGCCGTCATCCCCGGCTGGGAAGGCAATCTCTGGGTGAAATGGCTGCGCCGCATCGAGGTCGGCGACAAGCCCTGGCAGACGCGCGAGGAGACGTCGAAATACACCGACCTGCTGGCCGATGGACGCTCGCGCCGATTTACCTTCGTCATGGATGCAAAGTCGGTCGTCACCAATCCGTCGCCGCAGGCGCCGCTCCGGCACAAGGGGCGCAACGTCCTCTGCGGTATCGCGTGGTCCGGCCGCGGCAGCATCAGGCGCGTCGACGTTTCGTTCGATGGCGGCCGCAACTGGCACACGGCGCGTATCGACGGCCCGGTGCTCGACAAGTCGCTGACCCGCTTCTACGTCGACTTCGACTGGAACGGACAGGAACTGATGATCCAGTCCCGCGCGATCGATTCCACCGGCTATGTGCAGCCGACAAAGGAGGAGCTGCGAAAATTTCGCGGCGTCAATTCGATCTACCACAACAACGGAATACAGACCTGGCTGGTCCGGCCAAACGGAGACACCGAGAATGTCGAGATCGGCTAGGCGCTCGCGGCCAGCATCGCACTCGCGCTTCTGGCGGCTTTCGTTGCCGTATCGAGCGGTCTCGGCCGCAGCGAGCCAGCGGCGAAGCCTGTCGGAGCCAATGCCGCCGCTCGGCGTCGGCCGGGCTGCCCTGCCGGAAGAAATCAAGGCCTGGGATACTGACGTTCGCCGACGGCGCCGGGCTGCCGGCGGGCAAGGGCACGGTGAAGCAGGGCGATCAGCTGTATCAGGAGCGCTGCGCAGCCTGTCACGGGGAGTTCGGTGAAGGTGCGGGACGCTGGCCGGTGCTGTCCGGCGGACACGGCACGCTGAAGGCGGATCGTCCCGACAAGACGATCGGCTCGTTCTGGCCGGACCTCTCGACAGTCTTCGATTACATGGGGCGCGCGATGCCTTATGGTAACGCCCGATCGCTGACCGGCGGACGAGATCTACGCGCTGACCGCCTATCTCCTCAGATGAACGACGTCGTGAAGGACGAAAACTTCGAGCTGAGCGACAAGAATTTCATGTCGATCACGATGCCGAATGCCGGCGGCTTTCGACGACGACGACCGCGAGAGCGTCCGAAAAGGAATTCTGGACCAGAAAGCCCTGCATGAAGAATTGCAAGCCGCCGCAGAAGGTCATCGGCCGGGCCGTTTCGATCGACGTCACGCCGGATTCGAAGTCGGGGCCGAAGGTCGATTGATGCCGAGAGGGACGACCGCGCTGCTGATGCTTCTGGCGGGAGCAGGCGCGGCTCACGCCGCGGGCGATCTTGCACTCGGCCAACACTTGTCGTCGGAATGCGTGACCTGCCATCGCGCATCGGGCCGCCGGTCAGCCGGCATTCCGGCCATTCGCGGCTGGCCTGTGGATCAGTTTGTCGCAGTCATGTTGGCCTACAAGGACAAGCAGCGCGAAAATATTGTGATGCAGTCGATTGCCGGGCGGCTCGGCCAGGAAGATATTGAGGCCTTGGCCGCATATTTCGGATCGATTGAAATAGGCGCTCACGACGGCGAACAGCCGCAATCGCCTTGAGTTAAGGGGAGAAACACCATGACTTTACGCGAAGGCACCTTCTTGTCGGCAGTGCCGCGTTTGCCGGCACGACCGTTCTCTCGACGCCGATGGTTCTCGCCCAGGCCAAGCCGAAGGTCGTCGTCATCGGCGGCGGCGCCGGCGGCGCCACGGCCGCGAAATACATCGCCAAGGACAGCGCGGGCGCGATCGAGGTGACGCTGGTCGAGCCGCTGCAGACCTATCAGACCTGCTTCCACAGCAATCTGTTTCTCGGCGGCTTTCGCGACTACAGGTCGATCACCCACAACTACAAGGCGGTCGCCAAGCACGGCGTCAAGGTCGTGCACCAGCGCGCGACCACCATCGACCGCGACAAGAAGACGGTCATGCTCGCCAACGGGGCAAAGCTTCCCTACGACCGGCTGGTCGTCTCGCCGGGCATCGATCTGAAATACGATTCCGTGCCGGGCTGGTCGCAGGCTGCGGAAGAGATGATGCCGCATGCGTGGAAGCCGGGCGCGCAGACGCAACTCTTGAAGAAGCGGCTGGACGCCGTGCCGAATGGCGGCGTCATCGTGATGATCGCCCCGCCAAATCCCTACCGCTGCCCGCCCGGCCCGTACGAGCGGGTGTCGATGATGGCGCATGCGCTGAAGAGCGGCGAAGAAGGATCGCTGCAAGATCTTCGTCATCGATCCGAAGGAAAGCTTCTCCAAGCAGGCGCTGTTCCAGGAAGGCTGGGAGAAGCACTACAAGAGCATGGTCGAGTGGCTCGGGCCGAAGGTGCATGCCGGCTTGAAGTCGGTCGACCCCAAGACCGGCACCGTGGTCACGGGCTTCGAGACCTACAAGAACGCGGCGCTGGTCAATGTCATCCCGGCGCAGATGGCCGGCGCGATCGCGCGCGACGCAAAACTCGCCAACGACAGCGGGTATTGCGCCATCGACCCGGCGAGCATGAAGTCGGCGGTCGATCCGAACATTTTTGTGCTCGGCGATGCGTGCATCGCCGGCGATATGCCGAAATCCGCGTTCTCCGCCAACAGTCAGGCAAAGGTCGCGGCGATGGTGATCCGTGGCGAGTTGGCCTCGGCGCGCACCTTCCCGGCGCGCTACACCAACACCTGCTGGAGCCTGATCGAGACCGACGACTGCGTGAAGGTCGGCGGCGCGTATGAACCGAAGGACGGCAAGATCGCAGCGTCCTCGACGTTCGTGTCGAAGACCGAGGAGCCTGCCGACCTGCGCAAGCAAACGCAAGCCGAGAACATGGGCTGGTATGCGCGGGATCACGGCCGACATGTTCGGCTGATCCCGATCGACATGGGACTGCAAGTCGCGCCGCGCGGCACAAAACTGCGCGGCGTATCTGTGAATGATGGGAGCACAATCGATGAAAACTCTGCCCGTTGCCGCGCTGTTGGTGGCGCTCGCGATCCCGGGAGTTGCCAAGGCGCAGGACGTCGCAGCCGGCGAAAAATCGTTCAACAAATGCCGCGCCTGCCATCAGGTCGGCGAGACGGCGAAGAACATGGTAGGGCCCATCCTGAACGGACTGTTCGGACGCAAGTCCGGCACCATCGAGGGCTTCAACTACACCGACGCCAACAAGAACTCCGGCATCGAGTGGAACGACGCCGTCTTCGCCGAATACATCAAGGATCCGAAGGCGAAGATTCCGGGCACGAAAATGGCCTTTGCCGGCATCAAGAACGAGCAGGAGATCAAGGATCTGACCGCCTTCCTGAAGCAGTTCGGCAAGGACGGAAAGAAGGCGAACTAGCGCATGCCCGCTGACATGGAATAAATGAGTTGTCATGCCCGGCCTTAGCCGTTCGAAGAACGGCGTCGCTTCGCTCGCCTATGGTGCCGGGCATCCACGTCTTTGCAACACTCGCGAACGCCGAAGACGTGGATGGCCGGGACGAGCCCGGCCATGACGAGTGGAGAGGCAGTGCCCCGCAGCATTGCACTCAAGGTGGCGAGCGAGCGATCCTGCAGCTAACCGGCCGGCTTGCGCAACCGCGCGCCGAGCTCCCGCAGCTTGCCGACGATGCCGGTCGGGAAGAAGTAGACGCTGAGCACGAACAGGATGCCGAGCACAAGCAGCCAGCGGTCCGGATGCACGAGGCTCGACAGCAGCGGGATCGCCTCCGTTGCCTTCGACGCCGTGCCCATCAGCTTCTGCAGGTAGCTCTGCGCCAGCACGAAGATCGTCGCGCCGCAGACCGCGCCGTACATCGTGCCCATGCCGCCGATCACGACCATCAAGAGGATGTCGAGCATGATCGAGAACGACAGCGTGGTGTCGGGCCCGACATAGCGCAGCCACAGCGCATAGAGCGCGCCGGCCAGCACCGCCATCGCCGCGGCGAGGCAGTTTGCGACGGTGCGATAATAGACGACGTTGTAACCGAGCGATTCGGCGCGAAAATCGTTTTCGCGGATCGCCTGCAGCACCCGCCCGAACGGCGAGTTGACGATGCGGAGCGCAGCGAGGAACAGCGCAAGCGCGCCGGCAAAGACCAGATAGTAGACGACCACGCGGCCGGTGATTGGCGTGCCGAAGATGGTCGTCTCCATCAGCCGCGTGGTCGGCCGCAATATTTCGGGGGTGCGAAACGAGCGCCCGTCCTCGCCGCCGGTGAACGACGACAGCTGGCCGGCGAGGATGGCGAAGGCGGACGCCACGGCAAGCGTGATCATGGCGTAGAAGATCGCGCGCACGCGCAGCGACACGAGACCGATCACCAGCGCCAGCAGCACGCCGACGACGAGCGCGATCAAAAGCCCGCCGCCGATCGCCGGCCAGTTCGGCCCCCAGTTGTAGAGCGCTAGCCCGACGCCATAGGCGCCGATGCCGAAGAACATCGTGTGCGCAAAGGAGACGATGCCGGTGTAGCCGAGCAAAAGGTCGTAGCTCGCGACCAGCACGATGAACACGCAGATCTTCGCGGCAGTGTTGATCGCCTGCGCGCCGCCGAAGAGAAATGGCGCCAGTCCCAGCACGATGAGGATCGCCAGCAGCGCGACGGTGAGGATCGGGCTGCGCGGAAGATCGTCGGAAAGGAGGCCCTTGAGCATGGCGTTACCGCTTTGCGACCGGATAGAGGCCCTGCGGCCGCCACAGCAGGATCGCGACCATCAAGAGGATGTTGGAGGCCAGCGCGACCTTCGGCGCCACGTAGCCCGTATAGTTCGCCATCATCGCCACCAGGATCGCGCCGAGGAAGCAGCCCCCGACCGAACCGAGGCCGCCGATGATGATGACGATGAACACCAGCACGATCACGTCGCTGCCGATGCCGGCGGTGAGCGTTTCGCGATAGAGCGCCCACATCACGCCGCCGAGACCGGCCAGCGCCGAGCCGACGACAAACACGCCGACGAACAGGCTGCGGATCCGGTAGCCGAGCGCCTCGACCATCTCCTGGTTTTCGACACCCGCGCGGATCAGCAGGCCGATCTTGGTGCGGTTCAGCACCAGCGCCATCACCGCATAGACAGCCAGGCCAACGACGACGGCCAGCAGGCGGAATTTCTCCAGCGCCACGTCGCCGAACAGGATCGCGCCGCGCAGGCCGGGAGGCAGCGCCATCGCCTTCTGCTCGCCGCCCCACACCACGTGGATCAGCTGCTCGGCCACGATGAGACCGCCGGTGGTGATCAGGATCTGCTTCAGGTGCTGGCCATACACCGGACGGATGATGATCCGCTCAAACGCCCAGCCGAGCGCGCCGGTGCCGATCATCGCGACGACGATCGCGATCGTCAGGGCAGCGAGGTTCAGCCAGAGGGAATCGGCGCCGGTCCAGCCGGCGAGCGGCCCCAGCACCGACAGCGCAAGGTAGGCGCCGACGGCGATGAAGGCGCCGTGGCCGAAATTCAGGACGTCCATCAGCCCGAACACGAGCGTGAGGCCGCTTGCCATGACGAAGATCATCATGCCCATGGCGAGCGCAGCGATGGTCAACGTGACCCAGGTGGTGACGTTGCCGACCAGCGGCAGCGCGAGGATTGCCATCAGCGGCACGAGCAGCAGCGGCAGATAGTCGTAACGCAGCTTCGGCAGCGCGTCGCTCGATGCAGGGGCCGTCGTGATGCTCATCGGAAAATCCCTACTGATGCTGGCCAAGCGAGAGGCCGAGCAGGCGCGCCTGCAGCGCCGGGTCGGCGGCAAGCTCGGCCATCGTGCCGGTATGCACGATCCGCCCGTCGTCCATCACCGCGACGCTGTCGCCGAGTGCCGCGGCAAAGCGGAAATTCTGCTCGACCAAAAGGATCGTCGTATTTGCGCGTTTCAGCTCGGCAAACGCATGGATCATGTTCTCGATGATCGCGGGCGCGATGCCCTTTGTGGGCTCGTCGACCAGGATCAGGCTGCGCGGCTCGACCACGGCGCGCGCGATCGACAGCATCTGCTTCTGGCCGCCCGACAGCACGCCGGCCGGAAAGTGCCAGAACTTTCGCAAAGCCGGGAAGAAGCCGAAGATCCAGTCGAGCCGCGCCGGATCCGGTGGCGCGTGGCGTGCGGCAAGGCGCATGTTCTCCGCAACCGTCAGGTCGGAGAACACGGCCATGGTCTCCGGCACGTAGGCGACGCCGCCCAGCGCGATGTCCGGCGTGGCGAGGCCGCCGATGTTGCGTCCGTCGAAGGTGATGCGGCCGCGGCTCGGCTGCCAGAGGCCCATGATGGTCCGCAGCGTGGTGGTCTTGCCGGCGCCGTTGCGGCCAAGCAGCACGGTGAGCGCGCCGCGCGGCACTGCGAGGTCGACGCCCTGCAGGATGTGGTACTGGCCGATGTGGGTGTGGACGCCTTCGAGCTGCAGCAGGGTTTCGCTCATGCGCGTCGTCCTGCGGCTGGCGCCTCGGCCGTCACGCCGAGATAGGCCTCCTGCACGACCGGCGAGGCGATCACGGTTGCCGGATCGCCGTCGGCGACGAGCTTGCCGTTGTGCAGAACGATGATGCGATCGGCGAGGCTGCGCACCACGTCCATCTTGTGCTCGACCAAAAGGATGGTCCGGTCGCCGGCAGTCTTCAGCTTCTTGATCAGATCGAGGATCACCGGCACCTCGTCGATCGACATTCCGGCCGTCGGCTCGTCGAACATGAACACATGCGGTTCCAGCGCCATCATCAGCGCGACCTCGAGCTTGCGCTTGTCGCCGTGCGGCAGCGCCGCGGCGGCAAGATGCCGCTTGTCGGCAAGCGCCACCTCTTCCAGGAAGTGCTCGGCGCGATGGATCCAGTCGGCGTGCGCCGTCCAGCGGCTCCAGAGGTTGGCGGCGCCCGTGCTCTTTGCCTGCACGGCGAGACGGACGTTCTCGCCGACGGAGAGGTTGGGAAACAGGTTGGTGATCTGGAACGCGCGGCCGATCCCGCGACGGGCGCGCTCGGCGGTGCTGAGACGGGTGATGTCCTGCCCGTCCAGATGCACCGAGCCCGCGGACGCCGGCAGCTGGCCGGACATCAGGTTGAAGTAGGTCGTCTTGCCGGCCCCGTTCGGGCCGACGATGGCGGTGAGCGTTCCCGACTGAAACGCGCAGCTGACGCTGTCGACGGCCACATGGCCGCCGAAGCGAATGGTCAGGTCGCGCGTTTCGAGAACCGGCGCGGACATTTGTCTTGCTCCGCGCGATGCGACATCACTTCGGCACGGTGATCGGCAGCGGCATGTCCTTCGCCGGGATGGTGGCGATGAGTTCGAGCATGTCGTTGTCCTTGCCGTCCTTCTTGATCCGCCAGTGATACATCTCCTGCATCGCCTGGTGATCCTCCTTGCGGAAGGTCATCGATCCCTTCGGCGTGTCGAAGGACAGGCCTTCCATCGCAGCGATCAGCTTCTCGGTGTCGGTGGAGCCGGCCTTGGTCAGCGCGGCGACCACAGCAGAGGCAGCCGCAAATCCGCCGGCGACGAAGAAGTCCGGCGGCGCATTGTAGCGCTTCTGGTACTCGGCCTTCAGCCAGTCGTTGGTCGAGTTCTTCGGGAAGTCGTAATAGTAGTAGATGCCGCCCTCGGCGCCGGCGAACGCCTTCCAGGCGTTCATCACGGGCAAGGATGTTGCCGCCGGGCGCCAGCGTGATGTTGAAGCGCTCAGGCTTCATGTCGACGAACTTCGCCATCGGATGCGGGCCGGCCCAGATGAAGCCGATGATGCGTTTTCCGGGCTTGTCCTTCAGCGCGTTGAACAGCCGCTCGGCGAACGGCGTGAAGTCCGCGGTGTTGCCCGCGGCGTATTCTTCGGCGACCACCTTGGCCTTCGGGCGAAGCGCGCCGAGCGCCGTGGTGAACGCCTTGACGCCGTCGCGGCCGAACGCGGTGTCGAGGCCGAGCATGCCGATCGCAACGTCTTCGTTGGCGGGGATCGCGGCGGCTGCCGCCAGTGCGTCCTGATAGGACGAGCGGCCGGTGCGGAAGATGTAGCGGTTCCACTTCGCGCCGGTGATCGAGTTGGCCACCGCCGGCTCGACGATCAGCACCTTCTTGCGCTCTTCTGCGACCGGCAGCATCGCCAGCGCGACCGGCGAGCCGGTGGTGCCCACCGCGAGGTCAACCTTGTCGTCGTCGTAGCATTCTTCCAGCAGCGCCTTGCCGCGATCGGGCTTTAGCTGGTCGTCCTTGACGATCACGTCGATCTTGTCGTTGCCGACCTTCATGGAGCCCTTGGTCAGGAACTCGAGCCCCATCATGAAGCCGGCCTCGGTCTGCTTGGCATAGGCTTCGAGCGGTCCGCTCTTGCCGGCGATCAGACAGACCTTGATGTCCTTGGCGCTGGCGGAACCGGCGAAGCAGAGCGCTGCAGCCGTGGTTGCGGCAAGCGCGATGCGGGCGGTGCGGACCGATGACAACTTCATGAATTCCTCCGTGCTCGTTGCTGAGCCGATCGTTTCAATCGTTGGAATTCAGCAGGCCAGAAACGTGCGATTGCGTCAAGGCAATCGCACCGGGATGTCATCGGCTCGGATGTCGCGAGGACATCGATTGTCCCAAAAGCGATCAATCGTCGGTTTGCAATGGAAGGCTTCCGACCCAAGTCGCAAAACTTTCGCCGCTGAATTTGATCTGCATCAAACTGCCGCGGGTGATGGCCGCCAGGATGACGACGTGCGATTGAGCACTCTCTCTCTGACTTCAGCCCCGCCCGCTGACGGGCGGGGCCTTCTTATCTCGCGCGCCCTCGAAACGGCGAGCTCCGTCAGCGTCAGGTGATCGGCTACCTCAGCTGTAGACGAAGGCCGGGTCGTCCAGCTTGATCGCCGGAAACTCATCCTTCTCCGCCCAGTAGTCCTGGGTGTGCTGCCATTCCGGCTTGCTGCCGCGCCTTCGGCAAAAGGTGCATCCCGCGCATCATGTATCCGGGATTGAAGTTTTCCGGATCGATCCACGCTCCGATTTGCATGTCCTTTTCGTCCGCCCGCAGCGCCGGCGTCATCTTGCGCGCGCCGGTCGTCTTCATGTGCTCGAGAATTCTGCACACGAAATCGGCAACCAGGTCCACGCGCAGGGTCCAGCTCGCGCGGAAGTAGCCGAACACCCAAACGAGGTTGGGAACGCCGGTGAACATCATCCCGCGATAGGTGACCGTGTCGGCGAAGTCGAGCGGCTTGTTGTCGATCGTGAAGTTGATGTCGCCCATCACGCAGAGATTGAATCCCGTGGCGGTGACGATGATGTCGGCCTCCAGCGTCTTGCCCGACTTCAACCGCACGCCCGTCTTCGTGAAGGTCTCGATCTCGTCGGTGACGACCGAGGCCTTGCCCGACTTGATGCCCTTGAACAGGTCGCCGTCGGGAATGAAGGCGATGCGCTGCCGCCACGGCCGATAATTCGGCGTGAAATGGGTCTCGATGTCGTAGTCCGGGCCGAGATGCGCGCGCACCGCGCCCAACAGCTCCTGCTTCACCACCTCAGGCTCGCTGAAGGAGCGGCGGGTGAACTTGTCCTGCTCGAACAGGATCTTCTTGCGAACGATCTCATGGATCCATTCTTCGTCGACGTCGAGCTCGCGCAAGGTCTCGGCGATCTCGATCGCATTGCGGCCCGCGCGGAAGTAGGTGGGCGAGCGCTGCAGCATCGTCACATGGTCGCAGTCGCCGGCGATGGCCGGCACCAGCGTTGCCGCCGTGGCGCCCGAGCCGATCACGAGCACCTTCTTGTTCTTGTAGTCGAGGTCCTCGGGCCATTTCTGCGGATGAACGATCTGGCCCTTGAAATCCGCCATGCCGGGCCACTCCGGCGTATAGCCTTCCGAGTGGCGATAGTAGCCCTGGCACATCCAGAGAAAGCCGGTCGTGAAGCGAACGGTTTCGCCGGTGTCCTTTCGCGTCGCCTCGATCGTCCAGAGATTTTCCTGGCTGGACCATCGCGCCGAGGTGATGGTGTGGCCATAGCGGATGTGCGGCCGCAGGCCGTTCTCGTCGATCACCTCGCCCATGTAGTGCAGAATCTCTTCGGCGGTCGCGATCGGCGGGCCGGTCCACGGCTTGAAGCTGTAGCCGAACGTGTGCAGATCGCTGTCCGAGCGGATGCCGGGATACTTGTGGGTGATCCAGGTCCCGCCAAAGCTCTCCTGCGTCTCGAGAACGACGAAGCTCGTTCCCGGGCTTTGCTTGGTGAGATGGTAGGCGGAGCCCACTCCTGAAATGCCGGCTCCGACGATCAGGACGTCGAAATGCTCGGTATTGCTTTTCGACGTCTTTTCAACAGCGCTTTGGACATTCATGGCGGTGCGTTTCCCGTGGCATTTTCGTTGGTACTAGATGATCTTTGCCCCGGACGCCACAGCGATCCATCCGCGCCCCGCGCAGTGCTGCCGGGCAATCTTGCCGCTATTTCCCTTCCAGCGTCGCGACGGCTTCCCAGTCGTCGCCGGGCGGATGCCGAGCGAATTCGCGCGCACGCGCGAGGAACAGTGCGGCCGGCGGATCGCCCGCGGCGATCTGCTCGAAACACTCCGCCGCGCCCTGAAAGTCGCGTGACCGCCAGTGTGCCAGGCCGTCCGCATAGACCCTCGCAATGCGCGCCTGGCTGTCGGTTTCCTTATCCCTTTCGGCGAGCGGTTCGTGAACCCTGACCGGATGGGCGCGGCCCTGGACGCGCACGGCGTCGACTTCGCGCCAAACGAATTGCTTGCCGGTCAGCGCAACCGTCATCTCCGACGCCAGGATCGAGGTGGCAAAATACTTGTTCGCGCCTTCCAGTCGCGATGCGAGGTTCACTGCATCGCTCATGACCGTATAGTTGAAGCGGCGCCGCGAGCCGATGTTGCCGACCAGCGCCTCGCCGGAGTTGAGCCCGATGCGGTGGCTCAGCTGGTGACCTTGAAAAGCGGTTGCGGTCCGGTTGAGCTCGTCCAGCCGGTCGCGGCACAGCAGCGCGGCGCGCACGGCGTTGCGCGCATGATCGGGATCGCTCACCGGCGCGCCGAACATCGCGACGATGGAGTTGCCGATGTATTTGTCGACGTAGCCGCCGCAGTCCTCGATGATCTCGGTCATCGCCGACAGATACTCGTTCATCAGCTGCACCAGCGCATCCGGTGAGAGCTTTTCAGCGGTCGACGAGAATCCGGCGAGGTCGGAAAAGAACACGGTGACGTCGCGCATCTCGCCGCCGAGGATCGGCAGCCTGTTCGAGGCCATCATCTGGTCGATGACCTGCGGCGCGAGATAAAGTCCGAAGCTTGCCTTGAGGAATCGTTCCTCCCGATCCGCCACCATGTAGCGGTAGCCGATCATCGCGATCGTGGCGGCAAAGCCGGCGATGAACGGCTCGCTCAACGGAAGCGCGATGGAGCGGGCAAAGATCGCCACAGCCAGCAGCGTCAAGAGAGCGGCGAGCCCGAGATAGGCGAGGGCGGCGCCGGCCGGCGGAAGCAGGCGCGCGGCGAATGCGGACACGAGCGCAAAGCCGATCGCGATCAGCGCCACCTGCCACCGGTCGAGTTCACGGATCGTGTCGCCGTGCACGAGATTGTTGACCGCGGTCGCGTGCACGTAGACGCCGGCGATGGTGTTGCGCTGGAAATCTCCAGGCGTCGAGGCGACCGGCAGCGCGCAGCGCGGTGCCCGCGCGCCCTCGACGCCGGTGGCAAAGCGCTTCGAGGTCAGCTTGCGATCGTCGAGATTGAGCAACGTACCGAACAGGACGATCTTGCCGTCAAACTGCCGCTTGAAGAACTCGCGATCGCCCTTCTCGACGCAGGCGCGCAGGTCAGCCAGCGAGTAGGTCGGGACGTCGTCCGCGCCGCCCTCGAAATTCAGCGTGAGGGTTCCCGGCACCGCACCGCCGATGCGGCGGCCGGCGATCGTCATCGTGCCATCCGCGGCAAATTCCGGGGTCAGATTGCCGGCGCGGGCCACCAGCTCGACGGCCATCGATGGCACTCGTCTCCCGTCAACGGCGAACGAAAGCGGCAGGCGGCGGATCACGTCATCGCGATCGACGTGGACATTGAGCGCGCGAATGTTCTGCTGCTGGCGCACCGCAATCCGCTGCCCTGGCGACGGCGTCGCCGAACGGTCGTTCTGAACCTCGCCGAGCACCACCTTGCCGGCCGATGCGCCCGACGCAAGCGCGCGCAGGAAATCCCGATCGAAGCCGCGCATTCGCGCGCCAACCAGCTCTTCGCCGAACGGAATCTCGGATTGCTCGATCGACGTCGGGAAGATGATGTCGAAACCGACGACCTTTGCGCCGCCTTCGACGATGGCGTTGAGCACGCGGCCGATCTCGCGCGTCCAGGTCAGTGTCGGCGAGCCCTTGAAGGGCGGCGTCTGGTAGGTTTCCTCGTCAATCGCGACGACGACGGTGGGCGAGGCGGCGGCGTCTCGCCTGGCGCCGAAAAGCTCAGAGCGCAACGCGGTGAGGATGTCGAGCGACAAGCCATGCACGCGTTCGAGCAGCGGCGCGCTGCCGAGCAATCCCGACACCAGGGCGATGGCGATGATGGCCAGAATATCGCGCCGTGTGATGCGACCCATGGGCGCGCCTATGGGATCGCCACGGCTTGGCGCTTACAGGCGCACAAGTCGGCCGACGATCGGGCTTGCCCCGGGCCGCGCCAGCGGATCGACCTTGAATTCGCTTCGCTGCGATCCGACGATTGCCGCATAGGTGCCGCCGGGGGCAAGCGATTTGCCTGCTGCTGCGAGGTCGTAGAACTTGCCCTTCACCAGCATTTTCGCGCTGACGTTGGCCTCGATCCGCTCGCCCGGCACATCGATGCGCTCGATGACGAGCTTGCCCGGCTTTGCGAGCTGGATGATCGGGGACAAGCCGTAGACAACCGGCTGCGTCGCGGCGGCGACCGCTTGCTTCGGTGGGTCGAGGCTGCGGAACGTCGTCGCTGCGCTCTGGGTCGCCTCGCGCGGCGAAAGCTGCGCACGCTTGGCGTCGCACTCCACTGTCTCGCGGCTGACCTCGCCGAGCGAGGTCCTGCTCTCCTCAGTTCCGACGATCGCCACGCCACCCTTGATGGTCTCGCGCACGCACGAGTTCATGTAGCCGAGGACGACGACGCCGTCGGCGCCGAGCTTGATCACCGCGCCGGGGGCGACATAGTCCATGAACTCGGCGCCTGAAACCTTGCCCTTCACATCCTCGACAATCGCCACCGGCGCCTGCGCGAGCGACGATGTGATCGTTCCGAGAACGATGGCGGCAGCAACGATCGGGCTTTTCATCCGAAGCTCCTCTGGCGGTCGGTTTTGCAGGCGAGCGTGCGTACAGAACGTATCGGCGCCCGGGATGTCTTGATGTGGACCGGCAATGGCCTTCTGTGATCTCGCGCACTGAATATGTGCCAAAACTGCTTCCCGTGGCAATGCTTTGCGCGGCGGATGGCGCTTCAAATAAAGGGTGCCACATCACGCCATGTCGGGCGTGAGCCCACGCGGCTACTCCGCCGCGATCACGTCGTCGAGATCGTTTTCGGTCATCACGCGATTGCGGCCCTCGCGCTTGGCGCGGTAGAGCGCCTGGTCGCAGCGCTCGATCAGGCTTTCGGCGGATTCGCCAAAGCGGAATTCGGCGACGCCGATCGAAATGGTGACCGAGGAGATGTCCTCGCCCGTAGCGCGGCGACGAATGCGCCGTTCGGCGATGGTGCCACGGATACGCTCGGCGATCTCCCGGCAGGCGCCGAGGTCGACGCCGGGAAGCACGGCCATCAGCTCTTCGCCGCCATAGCGCGCGGCCAGATCGCTGTCGCGAACGTGCTCACGCAACACGCCGGCGACCAGCTTGATCACCTGATCGCCGACCTGGTGTCCATAGTTGTCGTTGAACGATTTGAAGTGATCGATGTCGGTGAGGAAGACGCTGAGCGCGCTGCCGCTTTCCATCGTGCTGATCTGCGCCAGCCGCAAGAACTCATCGAGCGCGCGGCGGTTGGCAAGACCGGTGAGCATGTCGGTCTTCGAGCGTTCCTCCGCCTGCTCCAGCGAGTCGCGAATCTTGTCGAGCTCGTTGGAGGCTTCGGCGAAATTGGCCTCCAGCGCCGTTGCGCGGTTGGTGGCCTTGGAAAGCTCGCGTACCAGGCTTTCGATCAGCCTCCGCGGATTCGCTCCGCTCGACGCCTCGGCGGACACCTCGCCGAGCGCGCGCACCTGGGTGCGATTGTCGTCGATGGCGGTGGCCAGATACTGCTGCGCGCTGACCATCAAGGTCGACAGCTGCTCGGAGACGCCGAGGTCGATCGCGCGCTCCGCGGCCTGTCCGCCGACATAGGCGCGGTACAGATCGCGGTTGGTGGCGGGGTCGAACTTGCGCTTGTTGCCGATCAGCACGTTCATCGCCATGTTCAGCTGTGCTGACGTGCCGAGCGCGTACTTGAACCAGACCGCAAAATTGTCAGGCGTCGGCGGCACGCGGTGCTGCGCCATCAGGCCTTGCGCCTTCTGGGCGACCGACGTCGCATAGTCGAAATCGATCTCGTCGAGGCCCGATGGATTCATAACCGACTAGCGCGGATATCTCTTTGACGGTCAATGTCTTCGCACGACCAAGTCGGCATTATCGCATGTAGTCCTTAAGCCTTTGTTCAATCATTTCGTGGGTTTAAGTTGTCATTTTCTGAGCGTTCCGCGCATTCCGTTCACCGATAGGTCCGGAAGAAGGCGCGCATGTCGGCGGTCAGCATGTCGCCATGCTCCATGGCCGGAAAATGCCCACCACGATCGCTGATGTTTCGCTGTGCGAGATGGTAGCTGCGGCGAATCCACGCCTCCGGGGCCGGAGCCGCAAGATCGTTCGGAAACAGCAGAACGCCGGTCGGCACTTCGACATGCTCTCCGGCCTTCAGCGCTGCCGCCGTTCCCTCGACGATCGAAACGTAGATCCAGTTCGCGGCGTTGATCCCGCCGATCCAGTAGAGCATCACATTGGTGAGCAGCTTATCCATGTCGAACGGCGGCGGCGCATCTTCGTCCGGGATCGTCCAGCCGTGGAATTTTTCCAGGATCCATGCAGCGAGGCCGACTGGCGAGTCTGTCAGGCCATAGGCGAGCGTCTGCGGCTTCGTTCCCTGGATCTGCTGGTAAGCCGTGATCTTCGTGCGCATCGCCTGCACGCGCTCGAGCCAGGTCTTCTCCTCGTCGCTGAGCGGGGACGAGTCCTTGCCGACGTACGGTCGCAGGCCAAGCATGTTCAGGTGGATCGCCGCCAGGTTCTTCGGATGGTCCAGCGCCAGCCATGAGGTGATGATGGCGCCCCAGTCGCCGCCTTGTGCGACGTAGCGCTCGCAGCCGAGCACGTCCGTCATCAGCGTGCTCCAGATCGGCGCAATATCACGCGGGCCGATCGGCACATCCGGCGGATCGGAGAAGCCGTAGCCGGGCAGGCTGGGCGCGATGACGGTGAAGGCGTCGCGTACGTCACCGCCGAAACGTTCGGGATGAGCCAGCTTCTCGATGATGTCGAGAAACTCGACGAACGAGCCCGGCCAGCCATGCGTGATCAAGAGCGGCATCGGGTTGTCGCCGGAGCCGCGTTCGAGGATGAAGTGGATTTTCTTGCCGCCGATCGTCGTCTTGTAATGGGAGAATGCGTTGATGCGCGCCTCCCACTTGCGCCAGTCGTAGCGGTCGCGCCAGTGCGCGACCACGTCGCGCATGTAGGCGAGGCTGGTGCCATAGCGCCAGGGCGCGCCTTTGGGTTCGGTGTCCGGCAGGCGCGTTCGCGCGAGCCGCTCCTTCAGGTCCGCGAGCACGCTGTCGGGGACCTGCAGCGTGAAGGGCTCGACCGGATGGGCCGCGTCGTCGAACGTCGTGCGCATGCCAAAGCCCTCCGCTGGATGTCGTTATTTGCATGTCTGCCGACCGAACGTGGCATGCGCGCGGCGCTGCTGTCCAGATGATGGCGCGGCAGACGCTTTTTGCCTGCAAAAGCGAGTTGAACGGCGTTGCCTTTCGCCCGTAGATGACCGCCAAGCAGAACAAAATCCAGGAGCGGGCCATGGCCGGAGACGGATCTCACGCGGACGGCGCAGGCGCTGCGAAGATCGGCCCCTATATCAAGGACTCGACGCCGTTCTGGCCGGCCGCGCCGCGCGCCCCGAAGGGGGCGCCCAATATCCTGGTCGTTCTGTTCGACGACGTCGGCTTCTCCGATTTCGGCTGCTACGGCTCGCCGATTGCGACGCCCACGATCGACAGGATCGCATCGCGCGGACTGCGCTATTCTTCCTTCCATACCACGGCGATGTGCTCGACGACGCGCGCGGCCCTGCTCACCGGGCGCAATCACCATTCCGTCGGCGTCGGCTGCCTTGCCAATTTCGACAGCGGCTATCCGGGCTATCGCGGCAAGATCGCGCGCGAGGCCGGCACCGTTGCCGAGATGCTGCGGCCGCACGGCTATCGCAACTACATGCTCGGCAAATGGCACGTCACGCCGCTGACCGAGTCGGGGCCAACGGGACCATTCGACGGCTGGCCGCTCGGCCGCGGCTTCGATCGCTATTACGGTTTCATGGACGCCGAGACGGATCAGTACGCGCCCGAGCTGATGCGTGACAATTCGAGCATCCCGGTGCCCGGCACGTATCAAAGCGGCTATCACCTCACCGAAGATCTGGTCGATCAGTCGATCCGCTTCATCGCCGACCACATCGCGGCGCGACCCGACCAGCCGTGGCTGACATGGGTCGCCTTCGGCGCATGCCACGCGCCGCATCAGGCGCCGCGCGACCTCATCATGCAGTACGACGCGATCTTCGGCGACGGCTGGGACGTCGAGCGCGAGCGCCGGTTCGCGCGGCAGAAGAAGATGGGCCTCGTACCGCCGGATACGCGGCTGCCGCCGCGCAATGACGGCGTGAGAGCATGGGCGGAGTACAGCGCCGACGAGCAGCGCATCTTCACGCGCCTGCAGGCGGCCTTCGCGGCGATGCTCGACCACGCCGACCGGCATCTCGCGCGGCTGATCGCGTTCCTGGAAGCCGCGAAGGTGCTCGACGACACGCTGGTGCTGGTGCTCTCCGACAACGGCGCGAGCCAGGAGGGCGGACCGCTCGGCTTCATCAATGCGATGGGCCCCTACAATCTCAAGCCGGAACCGATCGCGGAGAAGCTGCGGCGCATCGACGACATCGGCGGTCCCGACACCCACTCGAATTTCCCGCAAGGGTGGGCGATGGCCTCCAACACGCCACTGCGCCGCTACAAGCAGAACACCCATGGCGGCGGCATTCGCGATCCGCTGGTGATCTCATGGCCGAATGCGCTTGCCGCGCGCGGCGAAATCCGCAGCCAGTTCTGCCACGCCTGCGATCTCGCGCCGACGCTGCTCGAACTCGTCGGCATCACGCGCGCCAGAAGTGATTGCCGGCGTGGCGCAGCAGCCGATCGAAGGCGTGAGCTTTGCCGCAAGCCTGAAGACCGCAACCGCGCCGCCGCGCGGAAAACCGCAGTACTTCGAGATGTTCGGCCATCGCGGCCTGTGGAGCGAGGGCTGGAAGGCCGTTGCCTTTCATCCGTCGGGCTCGCCGTTCGAGAACGACAAGTGGGAGCTCTATCACCTCGACCGCGATTTCTCAGAGACCGACGATCTTGCCGAGCGCGAGCCCGAGCGGCTGAAGGCGATGATCGCCGAATGGTGGCGGCAGGCGGAGGCGCACAAGGTGCTGCCGCTGGACGACCGGTTTCGGGCCGCGCTTTGCCGAGAATGCGGCGCGCACCCATCATCGCCGGCAGTTCGTGTTCCACGCCGGCGTCGGCCACATCCCGACCGAGATCGCGCCGGACGTGCGCGGCCGCTCCTACCTGATCGAGGCGCATGTGGCGATCAAGGCGGGCGACAGCGGCGTCCTGATCGCGCATGGCGATGCCACGTCCGGTTACAGCCTTTATCTCGAGAACGGGCATCTGGTTCACGACCTCAACATCGGCGGCGAGCATCAGATCGTCCGTTCAGACCGTCCTGTTCCTGCGGGCGATCACGTGCTCGGCCTGCACATGACGCAAGGAGGAGGGCCGACGCGCCACGCGCGGCTTCTGATCGACGGCGAAGCGTGCGGTGCGCTGGAGTGCAAGTTCGGCTTCTTCACGCTGATTTCGTGGTCGGGCCTCGACATCGGCCTCGATCGCGGCAGCCCGGTGTCGCACTACGAGGCGCCGTTCACGTTCACCGGAACGATGCGCAAGGTCGTCATCACCATGAACCCCGAGCAGGCGCTCGACGGCGACGCGGTTGCACGGAGCGAGATGGCGCGGCAGTAGGGATCGTCTTGCAGTGTTGCTGACCGTAGCCCGGATGGAGCGAAGCGATATCCGGGCGATCGTCGCACCTCTGTCCCGCATGTCGCTTCGCTCATGCGGGCTACGAAGAGGCCGGACTGAAAATCCGCATCGTTCCCTCGACGCCGCGCAGCGAGTGTTCGCCGAGGTCATCGAGCTTGATATCCAGATGCCGCGCGGCGGCGTCGGTGATCAGCAGGCTGCGGCCAAGCGTCTTCTGCAGCGCTTCGACCCGGCTCGCCTCGTTCACCGCCGAGCCGATCACGGTGAAGTCGAGCCGTTCCGGCGCGCCGATATTGCCGAAGAACACGTCGCCTTCGTGCAGCGCGATGCCGGTGCGCAGCGGATTCCAGCCGCTGAACGAATTCAGCGGCGGCGGCGCGTCCGCGTTCAACCGGTCGAGTCCGGCGAGCGCGTCCTGGGCCGCGGCGACCGCCGCAGTCGCCGCCCGCTTCGCGCCACCCTCGGCCTCGATCGGAAATACGGCCAGCAGCCCGTCGCCCATGAATTTCAGCACCTCGCCGCCGTGCCGGAGCACCGCCCCGGCAAGACAGTCGAAATAGGCGTTCAACAGCGCGATCATGTTGGCGTCGCCGAGCCGTCCGGACAGATCCGTGAAGCCCCGCAGGTCGGAGACCCAGATGATCGCGCGCATGCGTTCGCCGGAGCCGCGCTTGATCGAGCCCTGCAGCACCTTCTCGGCAGCCGTCTCGCCGAGATAGGCGTTCAGCGCGTTGTCACCGATACGCAGCGCAACGTGCCGCTCCACATGCAGTGCGAACAGGTCCAGCATGCGCCGTATCGTTGCGAACTCCGTCTCGGTAAATCCCGTCGCGCGCTTGGTGGCGACCGACATTGCGTTGTGATAGGTGCCGGCGCCATTCATCGGCATCGCGACGTATTCGCAAATACCCGCTTCGGCCAGCTCCTTCATGATCGCGAATTCGATCTGGGCGGGAGGATCTTGCGGGTCCCTTCGCACCGTTTCACCGAATTCCAACACGCGCAATAGCGGGCTCTTGCGGTAGGAATCGCTGTTGTTCGCCTGCTCGGCGACCTTCACCTCGTCGGTGAGGCCGTCATTGATCAGCCAGGTCCAGGAAAATCCGATCAGCTGCGGGTGCAGTGTGCCGACATGCACGCTGGCGCGATCGAGCGGCAACCCGGCAGCGACGATGCGCCAGACAAACGATTCGAACAGCAGCAGCATTTCCGGCTCGCGCGCCGCCTCGTACAGCAGCCACTCCTCGAGGTCCGCGACAGTGCAGGAGGCGGGCGCAACCGCGGCGCCGCGCGCGGAGCGGCGCACGAGCGTCACCGCGCGGGCATACTGCCGCGGCGCCGGATCGAGTTTTTCCGCAATTTTCGTCACATTCGCACTCAAATGAAAATGGCGCGGCAGGCCTAATGTTGTGCCTGCCGCGCCATTTCGCAACGCAGTCCGGGGGTGGCTTCAGCCCTTTTTCGCCGCCGCCTTCTCGAAGTCCGGCGTGTTGCTGCTGGAGGCGGCAAAACGGTTGGTGCGGGTCACTGCGAGCGCTGCTGCAGCCTTGTCGTTTTCCATGATCTTGGCCATCACCGCCTGGCCTGCGCGGTCGAACAACTCGCGGTTCTCGATCACATGCTTCTGCGAGCGGCGCAGGCCGTTCACGTAGCCGTTGATCTCCGGGATGACATAGCGCGCGACCATGTCCCAGCTGCGGAACGTGTTCTCGACGTTTGCCCAGTCGTGCGCGAAGCCGACGATGGTGCCGAGGCCGCCGGACATCTCGATCACGTTCTTGATGGTCTTCACCAGATCGTCCGGCGTGCCGATGGTCGCGGCTGATCCCGGACCCGACGACGTCTGCTCGAGCGCGTCATCGATCGACTTGAAGGGCTTTGCGCCCGGGCGCTGCAGCGTGCCGACGATGTATTCGTTGTGCCAGCGCATCAACCCCTTGCCGGCTTCCTCGCGCGCCTTCTCGCGCGTCTCGGCGATGTGCCAGCTCAGCAGCACGCGCCAGTCCTTGCGGTTCACCGTCTTGCCGTGCTTCTTCGCGGCGTCCTCCGCAAATCCCCATTGCGTCGGCAGCGCGGTGAGGCCCTCGGTCGACAGCGAGCCGATCGAGATCACGCCGATACCGTGCTTGCCGGCAAGCGTCATGCCCGATGGCGAAATCTGCGAGGCGGTCACGAACGGCATCTCCTCCTGCAGCGGCAGGATCTGCAGCGCCGCATCGCGCAGCGTGAACCAGCTGCTCTCGGCCGTGACGCGCTCGCCCGCCATCAGCCGCTTGATGATGCCGATCGCCTCGTCCTGCCGGTCACGCTGCACCATCGGATCGATGCCGAGCGCATAGGCGTCCGACGACAGCGCGCCGGGACCCGAGCCGAAGATCGCGCGGCCGCCGCTCATGTGGTCGAGCTGCACCATGCGCTGCGCGACGTTGAAGGGATGGTGGTAGGGCAGGGAGACGACGCCGGTGCCGAGCTTGATGCGCTTGGTGCGCTCGGCGGACGCCGCCAGGAACATCTCCGGCGAAGCGATCATCTCCCAGCCGGACGAATGGTGCTCGCCGCACCAGAATTCATCGTAGCCGAGCTTGTCGAGATGCTCCGCGAAGTCGAGATCCCGGCGAAACTGCAGCATCGGATGTTCGCCGATGGGGTGATGCGGGGCCAAAAAAGCGCCAAAGCCGATGCGGGCCATGAAGTCGTCTCTCCCAAATGGAATTCGTGTTGTTGCGCTGGGCGCAAGTTACGTGCCGACCCCGCCTGGCGCAACGCATAAGCTTCGCACAACCCGCGCTGTTGCCCGGCATTTCCGGAATGGCAGGGTTCTTAAAACATGCAGAATATTCGAGCGCGTGCCGCTAGTTTCGCAGTGCGGACCAGCGGAGGCATGTTGAGAAGGCCGCACAATCCGGCTTAGCGTTGCAGCGTCGATCGAACCGCCGCGCGCGTTGGCCAATTCAAAGGATCATTGCATCATGACGACCCTGATCACTGGTGGGACCAAGGGCATCGGTCTCGCAATCGCCGAGCGGCTGTCGCGTCCCGGCGAGAAGCTCGTGCTGGCTTATTTGGCAGACGACGCCAGCGCGGCCGAAGCCAAGCAACGTTGCGAGGCGAAGGGCGCGCAGGTCACGACGCTGCGCAGCGACGTCTCGACGATCGAAGGCTGCGAGGCGCTGATGGCCGAGATCGGGCGGCTCGGCGGCGGCTTGCAGCACATCGTTCACAGCGCGGCGATGGTTTATCCGACCAACATGCTCGACGCGGATCTGGCAAAATTCACCCGCGCGATGCAGGCGAACGGCCTGTCGCTGTTCTATCTCGTCAGGACGGCGATGCCGATGCTCGGCCGCGGCAGCAGCATCGTCTTCATCTCATCGGCCGGCGCGCGCACGGCGCGGCCGGGCTATGCGGCGCTTGGTGTCGGCAAGGCGCTCGCCGAGGCCGTCATCCGCTATCTCGTGCCGGAGCTTGCGCCGCTCGGCATTCGCATCAATGCGGCGGCGCCGGGGCTCGTTCACACCACGTCGGTTGCGAAAATGACCGGCAGCGAGGAGGTGGCGCTGAAGCGCGTGCAGCAGGCGGCGACCGCCAACCCGTCCGGCCGCGCCAGCCGGGACAGCGATTACACCTCCCTGGTCGAATATCTGCTGAGCCCGGACGCCGAATTCATCCAGGGCCAGGTGATCCATGCCAACGGCGGCGTCTATGTGGGCGTGTAGCCAAAGGGCCACGCCCGGCGGCATTTGTGCCGGAAGACTGGTGACAGGGGAACGGATTGCGGCTAAGAAGCCCGCCATGATCAACGCGTCCAGCCGTTATTACTTTTGGTTTTACGGTTTCCGAAGCCCCTGGCAGAGGAAGGGATGCGTTTGATCTGACGATGTAAAGACAGACAACAACCCCCGACAAGCTGCCAGTCTGCTGGCGGCTTTTTTTGTGCCTCCGGCGGACTCCAACAAGGAGTACTCCCGTGTCAGGCATCACCGACGACATACGCATTCGCGAAATCAAGCCGCTGATAACACCCAACGAAGTCATGGGCGAATTCGCCGCGACCGAAACCGCCGTCGAGACGGTGACGGCTGCGCGCTCCGGCCTGCACAACATCCTGCATGGCGCCGACGATCGCCTCGCGGTCGTGATCGGCCCGTGCTCGATCCATGATCCCGGCGGCGGCGATGGATTACGCCCGTCGTCTCAGTGCGGTGCGCAGCGCGCTGCATGACGACCTGGAAATCGTCATGCGCGTCTATTTCTCAAAGCCGCGCACGACAGTGGGCTGGAAGGGATTGATCAACGATCCCGATCTCGACGGCTCCTTCCGCATCGACGACGGCCTGCGGCTTGCGCGCAGACTGCTGCTCGACATCAACAATCTTGGGCTGCCGGTGGGCTGCGAATATCTCGACATCGTCGCGCCGCAATACGTCTCCGACCTCGTCGCCTGGGGCGCGATCGGTGCGCGCACCACGGAAAGCCAGGTGCATCGCGAGCTGGCATCGGGCCTGTCGTGTCCGATCGGCTTCAAGAACGGCACGGACGGCAAGGTGAAGATCGCGATCGACGCGGTGAAAGCCTCGTCGCAACCGCACCACTTCCTCGCCGTCACCAAGGAAGGACGCTCGGCGATCGCATCGACCACCGGCAACCAGGACTGTCACGTCATCCTGCGCGGCGGCGAATGGCCGAACTACGACGCGGCGAATGTCGCGGGCGTCTGCGGCGAGATGCGCAAGGCGGGATTGAATGCGGGCGTGATGATCGACGCGAGCCACGCCAACAGCGGCTACAACCCCGAGAACCAGCCAAAGGTCGTCGAGGCCGTCGCCCAGCAGATCGAGAACGGCAATCGCTGCATCATCGGCATGATGGTCGAAAGCCATCTCGTCGGCGGGCGGCAGGACCTCGTTCCCGGCAAGCCGTTGCGCTACGGCCAGAGCATCACCGACGGCTGCATCGACTGGGACACATCGGTCGCTGTGATGGAGCGCCTGGCGCAGGCGGTCAGGGCGCGCCGCAAGCGGGCTTCGGGTCGCGAGACGGAACGGCAGCCAGTGCCAATGGCAGCAGGATAGGGGTGCACACGATCGCGCTTGCCCGAGGCGACAGGGTGGGACTAGCCTTGCCCCAACAATAATGTGGGTGGGAGGCTGCCATGATGCGACGGGTCGCTTCGCGCTCGCGGGCACAGCGCTGGCTTTGTTCTCGTTCGCCGAGGCTCAAGCACGCATTGTTCGTTTCGAGATCACCAGGACCGAGCCGGCCTTTGGCGGGCGCGGCTTTGGTGAGGTCGGTGTGTTTGAGCGCATCACCGGCAAGGCGCACGGCGAGGTCGATCCGCAGTCTCCCGCGAACGCCATGATCCAGGACATTGCGCTTGCGCCGCGCAATGCGAAGGGCATGGTCGAGTACACGATCGACGTCGACATTGTCCGTCCCAGTGATCGCACGAAGTCGAACGGCGTCGTGTTCTTCAACATCGTCAACCGGGGCAACAAGGGTGGGCTGACGACATTCAACGTCGGCATCCCTGGTGGGCTTGCCAATATCGCCAACATCAACGGCCTGACCGAGGCCGGCGACGGGTTCATGCAGCAGCAGGGCTACACCATGGTGTGGTTCGGCTGGCAGCCGGATGTCATTTCCGGAAACAACCGCCTGACGATGCAGGTGCCGGTGGCACGCAACGCCGACGGCAGCGCGATCACCGGCGTCGTCCGCAACGAGATCACGGTGCTTCGACCGACCAACACGCTCAGCCTGCAGAGCGGATGGTTCACGCCGGCCAGTGCGCCCTATCCGACGGTCAGCACGGACAACAAGACGCCGCTTGCCGACGGCTTTCTTCCGACCCTGACGGTTCGCGGCCGCGAGCATGAGCCGCGTGTCGTCATCCCGAACACCGAATGGTCGTTCGCGTCCTGCGAACCGGACAAGGCCGTGGTCGCGAGTGAAACCCGGCTTTGCTATCCGGCCGGATTCAAGATCGGGCGCCTTTACGAACTGACCTATCGGGCTCGCGATCCGCAGGTGCTAGGCCTCGGCTTCGCTGCAGCGCGCGATATCGGGGCATTCCTGAAGTCGGCCGAGAAGGATGATGCCGGCACCGCCAATCCGGCGTTCGTCGCAGGTGCCAAGGCAATCGTCATGGGCTCGTCCCAGAGCGGACGGTTCATCCGGTCGTTGATTCATCTCGGCTTCAATCGCGATGAGCAGGGCCGCACCGTGTTCGAGGGCGCGCTGCCGCACATCGGCGGCGGATTGATGCCGCTGAATATTCGCTTCGGTCAGCCGGGTCGCGCGACGACGCACCAGACCGATCATCTGTTCCCCGGCGCGGAATTTCCCTTCGCCTATGGCAGCGTCACCGATCCGTTGACCGGACGCACGCAAGGCATTCTCGATCGCTGCGCGGCGGACAACACCTGTCCGAAGATCGTGCATGCGGCGACGGCGCTCGAGATGTGGGAGCTGCGCCAGTCGCTCGGCTTTACCGACCCGCTTGGGCTCAAGGACCTCGACGAGCCCGCGAACGTGCGCAGCTACATCATGGCCTCGACGCAGCACGCGCCGGCGTTGCTGCCGCTGCCGACGCAGGAACCGTTCGGCTTCTGCGTGCAACAACCCAATCCGAACCCGCATGCGTGGACGATGCGCGCGTTGCTCACGTCTCTCACGGCATGGGTGAAGGACGGCGCCGAGCCGCCGCCAAGTGCGCGGCCGACGATAGCGGCCGGTACGCTGGTTGCGGCTGATCAGGTGCAATTCCCGCCGATCCCGGCCAACAAGTATGGCAACGTCGTGCGGCCCGCGGTTCGCTTCATCCCGGACAACAACCCGCTGCACGTGCAGGATTTCGGCAAGGATTACGATGCCGCGAACACGTCAGGCGTGCTGTCGGCAGGTCTGCCGAAGCAATCGGCCGCGCGCTATGGCGCGCTGGTGGCGCAGGTCGATGCGGACGGAAACGATCTCGGCGGCATCCGCAATGTGTTCGTCGAAGCGCCGATCGGCACCTACACCGGGTGGAATCACTTCAACAAGGATTTCTTTGAAGGCGGCCACTGTACGCTCGCGGGCAGCTTCATTCCGTTCGCGCGCACCAGGCAGGAGCGGCTCGACACCGGCGATCCGCGCCTGTCGATCGAGGAGCGCTATCCGACCAGGGATGCCTATGTGGCCGCGTTCAGGAAGGCGGCCGACGATCTTGTGGCAAAGCGGTTCCTGCTGCGCGAGGATGCAGCGCGCCTGATCGCGCAGGCCGAGAGTGAAGGCATTCGCCTCGCACCCTGAGACCTCGTATAGATTGGCGATCTGCGCCGCTTGTCGGCGCAGCGTCACCCTCTTTGAAGAATGATAGATCCGCATGAAGCTCGCCAAACCGCGCATCGACATCGGCCTTCGCACCAACAACGTGCAGCCGCTGCTGGATTTCTGGCAGAAGGAGATCGGACTGCCGTTCGATCACCTGCTGCCGGTTCGCAAGGGCCAGAACCAGCATCGTCACGATCTGCTGGGCTCGGTGCTCAAGATCAACGAGTTTGCCGAACCGATTCCCGATCGTCCGCCGTCCGGCTATCATGAGTTGCTGATCGCCCGTGACGGGCTGTCGGACGCGAAATCGCTGGCCGATCCTGAAGGCAATCGCGTGACGCTGGTGCCGAAAGGCACGCACGGCATCGAGCGCATCGGCATCCGCCTTGCGGTGCGCGACGTTGCGGCGCATCGCAGGTTCTATGCGGAGGCGCTCGGCCTTGCCGAGGGGCCGAACGGCGGGAGGTGCTGCGACGTTCCTTGCCGGCGATACGGTGTTGTTGCTCGAACAGTCGCCGGACGCGCCGTCCGATTCAGGCATGGAAGGCAAGGGCTGGCGCTACATCACGTTCCAGGTGTTCGAGGTGGACCGCGAGCATGCGCATGTGCTGGCGCATGGCGGGCGTGAGGCCCGTGCGCCGGTGACGCTCGGCACCACCGCGCGCATCTCGATGGTGCGCGACCCCGACGGCAACTGGATCGAGCTGTCGCAACGCGCGTCGATCACGGGGTCGCTGGAGGTGAAGTTGTAGGCCTGCCTACAACGTCATTGCGAGGAGCGAAGCGACGAAGCAATCCAGCCGCGCGCGAAGCGCGCAAAATTAGAGGCGCATCATTGGTTGTCCACTCCGCGTTTATTTGGCGCGCCTGCCGGCGCGCGGCTGGATTGCTTCGCTTCGCTCGCAATGACGGAGCTACGGCTCCCTGACGCTACCGTCTGATCCCGTCGAACGCCGCCGCAATCCCCCGCTGCAGCAGCGACCAGTCGAAGCCCAAGCCCAGCACCAGGTAGCCGCGGTCGATCATCGCATTGGCCTGCTCGGCCGTTCGCGCGGCTGCGCCCATCGGCACGCCGCTCTTGAGGATGCCTTCCTCGGCGCGGCGCACCAGTGCGAGCAACTCCGGGTCGTCGAGCTTGCCAGGCTTGCCGATCGAGGTTGCAAGGTCGCCGACGCCGATGATCGCGACGTCGATGCCTCCCACCGCCATGATCTCGTCGATGCGCTCGACGGCTTTCGCGTGCTCGATGGTGATCATGCAGATCATCTCGTCGTTCGCCGCCGCCATGTAGTCCTGCATCGTCATGCCGTGTCGGAGCGGCGCGTAGAACGGTCCCCACATCCGCTCGCCTTGCGGCGGATAGCGCACGCTGCGCACGGCGCGCGCGGCTTCTTCGGCGGAGCAGATCATCGGAAAGTTGATGCCGAGCGCGCCGAGATCCATCGGCGCCTTGGCGAGATGCGGCTGGTTGTCGGCGATGCGCGTCAGGGGCACGCAGGGCGTGCCGGCGGTGGCGACGATCATCGCATGCGCTGCGGCAAGGTCGATCGCGCCATGCTCGAGATCGACGATGACCCAGTCGAGACCGGAATTGGCGATGACCTGCACGGCCTGGAGGCTCGGCATCGTCGCAATCGCGCCGAAGGCGGGTTTTTTCTCCCGCAGCAGGGTCCGCAGGCGGTTCAGTGGTTTGCGTTCGTCGGCCATCCGCACCTCGCTGACAGCGGGGCTGGCCAGGTCTTCAAGCCTTTCGCTTGATCACGCCGTACCAGCCAAGTCCCTTGTAGGTTTCGTACCCCGGCGTGGCGTGAAATGCCATCGTCGACTGGTCGTTGGCGACGTAATAGCCGTTGGTCCGGCCGCTGGCATCAAGCGAAAGTGAATCGTTCAGGCTGTGATTGTCGTCGCTCGACGCGATGATCCTGCGTTTGGCGTCGACGATCATGACCGTGGTCTTCTCCCACTCGTCGGCGTCGATTCTCGCGCCCTTGACGATGGTGCGGGCTTGCGGCGCCCAGTCGAAGTGAACCGCCAGCACGCCGAGCGGCCGGCCCCTGGTCTCGCCGCCTGCGCGGACGGAGGCCGCATAGGTCGCGACCTGCGCATTGTTGAGCGGGCCGCACAGGCTGATATCGGCGACCGTGTAGTCGTCGCCGGACGTCAGCGCAGCCGCGCGCGCAAACCACGGTTCGCGCGAGACGTCGAGGCCCTTGACGTTGTAGCGCTCGGGGCGGCCATTGGCGATGACACGCCCGTCCAGGTCGCACAGCCACAGATCGAGATAGACCGTGTAGGCATTGAGGATCACGCCGAGCCGCTTCGATGCATAGGCGCAGTTCTCGTCGTTCGCGTTCGCCGCGCAGTCGACGATCGCGCTGTCGGTCGCCCACCAGCGCACGTCGCAGGTCCGCTCATAGAGGTTGCGGTCGATGATTTCGATCACGTTGAGCGCGAGGTCGACCATCCGCCCGCCGACCGCGGCATCCGCCATGCTGGCGGTCGCGTGACCGAGGTCGTCGATCTGCGTCGCGAGCTCCGCCCGCAGCCTTTCCGAGATCGCTTCCACCTTGTTGGCGATTTCCCGCACCTCGGCCGCAACCACCGAGAAGCCCCGTCCATGATCTCCGGCGCGCGCGCTCTCGATCAAGGCGTTCAGCGCCAGCATCCGCAGCGCACCCGTGATCTTCTGGATTTCGGTGATCTTTCCGGCCGCGGTGTCGCGCACGAGGTGCGTGCGCGAAATGGTGTCGGAGATGATCTGCGAAAGCTTTGCGCCCCCGCTTTCGGTTCGCGCAGCTGCGTCGGGCAGGCTCATTTCCAGGATGTCCGTCGGTGGCTAAAAAATAGGCAGAACTGAAAACCGACGCTGATTTTGGCAAGTTATGATTAAGTGCAGGTTAAGCGAGTTCCGCTGGCGCCTTCGCGGAAAGGCGCATCCCGCAACTCGCAACGGCGGACCGCGCTCGAAGGGTTCGTATCAGTCGAGCCTGAAACCCAATGCGATCAGCGCGGATTTGATTCGATCGCGTCCGTTGATCGACTTGGCGTCGCGCCAGCGCGACTTCATCGCGCCGGTCCAGCCGATTTCCTTCATCTTCTCGCTGCGCTGGAACGCCATCAGCGTGGCGTCGTAGCTGTCGAGCGCTTCCTGCGGCAGGCTCACGTCGTAGTGCTCACGATGCAGCACCACGCGCTGCGGCAGCCGCGGCTTGACGTTGTAGGGCCGCGCCGGATCGGGCGTGCCGACGCACATGCCGAAGGCCGCCACGACATTCGGCGGCAGTTTCAGGATGCGCGCGACTTCTTCCGGATTGTTGCGGAGCGCGCCGATATAGACCATGCCGAGGCCGAAGGATTCGGCGGCGACGGTCGCATTCTGCGCGGCCAGCGCCGCGTCGACCACCGACACGATGAAGCTTTCGAGAAAGCCGGTGGCGTCGGTCGGATAGTCGTGCCGCTCACCCATCTGCTTGGTGCGCGACAGGTCGGCGCACCACACCAGCATCAGCGGGCAGTCCTCGATGTGCTTCTGACCGCTGGCGATCTTCGCGAGCGCCGCCTTCGTCTCGGCGTTCTCGATGGCGATCACCGTCCAGGCCTGCACGTTCGACGAGGACGACGCCGATTGCGCCGCGGCGACCAGCGCCTCCAGCGTGCCGGGCGGAAGCGGATCGCTCAGGAAACCGCGCACCGAGCGGTGGCTCAGCAGCAATTCGATCGTGTCGTTCCAGGCGAGCGGTACGTTCGATTCGGCGGCGCCGTAGCGTGCGGCGATCGACGAGGTGATATCGCAGCTGACGGGTGCGCCTTCCGGCGTCTTGATGCTCTCGTTCACGTCGTGCCCCTGATGTGTTGCTTGCCTGCGGCGCGTCAGGCGCCGGTGATGAATGGATTGGTCTGCCGTTCCTGGCCGATGGTCGAGCCCGGGCCATGGCCGCAGATGAAGCTGACGTCGTCGCCAAGCGGCAACAGCTTCGTCATGATCGACATGATCAAGGTGGCATGATCGCCGCCGGGCAAATCCGTGCGGCCGACCGACCCGTTGAACAGCACGTCGCCCACATGGGCGAAGCGCATCTCCTTGCTGAAAAACACGACGCTGCCGGGCGAGTGGCCCGGGCAATGCAGGATGTCGAAGGAGAGTTCGCCGACCTTGACGGTATCGCCCTCGTTCAGCCAGCGATCGGGCGTGACATTGCGGAAGCCGCCGACGCCGAAGCGCTTGCCGCTCTCCACCAGCGTGTCGAGCAGGTATTTGTCGGCGATGTGCGGCCCCTCGATCGGCACACCGCCGCCGAGCTTCTCCTTCAGCTCCGCCGCGCCGCCTGCGTGATCGAGATGGCCGTGGGTCAGCCAGATCTTCTCGACGGTGACGCCGGACTGGGCGATCGCTTCCTCGATGTTCGGCACGTCGCCGCCGGGATCGATCACGGCGGCGCGCTTGGTCGCTTCGCACCAGATCAGCGTGCAGTTCTGTTCGAACGGCGTCACCGGGATGATGGCCGCGCGTGCCTTCGGCTGCGCGGTGGATTGGGTTTGGTCTGACATGGCCCCCACATTGCGCATTTTTGGCCGGGGGAAAAGGGGAAACCGGGCGTGTGTCCTGCGAAGGGCAGGGTTGAAAAAGGCAGGTGAAATCGCGGGCCGAGAGACGGAACGATTTGCGACTTGGACGGCGCGCTCCCTCGCCCCGCTTGCGGCAGGGCAATCGCATATGACCAACTGGGGCGCGATGACCCCAACGCGCGGCGCGCATAACTGCGCCCTCGCCCCTTGCGGGAGAGCAACTGTGCTGAAGTAGACCGGCGATCGGCCGGCCTCAAGGCTCGCGCGACGCGCGCCCGCCTGCGGCGGCTGCGGCCTTGACCCCGTCCGCTCACCGGTCTTTGAGGGCTGGCATGCGCTCGGCCGGAGACCGAGCGCGGTAGGGCGCGCTCATTCAGCTTAGCGCGTAGCGGCTGGGATCCCATTTCTGCCGGCGTGCGAGCATGGTGTTGAGGATGACAATCAGCCTGCGCATGCAGGCGACGAGCGCCACCTTCGGCTCCTTTCCCCTGGCGATCAGGCGCTGATAGAAGGCTTTCAGCACCGGGTTGTGCTGCGTGGCCGCGCCGAGACAGGGCATGTAGAAGGCGTTGCGGACCCAGCGACGACCGCCCTTGATGTGGCGCACGCCGCGACGGTTGCCGCTATCGTCATCATAAGGGGCGGCGCCCAACAAGGCTGGAGCGATCTTGTCACTGACGTGACCGAGCTCCGGCATTCCTGCAAGCAGATTGGCGGAAGTCGTTCGCGCGAGCCCCGGTAGGCTCTCAATGATCTCGGCGGGCTCGGCAAGGTCTGGCGTGCTCTTGATCTTGGCAGCAATGGCATCCTCGAGCTTGGCAATCTCTCTGGCCAGGCTCTTCAGAATGCGGGCCTGCGCCTTCTGAATTGGTCCCGGTGCGATGCGTTCGCTTTGGCTTTGCAGTCGGGTCTGCAGGTCAAGCAAGCCTTTGCGCGCTTTCACCAGGGCCAGCAACTCCTCGTGGGCGGCATCGCGCGCCTGGCTATGCGCTTGGCTGAATGTCGCAGCGAACCAGGCGATCATCTCTGCATCGATCATGTCATTCTTCGCAAGCCGTCCGGCCGACAGCGCGAAGGCGCGAACCCGCTTGGGGTCGACGATCCGCACATCGATGTCCGCATCACGCAGCGCCCTGGCCCAGTCACGCTCGTAGCCGCCGCTCGCCTCCATCACCGCCTTGGTCACCTCGTGCTTGCGCAGCCAGGCAATCAGCTTGCGGTGCCCTTGCTGCGTGCTCGGGAACGTCTGCCGCAGCGACAGCTTCCGAATGCACCCATCCACCTTGTCCTTGGCCACATCGATACCCACGACAACGACATCATTTTGTGCCATCTTCAGCTCCCTTCCTTGCTCGGTACGGGCTCGAACGCCCTTGCAACTGTTCGGGTTGAGGAAGACACCGGAGCTGTCCCTCGCTCTCCCACAGGCTCGATCGCCTTTGGGCATCACGGGCTCAGTTCCAGCAACGGGCGGTTGGTCAGAACCGCCCGTTTGCACATTCTGTCAGAATTTCCGAACACAAGGGCATGATGGCATCGGCCCGGAATGATGATGGGTGAGGGGTTGCCCCACGGCACTGAGTCCGTGCCGTGCGGCGACCCCTCACCCAGCAGAATATAAGGTTGGCGCTCTACATGCCCTCTCCCGCAAGGGGCGAGGGCGCATTCATGCAGGCTTGCGTCGCGGGCTATGCCGCTTCTCCTTGCTGACCATATGCGATTGCCCTGCCGCATGCGGGGAGAGGTTAGAGAAGCCTACCGCTTGATCTGCGCCTTCAGCGTCGTTTCGACCGCGGCATCGAACGAGCTCACTGGTTTGGGCGCAGCCTTGCGCTTGTCAGCCACGAAGGCGTCGCGCTTGGCGACCAGGGCGCTGAGCTGTTCGTTCAGCGCCTTGCGCTCCGACATCTGCGCATCGATCTTCGCCTGCCGCTGCGGCACCGGCAGCTTGCGCAGGTCCTCCGGCAGGTCGCCCTCCGGGATCGCCTCGAGGGCCTTCCGACCCGACTTGACGTCGCTGACGAGGTCGCCGTCGCCGGTGACCGCTTCACCGGAAACCTTCGCGCGCTTGTTGATGAAGCTCGCCATGTCGGACGCCGACGACGGCGCGGCGGCGGCGACCGACGTCACCTGCCGCACTTTGTCCTCGGCGCGGCGCTGCATCGGCGCGGGTCCGTACGGCAGAACCGTGCGGCCGATTTTCTGCTGCAGGATGATGATCTCCTCATCGTACGGCGTCTCGATGATGACGACCTCGCCGCCGTCCTGCGGGATCGGGATGAAACGGCCGCCGCCGAGCTGGGCGACTTCGCGCCAGACGCGCTCGGTGTCGCGCGCGCCGCCGGCCAGCACCGCGTTGACGAGGATGTCCTTCTGCTGGGCGACCTTCAACGTCTGCGGATACTTCGTGTCCTGCGCGTAATCCATGTGCGGCGGCGCATCGCCGACCAGGAAGACGATGCGATGGACGTCGTCGCCGTTGGTCCAGGCGAGCTTGTTGACCGCGACCGCAAGCGCCTCGTTCACGCTTTCCGGCCAATCGCCGCCGCCCTTGGCGCGCAGCTCCAGAAGGCTCGCGTAGAGGTCCTGGATGTCGGTGGTCAGCTCGAAGGTCTTGGTGACGTATTCATCGCCGATATCGCGGTAGGCGACGAGGCCCATGCGGATCTGTGCGTCCGGATGGGCGTCGACGATTGCGGTGGCGATCGACCAGATCTTTCGCTTGGCGCCTTCGATCAGCGGCCCCATCGAGCCGGTGGTGTCGAGGACGAAGGCCACTTCCACCGTCGGTCGCGCATGCGCAGTGGTGGTCATCAGCGCAGCGGTCGGCATCAGTGCAGCGGCGAGCGCAAGCGCCCGCCAGTTTCGGCGCGTCATATTCCCCTCCAGGAATGGCGCCCCCCTGGAACTCGTTGTTCCATCCCTTCACGTCGGCGCGAGGCCGGAATTGCGGCGCGCCTGGACCGAATTTGCGGCTCGCCCAAATATGCTAGGTTCTGCCATGAGTTTTTACGTTCTGCCCGAAGCAGCGAGCCTGCCGATCGACGGCCGCCAGTCCGAGACCGCGCTGGCGGTGGCGCGCGGCACCTCGCGCCTGTTGCGCTCGCTTGGATTTTCGACCGTCAGCGAGCTGCCGCTGCCGTCCGGCCGGCGCGCCGACATCGTGGCGCTGAACGAGCGCGGCGACATCTGGATCGTCGAGATCAAGTCATCGCTCGCCGATCTGCGCGCCGACAGCAAGTGGGAAGACTACCGCTTCCATTGCGATCGGCTGTTCTTCGCCTTCACGCGCGATCTGCCGTGCGAGATCTTTCCGCCGGAGACCGGCCTGATCGTCGCCGACGCCTATGGGGCGTACATGCATTGCGAGGCGCCGGAACATCGGCTGCCGGCCGCCGACGCGCAAGTCGATGCTGCTGCGGTTTGCATCGACCGCCGCGCAACGCCTCGGCCGGCTCGCCGACCCGGACGGGTTTTTGGAGGTAGGCCGTAGTCGCGCGATCGCGCCATCGTCCGATTTGAACGGACGCAGCGATGCGACGTCCGAATGTCCGGCTCGCGGATGCGCTTCGCGGACCAGCGTGCGCCCGGAATGACGCTATCGCTCGATCACGATCGCGCGGCTGGGCACCAGCGAGCCGAGCAGCGCCGCGACGTAGTTCAGCGTGAGTTGCGCTGGAAACCGGTCGCGGCCGCGGACGCGCACCCGCGGTGGTGAAAAATTGCTGGCCGGCCACTCGATCGCATAGTCCGCGACCAGACCGTGGCGCTTGGTGGCTTCGAGGCGGGAAGAGATCGCGAGGTGGCGGGCCTTGCGCATGACGTGACACCAGAATCAGAAAGATGACCAAGCATCAACCTAATGCCCTGCCATCCTGTTCCGTGTGACATGGATCAAGGAAGCGAAAATTTATTCGCCGGAGCCGTCACGCTTTTGTCACGAATGCCCTCCCTCGAAGGATCAGCGCGGCGCGCGCTTGGCGAGAATCCGCTGCAACGTGCGGCGGTGCATGTTCAGCCGCCGCGCGGTTTCCGAGACGTTGCGGTTGCACATCTCGTAGATGCGCTGGATGTGTTCCCAGCGCACGCGGTCGGCCGACATCGGATTTTGCGGCGGCTCGGTTTTTGTCGAGCCGGTGGCGAGCAGGGCGTTGACCACGTCGTCGGCGTCGGCGGGCTTTGCCAGATAGTCGACCGCGCCGAGCTTCACCGCGGTGACGGCGGTGGCGATGTTGCCGTAGCCGGTGAGCACGATGGCGCGCGCGTCGGGCCGCTGCCGCTTCAATGCCGAGACCACGTCGAGGCCGTTGCCGTCGCCGAGGCGGAGGTCGACGACAGCGAACGCCGGCGCCGAGCGTGCGATCTGCGCCAGACCGTCGGCGACCGAGTCGCTGGTGCGGACGATGAAGCCGCGCGCTTCCATCGCGCGCGCAAGCCGCTCGAGAAACGCCTTGTCGTCCTCGACAATAAGGAGATTGCGATCGGCCATGCCGAGGATGGCAGGCGAAGCGGTCACCGGTGTCTCGAGGTTGCTCAAGGCGTGGAGCTCCTGTTTCGGATCAACAAGATATGGCGCTTTGGCGCGCCGCTGCCAAGGGCCGGAAGACGGGGTTAAGGAACCTTTCCAATCGTTAATTCGCCGCTTCCAGCCGCGGCTCCTCGATCTCGAACGCCTCGCGCGGCCACATGACATGGACGATCGCGCCGTGCGCCGGAAAGATGCGGTTGCGGAACGAAACCTTTGCGCCGCTGCGCTCCAGCAGCGTGCGGGCGATGAAGATGCCGAGACCGAGCCCGCCCGAGCCGCTGTCGGCGGGCCGGCGCGAGAGATAGGGCTCGCCGATCTTGCGCAGGATGTCGGGCGCGATGCCGGGGCCGTCGTCGGCGATCACGATTTCGACATTGCGCGAATCCCACCAGGCGTCCACCTCGACCGTCTCGCGCGCGAAGTCGACCGCGTTCTCCAGGATGTTGCCGAGGCCGTACAGCACCGCCGGATTGCGGCGGGTCACCGGCTCGTTCTTGCCGGGCGCCGTCTGACGAATGCGAATGTTGATCCCGAAACCCCTGTGCGGTGCGACAGCTTCTTCGACCAGTGCGGAGATCCGCATCCGGTCGAACGGCGCGTCGGCCGACGACAGCTGCGTGAGTTTTGTGAGGATATCGCGGCAGCGCTGGGTCTGCTCGCGCAGCGTGCGAACGTCGGCGGCGATCGGCGACGCCGGATCGAGCGACTTCTCCATCTCGCGCACGATCAGCGTGATGGTCGACAGCGGCGTGCCGAGCTCGTGCGCGGCTGCTGCGGCAAGCCCGTCGATTTGCGTCAAATGCTGCTCGCGCGTCAGCACGAGTTCCGCGGCGGCGAGCGCATCGGACAGCTTGCGGGACTGCTCGGTTGCCTGGAAGGCATAGAGAGTCGTGACGCCGATCGCGACCAGCGTCGCGATCCAGGTCGCGATGGTCAGGGTGAGCGGAATGTCCAGCGGACTGTTCTCGATCCAGGGCAGCGGCATGTGCCAGAAGGTCAACACCGTGGCGCTCGCCGCCGCGAACGCCGCGAGCGCGAGCGTCAGCCGCGGCGGCAGCGCGGTTGCGGCGATCAGCGCCGGCGCCAGCACCAGGATCAGGAACGGATTGTCCATGCCGCCGGTCAGGAACAGGAGCGCGTCGAGCTCGGCGATCATCAATGCCAGCAGGCCCGCCGCATGCTTCGGCTCGAGCCGGCGCATCGGATTGAAGGCGATCTGCAGCACGATGTTGACGGTCGCCGAGAACGCGATGACCATCAGGCACGGGATCAGCGGCAGGTCGAAATCGAGGCCCTGCTCGACCACGAAGATGGTCGCGAGCTGCCCCAGCACGGCGAGCCAGCGCAGCCGCAGGATCGTGTCCAGCCGCACATGCGGGCGCGGTTCGCGAAAGTCGGTGGCAGCGTCGTCGGACATTTGGCGGCTATATTGCCTTTCGTGCCGTGAGCCACAATAGTATTTGCAAGAACAACACGCGCGCCGCCTTGGCCTAAAGACGGCGCCCCGACGGCCTGCGGCACCCGAGGCATTCCCAATGCACGATTCTCACGCCTCGTCGCCGGCCATCGATGTCGAGCATCTCGTGAAGGTCTACCGCAAGACGACGGCGGTGAACGACATCTCGTTCAAGATCGCGCGCCACAGCGTAACCGCGCTGCTCGGCGGCAACGGGGCGGGCAAGACGACGACCATCGGCATGATCATGGGCCTGGTGCGCCCGACGTCGGGAACCGTCCGCGTCCTTGGTCACGGCATGCCGGACGAAAGCGCCGAGGTGCTTGGCCGGATGAATTTCGAGAGCCCGTACGTCGACATGCCGATGCGGCTGACCGTGCGGCAGAACCTCACCGTGTTCGGCAAGCTCTATGCCGTGAAGGATCTGCGCGAGCGCATCGCCCAGCTTGCCGCCGACCTCGACCTGAAGGATTTTCTCGATCGCCCGAGCGGCAACCTGTCGGCCGGGCAGAAGACCCGCGTGTCGCTTGCGAAGTCGCTGATCAACAATCCCGAGCTCTTGCTGCTCGACGAGCCGACCGCTTCGCTCGATCCGGACGCCGCCGACTGGATCAGGCGGCATCTGGAGAATTATCGCAAGGCGCGCGGCGCCACGATCCTGCTCGCGTCGCACAACATGCTCGAAGTGGAGCGACTGTGCGACCGCGTGATCATCTTGAAGCGCGGCCGCATCGAGGACGACGACACGCCGCCCGGAATTCGCGCGCGCTACAATCGCCAGACGCTCGAAGAAGTCTTCCTCGACGTCGCGCGCGGGCGCGTACAGGAGGCGTCATGAGCACGCTGATGGATAGGTTGCCGCGTCACGGCATCGGCTGGCATCGCATCGGCGCGATGCTGCTGCGGCACTGGTATCTCCTGACCTCGTCGTGGCCGCGCCTGCTCGAAATGGTCTACTGGCCGGCGCTGACGCTGATCTCGTGGGGCTTTCTGCAGAACTACATCAGCGGCAACGCCAGCTTCTTCGCGAAGGCCGGCGGCACGCTGATCGGCGCGATCATCCTGTGGGACATCCTGTTCCGCGGCCAGCTCGGCTTCTCGATGTCGTTTCTCGAGGAGATGTGGTCGCGCAACCTCGGCAACCTGATGATGAGTCCGCTGACGCCGTTCGAGTTCCTGCTGTCGCTGATGATCATGAGCCTCATCCGGCTCGCCATCGGTATCGTGCCGATGGTGGTGATGGCGGCGGTGTTCTTCAACTTCAACCTGTTCGGACTCGGCATCGCGCTGGTGGCGTTCTTCTGCAACCTCATCTTCACCAGCTGGGCCGTCGGCATCATGGTCTCGGGCCTTGTCGTGCGCAACGGCATGGGCGCGGAAAGCCTCGCATGGACGCTGGTGTTCATCCTGCTGCCGCTCGCCTGCGTCTACTATCCCGTCGCCGTGCTGCCGACGTGGCTGCAATGGGTGGCGTGGCTGCTGCCGCCGACCTATGTCTTCGAGGGAATGCGCGCCTTGATGATCGACAAGGTGTTTCGCGCGGACCTGATGATCGAGGCCCTGGCGATCAACGCCGGCCTGTTTGTGGTCGCCATCGCCGTCTTCGTCGCGCTTTTGAACAGCGCGCGCAGTCACGGCAAGCTGATCCAGTCGGGTGAATAGCGGAATACCCGCGGTCTTTCGTGGGCGAAAGCGGCAGAAACCTTTGGCTAACCTAGCCAAATGAGACCTGAGGCGCATTGACGCGCCTGAAACCTGTCTCCATTATGTTGCGCCGCAAAAGGGGCTTTGGGAAGAAACACAGAATGCCGATTGGTGAATTTGGCGGCGCGCCGGCCGCAGCACGCGAAGGCGCGCCCGGACTAACGACGCCGCTCTACTGGATGTACGAGATGGGGCACGCGTCGCTCAATCCGCTTCGCGCGGTGACCGATGCGACGAAGCTGCTGTTTCAGAATCCACTCAACCCGCTCGCTCACACCGAGTTCGGCAAGTCGATCGCTGCGAGCTGCGAACTGTTCGAGCGCACGACGCGGCGCTACGGCAAGCCGGAATGGGGCATCAAGGATGTCGAGGTCGCCGGCATGCGCGTGCCGGTGCACATCCACTCGATCTGGGAGCGGCCGTTCTGCAAGCTCTTGTACTTCGAGCGCTTGATCACGCGGCCGCCGCGCAAGCCGCAACCGCGCGTCCTGATCGTCGCGCCGATGTCGGGGCACTATGCAACGCTGTTGCGCGGCACGGTGGAAGCGTTCCTGCCGGACCACGACGTCTACATCACCGACTGGGCGGATGCGCGCATGGTGCCGCTGTCGGCCGGCCGCTTCGATCTCGACGACTACATCGATTACGTCATCGAGATGCTGCAGTTCCTCGGCGGCAACGTTCATGTGGTCGCGGTGTGCCAGCCCTCGGTGCCGGTGATCGCCGCTGCGGCGCTGATGGAAGCGTCGCATGACCCGTTCGTGCCGCTGTCGATGACGCTGATGGGCGGGCCGATCGATACCCGCAGCAATCCGACCGCGGTGAACAACCTCGCTCAGGAGCGCGGCATCGACTGGTTCCGCCACAACGTCATCACCCGCGTGCCGTTCCCGCATCCGGGCTTCATGCGCGACGTCTATCCGGGCTTCCTGCAGCTCAACGGCTTCGTCAGCATGAACCTCGACCGCCACATCGACGCGCACAAGAACCTGTTCCGCCATCTGGTCGAAGGCGACGGCGACTCGGCGCAGAAGCACCGCGAGTTCTACGACGAGTATCTGGCGGTGATGGATCTTGCCGCGGAGTACTATCTGCAGACGGTCGACACCGTGTTCGTCAAGCACGCGCTGCCGATGGGCACGATGACCCATCGCGGCAAGCCGGTGGACCTGACCAAGATCGAGCGCATCTCGCTGATGACGGTCGAAGGCGAAAAGGACGACATCTCCGGCATCGGTCAGACCGAGGCGGCGCACCACCTGTGTACGTCGCTCAGTGCCGACAAGAAGGTGCACTACATGCAGAAGGGCGTCGGTCACTACGGCGTCTTCAACGGCTCGCGCTTCCGCGCCGAGATCGTGCCGCGCATCTCCGACTTCATGCAGAATGCCGCGCAAGGGCGGAAGCTGCACGTGGTGGGCGGACGGTAGTCAGCGACACACAATAACCACAGGGGCTATGGATTTCGGGCTCGCGCTTTCAGCGCGCCCCGGAATGACGATTCGCGCGCTATACTCTCCGCATGAGTTCGCGAACGTCATGGACTTGGCTGGCTGCCGCTGCTGCGCGGGATCGGCGCGATCAAGCCCGCGCGCGGGCCGATTGCCCGCAGCCCTGCGCCGCAAATCATTGCGGTTGAAGCCGGCGGCGAGGTCTATGACGTCACCGTGCGCCGGCATCGCCGCGCGCGTCGCTATACGCTGCGCATTCACGCCACCCGAAGAGAGGCGATCCTGTCGATGCCGATGCGCGGCAATCTCGCCGATGCAAAGGATTTCGCGCAGCGGCATGGCGCCTGGCTCGCCGAGCGGCTGCGCCGGCTGCCGGATGGTGTGACGTTCGCCGATGGCGCGAGCCTGCCGTTGCGCGGCGAACAGGTGCGCATCGCTCACCGTCCCCGCGCGCGCGGCACGGTCTGGCTCGAATGCGGCGCGGACGGAGCGAACCTGCTTTGCGTGACGGGTGACGCCGCGCACACGCCCCGCCGGGTCAAGGATTTCCTGAAGCGCGAGGCGCGGCGCGATCTCGCCGTTGCGGTGAAACATTATGCGGAGACGCTCGGCGTCAAGTTCAAGCGCATCAGCGTGCGCGATCAGTCGAGCCGCTGGGGGTCATGCAACTCCGACGGCGTGCTCTCGTTCTCGTGGCGGCTGATCCTCGCGCCGCCTTTCGTGCTCGATTATCTCGCGGCGCACGAAGTGGCACATCTGGTCGAGATGAACCACTCCGTCCGCTTCTGGCGGCTCGTCGCGCGCATCTGCCCGGACATGGATCGTGCCAAGGCCTGGCTGAACGCGCACGGCAACGATCTGCATCGCTATGGGGTGAGCGAGTAGGAGTGAGTCGCGCGGCTCGCGAGTGGTCATGCCACGATGCTCGTTTGTGCCGGGCATCCACGCTCTCATTCACTTCGACGCGCACTGAAAACGTGGGTGGCCAGGACCACAGCCGCGGTCATCGTCAGAGGAAAATCAGTAGCTCACCTTCGTCCGAACAGCCTGTCCATCAGCCAGCCGTCGAGGCCGGCTTCAGCGACCGGGCGCTGCGATGACGGTTGTGCCGAGGCGGTACGGGCGTTGACGGACGCCGACGAAGACGCCTGACGTGCCGGTCCAGACTGCGCGGTCGTGAAGTTCGAGAAGAAGCCGCCGCCACCGCCGGCAAGGCTGCGACCGGAATCCCCTGATGCGCCGAGCGCATGAAGCGTGTCCAGACTTCCACCGGCAATCCACCGCCGGTGGCCTTCCTGGTCGGCGAGTTGTCGTCGTTGCCGAGCCAGACGCCGGTGACGAGGTTGGCCGTATAGCCGATGAACCAGGCGTCGCGGAAATCCTGGCTGGTGCCGGTCTTGCCGGCTGCGGGCCAGCCCGGAATCTCTGCCTTGCGCGCGGTGCCGGAGAGCAGGGTCTCCTGCATCATCGCGTTCATCATGCCGACCGTGCGCGTATCGACGATTTGTCCGAACAGTTCGGCGGGCCGCTTGTAGAGCGTCTTGTTGCCTTCGACCGTGCGGATCCGTTCCACCACATGCGGCGTTGTGCTCTGGCCGCCGTTGGCGAACGGCGCATAGGCGCCGACGAGCTCGAGCAGCGTCACCTCCGATGTGCCGAGCGCAAGCGAGGCGTTCGGCTCCAGTTTCGAGGCGATGCCAAGGCGGTGCGCGGTACGCACCACGCTCTTCGCGCCGACCTCGAGCCCCAGTCGCACCGCGACGGTGTTGAGCGACATCGCCAGCGCCTGCGTCAGCGTCACCGGACCGAAATATTCCTTGGTGTAGTTCTCCGGCGTCCAGCCTTTCACGTTGATCGGTGAGTCCTGCCGCACCGTGTCGGGCGTCAGCCCGGTCTCGAGCGCGGTGAGAAAGACGAACGGCTTGAACGCCGAGCCCGGCTGGCGTTTCGCGGTCACCGCGCGGTTGAACTGGCTGTCCGCGTAGTTGCGGCCGCCGACCAGCGCGCGCACTGCGCCCTGCGGCGTCATGGCGATCAGCGCGCCTTGCGAGACGTGGAACTTCACGCTCTTGGCCGCGAGCTCGTCGATGATCGCCGCCTCCGCCACGCTCTGCAGCTTCGGATCGATCGAGGTCTCGACGACGATGTTCTGGTCGACCTGGCCGACGAGGTCGTCGAGCACGTCGATGATCCAGTCGGCGACGTAGTTGATCGTGCCGGCGCCCGCGGGCTTCACCGCATAGGCGGGATTGCCGATCGTCGTCTTGGCCTGCGCTTCGGTGATGAAACCTGCATCCGCCATTGCGCTCAGCACCGTGTTGGCGCGGCGCTCCGCGCCGTCCGGATTGCGGTTCGGCGCAAGCCGAGACGGCGACTTGACGAGGCCGGCCAGCATGGCGGCCTCCGCCAGCGTCACGTTCCGTGCGGGTTTCCCGAAATATTTTTGCGCGGCGGCTTCGACGCCGTAGGCGCCTGAGCCGAAATAGACGCGGTTGAGATAGAGCTCGAGAATCTCGTTCTTGGAGTATTTGTGCTCCAGCCACAGCGCGAGCTCGACCTCCTGCAGCTTGCGCATCATGGTGCGCTCCTGCGTCAGGAAGATGTTTTTCGCGAGCTGCTGCGTGAGCGTCGAGCCGCCCTGCGCTACGCCGCGACGCATGACGTTCGCGACGGCGGCGCGAAAGATGCCCATCGGGTCGATACCCATGTGCGAATAGAAGCGCCGGTCCTCGATGGCGATGAACGCCTTCGGCAGGTGTGCGGGCAGACTCTTCAGCGCGATATTGGTGCCGGCCATTTCGCCGCGGGTGGCAAGGATGCTGCCGTCGACGCCGACGATCTGGATGGTCGGCGGGCGCTTCGGCACGGCCAGCGACTGGATGGGAGGCAGATGCGCGCCGACCCAGACGATCAGGCCGATTGTCGCGATGACGCCCCAGAGGCCGAGCACCAGGCCCCAGTAGACCATGCGGCCGAAGAAACCCCGGCCCGAACGCGACCTCTTCTTCTTGCGCTTGGGCCTTTCGCGCGGCTTCGGCTCGTCCTCCTCCTCGTCGTCGTCCCTGTGCTTGCTCACGGCTTTCGGCGCCTCGCGCGCGTTATCCGCAGCCGCGACCCGGTCCTCGCGGGTAAGGCGCAGGTCGGACAGCGAGCCGGCAAAGCCGAATCGCGGTTCCTTGCGCGATGCCGTGTTTCGCCGCCCCCAGAACATACGCCAACAAATCCGGTCCGGTGCCCCATCGCGGCACGCTATCGGGCCGGGTTTAAGGGCGAGTAAAGCAGAGGTTAATGGGGGTTTAGGCCCAAGGTCATTCCGGGGCGGCGCGCAGCGCCGAGCCCGGAATCTCGAGCTTGGTAACCTCAGAGGTCACCACATCGAGGCTCCGGGTTCGCTCGCGCCCGGAATGACGGAGGAGCTATATTGCCCGGCCTCAAGACAAGGGAGGACGCCCATGACCGGTCACATCGATCCGACCAAGGAAACTTTCGCCGAGTTCCGCGCCGCCGACCGTCCGGGTCCGATCCATATGCTCAACCTGGTCCGCCTGCATGCGCAGGCGAAGTATCCGGACGGCCGCAAGGCGACGGGCGAGGAGGCTTATGACGCTTACGGGCGCGACAGCGGACCGGTGTTCGTGCGTCTCGGCGGCAGCATCGTCTGGCAGGGCAAGTTCGAGCTGATGCTGATCGGCCCGCGCGAGGAGTACTGGCACCACTGCTTCATCGCGCAGTATCCCAGCGTCGCCGCATTCGTCGAGATGATCCGCGATCCGGTCTATCGCGAGGCCGTCAAGCACCGTCAGGCGGCGGTGGAAGACTCCCGCCTGATCCGCCTCGCGCCTTTGCCGGTCGGCAGGACGTTTGGCGAGATCCCCTACGAAGGATCGCCTATCTGAAGATCCACAGAAGCGCGAGCGCGACGATCGCCGGCAGCGCCTGCACGACGAAGATCCGCTTGCTCACCGAATACGCGCCATAGACGCCGGCGATGATGACGCAGCCGAGGAAGAACGTCTTGATGTGCAGCGCCGACAGCGGCCACTGATAGAACACGCCCCAGATCAGGCCTGCGGCGAGAAAGCCATTGTAGAGCCCCTGGTTGGCGGCGAGCACGGCCGTGTCTTTCGCGCGTTCCGGCGTGTTGCGGAACGTCTTCAGCCCGAGCGGCTTCTGCCAGAGAAACATCTCGAGGATGAGAAAGTAGACGTGCAGCAATGCGACGACGAGCACCAGAAGGTCTGCGACCAGAGCCATGATATTTCCCCCCAGGATTCTCGGCGGCAGCTCGCCAGATCAGGCCGCCGGCTTGTTCGCTTCCCCGCCCTCGGCCAACAGGTGCACCAGGGCGCGCTTGATCGCGGCCTGCCGGGTCGGCGCCGTAATCTGCGCGCCCAGCAGATCGGTGACATAGAACACGTCGCGGGCGCGCTCGCCGAAGGTCGCGACATGCGCGGAGGCGATGTTGAGATTGAGCTTCGAGATCGTCGTCGTCAGCTGATAGAGCAGGCCGGGCCGGTCCAGGCCGGAGACCTCGATCACCGTGTAGCGCTCGGACCACTGGTTGTTGATCGTCACTTCCGGCTCGACCGTGAACGCCCGCGTCCTGGCTCGTGTGCTGGTGCGGCGCGCCACCACCTCCGGCAGCCGCACCTTGCCTTCCAGCGCCTGTTCGATGGTTTCGCCGATGCGCGTCGCTCGACGGCCTTCGTCCTCGTCGCGGTCGTATTCGCGCGAAACCGAGATGGTGTCGAGGGCAAGCCCGTCGGTGGTCGTGTAGATCTGCGCATCGACGATGTTGGCGCCGGCCGACGCACAGGCGCCGGCGATGATCGACAGCAGCCAGGGATGATCGGGCGCAAGGATGGTCAATTCGGTGACGCCGCGCGCCTCGTCGTAGCCGACATTGACCGCCAGCTTGTGGCCGCCCTTTTCGCTGTTGGCGATGAAGCGGGCATGGCGGATCTTCTGCTGCAGGTCGACCTTGAGCCAGTACGCCGGATAGTGGCGGGCGACATAGGCGTTGACCTCGGCCTCCGGCCATTCCTTGAACGCTTCGCGGAATTCCGCCTGGGCCATCGCGATGCGCTGCGAACGATTGACCTCGGAGAAGCCGCCGGTCAGCGCCGGCTCGGTCTCGTAATAAAGGGTGCGCAACAGCTGCGCCTTCCAGCCGTTCCAGACGCCAGGGCCGACGCCGCGGATATCCGCGGTCGTGAGGATCGTCAGCAACTTCAGCTGCTCGAGCGATTGCACCACGGCGGCGAAGTTCTCGATCGTGCGGCGGTCCGACAGGTCGCGCGATTGCGCGACCGTCGACATGGTCAGGTGCTCCTCGATCAGCCAGGCCACCAGCTCGGTGTCGGCCGTGCTGAGGCCGAAGCGCGGGCACAGCCGGCGGGCGACCTTGGCGCCGGCGATCGAATGATCCTCCGGACGGCCTTTGGCGATGTCGTGCAGGAAGGTGGCCACATACAGCGCCGTGCGATGCTCCGGCTGCATTTTGCGGAACAAATCGCTCGCAAGCGCGAACTCGTCGTGACCGCCACGCTCGATGTCCTGCAGGATGCCGATGCAGCGCAGCAGATGCTCATCCACCGTATAGTGGTGATACATGTTGAACTGCATCATCGAGACGATCTTGCCGAAGGTGCGGATGAATTTCCCGAGCACGCCGGTTTCATTCATCCGCCGCAGCACGATCTCCGCGTCGTTCGACGTCAGGATCTCCAGGAACAGGCGGTTGGCCTCCTCGCTGTCGCGCAGTTTCTGATCGATCAGGTGCAGCGAGCGCTTCGCGGCCCGCATCGCATCCGGATGGAACGCGAGATTATGCTTCTGCGCGAGGCGGAAGATGCGGATCAGGTTGATCGGATCGTGCTGGAACACGTCCGGCACCGCCAGGTTGATGCGGTTATAGTCGACGACGAATTCGTCGCTGTCGCTGAGGCGGCGCTTCGGCGAGGGGCGGAATTTCGCCATCATCCGGCTCAGCACCGGCGCAGGCTTCGCCTGTTGATCTTCGAGCTTCGCGCAGAGGATGGCGGTGAGGTCGCCGACATCCTTGGCGATCAGGAAGTAGTGCTTCATGAAGCGCTCGACGTCCTGCATGCCCGGATGGCTGGTGTAGCCGAGCCGCACCGCCATCTCGCGCTGGATGTCGAACGACAGCCGCTCCTCCGCGCGCTTGGCATAGAAGTGCATGTTGCAGCGGACCGACCAGAGAAAATCCTCGCAACGGCGGAAGGTGCGATACTCCTGCGCGTCGAACACGCCGTGCTCGACCAGTTCGCTGGTCTCGCGCACCCGGTAGACGTATTTCGAAATCCAGAACAGCGTGTGCAGGTCGCGCAAGCCGCCCTTGCCGTCCTTCACGTTCGGCTCGACCAGGTAGCGCGACTGGCCGGCGCGGCGGTGCCGCTCTTCGCGTTCGGCGAGCTTTGCGGTGACGAATTCGGACGCCGTGCCCTGCACGACCTGCTTGTCGAAACGGGTGACGAGCTCGTCGTAGAGCTGGCGGTCGCCGACCAGGAAGCGGGTCTCCAGCACGGCGGTGCGGATCGTCATGTCGGCGCGCGCCTGGCGGATCGACTCGTCGATCGAGCGCGTGGCGTGGCCGACCTTCAGCCCCATGTCCCACAAGCAATAGAGAATGGCTTCCGCGACGGACTCGCCCCACGCGGTCTGCTTGTAGGGAAGCAGGAACAGCAGATCGATGTCGGACTCCGGCGCCATCAAGCCGCGGCCGTAGCCGCCGGTGGCGACGATGGCCATCCGCTCGGAGTCGGACGGGACCAGGCTCCTGTAGAGATGCCGCGTCGCCGCCTCGAACAGGAGGCCGATGATGGCGTCGTGCAGGTCGCACAATTGCTCGGCGCAGCGGCGGCCGTGACGGTCCTTCAACAGTTGCGCCTGGGCCGCGGCGCGCCCTTTGGCGAGCTCACCCTTGAGGAACTGGGTAATCGCGGCGCGAAACGCGTCGTCGCGGCCCTCGAACTTTGCGGCAAGCGCATCGATCTCGGCGCGGATGCGCGCGGAATCGAAGTCCGCCTCGGCCGGTGGGGCGTTCGTTGCGACGATTGTATCCATTGGCATCCGGATATCGGACGGTGCGCGCGGTGTCATCAGCCATTCATGGGGGCGTACAGCGGTGGTTGCGAATTCCCTCCCGATTTTGTGACGTTTGTTGCCCCGCGCGGCTTTACCTGCATCGCGGCTCCGGGCGGGCGCATGATGTAACATATTGAAATATTGTAATTATCGCCGTTTTGGTGATGGCATGCCGCCATGAGCGGAGCCCGGGTTGCCGCTGCGGCGCTCGTCATTCATGAGTGACGATATGAATGCCCGGGGTGACGTGAGGGCATGGCGCAGGGCCCTCGATGTTTCCCGAACCGCTGTTCTGGTTGCTGCTCATTCTGAAAATGGCCGTCACTGCAGGCTTTGTCGTGCTGGCGACGGTTGTCGCCGAGCGCGCCGGACCTGTCGTCGGAGCGCTGATCGCAACGCTGCCGGTCTCGGCTGGCCCGGCCTATGTCTTCATTGCCCTTCAGCACGATGCGAGCTTTGTCGCTCAGGGCGCGCTGGCGAGCCTTGCCGTGAACGTCGTCGCCGCGATTTTCGCGCTGACCTACGCGATGCTGGCGCAGCGCCGAGGTGTGGCGGCGAGCGTGCTGCCGGCGATGGCGATCTGGTTTGTGCTGGTTGCGGCGGTCAACGCCATTCCGTGGACGACGATGGCGGCCGTCGTATTCAATGTCGTCGGTCTTGCGATCTGCATTGCCGTCGGAAATCGATTTCGCCACGTGCGTGTTCCGCTGCTGCCTCGCCGCTCGACCGACTTGCTGGTGCGGGCGGCGATGGTGGCGGTGCTCGTCGCGGTCGTCGTCACCGCAAGCGAGGTGGTCGGCCCGAAAGTCAGCGGCACCCTCGCCGTGTTTCCGATCGTGCTCCTGAGCCTGATCCTCATTCTGCATCCGCGGATCGGCGGACCGGCCACGGCGGCCGTCTTGTCCAACACGCTGCTCGGGCTGGCGGGGTTCTCGCTCTGCTGTTCTCACAGCGCATCTTCTGGTCGAGCCGATCGGCATAGCCGCGGGTCTTTGTGCCGCGCTCGCCGTGTCGATCGCGAGCAATCTGTCGCTTTGGCTGATCCGGCGGCGGGTCAAGCTCTGAGAAGCGCGAGCAGCTAGTAGCCCGGATGAGCGCAGCGATATCCGGGGCTGACTCTGTGATTTGGAATCCCGGATATCGCTTCGCTCATCCGGGCTACGATCCTACGATCCGAGCGTCTTCTTCAGCGCATAGAGCGCGTCCAGCGCCTCGCGTGGCGACATGTCGTCGGGATGCAGCGCCTCAAAAGCCTTGAGCAGGCGGTCCGCCGGCGTTTCGATCTTCTCTTCGACGGCGCGCGAGGTCGTCGCAAACAGCGGCAGGTCCTCGGCCAGCGCGCGCGTCGTCGATGAGCGGTCCTGCGCCTCGAGCTTTGCGAGGATCGTCTTCGCCCGGGCGATCACGCCGGCGGGGAGACCTGCGAGCTTCGCCACCTGGATGCCGTAAGAGCGGTCGGCGGCGCCCGGCATCACCTCATGCAGGAACACCACGTCGCCCTGCCATTCCTTCACCCGCACGGTGGCGTTGAACAGCCGCGGCAGCTTTGCCGCGAGCGCCGTCAGCTCGTGATAGTGCGTGGCGAACAGCGCGCGGCAGCGGTTCTCTTCATGCAGATGCTCGATCGCGGCCCAGGCGATCGACAGGCCGTCGAAGGTGGCTGTTCCGCGGCCGATCTCGTCGAGAATGACCAAGGCCCGTTCGCCGGCCTGATTGAGGATCGCTGCCGTCTCGACCATCTCGACCATGAAGGTGGAGCGGCCGCGCGCGAGATCGTCGGCGGCGCCGACCCGCGAGAACAGCCGGTCGACGATGCCGATGCGCGCGCGTCTGGCCGGCACGAAGCTGCCGATCTGCGCCATCAGCGCGATCAGCGCGTTCTGGCGCAGGAAGGTGGATTTACCGGCCATGTTCGGTCCGGTCACGATCCAGATCTGCCCCGAGGTCTCGCTGCCGCGCGGCGACAGATCGCTGGCGTTGGCGATGAAAGGCTGGCCGTCGCGCGCGAGCGCCTGCTCGACCACGGGATGCCGTCCGGCCTCGATCACGAATTCCAGCGAGCCGTCGACTTCCGGGCGGACGTAATTCTGGTCGGAGGCGAGTTTTGCCAGGGCGGTCGCGACGTCGAGCGATGCGAACGCCTGCGCCGCCGCGTGCAGGTCGTCGGAGGCGGCGATTGCCAGGCTCGCGAGCCGCTCGAAGATTTCGAGCTCGAGGCCAAGCGCCCGGTCCGCGGCATTGGCGATCTTCGCTTCGGTCTGGCCGAGCTCGGCGGTGGTGAAGCGCACCTGGCCGGCCAGCGTCTGGCGGTGGATGAAGGTCGCGTTCAAGGGTGGCGACATCAGCTTGTCGCCGTGCTGCGCGGTCACCTCGACGAAATAGCCGAGCACGTTGTTGTGACGGATCTTCAGGGCTTTTACGCCGGTCTCGTCCGCATAGCGCGCCTGCATCGCAGCGACCACGCGGCGGAACTCGTCGCGCAGCGCGCGTGCTTCGTCGAGCGCTCCCTCGTAGCCTGCGCGCACGAAGCCGCCATCGCGCTTCACAAGCGGCAGCTCGTCGTCAAGCGCACGCGCAAATTCCTGCGCCAGCGCGCGCGGCGGCCGGCGTAGCGCCGCGGCGACGCCCGCGATCTCCTGCGGCGCGTCCTGCATCTGATCGAGCCGCGCCAGCACGTCATCGGCCGCGGCAATGCCGGCGGAAAGCGCTGCCAGATCGCGCGGACCGCCGCGTCCGACCGACAGCCGCGCCAGCGCGCGCGCCATGTCGGGTGCCGCATGCAGGGTTTTGCGCAAATCCTCTCGCGTGGCGGCGTCGGCGACGAATGCGCTGATGGCATCGAGCCTGCGGCCGATGGCGGCCGCATCGGTCAAGGGAGCCGCGAGCCGCTGCGCCAGCAGGCGCGAGCCCGCCGCGGTCACGGTGCCGTCGAGCGCCGCGAGCAGCGAACCGCGGCGTTCGCCGCCGAGCGTGCGCGTCAGCTCGAGATTGGCGCGGGTGGCGGGATCGATCGCCATGGTGGTGCCGGCCGCCTCGCGCGACGGCGGCGCAAGCGGCGGGCGTTTGCCGACCTGGGTGCGCTCGATATAGGTGACGCAGGCGGCAGCGGCGGTCGCCTGCAGCCGCGACAACGTGCCGAACGCCTCCATCGTCGCCACGGCAAAGTAATCGCACAGCCGGCGTTCGGCGGTGGCGCTGTCGAACACGTCGCGCGTCAGCGGCGTGACCGAGGCCAATTCGCGCAGCAATTGCCCGATTGTCTCGTCGGCGAACAGCGCATCGGCGACGATCACTTCGTTGGGATTGATGCGGGCGATGGTGGCGGCGAGTTCGGCCGCCGCACATTCGGTGACGACGAATTCCGACGTGGACATGTCGATCCACGCAAGCCCGACGCGGTCGGCGCCCGCCGCGGATGCGCGTGCGCGGGCGATCGCGAGCAGATAGTTGTTGGCGCGCGCATCGAGCAGCGTGTCCTCGGTCAGCGTGCCCGGCGTGACCACGCGGACGACGTCGCGCTTGACCACGCTCTTTGCGCCGCGCTTCTTGGCTTCAGCCGGGTCTTCCATCTGCTCGCAGACGGCCACACGATGGCCCTGCGCGATCAGCCGGTGCAGGTAATCCTCGGCGCGTTCCACCGGCACGCCGCACATCGGAATGTCGTCGCCGGCATGCTTGCCGCGCTTGGTGAGCACGATGCCGAGCGCGCGCGAGGCGATTTCCGCGTCCTCGAAAAACAGCTCGTAGAAGTCGCCCATCCGGTAGAACAGCATCAGCCCCGGATTGGCGGTCTTGATTTCGAGGTACTGCTCCATCATCGGCGTGACGCGCCCGGCGGTCTCGGCAGCCGTTGGCGTCATGCGCGGTGGAGCTTCGGTGGCAGGCGGTGCCGCGCGCGCCCCTTCGCGATGCGAGGGCGGATCGTTCACGTCATCCGGATCATCGCGAAAAACGGGCTTGGGAACTGTCATGCAACTCTACAGTGGCTGGTGAAACACCACGCTACCAAAGTTCATGCCCTGTTCCTACGCGGGAGAGGCGTCTGTCCCCACCTCGGTACGCCGATCAGACGTCAGTTCGCGAGATTTCCGCCCGACTTTTTCGCCGCCGGTTTGGCTTTCGCGGCGTTGCCGGACGTATCCGTGCCGCGCATGTTGCCCCATGGATCGACGGGCTTGGCGTCCGGGATGTTCTTGATGGTGGACTTGTAGGCGTCCTCTTGCGCCCGCCGTTTTTCCCTGCACTTCCGGCGAGACTTCTTTTTCCTGGTTGAGCGGAATGCCGGTCCCCATCGGCTGGGCATGGGCGGCGGGAGTGGCGATCGCCATAAGCAGGGCGGCAACAAGCAGAGTGCGCATCCGATAGTCCCCGAGATAAAGCCGCCCAAGGACGCCATTTCGGCGCGGAAATGGCAAGCTCGAGCCGGCTCACATTGGCGGCAACTTAAGGCAGACGCATGGCTGTCAGCGCGAAATGCCTCGACGCCGGCTTATCTGCAATTTGACCTCGCCGTAAGCAGTTCATAGAAAATGGGTCAAGAAAAATCGATCCTTGGGTTTTTCGCCGGCAACAACAGGGCGCCCGAGTCTTCCGGGTGCGGGAGGAGCAGCCACCATGCGTGATGTGTTTATTTGCGATGCGGTCCGCACGCCGATCGGCCGCTTTGGCGGCTCGCTTGCGAAGATCCGCACGGACGATCTCGGCGCCGTGCCGTTGAAGGCGCTGAAGGAGCGCAATCCGAACGTCGACTGGTCGGACCTCGACGAGGTTTCGTTCGGCTGCGCCAACCAGGCCGGCGAGGACAACCGCAACGTCGCGCGCATGGCCGTGCTGCTGGCCGGTTTCCCGGATTCGGTTCCGGCCAGCACCGTGAACCGGCTGTGCGCTTCGGGGCTCGATGCGATCGGCAGCGTGTCGCGGGCGATTCGTGCCGGCGAAATCGATTTCGGCATCGCCGGCGGCGTGGAGTCGATGACGCGCGCGCCGTTCGTGATGGGCAAGGCCACCGAAGCGTTCTCGCGCTCGAACGAAATCTTCGACACCACCATCGGCTGGCGTTTCGTCAATCCGCTGATGAAGGCGCAGTACGGGGTCGACGCGATGGGCGAGACCGGCGAGAACGTCGCCGAAGAATTCCAGGTCTCGCGCGCCGACCAGGACGCGTTCGCGATCCGCTCGCAGGAGCGTGCCGGCAAGGCGATCGCGTCGGGCTATTTCGCCGAAGAGATCGTTGCCGTGACAGTGCCCGGCGGCAAGGCGGGGCCGGTGACGGTCGACAAGGATGAGCATCCGCGGCCTGAGACGACGCTTGAAGGTCTTGCGAAGCTGAGACCTGCGTTCCGCAATCCGGGCACGGTGACGGCAGGCAACTCCTCCGGCGTCAATGACGGCGCGGCCGCGATGATCCTCGCATCCGCCGAGGCGGTCCAGAAGCACGGCCTGAAGCCGCGCGGAAAAATTCTCGGTCTTGCGTCCGGTGCGGTGCCGCCGCGGGTGATGGGCATCGGTCCGGTGCCGGCGGTGCGCAAGCTGATGGAGCGCCTGGGGCTGAAGATCAGCGACTTCGACCTGATCGAGCTCAACGAAGCCTTTGCATCGCAGGGCATCGCGGTGCTGCGCCAGCTCGGCGTCAAGGAAGACGCCGATTTCGTCAACCCGCACGGCGGCGCGATCGCGCTCGGCCATCCGCTCGGCATGAGCGGTGCCCGCATCGCGATGACCGCGCTGCACGGCATGGAAAAGCGCGGCGGCAAGCTGGCGCTCGCCACCATGTGCGTCGGCGTCGGCCAGGGCGTCGCGGTCGCGATCGAGAAGCTGAACTGACCGGTTCTTAACCTCTCCCCGCACGCGCGGGGAGAGGTCGCTCGGCGCAGCCGGGCGGGTGAGGGGCATGGCAGGGCGCCAGCCGCACCTCCGGCATCGCGGAGCATTCATCAGCCCCCTCACCCCAACCCTCTCCCCGCAAGCGGGGCGAGGGAGCAGGTCTATCTTGCGGCTTGTGCAACACATTTCTCATCCCCAAGGGCACTTGCACGTCGCCCAAGGATGATGAAACTGGGGCGACCAATGAGGGAGGACGTCCTTAAATGAGCATCGTCTATCCGACCGACAGCAAGAAGGCGAACCCGCCGTTCTTGTATCCGGATTACAAGAGCACCGTGCGCCGCGCGCCGGCGAAGCCGCTGGTGGTCGTCCCGCACACGCTATCGGAATTGACCGGCCCGGTTTACGGCCACGAGACCGTGCGCGAGGCCGATGGCGATCTCACGCGCCAGCACGCGGGCGAGCCGCTCGGCGAGCGCATCATCGTGCATGGTCGCATCCTCGACGAGGACGGCCGCGGCGTGCCCGATACGCTCGTCGAAATCTGGCAGGCGAACTCCTGCGGGCGCTACACCCACGTCAACGACCAGCATCCCGCGCCGCTCGATCCGAACTTCACCGGCTCCGGCCGCGTGGTGACCGACGCAAAGGGGCACTACAAGTTCGTCACCATCAAGCCCGGCGCCTACCCGTGGCCGAACGGCCCCAATTCCTGGCGACCGGCGCACATCCATCTGTCGCTGTTCGGCACCGCGTTCACCTCGCGCCTCGTGACGCAGATGTATTTTCCGGGCGATCCGTTGTTCGTGCTCGACCCGATTGCGCAGTCGATCCCGGAATTCGCCCGCAACCTGCTGATCTCGTCGTTCGACCTCGAGGAGACGGTGCCGGACTGGGCGCTGGCCTATAAGTTCGACATCGTGCTGCGCGGCCGCAACGCGACCCCTGAGGATCCGGATTGATGAACGTCATTACGCCGTCGCAGACCATCGGCCCGTTCGCGGCGCCGTGCCTGACGCCGAACGAACAAGGCAAGACCAATTATCCGTGGCAGCAGCTGATCAACGGCAATCTCGTCACGCCTGATGCCGTCGGTGAGCGCATCCGTATCGAAGGCCGGATGTTCGATCGCGAGGGGGCGCCGATCGACGGCACCCTGTTCGAGATCTGGCAAGCTGACGGGCAGGGCCGCTACGCGCATCCGCGCGACCCGCGCCGGCCCAACGCGTCGTTCAAGGGGTTTGGCCGGGTCGAGGGCGACCTGTCGGGTGTCTTCACGTTCGACACCGTCAAGCCCGGCCGCGTCCCGGGACCGAACGGCTCACTGCAGGCGCCGCATATCCTCGTCGCGATCCACATGCGCGGCATCCTGCAGCACCTGTTCACGCGGATCTATTTTTCCGACGAAGCCTCCAATGCGGAGGATCCGATCCTGAAGCTCGTGCCTGCCGATCGTCGCGACACGCTGATCGCAACGCGCGACGCTTCAAGCGCGCTTTACCGCATCGACTTCCACATCCAGAGCGATCGCGAGACGGTGTTCTTCGATATCTAGCGTTGTGGTTCAGAAATTCGCTGCGCGAACTCGCGACTGGAAATCGAGCGAATTCTTGAACCGCGACGCTGGATGCGTTTCGCTGTTCGCGGAAGCGGCGGTCCGCGCAACGTGCATGACGTCGAAGGACATCAGGTCTTCACCGATCGTCAAAGGGCCGCCGTAGTACTTGCGCGTCTCGATCATGAGCGCGTCCCTGTCGGGCGCAGGCTGGCTATCGGAGCCCAAAAGAACAATGTGATTGTAGACCGCAAGTCCGGGTTGCACCCTTGCAAATACCGAGGCGGCATCCTTCGGCGTCGAATGATGGTTGATCACCCGGCGAACGCGTTCGATCTCCAGTGCGTCCGGGCACGCCATCGCAACCTCGTGCACAAGCAAATCGGTGCCCTCGGCGTTCTTGATGAGGTTCTCGTTAAATCTGGTGTCGCCCGAAAACACGGCAGAATGTCCGGCGAAATCGAAACGATATCCATACGCCGGTTTGATCAGGTCGCCATGATCCACTTCAAAACATGAGATCTTCAGCGACCCATGCTCAAGAATTGTACCGTCACGTTCAAACTCGCTTGCTTCGATCTGTGCTCCGGCCTCGGGGAGCGCCTCGTCTGCGATGCGAATTTCAATATCCGCCATATAGGCGGCGCGGAGGTGTCGCATCAAGCTGATGGTCCCCGGCGGGCCAATCACCTGAAACGGACAACTCCTTCGACCGAATTTTCCTCCGAGCCAGCCCGTGAGCCAGATATCCGGAATGCCGACCACGTGGTCGGAATGGAAGTGTGTAAGCAGAAGAATATCGATGCTGCCAATCGGAACGCCGAGTTGAAACAGCCGCATGGTAGCGCCCCGCCCGGCATCGACCAGTATGCGCTTGCCGCCGGCCTCGATCAGGGTAGAAGGTCCGTAGCGGGCCGGGTCGGGGCGCGGCATTCCGGTCCCAAGCAATGTCACGCGAAACTGCTGTTCGGCTTCCCTGTCGTGCATCACTGCTCCGGGGTGAAGCCTGAGGCCTTAACGGCCGGTGCCCAGCGCGCAATATCGTTCTGCTGGATTCGCGCGAACGTCTCGGCGGTGGTACCAGTTGGCCGCAAACCAAAGCCCCGGATCCTGGTCTTGATGCCTTCATCCGCGAGCGCTTCTCCAACAGCGGCACTGAGCCTTTCAACGACTGCTACGGGCGTTTTCGACGGCGCAAACAGCCCAAACCACCCGGTGCCCTCGATATCAAATCCGGCTTCCTTGAACGTCGGCACCTCAGGCAGGAAGTCGGAGCGTTGCGCGTTGGATGTCGCCAGCACCCGAAGCCGACCGGATTTGTGGGGCTCGATAAGCTCGTTGACGGACTGAAAGACGATTGGAATGCGGCCGCCCATCAGGTCGACAATTGCGGCGACGCCACCCTTGTAGGGGATGTGTTGCAGCGTCACGCCGGCTGCACGGGCAAACATGATGCCGAAGAAGTGGTTCAGAGTTCCCGCGCCAGGTGTGCCGAAATTTGCCTCTTTCGGATTTTCCTTCAACCACGACACCAGCTCCGGGAGCGTGCGGACAGGCACGTGCGCGCCGACTGCAATGCCGAATTCAAAGGTCGCAACCTGAGCGATCGGCGCAAAGTCGCGTACCGGATCGTACTCGAGCGATGCGTAGACGTCCTGGTAGACCGCCATGGGCGCGATGGGAGACATGAGCAGCGTGCTGCCGTCGGGCTCCGAACCCTTGACGAATTGGATGCCAAGTCGACCCGCCGCACCGGGCCGCGGCTCGACAATCACTGGTCGTTGCAGGTTTGCTGCCAGTCGGTCCGCAAGCAGCCGTGTCAATGCATCGCCGGATCCGCCACCGGGAAACGGAAAGACAATTCGGATGGGCGCCGGTCGGCCTTGTGCGAAAGCTCTTTGGTCGGCGGCCATACCCAGGCCAGCCAGCATCGACAGGATGAAGGTTCGTCGATCCATTCTGCACCTCCGTTGCCGGACAGGGCGCATCCTGGGACCGCAAGGCTATGCAAAGAAGCTCGGATTTGGCATATAGATATCAGAAAAACGGATACCACGGCATGTCCGAAGACCGGCGCCTTCGTCGATTGAAGCTGCGAGATCTGCACGTGCTTGAAGTCGTTGCCGAAGCGGGCAGCATGGCGAAGGCGGCGCCTCTGCTCGCGATGTCGCAGCCGGCGGTATCGAGAATCGTCGCCGAGATGGAGCACACAGTCGGCGTACCCTTGTTCGACCGCTCACCCGCCGGTGTTGAACTCACCTCATTCGGTGAAGTGCTCCGCAAACGTGCGGTCAACGCCGTCGATGAACTCAAGCAGGGTCTTGGCGAAATCTCGTTTCTCACCAACCCGACTGAGGGAGAGATCAGGATCGGCTGCACCGAACCAATGACGACACTGGCAGCCACAATCCTGCAGCGAATGTCCTCGCGGTACCCAAGGTTCGTCTTCCACGTCACCGCTGCGGACACCAGGGTTCTTCACCAGCTGCTGCGCGATCGAGAGATCGAGCTTGCAATCAGCCGGATTGCATCGCCGCACACGGACGAGGACATCCAGAGTGAACCGTTATTCGAGGATGAGCTTGTAGTTCTGGCCAGCAAACAACATCCGTTGGCGCGCCGGAAAAAATTGTCGCTGAGGGATCTGGTGGAAGAGCGGTGGATCTTTGGACCAGAGCAATACTCTTTTCTCCGGAGTTTCATCGAGGAGGCGTTTGCTGATGCGGGCCTGCGCATGCCACCTGCCACCGTGGTGAGCGGCTCCAGCTATTTGCGAAACAGCCTGCTTGCGGCCGGTCCGTTTCTGACGATCCTGCCGGCGGCTCTGTTGCGGTATCCAAGGCCGCATCCGACCCTGACGGCGCTTGGCCGTTCGCTTGCCGACAACCAGACGACCGGTCGGGCTGCTATGGCTGAGGCATCGAACCACGAGCCCAATCGCGCGGATATTCTGCACCATTGCCCGCGAGGCGGCGAAGCCAATGCGTTCGAACGCCACCTCGCGGTGACTGCAGGCCATCGCGTACCGATAGTGGAAGTGCGTTTCGTGGTTGCCGCGCTCAATGCTTTTCTGATTCTCAGAAAAAATAGTTGGCCGATGTTCGCTTTTTGTTCTTGATCTTCGCGATAGGACTTATATCGTCGACCGCATCCCGCTCCGGTGAGGGGCGCGTCGCGATCGTCTTCGATACGTGGCAGCGGGATGCGGGTGGCCGCAACGATGCCGGACCCTGGACGCAGTGCGAGGATCGCAGATCCTAGAAGGCGGACGGGGACAGACGCCGGCAACGACGGGCGGACGGTCCAAGTGCATGTCCGGGCGACAGCTCGCACGAACGGGGGCGCGTCGGCGCCAGTGACAACCCCTGGGACATGCAGCAAGCCGCAAAGTCCACTCGCGTGCGGAACGCAGGCGAAGATCTGCTTCCACGGCCCGGTTCAGCTCAACGATCTTCGGCGTTGGGCTGGGCCACTGCCCGTGTGCCGCGAAAACGGCATGCGGGCTGCCCGCATGCCAAACCATGCGGGCGCCGCGGGCGCGGTGAAACGCCCTGTCGTTCCGCACGCCCCTACGGGGGAGAGGAAGGAACAGGATGACCGGCAAGCCCTGGGGCCGGACGAAGACACGGGGCGATGACGCGCGTCTGCTCGTAGCCCGGATGAAGCGAAGCGCAATCCGGGATTCTGGTCGCGGAGTCAGCTCCCGGATTTCGCTGCGCTTCATCCGGGCTACGAAGAAAGCGCAGGCTGTTTGACAGTTGATATGAATAAGTGAACGAGCTCGCTCGCGAAGCGCCTCTGCGTCATTGCGAGGCATAGCCGTTCGAAGAACGGCGTCCTCGCTCGCCGAGGCGACGAAGCAATCCAGCGCGCGCGAAGCGCGCCAAACAAAAAACGCGGCAGCAGCGGCAATCTCAGCGCTTTATTTGCGCGCCTGCCGGCGCGCGGCTGGATTGCTTCGCTCCGCTCGCAATGACGCTGAAGTTCCGCGCTCACGTCTGCTTCCGCTTCGGCACCACGCGCTTCAATCCGCCCGTCTTACCGGCCACCTGTTGCGGTTTTTCGAAAAGATCGCGCTCATACAAGAGGCGCGACCGCGCTCTAGTCTAGCGTCGCTCGGCACTTCGTGACGTTCCGGCCGGGACGTGATTCAGGAGGCATCCTGAACGGGCTTCGGATTTCGCAAGGAATCCCAGCTTGTGCCCCGCTCCAGGTCCGAAAAGTCGCCGCGCGCGATGGTCTCGCAGGTCTGTAGCAGCATGCCGCCCATCGCCTTTGCGAGCGAACCGCCGAGGCTGATCCGGCGTGCTCCCGCGTCGGCAATCTGCTGAAGGCTCAGGCCCGCGGCGCCCAACCCGATGACATGGTTGACCGGCGCATTGACCGATCGACACACCTGCTGCAGCGCTGACACGTCGGCCAACGCGGGCGCGTAAAGCACGTCCGCGCCCAGCTTCTCAAACGCCTTCAACCGGCGAATGGCCTCGTCCAGGCCATAGGCTTTCGAGCCCAGCCCGTCGGCGCGCGCGGTGAGGACGATGTCGTACTTCCTTGCGGCTTCCACCGCGACGGCCACGCGCGCGACGGCGTCGTCAAAATCCCGGATAGGCTTTGCTGCGTTCGGCTGCCGGTCTTCGATGGACAGGCCCGCCAGTCCTGCTTCGGCCGCCAGCCTGACGGTCTCTGCCACGCCTTCAGGCGTGTCGGCGTAACCGTCCTCGGTATCCGCCGTGACCGGAAGGTGCGTCGCGGCTGCAATCGCAGCTGCGTACTGCAGGGTTTCGTCGCGATCGACATCTCGCGCCATATCCCTCTTGCCCTTCGAGAAGGCATAGCCGGACGACGTGGTGGCCAACGCCTTGAAGCCGAGCATCGTCATCATCTTTGCGCCGCCGATGTCCCACGGGTTGGGAATGATGAAGCATCCGGCCTGGTGCAGATCGCGAAAGCGTCTGGCCTTGTCAGCTCGTGTCGGCATGCGTTCGCTCCTTCAGTCGCTTGCATCGCTTTGGCGATCGTCCGCCGACCGGATCTATAGGGGGCTACTGCTCATCAGCCAAATTTGTTATTCTTGCCCATGACATCAGTTTTTTGCATGAGGACGGATATGGACAGCGACGCCCTCAAAACCTTCCTGACCGTGCACCGCGAGGGTGGAATTTCCAGCGCGGCGAGAGCCTTGCACCGTACGCAGCCGGCAATTTCGCGTCGCATCGCGTTGCTCGAGCAGGAACTGGGCGTGCCGCTGTTCGAGCGCGGCGCCGGGCGCACCGTGCTGAGCGATGCAGGGCGGGTGATGGTGCCGTATGCGGAACGCGCCGTCGCCGCCGCCCAGGATGCCGAGAACGCAGTCCGCGCGCTGTCGAAGCCCAACGCCGGTCCAGTCGCGCTTGCGATCGTCGGCACGCTCGCCGGCGGCAGGCTTTCGAAGATCATGCAGCGCTTCGCGCAAGCATATCCCGCCGTGGACCTGACGCTGCGCACGGCGACCAGCGCCGAGGTCAGCGATCTTGTCCGCCGCGGCGAGGCGACGATCGGCTTGCGCTACGATCACGACCGGTCGCGTGATCTCGACTGTGAACTGCTCACGACCGAGCCGCTGACCGTCGTGTGCGCCCCGGATCATCCGCTTGCCGGCCGGCGCGTCGCCCGGTTGGCCGAATTGCGTGCGCAGCGCTGGATTGCCTTCCCGGAAGTGCCCGGACGCCGCGAGATTGCGGCGGGGCATATCCTGGCCCTGTTTCAGGTACACGGGCTTGGCGAGATGACGTGGACGCCGGTCGACAGTCTCACCGCGCAGAAACGTCTGATCGAGGCGGGGCTCGGTCTGGCCTTGCTCTCGATCGATCACGCCGCGGAGGAACTTGCCTCCGGCGCGCTGTCGACGATCCGCGTCGGCGATCTCGTCGCCGGACAGGAGGTCGTCACACTGACGCGCCGCGGTGGCTTTCTGAGCGCCGCGTCATCGGCTTTCCTGGATATCCTGCGGGCAGACTATGTCCCGCGCCGGCGTGGACGATCGGCAGAAGCGCGCCGGTGATCGTGCTCGAACGTTTTGACGGCTACTCGGCGGGCTCGCTGAGCGGTCGTTGCGACGCCTGCCCCGGCGGCGCCCTGGTCCGCTCGATGAAGGTCGCCTTGGTCGGTCCGATGACGAAGGCCACCGGCAGCGCCAGCAGTGCGAAGAACGTCAGCATGCGGAAATCGTTGGCGTAGGCGATGATCAGCGCCTGCATGTTCAGCATCTGGTCGATCAACGCGCGTCCGCTGTCGGTCGCCATATTGATGATGTTCGCGACGTCCGGCATCTTCAGCGCGTCATTGAACGGATTGACGAAGTCGCCGAGCTCGGCGCGCGAGCGGCGGGCGCCGTCGGTCAGCTGCGCGATCACGACCGAAATGCCGAACGAGCTCGCGACGTTGCGGATCAGCGTCTGGAACGAGGCGCCATAGGTTCGCAAATTGTCGGGCAGGGTGAGAAACGCCACGGTATTGACCGCGACGAACACCATGCCGAACGCAAAACCCTGCAGCACGCCGACGAGGAAGATCGTGCTGGCCGCCGTGTCGTTGGTGAAGGTCGACATCAGGTAGAGCGTGTAGGCGGTGATCCCGAGGCCGACCATGATGGTCGTGCGGGCCTCGACGTAGCGCATCGCCGAGCGGATCAGCATCATCGAGAGGAACGTGCCGACGCCGCGCGACGACAGGATCATGCCGGCCGCCAGTACCGGATGCCCGGACACCTGCTGCAGGAACGGCGACACCAGCGCCATGGTCGAGAACAGCACCACAGCCATCACCGCCATGAAGATGCAGGCGGAGGCGTAGTTGCGATCCTTGAACAGGTCGAAGCGGACGAACGGCTCCGATGTGGTCAGCGAGTGGGCGAAAAAGTAGTAGATGCCGACCGCCGAGACGATCGCGTAGGCGATGATCTCGTTGGAATCGAACCAGCCGACCTGCTCGCCGCGGTCGAGCGCGAGCTGCAGCGCGCCGATGCCGATCGCCAGCGCCGCGAAGCCGAACCAGTCGAACCTCAACTTCTCGTTCGGCTGGGCTCTCTTCCATGAAGATGAAGAGGCCGATGGTCGCGACCAGGCCGAACGGCACGTTGACCAGGAACACCCAGTGCCAGGAATACTGGTCGGTCAGCCACGCGCCGAGCGTCGGTCCCATGATCGGGCCGAGCATGATGCCCATGCCGAAGATCGACTGCGCCTTGGTTCGCTCATGGGCGGGATAGAGGTCGATGACGAGCGATTGCGACAATGGAATCAGCGCTGCGCCCGCCGCGCCCTGAAACAGGCGAAAGATCACCAGCTGGGTCAGGTCCTGCGACATGCCGCACAGGATGGAGGAAATCGTGAAGGTCGCGGTGCAGGTCACAAACAGCCGCTTGCGGCCGAAGCGTGCGGCGAGCCAGCCGACCGGCGCGGTCATGATGGCGGCCGCGACGATGTAGGAGGTCAGCACCCAGTTGACCTGGTCGAGCGACGCCGACAGCGAGCCCTGCATGAACGGCAACGCGACGTTGGCGATCGTCGAATCCAGCGTCTGCATCACCGAGCCGGCCATGGCGCAGGTGACGACGATGGCCCGCCGCGGCCCCGGTGCATTGGCCGGTGCGGCGAGGATGCTCATTTGGATGGTTCTTGCGCCGGCGCCGAAAGTCCGAGCAGGGCCGAGAGCGAACGGCTGCGGCCGGTGTCGACCGAGACATAGGCGCTCATGCCGGCGCGCAGCTTCGAGGTATTCTCGTCCGGATCGAACGAGATGCGGATCGGCACGCGCTGCACCACCTTCACCCAGTTGCCGCTGGCGTTCTGCGGCGGCAGGATCGCGAATTGCGCGCCGGTGCCCGGGCTCATCGAGGTGATACGGCCCTTGAAGGTGTGGTTCGGGAATGCGTCGACGACGATCGTCACCTTCTGTCCGAGCGCGACGTAGGTGAAATCGGTTTCCTTCGGATTGGCGTCCACCCAGGGATTGCCGTCGTCGATCACGCTCAGCACCGGCGTGCCGGCGTTGACGTAGCGGCCAAGCTGGATGTTGTCGACCTGCGTCGCGTTGCCGGCGAGCGGCGCGCGCACCGTCGTGTGGTTGAGGTCGCGCTGCGCCTGGTCGAGCGCGGCCTTGGCCTGCAGGTACGGCGGGAATTGGTCGAGCGGCAGGTCCGGATTGCCCAGCAGCTGGTTGCGGATGCCGGCCTGCTGCTGGCTCAATTGCTCGACCTGCGTCTGCGCGACGACGAGCTGGCCATGGGACGAATCGAGGTCGAACTGCGAACCGCTGCGGTTGGCCATCAGCGTCGACTTGCGTTCGACATCCTGGCGCTTCAGCTCGGCGGTCTTCTGCGCAAGCTCGATCATGCGCGACATCGCCTTGTCGTTGGTCAGAAGATTGGCGTGATCGGTGCGGGCGCTCGCGACGCGCGCTTCCGCCTGCTGGAGCGCAAGGCGGAACGGCTCGGCGTCGATCTCGAACAGCACGTCGCCGACCTGCACGCGCTGGCCTTCGCGCACCACCACCTTGCTGGTCTTGCCGGAGATGTCCGGCGTCACCAGCACTTTCTGCGCGCCGACATAGGCGTTGTCGGTGGTCATGTAGCGGCCGCCCGAGAGATAGACGGCGAGGCCGGCAATGCCCGCGACCAGCGGGATGACGACGAGGAGGATCAGGCGGCGGGTCTTGTTGAACCGGCCCGAGAGCGGCTTCCGCTTTGCGTCGGCCGCAGGCGGCGCCTGCTCGCCGGGGAATTTGAGGACCGGATCAGCCATTGCGGCGTTCCTTCACCTTGCGGCTCCCGCATCCTGCCTTGTAGGCGGCGCGGACGTTTTCTTTGATTTGTTCAAGCTGCACGAGCAGGCGGTCGGCTTCCGCGGGCTTCAAGGGGGCGAGCGCGGTCTGATTGATCTCGTCGCGCAACGACCGCAGTTTCACCATCAGAGGTCGCGCCGCCGGCGTCAGATAGAGACGGTTGGCGCGGCGGTCGTTGACGTCGGCACGCCGTTCGACCAGACCATTGGCACAAAGCTTGTCGACCAGCCGGGTCAGCGTGATCGGCTGGATATCGAGCAGCTTTGCAAGCTTCGCCTGCTGCAGTCCTTCTTCCTTCTGCAGCTTCGCCAGCACCGCCCATTGCGAGCGCGTGATGCCGTGGCGGGCGGCCTTCTGGTCCGCATAGGCGCGCACGGCGCGCTGCAGGTCGGCCAGGGCGAACATGAAGTGGTGGTCGGGATTGCGGGCCAGCATCGTTTCGAATCCATAAACAATGAATACGATAAGCTAGCTCATGAAATTGAATACGCGGTTTATCGCGCAGGGCTTGTGCGATTTGCGCATGCGTGTTGCGCCGCAAAATTCGGGCGTGGTTGAGAGTTCCTTAGCGGGAAATCCCGGGATTTTAAGCCCACTCGACGCCAGATTCCGCAGCGACATCGATACTGGAACGCACACCGATCGCCTCAAAATGCTGCTCGAGGAACCGCCGCGCGGCGCGCTGGCCGGCTCGTCGCAACAGGTCGAAGAAGTGAAAATCGGTGGCAAGCTTGCTCGCCGGGCTGAGGCGCGTGCTCAAGCCGCCGAGATGGATACGGTGGATGTTGAGGCGGCGGTAGCTGTTGCCGCCGGTGCCCTTCGACAGGTGGCCTTCGTCGATCAACCGGTTGACGAACTCCATGCTTCGCATCTCGGCGATCAGCGCCGAGTTGAAGGTAATTTCATTGAGACGGTTGACGATCTCGCTGGACGTGCGCGGCGTCGTCTCGCGCTGCACCGGGTTGATCTGGACGATGATGATGTCGTCGGCGTCCGTCGTCTGCAGGAACGGGAACATCGGCGGGTTGCTCATGTAGCCGCCGTCCCAGTGCGGCACGCCATCGATCTCGACGGCGCGAAACATCAGCGGCAGCGCCGCCGATGCCATCACCACGTCCGCATCGATCTTCTCGCGCGGAAAGATATGCGTGCGGCCGGTGTGCACGTTGGTGGTGGCGATGAACAGTTCGAGCTCGCCGCCGCGCACGGCTTCGAAGTCGACGAAGCGGTCGATCAGATCGTGCAGCGGGTTGATGTTCAGCGGATTGAGATCGTAAGGCGAGAAGTAGCGCGCCATCGTCTCGAACCAGCCTTGCACCGGCGTGGTCGCAAGCGGTAGCAGCGAGAACAAACGGTCGGCGACCGCGCGCTGCAGCGGCGGCAGGTCGCCGCCGGCACTCGCCGCACGCCAGAAAGCCGCAAGACGCTTACGCGCCTCCTCAGGTCCGCCGCGGGCAAGCCCGTCGGCAATCATCACCGCGTTGATGGCGCCGGCCGATGCGCCGGAGATCCCGGTGACCTGCAGCCGCTCGTCGGCCAGCAGGTGGTCGACCACGCCCCAGGTGAACGCGCCATGCGCGCCGCCGCCCTGCAGTGCGAGGTTGATCTTCTTCTTGCCCTGCTTGGGCCGAACGCGTGCGACGTCGAAAAACGGGTTGGTCAGACCTTCGAGGTAGGATCTCAGACTGGGCAAGGGGAGTTCCTCGACGCACTAGTGATGCGAGCTTCAGCGATGCGAGTTTCGGAAACGGAGCACCAGCTGCCCGCATCGGAAGCGGCGGAACCAGCCGTGGGTCTCGGCGTCTACAGTCGAGATAAGATCGAATTATTGCAACGCAATATTTATTGTTGTGCAGCACAATATTTGCGCAATAGTTGCCGGATCGACACAATATCGGCCTGGCCCACGAATCGACGTGCGTGTGTCACCGGCAACACCTAAATATTCGGCCATGCCTCAACCCGCGCCTCCCGTCTTTCATGAACCTGGTCACGATCATGGCCGATGCGCCGCGGACGCCATCGCGCATGCGGAAGCCGTCTGCGAAGAGCGCGGCCAGCGCTTCACGCCGATCCGCCGCCAGGTGCTGGAGGCGCTTTTGTCGTCGCACCGCCCGCTCGGCGCCTACGACGTGATCGAGGAGTTGGCGAAGCGCGTCGCGCGGCCTGCGCCGATCACTGTCTATCGCGCGCTCGAATTCCTGATGGAGCAGGGGCTCGTGCATCGCATCGAGAGCCGCAACGCCTTTCTCGCCTGCGCGCACAATCATGACGTTGCGTCGTCGGTGGCGTTTCTGATCTGCGAGCGCTGCGGCGCCGTCGGCGAGATCGCCGCGGCAAGCGTCACCCAACCCCTGATCGAAGGTGCCCGCGCCTCAGGCTTCTTGCCGAAGATGACGGTGGTGGAGATGACCGGCACCTGCGCCAACTGCGGTAAAGCCGGCTAAAGAACCATGGCATCGATAACAGCGGCGGCGAACCCGCCCGCGCGTCCTTTAAGTCTCTTTGCGATCTCCATCATGCTCGTGTTGTGCTTCAGCTGGGGCATCAACAACGTCATGGTGAAGCTCGCGCTACCCGAAGTACCGCCCCTGATGCAGGCAACCGCGCGTTCGGTCGGCGGATTCCTCGTTGTCTTCATCGCATCGTATCTGCGCGGAATTCCGCTGTTTCGGCGCGACGGCACGCTGCTCGCCGGCCTTGTGATGGGCACGGTGTTTGCGCTCGAGTTCGTGGCGATCTTCTTCGGCCTGCTCTACACGACCGCGAGCCGGGCGGTGATCTTCATGTATACGGCGCCGTTTTTCGTCGCGTTCGGCGCGGTCAATCTGCTCGGCGAGAAGCTGCGGGGCGAGCAATGGGCGGGGCTCGCGCTCGCCTTTGCCGGCATCGTCATCGCCATCGGCGTGCCGCAGGCCGACGTCGACGCGAAGGTCATGTTCGGCGATCTGCTGCTGATCCTCGGCGCGCTTGGCTGGGCTGGGACCACGCTGGTCTTCAAGATGAGCAATCTGGCAAAAGCGCCCGCCGAAAAGACGCTGCTGTACCAGACCGCGGTGTCCGCACCGTTGCTCGCGCTGGGTTCCTTCATGCTCGGCGAGACGCTGACCAGAATACCGGGTCCCATGGCGCTGGTGTCGCTGACCTACCAGACCGCCTGGGTGGTGGGGATCACCTTCCTGCTCTGGTACATGCTGATGAAGACCTATTCCGCCAGCAAATTGTCGGCATTTACCTTCGTGACCCCGCTGGTTGGCGTGGCTGCCGGGCATATCATCCTTAACGAGCCGATTTCGGCGGCCTTCGCGGTTGCCGTGGCCTTCGTGCTTGCCGGCCTGTTCCTGGTCAACAAGCCCAAACGGCGCGTTTGAACGTTCTGTGACATGGGTCGCGGAGGGCCGAAAAGACCCCGCGTAAACAGTGATTTGGAACAAATCCGTCTCGCTCCGGCAGCGTTGAGGGCGTCTTTACCCTGCCTTGAACCATTCGGTGTTGAAGTTCGCCATATAGGACTGATATTCAGGCCTCAAACAGCCCCCAGGAACCGACGATGAACAAGATCGCGAATGTCGCCGCTGATGTCGATATTGCAGGCCCAAGCCCGCGCCGCGTCAGCGTGCCCGTGATCGTAGGCGGCGTGAAGGTTGGCGGTGGTGCGCCGATCGTCGTGCAGTCGATGACCAACACCGACACCGCCGACGTGCAGGGGACAATCGCCCAGGTCGCAGCACTCGCCCGCGCCGGGTCCGAGCTCGTCCGCATCACCGTGGACCGCGACGAAGCGGCGGCCGCCGTTCCGCACATCCGCGAAGGTCTCGACAAGCGCGGCATCAACGTGCCGCTGATCGGCGACTTCCACTACATCGGTCACAAGCTGCTCGCCGACCATCCGGGCTGCGCCGAGGCGCTGTCGAAGTATCGCATCAATCCCGGCAACGTCGGCTTCAAGGACAAGCGCGACACGCAGTTCTCCGCGATCGTCGAGATGGCGATCAAGCACGGCAAGACCGTGCGCATCGGCGCGAACTGGGGCTCGCTCGATCAGGAACTGCTCTCGAAGCTGATGGACGAGAACGCGACGTCGGCTAACCCGATGGATGCACGCGCCGTGACGCGCGAGGCGATGGTGCAGTCGGCGCTGCTGTCGGCCGCGCGCGCCGAAGAGCTCGGCCTGTCGCGTGACCGCATCATTCTGTCCGCAAAAGTTTCCGCCGTGCAGGACCTGATCGCGGTGTACCGCGACCTTGCGCGCCGCTCCGACTACACGATCCACCTCGGCCTCACCGAAGCCGGCATGGGCTCGAAGGGCATCGTCGCTTCGTCGGCGGCGCTCGGCGTGCTGCTGCAGGAAGGCATCGGCGACACCATCCGCGTGTCGTTGACGCCGGAGCCCGGCGGCGACCGCACGCTCGAAGTGCAGGTCGGTCAGGAAATCCTGCAGACCATGGGCTTCCGCACCTTCGTGCCGCTGGTCGCGGCATGCCCCGGCTGCGGCCGCACCACCTCGACCGTGTTCCAGGAGCTGGCCGGCGATATCCAGGCGTTCATTCGCGACGAGATGCCCCAGTGGAAAACCAAGTACCCGGGCGTGGAGAATCTCAACGTCGCGGTGATGGGCTGCATCGTCAACGGCCCCGGCGAATCCAAGCACGCCGATATCGGCATCTCCCTGCCGGGCACCGGTGAAACGCCGGCGGCGCCGGTGTTCGTCGACGGCAAGAAATTCCGCACCCTGCGCGGACCGGCGATCGCAGCTGAATTCAAGGAGATGGTGATCCAGTACATCGATCACCGTTTCGGCGCGGCCAGCAAGGACGCCGCCGTCTGATCTGGACCGCCGAGGATCGGGCCCGGCCGCCGCTTTCGTGCGCGCGGCTGCATGGTTGCGCGGCAGAGCCCTGTTGTGAGGGCTCAGTCCATAACCCTCCGGAATAATCCCCCTCGTTTTTGGACTTTGACAACCGTTCCGCTCCCTTTCAGCCTGTTTGGCCTGACGGGGGACTTGAGAACGATGAAGCAAGGTTCACCACTGGCCGCTTTGGCTCTCGCAACGATCTTGTTCGCGGCCGGCTGCGGAAACGCCGGAGCAGAGGGCAAGGTACTCCAGATCAGCGCCGGCGGCTCCGACATCTCGACGCTGGATGCGCATCGCGCCACCGCCACCACGGACAAAGCCCTGGTCGGCTGGATGTACAACGGGCTCGTCCGCTTTCCACCCGGCAGCGCCGACCCGAAGGACATCGAGCCCGATCTCGCCGAACGCTGGGAGAGCTCGCCCGATAGCAAGACCTGGACGTTTGTCCTGCGCAAGGGCGTCAAGTTTCACGGCAATCGCGGCGAGCTGAGCGCTGATGACGTCGTCTATTCACTGACGCGTTCGGCCGATCCGAAGCGTTCGTCCTTCGCAGCCGACTTTGCCGGGATCGGCAGCATCACCAAGGTCGATGACCATACGGTCCGCATTGTCCTGAAATATTCCGATCCGAATTTCCTCGGCCGGGTCTCGAACTATCACGGCGGCAACATCGTCAGCAAAACGGCGGCCGAGGAGCTCGGCGACAAGTTCGGCACCAATCCGGTCGGCACCGGTCCCTTCGCCTTCGCCGAGAACGTGACGCAGCAGTATGTGAAGCTCGTCGCGCACGAGGGCTACTTTCGCGGCCGGCCGAAGATCGAGACGATCATGTATCGCCTGATTCCGTCCGACAGCGCCCGCGAGCTCGCGTTCACGTCAGGCGAGCTCGATGTCATGTACGCCAAGCGCGAGCAGCGCTGGGTCGATGCCGCGCGCAAGCGCGGCAACATGCACGGTCGACATTTTCCGCCCCGGCGAATTTCGCACGCTGCACATCAACCGCACCGTCGCGCCGCTCGACGATATCCGGGTGCGCCAGGCGATCGCGCACGCAATCAACGTCGACGATCTCGTGCGCTATGTGGGCAAGGACGTCGGACCGAAAGGCTGCTCGGTCGTGCCGCCCGGCTATCTTGGCGAGGACTGCTCGATGGGCGGCTATCGTTTCGATCCGGCCAAGGCGAAGGCGCTCCTCGCTGAGGCCGGCCATCCGAACGGCATCACGCTCAAGGTCACGGCGTCGAACATCTCGGCGATGCTGCCGATCATGGAAATCATCCAGTCCCAGCTCGCCAAGGTCGGCATCAAGCTCGACTTGAACGTGGTCGACCACCCGACCTACCACAGCCAGATTCGCAAGGACGCCAGCGCCCTGGTGCTCTATGGCGCCGCCCGTTTCCCGATCGCCGATACGTATCTCAGCGAATTCTATCACTCGGCAGCCACGATCGGAAAACCGACCGCCGTGACGAATTTTTCCCACTGCGCGGTGGCCGACGCCGAAATCGAGGCGGCGCGCGCCGAAGGCAATGCCTACAAGCAGCTCGCCTTCTGGATCGAGGCGCAGCGCAAGATCAAGGAGGACGTCTGCGCCGTCCCGCTGTTCGAGTTGCTGCAGGTGTGGGCGCACAGCAGCCGTGTCGACTTTGGCTACGCCCTGAAGGGCGCAATGAATCTCGCCCCGCCGATCACCGAAGCGACGACGATCGCGCCGCGCTGACATCGGCGGGCCTTCATCGGCAATGCAGCGGCCAGGGAGGCGAAGACGACGCAATGTTTGCCGTTAGCGCCTTGGCCGACTATGTCCATGCTGCGCGCGATCGCTGCCCGTCCGATGAAGAGCGCGAGGCAGCGATCCGCTGCGTCCTCGATCTGCTCGGCGCCGCGGCTGCGGGCTTCAATGCGCCAAGCGCGCTGGCGACCCGTCGCGTCGCTGCCGTCAGCTTCGGCGCGGGTGGCTCGCCGGTTTGGTTCAGTGGATTGACGACCAGCGTTATCGGCGCGGCCTGGAGCAACAGCGCCGCCGCGTCGGCGCTGGACCTCGACGATGGCAATCGCCTCGCGCGCGGGCATCCCGGCGCTGCCGTCATCCCGACGGTGTTTTCGTTGGTCTCGGAAACAGGCGCCTCGTTCAATGATCTCATACAGGCGATCGTCGTCGGCTATGAGGTCGGCGTCAGCGTGGGGGCCTCGCGCGGCTTTTACGCGCGTAGTGGGATGTGGTCATGCCATGGCGTGGTGGCGGCGGCGGGTTTGCTGCGCAGGACGCCGCCCGACCGGCTCGCGCACGCGTTTGCGGTCGCCGGCATGACGGCGCCGAATCTCTTGTCCACCGGCGGGGGGCCTCGCTATCCGGTCCCTGAAGGCAACGACGTCAAGGAAGGCATCCCCTGGTCAACGGCCGGCGGCATCGTCGCCGTCCGGCTTGCGGAGGCGGGCATTATAGGCCCGCGCGACATCCTCGATCATGCCCCGCATTATGCGAGCGCGCAGCTGATCGAGCGGGTCGGCAACGAGCGGCATATCTGCAAGACGTACTTCAAGCTCTACTCCTGCTGCCGCCACGTCCACGCGCCCGTCGACGCGCTGTTGACGCTGATCGACCGGCACGGACTCGACCATCGGCAGATCGAAGCGGTCGAGGTGCATGTCTATGACGGTGCGCTGCAGATCTCCAATCGCGTGGAGCCCGCCAACCTGGTCGATGTGCAGTTCAGCATTCCTTACTGCCTCGGACTGGCCGCGATCGTCGGACCGTCCGCGCTGTTGCCGTTGACCGACGATGCACTGCATCGCGACGATGTCACGCAATTCGCGCGCAAGGTGACCTTGCATCTCGATCCATCTCTCGAATGAGCGCTTCCCGGCCGAGACTCTGGCGCGTCTCGTCGTTGTTCATGCCGGCCACCGCTACGAGTCCGAGGTAACGGCGCCGCGCGGCGAGGCGACGCAGCCGCTGTCATGGCAGGAGCTCGAGGAGAAGTTCCTGACGGCAAGCCGCAACGTCGCCAGCACGGAGCAGCAGACGGAGTTCCTGGCTGCCGTGCGCGAAGCTGAGGGAGGGCAACGCGGCTGACCTCATGAGCAAGCTCGCGCGCATGAGGTTCGCGGCCGAGTCCTGAAAACCGCCGCCGGTTCTCACCCCGCGCTGAGCAGATCGCGGGAGATGCGCTTGGCGGTGGCGCGCGTCTCCTGCACGAAGGCGTCGACGAGGGAGGCGTTGCGGCTGTCGCGGATGCGGCAAAGCTGGAAATCGAGCTGCACCGCCGGCTCGAAACGCCGGACGGCAAGCCGGCCCTGCATGCCGCTGACCATCAGCGGGTGAACCAGCGAAACGCCGAGGCCGGCGCTGACGAATTCGCACAGCGTCGGCGCGACATTGGCGACCAGCACGATGTTGGCGTGAACGTTGTGCGTCTGGAACACCGGGGCGATGCGCTGGCCCGTGTAGCTCTCGGGATCGAACGAAATGAAGGGCTCGTGGTCGAGATCCTTCGGCTTGATCACACGCTTGCGCGCCAGCCGATGATCCCGCGCCATGATGCAGACCAGCGGATGCTCCAGCAAAGGCTCGGTCACGATGTAGGGATTGTCGATGCGCGAGCTGACCAGTCCCACGTCGATCTTGCGGGTGACGAGCCAATCGACGATCCACTGTGAGCTGCGCGACTGCACCGAGCAAAACACGCCCGGGCGACCTTTGAGAAAACCCATCGTCGCTTGCTGGATGAACGGGCCCGAGAGCGCGGGCATGACGCCGACGAGAAGCTGGCCCTCCTGTTCGCGGCGGATGGTGTCGATGGCATTCTCCACCTGGCGGATGCCGTCGAAGATGCGATCGATCTCTTCATAAAGCCGCATGCCGCGCTCGGTCGGCGCCAGACGTCCTTTCAACCGATCGAACAGTTTCAGACCGGTATCGTCCTCGAGATGCGCGATCAGCTTGCTCACGGCGGGTTGCGAGACATTCAGGATCGCGGCCGCGCGGCTGACCGTGCCGGTCTCGATCACCGCCTTGAACGCCTCGACCTGCCGAAGATTGATCTGTTGCGGCATCCATAACCCTGAGGAATAGACCAGGGAAAAATTCGACTTTGACGAAATGGAGGATGTCTTCGTACCCTCGGTTTCTGCAAGAGGAATTTGCATGCAAAGCGACGTTATCGTCATCGGCGCCGGCACCGTGGGAGCCGCGATCGCCTACGGGCTGGCGCGCCGGAAGCTGCGCGTGCTGGTGCTCGATGGCGACGACAGCGACTTTCGCGCCGCGCGCGCCAATTTCGGTCTCGTCTGGCTGCAGGGCAAGGGCATCAACCTGCCGGCCTACCAGATGTGGACGCGCGCAAGCACCGAGCTCTGGCCGGAGTTCAACAGGGAGCTTGCGGAGCTGGCGGGGGCTGATCTCGAATACGAGCGCAATGGCGGCCTGACCTTCTGCCTCGGCGAGAGCGAATTCGAAAATCGCAGGCTGCATCTGCAACGGCTGCACAATCAGCTTGGCGACGCGGAAGCCGATTGGGAGATGCTCGACCGCGCGGCTCTGACAAAACTGCTGCCTGCGGTGCGGCTGGGTAAGGACGTCAGCGGCGCAAGCTTTGGCCGCCGCGACGGGCACGCCAATCCGCTGAAGCTCCTTGCCGCGCTGCTGGCCGGCATCCAGCGTCTCGGCGGCACGCTTCGCGGCCGCGCGCAGGTGCGCAGCATCATGCCCGGCAGCGAAGGGTTTACGGTCGTGTTCGGCGACGAACGAGCTGCCGCGCCGCGCGTGGTGATCGCTGCAGGCCTCGGCTCCGCTGGCGCTCGCGCAGCAAGTCGGGCTCGAGATTCCGCTCCGGCCGCAACGCGGCCAGATCCTCGTCACCGAACGTTTCGCCCCGTCGCTGCCGCTGCCTTCCAGCGGTTTGCGGCAGACCCGCGACGGCACCGTGATGGTCGGCGCCACGCAGGAAGAAGTCGGCTTCGACACGTCGACCACCAGCGCGGCGGCCCGGACGTTGAGTAACAAGGTGATCCGTATCGTGCCGGCGCTCGCGAGCGCGACCCTCGTGCGCCACTGGGCCGGCCTGCGCATCATGACGCCGGACAGCTATCCGATCTACGCGCAGTCCGAGGCTCACCCTGGCGCGTTCGTGGCGCTATGCCATTCCGGCGTGACGCTTGCCGCCGTGCACGCGACGACTGTTGCGCAAGCGATCGCGACCGGCACGCTGCCGGCCTCCCTCGATGTTTTCCACCAAAGGCGTTTTGATGTTCCGAAAGCTGCATGAAGGGGCCGCGCAGGCCGTGACGATCTATATCGACGGCGCGCCCGTTACCGCCGAGGCGGGCGAGAGCGTCGCGGCAGTCCTGCTGCGGCAGTCGCCGCTCTGGTCGCGCATGACGCCGGTCACGCAAAGCCCCCGCGCGCCCTATTGCATGATGGGCGTGTGTTTTGAGTGCCTGGCGCAGGTGGACGGCGAAGCATCGGTGCAGACCTGCCTCACCCAGGTGCGCGACGGCATGCGGGTCGAGCGGCAGCGCGGCAAGCGGAGCCTTTCCGCATGAAACAGGTGGATGTTCTCATCGTCGGCGCCGGTCCGGCCGGCATGGCGGCCGCGGTCGCGGCGCGGCGCTTCGGACTGGACGTTCTGGTGGTGGACGACCAGCCCGCGCCTGGTGGGCAGATCTGGCGTTCCGTGGAGACGGTCGCACCGACGGCGCGCGGGACGATCCTGGGCGAGAGCTATCGATCGGGCCTGTCCGTCGCTGAAGCTTTCCGCGCCAGCGGCGCCGGCTACGAGCCGGGCACGCTAGCGTCCGGGTTCGGCATCGAACCCCGTGTGGAGCAGGCCGGTGTTCGCCTTGCTGGTGCCCGCCCCGACGTCGGGGCCGGCCTCCAGGAGGGTGACGCGAAGCCGGAACCGGGAGAGTTCGCACGCGATCGCGGTGCCGACGACCCCAGCACCGACGATCACCACGTCACGTTCGGGACGCTGCCCTACCCGTTCCTCCCCGAGATCGACCCCGAGAGAGGCCTTGAGATCGGCAAGCACGGTCGCGGCCCGGCTCCAACGTTCGAGTCGCGCGTCGGCCTCATCGGCCGACATGCGCGGCTCGAACACCGCGGTCGGGGTCCACGCGCCGACGGCCTCCGCGGGCGCGGAGGCCGCCCGCGCCCAGACGTGCGAACGCCCCCGCCCCGAGGGCGGTGGCATCCGGCGACGGATAGCACTCGACCGGCGCCTGCAGGAGGTCGGCCTGCGCCTGCATGAGCGCGTTCGACCGCGTCAGTCCTCCGTCGACGCGCAGGCGCTGGAGCGGTGTGCCCAGGTCGTTGCCGACCGCTCGAGCGAGCGAGGCGACCTGTGCGGCGATCCCCACGTGACCGCGCCGACGAGGTCGTGGCGGTCGCTCGCGAGCGACAACCCCAGCCAGGCGCCGCGGGCCTCCGGCCCCCAGTAGGGCGCCGCGAGGCCCGCGAGCGCCGGCACGAACACGACCCCGCCGCGGCGCCCGGATCTCCGGCGCCGTCGAGGTCCGAGGCGTGCGTGTCAGGCCGAGCTTCTCGAGCCAGGTGACGACGGACCCCGCCGTGTAGACCTGACCGTCCAGGCAATAGGTGGTCCGCCCGCTCAGCCGCCACGCCACACACACGGCGAGCTTGGAGCCCGACCTCGGGGACCTCATCACCCGCCGTCGTCAGGATGAACGCCCCCGTGCCGTAGGTGCATTTCGCCTCACCGGGCTCGAAGCAGGACTCCGCGAACAGCGCTCCCTGCTGGTCGACCACGAGCCCGGTCACCGGGAGCGACCCGCCGAACGAATCCGTCTCGCCGACCGGCGCGGCGCAGTCGACCACCTGAGGCTGTGCGTCCGGATCGAGACCGAAGAGCGCACACGCTTCCTCGGACCATCCCGCCGTCTCGAGGTCCAGCAGCATGGTCCGCGACGCCGTGGCCGCGTCGGTCACGAACGCCCCGGTGAGCTGGTGATTCAGCCAGGCGTCCACCGTGGTGACCACATCACCGTCGCCGAGGTCCCCGCCGGCCCGGCGCCGCAACCACGCCATCTTCGGCGCCGCGAAGTACGGATCGAGGGGCAGGCCCGTCAGCTCCACCAGCCGGTCCGAGTCCCGTTCGAGCTCCCGGGTCACCTCCACCGCGCGCCGATCCTGCCAGCTGAGTGCCGGCCCGGCGGGGCGCCCTGTTGCGCGGTTCCAGATCAGGACGGTCTCGCCCTGGTTCGCGATCCCGATCGCCTCCACAGGAGCAGCTGCGGCAGCCAAGGCCTGTCGGCCGGCCGCGAGGATCGAGTCCAGGAGTTCCTGAGGGTCCTGTTCGACCGCGTCATCGCCGATGGCGATGGGGTTGACCGGCGAGTTGCCCTGGCCGAGAACCTCTCCGTCCGGCCCCGCGACGAGCGCCTTGGTGGACGAGGTCCCCTGGTCGATCGCGAGAACGTTGATGCACCCCTCCCCTTCGCCGGACGGTGCCCGGCGAGTCTAGTCCGAGCCTCCTGCGTCGTGCGTGGCATCGCTGCGCCGCACGGGTTCGCGGCCGGATCTCCAGCTTGACCGCGACGGGACGCAGACCTAGTGTGTCCCCGCTCGCGGGAGGGAGGGGAACGTATGGCAGGTCAGCCACCGATCCAGGACGCCGACGAACGCAAGCTCGCCGAACTGGGTTACAAGCAGGAGCTCGGGCGCAGCTGGAGCGGCTTCCAGAACTTCGCGATCAGCTTCTCGATCATCTCCGTCTTGTCGGGGTGCTTCACGAACTACGCGCTCGGTTGGGCCAACGGTGGCCCCATCGTGATGGGCTTGGGGTGGCCCATCGTCTCGCTCATCATCCTCACCGTCGCCTTCTCGATGTCTGAGCTGGCGTCGGCGTTCCCGACCGCAGGCGGTCCCTACTGGTGGGCCGCGAAGATGGGGGGGCCGGGCTGGGCCTGGTACACGGGATGGTTCAACGTACTCGGCCTCATCGCGATCGTGGGCTCGGTCACCTACGGCGCCGCGCTGTTCGCCGCGACGCTCTTCAGCGTTTGGGAGCTCGATCTTGGGTTCATGAGCTTCGTGATCGACGACGCGAACGTGAACCTCGTGCATGAGCAATTCGCCTTGTTCTTCGTGTTCCTGGTCATCCTGGCGGCGATCAACATCTTCTCCTCACATCTGGTCGCGCTGCTCAGCGGCATCTCCGTCTGGTGGCACGTGTTCGGCGTCGCTGTCGTCATCCTGATCCTGATCTTCATCCCCGATCAGCACCAGAGTGTGAGTTTCGCCTTCACGGAGCGACTCAGTCTCAACGGCTTCAGCGACGGCGCGTACTGGATCCTCGTGCTGCCCCTCGGTCTGATGTACGTGATCATGTACACGATCACGGGCTACGACGCCTCCGCGCACGTCTCGGAGGAGACCCGCGGCGCGGAGATGTCGGCTGCCCGCGGCATCTGGCAGTCCGTCGCCTACTCGGCTGTCATCGGCTGGTTCCTGCTGTTGGCCTTCAACTTCGCGGCGACCGACGTCGAGGCCATCAACGCGGTGTACGGATTCTCACCCACGCTGTTCCTGAGCGCGATGCCGGGTGATCAGGTCTTCGCGGAGTTGATCATCCTCATCTCGGTGATCGGGCAGCTGTTCTGCGGGATGGCGTGCATCACGAGCTGTTCGCGCACGCTCTTCGCGTTCTCACGTGACCGCGCCGTGCCGGCCCACAAGATGTTGAGCAAGGTGGACAAGAACCACGTCCCCCGGAACGCCGTCATCTGGAGCTGCGTGTTGGCCCTGGCCGTCAGCATCCCCGCATTGTTCGACCCTCTGGGGGTTGGGGTCCCAACTGCCTTCTTCGCGGTCGTCTCGATCGGGACCGTCGGCCTCTACATCGCGTACGTGATCCCGGTGTACCTGCGGCTCCGAGCCGGTGACTCCTTCAAGCCGGGGACATGGACCTTGGGCAAGAAGTACAGATGGGTGAACACCATCGCGGTCGTGTGGGTCGTGATCTCGGTCTTCTACTTCGCGATGCCGACGGGAACCTTCGCGATCCCGGGCAATGACGCCTTCGACGTCTGGCTCATCAACTACGCCCCGATCATCCTCGGCATCATCGCCATCGCGATCACCATCTGGTGGTACGCGAGCGCGAAGAAGACGTTCACGGGACCCGTACGGACGATCGAGTTCGACGAAGCGCTGCGCGTCATCGGCGAATCGGAAACCACCACGACCTGATCGACTCGAGGATGGGCGTCGTGCGGCGGGCCGCGAACGCGGCCCGCCGCACGTGTCCCTGGGAGGATGGGCGATGCACACGCAGGGATTGCTCGATGTCCAGGGGTTGAAGGAGCTCGCGGAGCACGGCGAGATCGACACCGTGCTCTGCATGTTCACCGATCTGCAGGGTCGGTTCATGGGCAAGCGCGTCCTGCCCGACTTCTTCGTGGAGGACATCCTGGGCGAGGAAGGCCTTCACGCCTGCCTCTACCTCTTGGCGATCGACATGGAGATGGAACCGCTGCCCGGCTACGACTACGCCAGCTGGGAGACGGGCTACGGCGACTTCCGGATGATCCCGGATCTGACCACGCTCCGCCTGTGCCCGTGGCTCGAGAAGACCGCCATGGTGATCTGCGACATCACCCAGGAGGAGGACGCGTCGAAGCCGGTCGAGGTCTCGCCGCGGCAGATCCTGAAACGGCAGATCCAGCGGGCGGCGGATGCCGGCTACGTCGTCAAGACCGGGTCCGAGCTCGAGTTCTACCTGTTCCAGGACTCGTACCGGGAGCTGGCCGAGCGCGGCTACCGCGATCCTCGCCCGAGCTCGCCGTACATCATGGACTACCACATGCTCCAGACCACCCGCGACGAGTGGGTGATCCGCCAGATCCGCAACGGGATGCGGGGCGCCGGGATCCCGGTGGAGTTCTCCAAGGGCGAGTTCGGCAAGGGGCAACACGAGATCAACATCACCTACTCGGATGCGCTCTCCAACGCCGACCACCACTCCCTCTACAAGCACGGCGTGAAGGAGATCGCCGAGCTGAACGGCGTGGCCGCGACGTTCATGGCGAAATGGACGATGGCGGAGGCCGGTTCCTCGTGCCACCTGCACTCCAGCGTCTGGAGCGCGGACGGCAAAGAGTCGCTGATGTGGGAGAAGGACGCCCCGCAGCACCTCTCAGAGACCTTCCGCTGGTACCTGGGCGGCCTCATGACGACGGCACGTGAGATGTCGTGGATGTACGCGCCGTTCGTGAACTCGTACAAGCGATACCAGCTGGGCTCGTGGGCGCCGACCGCCATCGTGTGGAGCCGCGACAACCGGACGTGCGGGTTCCGCACGGTGGGTGAGCACCGCGGGTTCCGGGTCGAGTGCCGACTGCCCGGCGGCGACGCCAACCCCTACCTCGCCTTCGCGGCCACCATCGCGAGCGGCCTGTGGGGCATCGAGAACAAGGTCGAGCCACCCGACATGTTCGAGGGCAACGCGTACGAGGCGAAGGACGTCCCCCGCGTGCCCACGTCGCTCCACGAGGCGATCGATGTCTTCCGAGCGTCGACGGTCGCGCGTGAGGCCTTCGGCGACTTCGTGTTCGAGCACCTGCTGAACACCGCCGAGCAGGAGCAGATCATCTTCGACAACCAGGCCGTGACGGACTGGGAGCTCGTCCGCTACTTCGAGCGCGGGTGAGGGCCGCGTGAGCGACGACGCCCTGTGGGCCATCGTCCGTGCCGTCCCGGGTTGGGAGACGGCCGATCTCGAGGTCGAGCCGCTCGAAGGCGGGATCACGAACCGGAACTACGTCGTCACGCAGCACGGCGAGCGGTACGTGCTGAGGGTTCCGGGCAAGGATACCGAGCTCCTGGGGATCGACCGGGCCAACGAGTATCGAGCGGCGACGCTCGCCGCCGAGGCGGGCGTCGGGCCACCCGTCGTGGCGTTCCTGCCCGATACCGGCTGCTTCGTCGCGCGGTTCGTGAACGGCGCCCACATCCCTCAGGAGGACCTCCGGCTTGACGAGGTCCTCGGTCTCGTCACCCGGTCGCTCCGGAAGCTCCACGCCTGTCCGCCGATCCCTTCATCGTTCCCCGTGTTCCGCATCGTGGAGGGGTATCGCGATACCGCCGCGTCTCGCGGCGTGACCATCCCGCCTGCCTACGACGAGGCGCATGTGCTGGCCGAGCGGATCGAGGCCGCGTTCCTCCGAGCGCCCTCTCCCCTCACGACGTGCCACAACGATCTGTTGAACGCGAACTTCCTGCGGGAGGGCGACCACGTGTGGATCGTGGACTATGAATACGCAGGCATGGGCGACCCGTTCTTCGACCTCGGCAACCTGTCGGTGAACAACGGCCTTGACGATGCGGCACAGGGGTCCCTCCTGCGATACATGTTCGACGAAGTCCGCGACCGGCATCGGGCCAGGCTCGCGCTGATGCGGCTGATGTCGGACTTCCGCGAGGCGATGTGGGGCGTGGTGCAACAGGCGCTCTCGACGCTGGACGTGGACTTCGCGGCCTACGCCGAGACCCATTTCGCACGGCTCCTCGGGAACGCGGCTGCGCTCCCGATGGAGGATCACCTCGAGGCGGCAGCGACACCCGCCTAGGTCATGGAATCGTTCCGCGCGGTCGTGATCGGGGGCGGCGTCGGCGGCGCATCGATCGCGTACCACCTGGCCGAGCGCGGGTGGACGGATGTCCTCCTCGTGGAACGGAGCGAGCTCACGAGCGGCTCCACGTTCCACTCGGCAGGGCTGGTGGGAGCCCTTCGGTCGAGCGTGACGTTGACGAGGATGATGATGTACTCGACCGACCTGTACCGGCGACTCACGCAGGAGACGGGCGTCGACGTCGGCTGGCGCGAAGTGGGATCGCTCCGCCTCGCGTCTTCGCCGGAGCGGATGCAGGAGCTGGAGCGGCTCGCCGGCAGCGGACAGACGTTCGGTCTGCCGCTGGAGATCGTGTCGACCGAGCGAGCGCTCGCGATGTGGCCGCTCTTCGATCCGACCGGCGTGCTCGGCGCGGCGTGGCTCCCGACGGACGGACACCTCGACCCGAGCAATCTCACGCTCGCACTCGCTGAGGGCGCACGGCAACGAGGGATCACGGTTCGACCGCACACGCGCGTCTCAGGTGTGACGGTCGAGGATGGACGCGTCCGAGCGGTCGTCACCGAAGAGCACGGCTCGATCGCTGCAGACGTCGTGGTGAACGCCGGAGGGATCTATGCCACGCAGCTCGGGCACCTCGCAGGCGTCGAGGTCCCGGTCGTGCCCTTCGAGCACATGTACGTGTTGACGGAGCCGATCGAAGGGGTCTCGCCAGGTCTGCCGACGATGCGCGACCCCGATCGTCTCGTCTACTTCCGCGGTGAGGCCGGCGGTGGGCTGGTGATGGGCGGGTACGAACGGATCCCGCGCCCTGGCGGATCCGGGAAGGCCCGCCGGCCGGATTCAACCACACCCTCCTTCCCGAGGATTGGGACCGCTTCTCCCCGATCGCCGACTCTGCACAACAGGTGGTCCCCGCCCTCGCCCAAGCTGGGATCGCGAAGGCGATCAACGGACCGGAGGCGTTCTCTCCGGACGGCGAGTTCCTCCTGGGCGAGACCGAGGTAACGGGGTTCTACGTCGCCGCCGGGTTCGGCGCTCACGGGATCGCGGGGGCCGGCGGCATCGGCAAGGTGATGGCCGAGTGGATCGTGGACGGCGAGCCAGCTTGGGACCTCTGGAAGATGGATATCCGTCGATTCGGACCGCAGTTCCGCTCGCGCGAGCACGCTACGGAACGTGCGACCGAGATCTACGCCACCAACTACGACATCCACTACCCGGGTCAGGAGCGAGAAGCCGGACGTCCCCTCAAGACCGCGCCCACCTACGCACATCTCCGGCAGCTCGGCGCCGCCTTCGGGGAGAAGTCGGGCTGGGAGCGCGTCAACTGGTTCGCCTCCAACGAGGACCCGTCGTACGAGGACCGCCGGCCGTTCGGCTGGGCGGGCCAGGTGTGGTCCACGGCGATCGTGGCCGAGCACCTCGCGTGCCGGGAGCGGGTGGCCTTGTTCGACGAGTCGAGCTTCGCGAAGATCGAGGTCGCGGGGCCGAACGCCGCCGCGTTCCTCGGGCGGCTCTGCGCGAACGACGTGGATCGAGCGGTGGGCAGCATGACCTACACCCAGCTGCTCAACGCGCGAGGAGGGATCGCGTGCGACCTGACCGCCACCCGCCTTGCCGCCGACCGGTACATCCTCGTGACCGGGACCGCGTTCGGGACCCACGACCGCGCCTGGCTCGAACAGCACCGGCGCGACGAGGACCGCGTCGAGATCCGCGATGTCACGAGCGCGTGGACGTGTTCGGGCTGTGGGGTCCGACGTCACGCGACGTCCTGTCGTCGGTGACCGCGGACGACCTTTCCGGTGCCGCGTTCCCCTACCTGACCATGCGATGGATCACGGTCGGGAACGCGCCGGTGATGGCCCTCCGCGTGACGTACGTTGGCGAGCTCGGGTGGGAGCTGTACGCACCGACGGAGTTCGGAGCGGGGCTGTTCGACCTCCTGCTCGCCGCCGGGGAGCCGTTCGGGATCGCTCCGGCCGGTTACCGGGCGATCGACACGCTCCGGCTCGAGAAGGGCTACCTCGCCTGGGGCTCCGACATCACGCCCGAGGACTCGCCGATGGAGGCTGGCCTGGGGTTCGCCGTTCGGCTCGACGGTGATCGCGACTTCCTGGGCCGAACCGCGGTCGAGCGGATGCGAGCGGAGGGCGTGAGGCGACGTCTGGCGTGCCTCGTGTTGGAGGATCCTCACGCGATGGTGCTCGGTGTCGAACCCGTGCTCCTCGGCGAGGAGGTCGTCTCGCGCGTGACGAGCGGAGGCATCGGCTACGCGGTCGGGAAGTCGATCGCGCTCGCGTACCTGTCCCCGGAGCTGGCGGAGCCGGGGACGGGGCTCACGGTGCGGGTCTTCGACCGGCTCGTCCCGGCGACCGTCGTGACGCGTCCGCTGTGGGATCCCGCGAACGATCGCATCGGCGGCTGAGCGAACGCGGGACAGGCGCTACCGTTCGACAACGATGCCCCTCCCCGCCTGGCTCGGCCGTTTCAACCGCCGCGTGACCAACCACGTTGCGGGCCCGCTCGCCGGGCGGCTGCCCGGGTTCGCCATCGTGATCCACACGGGGCGCCGGACGGGGCGACGCTATCGAACGCCCGTGAACCTCTTCCGTTCGGACGACGACTTCGTGATCGCATTGACGTACGGCGCGCTCGGCGACTGGGTCCGCAACGTTCTGGCGGCCGGCGGCTGCGAGGTGGAGACGCGAGGCGCGATCGTGACCTGATGGATCCTCGCATCGTCACCGACACCACCGCCACGATGGTCCCAGCCGTCGTCCGCCCGATCCTGAAGGCTGCCGGGGTGGCCGAGTTCATGATCCTGCGCAGGGGCTCCCACGACACGTAGCGGCGGGGTG
>CAVWTB010000006.1:0-9395 GCA_963757845.1 uncultured Alphaproteobacteria bacterium
CTGGCCATGGATTGATGTTCTCATGCCACGGCAGCACTTGTGCGCCCTTCATAGTGATTGCGTCCCTCGACTAGGGCGCGAATTTTGCCGTCGGCGATGTTGCGTTTGAGCATCCAGAACCCGCAGTCGGGGTGGATATAGCGAATGCGGTTCTGGCCTAGCAGCCTCTCGGCGCGTTCGATGCTACGCGCAATCGTATCGGCGGACTTAATCACAGTCGACTTGATGTCAATAACGCCAAGTCCGAAGCCAATCTCCGGCCGCAGGTGCCGGAAGGCGGCAAGTTCTTCCGGCGGCCGGTGGGCGGTTTCCATGACAACGTGATCGACGTGAAGGGCGTTGAGATAGTGGATGAGGTTGTCCCACCTTCCCTTCTGAATCGATTGCCCTCCGTAATTGCCAAAGCAGAGATGCACAGCGGGTGTCGTCTTGACTGCCTCAAGAACCCGATTGATCGCAGCTGCAGCCCACTGCCATTCGTCAGGGCTGCCTGGCAAATTGGCTTCGTCGATTTGCACGACGTCCGCGTCCAGGTTCCGGACCTGCTCCGCGAGTGCATCGCCAATTGCCATCGCGAGATCGGGCAAGCTTTGATAGTGCTTGTCGATGACGCTCTTTGCCAGCATGTGCGGCCCAGTCAGCGTGAATTTAAACGGTCGCGAAGTAGCCGCCGGCCGCGCGCGCAAGCGTGCGGCAAATCGAGCGTGCCGGCTCCGACCGCGCCCTCCACGACCGCCGGCGGCCGTGTCCGAAATCCCATGCCCCGTTGAGAGCGGTACATGACAAGCTCATCGAACGTGATGGCAGTGCGCATCCCCGCCATGGGTCGCACGAAATATTCGATCATACCGTTGGTTTCAGGATGGTTCACATCGAAGCGAGAGAACTCACCATCGCACACGAGATCGATACCAGCTTGCTCCTGGGTGTGGATGACAACGCGCGTTGCGTCGACTAGAGCCTGCTCAGACGGCAACGCAAGCAACCAATCCGGCACTGGATATGACCCAACGACGGTGGTCTTGATTTTCGGCGCTGCAGTCATCGCTGGAATCCTTCGTTGTGCGTGAGCGTGGCCAATTCGGCTTAAACTCATTAAGGCGGTTGGACTTCCCAGCGCAATGGCGTTTTTCGGGAAGTCAAAACGGAAGTACGGAGGACTTTTTGCGTGCCTGACTTGGCTAGCGAGAGCAAACTGGGCTGGGATTTCCGAGGCGCTTGTGGCACAGCCCTGACAGCCACCCCAAGGGGCAATGTTCGCCCGAGTCGCTGCGTCGCTCTCTGATGCTTGGAAGGCGCGGACGGCCTCGTTAATTGCACGCCATTGGGAATGGCCGGCTATGGCGCAATGCCTTCAGCGGTATTGACGATGGTTGGGGGTGGATCTTCGACGCCGTCTAGCCGTACCGGGTAGCGATATTGCGCGTACAGCGTTGCGATGATATCTCAACGAGCCGTCTTGCTGCATTGCTTGCCTCGACGCCGATTGATGTGCGATACAGAGCCACAAGCTGATCGATTTATCCGATCACATCCTGACCTTGACCGCGCCAGTCGGAGCTAAAGCGGGTTGGTCGCGAAATGAAATTGCTGGTCGATCACCGTGACATGGGCCTCCTGAGAATTGTATCGCGGCGCCCACGATATCCAGACACGCCTCAGCGAAGATACGAGCCTCACCGTGCACAACATCGCCCGCGAAGAGCGTGTCACGGCTGCTTACATCTATATCCTGCTGCGCCTTCGCTGGCTCGCACCTGACATCACCACCGCTATTGTCAACGGCCGGCAACCGCCACAGCTCAATGCCAAGAAAAAAAACGAAGGCGGCTGACGGCACACCTGCCCGCCGACTGGACCAACAGCGAGCGCTGCTCGGATTTCGTTGAAAAGTATCGTTATTTCTGTGAATTGCAGCGTGCAATCGCTTTCGATTCCGATGCTGCATCGCGTTTCAAGACACCAAAAAGTCAACCACGAAATCGCCCGCGAGAGAGATATTCGCGCGCTGAAGTTCGGCGACAAAATCCGCCGCATAGTCTCTAGCGTCAGTTGGACCGCCAGCGACGCGCCAAAAACGGCGGACATTCGCGCGAATTTCAACTCCACGAAAATACGAATAACATTTCAATATCAATAACTTGGTCGTTGGCTGGCGACCCAGCGCCGATCGCACCCGTCTCCGACCGCCATTCCCTGCTGACAGGGAAACTAACCGGAATTTTCTCGCGTTCGTGCCAGTAAGCGTCAGGATATTGCGCCCAGTCGGCGAGCAACTTCAAAATCGCTTGCCACCAAATTCTGCGTACCCACTGGAGCCAGGGCGTAAATTTTTGGCGCGAACAGGGAATTTTATTCAGAGATCAGGGAACTGAGATTTAGGCCAACGAAAACGAAGGTCCTCAGCCAAGGAGCGATCGGTACAGGTCCAGATATCGATCGGCCATGCGGTCTACCGTGAAGCGCGCGGACACCGCCGCCCGGCAGGCGGCGCGATCGATTTCGCCGATACGGCCGATCGCATCCACGGCTTCATCGACGCTGTCGACCAGGAAGCCGGTCACGCCATGGTCGATCAGCTCGGGCATCGATCCGCGGTTGGAGGCGATGACCGGCGTGCCGCAGGCGAGCGCCTCCACGACCGATAGTCCGAACGGCTCGTCGAAGTTGATGAGGTGGAGCAGCGCGCGCGCGGAACCCAGGGCTTTCGTGCGGGCCGCCCCGCCCACCGGGCCGCGATAGACCACGGAACGCTCGTCGAGCGCGGGCGCGACTTGCTCGTTATGATAGTCCTGATCCTGGACGATGCCGGCCATGACCAGCCGCCGGCCCGCTCGGCGTGCCGCCGCAATCGCCTCGGCCGCCCCCTTGTCCGGGTGGATGCGGCCGAAGAAGAGCAGGTCTTCGCTGCCGTGCGGGTCGAAGGGAAAGTCCTCCAGCCGGATGCCGTGGTGGATCGTCGCTGCATAGCGCAGGTCCGAATGGCGGTCGGCGTCGCTGATCGCGACATAGTGGACGCGATCCTCGTACGCCTTGAAGGCGGGCAGGATGCGTTCCGAGGAGAAGCCGTGGATCGTCGTCACCACCGGCGTCTCCACCAGCCGCGAGAAGGCGAGCGGCACGAAATCGGCCTGGTTGTGAATGAGGTCGAACTCGCCCGCGCGCTCGAAGACATGGGCGACGTGGAGCATCTCCCACACCTTGGCGTCGATGGCGGGGTCCTCGGAATAGGGCGCCGGGCAGACGCCGGCCAGCTTGCCCGCCGTCCGGCTGTCCTTGGTGGCGAACAGGGTGACGTCGACGCCGCGCGCCACCAGCGCCTCGGTCAACAGGCTCGTCACCAGCTCCCATGGACCATAGTGGCGCGGCGGGGTGCGCCAGGAGATCGGCGCCAGCATGGCGATACGCAAGCGATTGTCCTTCCTTGCTTTTCGTTAATCGGCCGTAAGGATCACGCCCTCGTCCGCCCGTAGCAGCAGGGCGCCGTCTCCGGCCAGCGCCGCGTCGGCGACAGTGGACAAGAGCGGCCGGCAATCGCTCGCCCAGTCCGGCAACTCCAGGCGCTGCGACCGTCCCCCGAGATTGAGCGCCACGATCAGTCGCTCCGCGCCGTGCCGGCGCTCATAGGCGAGCACGTCGCCCTCCGCGTCCAGCAGCGCGAAGTCGCCGATCGACAGCGCCAGATGCGCGCGCCTGGCAGCCAGCAACCGACGATAGAGCGTCAGGATTGAATGAGGCTCCTCCGCCATCCGCGCGACGTTGCGCGTCGGCCAGTCGGCATTGAGCGGCAGCCACGGCCTGGCCGTGGTGAAGCCGGCATTCTCGCTCCCGTCCCACGGCATCGGCGTGCGGACCGGATCGCGGCCCAAGGCGAGCCCAGGCTCGCGCAGCTCGCGCGGGTCCTGAACCTGGGCAGGCGGGATCGCGACGTCGCTCAAGCCCAGCTCGTCGCCGTAGTAGAGGGTGGGCGTGCCGCGGAGCGTCAGCAGCAGCATCGCCGCGACGCGGGCCTGGGCCTGCCCACGCTTGGCGGCGACGCGCGGCCGGTCATGGTTGCCGAGCACCCAGTTCGGCCAACCGCCCGGCGGAAGCGCCGCCTCATAGTCGGCGATCAGCGTTGCGAGGGAGCGCGCCTCCCACGGCGCATCGATGAGCTGGAAGTTGAAGGGCAGGTGCACCTCTGCCCGTTCCCGGCCGTAGTAGCGCATCAGCCGATCGACCGGCAGGTAGATCTCGCCGATCAGCACGCGTTCGCCCCGTCCTTTGGCGCCATAACTATCGGCGATGGCGCGCATGTCGGCGGCGATCCCGTGCACCTCGGGCTGGTCGGTCGAATGGAGCTGGAGCACGCGGTGCATATCGCCCATCGCCGGCTGATAGGCGGGGTTGGGCGGATTGTCCGGGAAGTCTGCCGCCTTGACCATGTGCCACAGCACGTCGATGCGGAAGCCGTCCACGCCGCGGTCGAACCAGAAGCGCATCACGTCGTACATCGCCGCCTGCACGGCCGGATTGCGCCAGTTGAGGTCCGCCTGCTCCTTCAGGAAGGCGTGGTAGTAATATTGGCCGGTGGCCTCGTCCCACTCCCAGGCCGAGCCGCCGAAATCGCTGATCCAGTTGTTGGGCGGCCCGCCATCGGGAGCGGGATCGCGCCAGATGTACCAGTCCCGTTTCGGATTGTCGCGCGAGGAGCGGCTCTCGACGAACCAGGGATGCCGGTCGGAGGTGTGGTTGGGCACGAAGTCGAGCAGGACCTTGAGCCCGCGCGCATGGGCTTGCGCAAGCAGATCGTCGAAATCGGCGAGCGTGCCGAAGCGCGAATCGACGTCGCAATAATCGGCGACGTCATAGCCGAAATCGGCCATCGGCGAGGGGTAGATGGGCGAGATCCAGATCGCGTCGACGCCGAGGCTCGCCAGATAGTCGAGCCGCCGCTCGATCCCCTTGAGGTCGCCGATGCCGTCGCCGTTCGTGTCCTGAAAGGAGCGCGGGTAGATCTGGTAGATCACGCCCGTCTGCCACCAGAGCGCGGTCATGCGAACAGGGCCTTGGGCATGTGGGTGATGCGGCAGGCGAGATCTGCCTCGCCGCTCGCCACGATGTAATGATCGCCGGGTGCAACAATAAGACGGCTAAGTCTTTCATGCCCTTGCTGGCGATTGATTTGCATCTTACTGCTGAAGCGTACCGTGCGCGTTGCGCAGCGAGGATGATCGACAAACAATGGTCCTCTTTGAAAGAACTTGCTGAAGTCGAAAGTAGGCTAGACGAGTTGGTCGCGCTGTTCGGCAAAGCTGTCGCTTCCTGACGTTAGGCGATTCCGTCCACTAATCAATGCGGATGAGGTTTTCGATACACACAGCCAAAACCAGTCATTCGTTCAGATACACTGGACTGCATTTCGGCGTCGCGTCTCGATGTCGTTCAGCGCCGCTGCGGTACCACGGCCATGAGCAACGAGGTCCTCATCTGCGTTTGCGGCGGTAGCTTGCGCCTTAAGCTCCTCCTGCAACATCATCCTCAGGATCCCATGTTTGATAACTACCGTAGAGGTAGCTTGAGCTTTCGTCCAAACCGGTGCGTATGCATTGCGAACTCCTTTGGCGCTCGGCGCATCACGAAAAAGACGCGACTGACGCCGCGCCTTTTTTGCTAAACAAAGACGATCGGTAGTCGATGCCACCATGCCGCCCCCGCCTGGCATGGCTTGGCCCTTCTTCTGCGGCAGTTCAGCGACCATGGCCTCGGTGGTGATGAGCAGGCCGGCGACCGATGCCGCGCCCTGCAGCGCTGCGCGCACCACCTTAGTCGGTTCGATGATGCCCTTGGACATCATGTTGACGTACTCGCCCGTCTGCGCGTCGAAACCGAAGCCATACTGATCCTTCTCAAGGATCTTTCCGACGAGGACCGAGCCGTCCTCGCCAGCGTTGACGGCAATCTGGCGGCCGGCGCGCTGATCGCCTTACGAGATCTCCACTCCGACCTTCTGATCGTCGTATTGGACCTTCAGCTTCTCCAGCACGTTGGTAGCGCGCAAGAGCGCAACCCCGCCTCCCGGGTGAGATACCGACTGTGTTCGCTATCCCGCTCGGCTTTATTGTCAACGAGATGATCACCAATTCGGCAAAATACGCCAAGGGCAACATCACCGTTCGATTTGAAACGACGCCGACTGCCAGCCATCACTATCGGTGTCGGACGACGGGCCAGGATTACGCCGATCTCGCGCCTGGTTCAGCGGGTTGGATCAATAAATTCACATCCAATCCTTGGCGGCCTTCATCACCAATATGTCCGGGTTTAAGTTTTCGGTACACACAGCTCAAACGCGGTTGGCTATGGACCCGTCGGCGGGCACATGATCGAGATGATCGTACGAAAGTTCGCTCTCGCCTCCCCCTTTAGGCTATCGACTACGTGGCAGGATCGCGACCCGGCGCGGGCTGTGGAGAGACTCATGGCAAGCAAGACCAACGCGACGCCACAGAAGGAAGAGGTTCCGAAGAAGGAAGGTGAGACCCCGCGACAGCCCGCTGCTCGACCTGTCGGATGCCGCGGTCAAGAAGATGATCAAGCTCGCCAAGAAGCGAGGCTACGTCACCCACGACCAGCTCAACGCGGTGCTGCCGTCGGAGGAGGTGTCCTCCGACCAGATCGAGGACGTCTACGCGATGCTCAACGAGATGGGCATCAACGTCGTCGACAACGAGGACAAGCGAGGAAGAGGAGACCAAGGCCGAGGACGAGGCCGACGACGACGACGACAGCGACGGCGAGCTCGTCGAAGCCGCCAAGGCGCCCACCACGGCCGGCAAGGAGCCGGCCGAGCGCACCGACGATCCGGTCCGGATGTATCTGCGCGAGATGGGCTCGGTGGAGCTTCTGTCCCGCGAGGGCGAGATCGCGATCGCCAAGCGCATCGAGGCCGGCCGCGAGGCGATGATCGCGGGCCTGTGCGAGAGCCCGCTGACGTTTCAGGCCGTCATCATCTGGCGCGACGAGCTGAACGGCGGAAAGGTGTTCCTGCGCGACATCATCGATCTTGAAGCGACCTACGCCGGTCCCGACGCCAAGAACAGCATGGCCGCCCGCGCCCGGCGCCGAGGGCGCCACGGCGCGAACGGCGGGCAGCCCCGTGCGCCGCCGCGCCGCCGGTCGCGCCGGCCGCGCCGCCTGCGGCCGCGCGTTCAGGCCCGCGGCCGCGCCCGGCCGACGGCGAGGAGGGTGAGGGCGGCGAGACGCCGCCGGGCGAGGCGACTTCGACGACGACGACATGGAGAATTCGCTGTCGCTCGCCGCGATCGAGGCCGAGCTCAAGCCCAAGGTGGTCGAGACGCTTCGACAAGATCGCCGACGACCTTCAAGCGGCTGCGCCGCCTGCAGGACCAGGACATCCAGCTCCAGCTCAAGAGCGACGCGCTCTCGCCGGCGCAGGAGCGCAAGTACAAGAAGCTCAAGGAAGAGATCATCGCCGAGGTGAAGTCGCTGCGGCTCAACCAGGGCCGCATCGATGCGCTGGTCGAGCAGCTTTACGACATCAACAAGCGGCTGGTCGGCTACGAGGGCCGGCTGATGCGGCTGTCGGAAAGCTACGGCGTCGTCCGCGAAGACTTCCTGAAGAACTACCAGGGCTCCGAGCTCGATCCGCGCTGGCTCAACCGCGTCTCCAAGCTCTCGGCCAAGGGCTGGAAGAACCTGGTCGCGAAGGGACAAGGACAAGGTCAAGGAGATCCGCGGCCAGATCCATCAGCTCGCCGGCGAGACCGGCCTCGAGATCGGCGAGTTCCGCAAGATCGTGCAGATGGTGCAGAAGGGCGAGCGCGAGGCGCGCCAGGCGAAGAAGGAAATGGTGGAGGCGAACCTGCGCCTCGTCATCTCCATCGCCAAGAAGTACACCAACCGCGGCCTGCAGTTCCTCGACCTGATCCAGGAAGGCAACATCGGCCTGATGAAGGCGGTCGACAAGTTCGAGTACCGCCGCGGCTACAAGTTCTCGACCTATGCCACCTGGTGGATCCGGCAGGCGATCACCCGCTCGATCGCCGATCAGGCGCGCACCATCCGCATCCCGGTGCACATGATCGAGACGATCAACAAGATCGTCCGCACCTCGCGCCAGATGCTCAACGAGATCGGCCGCGAGCCGACCCCCGAGGAGCTCGCCGAGAAGCTCGGCATGCCGCTCGAGAAGGTGCGCAAGGTCCTTGAAGATCGCCAAGGAGCCGCTCTCGCTCGAGACGCCGATCGGCGACGAGGAGGATTCGCACCTCGGCGATTTCATCGAGGACAAGAACGCGATCCTGCCGATCGATGCGGCGATCCAGTCGAACCTGCGCGAGACCACGACCCGCGTGCTGGCCTCGCTCACGCCACGCGAGGAGCGCGTGCTGCGCATGCGCTTCGGCATCGGCATGAACACCGACCACACTCTGGAAGAGGTCGGCCAGCAGTTCTCGGTCACCCGCGAGCGCATCCGCCAGATCGAGGCCAAGGCGCTGCGCAAGCTGAAGCATCCGAGCCGATCAAGGATGCTGAGGAGCTTCCTCGACAATTGACGGGGCGGGTCAAGGCCACGTCTGCTTATGATGGCATTGTCAGGTTGCCGAACCTTCTGTCCTTTCCGAAAATTATATCAGGACTACCTGTGTGTACCGAAAACCTAAACCCGGACATATTGGTGATGAAGTCCGCTAAGTATCGGGCGTGAACTAATGATCAGCGTGCGTGCGCGCGGCGGCAACGTGCTCAAATTCATCGGCGACGGCGTGCTCGCGGTTTTTGGCGCCGATAGCGCGCAAGACCGCACAGTGGCCAGCGCCGCGTTATCGGCGGCACGTGAGGTCACTACAAGACTGTCCGCGCACGAGCTTGGCTACAACCTGCGCGCTGGCATCGGACTTCACATCGGCACAGCCATGTATGGCAACGTCGGCTCAGCTGACCGCCTCGATTTCACTGTGATTGGCCCGGCTGTTAATCTTGCCTTTCGACCCGAGGCTCTCACAAAACAACTCGGCTTTCCAATCTTAGTCTCTCGCGATTTCGCAGAAACCGCGGGCGTGCCCCTCGTATCCCTAGGGGCCCCACCCGATCCGCGGATTTCGCGAGTTCGAGGGGCTTACGCATTAATACGAAGAGAAGGTATTCTTTGAATGTCCTGCCGAGGTTGAATTTGCAGCTAAAGTAGGTGGGAGTCTTTGGACCGACCATTCGATCATCCGCATCGCTTACCTAGGAGCACGTGCTTCGCGACAGCGAGCCCGTCGGCCGCTGGAGATATCCGGCAACGGTACACCGCGACCGCGATGGCGCAGTTAATCGAGCCCGACGGTGGTTGACGAGCGAGGACTAATTCCAGATCGCCCGCGCCGCGTTGACCGCAAGCTGCAGCT
>CAVWTB010000007.1:0-203181 GCA_963757845.1 uncultured Alphaproteobacteria bacterium
CACAAGGAAATTACGATGCTTGCCCAACTTTCCATCCGCGCCAAGCTCGTCGCGGTCGTCTCGCTGTTGCTTGTTTCGCCCGCGGCCATCGGCGTGTTCGGCCTGCTGCAGGTGACTGCGCTCAGCCTCCTACTGGCTCGAGATTCCGAGTTCACGCGCGTCGCGCGTGCCCCGGAATGATGCGGAAAAAGGTCCTTCCGCCCACGCGCAGCAACTCGCACCGCTCCGGCCTCTCCCGTACGTCCTGCTGACTTTGCCACTGCCAATCGCAGACGGCATGGATTTCGCATGTTCGAAAACACCGTGAGCGGATCGCGGCGGCGCAGTTGCGCGGCTTGAGCGATCGGGGCTCGCGGACATGGGACTGACGCGTGGCGAGATCGAAGGCCGCGTTCGTTATCGCGCGCGGCGCATTTCGCAGCGATCTCGTTGAACTATTGGGACCCGCAACGGACTAACGATTTCGGAGGAAAGTGATGTCCCCCGAGCAGAAGAATTTGGTCAAGACCACATGGGCGATGGTGGTGCCGATCGCCGACACCGCGGCCGGCCTGTTTTACGATCGCCTTTTCGCCGTCGACGCAACGACGCGGCCGATGTTCGCTTCAACGAATATGGCCGAGCAGCGCAAGAAGCTGATGCAGGCGCTGGCGTTCGTCATCAACGGTCTCGACCAGACCGAGAAGCTGGTGCCGACGATCCAGACGCTGGGCCGCAACCACGTGCGCTATGGCGTCACCGACAAGCACTACGACTCTGTCGGCTCCGCCCTGCTGTGGACGCTGGAACAGGGCTGAAGGACGCCTGGAGCCCCCGGTGAAGGACGCATGGATCGCGGCCTACACCCTCGTCGCCGGCGTGATGAAGGACGCGGCAAAGGCCGAGATGAAGGCTACCGCCGTAGCGCGGCTCTAGCTTCGAGCACTGCCGTGCGGCGCGCTTCGCGAAACGAGACGAGCCGCCGGCGGTTTTCATCCCACAACACAGCTTTACGCAGCGAAAGCTTTCGCGCAGCGTCAGCTTGCCGATATTGCCCAGCTCGGGATGATCGCGCAGCGCCCGCGGCAGCCGATAGTATGGAATTCGGCTGCTCAGATGGTGCACATGGTGCATGCCGATATTCGCGGTGAACCAGCGCAGCACGGCCGGCAGATCGTAGTATGAACTGCCGTGCAGCGCGGCGTTCTGGACGCTCCACTGAGCGTCATTGTCCCATGACGTGTCCTCGAATTGATGCTGCACATAGAACAGCCAGACGCCGATCGATGCGGCCAGCAGCGTGATCGGCAGATGCACCAGCAGAAACTCGCCGAACCCGATCAGCCAGATAAGCAGCGCGACGATCGCCGCAATGGCGAGGTTGGTCGCCATGACGCTGATCCATGGCCGCCAGCCCGCGCGCATCAGCCCGATCGGCAACCGGTGCTGCAACACGAACAGATAGGTCGGGCCGATCCCGAACATCACGACCGGATGCCGGTACAGCCGATAGGCCAGCCTGCCCCAGAACGGCCGTGCGCGATACTCGTTCACCGTCAGCGTCTCGATGTCGCCGACGCCACGGCGGTCGAGATTGCCCGGAGTTGCGTGATGAGTGGCATGGGTCTGCCGCCAGAAGTCGTAAGGCGTCAGCGTCAGCACGCCGAGCACGCGGCCGACCCAGTCGTTCGCAAGCCGCTGGCGGAAGAAGGCGCCATGCCCGCAATCATGCTGGATCATGAACAGCCGCAGCAGGAATCCCGCCGCCAGCACGGCGAGCGGCGGAGAAGCCCACCAGTATCCGAAGTGGATGGCGGCCCAGGATATCGCCCACAGCGCGACAAGCGGCACGAAGGTGATGACGAGCTCGACGATGCTGCGCGCGTGACTTGGCTGGCGATAGGCGAGCAACGTTTGCGACCAACTCCGAACGTCATGGACGACGGAAGAGCTGGCAGAAGTCCTGCGGTGATCCAAAGTGGTTTCCGTTAGGTTTGAATGATAGCGGCGGAGATTCTCGCGCGGTCGCGACATCGTTGCGCCTGCGACCGGGGACATTCTATTGCCTCGCGAGATGATTTGACAGCTGATTTGTGCGGCAAAATGGTGAAACCGCAAGTCGAAATGACACATCAACGACACGGCGCGGTGCCGTCAGGCAGATCGCGGACCACGCGCGTTTCTGCCGGCTGAACGCCGGATGCGGCATTATTTCAGCCCACCTGGCCCCTGTGCCGCAGGAAATGATCGGCGAGCACGCAGGCGACCATCGCCTCGCCGACCGGCACGGCGCGGATGCCGACGCATGGATCGTGCCGGCCCTTGGTCATGATTTCGGTGTTCGCGCCGCTACGGTCGATGGTCTGGCGCGGGGTCAGGATCGACGACGTCGGCTTCACCGCAAAGCGCGCGACCACCGGCTGGCCGGTGGAGATGCCGCCGAGGATGCCGCCGGCATTGTTCGACAGGAACACCGGGCCCTCGTTGCCCATGCGCATCTCGTCGGCGTTCTCCTCGCCCGACTTTTCCGCCGCAGCGAAGCCTGCGCCGATCTCGACGCCCTTCACCGCATTGATGCTCATCAGCGCGGACGCGAGATCGCCGTCGAGCTTGCCGTAGATCGGCGCGCCAAGGCCTGCGGGCACGCCCTCGGCGACGATCTCGATCACCGCGCCGATCGACGAGCCGCTCTTGCGCACGCCGTCGAGATAGGTCTCCCAGAATTCCGCCGTGGTCTTGTCCGGGCAGAAGAACGGATTGTTGCCGACCTCGCTCCAGTCCCAGCGCTCGCGCTCGATCTTGTGCGGTCCCATCTGCACCAGCGCGCCGCGCACGGTCATGCCGGGCACGATCTTGCGCGCGATCGCGCCGGCGGCAACGCGCATCGCCGTCTCGCGCGCCGACGAGCGGCCGCCGCCGCGATAATCGCGCAGGCCATATTTCGCGTCGTAGGTGAAGTCGGCGTGACCGGGACGAAACTTGTCCTTGATGTCGGAATAGTCCTTCGAGCGCTGGTCGGTGTTCTCGATCAGAAGCGCGATCGGCGTGCCGGTCGTCACCTGCGCGCCCGTGTCCGGATGCTCCATCACGCCGGACAGGATCTTCACCTGATCCGGCTCCTGCCGCTGGGTGGTGAAGCGCGACTGGCCGGGCCTGCGGCGATCGAGGTCGCGCTGGATTTCGTCCGCGGTCAGCGGGATCTGCGGCGGGCAGCCGTCGACCACGCAGCCGATCGCAACCCCGTGGCTCTCGCCAAAGGTCGTGACGCGGAACATATGCCCAAAGGTGTTGAACGACATCGCATTATCCTGCTCGCGGCTGTGCGTAGCCCGCGCCGCGGGAGGGGTCAAATCACGGCGCTGCGGCGTGCTTAACCGTATTTGCTCAGCTTGCCGCCGGCGAACACGTAGACGACGCCCTGCTCCATCTGCGCCTCGATGGCTTCGAGCGTGCAGTCGCAACGCCGGTCGCCACCATCAGCGCGCGCATGGTGCCGCCATGCGCGACGGCGACGGTGTCCGACGTCAGTTCCTGCAGCCAGGCGCGCATCCGCGTCGTGACCTCGGCATAGGTCTCGCCCTTCGGCGCGGTGACATTCCAGCGGTCCTTGCGGCGTGCCGCGAACGTCACCGGGTCGTGCGCCTGCATCTCCGGCACGGTCAGCCCTTCCCACTCGCCCCAGCCGATCTCGCGCAGCCGGTGCTCGACCTCATATCCGTCCGTCGGCAGGCCGAGCGAGCCGCGCAACAGGTCCATCGTCGTGCGTGCGCGGCTGAGCGGGCTCGACACATAGCCGAAGTGATGCGGCTCGCGCGTGTCGCGCGCGATGAGGTCGCGCAGGATGTCGCCCGCGGCAGCCGCCTGCGTGCGGCCGCGCTCATTCAGCGGAATGTCGCGGCTGCCCTGGAAGCGCCCTTCGGCGTTCCAGGCGGTCTCACCGTGACGGATGTAGTAGATGATGGGCATTCTCGGTCATTGCCGGACTTTGCATCCGGCAATCCGGATCCTGTTTCGCAAGTCTCGACTTCTGTTGCAGGGTGCTCGGCTGCGCGGGCAAGCCCGCGCATGACGCAAAATCATTCCTTCGAATTCGCGAGCGTCATGTCCGGCGCGTCGGGCCGCTTCATGCCGACGACATGATAGCCGGAGTCGACATGGTGCACCTCGCCGGTGACGCCGCGCGACAGGTCGGACAACAGGTAGACGCCGCTGTCGCCGACCTCCTCGATCGACACATTGCGCTTCAAGCGGCGCGTTGTATTCGTTCCACTTCAGGATGTAGCGGAAGTCGCCGATGCCGGAGGCCGCCAGCGTCTTGATCGGCCCGGCCGAGATCGCGTTGACGCGGATGTTCTTTTCGCCGAGGTCGGCGGCGAGATAGCGCACGCTCGCCTCCAGCGCCGCCTTCGCCACGCCCATGACGTTGTAGTGCGGCATCCACTTCTCGGCGCCGTAGTAGGTCAGCGTCAGGATCGAGCCGCCGTTCGTCATCAGCTTTTCGGCGCGCTGGATCACCGCGGTGAGCGAGTAGCAGGAGATCAGCATCGTCTTGGAGAAATTGTCCTGCGTGGTCTCGAGATAGCGGCCGTCAAGCTGGTCCTTGTCGGAGAACGCGATCGCGTGCACGACGAAATCGATCGTGCCCCAGGCCTTGCGCGCCTCCTCGAACACGGCATCGAGCGTTGCGGGCTCGGTGACGTCGCAATGGCCGAGCACGATGCCGCCCAGTTCCTTGGCGAGCGGCTCGACCCGCTTCTTCAGCGCATCGCCCTGGTAGGACAGGCCGATGGTCGCGCCCTGCGCCTGGCACGCCTTGGCTATTCCCCAGGCAATCGAGCGGTTGTTGGCGACGCCCAGAATGACGCCGCGCTTGCCCTTCATCAGCCCCGGATTGTCCGCCATTTACGAACCTCTTTCGAACCCGAACCCGGCTCAGCCCAACCCGATCCGGTATCGATACGCGACAGGAGGGGTGTAATGACACACACCCCACAGCCCTTCAAGCTGCGCGAACGACACGAGAATTCGCCTGCATAAATAAAGGAATAGCAGCACACTCAAGGTGTTAGTAAGATCGGGACCGCAGTTTCCCCCACATCTGAGTCTGGACCGTCATGATCGCGTTCCGCCCAAGCGTCGAAGCCATGATTCCCGCCCTGCGCCGCTATGCGCGGGCGCTGACCCGTGATGCCGATATCGCGGACGACCTGGTTCAGGACACCCTGGTCCGGGCGCTGCGCTCGGAAAAGCTGTTCCACGGCGGCGATATCCGCAGCTGGCTCTACACCATCCTCACCAATCTCAACCGCAATCGCCGCCGCTCGCTCGCGCGGCGGCCCTCGATCTCGCAGCTGAATGATGACGACGAGCCCGGCGCCAACGGCACGGAGGCGGAAGGACGCGACATCGAGCGTGCGCTCACAGGCCTTGTCGAGGAGCAGCGCTCGGCGCTGCTGCTGGTGATGCTGGAGGGACTGACCTATCGCGAGGTGGCGGAAATCCAGGGCGTGCCGATCGGCACGGTGATGTCACGCCTCGCGCGAGCGCGGGCGCATATCAAGGCCTCGCTCGACGGCGAGAAGGTGACGTTGCGGCGGGTGAAATAGCTCTGTTTTCGAAAAAGCACGGACAAAAGGCTGTCAAGAACAAGAACTGGACGACGACAATGACCGAACCGAACATGCCAGTCACCGAAGACGAGCTGCATGCGTTGGTCGACAACGAGCTGCCGGCCGATCGCCGCGCCGCTGTTGAGAACTGGCTCGAGACGCATCCCGAAGATGCCGCGCGCGTCGCGTCCTGGCGGACGATCGGCAATGCATTGCATGCGCGCTACGATGCGGTGGCCGACGAGGCGATCCCGCCAGCGCCTCGAGCTTGACCGGCTCGCCAGCCGGCCGCGCGGCTGGATGATCGGCGCTGCGGCCGCGGTGCTGCTTGCATTTGCCGCCGGCGGCGGCATCGGCTGGTTCGCGCACGAGGCGTCCGCTGCCGCGGTGGCGAACGCGCCCGACCCCGTCAGCACGATGCGCGAGGAAGCCCTTGCGGCCCACCGGCTGTACATCGGCGAGGTGCGCCACCCGATCGAAGTGCGTGCGGAAGAGAACCATCTGCTGCCGTGGCTGTCGCGCCGCATCGGCATGACGCTGCGCGCGCCCGACCTGTCGAAGTTCGAGCTGAAACTGCTCGGCGGCCGCCTCCTGCCCTGCATCGACGGGCCTGCGGCGCTGTTGATGTACGAGAACGAAAAGGGCGAGCGGGTGACGGTGTATGCGACGCAGCTGAAGGCGCCACGCACCTCGTTTCGCTATCAGGAGACCGACAAGTTCGGCGCGATCCTCTGGGTGGCGGACAACTACGGCTGGGTGGTCTCCGGCCCCGCCGGCGACAAGCCGCGGCTAAAGGGCATCGCCATGGCCGCGATCGAACAGGGCGAGCGAAGGTAGCAAACGGACGACCCGACCCAATCACCGGCCGGGGCGCAGGGCACCCCGGCGATCTTGTGTCGCTCGGTCCAGGCTGCCGGCCTGACAGGCGAAATTCCACAGACGCGAGCTCGCTTTGTTCATTCGGTGAGCCAATGACGAACCTTATTCGACGCGGGATTCGAGGCGCGGTCCGCGTTTGCGCAATTTGCGCCGTGGCGGCGATAGGCACTGATGCGACCGCACAAGTGTCGTCGCCGGACGAGCGCGCAAGGCAAACCGAACAGCAGATGACCGACGACGAGCGCTTCTCGATGCTCGTCAGCATCGCCGGCCCCAACACGATTTCTCCGGTCCGCGACAAGCGAATCCCCGAAGGCATCGCCATGAGCGCCGGCTATACGCCCGGTGTGCAGCGCCTCGGCATCCCTGCCTTGCAGTCGTCCGACGCGAGTCTCGGTATCACCAATCAGGGCTATCGCGCCGACGACAAAGGCGCGACGGCGCTGCCCGCATCCGTCGCCGTCGGCGCGAGCTTCAATCCGGCGCTCGCCCGCGCTGGCGGTGAACTGATCGGACAGGAGGCACGGCTGCGCGGCTTCAACGCGATGCTTGCCGGCGGCATCAACCTGCATCGCGACCCCAGGAACGGCCGCAACTTCGAATACTACTCGGAAGATCCGCTGCTCAGCGCCATTCTCGGCGCCGAGGCTGTCAACGGCATCCAGAGCCAGAACGTCATCTCGACACTGAAGCACTATTCGCTCAACAGCAACGAAACCAACCGCCATATGCTCGATGCGATCATCGATCCAGCCGCGCATCGCGAGTCGGATCTGCTGGCGTTCCAGATCGCGATCGAGCGTTCGCAGCCGGGCTCGATCATGAGCGCCTACAACAAGATCAACGGCCAGTATGCCGGAGGCAACAACCACCTGCTCAACGAAGTGCTGAAAGGCGCCTGGGGCTACAAGGGCTGGGTGATGTCGGACTGGGGCGCGACGCCGCGGTGGGACTTTGCGCTGAAGGGCCTGGACCAGGAATCCGGTGCGCAGATCGACCGGTCGAGCTGGGGAAACGAACCCTTCATCGAGCCGCTGCGGAAGGCCTACGCCGAAGGCAAGCTGCCGAAGGAGCGCCTGTCGGACATGGTGCGCCGCATGCTGCGCTCGATGTATGCGGTCGGCATCGACAAGGCCGGTCCGGCTCCCGCAGTGGACATGGCAAAGCACAATGACGTCGCGCTCGAATCGGCGCGCCAAGGCATCGTTCTTCTGAAGAACGAGAAGATCCTGCCGCTCGCAGCCGATACCACCGCAAAGATCGCCGTGATCGGCATGCACGTGCGCGAAGGCGTGCCGATCGGCACGGGCTCCAGTGCGGTCAGTCCGGTGGGCGGTTACGCCTCGGAGATCAAGATCGGTGGTCCGGGCGCGCTGGGCCTCTGGCGCAACCTGTACATTCTCCCGTCGTCGCCGCTTGCCGAACTGCAGAAGCTCCTGCCGAAGGCGCAGATCGAATACGATCCCGGGATGAGCCCGGCGGAAGCGGCGCTGCTCGCCAAGCGGTCGGACCTGGTCATTGCGTTCGGCATTCGCATCGAGGGCGAAAGCTTCGACATGCCCGACCTCACGCTGCCCTGGGGGCAGGATGCAATGATCACGGCGGTCACGTCCGCCAATCCGAACACCGTCGTCGTGCTGCTTACGGGCAATCCGTCGACGATGCCGTGGCACAACAAAGCAAAAGCGATCGTCCAGGCGTGGTATCCTGGCCAGGCCGGCGGTCAGGCCATCGCCGAGCTTCTCACCGGCAAGGTCAACCCGTCGGGCCGGCTGCCGATCACCTTTCCGGTCAGCCTTGCGCAGACGCCACGGCCAGTGCTGGCCGGGCTCGGCACGCCGTTCGGCACGGCAACGACGATCCGCTACGACGAAGGCGCTGAGGTCGGTTATCGCTGGTTCGCGCAGAAGAACATCAAGGCGATGTACGCCTTCGGCCATGGCCTGAGCTATACGAGCTTCGCCTACCGCGACCTGCAGGTGCAGGGCGGCGAGACGGTGACGGCTTCCTTCACCGTCTCCAACACCGGCCAGCGAGAAGGCGCCGACGTGCCGCAGCTCTATCTGACGCAAGCCGCCGACGGAAAACGCATGCGGCTCCTCGGCTTCGAACGCGTCGTTCTGAAACCGGGTAAATCGAAGCGCGTGACGGTGACGGCGGATCCGCGCCTGCTTGCGCGCTTCGACGGCAAGACCGGACTTGGTCAGTGGCGCATCACAGCAGGGAATTATCGCATCGCGCTGGGCAGGTCGGCGGCCGACCTGCCGCTGCAGGCCGAGGTCAAGCTGGCGGCGCGTACGTTCGGCCAATAGCGGAGGCGATCCTGAACCTGCGGCCGGCAGCTCACTCCGGCTTGATGCCCGCCGCCTTCATGATCGGGATCAGCCGCCCCTCCTCGGCGTCACGAAACGCCTTGGCCTCCGCAGGCGTCGTCGGAAAAGGCGCGGCGCCGAGCTCGTTGTAGCGCGTCTTCACTGCCGGATCGTTCAGCGCTTTGACGGTGAGCGTGTTGATGCGCGTCACAAGAGCGGGCGACATGTTCGGCGGGCCGATCATCGCCGCCCACGACGTGAGCTCGTAGCCCGGCAGCAGCTCGGCGATCGCCGGGACATCCGGAAGCTCCGGGACGCGCGTCTTCGCGGTGACGGCGACGGGCTTGATCAGACCCGCACGCACACTCGGCAACGAACCCGGCAGGTTGTCGAACAGGATGTCCACTCTCCCGCCCAGCAGATCGGCCAAGGCGGGTGCGCCGCCCTTGTAGGGAATATGGGTGACGTTCACGCCCGCCAGGCTGTTCATCATCTCGCCGGACAGATGCGGCGTCGTGCCGACGCCACCCGATGCGAAAGTGTATTTGCCCGGCTCCTTCTTGAAGGCGGCAAGCAGTTCCTTCAGGTCCGACGAGAAGAGGTCCTTCTTTGCGGTGAGAACGTTTGGCAGCTGCCACATGCCGGAGATGAAGGTGAAGTCCTTCGCCGCATCGTAAGGCAGCTTCGAATAGGCGCCGATGGCAAGCACGTTGTTGGCGACGCCGCCAAGGCCCAGCGTGTAGCCGTCCGCAGACGCCTTCGCGACTGCATCCGCGCCGATGACACCGCCCGCCCCCGCCTTGTTCTCGACGACGAACGGCTGGCCGGCCAGCTCCGTCATCTTGTGGCAAAGGATGCGCGACAGCGTGTCGGTGGCACCGCCGGCGGGAAAGCCGTTGACGTAGCGAACGGAGCGGGAGGGCCAGGTTTCCTGCGCGGCGGCGATGCCCGGTGGCAACAGCGGCGCGGTGAGCGAGCCGCCAATCAGCGTCAACACGGTACGGCGGTTCACAGGCGCATGCGACTGCATCGTTCCCCTCCCGATCTCGTGGTCCGCCTCTTTCGGGCAGTTACCGAAGTATTGCGCAGTCCGCGTTCCCTCACAATCCCCGGCACAGGACCATGCAGCAGAAATCACGCCAGACCGCATACCGATGCGGCCTGCGATAGCGCCGCAGACGCTATACTGTGCCGCCGGGATGGCACCGCGTCCGGAGGACCAAGACGATGCTGACGCCAGACATGAAGCGCATCGTGGCCGAGCATCCGCTCGGTTACGTCGCAACCGCTGCCGTCGACGGCACGCCGAACGTGTCGCCGAAAGGGACGTTCTTCGTCGTCGACGATGCGACCATCGCGTTTGCGGAAATCCGCTCCCCCGTAACAGTGCGCAACCTGCAGGCCAATCCGCGCATCGAGGTCAACTTCGTCGACCCGTTCGTGCGCAAGGGCTATCGCTTCGCAGGCACGGCAAAAGTGCTGCCGCGCGGCGAAGGCAATTTCGACGAGCTGTTGAAGAAGTCCGGCTCATCGCTCGCGCCGCGCGTGCGCGCGATCGTCCTCATCAGCGTGACAAAGGCGCTGCCGCTGGTGTCGCCGGCCTATGACGACGGCACCGCGACCGAGGACACGATCCGCCGTTCATGGACGACGCGCTTTCGCAAGCTGCAGCCGGGAGAGAGGTTCGAGGAGTAGCGTCCATTCCGGCTCGCGAGCTCTGCTCGCGTCCCAGAATGACGAGTACTACATCCCGCTTCGCGGATTATACGGCTTGGTCTCGCGCCAGCGCTGCATCAGCGCTTCGAGCTCCGCATCGTTGCCGTCGGGCAGCACGATGCGCATGGTGACGAACAGGTCGCCCGGTTCCTTGCCTTTCACCGGCATGCCCTTGCCGCGCAGGCGGAATGTGCGTCCGCTGGAGGTGTTCTTCGGGATCGACAGTTCGACCGCCCCGTCGAGCGTCGGCACACGCACTTTCGCGCCGAGCACCGCCTCGTACAGCGTGACCGGAACGTCGGCGCGCAGGTCGTTGCCGTCCACCTTGAACACGGGATGCTGCGCGATGACCACCGTGATCAGCGCATCGCCCGGCCGATGGCCCTGCACCTCCTGCCCCTGGCCGCGCAGGCGGATCGTCTGCCCGCTGGTGACGCCGGCCGGAATCTTGACGTTGAGCTCCTTGCCGGTCGGCAGCCGCACGCGCTTCTCCGCGCCGTGCACCGCTTCCTCCAGCGTGACGCCGAGCGAGGCGTTGAGGTCGAGCTCCGGCATCGCCGAATGACCCGGCTCGTATTCGAACGTCTCCGCGCCGCCGCGCCCTCGCGCAGCACCGCCGAACATGCTGGACAGAATGTCGTCGAACGCTCCGCCGCCGCCAACACCGCCCTGCGGCCCGGCGCCGCCGGAGCGGAAGGTGAAGGTCTCAAAACCGTCGCGTGAGGTGCGCGAAAATCCGCCCGGGCCTGCGCCGCCGCCCGGAAAGCCCTGGAAGCGCGGCTTGCCCTCGGCGTCGATCTCGCCACGGTCGAACTGCTTGCGCTTGTCCTCGTCGCCGACGATCTCGTTGGCGGAATTCACTTCGGCAAAGCGCGCGGCAGCCTTCGGATCGTCCTTGTTGGCGTCCGGATGGTGCTTCTTGGCAAGCTTGCGGAACGCGCTCTTGATCTCAGCCGCGCTCGCGCCCTTCTTGACCCCCAGGACATCATAGGGGTTGCGCATTGCTTCACTCTCCTCGCGGGAAGTCCCCAATGAGCCCAAAGCCGCCGTGCGGCAAGGGCTCTCATGTCATGTGGGAGCGACGTGGCATTTTTGCAACGGGGTTGCGGCGCCGCTCGGGCGTCCGAGCCTTTGAGCCTCAGGCCTTTCGCCAGGGCTTCATGCTGCGCACTTCCCAGCCCTTGTTGAACCTGCAGGCTTCACCCTGCAGCCAGGTCTCGGCCTTGTCCTTCACGTAGCTCGCGAGGAAATCGCGGCAAGTGATGCCGTTCGACGAATAGGCGTTGGTCAGCGGCGTCACCGAGCCGCGCGCCCCGGTGTGCGGGTTCTCCCAGGGGTGGCTGGTGTCCTTGGCCCCACGCGCCAGCGCCTCGGCCGCAGCCGCCCGCGCATAGGCGAGGTCGGCTTCCGAAGGCGACAGCGCTGCGTTCACGCTCGCGTTGGCCTGGGCGACAATGCGGCGGGAGCGACGCGGTGGTCTCGGGCTCGGCCTTGCCGTTGCCGAATATCGAACCCAACTGAAAGGAACAGCCGCCGAGCACAGGTGCGGCCAGGATCAGCAGGGCGGACGCGCAGGAGAACCTCGCGAACGCCGATAGGCGCGTGCGTCCCCATCCCCTATAAGGGGCGTGCGGCGCTGGCTGAGACACTCGCGGACGCAACCCAGGTACTCCAGGCACATGACCGATACGACCATTAACAAGACCCCAAACTCGTTAACGTCCGGTGATTTCACCGCGGCCGAGGAGCCGTTCGCGCTGTTTTCGGAATGGCTTAACGAAGCGTTCAAATCCGAGCCCGCCGACGGTAACGCCATGACCCTGGCGACCGTCGACAAGGACGGCCTGCCGGACGCCCGCATGGTGCTGCTGAAGGGCGTCGACCATGGCGGCTTCGTGTTCTATTCGCACATCGACAGCGCCAAGGGCCGCGAGCTCAAGGACAACCCGAAGGCCGCGCTGGTGTTTCACTGGAAGTCGCTGCGCCGCCAGGTGCGGATCCGCGGGTCCGTCGAGCCGGTGACGGCCGCCGAGGCCGACGCCTATTTCGCCACCCGGCCGAAGCAGGCGCAGCTCGGCGCCTGGGCCAGCAAGCAGTCACAGCCGCTGGAGAGCCGTTTCGCCTTCGAGCAGCAGATCGCCAAATACGCCGCCAAACACATGATCGGCGAGGTGCCGCGCCCTCCCGGCTGGAGCGGCTGGCGCGTGGTGCCCATCGCCATGGAATTTTGGCACGACCGCCCCTACCGCCTGCACGACCGCATCGTCTTCACCCGCCCGACGCCGAAGGACGCGTGGACGAAGACGCGGCTTTATCCGTAACGCTTCGTCATTGCGAGGAGCGAAGCGACGAAGCAATCCAGCGCCAGCGTTTGCGGCTGAGTTCAGAATGGATTGCTTCCCTTCTCTCACAATGACGGTGAAAGAGAGTTTTGATGCCCAACCCGCACTCCAATCATCCGCGCCGGACGCTGCTGCTCACCGGCGCAAGCCGCGGCATCGGCCATGCGACGGTGATCCGCTTTTCCTCCGCCGGCTGGCGCGTGATCACCTGCTCGCGGCATCCGTTTCCGGAGGAATGTCCCTGGGACGCGGGCCCCGAGGACCACATCCAGGTCGACCTCGCCGACCACGACGACACCGAACGCGCGATCAAGGAAATCCGCTCGCGGCTGACCGACGGACAGCTGCACGCGCTGGTCAACAACGCGGCGATCTCGCCGAAGGGCGGCAGGCGGCGCCCGCATGGGCACGATCGAGACCGACGTCGACACCTGGACGCATGTGTTCAACGTCAATTTCTTCGCGCCGATCATGCTGGCGCGCGGGCTGATCGAGGAACTGAAGGCAGCCAAGGGCTCGGTGGTGAACGTCACCTCGATCGCCGGCTCGCGCGTGCATCCGTTCGCCGGCGCCGCCTACGCCACGTCGAAAGCCGCGCTCGCCTCGTTGACGCGCGAAATGGCCTCGGATTTCGGCCGGCACGGCGTGCGGGTGAACGCGATCGCGCCGGGCGAGATCGACACATCCATCCTCTCGCCCGGCACCGAAGAGCAGATCGTGCCGCACATCCCGCTCGGCCGCCTCGGCACGCCCGACGAAGTCGCCCGCGTGATCTACGCGCTCACCGCAGAGACAAGCTCATACGTGAACGGCGCTGAAATCCATATCAACGGCGGCCAGCACGTGTGAGGCAGACGCGCTGTCGATGCCTTAGACCCTCAGGGTGAGGTAGAAGCGCATCCCACAACCACTTCTTCCTTACAACCACTTCTTCCACTTGAAGAACATGTACGGAAGAATCGCGGCGAGCAGCATCAGCCCGATCGCCAGCGGATAGCCGAGGTGCCATTCCAGCTCCGGCATGCTCTTGAAGTTCATGCCGTAGATCGAGGCGATCAGCGTCGGCGGCATCAGCACCACCGCCATCACCGAGAACAGCTTGATGATGTTGTTCTGCTCGAGGTTGACCACGCCGAGCATGGCGTCGAGCACGAAGGTGGTCTTGTTCGACAGGTAGGAGGCGTGATCGGTCAGCGAGACCACGTCGCGCTGCATGGTTTTCAGCTGCTCGCGCATGTCCTTCGACCATTTGACGCCTTCGATTTCCGCGGCGACGAAGGTGACAAGCCGGCCGATCGAGACCAGGCTTTCGCGGACTTTTGACGTCAGGTCGCCCTTGCGGCCGATGGTGATCAGGATATCCGAATATCGCTTTGCCTGGCCTGAGCGCGAGCCTTCCGGCTCGAAGATCGCGCGGCTGACGTTGTCGATCTCCGCGCCCGCGCGCTCGAGAATGTCGGCGCAGCGGTCGATCACCGCGTCGAGCAATTCCATCAGCACCATCTCGCCGTTGATGCCGGGCGCGCAGTAGCGCCCAAGCTTGCTCTCGACCAGCGCGAACGGCCGCGGATGGTCGTAGCGCACGGTGACCAGGCGATGGCCGGAGAGGATGAAAGTCACCGGCGTGGTGCGCGGCACCTCGGTGTCTGAGGCGCACATCAAAGTCGCGGTCATGTAGCGTGCGCCGCGCTCAACGTAGAGGCGCGAGGAAACCTCGATCTCCTGCATCTCTTCCCGCGTCGGGATTTCAATTCCGACGAGCCTCTCGACCAGCTTGTCCTCCGGCAGCTGCGGGTTGACGAGGTCGATCCACACAGCGCTCTCCGGCAAAGCCTGGCCGTTCGCGGAATCGATGGTTTTGAGCGAGTTGTTGGCGGGGACGAAAACCGAGAGCATGGGCGGGAGCCTCCGCTTGCGCTGGAAGGATTGAACGGCAACGCAGCGAATGGCGCGACCACGGCCACTCCGTGCCTTGCACAGCGGATTCGGGCAAGCGCGAATGGGCCATGGGCCCAGCCGCTTTTGTCACATTCTTGCCACTGCCGGACGCGGCCATGCCGGCCTCGCCGGCTCCCCTGTGGAGAGGCTGTGGAGAGGGTAGTTAACGGGTGCTTATAAGTTCAGCTTTAGACTGAAATTGTGAAGCATAAATGCCACATTCCCGATGCTGCGAAGCGGCACAGCCGCCGAACCGCTGGAAAAAGGGCCATCGTCTGAGGTAATTAGACAATCGGAATCGGGCAGGAAAGCCTGCCGGCCTTTGGGCTTGGGACACCCGAAGGATAGTTGAGGGGTAATAGCGAATGTCGTCCTCACGTTCTTCTCTTGTCGCCCGCTTGGCGGCGGTTGCGGCCACGCTGATGCTGGCCGCCTGCCAGACCACGACCTATGAAACGGCGTCCGACAACAATCTGAAACCTCGCGACAAGGAACTGCTCGCCAAGGCGCGCTACGCGAAGGCCGAGATCCCGCAGCCGTACCGCCGCGCGATCGTCAGCTATCACCGCAAGGAAACGCCTGGAACGATCGTCATCGATTCCGACAACCACTACCTCTATCTCGTCCAGGACAACGGCAAGGCGCTGCGCTATGGCGTGACCGTCGGCGAGGAGGCGCTTGCCTTCTCCGGCATCGCCAAGGTCGGCAACATGCAGGAATGGCCGCGCTGGATCCCGACCGCCGACATTCACAAGCGCATCGAAGGTCTGCCGAAGCAGGTCGACGGCGGCCCGGACAATCCGCTCGGTGCGCGCGCGCTGTACCTGTTCCAGGGCGGCAAGGACACGCTGTTCCGCATCCACGGCACCAATCAGCCGGAATACATCGGCAAGTCGATCTCCTCGGGCTGCATCCGCATGACCAACGAGGACGTGATCGACCTCTACAATCGCGTGAAGGTCGGCAGCATCGTCGTCGTGCTCGACCGCAAGGCCGGCAACTCGCCGGTCAATCCGCGCGTGGCCCTGCAGGGCCCCGGCGGCGGCTCACTCTTTTAAGCGAACGCGAAGGAATTCAGCGAAGGGCGCCGGGATCTCGGCGCCCTTTTTGTTTGCGTCATTCGGGCCCGCGCGCAGAGCGCGTGAACCGGGAATGACGCGGAACCAAATCAACCGGCCCCGCGTTTGCTGGTCCGCTTCCTTTGGCGAGGCGCCGGCAGCGGCGTGGGCGCTTCCTTCGCCTCCTCGCCGGCTTCCTTCTCGGCAGCCTCGCGCTTGGATTTCTCCTCGGCGGTCTCGCGCGGCGGGGCATCGTCCGGCCGTCCGACCGGCAACAGCGGCGCGATCTTCGGCAACGAATCCCAAATGTCCCACTGGCAGATGCGGTAGCCACTTCGCCGCTCGGCGAGATCGAGGTGGACGTGATCCTCGTGATACCAGTCGGAGCCCGGCCCCAGCACCGTCGTGAAGCGCGCACACGCGGAGGCCAGGAATTTTTCGCGGGTCGCGCGCGCGACCGTGCGATCGGTGAACGACAGGAACTGACCGTTCGCAAACTTGACGCCGCGCACGTCGAGCGCGTTGGCACGGCCATGCTCGGACATGCGCGCGCCGGCGACGCGATTGCGCCCGCGGCAATCGAACGAGTCGAAATTGTCGAGCTCGCTGACCGACGTTCCCCCCTCGGAGGCGATGGCCGCAACCTCGCCGCGCACCCATTCGGCGATGGCGGTCGCCATCGGACAGCGCAGCGTCGCCGCCGGTTTCAGCGGCACCCGCGTCTTGTCCCGCAGCACCACGGCCTCGAGCCGGACGATATCCTCGCCGCCGCATGCGCCCGGCCCGATGATGGGCGGCAGCGACGGTGCGATCGCAATTTCATCGGTCAGCGCGAGCCGGCAGGCGGACGGCGGTTGCGGCGCGGGCTTTTCGACCGCGGCCTTCTCCTCGCCCTTCTTGTCAGGTGTGCCCTTCCGCTCCGCCGTTCCCTGCACCTCGGCCTTCGGCGCCTCGGCCGGCCGGGGTCGCGGCAACGGCACGCGCGTGCGCGCAAATGCGGCATCGGCGCAGCCGATCAGCAGCAGGCCGGCACAGCAGACAGCAAACAGGCCGCGCAAATGTGAACTCAAGGTGGAAACACTCCCGCGTCTTGATACACCAGCTTGCAAAATTACCGGATGCGCGGCGGCCTGCCGCAATTGCATCCCTTCTCCTGTTGACCTTTATTCCAAAGGCGGAACCCGAAATTGGTTTCCGCCGTATTTGGGCCACGCTAAAAGGGGCCGAAACCGGCGCTTTCGGAAGCCGCCGGGCAAAGAGGAAGCGACGAAGGAGAACGAGTTATGCGCGGTTTGATGCAGGACTGGCCGCTGCTGTGCAATCGGATGATCGATCACGCAGCAGCCATCCATGCCGAACGGGAAGTGGTGACGCGGTCGGTTGAGGGACCCATCCACCGGACGAATTACGGACAGATCCGCGCCCGGGCGCTGAAGGTCGCGCAGCGGCTCGAGCGCGACGGCATCAAGCTCGGCGACCGCGTCGCGACGGTCGGCTGGAACACCTGGCGGCACCTGGAATCCTGGTACGGCATCATGGGCATCGGCGCCATCTGCCACACCGTGAATCCGCGCCTGTTCCCCGACCAGATCGCCTGGATCATCAATCACGCCGAGGACCGCGTGGTGATGATCGACCTGACCTTCGTGCCGATTCTGGAAGCGATCGCGGCGAAGCTGCCGAGCGTCGAGCGCTACGTCATCTACACCGACAAGGCGCACATGCCGGAGACGAAGCTGAAGAACGCCATTGCCTACGAGGAGTGGATCGGCGCGGTCGACGGCGATTTTGCCTGGAAGATGTTCGACGAGAATACGGCCGCGGCGATGTGCTACACCTCCGGCACCACCGGCGATCCGAAGGGCGTGCTCTACTCGCACCGTTCCAACGTGCTCCACGCCCTGATGGCCAACAATGGCGACGCGCTGGGCACCACCTCGAAGGATACAATGCTGCCCGTGGTGCCGCTGTTCCACGCCAACAGCTGGGGCATCGCCTTTTCCGCGCCGTCGATGGGTACGAAGCTGGTGCTGCCCGGTGCAAAGCTCGACGGCGCCTCGGTGTACGAACTGCTCTCGACCGAGAAGGTGACGTACACGGCCGGCGTGCCGACCGTGTGGCTGATGCTGCTGCAATACATGGAAGCCAACAAGGTCACCCTGCCCGACCTCAAGGTGGTGGTGTGCGGCGGCTCGGCGATGCCGCGCTCGATGATCAAGGCGTTCGACGACATGGGCGTCGAGGTTCGCCATGCCTGGGGCATGACCGAGATGTCGCCGCTCGGCACCGTGTGCGCGCTGCAGCCGCAGCACGCAAAACTGAAGGGTGATCCGAAGCTCGATGTGCTGGTCATGCAAGGCTTCCCGCCCTTCATGGTGGAAATGAAGATTGCTGACGACGACAACAAGGAGCTGCCCTGGGACGGCACGACCTTCGGGCGCCTGAAGGTGCGCGGGCCGGCGGTGGCCGGCGGCTACTACCGCGTCGGGGACAATGTGCTCGACGAGAACGGCTACTTCGACACCGGTGACGTCGCCACCATCGACAAGTACGGCTATCTGCGCATCACCGACCGCTCGAAGGACGTGATCAAATCCGGCGGCGAGTGGATTTCGTCGATCGATCTGGAGAACCTGGCGGTCGGCCATCCGAAGGTGGCGGAAGCCGCGGTGATCGGCGTGCATCATCCGAAGTGGGACGAGCGTCCGCTGCTGATCGTGCAGCTCAAGCAGGGCGAGAGCGCGACGCGCGAGGAGATCCTGAAGTTCATGGAAGGCAAGATCGCCAAGTGGTGGATGCCCGACGACGTGCAGTTCATCGACGCCATTCCGCACACCGCGACCGGCAAGATCCTGAAGACCTCGCTGCGCGAGCAGTTCAAGGCCTATCGCTTCCCGACCGCGGCGGCCTGAGGCTCCGTTCGAGCCTCATCCTTCGAGACGCCCGACGTCGCTCTGCCGCCTTTGCGCCTTGCGCTTCGGCGCGGCAGGTCGAGTTGCGCCCGGGCTCCTCAGGATGCGGAATAAGCGATAGCGCCAGGGAAACAGCTCCTCATCCTGAGGCGCGTCTCGAAGGATGAGGTTGAGGTCCCGAACTCGATCAACCCGTCTTCCGGCCTTGTATTCTCCGTGAACCCGTGTTTCACACGGGCCGACCAAGGGGCAGCAAAAGGCCAATCATCGAGATGGCGCGAAGGTTTTCCGCGGCATATCACTCGGAGCCGTTTTCCGCGCTCGCCACCTGGGCGCGGCGGCTGGCGCTGTTCTCGCTGGTCGCCTCGATCGTCTCGATCATCATCATCCGTTTCGGCTTCCTCGAGTTCAAGCCGGCGCTGGCGACCTTCTTCGGCGCGCTCGGCATCGCCGGCCTGTCGATCCTCGTCTCGTTCGCGGCCTTTGCGGCGATCTGGCAGACCGGCGCGCGCGGCATGGGCCGCATCCTCGTGGCGCTGGTGCTGGACATCCTGATCCTCGCCTACCCCGCCTACCTCGCCTTTCAGTACCGCAAGCTGCCGCCGATCCACGACATCACCACCGACCCGATCGACCCGCCGAGGTTCGAGGCTCTGGCGCGGCTGCGCGTCGGCGACGGTGCGAACCCGGCCGTCTACGCCGGGCTCTATTCGGCCGAGCAGCAGCGCGTCGCCTATCCGGATGTGGAAGCGGCAACCGTCGAAGTGCCGCCGCTGAAGGCCTATGAGACCGCGCTTGCGCTGATCAAGAAGCGGCAATGGCGCATCGTCGACGAGCGTCCGCCGATGCCGCCGCGCCGTGAAGGCAAGATCGAAGCGATCGCCCGCACGCCGATCATGGGGTTCAGCGAGGACATCGCCGTGCGCATCCTGCCCGACGGCCCCGGCGCGCGCGTCGACTTGCGCTCATCGTCGCGCTATTTCGACCACGACCTCGGCAGCAACGCCGCGCGCATCGTCAAGCTGGTCGAGGACATCAACGACGCGACCGACAACGCCAAGCCGGCGCAGAAGAAGCAGCCGACAGCCTGCGAAAGGCGCCGCTCAGGCCAAGGTGCCCGGCCAAGCGGTAGGTGCCGTCGATCGACGGATCGCCGTCGGTGGCCACCACCTTGCGCGCAACCAGATCCTCCAGATGCGCGAACACCGAGCGGCCGGCCGCCTGAACAAGGCGCGGATCGATGCCGATGTAGCTTGCGCGCACGATGGTCGGGATATCGGCCGGTCCCTTGGCGAGGCGATGCAGGATCGAATCCTCGCGCGCCTTGCGATGGCGCTGCAGGAAGCGGACATAGCGCCTGGCGTCGGGGATCTGCGGACCGTGGCCGCAGAAATAGAGGTCCTCGTCGCGGTGCAGGAGCTTTTCCAGCGACGCCATGTAGTCGATCATCGAGCCGTCCGGCGGCGAGACGATCGAGGTGGACCAGCCCATCACGTGATCGCCGGAGAACAGGATCTTCTTTTCGCGCCAGGCGAACGCCATGTGGTTCGACGCGTGGCCCGGCGTCGCGACCGCCTGGAGCGACCAGCCGTCGCCCTCCACCACCTCGCCGTCGGCGAGCTTCACGTCGGCGGCGAAGCTTAGATCGCCGCCGGCTTCGCTGGTGCGCTTCTCGCCATCCACCACGAAGCGCGAGATCAGCGGATTGCCGTCGGCATAGACCTTCGCGCCGGTCGGCTGCTTGATGCGCGGCGTGTTCGGCGAATGGTCGATGTGCGTGTGGGTGACGAAGATGTGCGTGACCGTTTCGCCGCGCACCGCATCGAGAACGGCTTTCGCATGCGCCGCATCGTCCGGCCCCGGATCGATCACCGCGACCTTGCCTCTGCCGACAATGTAGCAAAGCGTTCCCGTGAAGCTGAACGGCCCGGGATTGTCGCAGAGAATCCGCCGCAAGCCCGGCATCACCTCCTCGACCACGCCTGCCTTCAGCGGGAAATCCTTGTTGAAGCCAATATCTTCGTCGCTCATCTGGTTGTCCTTTGACGACAATCTCGTTGAAGCGTCTTGTTGCGTTTCCTCTCCCCCTTGAGGCGCGCTGCGAAGCAGCGCGTCTCGAGGCCCCGTCGTCCCAACTCATCCTTCGAGACGCCCGGCTTCGCTCTTCGAGCTTCGCAGGGCTCCTCAGGATGAGGGCCGAGTTGTCGACCCTTCAGGCGAACGCCTGGATGCCGGTGATGGCGCGGCCGATGATCAGTGCATGCACGTCGTGGGTGCCCTCATAGGTGTTGACCGTCTCGAGGTTCGCCGCGTGCCGCATCACGTGATACTCGATCTGGATGCCGTTGCCGCCGTGCATGTCGCGCGCGACGCGGGCGATGTCGAGCGCCTTGCCGCAGTTGTTGCGCTTCATGATCGAGATCATCTCCGGCGCCATCTTGCCGTCGTCGAACAGCCGGCCGAGCCGCAGCACGCCCTGCAGGCCGAGCGTGATCTCGGTCTCCATGTCGGCGAGCTTCTTCTGCACCAGCTGAGTCGCAGCCAGCGGCCGGTTGAACTGCTTGCGGTCGAGCGTGTATTGGCGCGCACGGTGCATGCAGTCTTCGGCCGCGCCCATCACGCCCCAGGCGATGCCGTAGCGGGCGCGGTTGAGGCAGCCGAACGGACCACGCAGGCCCGAGACGTTCGGCAGCAGCGCGCTTTCCGGCACCACCACGCCGTCGAGCACGATCTCGCCGGTGATCGAGGCGCGCAGCGAGAGCTTGCCGCCGATCTTCGGCGCGGACAATCCCTTCATGCCCTTCTCGAGGATGAAGCCGCGGATCTGGTTGTCGTGCGCGGCCGACTTCGCCCAGACCACGAACACGTCTGCGATCGGCGCATTGGAGATCCACATCTTCGAGCCGGTCAGCCGATAGCCGTCCGACACTTTCTCGGCGCGCGTCTTCATGCCGCCGGGATCGGAGCCGGCATCAGGCTCGGTGAGGCCGAAGCAGCCGACCCACTCACCGGTCGCAAGCTTCGGCAGATACTTCTTGCGCTGGTTCTCGTCGCCATAGGCGTAGATCGGATACATCACCAGCGACGACTGCACGCTGTTCATCGAGCGGTAGCCGGAATCGACGCGCTCGATCTCGCGCGCGATCAGGCCGTAGGCGACGTAGCTGGCGTCGGCGCAGCCATATTCCTCCGGCAGCGTCACGCCGATCAGGCCCAGCGCGCCCATCTCGTTGAAGATCTCGCGGTCGGTATGTTCATTGAGGTAGGCGTCGACCACCCGCGGCAGGAGCTTGTCCTGCGCATAGGCGCGCGCGGTGTCGCGGATCATGCGCTCGTCTTCGGTGAGCTGGTCGTCGAGCAGCAGGGCGTCGTCCCATTTGAACTTCGCCTCGGCATCCTTGTGCGAATGAGCCTTCTTCGGTTGCGCGCTCATGGACGTTCCTTCTTCAAAGCTACAATCGGCGCCCGCCGGATACGGGCATGTCGGGGCACGTTAAAAGGTTGGCCACGGCTTGCAAAGCGCGAGCCTCGGCCGGGTCGCGTCACTTGGAGTCAAACTTGGGCTCGAACTTGAAGGGCTCGGTCGCGACGATCTCGATGCCGAAACCGGCCAGTCCCTTGAATTCCACCGCGCTCGAGGTGAGGTGGCGGATGGAACTGACGCCGAGGTCGCGCAGGATCTGCGCGCCGACGCCCACCTCGCGCCATTGCTGGTTGCGCGCCGCCTCCGCCGAATTCGGCTCGTCGATCGGCGCGACCGGCACACCGGCGGCGCCGTCGCGCAGATAGATCAGGACGCCGCTACCGTTCTTCTGGAAATACTCGAGCGCCGCGCGCACCCGGCTCACGCCGGTGAAAAGGTCGCGCACCAGGTTGGGCTTGTGAAAGCGCGTCAGCACATTCTTACCGTCGCCGACGCCCTTGTAGACGTAGGCGACGTGATAGATCTCATCGAACGGCGTGCAATAGGCATAGCCTTGCAACGGCCCGACGGGGCTTTCGACCGTGAACGTCGAGACGCGCTCGACCAGTTTTTCGCGCGCCTGCCGGTAGGCGATCAGGTCGGCGATGGTGACAAGCTTGAGGCCGTGCTTCTGAGCGAAGGCAACGACCTGCGCGCCCTTCATCACGGTACCGTCGTCGTTCATCAGTTCGGAGATGACGCCGACCGGCGGCAGGTTGGCCAGCTTGCAGAGATCGACCGCGGCCTCCGTGTGGCCGGAGCGGAGCAGCACGCCGCCATCGCGCGCGATCAGCGGGAAGATGTGGCCGGGGCGCGCGAAATCGTTGGCGCCGACATTCGGATTGGCGAGCGCGCGGCAGCAGGCGGTGCGCTCTTCCGCGGAGATGCCGGTGGTGCCGCCGGGCTTGTAGTCGATGGAGATCGTGAACGCGGTGGTGTGCGCCGAATCGTTGTGCGCGACCATCGGATCGAGCCGCAGCCGCCGCGCGTCCGCCGACGTGATCGGCGCACAGACGATGCCGGAGGTGTGGCGGATGATGAAGGCCATCTTCTCCGGCGTGCAGAGGGAGGCTGCGACGATCAGGTCGCCCTCGCCTTCGCGATCCTCGTCGTCGGTGACGACGACCATCTCGCCTTCGGCGAACGCCTTCAGAATTTCAGGGATAGGATGGGCCATAGCTCACTCGGTTGGTCGGGGCTGGAACCTTTAGACCGTCCGGGGCACCTACGCTAGACAGGTTACGCAGGGCAGAACGGCTATTCCCGCGTCCCGGCCTGCGGTCAGAATTCCGCTGTGCAGAAGCTTGTTGCGCGTCCAACGGGTGATCGCGCCGCGGTCACCAGCGCCTGGCGCGGGACGCCAGGCCTTCTTCGGATTTTAATCCCCAGGAAGCGACGATGCGAGCCGCTGCAGGAGGGCGGATGACCGCTTGGAGACTTGGTCTGGGGTGAGCGGAGGCTTAGAGGTCAGGCCGGGACCGGCTCGACCTCGTCGTCCTCGTCGAGCCGGGCGAAGGTGCTGAGCGGAGCCGTCGACAGCGTCACCTTGCGGCGGCCGCTGGTCTCGGCCACGGCCGGCTTGGTGACCGTCTGCTGAGCCTGCGCATAGATCGCCGAGCCCAGCGCACCACCCCATTGCACGAGGTCGCGCAATTCGCAGGTCGAGGCGATCGCCAGCGCCAGCTCCTGCATGTGGCTGCGGCGATAGCAAAACAACGCCAGCATGGCGCGGGTCGCGGCCGGCACCGACAGCACGAGCTCCGGCAGTCCCTGCGGACTGGATCTGTAGAGACTCCCCAGCAACGCGTCCTCGACGGGACAGGCGTCCTTGGCGAAGGCTTCTTGGCTGGACAGCATGTGATCTTTCCCCCGGCTTTCTGCCCGACCAGATTCGCCGCGATTTCTTAAGAGATCGATTAACCAGTCATTTGAAAGCGTTAACGGCAAAGGCTGAAACGTCAGGAAAACCGCCCGTCATGCTTACCTGATCTGGTGAGCCATGGTCGGCGCGTCGCGACATGTGGAGAACGGCGATCGGCACATGGGTGATGTCAGCAATTCGGCCCCGCTTCGTTCCCATCCCGTTCAAAGGCTTAACGCACCTGCCGGAAACGCGTCCTGAGGCGTCGCAATAAGGGACACCTGCGAAAGAAAATGGCCCCGCGACCGGCGGGGCCATCCGTCAGTTCAATCCGCGTACGCTACTGGATGATGTGGATGATCTTGCGCGAGCGCGGCTCGACGATCACCCGCTGGTCGTTCACCACCGCATAGCGGTAGTTCGGATACTCGCGCACCGATCGCAGCTGCACGGTCGAGGGCAGCCGCTCGCCGACCACGACCCGCTCGCGCACCACCACCGACGGCGCATTGGCGCGCTCGACCGACGTGATGAACGCGTGCGGGATTTCCGCTGCGGCGCCGACCGCCGCGCCGACCGTGCCGCCGACGATCGCGCCAGGCGCACCGAGAATCTGACCACCCGCCGCAGCACCGTCGCGCGCGCCTTGCGCCGTCGTCGATTGCGCGTTCGCCAGTGTCGGAAGCGCGGCCACTGCCGCGGTCAGCAAGACAAGTCTGAACTTCATGGTGTCCTCCAGATGAAATTTCACAACGTCGGACAACAAGGAGGACAGCGACACACGTTCCGCGGGAACCGTTCGCGAATCGCGGTTTCATTGCGAGAGAACGGGAACTTCAAGCTTGCGCTCTGCAGAATCGAAAAAGGTTCCACAGGAAGCCGCGCATTCCACAGATGCTGCTCCGATGCTTAGATGCAGTGTCGCAAGCGCTTCAATTCTGCCAGCATCGTCCGCAATCAAAAAACAAGAACGCGGGGACGTTGGATGTCGCTTCAGAACAATCACGCACAATTCGAGCAGCTCAAGCCGCGGCTGCAGCAGGTCGAGTTCGACCATCTCAAAACACGACTGGACAGCGCCCAGCTCGAGCGCACCGTCGCAGCATTGCATCAGACCCTGCCCGAGACGAAGGCGAGCGAAGCCGAAGCGACGCTGCGGCGCATGTACGCCCGCGCGAAGCGCTGGGAGGACTGACGCCGACGTCGGTCAGAATCCCCAATACGGCGGCACGTTGTAGTAGCTGTAGAGCTTCGCCTCATCCAGCCGGTCGCCGAAATCGAACTCCGAGTTCTGCTCGGACGACGGCGCCTTGCGCAGGACATCGTCGGCGATGTCGAGTTCATAGGCGTCGAGCTCGACGTGGTACTTGAGCAGCGACCAGGGGATCGGCAGGTGCTTGTGGCCGATGCCGAGGAAGCCGCCGAAGCTCAACACCGCATAGGCGACCTTGCCCGAGACCTTGTCGATCATCAGCCGTTCGATCGAGCCGATCTTGTCGCCCTTCGGACGGCGGACGGCGGTACCTTCGACCCGATCGCTGGCGATCAGGGTGTGCTTCTTGGTGCGGTGAATGGTGTCGGTTGCCATGACTGCCTCCCTCTCAGAGCAAATTGCACGGGAGAACGTTCGCCAGGCGGGCGCGGTTCCGCCGGTGCGGGCAGCCGCGCCGCCCGCACAAGGAGTGCGAACCAGATTCATGTGGGCGGGCGTTGGGGCAAACGCAAGGCCGCAGCCGGCGCCGGCCGGCTGCGGCCCTATTTCTCTATGAGATCGCGAAAGGTTAGTTCGCGAACTTGTACTGCGGCAGCGCCTGGAGCTGCTCCTTGGTCATGCTGAGCTTGGCATGATCAGGATTGATGCTCGGCTTCGCGGGCGCCATCGTGGTTGTGGTCGCGGTCGTGCCGACCGTGCCCTTGTCGCTGGCCGGGCCGGTCGCCGGCGCCGCCGGCGTGCTCGTCGCGGTACGCATCGGCTCGTTGACGAACTTCAGCTGATCGAAGTTCAAGGCGATGTTGCTCTCGCCGATGCCGAGGAAGCCGCCGACGCCGATCACCGCCTTGTTGATCTTGCCGCTCGAATCCATCAGCACTTCGTTGATCGAGCCGAGACGCTCGTTGGCGTCATTGTACACATACAGGCCAATCACCTTCGACGCGCGCCACTCGTTTGCGCTCTGCTCTTGCACCGGCTTGCGCAGGAGTCTCGGCCCGCGGCGTCGATGACGATTGCGCAGGCTCCTTGGAAGGAGCCGGAGCCTGAGCCAAAGCGGTGGTCGAAAGAAGCGCAGTCGCGATCAATCCGACCGCAAAATGCTTTGCGAACATGAGTATCCTCCACAGATGTTGGACTGGTTGAACGCGTGACGCAACAGTGATGTTCCGGAAATCGAACACAGATGCGACACCATCGCGCCCAATGGGAACCACTTCACAACGACGCATCGACGCAGCGACTGACACCAACGGCGAAGTTCCGGAGAATTGGCATTTGTCACGTTTGCTGTCATTTTGGGAACTCTTGACCGCAACTCGCAAGCCGGTCCGATGCAAAGCAAGATCGATCCCATCACCCGCGCCGTCGTCCAGCATCGTCTCAGCGCCATCGTCGCCGAGATGGGCGAAGCGATGCTGCGCACGTCGTATTCGCAGATCCTCAACTCCAGCCGCGATTTCTCACTCGCGATCTGCGACACGCAGGCGCGGCTGATCGCGCAGGCCGACCACATTCCGGTGCATGTGGGCGCACTGCCCTGGGCGACGCGCGCGGTCGAGGAGCGCGTGCGTGACGTGCAACCGGGCGACGTGATCCTGATGAACGACCCCTATCACGGCGGCAGCCATTTGCCGGACGTCACCGCGTTCGTGCCGGTGTTCGATGGCGGCAAGCGGCTGTTCTGGACCATCGTGCGCGCGCATCAGAGCGACATCGGCGGCGCGACCCACGGCGCCTACAACCCGATGGCGACCGAGATCTACCAGGAAGGCCTGCGCATCCCGCCGATGAAGCTCTACGAGGCCGGGCGGCTGCGCGAGGACGTGCTCGACATGATCGCGCTGAACATCCGCAACCCGCGCGATTTTCGCGGCGACCTCGCCGCGATGCTCGGCGCCGCCCATCTCGGCGAGCGGCGGCTGTCGAAACTGTTCACCGAATTCGATGCGGCGACCGTCACCCAGGCCATCGAAGACATCCTCGATGCCTCCGAGCAACAGACCCGCGCCATCGTCGCCACCTGGAAGGACGGCACCTTTCACGGCGAGGCCTTGCTCGACGACGACGGCCACGGCCGCAGCGACATTCGCATCGTCGCCAAGGTGACCAAGCGCGGCAGCGACATCGAGGTGGACCTTTCATCGCTCCGATCCGCAGACGACGAGCTTCGTCAATTCCTCGCACGCCAACATGCAGGCGGCGGTGGCGATGGCGTTCGCCTATCTGATCGATCCGGACATTCCGAAGAATTCCGGCGCGCTGCGGCCGCTGAAGGTCATCGCCAAGCAAGGCACCATCGTCTGGGCCGATCCTGGCCTGCCGGTCACGCTCTGCACCAGCCATCCGTCGAACGAGATCGTCGAGGCGATCATCAAGGCGATGGCGGCCTCGTGCCCGGAGCGCGCGATGGGCGGCTGGGGCCGCCGCTTCCGCATCGCCATCCAGGGCGAGGACCCGCGCACCGGCCGCGGCTTCATCTGGCACATGTTTCACGCGCGGCCCGGAGGCGGCGCATCCGCAGGCGGCGACGGCTGGTCGTCGATCGGCGAATGGCACAGTGTCGGCGGCCTCAAGTTCGGCAGCGTCGAGATCGCCGAAGTGCGCTTCCCGCTGCATTTCGGCCGTCACGAATTCCGCGCCGACTCCGGCGGCAAGGGTGAGCATCGCGGCGGGCTCGGCGTCGATCTCGATCTCGTGGTCGAAGTCGGCAAGCCCGCGCGGGGCAATACGGCCGGCGACGGCGTGCGGCACGGCGCCTGCGGCATGCTCGGCGGCGAGGACGGCCTGCCGCACGACTACCGGCTGATCTCGAAGGACAAGGGCGAGCGCATCCTCAAGACCAAGGAAGTCGGCATCACGATCGCGCCGGGCGACGTCCTGCAGGTGCGCTCGGGCGGCGGTGGCGGCTGGGGCGATCCGACCAAGCGCAGCGCGGAGGCGCAACGCCGCGATCTCGACCTAGGGCTCGTGACGCCCTCGCCTACGGGAGCGCGCTAAGTGACGACCTACACCATCGGCATCGACGTCGGCGGCACCTTTACCGACCTCGTCGCAATCGACGCGCACGGCGCTACCGTCGTTCGCGAAATCGCCGTCGACGCCGCAGGACCAGTCGATCGGCGTGCTCGCCGGCCTCGACGAGCTCGCGCGCCGGCTCCACCTCTCACGCGGCGAGATGCTGGAGCAGACGCAGCGCATCGTGCATGGCGCAACGGTTGCGACCAACGCGCTGCTCGAACGCAAGGGCGCGAAGGTCGCGCTGCTCACCACCGAAGGCCATCGCGACGTGCTGGAGATGCGCGAGGGGCTGAAGGACAACCGCTACGACCTGCGCTCGCCGCCGCCGGAGCCGCTGGTGCCGCGCAACTTGCGGCTCGGCGTGCGCGAACGCCTGCGCGCCGACGGTTCTGTGCTGACGCCGCTCGACGACGCATCGCTCGATGCGGCGATTGCAACCATCAGGCAGTCCGGCGCCACGTCGGTCGCCATCTGCTACCTGCACGCCTATCGCAATCCCGCACACGAGATCGCGACCGAGCAGCGCCTGCGCGCGGCATTGCCGGACGTGTTCATCTCCCGCTCGAGCGACGTGCTGCCGCAGATCAAGGAGTACGAGCGCGTCTCGACCACTGTCGTGAACGCCTATGTCGGGCCGGCGGTGCATCGCTACCTGACCAATCTCGAGCGCCGGCTCGGCGAAGCCGGCTTTGCCGGCAGCCTGTTCGTCATTCTCTCGCATGGCGGCATGGCGCCGGTTGCGGAAGCTGCGCGCCTTGCGGCAGCCACCGTGCTGTCGGGCCCCGCCGGTGGCGTCGCAGGCGCGCGCCGATCCGCCGCGCTGCTGGGCGTCAGCGACCTCATTCCGTTCGACATGGGCGGCACGTCCACCGACATCTCGCTGATCGCCGGCGGCCAGGCGCAGCTGTCCGCCGAGCGCGGCCTGGCAGGCGAGCGCATCGCGCTGCGCAGCCTCGACATCGCCAGCATCGGCGCGGGCGGCGGCTCGATCGCGCGCGTCGATGCGGCGGGCTTCCACGTCGGCCCGGAGAGCGCGGGCGCGGTCCCCGGCCCCGCCTGCTACGGCAATGGCGGCACGTTCGCGACCGTCACCGACGCCAACCTCTTGCTCGGCTACCTCGACGCCGACAATTTTCTCGGCGGCACGCGCAAGCTCGATCGCGCGGCAAGCGAAGCGGCGGTCGATCGTGTCGCAGCCGACCCTGAAGCTGTCGCGCGAGGAGACGGCTGCCGGCATCTTTCGCCTGATCAACCTGAAGATGGCCGACGGCATCCGCCTGATGACCTTGCGCCGCGGCGTCGATCCGCGACGTTTTGCGCTGCTGAGCTTTGGCGGCGCGGCCGGCCTGCATGCCGTCGAGGTCGCGCGCGAGCTGGAAATTCCACGCGTCATCGTGCCGACGGTTGCGTCCGTGCTGTCCGCCTGGGGCATGCTGTCGACCGACCTGCGCTATGAGACCAGCCGCACCCATATCGGCGAGCACGCGGTGATGGACGATGCGGCCATGCGCAAGATCTTCGGCGAGCTCGAAGATCGCGCGACGGCGCGGCTGCGCTCGTGGTTCAACGGCGCGATCCGCATCGAACGCTCGGCGGAGATGCGCTACGGCGAGCAGATTTTCGAGATCGACGTGCCGCTCGACGCGCTCGACTGGAATGCGCCGGACCTCCTGTCCCGCATCCACGAGGAATTCCACCGCCGGCACGAGGAGCTCTACACCTATTCCTCGCGCGACCAGGAGGTGGTGTTCGTCAATGCCCGCGCCGCGGCGGTCGGCGCGATCGGTTCGGCTGCGAACCCTGCAGCAGACGTCGCCGGCTCGCGTCCGGCCGAGGCCAAGGGCCAGGCGAAAGGCCTGGTTCGGCGGCTGGCGGGATACGCCGATCTACGACATCGCGCAGCTTTCGCCCGGCGCTTCGCTGACCGGCCCGGCGATCCTCGAGGCCGAGACCACCACGGTCGTCGTCAATGACGGCGACCGGCTGAGCGTCAACGGCCTCGGCTGGCTGGATATCGCGCTTCGCAAGGGCTGATCGGCCAGCCTTCACGGGCACGACAGCCGTGCACAGGGCGGTGTGCACCGCGCCAATTCGTTTTTGCGGCAAGCCTACTCCGGCGACGCATGGGAAATGCCGCCTGCGCCACATAGACCGCTGCACTGCGGCAGCTACAATGCGAGTCACAAATCAAGAGCGAGCTTGAGGGAGTGACCCGCGATGAAGTTCGGAATTTTTTATGAATTGCAGCTGCCAAAACCCTGGGGGCCGAACGACGAGCTGAACCTCTATCAAAACGCCCTCGACCAGGTCGAACTCGCCGACAAGCTCGGCTACGACTACGCCTGGGAGGTCGAGCACCACTTCCTCGACGAATACTCGCACTCGCCGCAACCGGAAGTGTTCCTGGCCGCCGCCAGCCAGCGCACCAAGCGCATCCGGATGGGCCACGGCATCATCCAGCTCACCACCAACCACCCGGCGCGCGTCGCCGAGAAGATCGCCTGCCTCGACCTCGTCTCGAAGGGCCGCGTCGAATTCGGCATGGGCGAGTCCGGCAGCGTGCAGGAGCTGGCGCCGTTCGGCATCGACATGGCCTTGAAGCGCGAGATCTGGGAAGACGCGGTGAAATGCATCATCCCGATGATGTCGAAGGAAGGCTGGCAGTATGACGGCCCCTACTTCAAATTCCCGCTGCGCAACGTCACGCCGAAACCGATCCAGCAGCCGCATCCGCCGCTGTGGGTCGCCTGCTCGCAGCTCGAGACCATCGAGATGGCGGGACGCCGCGGCATCGGCGCGCTCGGCTTCCAGTTCCTGACCTCCGAGATGGCGCATGCGTGGGTGCACGCCTACTACAACGCCTTCACCAAGCGGCAGGAGAAGCTCTGCGAGTACAACACCAACGCCAACATCGCGATGGTGTCCTACTTCATGTGCGCGGAGACCGACGAGGAGGCGCGCCGCAGGGCCGACGGCATCACCTTCTTCCAGTTCGCGCTCGCCTACTATTCCGGCTCGCGCAACCGCGAGCGCGCCGCGCCCGGCACCGTCTCCATGTGGGACGAATACAACAAGTGGAAGCAGGCGAACCCCGAAGCGCACCAGCGCGCGCTGCGCGGCGGCCTGATCGGCTCGCCGGAGACGATCCGCAACAAGCTGAAGAAATTCCAGACGTCGCGGGTCGACAGCATCATCCTGTTGAACCAGGCCGGCAAGAACAAGCACGAGCACATCTGCGAGTTGCTCGAACTGTTCGCCAAGGAAGTGATGCCGGAATTCCACGCCGCGGAGGCCGGAACAGCAGGCCTGGAAGCAGAAGGTGCTGAACCGCGAGATCGAGCTCGAGGAGATCGACACGACGCCCTTCAAGGAGCGCGCCGGCGTCGGCAAGGGCGTCTCGATCGACAAGCTCGTGGCGAACGGGTGAGCGTTCTCTTGTAGCCCGGATGGAGCGCAGCGTAATCCGGGATTCCCAGTTGCGGACTCAGCCCCGGATTTCGCTCGCTCCATCCGGGCTGCCGTGCATCCACGTCGTTTGCGGCCATATCGCGTTCGAAGAACGGCGTGGCCGCGCCAAGTGCCGCTACGACGTCAACTTACGACGGCCTCGCCTGCACGCCCTGCACGAGGCGGCCCGGGCGCGCGCCGGTGGGCTTGCCGTGGCGCTGCGTCACGACGCCTGAGACGATCGTCGCGTCGTAGCCGTCGATCTGCTGCAGCAAGCGCCTTCCGCCCATCGGCAGGTCGTAGTGCACCTTTGGCGGATGCAGGTGCAGCTTCTCGTAGTCGATCACGTTGATGTCGGCCTTGTAGCCTCGTGCCAGCACGCCGCGATCCATCAGTCCGATCAACTCCGCGGTGCGGCGCGACTGCGCTGCGACCACGAACGGGATCGAGAGCTTTTCGCCGCGGGTGCGGTCGCGCGTCCAGTGCGTCAGGAGATAGGTCGGGAAGCTCGCATCGCAGATGATGCCGCAATGCGCGCCGCCGTCGCTCAGGCCCGGCACGGAGTTCGGATCGCGCAGCATCTCGCGCACCGCATCGAGGTTGCCCTCGGCGTAGTTCAGGAACGGCACGTACAGCATGCCGCGGCCGTTCTCCTCCAGCATCGCGTCATAGGCGAGCTCTTCCGGCTTGCGGCCTTCGCGCTTCGCGCGCGCGCCGAGTGCGCGCTCCGGCGGTTGCTCGTAGTCGGGCGGATTGCCGAGCAGATACATCTTGTCGTAGTTCGGCCGGAAGAACAGCGGATCGTCCGACGTGGTCGCGGCTTCACTCAGGATCGCCGCGCGCACGGCCGGGTCGCGCAGGCGCCTGACCTTCTCCTCCAGCGGAAGCTTTGCGATCGCCTTGTAGCTCGGATGGGTCTGGAACGGATTGCGCGACAGTTCGAGGCCGAGCAGCAGGCCGACCGGCCGGGCCGCAATCTGCGCCGTCACGGAAAGCCCGCGTGCGCTTGCTTGCGCGAGGCTGTCCATCGTCTGCCGCCAGCGATCGGGCTGCCGGTCGCCCTGCGCGACCGACAGCGCGATCGGGCATTTCGTGTTGTCGGCGATCCGCAGCATCATCGGCAGGTCTTCGTCGATGGTGTGCTGATCGAGCACGAACTGCAGCACGCTCTGGCCTGCGCCGCGCATGCCGCGGGCGATCGCCGTCAGTTCGTCCTCGCCCGCCTTCAGCGTCGGCGTGAAGTCGCCGGTCGAGGTGCGGTGGTTCAGCGTGCGCGAGGTGGAGAAGCCGAGCGCGCCGGCCCTCACCGCATCCGCCGCCAGCGCCGCCATGGCGCTGTTGTCTTCTTCCGTCGCCGGATCGCGCCGCGCGCCACGCTCGCCCATCACATAGACGCGCAACGCCGCATGCGGCAGCTGCGCGCCGACGTCGACATTGAACGGCCGCTTCGAAAGCCAGTTCATGTAGTCCGGGAAGCTCTCCCATTCCCACGGAATGCCGGCCGACAGCACCGGCTCCGGAATGTCCTCGACGCCTTCCATCAATTCGATCAGGCGGCGATGGTCGCTCGGCCGGCACGGCGCAAAGCCGACGCCGCAATTGCCCATGATCACCGTCGTGACGCCGTTTTCCGACGACGGCGTGATGTCGTGGCTCCAGGTCACCTGCCCGTCATAATGCGTGTGCACATCGACGAAGCCCGGCGTGACCAGCTTGCCTTTGGCGTCGATCTCTTCCTTGCCCTTGGCCGAAACCTTGCCGACCTCGACGATGCGGCCGTCTTGCACGGCGACGTCGGCCTCGTAGAGCTCGCCGCCTTTGCCGTCGGCAATCGTGCCGCCGCGAATGACGAGATCGACCATGGCGCCATCTCCCTGCAGTTTTTGGGTTTGCGCCATGATGAACGGCGCAAGGGAGGTGTCAACCAGCGGTAGATGCAGTGCTGTTACGCAAACCCAACCGGATCGATCGGCGACGGCGGCACGCCGCCCGCTTCGATCGCTTCGCCCGCGAGCAGGCACAGATCCTCGCGATAGCGCCCGGCGACCACCTGCACGCCGACCGGCGTCTGCCCGACGAGGCCGGTCGCAACCGTCAGTCCCGGCAAGCCCATGAACGGCGTGCCGATCACCGGCACCTGCGCCCGCCAGACGCGCGCCCAGGAGTCCGCATCGCGAATGTCGAGCTGATCCTCGAACGGCAATTCGCCCGACACCGGCATCAGCAGCACCGGATACTTGTCGAAGAACATCTGCCAATCGCGCGTCAGCGTCGCGCGGCGGATCAGCGTTTTCGAGAAGGTGGAGAAATCGAGCGACCGGCCCATCTCTGCATGCCCGCGCAGGCAGGCCAGCGCGCCTTCGTCGCCTTCGCGCTCGGCGGCCTCGAGCTGCGCCGCATAATTGTCGCCGAGCCACAGATGCACCTGCAGCTCCGCCGCCTCTTGCAACGGCGGCGTGTTGGCGATCTCCTCAACCGTCCAGCCGGCGCGCTCGAGACGCTTTGCGGCATCGACCAGCGCGGCCTTCACTTCGCTTGCGACCTCGAGCCCGTCGGGCGCGATGCACAGCGCCGCGCGCTTTGTCGACTTTTGGTCCATCGATCGGCACCGGCACGTACCAGGGATCACGCGCATCGGGCGCGTGCGGCGCGGCCATCGCCTCCAGCGCGAGGCGCAAGTCGGCGATCGTGCGCGCAAGCGGTCCCGACACCGCCATGATCTGCGAGCCGATCGAGCGCTCCGGGCCCGATGCGTTGAAGTTCGGCGCGCGGCCGAGCGTAAGGCGCAGCCCATGGATGCCGACCGCATAGGCCGGATAGCGCACCGAGCCCGCGATGTCCGTGCCGTGGCCGATGTGACCGATACCGGCGACGGTCGCCGCCGACGCGCCACCGGAGGAGCCGCCCGGCGTGAGCGCAGTTGTTGCGCGGGTTCTTCGTGTGCCCGTGCAGCTTGTTGTTGGTGAACCAGCGATAGGAGAACGCCGGCGTGTTGGTGCGGCCGACGATCGTCGCGCCCGCCTTCAAGAAGTTGTCGACCATCGGGCTGTTGGTCCTGGCGATCAAATCGCGCTGGAGCGTCAGGCCGTTGGTGGTGGCAAAGCCTGCCTGATCGGTGAGCACCTTGATCGTGATCGGCACGCCGGTGAGCGGACCCGGCATCTCGCCGCGCGCGATTGCAGCATCCACTGCGTCAGCCTGGGCGAGCGAGTACTCGGGACGATAGTCGACCACGGCGTTGATCAGCGGGTTGACCTGCTCGAGCCGGGCCAGCGCCGATGCCATGGCCTCGCGCGCGGAAATCTTCTTCGCGCGCACCAACGAGGCAACCTCTGTGGCGGTCATACGCCAGATGTCATTCATGGGAGATCGTTTTGTTCCTGGAGGGCGGGACTTGCAAAACAATGCAAGGATGATGCCGTCATGCGCGACGCTGTCAACGGCTGTTTGGAGGCGCCAGCTTCCGCAAGATTTTCTGGCCCGCGATGCGCCCGGATTCCCAGGCCCCGGTCATTTGACTGGGGCTCTTCCTCAGGCTTTGCACGAACGCCTCCCCCGCGAACACCATGTTGCCGATGACCAGCGGATTGCGGCGTTTGACGCCGGGCAACATCGCCGAATAGGCGCCCAGGAAATACGGATTGGTTGTCCAGTCGGTGATATGAATGCGGCCTTCCAGATTGCTGCGCGCATCGCTCAAATCAGGTTCGCCGACGCGATCGAGCAAATCGAGCATCTGGTTCTCGATGTCGGCGTAATGCGATTTTTCCACCAGACCCGACATCGCGCCCGACGCAAAAATCGTGACAAGCGGTTTGCCATCGGTGCGCAGATGCAAAAGCCAGGCATGACGCTGATCGTAGAGTGTCACAAATGTATTCGGTGCGATGTTGCGCTCGGTGAAGAACTCGGGCCGCAGCGGCACGAAAATCTTGGTCATTCGCGCCGCCGTCATCCCCGCCAGAATCGGATCCAGCTGCGAGCGCACGTTCTTGTCGAATTGCACGCCGTTCGATTTCAGTGCGCCCACAGAAAGTGTGCTGAGCACGTAATCAGCCTCGATCGTTTCCTTGTCGGTGACGATTTCAAAGTGTTTTCCAACCTTCTTGACGGCCTGCACCACACGGCGGAGCTGGATATCGGCCTTGTAGTACTCAGCTTCATTGGTCATGGCCGCAACGAGCTTCTCAATGCCGTCCTGCAATTGCATGCCGCCGGAACCCGCATCATCACCCCAGAACTCGTCACTTGAGACCTTCGCGGCGCTGTCCACCGCCATCCAGTTGTTGGCGCGTTCCTCGGCCACGGCGACGATCACGCGCGATTTCGACATCTCGGCCAGTTGCCGCAGCGAAATATCCTCATCCGGATGCTGCGCCTTCCAGATCGCATACATCTCGTAGAGCCGGTCCATCGCCCATTCGCGCTGCGCCGGCGCCACCGCCCCATCAGCAGAAACACTAAAACGCCGCGTGGCGGTATCGATGCTGATCGGCCCCAGATCGTAATGCCGATCGCAGGCCCATTTGTAGAACGGGTTCCTGGCGCCGCCATGAAACCAGTGCGGTCCGGCATCAACCGCCACGCCCGAGGACAACACATCCGTGCGCGCCCGCCCGCCGATCCAGTCCGCAGCTTCAAGAATGGTCATCTGCGGCCGTGCGATGGTCTTGCCGGCAGTGATGAGTTTATCGACGCCTTCCCCGATTGTGATCGCAGCGGTCAGGCCGGAAATGCCGGCGCCAATAATGACGATATGTGCACGCATGGGCAGGAATTTGGAGGACAAGAAGCCTTCGCTCAAGGCCCGTGCGTGGAAGCGGTCTGCCGGCCGTGTGCACACAGCGACGTCCATATTCAATTGTCAAACAGCCACGCAAACTTCGATCCTCATCCTGAGGAGCCGCGCCGCAGCCCGTCAGGGCGAAGGCGGGGTGTGAGCAAAATGTGGGATTCGAAACGCCGAGCATTTCCAACGTCATTGCGGCGCGTGCGCTCCCCTCCCTCCCGCCCGGCGTAGCGCAGCGAAGCCGGGCGGGTGGCGGCGAGGGGGCGGGGGGTGGGGGGCGCCGCTTGCGCGGCGACAGTGAGGAGCACTGGCAGAACGCGCTCAGGATTCTCCGTCATGTCGTGCTCTGGAATTCCTACACGAGCGATTTTCCTGTGACATCTGCCGCAGGCCTCCCACCCCCGACCCCTCCCCGCCACGCGCTGCGTGCGTAGGAGGGGAGAAGAAGCGCTTCGCGATCGCCCCGGAATGACGGGAGCATTTCGCGCGCGCTCGTAAAATCGCTCTATGGATTGGCGCCGCCGAGGGTCGTGCGGTTGCTGGCTTCCCGGCTTGGGACGCTGACATGGACCTCATGCCCCTCGCGGATCGCAAGCGAGGCTGCGGCGACGGCGGACTCGAATGCGGCCTCCTTGGTCGCATAGTCTCCCTCGACATCGCCGTCGTGCAGGATGCCCCACCCCTTGTCGGTGGAGATGATGGCGTAGCTGGCGAATCCCATTCTCGCGTCCTCCTCCCATTGTCCGGCGTGAGAAACGAACGCCCTGGGACAGACGCGAGTTCCATGCGGAACCGGCGGGCGACGCTAGAGTCTGATCCAGCTTCGCTGAATCAGACTCGTCGCTCATCCATCTGTTTGTGCATGATCTATTCCGAAAACCGGTTCCCACTTTTCGGGATCATGCACTAACCTTCGAGCGCGTCGAGCGCCTCCTGCGTCGACGCCAGCTCGATCTGGACGTCGAAGCGGCTGGTGTACATGCGCATCAAGGCATCGTGCCCCTCATCCGACGAGCTGCAGATGGCATCAGTGATCAGCACGACCCGGTAGCCGTGGTCGACCGCGGCAAGGACCGTGGCCAGCACGCAGACGTCGGTCTCGGCGCCCGAAACCAGCAACGTGCTCACGCTTCGCTCGCTGAGGTGGCTGGCGAGCCTTCCATCGGCGAAGGCGGAGTAAACGAACTTGTCGAACACGACGGCCGGCGGCGCAAAGCGGCGCAGCTGCGGCAACAGCTCCAGATTCTCCGGCGCAAGCCGCTGCCGCGTCACCTTCGACCACTTGCGGTAGAACTCCCGCCACATGCCCGGCATGTCAGTGGCCCGCATCGGCGGAATGAACCGGGTGAAGATCGTATTGGCCGGCGCTCTCGCAGCCAACGCCATGACCTTCGGCACCACGCGTTCCATCCACGGCGTCGGCCACGGACCGTCGCGTCCGAACATGCCCTGCATGTCGAGGCAAAGATGGATCACGCGCCTTGAGAGTAACGGCCGCATCGCCTCTCCCGCTCCGCGACAATGATCGTCGGGCAGGAAGGTTTCCTCGGAACCGCCGCACAGGAGGAACGGTGCGAGCTTAGAAAACGTTTGTTGTCATCGCACCACACCTCAGGAGACCGCCGATGACGAGCCGCTCGCTATGGATGGAGATCGAGGTCGCACCCGATGCAAAGCCATTATCCGCAAGCGAACGCTGCGATGTGGTCGTGGTCGGTTCCGGCATCGCCGGCCTCTCCACGGCCTATGAACTGGCGAAACGCAAACTCTCGGTCATCGTCGTCGACCGCGGGCCGGATCTGCTCCGGCATGACCGCGCGCACGACCGCGCATCTCGCCCCGCTCTGCGACGACTTGATGAGCGAGATGGCGAAGGTGCGCGGGCAGGATCTGGCGAAAGGATTCTACCGAAGCCAGGCAGCAGCGATCACGCACATCGAGCAAATTCAGATGGAAGAAGCGATCGACTGCGAGTTTCGAAGGCTCGACGGCTACCTGTTCCAGGGCCGCAGACAGCCCGCTGACGTCATCGACAAGGAGCTCGACGCCGTGCGCGCGGTGGGCGCACCGGTGGAGCGTCTGGTCGGTGTTCCGCTTGCCGGCTGCGCTGACCGGCATGTGCTGCGCTATGCCGATCAGGCGACATATCCATCCGCTGAAATATCTCGCAGGCCTCGTCCACGCCTGTGCCGGAAGGGGTGTAAAATTCTTCGCCGAGACGTCCGTGCAGGAGGTGATCGAGGAAAACGGCGGTGTGAGGGTGCAGACGGCGCGCGCTCCGATCCTCGCGGCGAACGCCGTCATTGCCACCAACTCGCCGATCGTCGATCGCTACGCCCTGCACACCAAGATGGCGCCGTATCGGACCTATGCGATGGCATTCACCATCAAGCAGGGTGCGCTACCCGACGCACTCTACTGGGACACGGAAGAGCCTTATCATTACGTCCGCCTGCAGCCGGGCGCACGCGGCAAGGACTACGTGATCGTCGGCGGCGAAGACCACAAGACCGGCGAAGCCGACGACGCGGAGAGCCGTTTCGGCAAGCTGGAGGATTGGGCGCGCGAGCTGATCCCCGCGCTGCAGAACATCACGCATCGCTGGTCCGGCCAGGTCCTCGACACCATCGACTACGCAGGCTTCATCGGCCGCAATCCCGGCAGCCAGCACGTCTATGTCGCGACCGGCGATTCCGGCCAGGGCATGACCCATGGCGTCGCCGGCGCGATGATCAATGCCGATCTGATTACGCTCGGGAAGAGCGAATGGGCGCATGTTTATGCGCCGGACCGCAAGCCGGTGGCAGCCATCGGCAACTACCTGCGCGAGAATGCGACCGCGCTGAAGAATTTCGCCGAGTATCTCACGCCCGGCGAGATCACCTCGCTGGACGAGCTGAAGGCCGGCCAGGGCGCGATCCTGCGTCAGGGCCTCAACAAGATCGCGGCCTATCGCAGCGCGAACGGTGAGCTGAAACTCCACTCGTCGTCCTGCACGCATATCGGCTGCCAGCTGCATTTCAATTCCTTCGAGCAGACCTGGGACTGTCCGTGCCACGGCTCCATCTTCGGCGTCGATGGCGAGCCCATGAACGCGCCGGCGATCTCGCCACTGCAGGCCGCCGGGGCACCGCCGAAGCAGGCGGAGGAACAGAAGCACTCGCTCGAGCATTCCTGAGCACCAAAACAGTTCAGGAGAGCCAATATGGGAATCTTCACAAAAGAGATTCAATCGTTCGACGACCTTCTGCTGCACGGCTTGCAGGACATCTACTACGCCGAGCAGCAGATCACGAAGGCGTTGCCGAAGATGATCGACAAGGCCACCAACCGCGATCTGACCACGGCGCTGAAGAACCACCTGGAAGAAACCAACAAGCAGATCGGCCGGCTGGATCAGGCGTTCAAGAAGCTCGGCCAGACGCCGAAGGGCGCGACGTGTCCGGCGATCGACGGGCTGATCAAGGAAGCCGACGAGGTTGCCGGCGAGATCACCGACAAGGAAGTTCTCGACGCAGCGCTCGTCGCAGCGGCGCAAGCGGTGGAGCACTACGAGATCGCGCGCTACGGCACGCTGATCGCCTGGGCCGAAACGCTCGGCCACGACGACATCGTCCGTTTCCTCAATACAAACCTCAACGAGGAAAAAGCAGCGGACACCAAGCTGACCACCGTCGCGATGCGCAAGGGTGTGAACCGGAAGGCGGCGAGCTAGTCATTCGGCGTCGTCGACGAGCCCGTCATTCCGGGGCGCGAGTAAAGCTCGCGAACCCGGAATCCAGAGGTTATTTTGACTCTGAGCGAATCATCTCGAGATTCCGGGTTCTCGCGCTGCGCGCGAGCCCCGGAATGACGCCGCGTGGGGCTTACCGCTCGATCTTCTCCGCGCGCCAGATCTCCGTGCCGCTGGTCTCGACGATCAGGTCGCGCAAGCGCCTTCACGAACTCACGCGAGGCCGGCACGGCGAAGTGCGCCCGCAAGGCCGGCTCGTCGCGCCATCGCTCGAAGAAGAACAGCCGCAGCGGGTTTTCGGTGTCGATGTGCACGTCGTGCGAGATGCAGCCGTCCTCTTTGCGCGAACGTTCAACATGTTCGCGGCTGAGCTTCAGAACCTGATCGAAGCTGTCCTGCCGCGCGAGGATCGTGCCGGTGACGATGATCATGAGGGGGCCCGTAGCCCGGATGAGCGCAGCGACATCCGGGGCTGACATCTGCGACATGGAATCCCGGATGTCGCTGCGCTCATCCGGGCTACGCATAGGGACAGTCTACCGCTTCTCCCCGTCAAAATGCTTCTTCAATTCTCCCCAGCAATCCTGGTAGTCGCGGTCGAGCACCGACGACTCGGCGGCGTAGCGCGTGATGCGCTGGGGGAAGCGGGTTTCGAACATGAAGGCCATGGTGCCGGTCAGCTTGACCGGCTCGAGCTTCGCGTTGCTCGCGCGCTCGAACGCCTCGGCGTCGGGGCCGTGCGCCAGCATGCAGTTGTGCAGCGAGATGCCGCCCGGCACGAAGCCTTGCGGCTTCGCATCGTAGACGCCGTAAACGAGGCCCATGAACTCCGACATGATGTTGCGGTGATACCAGGGCGGACGGAAGGTGTTCTCGGCGACGTTCCAGCGCTCGGGGAAGATGACGAAGTCGACGTTCGCCGTGCCGGCCGTCTCCGACGGTGCGGTCAGCACGGTGAAGATCGACGGGTCCGGGATGGTCGAATGAAACCGCATTGACCGGCGCGAAGCGGCGCAGGTCGTATTTGTAGGGCGCGTAGTTGCCGTGCCAGGCGACCACGTCCAGCGGCGACTGCTTGATCTCGGCTGCAAACAGCTCGCCGCCCCATTTGACGAACATGGTGCCCGGCCGCTCGATGTCTTCGTAGGCCGCAACGGGGGTCAGAAAGTCGCGCGGATTTGCCAGACAATTGGCGCCGATCGGGCCGCGATCGGGCAGCGTGAAGGCGCCGCCGTAGTTCTCACAGACATAGGCGCGTGCTGCACCGTCCAGCGGCTCGGCGCGGAACACCACGCCGCGCGGAAGAACGCAGATTTCGCCGGGCTCGATGTCGATCACGCCGAACTCGGTGAAGAAGCGCAGCCGTCCCTGCTGCGCGACGATCAGGAGCTCGCCGTCCGCGTTGAAGAAGAATTCGTTCTCCATGGCTGCGGTGACGAAGGCGAGATGCGCGGCCATGCCGGCCTGCGTGTCCGCATCGCCCGCTGTGGTCATCGTGCGAAGGCCGGAGATGAAGGTGAGCTTCTCCTTCGGGATCTCGATCGGACCCCAGCGCAGTTGCCCGATCGGCAGGTCGCTCTCGTCGCGCGCGGCCGGCGCGGAGCGCAGAAAGCCTTTGTCCACCTTCCTGTAGCGGCCGGAATGCTTCACGCTCGGGCGAATGCGATAGAGCCACGAGCGTTCGTTGGTCGAGCGCGGCGCGGTGAAGGGCGAGCCGGAAAGCTGTTCCGCATAGAGCCCGTAGTTGAGCTTTTGCGGCGAGTTGCGCCCGATCGGCAGCGCGCCGGGCAAGGCTTCGGTTTCGAACGAGTTGCCGAAGCCGGACATGTAGCCGGGGGAAATGAGCGGCTGGCCGTGGCTTCCGGCGTCATGATGGACGTGGGTCTGCTGGTCCATTGTGATCCACTCCGTTTTGCTGTGACGGCTCGCCCAGCTGCCCCGTCATGCCCGCGAAGCGAGCATCCAGCATTGTAGCCCGGATGAGCGAAGCGACATCCGGGATTCCGACTACCGACTTAGCCCCGCATGTCGCTGCGCTCATGCGGGCTACAAACTCCGCCTTCGCGGGGACGACGGCCGAGGGTGTGGCGCCCAGCCTACCATCTCTCACGCCGCGTTCGGCGACAGCACTCCCCGGCGGATTTGATCCTCTTCGATCGATTCAAACAAGGCCTTGAAGTTGCCTTCGCCGAACCCGTCATCGCCCTTGCGCTGGATGAACTCGAAGAAAATCGGGCCGATCGCCGTCTGGCCGAACCGCTGCAGCAGGACTTTGGTGAAGCCGCCGTCGACCACGCCCTCGCCGTCGATCAGGATACCGTTCCGCTTCAAGCGGTCGACCGGCTCGCCGTGCTTCGGCAGCCGCTGGTCGATCTTCGCGTAATAGACCTCGTTCGGCGCGGGCATGAACTGCACGCCCCTGCCGCCCAGCGTTTCGATCGACTCGTAAAGGTCCTTCGAGCCCAGCGCGACATGCTGGATGCCTTCGCCCCGGTACTGCTGCAGATACTCTTCGATCTGCCCCTTCGTGCCGGCATCCTCGTTGATCGGAATGCGGATCTTGCCGTCGGGGCTCGTCATCGCCCGCGAATGCAGGCCGGTGTGCTTGCCCTCGATGTCGAAGAAGCGGATCTGGCGGAAGTTGAACAGGCGCTCATACCAGGCGGCCCATTCGTCCATCCGGCCGCGATGCACGTTGTGGGTCAGGTGGTCGATATAGAACAGGCCGGCACCTTCCGGTTTCGGATTTGGCTCGCCCAGCCACTCGAAATCCACGTCGTAGATCGAGCCCTTCGCGCCGTAACGGTCGACCAGGTAAATCTGCAAGCCGCCGATGCCCTCGATCGCCGGAATGTTGAGCTCGCCCGGCCCGACCGAAGTCTGCGCCGGCTTGGCGCCGAGCGACAGCGCGCGGTCATAGGCCTGGCGCGCATCGACGACGCGGAACGCCATCGCCGGCGCGGACGGTCCATGCGCGTCGGCGAATTTCGCCGCGAACGAGTTCGGCTCGGCATTGAGGATGAAATTGATGTCGCCCTGGCGATAGAGCGTCACCTGCTTGGCGCGATGTTTCGCCACCGCGGAAAATCCCATCGTCTTGAACAAGCCATCGAGCTCTTCGGGTTTTGGATGACAGAACTCGACGAACTCGAAGCCGTCGGTCCCCATCGGATTGTGCTCGGAGATGTCTGGCGGCGGGGCGTCGTGCGGAAACGGACCCATGGCTTCCCTCCCGGGTTCAGGTTGCTGGCATCAAGACTACGCCGCGTTCGACGCAATTTCCTTGCAAAGCCTCCCACTCCAGCTGAAAATCTGCATCAAACGCTCATCATTGCCCCTTATCATGCGAGATTTGTGCATGGACGATTTCGACTTCAAGATCCTCGATGCGCTGCAACGCGACGGCCAGAAGACCAATTACGACCTGGCCGAGCTCGCAGGCCTGTCGGCGTCGCAATGCTCAAGGCGAAGGGCGGCGCTCGAACAGGACGGCGTGATCGAGGGCTATCATGCAAAGCTCTCCGCCGAGAGGCTCGGGCTGAAAGTTCACGTGTTCGTGCAGGTGACGCTGGCGACGCATTCGCCCGACAATTCGAAGCGCTTCGCGAAACTGATCGGCGGCCTCGACGAGGTGCAGGAAGCCTACGCCTTGACCGGCGAACACGATTACGTGCTCAAGCTCGTGGTCGAGGACCTGCAGGCGCTGTCGCGGATCCTGAACGACGTGCTGCTGCCGCACCAAAGCGTCGCGCATGTGCGCTCGTCGATCGTGCTGGAGCGGCTGAAGCATACGAACCAGCTGCCGCTGCGGCATTTGGGGAAGGGATGGTGGGGAGGCAAGAAGCGCAGCGGCGGCCAAAAACCGTCATTGCGATAACTGCGCTCCTCATCCTGCAGGAGACGGCATCGCAGAGAGCGCGTCTCAAGGATGCAGGCCCGCTGAGTGGTCGCAGCGCACGGGCCACTGGCTTGAGATGCATTGCTGCGCGATGCTCCTCACCATGCAGGGTTAAGGACGTCAAGTGCGTAAATGCCCTCTTCCTCGCAAGGCGGCGAGGCGAATTTACGGGCGCTTCGCTCAGGCATTCAGGTCGTCAAGCTCTGCCGTCGCTGGCGATTTCCTGTTCTCAACGACATCGCAGGCCGCCACGCCATCGGCGATCAGCTCGATCGATCGCAGCGTCGTCCATGCCGATGCCACGCAGCACAGCTCTCGTGTCGGCGCCCACCTTGGCGGATCCGATTGGAAACGCAGCCGCCGGCCGTCGAGCGTGATCGGCAGTGTCGGCGCCTTTGCCTTGCCGCCGTTGGGAAGAGCAACCTCGACCAGGCCGCCGGATTGGTTGAGATGCGGATCGTCGGCCAGCTCATCCGGCGATCGGATCGGCGCAAACGGCAAACCAAGGCGTTCGAAAATCGCGGAGAGTTCGTCGGCCGATCGCTCGGCGATCAGGGCCGCGATCATAGGCAAGAGCCACGGCCGTGCAGCCGAGCGGTCGGTATTCGTCGCGAGCCGCGGATCGTTCAGCCATTCGCGCCGGCCAAACTCCACGCAAAAATCCTTCCATTGCCCGTCGCCGACGACCGCGAAGAAAAGCTTCGTCCCGTCAGCCGTATCGAACGCATCATAGACTGCCCAGGGGCGTTCCTTCACGGACCACGGTTCGGACGGCTCACCCGTGATCGCTTCGGCGAGCATCGCCTGCGCCATCAGGAACACGTTGTTCTCGAACAGCGCGGCCTGAACCTCCTGGCCGCGACCGGTGGTCTCGCGCTCGCGCAGGGCAGCCTGGATGCCGATGACGCCGAACATCGCGCCCATGATGTCGTTCACCGACGCGCCGGCGCGCATCGGCTTGCCCGGGAGCCCGGTCATGAAGGCCAGCCCGCCCATCATCTGCACGATTTCATCGAGCGCGGTGCGCTTTTCGTAGGGGCCCGGCAGAAAGCCTTTCAGCGAGCAATAGACGATCCGTTCGTTCAGGCGCGCGACGGAGGCATAGTCGAGACCCATGTCGCCCATCATGCCGGGCCGGAAGTTTTCGAGCATGACGTCGGCCGTCGCGATCAGCTTGCGCGCCACCTCGAGCCCGCGCGGGTCGCGCGTGTCGAGGGCGATGCTCTTCTTGTTGCGGTTGAAGGCAGTGAAGAAGCCCGCCGCCAGTCCCGGCAGATAGCGCGTACGATCGCCGCGCGGCAGCGGCTCGACCTTGATCACCTCGGCGCCGAGCTCGGCCAGAATGAACCCGCAGCACGGGCCCATGATCATCTGCGAAAACTCGACGACCCGCACGCCAGACAGCGGCAAGCGGTCGGCCGGGACGGATGCGGCAGACGTCGTCATGCAGCGACCTGCGGCGCGTTCGAAAAATTCTTCGGAACGCCGGCAAGGCCAAGCTTGCCGTAAAGCGGCTGGCCCGGCAGCCACTCGGCGAGACGATGCTGGGTCTTGATCAGGGCCTCGAGATCGATGCCGGTCTCGTAGCCCATCGCCTCGAGCATGAAGACGAGGTCTTCCGTGGCGATGTTGCCGCTGGCGCCGGGCGCGTGCGGGCACCCGCCCAGGCCGCCCAGCGAAGAGTTGAACGAGCGAATGCCTTCGTTGAGCGCGGCGACGACGTTGGCAAGCCCGGTGCCACGCGTATCATGGAAGTGCGCCGAGTGCAGACGCTCGCCGATGCGCTTGCGGACACTCGCAAACACGCGCGCGACCTGCGCGGGGTTGGCATAGCCCACCGTGTCCGCCAGCCCAACCGTATCGGCGCCGGCATCAACACAGGCTTGCGCGATCGTCACCACCGCCTCTTCGCTGACATGGCCCTGGATCGTGCAGCCGAACGCCGTGGAAAGTCCGGCATCGACCCGCACCGGAGTCTTCGCCTGGTCTGCCAGCCTGCGGATGTCCTTGAGCTGCGCCACCATCTCGATCGGCATGCGCTTCACGTTCGCAAGGCTGTGCGCCTCGCTGACCGAAATCGGAATGGCGATCGAGTTGACGCCCACTTCGATGGCGGCGACCGCTCCCTTGACGTTGGGTACAAGCACAGCGACGGAAAGTCCGGCAATCTTGCGCGCTGCCGCAACGACCGCGGCCGCATCGGCCATCTGCGGCATGTATTTCGCAGGCACGAAGGACGCAACCTCGAACTGGCGCACGCCGCAGGCATGTTCGGAAGCGATCCAGTCGAGCTTGTCGCGCGTCGGCACGACACGATCGAGGATCTGCAGCCCGTCGCGCAATCCAACCTCGACGACGTCGACGCGCTCACGTTGCGATGATGTCATGGCCGTTTCCATTCGTTCGTAGACGTCAGTCGGGCGTCATCCCGACCTCGCGGATGATCTCGCCGCGCGATTTGTAGTCCGCTTCGATCTGCTTCTTGAAGTCAGCCTGCGTCCCGCCGATCGGGATCATGCCCTGCTTTTCCATCCACGTCCTCGTCTCGGCATTGGCGATCACGCGGTTGACCTCCTTGTTCAAGGTGGCGACCACGTCGGCCGGCGTGCCCTTCGGCACCATCAGGCCGAGATAGCTGACGAGGTTGAAGCCCGCGAAAGTCTCGCTGATCGCCGGCACATCGGGCAGCTGCGGATAGCGCTTCTCCGATGTCACCGCGATGAGCTTGATCTTCCCGGCGCTTGCAAGCGGCTCGAGCGCCGTCGCCGCGCCGAACACCAGGGAAATCTGGCCGCCGAGCAGATCGTTCACCGACGCTGACGTACCTTTGTAAGGCACGTGCAGCATCTTGAAGTTGCCGCGCTTCTGCAGCATCTCGCCCGCGAGCCGATGCGGCGTCGTGCTGCCGGACGTTCCGAAGCTCAGATCCTTCGTCTTTGAGAGCTCGACCAGCTCGCGCACCGTGTTGGCCGGCACATCCTTGTTGGCGGCAAGAAACAGCGGCGCCGAGGCCATGCTGATCAAGGGCTCCATCGACGCGGCGAGGTCGAACTTGCCGGAGCTTGGAAGATGCGGATCGATCGTCGCCATCGCGTCGGTGACGAACAGGATCGTGTAGCCGTCGGCGGGTGACTGGGCGACGAGCTGCGCGGCGATCATGCCGTTGGCGCCCGGCTTGTTCTCGACGATGACCGAGGTGTTGAGGTTCTCACCGAGCCGCTTCGCGACCACCCGCGCCAGCGCGTCGGCCTGGCCGCCGGGTGAATAGCCGACAATCAGCGAGATCGTCTTCGAGGGATAGGTTTGTGCATGGGCGCCTGAGGCGACCGCCAGGGGCGCCGAAACACATAAGATATTGAAAAACCTGAATATTTTATACGGCTTGGCGAATGCACGCATGAGACTTCCTCCCGCCAATATTGTTATTTGATGATACAAATACCAAAATATGCCAGAGTCAATAGAAGCGCTGGCCGGACAGGAGCAAGCTGTGGCCGTTCAGAAGAGTGAAGAGACGCCGTCGCGACGCCTGCAGTTGGCGGGGCAGATTCTCGAGCTCGCACGCCGGGACGGGATCAAGCCCGGCGAACGCATGTTCGAGCATCGTCTGGCGCAGCGGCTTGGCGTCTCGCGCGGACCGGTTCGAACCGGCCTGCAGCAGCTTGCCGCCTCCGGCCTCGCCTTGGCTGTTCCGAACAAGGGCTACGTGCTGACGAAGTCGCTCGATTCCGATGTTGCGCGTGCGACGATGGCGACGGCGAGCGCGCTCGAGGCGCAATACATGACGATCGCCGACGACCGGCTGGAGGGCCGCCTGCCCGACGTCGTCAGCGAGAAGGAGCTGATGCGTCGCTACAGTCTGAAGCGGCCCGACGTGCTGCGTCTTCTCCATCGCATCGCCGGTGAAGGATGGATCGAGCGGCAGCCGGGATATGGCTGGAAGTTCGTCGAGACGGTCTCGAGCGCGGACGCCTACCTGCAGGCGAACCGCTACCGCATGCTGATCGAGCCGGCCGGCATCCTCGAACCCGAGTTCAAGCTGAACAAGAAGCGACGCCGATCGCATCCGTCTGCAGCAGGAGCGCGTGCTGAACGGCGGGCTGAAGACCTTCACACCCGCAGAGCTCTTTCGTTTCGGCTGCGAGTTTCACGAAACGATCGCGCAAGCCGCCGGCAATCCGTTCCTGCTCGACTCGCTGAAGCGCGTGAACTCACTCCGGCGTCTGTTCTCCTATCGCCGGGTGTTGCCCGATCACGCCAGCATCGCGCGCCAGGCGCGCGAGCACCTGCAGCTGCTCGATCTGCTCGAGGCCGGCCGGCGCCGAGAGGCGGCCGACTACATGGCCTGGCACTTGAAGGATACGATCGGGGCGCGGCGAGGAGGACTAAGCCGAGCGATAAATTCTCCCTCATCCCCTGAGGAGCGCTGCGTAGCTCGAAGAGCGAAGCAGAGCGTCTCGAAGGATGCAGGTCCCCCGGAGCCTGCCCCGGCGAAGCGCACCCGGCCTCGTGGGTTCGAGACGCATCGCTGCGCGATGCTCCTCACCATGAGGGTGAGAAGTGGTCGAGCGGCGGAGATGCCGCCCGCCCCTACCCCAACATCTCGGCGACCGCCTTGCCGCACTCCATCGTGTTCGCCTTGCCGCCGAGATCGCCGGTGCGCAGTTTCGGCTCCTGCAGCACCGTCTCGATCGCCTGCAGGATCGCAGCGGCCGCTTCCGTCTCGCCGAGATGAGTCGAGCATCAGCCCCGCCGACCAGATCTGGCCGATCGGATTGGCGATGCCCTTGCCGGCGATGTCCGGCGCCGAGCCGTGCACCGGCTCGAACAGCGACGGGAATTTTCGCTCCGGGTTGATGTTGCCGGACGGCGCGATGCCGATGGTGCCGGTGCAGGCGGGGCCGAGGTCCGAGAGGATGTCGCCGAACAGGTTCGAGGCGACGACCACGTCGAACCAGTCCGGATGCTGCACGAAGTGCGCGGTGAGGATGTCGATGTGGTACTTGTCCCACTTCACGTCCGGAAAGTTCTTCGCCATCGCCTCGACGCGCTCGTCCCAGTACGGCATCGTGATCGAGATGCCGTTCGACTTGGTGGCCGAGGTCAGGTGCTTCTTCGGACGGCGCTTGCGCGAGCTCGAAGGCGAAATTCAGGATGCGATCGACGCCGATGCGGGTCATCACCGTTTCCTGCATGACGATCTCGCGATCGGTGTCCGGAAACATCTTGCCGCCGATCGATGAGTATTCGCCTTCGGTGTTCTCGCGCACCACATAGAAGTCGATGTCGCCGGGCTTGCGCCCCGCAAGCGGGCTCGGCACGCCGGGCATCAGCCGCACCGGACGCAGGTTGACGTACTGGTCGAACTCGCGGCGGAACTGCAGCAGCGATCCCCACAGCGAGATGTGGTCCGGCACGGTCGCGGGCCAGCCGACGGCGCCGAAGAAGATCGCGTCATGCGAGCCGATCAGCTCTTTCCAGTTGTCCGGCATCATCTTGCCGTGGCGCGCGTAGTAGTCGCAGGAGGCGAAATCGAACTCGTCGAACGAGAACGTCATGCCGAACTTCGCGGAGGCGGCTTCAAGCGTGCGCAGCCCCTCCGGCACGACTTCCTTGCCGATGCCGTCGCCCGGGATCACCGCGATCTTGAATTTCCGCGTGTTGTTTCGCGTGGCCACCGTGTCTCTCCCCTCGAACTTCGAGCTTCTACTTGCCCCGGCCCAACAGCCCGCGCGCAATGATTGCGCCTGGATTTCGGCCGCGCCTTCAAAGATGTTCAGGATGCGCGCGTCGCACAGCACGCGCGAGATCGGAAACTCGATCGCGTAGCCGTTGCCGCCGTGGATCTGCAGCGCGTTGTCGGCGCACGACCAGGCAAGCCGCGCCGCCACGAGTTTCGCCATGCCGGCCTCGACGTCGCAGCGCACGCCGGTTTCCTTCAGCCGCGCCACGCTCTTCACCAGCTGGCGCACCATGTTCTGCTCGACCGCCATCCAGGCGAGCTTGCCGAAGACGCGCGGAAACTCGATCAGCGGCTTGGCGAACTGGATGCGCTCGCAGGCATAGGCGAAGCCGAGCTCGTAGGCGTTCTGCGCCACGCCCAGCGCCCGGGCCGCGGTCTGGATGCGGGCAAGCTCGAAGGTGGTCATCAGCTGGCGAAAGCCCTCGCCTTCGCTGCCGCCGAGCGCGTTCGACGCCGGCACCTCGAAGCCGTCGAAGCTCAATTCGTATTCGCGCATGCCGCGATAGCCGAGCACCTCGATCTCGCCGCCGGTCATGCCTTTCGCGGGGAACGGATCCTCCTCGGTGCCGCGCGGCTTTTCCGCAAGGAACATCGTCAGCCCGCGATGGCCGCTGTCGGGCGCGCCGGTGCGCGCCAGCAGGATCATCATGTCGGTGCGCGAGGCATGGGTGATCCAGGTTTTTGCGCCATAGATCTTGTAGACGTCGCCGACGCGTTCGGCACGCGTGGTGAGGTTCGCGAGGTCCGAACCGTTGTTGGGCTCGGTGAAGACGGCGGTCGGGAGAATTTCGCCCGACGCGAGCTTCGGCAGCAGGCGCTGCTTCTGCTCGTCGGTGCCAGCGAGGCGAATGAGCTCGCAGGCGATCTCGGAGCGCGTGCCGAGCGAGCCGACACCGATATAGCCGCGCGACAGTTCCTCGGTGACGACGCACATCGCTTCCGCGCCCATCTCCGAGCCGCCGAAGGCGGCCGGCGTGGTGAGGCCGAACACGCCGAGCTGGCCGAGCTCGGCGATGGTGTCGACCGGAATGAGCTGGTTGTCGTCGTGCCAGCTCGGCGCGAACGGCGCGATCTTCTCGTCCGCGAAGCGCCCTGAACTGTCCGCGGATCAAGGCCGCGGTCTCGTCGTTGGCATCGCTCGCATCGACGACCGCGGCCGGTCCCGGCCTGACGCAGCAGCGCGATCAGCTCGGGACGCGCGCTGACGCCGATCGCACACAGCGCGCCAACATCGGCGTCGTCAGGAAGGCGCGCGCCGCATCCGCAAGGCCATAGCGATCGGGCCGGCACGATCTCGTCCTGCGACATGGCGATGCCGTGGCCGATCTGCGCGAGATATTCGCCGAAGCCGATCTGCAGCAGCAGCGTCGGCAGCCGGCCGAGCTTGCCCGCGTCATCCAGATCCTTCGCCCAATCGCGCGTGGCTTTCAGGATTTCCAGGTACGACGCCATCCACGCAAAGCCATGCCCCTCGATCTGGTGCCGGTCGAGTGCGGCCGTGTCGAGCGAGCCGTTGCGAACGCAGAGCGCGGTGACCTTCTCCTCGACCTGCTTGATGAGACTGGTTGCAGCGTCGAGCGCGCGCGAAGCCTGCGCCACCACATCGCTCTCGGCTGCGGCCGTCTTGGATGTTGTGCTGGAAGTCGCCTTGGAAGCTGACTTGGACGTCACGAAGGTCTCCTCGAAAAGGTCGGATCACGCTCGGGTCCGGCGACGATTCCTGAATCATGCAGCTTGCCGATCGCTTCGCCGGTGAGGCCAAGCATTTCCGACAGTACCGCATCGGTGTGCTCGCCGAGCAGCGGCGCGGGCGCGACGGGGCCGCGCGGGAGGCCGGCAAAGCGCGCGGTGGGGCCTGCGGCGATGTGCTCGCCGATGCCGGGGGTCTCGATCCGGCTGAAGATCGGATTCTTCGTCGACACCCGCCAGTCGTCGGCGACCAGCCCGCGCGCGGTGCGATAGCGTCCCCAGCACACGCCGGTCGCATCGAAGCGCGCCGCGACCTCGGCAAGCTTGCGCGCGCCGATCCATGCGCCGACCACCTCGGCGATCTCCTCGCGCGCCGCATAGCGGTCCGCCTCGACCGAAAGGGCGAGGCCCATCTTCTGCTCGATGGCGGACAGCGCCTCGGCGCAGTCGCAGGCTTCGACCAGCGACTGCCACTGGCGCGCCGAGATGGCCGCGACCATCACGCGCTCGCCGTCGGCGCAGGCGAAATCGCGGCCGAAGGAACCATAGACGTAGTTGCCGATCGCAGGACGTTCTTCGTTGAAGAGCTCCGCATCGGCGAGGACGCCGAGATGCGACAGTGCCGAAAAGGCGATATCGGCAAGCGAAATCCGGATCTCCGCGCCCTTGCCCGTCGCCATGCGCTGCATATGCGCGGCAAGCACAGCGAATGCGCCTTGCATCGCGCAGGCAATGTCCCACGCCGGCAGCACATGATTGACCGGCGCGTCGGTGCTCGCATTGCCGGTGACGAACGGATAGCCGGTGGCGCTGTTGACCGTGTAGTCGACGGCCGTGGTTCCGTCCGGATTGCCTTCGATGATGCAGCTGATCATGTCGGGGCGCTTTGCGGCGAGGCTCGCATGCGTCAGCCAGGGCGCTGCGACGTTGGTGAGCAGAATGCCCGACTGCGGCGATGTCGCGAGCGCGGCCACCAGCTCGCGCCCCTGCGGCTTGCGCAGATCGATGGCGATCGAGCGCTTGCCCTTGTTCAGACCGGTCCAGTAGAGGCTGCGGCCAGAGGGTGCGACCGGCCAGCGCAGGTAATCGATGCCGCCGCCGATCATCTCGACGCGGATCACGTCGGCGCCATATTGCGCGAGCGTCAGGCCTCCCATCGGAGCTGCGATGAACGCCGAACTCTCGATGACACGAACACCGTCCAGAAGCTTGTAGGTCATGCCCGCGCCGCTCTCGTTTCGTCCCTGATACTGGTTCGCTTGCCGGTTGGGCCGCGTTCTGTCAATCGGGCGAGGCTGCGAAAAGCTCGCGCCCGCCGCAGGTCCGCGTTGCGTGGCGGACAAGGCGATGCGCAGGATCTGTAGCCCGGACAATACCTCGACCCTCGCGGTGAGGAGCGTCGCGCAGCGACGCGTCTCGAACCGCGAGGACCGGGCGCTTCGCCGGGTTGGCGCCGGGGCCTGCATCCTTCGAGACGCATGCTGCGCAGGGCTCCTCAGGATGAGGGAAGACACGGCAATGGTACCTAATACGCCGCACTGCACCACACCAGCAGCTTGCGGCTGCCGAACCGCATCAGGAACAAAAGGGCCGAGGCCTTTCGGGGCAGAGCCTGATGGCGCTCGATAGCGAAAACAGAAGCTGCGCACTGCGATTGAAATTGTCAGCCGCACGATACGTGAGCGGGAACGCGACGCCGATGCCTGCTTGCAGATCCTCGGTCAGAAAGAAACGCGCGCCGAGGCCGGCTGACGTCAGCGACAGCCCGTCCGTATAGCGATAGCCGACGTTCCAGGCGACGCCACTATCGACGAAACCATAGATCTGAAAACCCTTCAGGTAGGGCGAATTGAGGGTTTGATCGAAGCGCAACTCGGCCGAGCCGGCCATGGCGTTGTCGCCGCTGATTTCGGCACTGCCATACCCACGCCCGAAGGCTGCGCCGCCCAGATAGAATTGCTGCGAGAGCAACAGCGGCGTCGACGCAAGCTGGCTGGCCGCCGATATCTTCACCGACCATTCGTCCGAGAGCGTCTGGTAGCGCGTGAAAAACAGGTTGAACACCGAGAAGTCGCCGGCTGCGCCAGCGCGCGACAGCCAGGCATCGTCTGCCTGCGAAGCTCCGAAAATCTCGAGCCCTTGCCTGCCGACCACGGTCAGGTAGTTGACGCCCTTGAAGTCGTCTCGAAACCTGTAGTCGCCCGTCAGCGTCAGCGTGCGAATGTGATCGTTATAGATCGAACCGTAGATGTCGCTTTGCGACACGTCGCTGAAGCCAAAAGCAGCGGTCACCACGAGCGATGCACGCCTGCGACTGCAGCGGGGCGATGCTGCCTCTCATCTCGAACGTTTCTGTCCGCGTCCGGTTGTTGGCTCTGCCGCCTGATATCGCCCGGCCACACGTCGCTGTATAAAGCCGATGCGCCGATCCGGATTCCATCTGTACCGACGGGCACGTCGTAGGACAGTCTGCCGAACGCGAGTTCGCGCGGATCCTTTGCGATGGTCGAGAGGTTGACCGCCAGGGTGTCGCCGGGCGCCAGGTAGGAATTGAACGCGGCCGTCGCGTAGGTTTGCCAGGGCCCGACTGCGGATGAGCCGAGATTGTCCACTCCGGAGGCAGAGTAGATCCGCCAGGTCCGCAACTGGACGACGAGGCGGAATTTCCCGGTTGGCCCGCCGATTTCTTCAAGGGTGGTATCGACCACGCGGACGCCGGGCCGGTCGTTGATCAAGAGCATCTGACGCTCGAGCGTCGCCAGGCGCGCGGGGCGTTCGGCCTGAACCGCCGCGAGCAATGAGCCGATGCCGAACTGCTCGGCCCCCTCGCCTTTCGACCTTTACCTCGGTGATGCTTCCCTCGATCACCTCGATGCGAATCCGGCCAGCCCGAATGTCCTGAGGTGGAACGATGGCCCGAGTGAGGAAATAACCGGCAGCGCGATATTGGTCGGTGATGGCCGCAGCGATCGCGGCGAGATCAGCCTCGGAAACGCGCTTGCCAAGGTAGGGTTGATAGGCGGCCGCGATGGCGGCGCCTGATATCGCGACGGCGCCCTTCACCGAGACGGCAGTCAAGTTGAACAGCGGCTTGGCGGCAGCCGCCGGTTGCGGACGAGCTGACGCCTGGAATGTTCAGTGGCGGCCGCCGCGAGTCCGGGCGTTGCGGTGCCTGTGAACGATCGAAGAGCCGCTCGGTCTGCCGCGGATCGAAGGCTGGCTGGGGAGAGCTGTGCTGCGCGACGCCCGGTGTTGAGCGCGAGCCCAAGGCGACCAAAATTGCGACGATCGTAAATGGAGCGTTGCAGAACCACGCTTGAACGGTCGCTAATGCGCCCGAGGTCTCGATGCGCCGGCTCTCAATTTTCGTTCTGAATGCTGGAGCCTGTCGCTACTCGCATGCCTTTGCTTAGGCATTTATGGTCAAGGAACCGTTAATTCGGGTTCCCTGGCGGGGCCCGTTCGCTAATCGAATCTTGAAGCATTTCAAATAAAACGAGCAGACAACGAGCCCAATAATTGAGCAGGTGAGCGATGGCGTCGATGCCTGGAGATTCTGCGCCTCGCGCGCATCTTGATACTGGCTTTCGTGTTCTGCAGTTCCAGCGCCTTTGCAGACTCGACGAACTGGCAAATCCGCAAGTCATCGGGTGAGGTTTGGCTGACCGCCTCCGGCGCAGTGCAGCAGGTCTCGCTGTCTCAGGACGCAAGCCTGAAGGCTGGCGACAGCATTCGCACCGGACGCAGTGGTCGGGTGCTTCTGGTCCGCGGCGAAGAAACAATTCTGATTTCGCCGAACACGGCGATCAGCCTGCCCGCGGAAAAGGACAAACTGTCGACCACGATCGTTCAGCAAGCAGGCTCCATTCTTCTCGAGGTCGAGAAGCGCAACGTCAAGCACTTCCAGGTCGAGACGCCGTATCTGGCGGCGGTCGTGAAGGGCACACAGTTTCGCGTCTCCGTCAGCGCGGCCGGCACCGATGTCAGCGTGATCAGAGGTCAAGTCGAAGTCGCCGATTTCCGATCAGGTCAGATCGCGCAGGTCTTGCCGGGGCAGACGGCGGCCTCCCCGGCGAACGGAAGGCCCGGCCTCTCGCTAAGTCGGCTCCGGCACGTTCATGCCGATCCAGAACGGCGCGCCAAGGGCGCCGACGATCGCTCGCGCTCAGCGTTCCGAAGGCGGGACTGTCCGCACCGCAAAATCTGCGCAGAGCGAGCGCTTCGGCTGGCACCGGTTCAAACGGCGTGGCGGCACGCGGCCTCGCGAGCGCATCTTCTCGCCAGCAAGGCACGAGCGTATCCCACCATGCCCGCGGCGGCATGCGGATATCATCGCCGATCGGAGAGGTGCGGCTGAACGTTCATCGAAGCAGCAACGGCCTCGCGCACGCGGCTGGGTCATCTGCCGCGCGCAGGGGAGACCGCCGCAAACTGGAACCCGCGCGGCTCGCAGGGTCTCGCCGACGGAGGCAATGGAAACCAAAACGGCGCCGTTAGCGGAGCGGCTGCGCCGGCGAGTTCAGTCGCCGCGGCTCCCATCAGCAACAACAACGCGGGCGGCAACGGCAACGGAAACGGCAATGGCGGTGCCAACGTCAACGTTGTCACCGGGAATGGAAACGGAAACGGCAACGCGAACGGCAACGGTAACGCCAACGGACAACGGAAACGGAAACGGAAACGGCAACGGCAACGGGAACGGGAACGGGAACGGTCGCAGATCCTAGGCATGGACGACGGCGCTGACGGCGGGCAGCGCGAAAAACTGGGGGCTTCAAGAAGTGAAGCAGTATCGAGCGCATCTCCTCGTTGCGTTCGCTCTGGCAATCGTATTGCTGGGCGGGTTGCATCATGGTCTGCAAAATACGTTGACCGATTTCAGATTCCGCTGGACGCCGCGCGAGGCGACCGGCGACATCGTCGTCGTTGCGATCGACCCATCCTCGATCGAGAGAGTTGGCGTTTGGCCCTGGCCGCGGCAAATTCATGCCGAGTTGATCAGCAAGCTCGACACCGTCGACGTCCGCGACATTGTTTTCGACGTCGATTTCAGTTCGCCGTCCAACCCCGATGCGGATGCCGCGTTTATCAAGGCTCTGAAGGATGCCGGTGGATCAGTGGTCCTGCCGTCCTTCCGCCAATCGACGCATGGCCACGGCAAGGTTGCGCCAATTCATTGGAATCGTCCCTTTGCGCCATTTGCCGACAATGCCTGGTCCGCGTTCGTCAATGTCGAGATCGAAGGCGATGGACTGGTTCGCCGCTACCCATTTGGAGAGAAGGTCGACGGGCAGTTCATGCCGTCGATGGGAGCCTTGCTCGCAGGCCGAAGCGAGACGGCTGCAGCGCCGTTCTTGATCGACTTCGGCATTCGCGCGGCCTCGATCCCGAGGGTCTCCTATATCGACGTCCTGCGCGGTGATGCCGAAGCGCTGCAGAAGATCAGGGCTCGAAAAGTGATTGTCGGCGGCACTGCACTCGAACTCGGTGATCAGTTCATCACTCCAAACGGTGGGGTTCTCGCGGGTCCGGTGCTGCAGGCTCTCGCAGCGGAATCGATGCTTCAGCAGCGCATGCTGCGCTCCAGTTCGGATCTGGTATCGGTGACCGGACTTTGGATCATCGCGCTGACGATGATGCTTCTGTGGCGACGTACGACAGCGGGCCTGCGCGCCCTGACTCTGGTCGGAATGGCTCTGGCCATCGAAGGAACGGCGCTTCTGGTACAGGCGCGTTTCCCGCTGATCCTCGACACCTCATGGTTTCACGTTGCGATCCTCGCCTACCTCGCAACGATCGCGCTGGACGAGATCGACGTACGTGGTCTTCTGAGCCGGATTGCGGAGCGGCGGTTCCAGCGCATCGCCATGTCGCTTGGCGACGGCTTGGTGTGCACGGACCAGGATTTCAGGATCACGGTGTGGAATCCCGGCGCAGTGGCAATTCTCGGGTACCAGCCGGAAGACATGATCGGCCAGTCATTGGACGCAATCTGCGCCAGACCTGGTGACTCTGCGGAAAGCAAGTCCGTTCTCGATCCACGCGCTCGCACAAGATCTGCTGCGAGCGCCTGGCGGTCACGTCGTGGAGATCACGGGTCGGAGGCAGAACGGCGAGGAATTTCCACTGGAAGCCTGTTTCTCGAGTTGGGAGGGCTCCGATGGCATTCAATATGGCGCGATCTTGCGTGACATCTCGGTCAGAAAACGCGAGGCCGAGCGAATTCGTTTTCTGGCCGAACACGATACGCTTACCGGACTGCCCAATCGCAATACGCTTCACGCGCGCCTGAGTGCGGCGCTTCATGCCGACGGCGCCGAGCAGTGCGAAGTCGGCGTACTCGCACTCACGATCGATAACCTTCAGCAAATCCACACCATGCTGGGACACGCCGCCGGCGACCTTGCGGTCTGCGCCGTATCCAGGGTCCTGGCTGCGGAAGTTCACCGCGGCATCATGCTGTCGCGAACGAACAGCGACGAGTTCGTCTTTCTGATTACGGGAGCGGATGTCCGAGCCAGGGTCGAAGGGACTCTCGCGGCGAATATCGATCGCACTCCAAGCACCACTTCAGGCCGGAACCCGTCAGCACCGCATCCGCATCAGCATGGGCGGCGCGATATATCCCGACGATGGCCGCTCGGCGGACGAGTTGCTCGGCAACAGCAAGCTCGCACTGGACCACGCCAGAACAAGCATGCACGGCAGGTGCGTGCTTTTCGATCGCGCTCTGCGCGAGGACGCCGAAGCACGATTGAGGCTCGAAGCCGAGCTCCTGCGCGCGGCCGAGCAGAACGAGTTCGAGCTGTTCTATCAGCCTCAGGTTCGGCTGCTGGATGGCGAGGTCGTCGGCGCCGAAGCGCTCGTCCGCTGGCAACATCCCGAGCGCGGCCTCGTCTTCCCCGGCGAATTCATCCCGATCATCAACAGCTCGCCCATTTTCGACAAGATCGCGAGCTGGATCATGAGAACTGCCTGCACCCAGGCGCGCACATGGGAGCAGATGGGGCATCCACTTCGCGTGGGCGTCAACCTTTCACCGTTGCAGCTTCAATCGGGACGTCTCGTCGAAGAAGTGGCGACAATTCTCGAGGACACCGGACTGACGCCATCGCTGCTCGAACTGGAAGTCACCGAGGATATCCTGTTGTCTGATACGGACAGCGTGATAGCCACGTTCCACGCGATTCGGCGCTCGGGCGTTCGCGTCGTGTTCGACGACTTCGGCACCGGCTATGGCAGCCTCAGCGACCTGAAGAAATTTTCGGTCGATGGACTGAAGATCGATCGATCGTTCGTACGCGAACTCGTGTCCGATTCCGCAGACGCTGCGATCGTCGGCACGATCGTCGGTCTCGGCAAGCGATTGGGTCTTGCGACAATTGCCGAAGGAATCGAAAGCCGCGCGAGCGCCGACTTGCTTCTGCAGATGGGATGCGAGGAAGGGCAAGGCTACCATTTCGGCCGCCCTGTGCCGGTCGCAGAATTCAATCAGAAGTTTCTGAAGGATACCCGCGGCGCCGCGGGCACTGGTCGAGCTGTCGTCGCAGCCTAGGGTGCGAGTCAGTGTCCGGTCTTGCCGTGGCCGGCTGGGGTTGTAGCCCGGATGAAGCGCAGCGAAATCCGGGCTGACTCAGCGACAAGAATCCCGGATTTCGCTTCGCTTCATCCGGGCTACAAGTGATCAATGCCCCGAGCGTGCGCCACACCAGCAGCTTGCGCTCCACCAGGCGACGATGAGCGCCGTCATATAGCCGATCACGCCGAGCAGGATCACGCCGGCGAACAGGTCGGCGGAGCGGAACGCGCGGGCGGAGATCAGGATCCAGTGGCCGAGGCCGTCGAGGCCCGCGAGGATCTCGCAGACCACCGCCAGGATCAGCGCGACCGTGACGCTGAGGCGCATGCCGGCGAGAATGTCCGGGCTCGCCGACGGCAGGCCGATCTTGAAGATCACCGCCATGCGCGACAGGTGCAGCGAGCGCGCGACCTCGTAGAGCCGGGGCTCGACCGCGGCAAAGCCGTGCACGGTCGACAGCAGCATCGGCCAGATCGCGCCGAAGGCGATGACGAACAGCGCCATCGTCCGCGACAGGCCGAAGAAGGCGATGGCGACGGGAATGATCGCCGACACCGGCAGCGGCCTCAAGAATTCCAGCGTCGGTGTGATGTAGGGCCGCACGCGCGGCGACGAGCCGATCAGCGCGCCGAGCGCGACGCCGGCGAGCGAGGCGACAAGCCAGCCGAACGCCATGTGCTCGAGCGTGCCGATGACTTTCGCCAGCAGGTCGCCGTCGGTGAAGCCGCGCACCAGCGCATTCCAGGCGCGGTCCGGACCGGGGAGGAACACCGGCGACACCAGCCGCGCATTGGCGATCGCCTGCCACAGCGCGACAAAGCCCGCGGCAACGAGGAAGCTCAGGAGACGCCAGAGCGTCGCGGAGGCGACGACGTTCATCGCGGCTCCTCCACCATCGCGGCGCGGCCGAACAGCCGCTGCTGCGCAACGACGAGGAGCGCATTGAGGCCCCAGCCGACGATGCCGAGCCAGACGAGATAGGCGAGCATCAATTCCGGCCGCAGCGCCTGCTGCGCCGTCATGATCGCATGGCCAAGGCCGAGCGGATTGATCGCGATCTCCACCGTCACCGAGACGATCAGCGCGATACCGGCGGCGAGCCGAAAGGCGACGAAGATGCGCGGCAGCGCCGCCGGGATCACGATCTTTGTGATGCGCGCGCCCGGCGTCAGTCGCAGGGCGCGCGACACCTCCATCAGCCGCGGCTCGACGCCGCGCACCGCGGCGCGCGTGAGGATCAGAAGCGGCCACATGCAGGCGAAGGAGACGATGGCGATCTCGAGGCGATAGCCGAAGCCGAGCGCGATCAGCGCAATCGGCAGGATGGCGATCGATGGAATGGGCCGGATCGACTCGATCGTGACCTCCATCAGCCGGTCGGCCGTCGGCAGCACGCCAAGGATGATGCCGATCAACAGCCCGATCGCGCCGCCGACGGCGAGACCTGTGAACGCGGTGGCGAGCGTATCGCGCGTGGTGGTGATGATCGATCCGTCGGCGACGGCTGAGAAGAACGCCACGACGATCGCGCTCGGCGGCGCCAGCGAGTCGATGTCGGTGAGGTTCGCCATGCGGCCCGCGATCTCGCCGGCGACGATCAACACCGCCGGCAGCGCGAGTCCCTTCCAGGTCTCGGACGAGATCAATGCTTGCCCTCGGTCATCTTGATGAAGTCGAACAGCTCGCGGCGCAAGCCGCAGGAACTCCGGATGCTCGCGCGTCGTCAGCTGATCGCGCGGGCGCGGCAGGTCGACCTTCACCTCGATGCCGATCCGGCCCGGATGCGGCAGCAGGCCGATGACGCGATCGCCGAGATAAATCGCCTCCTCCAGATCGTGCGTCACGAACAGCACCGTCGCGCCGCTGGCGGCGACCAGCGACAGCACCTCGTCCTGCAGGCCCTGCCGGGTCATGGCGTCGAGCGCGCCGAACGGCTCGTCCATCAACAGCGCCACCGGGTCCTGCGCCAGGCACCGCGCGATCTGCAGGCGCTGCTGCATGCCACCCGACATCTCCGCCGGGTATTTGCCGGCATGATCGGGCAGACCCGACCTTGTCCAAGAGCTCGGCAATGCGCGGCGCGCGCTTCGCGGACGGCACGCTGGCCGCCTCCAGCGCAAGCGAGACGTTGCCCGCCGCCGTGCGCCACGGCAGCAGCGCCTTGCCGTAATCCTGGAAGATGATCGCGATGTCGCGGCGCGGCGCGGTCATCGGCTTGCCGTCGAACGTCACCTTGCCGCCGGACGGCTGATAGAGGCCCGCGGCGAGCCGCAGCGCCGTGGTCTTGCCGCAGCCGGACGCGCCGATGATGCAGACGAACTCGCCCTGCCCGACCGTAAAATTCAGGTTCTCGACGATCACCTTGCCGCCGAGCACGATCGTCGTATCGCGAAAACGTGATCATGGCGGGCCTCGCTGCGGCCGGAACGGTTCGCACACTCTGTGCCGCCAACGTCATGACTTGCGGCCCTTCCTGTCGGGATAGACGAATTCGATCGTGCTCTTCAGGTGCTGCTCCAGCATCGCCGGCGCGCGGCGCTGGTCGCGCGCCAGCACGCAGTCGGCAAGGTCGCGGTGCACCTGCACGAACTGCTTGCCGCTTTCGAACTTGCGCATCATCACCCGCCTGTAGCGATAAGCCTGATCGTAGAGATCGGAATGCGCGGCGAGCAGCCGCGGCGAGCCGCAGGCCTCCAGCAGCGAGGTGTGAAAGCCCTTGTGCAACGCATCGAACTCCTCGGCGCCTTCCGTGAACTTCGAGCCGGTGCGCTCCACGTAGCGCTGCATCCGGTGCAGTGCTGCGACGATGCCGGCCTCCCAGTCGTCCTTGCCGAGCTTCATGGAAAGGCTCAGCGCCTGCTGCTCGACGACGACGCGCATGCAGGTGATGTCGCGCAGGTCGGCTTCGCTCACCGGCGCGACGCGAAAGCCGCGCTGGCCGAGCGCGATGACGAGCTGCCGCGCCACCAGCCGCGACAACCCTTCCCGCACCGGCGTCGCGCCCATGCCGTAGCCTTCAGCAAGATCCATGATGCCGAGCCGCGATCCGGGCGGCAGGCGCCCGGTGAGGATGTCGCGCTGGATCAGCGCCGCCGCGCGCTCGCTCAGCGTATCGGCGGGCGTCTCTTCCGCTGATTTTGCCAATGCGCGCGGCGGCATCGTTACCTCACTTCAGGATGAGCTTTGCAAGATCGACGTTGTTCTGCATCAGCTTCTGCTGCTTCATGACGTCGACCCACCAGGCGAGATCGCTCGGCCTTCAGCTCCGGCTGCGAATAGGCCGGCGGAAACATCTTGACGATGTCCAGCGGCTGCTTGGTGAACTTCGTAGATCGATGCCGACGCCTTGTCGCGGTCGGAGTTCACGATCTTCGCGCCTTCGGCGATGCCCTGCGCGGAATTTCTTGATGGCTTCCGGGTTCTTCTCCGCCCAGTCGCGCGAAGCCGCATAGAAAATGACCGGCTCGGAGCGATTGAGCTCCTGCAGGTAGCGGAACGCGGCTGTGCCGGTGCCTGCGTTGCTCATGCGTGTGATGAAAGGTTCGCCGGCCAACACCGCATCGACAGCGCCCGATTTCAGAATATCGTTCATGGTCGGAAACGAGACCTCGACGAAGGTCACACCCTTCGGATCGACGCCCTTCTCCATCAGCCACTTGACGAACAGCACATGCAGGAAAGCGCCGAGCCCCGGTGCCCCCACCTTCTTGCCGACGAAATCCTTTGGCTCCTTGAGGTTGACGCCGGTTCGGCCCACCACGGCGACCAGATTCGCGGTACGTTCGTTCATGGCCGAGGCGCCGCCGACGGCAACGAGATCGAGTCCGCCGTCCACCGCCTGCAGGAACACCGACGAGGTCGGGCCGCCGATCTGGATCGAATTGGACAGCAACGCTGCCGGGATATTCGAGTTGATGCCGATCAGCACCATTTCCGCCTCGAGGCCGAGGCGCTTGAAGATACCCTCGTCGATCGCCACCATGGCCGAGGCGCAGTCGCCCGTCGCCGTGCAGCCGATCTGTATTTTCTGCTGGGCCTCTGCGCCGCTCGCAAGCAGCACTGCAAACAACGCGGCAGCGAGTGTCCTGAACGTCATCCGATCCTCCCGAAAATCTTGCGCGCTTGACACGGCTTTTCAATTATCGATATTTTTCTTTTTCATATATTTTCGTTCCGCGCAAGCCGGACGACAAGCACAACCGACAAGGGAGACGCGCCGATGAAGCTCGCGACATACAGGAAAGGCGGCGCCGAGCGCATCGGCATCGTGCATGCGAAAGACACCAAGGTGTTCGATCTCGCCGCTGCGGCGGAGCGCTCCGGCGCTGCAAATCCGGCATTCGCATCAATGCTTTCGCTGATCGACGCCGGCGAGAAGGCGCTGGACACCGCGCGCGAGGCGTTCGCGAAATCAGGCGCTGACGCCAGCCTGTCGTCGGAGGTGGCGGCGGTGGAAATCCTGGCCCCGATCCCGGAACCGCGGCAGATGCGCGACGGAATGTCCTTCCCCCTGCACATCCTGCAGGCGCCGAAGGGGCAGCTGCGGCTCGCCGCGCGCGCGAAAGGCGACATGGCGGAGCTGGCGCGGATCGACGCCGAGCCGCTCGGCGAATTGCCGGAGGTTTATCGCAAGGTGCCGATCTACTACATCACCAACCGTTTTAGCGTGCGCGGCACCAACACCACGGTGAAGTGGCCGCGCTACAGCCAGGTGATGGACTACGAGCTCGAGTTCGGCATCATCACCAAGAACAAGGGCGCGAATATTCCGGCGTCGAAGGCGAAGGATCACATCTTCGGCTACACCATCTTCAACGATTTTTCCGCGCGCGACGCGCAGCGCATCGAGATGGACGGCCGGCTCGGCCCCGCCAAGGGCAAGAGCTTCGACGGCGGCAACGTGCTGGGACCGTGGATCGTCACGCCGGACGAGATCGGCGATCCGTACAAGCTGAAGATGGAAGCGCGCGTGAACGGCGAAGTGCGCTGCTCCAGCATCAGCGAGGGCATGCTGTTTCCGTTCGAGGAGATCATCGCCCACGTGACCAAGGACGAGACGCTGATGCCGGGCGAATTCATCGGCTCCGGCACGGTCGGCGGCGGCTGCGGCCTGGAGATCGGCCACTACCTCGAGCACGGCGACACGATCGAGCTCGAGGTGGAGAAGATCGGCGTGTTGCGGAACAAGGTCGAACGGCAGAATTAACTTCGTCCTCATGCGCGGAGCGAACGCGCAGCGAATCCGTCTCGAGCCACGAGGCCCGGGATGCTGTCCTGGATTACGCTTCGCCATCATCCGAGCGAAGCGACCGCCGCTCTTCGAGCTTCGCAGGGCTCCGCAATGACGCTGAAATCAAACAATCTCAAGGGAGAACCACCATGGCGCGCAGACTGATCGACATCTCGGTGCCGCTGCAAAACGACGTGCCGGCCGATCCGCCGGGCAATCATCCGACCATCGAATACATCGACCACAAGCAAAGCCTGGAAGGCATGCTGCGCTTCTTCCCGGGGCTGAAGGCGGAGGATCTGCCGGACGGCCAGGCGTGGGCGGTCGAGCGCGTGCAGCTGTCGACGCACAACGGCACGCATATCGATGCGCCGTGGCACTATCACCCGACCATGAACCGGGGCGAGAAGGCGTGGACCATCGACGAAGTCCCGCTCGAATGGTGCTACCAGCCGGGCGTCAAACTCGACTTCCGGCATTTTCCGGATGGCTATGTCGCGACCGCAGCCGACGTCGAGAAGGAATTGAAGCGCATCGGCCATGAGCTGAAGCCGCTGAACATCGTCGTCGTCAACACCTCGGCCGGCGCGAAATATCGGCAAGCAGGAGTACGTGAACTCCGGCTGCGGCATGGGCTACGAGGCGACCATGTACCTGCTCGAGCGCGGCGTGCGCGTCACCGGCATCGACGGCTGGAGCTGGGATGCGCCGTTCGTGTTCACCGCGAAGAAATATGCGGAGACGAAGGACCCGAGCATCATCTGGGAAGGCCACAAGGCCGGCCGCCACATCGGCTACTCGCACATCGAGAAACTGCACAACCTCGAGCAGCTCCCCTCCACCGGCTTCACGGTGTCGTGCTTCCCGGTGAAGATCGAACGCGCCTCCGCCGGCTGGTGCCGCGCGGTGGCGATTATCGACGAACCGTAGCCACTGGTGTCCCGTATCCGAAGTTCGCTATACTTCGCGCAACTAGTACGGAAAAACAGTGGGGGAAGCAGGTCATGCGATTGAACGCTCGACGATGGGCCTGCCTGGCCTTGCTGGCTGCGATGCCGCTGGCGGGCGCCGCCGTGGCGACAGCTTATCCCACAACGGTCGTCACCATGGTCGTGCCCTACCCCGCGGGGACCGCCACCGATGCCTTCAGCCGGATTTTTGCAAGGCACCTCGAAAGCCAGCTCGGCCAGAAATTTCTGGTCGAGAATCGTCCCGGCGCAAACGGAATGAACGGGACGGAAACTGTCACGCGCGCCAAGGGCGACGGCTACACGCTGCTCTTCACAACGAACTCCCCTCACACGACCGTTCAGTTTCTGTACAAGAAAGTGCCCTACGATCCGGTCAAGGATTTCGAGCCGATTGCGGTTCTCTATAGCGGGTCGCCATTGTTCGTGGCGCGTCCGGAGCTTGGGATCGAAACGCTCCCGCAGCTGATCGCTTACGCGAAAGCCAATCCGGGCAAGATCAACATCGGCACCGCAAATGCGAGCGGGCAGATCGCGGTCGAGCTGTTGAAGAAGCGTGCGGCGATCGACGTGATCGGCGTGCCCTATCGCGGAACGCCGCAGGCGATTGCCGACCTGCTCGGAGGCAACGTGCATGTCATCGCCGCGGACGTCCCGAGCGCGGGTCCCCTGATTGAAGCCGGAAAGCTGAAGCCGGTGGCGTTTTTCTCAAAGGACCGCAATCCGGCCTACCCGCAGGTCGCTACATTCCATGAAACGACGGCGCCCGGCGTCGACCTTTCGACCTGGTCCGGCGTCCTCGCGCCGAAGAACACGCCCAAGGAAGTCATCCGCGTGGTCGCAGAGGCTCTCCGCAAGGCACTGGATCATCCGGAGGTGAAGGAGCATGCGGCCCGCATTGGCAGCCAGTTGACGTGGGTCGGCCCGCAAGAGCTGGAGGCGAAACTCGCCGACGACATCAAGCGCTGGAACGCCATGATCACCGAGGCGGGAATCCAGCCGGAGTAATCGGCCCCGTCAGGCGTTTGCTTCCAGTTTCGCGACCGGCGCCAGCGCGGTGGCGATCGTTGATGTGACGGCTCTTGTCGTGATTTGCGAGCCATAGCCGTTCGAAGAACGGCGTCGCTCCGCTCGCCTATAGCCGTTCTTCGAACGGCCATGCTTCGCCATGACGGGACCATGGAACCGACAAATTCCCCGTGCGTTATTGCTCCGACGAGCCTTGCAGGAAGCCTGAACGTTTCTTCATGGAGAGTGATATGCGCATGTTTTTTGGAATGATCCTGGGCTGCGTGCTCACCATCGGCGCGGTCTACATCCATGACATGCGGGCAACTTCCACCGTCGCCAGCACCACCACCGGCATCGAGACGCGCCAGATCGTGAACTGGGACGTCGCCCAGGCGAACTGGAACAAGATGACGGCCAACGCCCAGGACGCGTGGACCAAGCTCAGGGAGAACGTCAGGCGCGCAACGACCTGACGTTTTTCTTGCAAGACGCGCGAGCGATTTCCAGCGCCGGCGACGCACGTCACTTGCGCATGCGCGCGATCGCGCCGGCGACGATCTGCATCGACACGCCGATGATCCATCCAAACATGATCATCGCGATCCAGGCCATGTGCGGCTCCAGGGCAAGCACAATCAGGATGACCGCTGCAAAACTGGTCAAGGTCGCGAGAAACGTGCCCGCGGCCGTGAGAAATTCTGCAACGTCGATCCTTCCGGCGCCTTCGGCTGAGTACTCGTCCGTCGTTTCATGAAAAGGCGCCGGGGGCGTATCGATTCCGAGATAGAATCCGACGGCGCCGGCGAGCATCATGATCAGGAGAAAACCCTGCGTCGTCAGGGCGGGAATGACGGCCCCCACCAGGGCACCGACAAACAGTCCGCTGGCCGCGCCGGCCATCGCAAGCCCGATGCGTTCCAGGACGTGGGCGGATTTGCTAATGCGCGATCGCATCGCCGTCCCTCACCGAGCGGGAGAAAATCAGGCCAGGGCAATTTTGTTCCAGGAAGGCATCACCGCGGCGAAGCGGTCGAGTCCTCACGGCGCCTTGCGAGATCATGCCCCGCGGCTTCCAGAAATCCTGCATGTTGCCGCGCAGCAAGCTGGTCGCGGCTGACGAGAATGTCAACGAGCGTTCTGGCGACCGAAGCGTCCTGGGCGCGGGCGGTCACGGCCGCGACATAGACCGTGGCCAGCGCGCACGCGGGCGGCAGAGGCCCTGCCAGCGTCAATCCCTTTGTGATGATGATCTCGGTCGATTGCGTGCAGCCGATCGGGCGCTGTGCCTTCGAGGCAGCCAGCTCGCGCATGGCCGTCGCGCCGTTCGGAAACACTTTTAGTCGATCTGCAACGGAATCGAAGATGCCGAGCTGGCGCAGCACCTTTGCGACGTGAATGCCGGCGGTGGACGACGCGATATCCGGCACGAAGATCGCGTCGCTTGCGAGCAGTGCATCGCGCAACGCATGTTCGTCGCCGATCGAAGGCGACACGTCTCCCTCGCGCACGGCAACCGACGTCTCCACCGCGCCGATCGCGGCCGATGCTGCCGTCAGCAATCCTTGGCGCTGCAGTTCGTCGACCAACGCCGCGGTCGAGATCATCACGTCCGCCGGCGCGCCCTCGCGCAGCTTCGCGGCCATGATGCCGACGGCGCCAAACGTACCGTCGACGCCCCAGCCGGTCTGCGCCGTGAATGTTTGCGTCACGCTCGCGACAAGCCCTTGCGCCGCGCCGCCGCTCAGGATCTTCAGGCTGTTCACGACGACTACTTCTTGGCGCTCTCGTTGATCAGCTTGACGACGCCCGCCCACTTGACGATGTCGTCGCGCAGGAACTTGTCGAATTCGGCCGGCGTCATCGACACCGGGAGCGCGCCCTGGCTCGCCCACATCTTCACGTTCTCAGGTTTCGAGACCACGCCCTTCATCTCCGCGGCGAGCTTGTCGACGACCTGTTTCGGCGTGCCCGCCGGCGCCACAAGGCCGAGCCAGATCGTCGCCTCGTAGCCCTTCACACCGGCTTCGTCCACCGTCGGCACATCAGGCAACACCGTTGACCGCTTCTTGCCCGTGGTGGCGAGCGCCTTCACCTGGCCCGCGGCGATGTTCTGCGCCATCGCCGGCACCGCATCGATCATGATCTCGACCTGGCCGCCGAGCACGCTGGCGCGCGCCTCGCCTGCAGTTGCGGTGAGGCACGTGCACGATGTTGGTGCCGGTCATGGCTTTGAACAGCTCGCCCGCCATGTGATAGGGCGTGCCCTGCCCCGACGACGCATAGTTCAATTTGCCCGGCTGCGCTTTCGCCAGCGCAATCAGCTCCTGCACGTTCTTCGCGTTGACAGAGGGGTGCGCGACGATCACCAGATCGGATTCGTTGATCGGCGAGATCGCGACGAAGTCGCGCATCAGTTCATAATTGCGCGCCGGGATCAGCAACTCGTTGGCGGTCTGCGTATTGGAGATGATCAGGAGCGTGTAGCCGTCCGGCGGAGCCTTTGCCGCTTCCGCCGTGCCGATCACCGCGCCTGCGCCGGTGCGGTTTTCGACGATGAAGGACTGCTTCAGCGTCTCCTGCAGGTCCTTGCCGATCAGCCGCGCCGCGACGTCGGCCGGACCGCCAGGGCCGAACGGCACGATGAATTTGACGATCCGCGACGGGTAATCCTGTGCGAATGCGGCGGACGATGCGAGAGCCGTCGCAAGCAGGACGGCCGTTGCGAGCTTCCTCATGGCACTCCTCCCGTACCTTAAGGTTCACAGTCTCTGCGTTATTCCCGTTGCGGTTCTTATGCCGCACTTGAAATCCTGGGACGGCGCTCGCGCTCCCTCGCCCCGCTTGCGGGGAGAGGGTCGGGGTGAGGGGGTACCGGCCTGTCGGCAAATTCCGCAGGTGTGGTTTGCGCCGTGCCCCGCCCCTCACCCGCCCGGCTTCCATAGCCGATGCGAAGCATCGGCGTACTTCCTCCTAAGAACGGCGGCCTGAAGGCCGCCTATGGCGACCTCTCCCCGCACTTGCGGGAGAGGTTAAGACTTCAATTCCCCGGACGCGCGACCTCGACTTCCTTGCTGGTGATGAACTCGAGCAGCACCGGCACGCCTTCCTTGGTCTTCTGGATGCCGCGCTGGATCGCGGGGATGATGTCTTCCGGCTTCGTCACGCGCTCGCCGTAGCCGCCGAACGCGCGCGCCATCGCCGCGTAGTCGCCGGAGATGTCGGTGGAGCGATATTTGTCCGTCGAGATCGGCATCACCTTCAGCTCGATCGCCATGCTGAAGTTGTTCAGCAGGATCGACATGATCGGGATGCGCTCGCGCACGGCGGTCTCGAAATCCATGCCCGTAAAACCGATCGCCGCATCGCCCCAGACGTTGATGCAGAGCTTTTCGGGATGCGCGAGCTTTGCGCCCATCGCGAGGCCGAGGCCGTAGCCGAGCTGCGTGGTCTTGCCCCAGCCGATGTAGGACAACGGCTCGACCGGCTTCCAGAACGGCGACAGCTGGTCGCGCGGGCTGCCGGCATCATGGGTGATGATGGTGTTCTTGATGTCCACCGTCTTCTGCAGGTCCCACAGCACGCGGTAAGGGTTCAGCGGCGCATCGTTGCTGGTGAGCTTCGGCAGCCACTTCTCGAGCCACGCGTCGTTGATCGACTTGATCTCGGCCGCGACCGGCTTGCGCATCGCGATCGGCCGTCACGCTCTTGCCGACCTCCTCGATCAGCGCTTCCAGCACCAGCGCCGCGTCGCCGACCAGCGCGATCTTCGCCTCCACGTCCTTGTTGATGTGCGCGGGATCGACCGTGGAGTGGATGAAGGTTTTTCCCTTCGGCATGGCGATGCCGAAATTGGTCTCGGTGAAGGAGCAGCCGATGCCGAAGATCACGTCGGCGTCGGCGAGAAACTTCGGCACGGCGCGCGGCACGGCGAGCCCGCCGGAGCCGAGCGACAACGGATGCGTCTCCGGGAACGCCGACTTGCCGCCGAGGCTGGTGGTGACCGGCATCGCCAGCCGCTCGGCGAGCTTCTTCAGCTGCGGCCAGGCCTTTGCGTAGTGCACGCCCTGGCCTGCATACATCACCGGCCGCTTCGCGTTGACGAGCAGCTCAGCCGCCCGCTTGACGTCGGCGGGATCGGCGCCGTAGCGCGTGCGCAGCACCGGCGTGTAGTTCAAGGGTTCTGCGACCTCGTCGTTCCAGGAGTCGGACGGGATCTCGACGATCACCGGACCGCCGCGGCCGTTCTTCAGTTTCGTGAAGGCGCGGCGGAAGATGTTGCACACTTCCGCGGCCTGCCAGATCTGTTCGGCGGACTTCGAGAACAGACGCATCGCCTGCGAGGAATTGAAGTTCGGATCGACCTGGGCAATGCGCCGCGGATAGCCCATCGGCAGCACCAGCACCGGCACCAACTCGCCGTAGCATTGCGCGACGCCGCCCATGGCGTTCTCGGCGCCCGGGCCGTGCTGCATGCAGAACGCACCGATCTTGTGGCCCGACGAGAGCCGCGAGATCGCATCCGCCATGTGCACGCCGATGCGCTCCTGCCGCACCATGATCGGGCGGATGTCGGCGGCTGCCGCGTATTCGATGAGATGGTTGACCGGATAGCCGCAAAGGATCTCGATTCCTTCGCGCCTCATGATCTCTGCGATCGCTGCGCCAAGTTTCATGCCGTCCTCCCATTCGTTGGTGTTTTACCGATCTTTGACAAAGATCGTGCGGCGGATCAATCAGGCCAATGGCCTTAGGATCGTCACGTTATCCGGATGCGACGACGCGGTCCACGCGACGGAACGCCTATGACTTGCGGGGGGTGAAAGCTGTGTCGCCCGCTATACGCGTACGCCGTCATGGCCGGGCTTGTCCCGGCCATGGCCAGCGTCTCATCGCAGCTGCGCAGCTATACCCGGTAGGCGACGAGCGACGCCTTCTGCGACTATGCGCGGGCATGACGCACCGTTAGCTGAAACGCTGCTACACACCGCCTCGAGCGTGCGCTCGCGAAGCGCCGGCGCAATATCCTTCATGAACAGCTGCAGGCCGCGCTGGGCGAAGTCGGCCGGCATCGGGCCGGTGCGGAAGCGCACGATGCAGCCGCCGATGCCGGTCTTCTTCAGCTCGGTGAACTCGTCCATCATGCGTGTCCGGCGCGCCGCACAGGATTTGCGGCGCCATGTTGGCGTTGGCCTTGGTCACCTTGGCATCGAACTTCTCGCTTTGCGCGGCGCGATAAGCCTGCATCGCCTTGAAGTGCGGCAAGCCGACTTCGTTTGCTTCCTTGTCCGTCGGCGCGAGGATCACCGTGCGGGCGACCCAGCACTGGGAGATGGCGCGGTCGATCGCGTCGGTGCTCAGGCCGGCTTCCTTTGCGCTCGCGCGGTAGAGGTCGACGTTCTTTTGCGCGGCCTTCGCGGTGGCCGCCGCCATGATCACCGGCCTGCCCTTTTGCGCCATCGCGGTCAGCGAACCAGGAGAGGCGACGCTGCGCAGGAGCGGCGGATGCGGCTTCGTGAAGGGGCGCGGCCGCAGCATGCCGATCTCGAAATTCCAGTATTTGCCGGAATGCACCACCCGCTCGCCGTTCCAGCACTTCAGGATGATCTCCTCGATCTCCTCAAAGCGCTCCTGCGCTGAGTCCGGATCGATCTGGTAGCCGGCATATTCATGGGTGTTGACGAGGCTGCCGCGGCCGAGCCCGACGATCAGCCGGCCCTTGCAGAGGTTGTCGATCAGCGAGATCTGCTCGGCCATGCGCAGCGGGTGGTAGAGCGAGGTCTGCAGCACGGCAAAGCCGATCTTGACGCGGGTCGTCGCCATCGACAGCGCCGCCGCAAAGGTCGGCGGATCGACATAGACGCAGTTGCCGTCGAAATGGTGCTCGGCGAGGAAGACCGCGTCCGCGCCCAGCTGCTCGGCGAGCTGCGCTTCGCGGATGGTCTCGTTGATGATCTGACTGTCTTTCGCGGGATCCCGCGCCTCGGGAAAAAGGAACACCCCAATTTTCATCGTCACCCTCGTGTGCGGCCGATTCTGATTTGCGGCCTTCGTTTCGCGCATTCGGTGCCAGAAAAACGATGACTGCGAGAAGTGGCCTCCACGACAGGCTGAGACGGCATTTTTGCAAGCGCTGATGAGGATTTACGCGCAAAAGCTCAAGTCGAGAGCACAGATTGCTCATTCAGTCCTCAAGACGGAACACGCCGAACTCCGCAACCTCGAACGTTTCGCAGACCGCAACTCCAAATACGCAATTGTCAGCCTTGGGCGAGCGCAGCAACATGCCGCCCATCAAAAGAAACGGGAGGATTGAAGGATGCATCCGAAGGGCAAGGTCTGCGTGGTGACGGGAGCCGCAAGCGGCATCGGCGAAGCGGTGGCGCGCGCCTTTGCGGCGGCCGGCGCCAAGGGCGTGGTGGTCGCCGACCTCGCCGCCGACAAGCTCGCCAAGGTGGCCAGTGAAATCAACGGCCTCGCCGTGCCGACGGATGTGTCGAAGGAAGCCGACATCAAGGCGCTGATCGCCGCGGCTGAGGCGAAGTACGGGCCGATCGACGTGTTCTACTCCAATGCCGGCCTGTCGCGGCGGGGCATGGAAGATGCGCCCGATGCGGACTGGGACATCAACTGGCAGGTGCATGTGATGAGCCACGTCTGGGCCGCCCGCGCGCTGGTGCCGAAGATGCTCGCGCGCGGCTCGGGCTATCTGATCAACACCGCGTCGGCTGCGGGCCTCCTCACCTCTCTGAACTCGATGAGCTACGGCGTGACCAAGTCGGCGGCGGTTTCGCTCGCCGAGCACCTGTCCATTCAGTACGGCGACCGCGGCATCCGCGTCTCGGTGCTGTGCCCGCAGTCGGTGCAGACCGGCATGACAAAACCCGGTCCGAGCGCCGCGCGCGTCGACGGCATCATGACGGCGGAGGAAGTCGCGACAATCGTGCTGGAGGCGATGGAAGCCGAACGCTTCATGATCCTGTCGCACGCGACCGTGCACGAATACGAGACGCGCAAGGTGTCGAACCGCGACCGCTGGATCGGCGGCATGCGCCGCTTCCGCATCAAGCTCTATGGGCATCCGGAGGAGAAGCGGGCGTAGTTCTGTGCCAGCGCCTCCGCGACGACAGCCCCGTTCCTGATCAGCGTGCGATAGCGCCGGTACAGTCGGCATTGCGCCTTCCAGGCAATCTCGCGAACCGCAGGCGGCGCCGCATCGACCTTCGGTTGCTTGGCTTGTCCGACCCGCGGCGGATGCTGATAGCTCCACGAGCACTCCCCAGCATGCGCCGGGCGCGCCGGTTGCCGGCTTTGGTGATCGGTCCGCGCTTGACGGTGTCGCCGGTCGAATCCTCGGAAGGCACGAGCCCGAGATAGGCCATCAACTCGGTCGGCGTTTGGAACCGCGAGAGATCGCCGATCTCGGCCAGCAGCGTTGTGGCCGAGATCAGGTCCATGCCGCGCATGGCCATCAATGCGGTGACCAGCGGCGCAAGTGACCAATCCGGAACGGCCGCGGCGATGGCCTGCTCCAGGCGTTGCAGGCGCTCCTGCGCCTGACGGATCGCCAGCATCATCTCCTCCAGCACAAGGCGCTGCTGCGGGTGCTCGAGCTTCTGACTCGCGATCCAGCTCACATGCACCTTGGTCCAGGTCTTCTTGCTCTGCGGGTAAGGCCTTCCCAGCCGCAGCAGAAAGGCCGAGACATGCTGGCGCTTCGTGCGCAAATCCAGCATTGCCGTCTCACGTGCCCGTGTCAGATCGCGCATCGCCTCGTGACCTCCGTCCGGCACCCAGACCGGGGTGAGTTCGTCGGCACGCAGCAGCTTCGCCAGGCCGAGCGCATCGCGCCGGTTGGTCTTCACCTTGTCGCCTCGCCGCTTTGGAATGAGCGAAGGCGCGACCACTGCGCATTCAAAGCCGAGGCCCCTGATCTGCCGGTGCAGTCCGTAGCCGGTCGGTCCGGCCTCGTAGCAGAACGTCAACCGCTTGTACTTGGCGGCCAGCTTGCGCACGAGCTTCGCCGTCGCAGCCGGTGTGTTGTCAATCTCCCCAAGGAACCGAACCTCGCCACCCCGCCCGGCATCCGCAATCGCAACCGCATTGCGCAACTTCGACGTATCGATCCCGACGAAAGCCCGTGCGGTATTGAGGCCGTGCCCAGCCCCTCACCCGGATTGCTTCGCAATCCGACCTCTCCGCCCATGCGGGGAGAGGTGAAGGAAGCATCACCTGATACGACGGCATCAGTTGCTGCGGCATCGGCTGGCCGATGGTGATGGCGCCGGATGCGCCGAGCGCTTCGATCTTGTCCTTCGCAAGGCCTGCGCTGGTGAGCACCTCCACCGCATGCTCGCCGATGCCCGAGACGCGCATCGGGCCTGAGCGCTGCGTCCGGCTGAAGGTCGCAAAGCGGCCGGGCGCGGTGAAGTAGGTGCCGTCCGCCGCGGCGCGGATGTGCACGAACTCTTCGTCCAGCAGCTCCGCATCGCGCATCACTTCCGACACGCGCCGCGCGCGGATGGCGGCGACGCCCGCACCCGCGAGCCGCTGGATCGCGTCATCGCTTGCGAGCGGCTCGAGCACCTCAGCCATCGCCTGAACCTTGTCGTTCAAGCCATTGAGCTTGATGCCGGCTTTCGCCAGCGTCTCCTTCGACACCTGCTCGGGCTGCGCCGCCTGCACGCGGATCCAGCCGTCGCTGGTCTTGTAGAAGCGGTCGAGCCAGCCGGGGCCGCGATGGTTCTCGCTGCCCTTCACCAGCGCCGGACGGCCCTGGTAGCGGACGAGCTCTTCCGACTGCAGGTAGGTCGCGGTCGCGGCCAGCGAATTCCAGATGCGCTGGCCCTCGCCGGTCTTCTCGCGGTGATAGATGCCGAGCAGGCTCGCGAGCACGCACATCGCCGCCGTCGACACGTCGATGATGGCGATGGTGTTGGCCACCGGATCGTCGTCGCCGGCCTGCGTCGTCATCATGCCGCTCATCGCCTGCAGCACCATGTCGACGCCGGGCAGCTGCGACAGCGGCCCGCCTTCGCCATAGGCCGAGAGCGAGACGGTGACGACGCCGTGCTTTAAGCGAGTTCAGCTTCTCGAAATCGATGCCGAGCTTCCTCGTGACGCCGGGGCGCAGCGAGTCGATGACCACGTCGCTGATCTTGACCATCTCATAGAAGGCCTCGCGCCCGTCCTTGTTCTGCAGGTCCATGGCGACGCTGCGCATGCCGCGGTTATAGGTGAAGCCGGTGGCGCGGAACGGATCGCCGGTCAGCGGCTCGACCTTGATCACGTCGGCGCCGAGCTCGGACAGGAGCGAGCCGCAGTAGGGACCCGCGACGAACGTGCCCATGTCGAGGATGCGGTAGCCGGCGAGCGGGCCCGGCCGCAGCGCCGGGGTCTTGTCCGGCCGCGGCGGCGCCGGGCGCAGCGTGATCTTGCCGTTGTCCGCGCCCGCTTCCGGCGCCGGGCCGTGCACCCTGCCCGGCGTCTTCGTCAGGTTGATCGGGATGCCCGGCATCGCCAGCTCGCCGCGCTTCGGATCCTTCACCTCGGCGCGCATGCCGATCGCCTTCACCTGCGGATGATCCAGCCACTTCTCGGTCGGGCCGATCTTGCCGCAGGGAATGCCGAGATCGGTGATCATCTTGATGAGGTCATCGAGGTTATGCTTCAGGAATTCCTTCTGGATCTTCTCTTTCGCCCAGTCGACGTTGGCGGCGAGCACGATGTTGGCGATGTTGCCGCCCATCCGCTCTTCTTTCAGCATGTCGCCAAGGCCCAGCGCATTGATCAGCCAGGTCTCGAACTTGCCGCCGAGCGCGCCGCAGGCAATCCACTGGCCGTCCTTGGTGGCATAGCGGGTGTAGGTCGGGTGCCGGCCGCCGGTGCCGACCGCGGTGCTCGGATCAGGGTTGTCCGGATTGACGGTGAACGCGCCGACGGCCGCTTCCATCACCGCGTTGATGCCGGTCACCGAGACGGTCTGGCCGAAGCCGGATTTTTCGCGCTCGATCAGGGCGGCGACGGTGCAGACCGTCGCCCAAAGGCCCTGCACATAAAGCAGGTGCGGAAACACGGAGTCGATCGGGCCGCCGTCGGTCGACGACTGGCGCCAGGCGACGCCGCCGGCCGCCGACAGCAGCGCCTGCGACTCGTGGCCGCCATGCCACGGCGTGGTCTGCGCATAGGGCGGCATTTTCACAACGAGCAGCCGCGCATTGCGTGCGCTCAAGGCCGCGCTCGACAGCTTGAATTGTTCGAAACGTCGCCTCGTCCCGGACGATGCAGATGTCGCAGCCGGCGATCAGGTCGCCGAGCCAGCGGCACTGGTCGGCCTTGGCCGGATCGATCGTGACGCTCTTCTTGCCGCGGTTCCACATGGAGAAGCCCGGCTGCTCGCGGTCAGGATGGCCGCCGGGCGGCTCGATCTTGATCACCTCGGCGCCGAAATCGGCCATGAACATGCCGGTGATCGGTCCCGCGATACCATCCGTCAGATCAACGACCTGCAGCTGCCCCAAAACGTCCATCGAGCGTCCCTTCCCGGTGAGCAATTTTATTCTTGGTTGCCTATAGCAAATTGTGCAGGCTCTTACGGGTCGGCTTGTTCGAATGGACGGTTGCGCGGCCTGCATACGACGGCGCCATTGCGCGGCGCCGGGGCAACCGGCAAACAAGGCCATAGCCAAAAGCCAACAGGGCAAGGAAACCGCTCATGAAACTGGATTCATCGATTTCTGCCGTCATCACCGGCGGCGCGTCGGGCCTTGGGGCTGCGACCGCGCGGCTGCTGGCCTCGCACGGCGTCAAGGTCGGCATCTTCGACCTGAACGAAGAACTCGGCGAAAAGATCGCCAAGGAGCTCGGCGGCGTGTTCTGCAAGGTCAACGTCACCTCCACGCCGGAAGTCGATGCCGCCTTCGCAAAGTCGCGCGCCGCGATCGGCCAGGAGCGCATCCTGGTCAACTGCGCCGGCGTCGGCGGCTCGGTGAAGACCGTCTCGCGCGACAAGGTCAACCCGCGAGATCAAGGAATATCCGCTGGAGAATTTCGAGCGGATCATCCAGATCAACCTGATCGGCACCTTCCGCTGCATCACCAAGAGCGCGGCCGGCATGCTGAAGCTCGATCCGCTGCCCGACGGCGACCGCGGCGCGATCGTCAACACGGCGTCCGTCGCGGCCGAAGACGGCCAGATCGGCCAGGCCGCCTACACGGCCTCGAAGGCCGGCATCGTCGGCATCACGCTGACGGTGGCGCGCGATCTTTCGAACGAAGGCATCCGCTGCAACACCATCCTGCCCGGCATCTTCGACACGCCGCTGCTCGCGCGCGCGCCGGAGAACGTGAAGGCCGCGCTGGCGGCGCAGGTGCCGTTCCCGCGCCGGCTCGGCCAGCCGGAGGAATACGCGCAGCTCGCGCACACCATGATCACCAACGGCTACTTCAATGGCGAGGACGTGCGCCTCGACGGCGCCATCCGCATGGCGCCGCGCTAATCAAACAAGATCAGAGAGGCAACGACCATGACCGAAGCACTGATCATCGACGCCTGCAGGACCCCGCGCGGCATCGGCAAGGCCGGCAAGGGCGCGCTCTCCGACATCCATCCGCAGCAGCTCGGCGCAACCGTGCTGCGCGCGCTCGCCGAGCGCACCGGCATCAACACCGCCGATGTCGACGACATCATCTGGGGCACCAGCGCCCAGGTCGGCCCGCAGTGCGGCGACATGGGCCGCATGTCGGCGCTCGACGCCGGCTACGACATCCGCGCCTCGGGCGTGACGCTCGACCGCTTCTGCGGCTCCGGCATCACCACGGTGAACATGGCGGCGGCCTCGATCATGTCCGGCCAGGAAGACCTCGTGATCGCCGGCGGCACCGAGAAGATGTCGATGCAGACGCGGCGCGGCGACGGGCCGATGATGATGGACTCCGGCAACCTGCGCCTGCGCGCACGCCATCCGCAGTCGCATCAGGGCGTCTGCGCCGACGCCGTCGCAACGCTCGAAGGCATTTCGCGCGAAGACACCGACAAGCTCGCGCTGATGAGCCAGCAGCGCGCGGCGAACGCGATCCAGAACGGCCACTTCAACAAGAGCCTGGTGCCGGTCTATCGCGAGGACGGCAGCCTCGCGCTCGACAAGGAGGAGTATCCGCGGCCGCAGACGACGCTCGAAGGCGCTCGCCGGCCTGAAGCCCGCCTTCCCGGCGGTCGCCGACTTCGCCCTCGACGAGAAGGGCACGACCTATCGCAAGCTGATCCTCGACAAGTATCCGGACCTCGAGATCAACCACATCCACCACGCCGGCAACTCGTCCGGCGTGGTCGACGGCTCCGGCGCGCTGCTGCTGGCCTCGCCGTCCTACGCGAAGGCGCACGGCCTGAAGCCGCGCGCGCGCGTGGTCGCCATGGCCAACATGGGCGACTCGCCGACCCTGATGCTGAACGCGCCGGTGCCCGCCGCGCGCAAGGTGCTGGCGAAGGCCGGCCTCACCGAGGACGACATCGACCTGTGGGAGATCAACGAGGCGTTCGCGGTGGTGGCGGAGAAATTCATCCGCGACCTGAAGCTCGACCGCAACAAGGTCAACGTCAACGGCGGCTCGATCGCGCTCGGCCACCCGATCGGCGCCACCGGCTCGATCCTGATCGGCACGCGTGCTCGACGAACTGGAGCGCCGCAACCTGAAGCGCGGCCTCGTCACCATGTGCGCCGCCGGCGGCATGGCGCCCGCGATCATCATCGAGCGGGTGTAATGCAGCGTCATTGCGAACAAATCGGAGTCAGTCCCAGCGAAGGCGGCGTGCCCGTTAACTCAGACTGGATTGCAGTTCGTCAGGCATTGACGCTCCGTCGCAATACGCACGGCGTATGGGTCCCCGCCTTCGCGGGCACGACGCCTGTACTCGATGCCCGGCTTGTCGCGGTCGAGTCCCTTCGCGGCAAGATCATCCAGATAGCTCTGAAACCGCTGCTTCCGCGTTCAGCCCGAGCTCGCGCAGGAACGGCCACGCGTAGATGCCGGTGTTGTGCATGTCGTCGAAACCGATCCGCACCGCGTAGTTGCCGACCGGGTCGACCGAGATGATCTGCACGTTGCGTTTTCCGCCGACGGTCTTGCGCTGGGCTTCGGAATGGCCCTGCACCTCGGCGGACGGGCTCGTCACGCGCAACAGCTCGGCGGACAGCGCGAAAGCGGCTGCCGTCGTCGAAGACGATCTCGAGCGACTGCTTGTCCTTGACGAGACGGAGCTCGACCGGCCACGGCTCCGTGGCAGCGGCGGCGCTCACGCGGCGGCCCGCGTCTTCTCGATCATGAAGACGATCACCTTCTCGGCGCGCTCGGTGACCTCGACCCGGTCGCCGGTCTCGCGGATCAGGTTCGGGATGTCGATCACCGACAGGGGATCGGTGCAATGCACTTCCAGCCGGTCACCGGGGACAAGCGACTTCAGCGCCTTCCGCGTCTTCAGCACCGGCAGCGGGCAGCGCAGCCCGGTCAGGTCGAGCTTCTTCATCATCATGGGTCCTTGATGCGGCAGGGCGTCGGCGCGGTCAACGGGGCTCGCCGCAAAGGCTTTTGCACCTGCGAGATGTCCGCTGCTGCGACGAAAGCGCAAGGTGCCGCATCTTGCGCAAGCCGCTGCGATTGCCCATAAATTCTCAAAAGCTTTTGCGGAGGGGATCCATGAAAGCCTTTATTATCGCCGTGCGTTTGCGGTCGTCGCCGCCGTCGGCATGTCGTTCCTGCTCAACGTCTATCAGCGCGACAGCTACGCGGCGTTCACGACCAGTGGCGCGCGGGTCAGCGACCCGGACACAACCTGATCGGCCCGGGCTGAAAACGGCGGCGTGAGAGCTGACACTCACCCCAGCACCGGGTAGGCGAAGAACCGCACCGTCTGCCCGGGCGCGACGTCGAGCACGTCCTCGCCGAGTTCGACCAGCCCGTCGCTGTCGACCAGGGACGAAATCAGCCCCGCGCCCTCGCGCGGGAATTTCACCGCCTCCAGCACCCCGTCCGGCGCCTTCCGCAGGTTCGCCCGCACGTATTCCCGCCGCCCGGCCTTCTTGCGATAGGTGAACGCCGCGCGCAAAAGCGTCGGCGCGACGTCGGGCTGCGTCGCGCCGGACAGCGCCAGCACCGCGGGGCGCACGACATAGGTAAAGGTCACGAAGCTCGCGACTGGATTGCCGGGAAGCCCGATGAAGGGCACCCCGTCGATCACGCCCATGGCGACGGGACGGCCCGGCTTGATCGCCATGCGCCACAGCACCAGCTTGCCGACGCTCTCGACGCTCGCCTTGACGTGATCCTCCTCGCCGGTGGACACGCCGCCCGAGGTCAGGATCAGGTCATGGCGGCTGGCCGCCTGCTTCAGCGCGTGCCGCAAGCTGGTCGCGGTCGTCGCGCAGGATGCCGAGATCGCTGACCTCGCAGCCGAGCCGCTTCAGCATCGCCATCAGCATGAAGCGGTTGGAATCGAACAGCTGCATGTCCGCGCGCGCCGCGCCCGGCGAGACCACCTCGTTGCCGGTGGAGAAGACGGCGATGCGCAGCCGCCGCCGCACCTCGATCCGCGTCAGCCCAAGCGCTGCCGCCAGCGCCACGTCCTGCGGCCTGAGCCGACGGCCGGCCGGCAGCGCGACGCGGCCTGCGGGAATGTCCTCGCCTGCGGGGCGGACATTGGCGCCGGGCTTCAGGCCGGCGGGCAAGACCACCCTGCCCCGCGTCATCGATCCGCACGTCCTCCTGCATGAACACGGTGTCGGCGCCGCCCGGCATCGGCGCGCCGGTGAAGATGCGCACCGCCTCGCCCGGCGCAATCGTCTCCGGCGCTGCGGCAGCCCGCCTGCACCCGGCCGCTGACGGCAAACGCCCTCTCGCTGCCCTGCGGCAGGTCGGCGCTGCGCACCGCATAGCCGTCGACGGCGGAGTTCATGAACGGCGGCAGCGGCATCGCGGCCGTGATCGGGCGGGCGAGAACCCGGCCGTCGGCGGACAAGCAGATCGACGCTCTCGACCTCGTCGACGGCGGTGAGCCGCTGCGGCGATGATCGCCACCGCCTCGTCGACCGACATCAGCGGCCCGCCGAACGCAAAGCAGTCGTCGGAGAGTTGCGCCATGACCGGTCAGGTCTCCAGCGGCTCGCGGGCGAGCACGTCTTCGATCGGGATCGCGTACTTGCGCACCAGGGCCGCGACGCCTGTGATGTCGTCCAGATGCACCGACGGCAGCCCGTGCGCGAGCGGACCGTCCGTGGCGATGGCGACGATCGCCGGGTCGTTCGGGTAAAGCAGCGGCTTGCCGTTGCCGGTCCGATGCACCTCGATCTTGCGCGGCGTGGTCGTCTTGAACCCTTCGACGATCACGAGATCGACTGGCGAGAGTTTCGGCAGCAGCTCGCGCAGCGTCAGCTCCGGCGCGCCGCGCAGCTCGTGCATCAGCGCCCAGCGCCGCTCCGACGAGATCAGCACCTCGGTCGCGCCCGCCTGCCGGTGCGTCCAGGAATCCTTGCCAGGGGTGTCCAGATCGAACTTGTGGTGCGCATGCTTGATGGTCGAGACCTTCACCCCCTCGGCCACGAGCTGCGGCACGAGACGCGACAGCAACGTCGTCTTGCCGGCGCCGCTCCAGCCCGCGAGGCCAATCACCTTCATTCGCTAACTCCAGACAACGTAAGGCACCGCCCGGCAACGCCGGGCGGCTTCTCAAGCATACAAACTGCGAACGAACGGGCGCTACTCGGCGGGAACCCCGCGCGGCGGCGGCCCCGAAGGTGCGCTGCCCTTCGCCTGCGCCTCGTCGGCCCAGAGCGAGTGGTGTTCCCGCGCCCAGTTGACGTCGACCTCGCCGGTGCCCATGGCGTCGAACGCGCCCTCCATGCCGAGCGAGCCGATGTAGATGTGCGCCAGGATGCCGGCGATGAACAGCAGCGCCACCACCGCATGCACGACGGTCCAGACCTGCAGGCTGGTCACGTCGCCCGCCTGATAGGGGAACAGCATGTACCAGCCCGACAGCGACATCAGCACGCCGCCGATGATCACCATCCAGAAGATGCCCTTCTGGCCGGCATTGAAGCGCTTCGCCGGCGGATGCTTGCCGTTGCGCAGGAGGCCGCCGCCCGCCTTCAGCCACTCCCAATCGACCCGTCCGGGGATGTTGTCCTTGATCCAGACGACGAACATGATGACGATCCCGAGCATGAACGGGAACGCGAGATAGTTGTGGGCGATCTTGCCCCAGGCCGACAGCGTCGAGAACGCCTCAGGCCCGATCACCGGCAGCAGCAGCGATTGCCGAAGCTGATGTTGAGGCCCGACAGGCCGAGGATGATGAAGCAGGTCGCGGTCATCCAGTGGGTGAAGCGCTCGAAGCTCGCAAACCGCACCAGCGTCTTGCCGGAGAATCCCTTCTCGACACGAGATGCGGCCGCGCACGAAGAAGAAGATCGCGAGCAGGGCCAGCATGCCGAGGATGGCGATGCCGGCGATCCAGGGCAGCCAGCTGCGCTGGAAGTCGCGCCAGCTCGCGCCCGGCCGGCTGGATCAGGCTCGAGGCCGTCTGGTCGGGGATCGTGATCCGGCCCGTGACCTTGTCGCCGCCCTTCAGCGCGTTCAAGCAGCTTGTCTTCCTGCACCGCCTGCTCGGTCGGCTTGAAGGACAGCTGTGCCGCTGACGGGCGCGCCCGGCGCGACCAGCAGGACGAGCGCGAGACAGAGCGGTCGCGACGACGGATTTGAGGATTGAATGGAGGCTCGGCATCGCGCAATGACCTTCCAGTTTCCGATTACATACGAAGGACGCCGCCGCGGTTGTCCTGCGGCGGCGCAACTCTCAGCCGGTGGGTGAATCGCTGTAGGCGGTCTTCCAGCCCCACATGCCGGAGCCGTAGCCGCGCTTCATCACGCGCTCCTTGTAGATCTCGGCGATGATCGCGCCGTCACCGGCGAGCAGCGACTTCGTCGAGCACATCTCGGCGCAGATCGGCAGCTTGCCCTCGGCGAGACGGTTCTGGCCGTACTTGGCGTATTCGGCCGGAGTCGAATCCGCCTCCGGCCCGCCCGCGCAGTAGGTGCACTTGTCCATCTTGCCGCGCGAACCGAAGTTGCCGACCTTCGGATACTGCGGCGCGCCGAACGGACAGGCGTAGAAGCAGTAGCCGCAGCCGATGCAGAGGTCCTTCGAGTGCAGCACCACGCCGTCGGCGGTGGTGTAGAAGCACGACACCGGGCAGACCGCGGCGCACGGCGCGTCGGTGCAGTGCATGCAGGCCATCGACACCGAGCGTTCGCCCGGCTTGCCGTCGTTGATGGTCACGACGCGGCGGCGGTTGATGCCCCACGGCACGTCGTGTTCGTTCTTGCAGGCCGTGACGCAGGCGTTGCACTCGATGCAACGGTCGGCATCACAAAGGAATTTGACGCGAGCCATTGTCTATCTCCCTCACGCCGATGCGATCTGGCAAAGCGTGACTTTGCCTTCGTGCATGCCGGTCACCGGATCGTAGCCATAGGACGTGATCGTGTTGACGCTCTCGCCGAGCACGATCGGATCGTTGCCCTTCGGATAGTTGCTGCGCTGGTCGACGCCCTGGAACCAGCCGGAGAAGTGGAATGGCATGAACGCCACGCCCTTGCCGACGCGTTCGGTGACGAGCGCCTTGACCTTCGCCTTCGAGCCGTTCTCCGGTCCCGTGACCCAGACCCAGCCGCCGTCCTTGATGCCGCGCTCGGCCGCATCGGACGGATTGACCTCGACGAACATGTCCTGCTGCAGTTCGGCGAGCCACTTGTTGGAGCGCGTCTCCTCGCCGCCGCCTTCGTACTCGACCAGCCGGCCGGAGGTGAGGATGATCGGGAACTGTTTTGCCAGCCCCTTGTCCACCGCCGCCTTCTGGATCGAGAAGCCGATATTGGCCATGCGGAACTGGCGTCCGTCCGGCCGCGTCGGATACTTCGCGACGAGCTCCGGCCGCGCCGTGTAGATCGGCTCGCGATGCACCGGCACCGGATCGGGCAAGTTCCACGCCACCGCGCGCGCCTTGCCGTTGCCGTAGGCCATCACGCCGTGCGCGATCGTCACGCGGATGATGCCGCCCGACAGATCGACCGCCCAGCCGACGCCGTCGGGGTTGTTGCCGCCGATCCGGTTGATGGTCGCGAGCTCCTGCTCGGTGAGGTCCTTGTCCCAGCCGAGCTTCTTCAGCACGCCATAGGTGAACTCCGGATAGCCGTCGGTGATCTCCGAGCCGAGGCTGTAGGAGCCTTCGGACAACAGGTTGACGTTCTTCACCGAGCCGTCCGGCTGCTTCTCCTCGTACACCACGCCGAAACGCGCGCGGAACGTGCCGCCGCCGTCCTTCACATGCAGGTTGGTGTTGTAGAGCGTGTGCGTGCCCGGATGCTTGATCTGCGGCGTGCCCCAGCACGGCCACGGCAGGCCGTAGTAGTCGCCGCCGATCTCCGGCTCGTCGGCCTTGGCGCGCAGCGTCACCAGGTCGAACTTGTCCTGGTTCTTCATGTGCGCCTTCAGCCGCTCCGGCGACTGGCCGGAATAGCCGGTGGAGAAGCCGCCGCGGTTGATCTCGCGCAGCAGATCCTCCGGCTGACGGCCGCTTGTTCTCGACCTTGATGTTCTTGAACATCTGGTCGGCGAAGCCGAGCTTCTCCGACAGGCGATAGATGATCTCGTAGTCGTCCTTCGATTCGAAGATCGGCTTGACGATCTGCTCGCCCCACTGCAGCGAGCGGTTGGACGCCGTGCGCGAGCCCGACGTTTCGAACTGCGTGCAGGCCGGCAACAGGTAGGTGCCGTTCTTGCGGTTCGAGATCGCGGCGAACGTGGTCGGATGCGGATCGGCGACCACCAGCAGCTCGAGCGCCTCGAGGCCCTTCACCATGTCGGTCATGCGCGGGATGGTGTTGCCGCCGTGACCCATGATGACCACGCCCTTGACGACGTCGCGCTGATCGACGTCATCCGGCTTGGACAGCGTCGCGTCGAACCAGCGGGTCCACGGGAATGCCCGGCAGCTCCATGTTCTGCTTCTTCGTGCGCGCCGGACGGCCGGCCTTCGCCGGCACTTCGTCGAAGCGCGACTGCAGATAGTCGTAGCTGACGTCCCAGACGCGGCCCCAGTGCCGCCAGGCGCCTTCGACCAGGCCGTAGTAGAGCGGCAGCGAAGTGATATCGAGGCCGATATCGGTCGCGCCCTGCACGTTGCAGTGGCCGCGGAAGATGTTGGCGCCGCCGCCGAAGGTGCCGACGTTGCCGGTGGCGAGCAACAGGTTGCAGTAGGCGCGCACGTTGGCCGTGCCGACCGTGTGCTGGGTGCCGCCCATGCACCAGACGAACGCCGACGGGCTTCTGCTTGGCGAAAGTCTCGGCGACCTTCTTCAGCTGCTCGCCGGGAATGCCGGTGACGCGCTCGACCTCATCGGGCGTCCACTTCGCCACCTCGGCGCGGATCTGGTCCATGCCGTAGACGCGCTGGGCGATGTACTGCTTGTCCTCCCAGCCGTTGGCGAAGATGTGGTGCAGCATGCCCCAGATCACCGCGATGTCGGTGCCGCCGCGGAAGCGCACATACTCGGTCGCATGCGCGGCCGTGCGCGTGAAGCGCGGATCGAGCACGAACACGTTGGCGCGGTTGATCTCCTTGCCGCTGAGGATGTGCTGCAGCGACACCGGATGCGCTTCGGCCGCGTTCGAGCCCATGAAGACGATGGTCTTCGAATTGCGCATGTCGTTGTAGGAGTTCGTCATCGCGCCATAGCCCCAGGTGTTCGCGACACCTGCGACGGTGGTGGAGTGACAGATGCGGGCCTGGTGGTCGATCGAGTTGGTGCCCCAGAACGCCGCGAACTTGCGGAACAGGTAGCCGCCTTCGTTGGAGAACTTCGCCGAGCCGAGCAGATACACCGAGTCGGCGCCGGACTTGGCGCGGATCTCGAGCATCTTGTCGCCGATCTCGTTGATCGCCTGATCCCACGAGATCTTCTGCCACTCGCCGTTGACGAGCTTCATCGGATACTTCAGCCGGCGGTCGCCGTGCACCAGCTCGCGCACCGCCGCGCCCTTGGCGCAATGCGAGCCGCGATTGATCGGGCTGTCCCAGCCCGGCTCCTGGCCGACCCACACGCCGTTCTGCACTTCGGCGATCACGGTGCAGCCGACCGAGCAGTGCGTGCAGATGTTCTTGCGCAGCTCCGTGGCCGCGCCGATGACCTGCGGGCCGGCTTCGGCCTTGCGCACGCTGCCGAGCGGCAGCAATCCGAGCGCCGACGGTGCCGCCGGCGGTGAGGCCGGAGCGGCGCAGGAACGTGCGGCGATCAAGAACGCCAGACGCAAGCCCTGCGGCGATGCCCTGCAAACGCGTGCGGCTCGCGGATCCTTCCCTTCGCTTCATCAACATGGGCGTGTTTCCATCAATAGCGGTTGACGCGATAGAACGTCTTGACGTGATCGGTTTCGCGGTAGCGCGCCTTCTTCTTGTCGGCGTCCGTCTCCGCTGCGCCTGCGCTTCCGCCGCGAGCGGGACGGCGGCCGCAGCCGCAGCCGATCCGCCCAGCATGAAGAAGCGGCGGCGGTTGAGCTTTGCGCGTTCGTCCGGCTTGCTCCCGGAGGGCTTGTTGCCTGGTTCGCTTGCTCATCGCGATCTCCTCCCGTCAAACATGTTTGCCTCGCGCGTCGCTCAAGACAGCGCGAACGCTTCCGATTCCAGTTCCATGAAGATGCGGCCGACGCGGCCGACCGCGCGATAGAAAGTCGCCTGCTTCGCCAGCTCGAGATCGACGAACAGCCGTCCCGCCCATGGCTTCAGGTGCCGCTCGAAGAATTTTGCCTGCTCGGCGAAGTCCGCCTCGAACGTGCCGCCGGCCAGTCCCGCCATCACCTCGCACAGGATGGCGATGTGATCTTCCGGCTCGCTGGTCCCGCCTGCGCGCGCGATGCCGAGCCGATCGAGATCCTCGCGCACGCGCGCCAGCGGCCGTTCGTGCAGGAAGCCGGTCAGGTAATACGAGGCATAGGGCAGCACGTCGCCGCGGCCCACGCCGACGAAGAGATTGAAGAACTCGCTGTTGACCGCGCGCTCGTCGACGTCGCGTCGCAGCAGTCGCAAGCTCGATATGCGCCATGCCGAGATCGGAGGCATCGCCTTTCAGCTGTGCAATCCGCGCCAGCGTATCGGAATTCGGCGCCTTGCCGAGAAGCAGCGCGAGCAAGCCGTATTCAGCGGCGCGCTGACGATCGATCTCGTCGATCGTCGCTTGCGCTCGCAGTCAGCGTCGCATCGTCGCCGGATCCATAGAGATCAGGACGAAGGACAAACCGCGATACCTTGGTGAGCGCTTCGACCGCGAGCACACGCTCAGCGGGAATGCGTGTCCAATTGGACACAGAGGGCTGGGCTATGCCGATCGCGCGCGCAAGAGATGCGACTCCGCCGGCAGCCTTGATGGCTTGCTCTAGTCCACTGTCCCGCATCGTTAGCGCCGTAGTCTCCCCCACATGCGTGTCCTTCAGGTGGACATCTTCTGTTTCAGAATTCGATTTCTGAATCAGAACCAAGCGCCTGTTCGTTCGGCGTCTTTTGGCGAGTTTAGAACTCGTCTATTTCCAAACGCTACTAGCAATAGGTCTTAGCTATGGGGCACACAAAGTTGTGAGTTCGCAGTGCAGCGAACGTCACTTCGGCCGCGCGGAGCCGTGTCGGCGCGGTGCTTGTTGCGATGCGACATCGTGCGAAGCGCTCGATTCTCTCATCCTGCGCAACGCTCTCGCCGGTTGCAGGCAGGTCCACGGCGGATTGCTCGGGCGGCGTTGCAGCAGACAGCCTGACGGACTGGTGACGGAGCGTCAGGTTGACGCACAGCGTCGGCTCGGCGCATCGGACGGGTCGCCGGCCGCGGCTCTGCCTCCGGCCTCCGCCGGCCGCTGCGGCTCCGTCCAACCCATGACCTGCGCCACCATCCGCGCGACGTCGGTCCCCGGCGCGAGCTCGCCCGCGCCCGGCACGCCACCCGGCGTGTTCCAGTCATACGCATAGTCGAGCGCCGGGTTGACGTAGTTGCGGATCGCCGGGTCGAGCGCCCAGGATTTCCGCAGCGCGGCATTGCGGATGCTTTCCGGCACGCCCTTCTTGAAGAACACCGTCATGTCGGTGTCGGCGGTGAGCTCCTCCAGCTTCGGCAAGCTCGCAAGATCGAATGGCGGCTCTGTTTCGCTTGCGGTCGTCTCGGCGGGCGGAGGCTCAGGTGCCGGCGCATCGGACGGCGTCGGCTTCGGCTCGCGCTCGGTCTCGCTCTCGTCCTTGCGCGGCCTCGCGCTTGCGCTGCGGACCAGCGCGCGAGAAAACCTTTCTCGTCTGCGCTCATCTGTCGCTCCCGTCCCAATCCGGCCCGCGCCTGCGATCGACATTGGCGCGGTCGCGCTTGCGCTTCTGGAACACCCGCTCGACATGAAACTCGTCGACGAAGGCGGCGATCCATGCCGCGATCTCCGGCGGCATCGGCACGGTGCCGATCACCTCGCTGCCGCTTTCGAACAGCGCTTCGCCTTCGGTCGGATCGGCCGTCACCTTGGTCAGCTCGAGCTCGGCGCCACCGCCTTGCTGCCGCAGCGCGACCCAGACGCGCGGCTCGCCGTCGATGAGGTTGTCGCGGTAGTTGGCCGTATCGGCGCTGAACAGATCGATGATCGCCGAACCTGCGTAGTAGAGCGTCGTGCCGCTCTCGCTCGACAGCACGCTCCACGGCGGCGTCGCCGGAACTTCATCCAGCAGCTGAACCGGCGACCACATGTGGTCGATCCACGGATTGTCGACGGTGCGACGGCGCACCACGACACCGACTTCGCGAGACGATTGGGTCATGACCTGCACTCGCTCGCTGATCCGATCATGCCGCCTGCCCTGCCGAGGCTAACGGCAATCCCGCAATCAGGTTCTGCGGCTTGAGGCGGACGATGTTGTCCGCATCCATCGCCAGAATGAGATAAACCGGCTTGTCGCCGACACGAGGGTCGACCAGCGCCGCCTCTGCAATGCTGAGCCGCATCAAGGCGACGATGCGCTCGGCCGCCTCCGCGCCGGGTGAAGCGCCATTCCACAGCGCATTGCCGATGCGCGTGCCCTCGCTGTCGAGGCCGATGAACCAGCGCCAGTCGCGGTCCTCGATCGAGGCAACGGGCTCGACCGTGGCGGTCACGCCGGTCAGGTGCGAAATCCAGCGCTCGATCGCCCGGCACAGGCCGGCACGCGCCTTCGCATTGCCGCCGAGATTCATCGCCATCGCGTGCGCGTCCGAGCGCGACCAGTAGGTCCAGGCGTTCTCGTCGTCCATGACGTCCATCTCGCCGAACGCCTGCGGTTGCAGCATCGCGCTGAGCGGCGACGCATGCAGGTCGTGCTGGGCGTGTTGCTGCGCTTCCACCGTCTCGGCGTCGGCAAGCAGCAATGCGCCGTCATGCGTCGCCGCCTTCTGGCTGCGATAGAACAATTCCGCGGCGCGCAGCACATAAGGATCGTCGCAGCCTTCGAGCGCATTGCGCAGGATCAGGTGGGCCAGCTGCGACAGGAAGATCGGCGGCAGGCCGCCTGCGCCGTTGCGCGCCAGCGACACATACAGGGCCTCGAGCGAAGGGGCCGCGACCAGCTTGTCGCGGAACGCGATCATGAAGGTCCAGTTCTCGCGCGCATCCGGATCGGCGAGCTCCTTGATTTCGGCAGGCGCGACCTGCCGCAGCGGATCGGCCATCAGGCTCGCGTGCAAACGTCGCTCCGCTTCGCAGGCATCATCCGGCGGCATCAGCTCGGGCCGCGCCAGATAGGCCATGACCAGTTCCGGCGTGACGACCAGACCGCCATGGTCGCCGCGCTTCGTCAGATGATGGCCGGACGCGACCCAGAATTCCCTCATTTGCGATCCGCCTCGATCAGTCCGCGCAGGTCGACCTGCTCGGCATCTTCGTCGCCGCCCTCGACCTCATGAAACGTAAACGCTCGCGCCTGGGCATGCAGCGTGTCTGCTGCCGGCGCGCCGCTTCGCGCGGCCGCAATGTGCGAAAGCGCTCGCGGAGTTCGCCGTCCTCCACCGTCCGCTGCACGGCGAGCAGGGTTTGCGGCGCATGATCGCAGAGCGATGCCGCAAACGCGATCTCGGCTTCCGCGGCAAGCCGCGCCGCCGCCGCATCCGGCGCGCCGAAGCGCTGCAGCAGTTGCGCGGCAAGCTTCGCCGTGGCGGCTTCCCTCTCCTGCGTCCGTTGCCTCCGTGACGATCGCGAGCGTCGACCAGCCGAGGCTGTCGATGCCGAGAAAGCCCGAGCGCAGGGCCACGCGCTGCTTCTGTGCAAGCGTCGCCGGATCACAATCGAAGAACACGAACGCGCCGGAGACGGCCCATTCGCCCGGCTCCGCGGCGCGCTCGAACACGAAGGTGTCGGACGGATCGAGGCGGATGGTGCGCGGCAGTTTCAGCATGGCCGCCTCACCGCACATGACCAGCCTGCTCCCTCTCCCCGCTTGCGGGGAGAGGGTCGGGGTGAGGGGGCTGATGAAGTCTCCGCAAGGGCTGCAGGCGCGGCGAAGGCCGTGCCATGCCCCTCACCCAGCTCGCTTGCGCGCAGCCGACCTCTCCCCGCGCGTGCGGGGAGAGGTGAAGTCGGCCGCTCATCATCCAACATCTGCAGTACACGCTCATCCGAATTTCGGGCCGCGATGCGCGGCATCGTACCACGCGACACTGTCGCCAGCGCTTCGACGAGGCTTGTCCGTTGCGGCGCGCCTTTGGCCTGCGGCAGGCTCGTCAGCAGATCGCCGTTGACGTCGATGCCGCGCCGCTCGCCGGCCTTGCTCTTCGGCAGCCGCTCCAGATAGTCGCGCGCGATCGGCTCGAACCCGCGTTCGTTCCACTTGTCGAACGCCGTCATCAGGTGGCGCGCAAAGCTTTCGACGATCGCGTCGGTCTCCACCATCTGAAATCCCTCGCCCATCAGCGAGACGCCCGCAGCCGACTGCACCTCGTCGACCTGCGCCATGTCGGCGGCCCGCAGCATGACGCCGAACACGAGCCAGGCCGGCACGTCGTCCTCGGCGCAATCCTTGGGCCAGCCAAGCCGCGCGCCGCCGAGCAGACCGCCGTCGAACATGACGGTGTCCGGCCACGCGAAGGCGACCTCACGCTCGGGCGGGCAATGCGCGGCGATCGCGTCGGCGGTCGCATTCATCCCGGCGAACAGGGCGCGGCGCGCCGAGCGCAGCGGCTCGTCGGGTTCCAGCACCACCGCGAACTCGACCAGATCGTAGCGGCGCACCCATACCAGCGTCCCGGCTCCGGCCTCGGCCGCGATCGTACACGCATGCGCGAACGCGTCGCCATGCTCGCGCAGTGCGACCAAAGTATAGCCCGGTGGCAGATCGAGCGTCTGATCCGCAAATGCCGTGCGCGAAACCATCATCGCGAGAAATTTTCCCTAAGCCTCTTGGTATTTGGGCGGTCTATGCTATCTCGGTCAAGACGGCGCTCCGGCAACTGCGGCCTTCGCACACGCGAAGAGAGCAACATGCGGGCCGCGCCGGTCGAGGGAGAAGGATGAGCGGAGCCAAGCCACGGCTGCTGATCTGCAGTTGCGAGAAGAGCATGTCGCTCGACGCGCAGGCGATCGGCCGTGCCTGTGCCGCGCACGTCACGCACGGCGACCAGCTCTGCGGCCTCGAGCTTGCGCGGGTGAACACGGCGCTCGCCGAGGGCGGCGAGATCACGATCGCGTGTACCCAGGAAGCGCCGCTGTTCAAGGAAGTCGCCGAGGACCTCGAACGGCCGACACCGACCTTCGTCAACATCCGCGAGACCGCCGGCTGGTCGAAGGACGCCGCGGCCGCCGGCCCGAAGATCGCGGCGCTGATCGCCGCCGCGCGCGAAGAGATGCCGCCGGTCGCGCTGGTGACGCTCGAAAGCAACGGCGTCGTGCTGATCTACGGCCGCGACGAAGTCGCGATCGAAGCCGGCCGAACGGCTCGCCGACCGTCTCGACATCACCGTGCTGCTGACGAAGCCCGGCGACGTGACGCCGCGCCGCGTCAACCGGTTCCCGGTGCTGAAGGGCACCGTGCGCAACGCCCGCGGCTTTCTCGGCAAGTTCGAGCTTGCGATCGACGACTACGCGGTGCCGCAGCCGTCGTCGCGCGCAAAGCTCGTGTTCGGCTGCGCCGCGCGACGGCGCGACCTCGACCTGCGACCTGATCCTCGATCTCAGCGGCGGCACAGCCGCTGTTTCCGGCGCACGACCTGCGTCCCGGTTATCTGCGCGCCGATCCGGCCGACCGCGCCGCGGTCGAGCGGGCGATTGCGGATGCCGCCAATCTGGTCGGCACCTTCGACAAGCCGCGCTTCATCCACTTCGAACCGTCGCTCTGCGCGCATTCGCGTTCGAAGATCACCGGCTGCACCCGCTGCCTCGACCTGTGCCCGACCGGCGCGATCACGCCGAACGGCGACAGCGTCGCCATCGATGCGAATGTCTGCGCCGGCTGCGGCGCCTGCGCGTCGGCCTGCCCCACGGGCGCCGCGTCCTATGCCTTGCCGAGCGCCGACGCGCTGATGCGGCGGCTGCGGACGCTGTTGCAGACTTTTCGCGCGGCCGGCGGCAACGATGCGGTGGTGCTGTTTCACGACGGCGACCACGGCGACGCCTTGATCGACGCGCTGGCGCGCTTCGGCGACGGTCTTCCCGCCAACGTGCTGCCGCTGCTGGTCAACGAAGTGACGCAGCTCGGTCCGGAGACGATCGCCGCGGTCTTCGCCTATGGCGGCACCGGCGCAGCGCTGCTCGCGCGCGGCCAAGCCGAAGCACGATATCGCCGGGCTGAGGCGGATGACCGAGATGTCGGAGGCGATCGTGTCGGCGCTCGGCTACGGCGCAGGCGTGGTGCGCATCATCGAAACCGACGATCCCGATCAGCTGCGCGCGGCGCTCGATGCCGCGCCTGCCGGCGTTGCGACCGCAGAGGCCTGCGAGCATTCATTCCGCGCGGCGCAAAGCGCGGCGTGCTCGAGACGACGTTCCGCGAACTGCATCTGGCTGCGCCCACGCCTGTCGACGTCGTGCCGCTTGCAGCCGGCGCGCCGTTCGGCGGCGTAAAGCTGAACGTCGAAGGCTGCACGCTCTGTCACGCCTGCGTCACCGCCTGCCCGACCGGCGCGCTCGGCGACAATCCCGACCGCGCGATGCTGCGCTTCACCGAAAGCCTTTGCGTGCAGTGCGGGCTTTGCGAGCAGACCTGCCCCGAGGATGTGATCACGCTGGAGCCGCGGCTCGACTTCAAGGCCTGGAGCGCGCCGCCGCGCGTGCTGAAGGAGGAAGAGCCGTTCCACTGCATCGCCTGCGGCAAGCCGTTCGGCACCAAGAGCTCGATCGAACGCGTGCTCGGCAAGCTCGGCGAAAAGCACTGGATGTTCCGGGCGCGAATGCGCGGCGGCTCGACGTCATCAAGATGTGCGCGGATTGCCGGGTCGAGGCCGTGATCAACGAGAGTTTCGACCCGCACGCCGCGCCGCAGCGGCCGCCGGTCATGACCACCGATGACTATTTGCGCGCGCGTGATAACAAGAAGAGACGATCCGATCGGATCGTAAGCGCGCTTCTTCGGAGACCTTTGCGTTGTCAGTCACCCATCCGCCCCAAAGACCGCAGGCGACCTCGCGCGCGGTCGGCATTCCCGGCATCAAGCATGTGATCGCGGTCGCGTCCGGCAAGGGCGGCGTCGGCAAGTCGACGACGGCCTGCAACCTTGCGCTCGGCTTTGCCGCGCTCGGACACAGGACCGGCGTTCTCGATGCCGACGTCTACGGTCCCTCGCAGCCAAAACTGTTCGGCCTGCGCGGCAAGCCGCGCATGAACGCGGAGCGCAAGCTCGAGCCGATGGAGCGCTTCGGCGTCAAGGTGATGTCGATCGGCTTCCTCGTCGAAGAAAATCTGGCGATGATCTGGCGCGGGCCGATGGTGATGTCAGGCGATCACGCAGATGCTGCGCGAGGTCGCCTGGGGCGAGCTCGACGTGCTGGTGGTCGACCTGCCGCCCGGCACCGGCGATGCGCAGCTCACCATCGCGCAGCAGACGCCGCTGGCCGGCGCGGTGATCGTCTGCACGCCGCAGGATCTGGCGCTGCTCGACGCGCGGCGCGGCATCGCCATGTTCCGCAGGGTCAACGTGCCGCTGCTCGGCCTGATCGAGAACATGTCGAACTTCTGCTGCCCGGCCTGCAACCGCCTGACGCCGATCTTCGGTCATGGCGGCGCGCGCGCGGAGGCGGAGAAGCTCGGCATCCCCTTTCTCGGCGAAATTCCGCTCGCCATGCAGCTGCGCGAAACCTCGGACGACGGCCGTCCGGTGGTCGCGACCGAGCCTGACGGCGTGCACGCCAGACACTATATAGAGATCGCGCGCAACGTCTTGTGCCGGCATCGGCGCCGCCGGCCGGCCGGCGCCGCGCATCGTCATCGAGTAGGTGTCATCGAGCAGGTCATGGACAAGCCCATTCCGGTGGTACGGCCAGGCAAGTCGTCGTTTCCGCGCGTGACGCCGGATCCGGCGGACCGGCGGCTGACCGAGGCCGTGGCCGGCATCGATCAGGCCGGCGGCAAGATCGAGATCCGCGTGCCGGTCGAGCGCGCGCTGACGCTGTACCTGAATGCGCAGGAGATCGTCACGATGATGACGATCAACGACTATCCGGAGTATCTCGCGCTCGGCTACCTGCTCAACCAGAACATGCTGCGCGCCGACGACGTCGTCACCGAAGTGGTCTACGACGACGACCTGCAGGTGGTCGTCGTCTACACCGAGCACGGCACCAATTTCGAAGAGAAGCTGAAGAAGAAGACGCTCACCTCCGGCTGCGCGCAGGGCACGGCGTTCGGCGACCTGATGGAGGCGATCGAAGGCGTGGTGCTGCCGCAGGCGGAGCTGCGCACGTCCTGGCTCTACCAGATGACGCAGGCGATCAACACCGACGCCGTCGCTCTATCTCGAGGCCGGCGCAATTCACGGCTGCGTGCTGTGCGAGAAAGGCGAGCCGGTCTGCTACATGGAGGACGTCGGCCGGCACAATGCGGTCGACAAGATCGCGGGCTGGGCCTGGCAGCCACAACGTCAACGTCGCCGACAAGATCATGTACACGACCGGACGGCTCACCTCGGAGATGGTGATCAAGACCGTGCGGATGGGAATTCCGATTCTCGTCTCGCGCTCCGGCTTCACCGCCTGGGGCGTGGAGCTGGCGCGACAGGTGGGGCTGACGCTGGTCGGCCGCGCGCGCGGAAAACGCTTCATCGCGCTGTCGGGCGAGCAGCGGATCGTGTTCGACCAGAACCTCGACTACGTCGAGGAGGAATTGTTGCGGTCCAAGCGCAAGGGCAGCCGCGATGACGACTGATCGGCCGCCGACCGTCGGCGTGCTGCTCGCAGGCGGGCTCGCGCGACGGATGGGCGGCGGCGACAAGCCGCTGAAAACCATCGGCGGAAAAACCATCCTCGACCACGTGATCGCGCGCCTCGCCCCGCAATGCGACGGCCTGATCCTCAACGCCAACGGCGATCCGGCGCGCTTCGCCGCGTTCGGCCTGCCGGTCGTCGCCGACACGGTGGAGGGTTTTGCGGGGCCGCTCGCCGGCGTGCTCACGGCGCTCGACTGGACCGCGGCGCAGCGTCCGGACGTCGAATGGGTTTTGAGCGCAGCAACCGATTGCCCGTTCCTGCCGCGCGATCTCGTCGCGCGCCTGCATCAGGCGCGCGCGAGCGAAGGCGCAAGACTCGCCGTGGCCGCGTCGGACGGGCAGACCCATCCGGTGATCGGGCTATGGAACGTGGCCTTGCGCGACGAATTGCGCCACGCGCTGGTCGTCGAGGACATCCGCAAGATCGATCGCTGGACCGCGCGCTATCCGCTCGCGACCGTGACATGGCCGACCGATCCGGTCGACCCGTTCTTCAACGCGAACACGGTGGACGATATCGCCGAAGCCGAGCGGCTCGCGGCGCTGGCGAGGTAAAAGCCCCGCCGCATCGCTGCGGCAGGGCTCGAAAGGAAGACATCAAGACCGCGCCAGCGCGTTGCGCACGCGCTGCGGCGTGAACGGCATCGCCCTCAGCGTCTGTCCGGTGATCGCCATGAACGCGTTGGCGACTGCAGGCGCGGTGCCGGCGCATTCCGAGTTCGCCGACGGGCAATGGCGTGTCGCCGCTGCGGATGATCTCCACATGCATCTGCGGGATCTCCGACATGCGCAAGACCTGGTACTCATGCAGGTTGGTCTGCTCGACCTGGCCGTCCTTGATCGTGACCTGTTCTTTAAGCGCGCTGCCCAGGGCAAAAATCAACGAGCCTTCGATCTGGGCGACGATGTTGTCCGGCTGCACCGCCAAACCGACATCGACGGCGCACCACAGATTGTGCACCTTGATCTGCGCGTTCCTGCGGTCGATGGAAATTTCGGCGACCGTGCCCGACATCGAGAAGCCGACCGGCGGCAGTCCCAACTTGCCGAAGGCGATGCCGAGCGCACGGCCGTCGCGCTTTGCGCCCCAATCGGCCATGCGCGCCGCCGTTTCGACGACTTTTTTCGCTCGCGGGTCTTTCAGCAGAGCCAGGCGATATTCCAGCGGATCCTTCTTGGCCTGCCGGGCGAGTTCGTCGATCACCACCTCGATGGCGAAGTTCGTGTAGCCCGCGCCGATGCCGCGCCAGGCGGCGGTGCGCACGCCGCGCTCTTCGTAGATGTGCTCGGTCGTGTGCGACGGCACGTCATAGAAGGGCACGTCGGCGCCGGCGATCACGATGTGGTCGACGCCTTTTTGCGCTTCCATGCGGGCCTGCCCGTAGACATAAGGAACGACCGTTTCCGCGGCGAGGCGATGGCGCCAGCCGAGAATCTTGCCGTCCTTGTCGAGACCGACCTCGATGCGTTGCGCAGCCATCGGCCGGAACCGGCCGGCCGACAGATCGTCCTCCCGGCTCTGGATCATCTTCACCGGCTTCTGCACCGCCTTCGACAGCAGCACCGCGTCCGTCACGTACTCGACAAACGCGTTGCGTCCGTAGCTGCCGCCCATCTGCGACAGATGCAGCTTGACCTTTTCGGGCGGAACGCCGGCGGCCTTCTGCGGCAGCGGTCTTCGCTTTCGTTGGCCATTGCGTGCCGGTCCAGACCTCGACACCGTCCGCCTTCACCCAGGCGGTGCAGGAATGCGGCTCCAGCTGCGCGTGGTAGACGTAGTCGTTGGTGAAGTCGCTGGCATGGACGCGCGCGGCGCCTGCCAGCGCGGCATCGGCGTCACCGGTCTTGCGGCCGACAACGCCTTTCTTGGCAGGATCGCGCACGTCGGCGAGATACGCTTGCAGGTCGGCGACCGAATTCACCTTCGCGCCCGCTGCCTCGCGCCATTCGGCCTTCACCTTCTGACGCGCGTTGAAAACGGCCATGACGCTTTCGCCGACGATGCCGATCGCATGCTCGAAGGCGACCGCCTCGACGATACCGGGCTGCTTCTTGATCTCATCGCGATTGAAGGATTTCGGGCCCGATCCCTTGTACGGCGGCGCGGACGATGGTGCCGTACAGCATCCCCGGAACCTGCGCGTCGATGGCATAGAGCGGCTTGCCGGTCACCTTGTCCGGCACATCGAAGCGCGGCACATCCTTGCCGATCAGCCGGAATTGCGCGACCGGCTTGAGCTCGTCCGCCTTCACCTCCGGCAATTTCTCCGGAACCTTGGCGAAGCCTGCGATCTCGCCGTAGCTCAGCTTGCGGCCGGACGCGGCATGCACCACCGCACTCGGCTCTGTCGTCAATTCGGCAGCCGGAACACCCAAGTTTTCCGCCGCCGCGTTGATCAGGACGCGCCGCGCCTGCGCGCCTGCCATGCGGCACGGCGCCCAATAGCCGCGCAACGTCACGCTGCCGACGGCGAATTGGGCCTTGAAGATCGGGTGGTCATATTCGGGTGCGACCGGCGACTGCTCGATCTTCACCTTCGACCAATCGGCGTCCAGTTCCTCGGCGATGATGATCGGGATCGATGTATTCACGCCCTGCCCCATCTCCGGAGCCGGCGCCATGATCGTGATCGTTCCGTCAGGGGTGATGCTGACATAGGCGTTGAGCTTTCCAGCTGTCGCAGCCTGAGCCTGCACGCCATCCATCACGGACGGCCCAAGCACGAACGCGAACGACAGGCCGGCGCCACCGGCGAGAATCTGGCGGCGGCTCAAACCCTGCGCGGCGGAATGTCCTGTGCTGGTCATGATCAGGCCTCCTTCGCAGCGCGTTCGATGGCGCGCACGATGCGCGGGTAGGTGCCGCAGCGGCAGAGATTGCCGTCCATGTGCTCGATGATGCGCTCGCGAGACGGGATTTTTCGTCGTCGCCAGCAGCTCGGCCGCCTGCATGATCTGGCCGGACTGGCAATAGCCGCATTGCGGCACCTGCTCGGTGATCCAGGCCATCTGCAGCGGGTGATCACCTTTCTCCGACAAACCTTCGATGGTCGTGACCTTGCGGCCCGCGACGTCCGAAAGGCGGGTCTGGCAGGACCGGACGGCCTTGCCGTCGACATGCACGGTACATGCGCCGCAAGCGGCGACCCCGCATCCGTACTTGGTCCCTGTGAGCTTCAGATCCTCGCGGATGATCCAGAGCAGCGGCGTATCCGGCTCGGCGTTGACGCGCGCAGCTTTCCCGTTGACCGTAAACACGACCTCCGTCATGAGCGTCTCCCCTCAAATCGTGTGATTTGTTCTTTTTGTTGGCGGGCATTTTTCCCGCTTTTGCAGCACAGTAGCGAAGAAGTCATCGTGCAAGTAAACGGAGCAGTGGCCGGATCACGCGCGACAAAGAGGCGTAGCAGCAGAAAGTCGTACGCGGCCTCAGCCGACGCCCGTCGCCCCTCAGGTCGTTGCGGTATTCTGGCCCGGCGCAGCTATGCCGGCCGAAAGCCCGCCTGCTGCAGCGCCCTGCGGCTTTCCTCCGAGCGCAACGCAGCGAGAAACGCCTGCACGGCCGGCCGCGACGCGGCGCGCGGTCACCAGCGCGAAATCGTAGTGCTCTTCCGCGAACGGAATGAAGCCCAGCCCATTCGCGTGCGCGACCGGCGCGATGGTCATGCCCCAGTCGGCGCGATGCTGCGCCACGGCCGCTGCCACCGCGTTGTGCGAGCGCGGCTGATTCCAGTAGCCGTCGGGCCGCGCGCCGCCGAGCAGGCGGTCGATCAGGATGCGCGTGCCGGCGCCCTGGTTGCGGTTGACCATCAGGCACGACGGAATTTTCAGCGCCGCCTGCACGGCTTGCCTCGGCGGCCAGGCCTTCGAAGCGCGCATCGCCTTTGCGAAACACGATGCCCTGCATGCGCCGCCAGCCGGGCACGAGTTCGAGGCCTTCGCTGAGGAACGGCGTGTTGTAGGTTCCGGACGCCTCGTCGAGCAGATGGATCGGCGCGAGATCGCACTCGCCGCGGCGCGCCGCTGCAAGTCCGCCAAGGCTGCCGACCGCGATCGAACGCACCGAAAGCCCTGCGCGTGCAAGCTCGCTGCCGACGATATCGAGCCCGGTGCAATGGCTGCCGACGATGACGAGATCGGGCGCGCGAACATGCGGCGTGAACAGCGTCACCTCAGTCTCGGTGCCGGCCGGCATCTGGTCGGCCAGCGCATCGATGCGCAGGAAGCCGTCGGCCTGCGCGAACGAGGTGATCGCGCCCGAGCCTTTGCCCGAAGGATAGGCGATCAGCCCGCCCTCGCCTTCCACCAGCGACACCATGACGAATTCGGCGCGGCCGACCTCCGAGGCGACGCGCACCGGCACTTTCGCTGCGACCTGCGCATCGGCGCGCGGCGGCAGGCCGGCGAGACGGCGCAGCACCGGCACGATCATGTCGTGGAACGTGAACATCGCCGAGGTCGGAAAGCCGGGCAGGATGATCACCGGCTTGCCGTCGCAGACCGCAAGGCACAGCGGCTTGCCGGGTTTCAGCGCGATGCCATGCGCGACGATGCCGGGCTTGCCGAGGCGGGCGACGATGCGATGGCAGACGTCGCCCTCGCCTTTCGACGTGCCGCCGGACATCACCACCATGTCGAAGTCCTGCAGCGCCTCGCGGATGATCTTGTCCAGCGCCGCCTCGTCGTCGGGAAACGCGCCGAGAAACGACGCTTCGCCGCCGTTCTCGGCGATCGCCGCGGTGACGATCGCGCCGTTGGTGTCGTAGATCGCCGCCGGCCGCAGCGCTTCGCCGGGCTGCACCAGCTCATCGCCGGTGGAGATGACCGCGACACGCGGTTTTCGCACGACGCTGACGCGCGCAATGCCCGATGCCGCGAGCATGCCGATCTCGCGCGAGCCGATCACCGTGCCTGCGCGCAGCAGCACCTCGCCGCGCGCAATATCCGATCCGGCATAGGACACGAACTGGCCCGGCGCCGCCGCGCGGCGGATGTCCACCGCGTCGTCGCCCGCGGGCTCGCTGTGCTCGACCATCACGACGGCATCGGCGCCGCGCGGCAGCGGCCCGCCGGTTGCGATCGGCGTCGCCGTGCCCGGCCGTCACCGGCAAGTCTCGGCGCCGTGCCGCAGGCGATCGTCTCGCCGTTCAGCGACAGCCGCACGGCTGCCGCTTCACCGGCGGCGGCCAGATCGGCCGAGCGCACGGCAAAGCCGTCGACATTGGAGCGATCGAACGGCGGCACATCGACGGCGGCGACGACGTCATGCGCCAGCGCAAAGCCGAGCGCGTCGCCGAGCGCGCGATCCTCGCTCTGCAGCTCGCGCGGAAACAGCGCGGCCTCGAACCGCGCCAGCGCTTCCTCGCGCGACAGCACGGTCAGGAACTGCTCCTGCGCGGCAGCGCGCATCGAGGCAGCGGATGGTTTTGTCGTCTCGGCACTCATGCGAAATCCCGAAGCGGCAGCGCGCCGACCGGCGTGCCCGCCGCATATCCTTCGCTCTCGCCCGGCACGATCAGCCAGGCGTCGGCGCTCGCATTTGCGCCGAGCGGAAGGTCGCCCGCGGCAAGCGGCAGCCAGTTTCCGTCAACCGCCTTCAGCACGACAAGCTCGGCAAAGCCGATCGCCGACGAAATCTTGCGCGCAAGCGGACGAATGATCGCACGCCGTTCCGCGCGGGCACGTCAGCCGGTCCAGCAGCGGCTCGACGACGGCGCACCACACCGCCAGCGCATGCGCCGGCGCGCCCGGAATGACGACGACAGGCGTCTTGCCGATCCGTCCGACCGCCGCCGTGCGTCCCGGGCGCAGCGCCAAGCCCATGCGCGAAGACGTCGCCGCGCGCGGCCAAGCGCCGTGACCGCGGCATCGCCACGTCCGACGCCGCTGCCGCCGACCAGCAATGTCAGATCGCCGCGTATCGTCGCCGATGGCGGACGCGATGGAGGCTGCGTCGCGCGCGCTTGCGTTCGTGAGCGTCACCCGCGCGCCAGCTGCACGCGCCGACGCCGCGATGAATTCGGCGGAGACCGATCGCCCGTCATTTGCCGGCACGTCGACCACGCGCACATGCGGCCGGCGCACGCGCAAGCGCGTCGCGCCCGCCGCCCGCGCAATCATCAGGTCCGCCGCCGTGATGCGCTGCCCGACGGCGAACGAGAGTCTGGCCTTGCGCGATATCCTCACCGGCGCGGCGAATGCCCTCGCCCGGGATCGCTTCAGCGACCACCTGAAACATCGCGCCGAGGCGCTCGATCGCATCCTCGTCGATCACGCAGTCGCAGTCCGCCGGCAGCCGGTCGCCCGCTTCGACCCAGACCGGCGCCTTCGACAGCGGCAGCGGCGCATAGGACGACGCGCCGGCGAGATCGCGCGCCCGCATGGCCCATCCGTCGGCGACGGCAACGTTCGACTGACGGCAGGCCAGCGCGCGAGCGGCGGCATCTCCGCGGCGATGCAGCCGATCGCATCGGTGAGCGAAAGCTCGGTTGCGTCGACGGGCTGCACGCCGATCGAGAAGTTTCGCCAGCGCCGCATCCAGCGAAGTCAGTGCGGCGCTCAGCCGCTGAGTCCCGGTCATGGCCAATGGTGGCCCATCGAGCCGGCTGTTCGCAACTCCGTCAAAGGAACTAACGCGAGGGACCGCACGTTTGCAAACCGTGCATTCGTCATATTTCCTGGAGAGGACACCATGCAGGCTCGCCTCGTCGCCATAGGTTTTGCGGCGCTCATTGCTGTAACACCGGCCCTCGCGCAAACATCCCAGCAAGCCGAACAAGCCCGAAACAAGCTGCACGACGTCAAGCACACCGTCCGCCAGCCGGCCAGACCACCGGCAGCACGGGAAATGCGATGGCGATGGAGAAGAACGCCATCCTTCCGTCCGCAGGCGGGCCATGCCAACTCAGCTGCGCCGACCGTGCAGCAACGATGGCAAGCCGATGCAGGTGCGCCCTGACTGCCCGCCGGATCAGGCGAAGTCGAAATAGTTCGCTGCACATCGACGCCGCACCTCACGACGCCTTGCGGTCGGCGTTCGGGAAGAACAGCTGCTTGCCGTTGATCTTGTAGCCGGCGATCGCCGCCTGTCCCTCATCCGACAGCAGCCAGTCGATGAAGGTCTGGCCGAGCTCCTTCTTCACCGTCGGATGCTTCGCCGGATTGACGAGGATGACGCCGTATTGATTGAACAGGCGCCGGTCGCCTTCGACCGCGATGACGAGATCGCCGGGATTCTTGAACGACAGCCAGGTGCCGCGGTCGGAGAGGACATAGGCATTGCTCGAGCCCGCCATGTTGAGCGCCGCGCCCATGCCCTGCCCGATCTCGCGATACCACGGCCCTTTCGCCGTCTCGATCTCGATGCCGGCCTGCTTCCAGAGCGCAAGCTCGGCCGCATGCGTGCCCGACTTGTCGCCGCGCGAGACGAACGGCGCTGCCTTCTTCTGGATCGCCTGCAGCGCGGCGACGATATCGTTCGATCCCTTGATGCCGGCGGGATCGCTGTGCGGTCCGATCAGCACGAAATCGTTGTACATGAGATCGAAGCGCTTCACGCCGAAACCGTCGGCGACGAATTTTTCTTCCTGCGGCTTCGCATGCACCAGCACCACGTCGGCGTCGCCGCGGCGCGCGGTGTCGAGCGCCTGACCGGTGCCTTGCGCGATCACCTTCACGTCGATGCCGCTTTTCGCCTTGAACAGCGGCAGGAGGTGACCGAACAGGCCTGAGTCCTGCGTCGACGTGGTCGATGCAACGACGATGGATTTGTCCTGCGCCAGCGCCGGTGCGCTTGCGGCAAGGCCGACGGAAAGAGCAAGGACGATTGCGAGACGGCGGTTCAGCATGACAGGGCGCTCCTGCTCGATTGCATCAGACGACGAGATCGCCGCGCACGAAGGCTGCCGCCTCCGGCGTCGACGGATTGTTGAGGAACGCGTCCGCAGCGTCGTGCTCGCGCAAGGTGCCGCGGACGAGAAACATCACCTTGCCGGCAAGACGCCGCACCTGGCCGAGATCGTGCGAGGCCATCACCACCTTGATGCCGGACGACGCCGCCGCGCGAACGATCTCTTCGACGCTGCGCGTTGCGGCGGGATCGAGGCTCGCGGTCGGCTCATCGAGCAGCAGCAGATCGGGATCGCGCGCGAGCGCGCGGGCGAGCGCCAGCCGCTGCTGCTCGCCGCCCGACAGACGCCGCGCGGGCCGCGCCGCCAGTTCCGACAGGCCGACCTGTTCGAGCAAGCGAGCGACCCGCTCCGCACGCTGCTCGCGCGGCACGCCGGCCTGCGCAAGACTGTAGGCGACATTTCCGGCCGCCGTCCGGCGCAGCATCACCGGGCGCTGAAACACAAAAGCGCGGCGCGTTGGCTTCGCATCCATGCGCCCGCCCCAGGTGATGCGGCCTTCGGTCGGCGTCGCGAGGCCCATGCAGAGCCGCAGAAAACTGCTTTTTCCCGCGCCGTTCGGTCCGACCACCAGCGTCGGCGCGCCGGGTTCGATGGTCGCATCGATACGGTCGAGGATGGTCATGCCGCCGGCGCGCAGCGAGACCTGCTCGAACAGGACCGGAAGATCGTTGACCGGCGCGCGCATGGTCAACCCGCCTGCCGCTCGGACCAGACGCGCACGGTCCAGGCCGCGGCGTTGATCGCAAGCACGAGCGCGATGAGCACCAGGCCGAGCCCCAGCGCGAGCGGCAGATTTCCCTTCGACGTCTCGAGCGCGATCGTGGTGGTCATGGTGCGCGTAAAGCCGTCGATGTTGCCGCCGACGATCATCACCGCGCCGACTTCGGCGGCGGCGCGGCCGAAGCCGGCCAGCAATGCGGTGAGCAGACTGAGGCGCGCATCCCAGAGCAGCGTCGCGACGCGGCCGGCGGGACCGACATCCATGGCCGTCAGTTCGTCGCGATACTCGAGCCAGAGATCCTCGATGGTCTGGCGCGACAGCGCGGCGATGATCGGCAGGATCAGGATCGCCTGCGCGATCACCATGGCGAGCGGCGTGAACAGGATGCCGAATTGCCCAAGCGGCCCGGAGCGCGACAGCAGCAGATAGACGGCCAGGCCGACCACGACCGGCGGCAGGCCCATGAATGCATTGAGGACGACGATGACGACGTGCCGGCCGGGAAAGCGCGTCAACGCCAGCAGCGCGCCGAGCGGCAGGCCGACAACGGCCGCGATGGCGACGGCGGACAGGCTGATGATCAGCGACAGCTGGACGATCGCAAACAGCGTCGGGTCGCCGCCGGCGATCAGCTGCCAGGCATTGAGGCCTTCCTGCATCTCCTCTCCTTTGCTGCATCCTCCTGCGTCTGCCTTCCCGTTGTCAATTCGATGTGAAGTCGTGCAGGAATATGCAAAAGGATGCAGGCTGATGGAGCTGCTCAATACCAGCGAGGCCGCCCGCTACATCCGGCTCGGCGAGCGCAAGCTCTATGAGCTGGTGGCCGAGGGCGCGATCCCCTGCACCAAGGTGACGGGGAAATGGCTGTTCCCGCGCGACGAGCTCGATCGCTGGCTGCGCTCCGGCCTGACGCGTCCGGCCGGCATGGCCGAGGGCGAGCCGCCGCCGATCGTCGGCGGCAGCCAGGATTCGCTTTTGGAGTGGGCGCTGCGCGAATCCGGCTCAGGCCTTGCGACGCTGACCGAGGGCACGGAAAGCGGGGTGAAGCGGCTTGTGCGCGGCGAGGTCGTCGCCGCGGCCATTCACTATCACACCGACTCTGATGAGGACGCTTCGGTCGATGCCAACATCGCCGCTATCAGGGCCAACGCCGGCTTGCATGACGCGGTGCTGGTCGGCTTCGCGCGGCGCGAGCAGGGATTGCTGCTGCAGCCCGGCAATCCGAAGAGCCTGCACGGCATCGCCGACGTTCTGAAGGCGGGCGCGACGATGGCCGTGCGGCAGCCGGGCGCCGGCGCGCAGATGCTGTTCGACGTGCTGCTCAAGCGCACCGACATCAAGGCGCGCGACCTGAAGCTGCTCGATCCGCCCTGCCTCACCGGTCCGGACCTCGCCGCCGCCATTCGTTCCGGCAAGGCCGATTGCGGCATCGCCACGCGCGCGGCCGCCAAATCCGCCGGCCTCGATTTCGAGCCGCTGGTGTCTGAGAATTTCGATCTCGTGCTGCGGCAGCACTCCTACTTCCAGCCGCCGATGCAGGCGCTGATCGGCTTGATGAGCGGGAGCCGCTTGCGCGAACGCGCGGCGGATCTCACCGGCTACGACGTGACGCCTGCCGGGAAGATCCGCTACGCGCGGTGACGGCGCCGGCGATGTGATCGGCGCCGGAGCCCTGCGGATCAAGTCGAGCGCGGATCAAATCCTGGAAGCTTCACACTGATCCGCGCGCCGCCTTTGGGCGCGTCGGAAATCTGGACATGCCCGCCGTGCGCCTCAACCAGGTTGCGAACGATCGCAAGGCCAAGACCCGCGCCGCCGGTCCGCCGGTTGCGCGAGCCTTCAAGCCGGACGAACGGTTCGAGCAGCAGCTCCCGCTTGTCCGGCGCGATGCCTGGCCCATCGTCGTCGACCAGCAGGACAATCCACTGCGCCTCGCGCGACAGCGAGAGGCGCGCCCGCTGGCCGTACTTCACTGCGTTGTCGATCAGGTTGAAGACGACACGACGGAGCGCCACGCGGTCGCCAAGGAGCGCCGTGCCGGCATCATCCGCACGGTCAGCTCGGCGCACGCTCCGGCGGCGCGCCGATCGTCGACCTCGGCGGCGACGATCTCCTTGAACTCCAGCAATTCCTCGTGGAGTTCGCCCGCTCCGGACTTGCTCGCCAGCACCGCATCGTCCAGCAGGTGAACCATGTCGACAATATCGGCGATCGCGCGCTCGCGCTCGGCATTCTCCGGAATCTGATCGACGCGCAGGCGCAACCGCGTGGCGAAGGTGCGCACGTCATGCGAGATGCCGCCGAGCAGGGCCATCCGCGCGCGCAGCAATTGCGAGAGCCTGACCTGCAGGCGGTTGAACGCCGTCACCAGCGCCTGGATTTCCGGCGCGGCGGTTCGCGATTTCGGCAGCATCGCCGGCGGCCCGGCGAGGTCCATGCGGTCGACGGCAGCGGCGAGCCGCGCAAGCGGCCGGGTCTGGCGATGCATGAACACGAGCGCGACCAGCGCGATCAGCGTTCCGAGCAGTCCCGCGCCAAGCCCCAGCGGCAGACCCGTCCGGTTGACGGTCAGCGGGCTCCGCTTGACGGCGACGAGCGTTTCGCCGCTCTTCAAGCCGATCCGAAGCTCGATCGCATTGGCGGCCCAGGCGTAGAAGCGGGGAAAACGCTTCTGCTGTTCCGTGGCCTGTGGCGCGCCGATCGCAAATGCACGGTCGCCCAATGCCCCCACGAGAGCGTCCACCATCCTGTCGTCGCGCGCGCGAGGCGGGTTCAGCGGATCGAGGCGCGCGCCGGCTGGTAGAATCCTGACCTGCAGGATGTCGGACGTGACGGCCGCGAGCACGCCCCCTCGTTCGCGCAGGGGGGCCTTTTCCAGCAGATCGGCGATGGCCGCGATCTGGCGCGCCGCTGTCGCCGTGCTTCTCGCGTCGGCGTCGTACAGCGAATAGAGCAGGACGACGATCGCGATCCAGCTCGCCAACAGCGCCATCGCCACAATCAAGGTGATGCGCGCGGCAAGGCTGAGGCCGCCGATCACGGCAGCACCTTGACCTGGGCGGTGAACAGATAGCCGCTGCTGCGAACGGTGGTGATCAGGTTCGAGTCCGGGCTCACAGCCTCGAGCTTCTTGCGCAGGCGCGACACCAGCATGTCGACGGTGCGGTCGAACGGGTCGGCGCCACGGCCGCGCGTCCAGTCGAGGATCTGGTCGCGCGTGAGCACCCGGCGCGGACGCCGCACGAAACATGCCAGCAGATCGAACTCGGCACTGGTGAGAAGAAGGGCGTCGCCCGCATCGTTCGCGAGCTGACGTGCGTCGATGTCCATGACAAAGCGATCGAACGTGAAACGGCGGGCCGGTGGCGCAGGCGGTTGCGCGCTGCCGCGCCGCAAGATCGCGCGCACCCGCGCCAGAAGCTCGCGCGGACCGAACGGCTTGACCAGGTAGTCGTCCGCGCCGATCTCCAGTCCGACCACACGGTCGATCTCGTCGCTCTTCGCCGACAAAATCAGGATCGGAAGAGCGTCATTGACCCTGATCCTGCGGCAGATCGAAAGCCCGTCCTCGCCCGGCAGCATCAGATCGAGAATGATCAGGTCGGGCCGCATGCGGGCAAGCGCCGCGTCCATGGCGACCGCGTCCTGCGCCACCTCGACCGCAAAGCCCTCCTTGCGCAACAGCTCCGCGACCAGACGTCCGATGTCCGGATCATCCTCGACAACCAAAATCCTGTTCATCGGTCCGCTCATACCCGATTTTTTCGGTCATTCGGGGGCGATCCGCAATGATCCCGGGTGGGTTTTACAAATTGTTACAAAGCGTCGACAAAACGCGACACAACGATGCACACGGTACAAACGGCGCTGACACGACGGGCGCATCTTCATGGTCACGGCGGGCCGCCCGGCACGCCATGAGAGTGATCAAGGAGTCATCCGTGAAGACCATCCTCACCGCTTCATCCCTCGCCGTCATGCTTTCGTTCATGGCAACCGCCGATGCCAATGCGTGGTCGCGCAGCAAGACCGTGACCGGTCCGCGCGGCACGGCGACCGTCACCGCCTCGGGATCGTGCGCCAATGGCGTCTGCACCCGTCAAGCGACGCGCACCGGCCCCTATGGCAACAGCGTGAGCCGCCAGGGCTCGGCACAGTGCGCGGGCGGCGTGTGCACGACGAGCAGCGTCGCCACCGGCCCGTACGGCGGCACCCGCTATCGCTCCAGCGTCATCTATCGCTGATCGCTGGCCGCCATCGCCACGGAGCGCCGCCGTCACGGCGGCGCTCCACGCAGGCCCGAGAGACATCATGAACGAGCAGTTCAACATCCTGACGACAAGTCCGAACATGCGCCTCACGATCCTCGCCGTCGCGGTGGGCTTCATGCTGCTGGAATACCTCGTGAGCCGCCTGACCGACCACGACAAGGAAACCCACGATTTTCGCGAGAGCGCGGCCTCGTTCGGCGTCGCGCTCGGCCAAAATCTCGTGCGCGCGCTGGAGGCAGGGCTCGTCGCCATACCGTTCCTGTTCGCCTACAAACATCGCCTGCTCGATTTCGACCCGTTCACGTGGCAGGCGATTGTCGCGCTCTTCTTCGCGACGGAATTCGTCTACTACTGGCACCATCGCGCATCGCACCGCATTCGCTGGATGTGGGCGACCCATGCCGTGCATCACTCGGCGACCAAGCTGAACCTCACGGCAGCAATCCGCCTCGGCTGGACCGGCAGCATCTCGGGCAACTTCCTGTTCTTTGCGCTGCTGGCCTGGGCCGGGTTTCATCCCATCGCGATCGTCGCGATGCTCGGCGTCAACCTGCTCTACCAGTTCTTCATCCACACCGAACTGGCGCCGCGGCTTGGCCCGCTCGAGTGGGTGTTGAACACGCCGGCGCATCATCGCGTGCACCATGCCTCGAACGCGGCCTGCCTCGACAAGAATTTTGGCGGGATATTGATCATTTTCGACCGGCTGTTCGGCACGTTCGCTGAGAGACCGGCCGATGAACCGCTCCGTTACGGTCTCGTCAACGGGGTGGCCTCGTACAATCCGCTGCGCATCGTCTTCGGCGAATGGCTGGCCATGTTGCGCGACGTGTCCGAAAACCTCGTCAGTGCGCGACAAGCTGCGCGTGCTGTTCGCACCACCGGGTTCGGTCGATGCGACGAGGCCGCCCGCGACCGCTGTGCCTTCAGACAGACACGCACCCGCTTCCGAAACTCGCTTCCACAGGAGACTGAGCCATGAACGCGACACCCACTCGCCGAAACAACACCGTGATCGGCTGCGACGCTTGTCCTTGCCGTCATCGCCGCCGGCTGCATCGATGCGAAGGCGCAGCCCTCACCCGAGCTTGCGAACCAGGCGAGAGCGCTTGCCCTGACTTGCCGCGCCGACTTCACGCGCCTCTGCTCGGGCGTGCGGCCGGGCGGCGGACGCGGGCTCGCCTGCCTGCAGCAGCATCTTGCAGAGCTCGGTCCGGAATGCCGAAGCGCGATTCCCAAGGCCGAAGCCTTGCGGTCGAAGGCGGCGGAAAGCGGGCAGCGTCGCGCTAGCCGCAACGCCGCGGAGACGATGCTAGTTCGCGTAGAGACCCGACACGATCGGCAGGCGCGCGGCGCGGATGGCGGGGAAAAATCCGCCGATCAGGCCGACAATCAGCGCCAGCGCCACGCCCTCGGCGATCAGCGCCGGGCTGAGCTTGAAGTCGAACACGACCTGCGTGAAGTTGCCGCCGAGCGTCGACGCGGTGATGCCGTCGAAGATGAAGTATGTCGCGGCCGCGCCGAGCAGGCCGCCGATCGCCGCCAGCAAGCAGCGACTCGGCCAGGGTGCCGACAAACGCCGGGAAGCCGCCGAAGCCGATCGCCCGCAGCGTCGCGATCTCGGTCGCACGCGCGGCGACCGACGAATACATGGTGTTCAAGGCGCCCGCGAGCGCGCCGAACGCCATGGCGATCGCCAGCGGCCAGCCGAGCTTCTGGATCAGATCGGTGGTCTGCGATGCCTGCTCGGCAAAATACGCGTTCTCGGATTTGACATCGAGCTTCAGCCGCGGGTCGTTGTCGCTGTAGTTCTTGAGCTCGGCGAGCGCCGCCGGGCTGGTCAGCCGCGCGCGAACCGTCTGGAAGATGTTGTTGCGGTTGAACAGGCTCTGCACCACCGGCAGGTCGGCCCAAATCTCCGACTCGAACACGCTGCCGCCGGCATCGAACACGCCGACCACGGTCCAGCGCGAGGTGCCGAACGACACGGTGCTGCCGATATCAAAGCCTTCGAACTCGCGCAGCAGCGCCTTGCCGACCACGATCTCGTTGCTGCCGCGGCTGAACATGCGGCCTTCGGTGATCGCAATTCCCTTGCGCAGGGTGGCGCCCTGCTCGCCGATGCCGCGCAGCGGCAGGTTGGCCTTGGTCTGGGTCGAGCGCTTGATGCCGTCGACGACCAGATAGAGTTCGGACGACACCAGCGGCTTGCCGTCCGGCCCACGCGCGATGCCCGGACCGTCCTCGATCAGGCGCACCTGATCGCGGCTGACGGTCGAATTGATCTCGGCCTGCGAGCCTGCGCGCAGCACGATCGCGATGTCGTCGGCGCCGGAGCCGGCGATGGTGCGCTGGAAGCCGTTGGCCATGGCGAGGAACGCCAGCAGCACGACCACCACCAGCGCGATGGCGATGACGGTCGACAGCGACAGCCAGCGCCGCTGCGCGATGCTCATGAGATTGATCTTGGTGACCGCGGTCACCTGACGCCAGAGCGAACCCATGTGCTTAACCTCTTCCGAGCGCTGTGGCGATCTTCAGCCGCATCGCATTGACGGCCGGGATCATGCCGGTGATCAGGCCGAGCGCGATCATCAGCCCGACGCCCTGCAGCACGATGTCGGGCGAGACGGAGAAACGCCGGCGCGACGTTGGTCAGGCTGTTGCGCAGCGCCATCGCGATCAGCGCCGCAATGGCGAGGCCCGGCAGGCCGCCGAGCAGCGCCAGCAGGATCGACTCGCCGAGCACCATCCCGAGAATGCGCGGGACCCGAGAAGCCGAGCGTCTTCAGCACGCCGATCTCGCGCGTGCGCTCGCGGATCGACAGCGCCATGGTGTTGCCGACGATCATCAGGATGGTGACGAACGCGGCGCCCACCACCAGCGACACGATCAGCGCGATGTTGCCGAACTGCGCGGCGAACGCCTTGCCGAACGCCTTCTCGGTGTCGGTCGATGGTCTCGGCGGTGGAGTTGGCGAACATCGCGTCGATGGTCTTGGCGACGCGGTCGTTGTTCTCGGGCGCCGTGGTCTGCAGGATCATCCAGCCGATGGTGTCCTTGCCGAACGAGCGCGTCTCGTCGAAGTAGTTGTACTGGAACAGAAAGAAGTTCGTATCGACGTGATTGGCCTTGCCCTTGACGATGCCGGCGATGGTGAAATCCCAGCGTGTGGCCGCCGCTCTTCTGGGAGAAGATGTTGCTCTGGACCGGCACGCGGTCGCCGACCTTCCAGCCCTATTTGCGTCGCCAGCGTCTCGCCGACGACCGCGCTCGAGCGGTCGCGGACGAAACGCCTGCAGCGCGTCGGGCGCGATGTCGATCTCGCTGCGATAGACATCGAAATAGGTCGCCGGCTCGATCGCCAGCGCCATCATGAAATTCTTCGGATCCTGATAGTAGCCGCCGAACCAGTTGGCGAAGGTCACCTGCCGGACGCCCTCGACCGAGCGCACGCGGTTGTAATAGGCGATCGGCATCGGCTGGGTGAAATTGATCTTGTTGACGGTGATCATGCGATCGGCCGCCGCCCGGTCCTCGCCCGCGTTGAAGGCGCGGTAGAAGCCGGCCAGCACGCCGAAGATCATGAAGGCGACCAGGATCGAGACGATCATCAGGATCGCACGCAGCTTGCGGCGGAACAGGTTCTTCCGCACCAGGGAAAAGTCGTTCACGCGGCGAGCTCCCGTTCGACGAAGCGGCCCTTGTCGAGGTGCAGCGTCCGCGCCGCATACTGCGCGGCGGCCGGATCGTGCGTCACCATGACGATGGTCTTGCCGAGCTCCTTGTTCAGCAATTGCAGGATCGACAGGATCTCGTCGGCGGAGTTGCGGTCGAGATCGCCGGTCGGCTCGTCGCAGAGCAGAAGATTGGGATCGGAGACGATGGCGCGCGCGATCGCGACGCGCTGCTGCTGTCCGCCGGACATCTCGCGCGGCCGGTGTTTCGCGCGATCGGCAAGACCGACCACCGAGAGCGCGGTGTTGACCCGCGCCGTTCGCTCCTTGCCGCTCAAGCGCGTCAGCAGCAGCGGCAGCTCGACGTTCTGCGCCGCGGTCAGCATCGGCATCAGGTTGTAGAACTGGAAGATGAAGCCGATGTTCTTGGCGCGCCAGGCCGCGAGCTGGCCTTCCGACAGGCCGTCGATCCGCGCCTCGGCGATCGTCACCTCGCCTTCATCGACGTGATCGATGCCGCCGAGCAGGTTGAGCAGCGTCGTCTTTCCCGAGCCCGACGGTCCCATCACGGCGACGAAATCGCCCTTGGGGATAGCGAAGTCGAGATGGTCGAAGATCGAGATCGTCTCCTTGCCCTTGGTGAAACGCTTGCTCACGCGGGCCAAGCGAACCATCGGATGTTCGGCTGTCACTGTGCACTCCTGGGATTTCAGTTTTGCGCGCGGGGTCCGCTGGCCGACGTTGCATCGGTCGCTGGCATTGCGCAGGAAGGTGACCTTCACGGCCATGTCGGGGAGAATGCGCGGGTCCTTCTTGTCGAAACGGATGCGGACGCGCACCGTCGCCTTCTCGCGATTGGCGGTCGGCACGATCGCAATCACCGACGCCGGGATGGTCCAGCCCGGGTAGGCGTCCAGCATCGCGTTGACGGCGCCGCCCGCCGACGACGCGGCCGATGAACGCCTCGTTGACGTCGACCTCGATCTCGATCGAGTCCATGTCGACCACGGTGCAGATGCCGGTGCGGGTGTATCCGCCGACCGACATCGGCGAGATCATCTCGCCGGGCTGGGCGCTGCGATCGACGACCACGCCGGCGAACGGCGCGCGGATCTGATGCTTGCCGAGGACGGAGGCGCTGCGCTCGGCGTCGATCTTCGCCGTCTCCAGCTGCGAGCGCGCCTGGCGCAGTTGCGCGGACAGCACGCCGACCCGCGCCTGCGCCTTGGTCAGATCCGCTTCGGACGCGACATTCTTCTTCGACAGTGACTCGATGCGCACGAAAATCCTGTTCGCATCCTCGAGATCCGCCGTGATCATGCTGATGGCGGCATCGGCTGATTCCACACGCTGGCGCGCGAGCTCATAATCCTTCTCGGCCAGAACGCTGTCGAGCCGCGCAACGACCTGCCCTTCGGTGACCGTCATGCCCTCATCGATGTAGACCCCGACGACCTTGCCGGTGATCTCGGCGGCAACCGTCGCCTTGCGTCGTGCAACCACATAGCCGGACGCCGCCAGATTGCCGGCCTCGCTGCTCGCGACGGCCTGAGGTTGCGGCGTTGGCGCCTGCGGCTGCGCGGCCGGTTGGGCGGCGGCCTGCCTGGGCGGCTCCTGCGTACGGAGTTCGGACAGCGCGTAAGCCGCGAATGCGACAAGCACGCACCCGGCGACGACGGCAGGCACAATCCAGCGGCGACGCGCAGGCCGCTCTCGGTTCGTCTGCGCTGCGGTCGATCGTCAGCGAGCGCAGCAATTTCGCCTTGTCGTCGCTCATGGTCGCCCCGCCTCGGCTGCTTGCGAAATCGCTGCAGCCGCACTCTCGTTTTCGCGCAGGAAGCCACGCTCGCACTCGGCCTGCAGGCCCTGCCACATGCCGACCGGTCCCCACCCTTCTTCCGTCACGCGGCGGACCAGATCGTTGATGAAGTCGAGTTCGGCTTTCAGCACAGCCAGCCGGTACTCGCTCTCGACGCTGAAGATTGCCGGAAATTTCTGGCCTAATAGCGGCGCAGGCAGTTCCTGGACTCGGCTCCGCAAGCTCGCCCAGCGTCATGTCCGACAATTGATCGACCAGTGTCCGCAACTGAACCAGGTCCTCCGACAGCCTTGACCGCACGGTCGCGTAACAGGTCGATGGCTTCGTCGGGCGGCAGCACCGGCAACAGCGAGAGCGCGGCTTCGAACTGCAGGAACTCCTTCGCCGGCTTTGCGACGAGATCGCGCATCCAGTTCCGCAACTGGTCGCGACCCGCTGGCGTCAGCGCATAGACCGTCCGCTCCGGCCGCTTGCCGTCGCGAGACGTTTCCTTCGGCCGGATAAAGCCGCGCGAGGTCAGGAGATCGATCACTGTATAAAGCGTGCCGTACCGCAGCTTGATGCTCTCGTGCTTGTGCCGATGCTTGAGCGTCGCAGCCATCTCGTAAGGATGCATGGGACGTTCGAACACCAGCGCCAGCACGGCGAGCGCGAGTGGGTTGGATCGGTCTTTCGACGCCATGCGCGCCTATATCCGTCGACGATATATTCGTCAACGTATATATTAAAAGTACGTCCATGGCGAATGCCTCGCCGAATTCGGCGAGCGCTCCATCCTATTCCAGTTCCGGGAGAATTTCTGTCAGGAGGCGCCGTTCGGGAGGTCGTTCTCCGCCGCCCGGCCCTAGCTCGCCCGACGCCGGCCAGCCTCTGCGACCGGGCGGCCGACGCTGCGAAGACGGCCACGGGCGGTCAGGCTGCCAGCACCGTCACCGTGCCTGCCGTCCCATCCACCTCCAGCATCGCGCCGTCGGCGATCCGCTCGGTGGCATTGGGAACAGCGACCACACACGGAATGCCGAGTTCGCGCGAGACGATGACCGCATGGCTCATCAGCGCGCCGACATTGACGACGACGGCGCTTGCCGGAAGGAACAGCGGCGTCCAGGCGGGGTCGGTCAGCGGCGCAACGAGAATATCTCCAGGGCTGAGCCCGTTTGCGTCGGCGGGATCCAGCACGATCCGCGCGCGGCCGCGTGCGATGCCGGGGGAGCCGCTGTCGCCTTTCAGTGTCTCGCCTGCCGCCACCTGCTTCGGCTTGCTCGCCTGCGCGGCCTCCATCTGCTCGATGCTCGGCACTTCATCTTGCGAGGTGATGAAGAACGGCGGCGTCACCGCCGCAAAACGTTCACGCAGCGCCCAGCGTTCGCGGATGACCGGGACGAGGCTTGCCGGATCGCGAAGATATTTTGGCAGTTCGTCATGGAAGCGCAGCATCGCCACCATGCGCGGATCGTCGATGCCGCTCTTCGCAGCGGCGCGCCGCACCAGCTCGCGGAAGACGCCCTTCAAGGTCGCGCCGGTGCGCACGGCGCGATCGCGCGTCGCCTCGCGGGCGCGTGTCCAATGCGGCAGCGCCTTCACCGCCTTCTTGAAATTGCCCTTGTCCATCAGTTTCACGTGCGGAAGCACTTTTCGACCGCCGCCTGCCGGCGCGCTTCCATGTCCGTCAGCCGCGTCGCCGGCGAAAGGTCATGCGCGGCAAGCCGCATGCGGTCGATGGCGACGAGCGCCAGCTCCGGCGTGTTCTCCCAGGTCCGCGACGACAGCTCCCAGTCGTTGGGGCCGCGATGGCCATGGCGCGCGATGAAACCCTCGAACGCCTTGTTGAAGTCCGCTGCCGCAGGCATCGTCTTCAGGCGTTCGGCAATGCCCGACATGCCGGCATCAAACGCGGCCGACAGCGCAGCGCTGCCGCGCACCAGCTTGGCGATGTCATAGAGCTCCTGCGAATAGGATGCGGACACCACTTCGCCCGCGGCACCGATCAGATGCGTCGCCAGCCCGGGCTCGCCTGCCGCCTTGGCGTTATCGGCCAGAATGCCGCTGACGATGGCGGCGATCGATGTGGTGATCAGATGATTGCGGAACACCTGCCTGAACACGGGCGGGAATGACCGCATGTAGGCGAGCAGCACGTCGTCGCTTGCGTCCAGCGGCGGACATCTCGCCTCGAATTCGGCAACGAGCTTGTAGGTCTCGTCGATGATCGGCGGCGGCGCCTTGGTGCCGAGCGCTTTCAGCACCGTCAACAGGATCTTCAGCGAGGCGAGCAAGCTCTTGTCGCCCTTCTGCGGCACATAGGGCGGCGGGTTGCCCTCGCCGATCAGCGTCGCATCGATCGCCTCGGGCGATGAGCCCGGCGCGCGCACGCCGATGATGCGCAGGTACGAGACGTTGAGGTAGCCGTAGCCGGCATAGAGGCCGATGATGACCGGATCTTCGTTCTTGAAGTCGCTTTCCCTGAGCACGCCGATCTTGCGATAGGCATCGCGCCAGCCGGCTTCCGCTGCGACCACACCGAGCTCATACGAGAGCGGCGTCAGAACTTCCGGAAACACTTCGCCGATGTTGCCGCGCGTGTTGATCGGCCAGCGTGGGTCGATCTTGCCTTCGACGATCCAATGCGTACCCGCCACGTGATGTCCTCCCCGATTTACATGTTCCGACGCTTGTCGCGCTCTCCTTGTTGTTGGCGGCGGTGCCGCTTGCATGTCGCTACGTCCGATGCTGCGAAGCGGCGGTGCGGGCGCTGGCACTCGTCTCCTCTGTTGCGCGGTCCCGGCCGGACAGATGCATCAGTTCCTCATGCAACTCGAACCAGACGGTGTGGTAGCTGTCCTTGAAAGGGCTGGCGATCATCGTTCCGTCGCCGGCGCGACCGCCGCCGCAGCGCGGGCGAGAGCGCAAACGATAAGGCTGCAGGCGCCAGGCGATGCGCGCAGATCTCGTCGATCAGCGGCATCGACTCGGCATGGAAGGCGCAGAGCTTCTCGCGCACCGCGGCGTCGTAAGCGGCATCGGTATGATCGTTGATGACATCGCGGCCGTCGACCGTCCTGACCTGCCAGTCTGACGACGAGACGCTTGAAGCGATCGTCGAGTGCGACAAAACTCCGGTAAAGTCGATCCGCCGCGGCACGATCCGTGCGATCGCGCTCCGCATCGAGCTGCGCCTCGCAGCCAGCCGCGCCCCTCCGCCGTCAGTTGCAGGCCGCGCGGCGTTCGGTTGAGATGAGTCGGACGGCAGCCGCGTCGATGATATGCCGCACCGCCTCGGTCGACGTCGCGAGCGAGACGGCGATCCGCTCGTCGGTCGGCAAGACCGAGCAAAGCGATGGCGCGCATGACGGCAAAGGCGTCGGCGGCCGCGTCGTCCTCCTTCGTCGGAGCAACAGCGTCGTCCACCGTGACATCCGGCGAGTCATCGCAGCCGAGCTCAATGCCAAGCTCCGCGCTCCACCGCCGTAGCGTCTGTGAGCTCCTCCGGCTCCTCGCTCCCCGTCGCAACGCAATCGCCGAGATAGATCGCGGCCGCCGCCACCGTCGATCGTCAGGCTGTCGCCCTCGCACAACTCGTGCCCGCCGATCTTGAGGTGCGGCTCGAACACCAGATCGCCCACGCCGCAGACAGCGGCAATGCCCCATCCGCGCGCGACCAGCGCCGCGTGGCTCACCATGCCGCCGGTGGCAGTGACGATGCCGGCAGACTTTACCATCCCGTGCACGTCCTCCGGCGACGTGGTCGGCCGCACGAGGATGACGCTGCGGCCGCCTTCGGCAATTTCGGCGGCCCGATCCGGATCAAGACAGATGACGCCATTCGCGACACCCGGCGATGCCGCAACGCCGGATGCGATCGCGACGGCGCCGTCGCGCACGGCGCAGATCGACTGAAGCTGCCGCAGCTGCTCGCGCGTCAAGCGGCGCACCGCCTGGTCGCGTGAGATCAGCGGCTCGGCGCCGCTCGCCATCTCTACGGCAATGCGGGCAGCGGCCGCCGCCGAACGCTTGCCGACGCGCACCTGCAGGATCTGCAGCCGGCCATCCTGCACCGTGAATTCGACGTCGCAGAGATCGCGATAGTGCCGCTCCAATTGCCGCAAGATCCGGCAAAGTTCGTCAAAGGCGGCAGGCACATATTGCTGCATGGCGGCGAGCGGCTCGCTCGCGCGAATACCGGAAACGACCTCCTCGCCCTGCGCGTCGGGCAGGAAAGTCGCCATAGATCTCGTTCGCGCCGGTGGACGGATTGCGCGAAAAAGCGACGCCCGTTCCCGATGTCGGCCCCATGTTGCCGAACACCATCGTCTGGATCACGACCGCGCTCGGAATATCCGAGGCAAGCCCTTCGCGCTCGCAATAGACGCGCGCCCGCTCGGAGCGGCAGGAACGGAACACAGCTTCAATGGCGCCGCGCAGCTGCACACGCGGATCGTCGGGGATCGGCCTATCCACGCTGGCGCAGACGCCGCGCACGTGATCGATATCGGCGCGCAGACGCGCCGTCGACGCATCGGCCGCAGGCGCCGCGCCCAGCGCGTCAGCAGGCAAAGCAAGCACCGTCGACGCATAGGCACGACAGAAGCGCGACCAGGTGTCGAGCGCGAAGCGCTCATTCCGCGTGCGCGCCGCAAGCGCCGCGATCGTCGTACGGTTCGCGCCAAGATTGAGGATCGTGTCCATCATGCCCGGCATCGACACCGGCGCGCCGGATCTCACCGAGACGAACAGTGGAGCCTCGCCGTCGCCAAGACTGCTGGCCCGTCGCCCGCTCGAGCGCTGCGAGATGCGCATCGATCGCTGCATCAAGTTCGGCCGGCCAGCCCGAGGCGAGGAACCGCCGGCACAAGGGCGTGCCGAGCACAAAGCCCGCCGGCACCGGAATGCCAAGGCGGCGCATCTCGACGAGACCTGCTCCCTTGCCGCCGAGCAGCTGACGAAGCTCAGTCGAATCAAGCGCCGGCGCGTCGTGCAGGTCATGGACCGGCATCGCAGCGCTTGACCCGGCGTCCTGCGTCGTCTCCCCGCCCGGCATTCTCGCATTCGACCCGCGATGTATGGCCACGCGCGAATATTGTGCTGGGCAACTTTGCACGCGTCCAGACTTTTTCTCGCTCTGTCGTGCGTGCAGTGCAACGACGCGCACTCACCGCGGATGATGTCTGCGGTGATGTTCGGAAGCGAAAAGCTAGCCCGCGCGGATGCTGCGGACGATCCCAACCATGTGATGCTGCAGGGTCGACGCCTGGCTGGACAATTCGCCCGCCGCCTTCAGCACCGAGGTCGCGACAACGCCAGTCTCCTTGGCCGATGCTGTCACGCCGGAGATGTTTGCTGAAATCTCGCCGGTTCCCTCCGCCACCTGCTGGACGTTGCGCGCGATCTCCTGCGTCGCCGAGCCCTGCTCCTCGATCGCCGCGGCGATCGCGTTGGTCGTGCCATTCAGCCGTTCGATCGTTACGACAATGCGTTGGATGGCCTCGACCGCCCCGCCGGTCGCTGCTTGAATCTCGCCGACCTGTGCGGCGATTTCGCCCGTGGCGTGCGACGTCTGCGCCGCCAGCGCCTTCACCTCCGACGCGACCACGGCAAAACCCCGTCCCGCCTCGCCGGCCCGGGCAGCCTCGATCGTCGCGTTCAGCGCCAGCAGATTGGTCTGGCTGGCGATCGCGTTGATCAGCTTGACCACCTCGCCGATCCGGTCGGCCGCCCGCGCCAGACCTTCAACGCGTTCGTTGCTCTGATTGGTCTGATCGACGGCCTCGCCGGCGATGCGCGTCGTATCAGCAATCTGCCGGCTGATCTCCGTGATCGAGGCCGACAGTTCCTCGGCGGCGGACGCGACGGTCTGAATGTTGACGGAGGCCTGCGACGAGCTCGTCGCGACCGCGCCGGACTGCAGTTCCGTCTGCGACGCCGCTTTCGACATCGTCTCGGCGGAGGCGTTCAGCTCTGCGCTCGCCGACTGCACGGTCTCGACGACGCTCGACACGCTCGCTTCCAGTTCATTGGCAAGGCTGCGCATGGCGGCGGCTTTCTCCTCGCGCCCGGCCTGCTCAAGCGCTTCGCGCTCGCTCTGCATGTCGCGAACTTTGACGGCGTTGTCCTTGAACACGCCCATCGCACGCGCCATCGAGCCGAGCTCGTCGCGGCGATCGCGGCAGGGAATGTCGGTCGCAAGCTCGCCGCCGGCAAGCCGCGCCATCGCGTCGGTCATCTGCCGCAGCGATCCGCTCACCCGCCGCAAGACGATCCAAAGCGTCAGAAGCGCGAGCGCGAGGGAAACCGCCATCAACGCGGCGTTGAAGGAGAACAGACGCGTGCTGCGGGACTCGGCGAGCCTCGCAAGGCTCGCCGCTTCGCGACTTGCTGTCGCGCTCAGCGCCAGCACCTCATCGATCGCGGCTGTCGACTGCGCAAACCAGTCAGCACGCGAGAGCGGGTAAGGCTTGCCCGCCATGCCGGCAGCATAGACCGATTTGCGCGTGTCGTCGAAGCGTGTGAAGACGCTCGTGCGCAGGGCCTTCGTGCCCTTGCTGAGACCCTCGGCCGCCGAGGATTTCTCGGCATAGGCCTGCACGTAGTCCCATGCCGCCTCCACGCGGCCTCGGAACAGCGCCAGCGCGTTGATGTCCTGGGGCGTCATCGGCCTGCCGGCAGCCACAAGTGCGGCAACAGCTGCGCGTTCGCGGCCGAGATATTCGCTGATCACCCAGAGGAAGTGCTTGTAGTTCTGCAGGCTCGATAGCCGGCTTTGAACGTCGTCGTCCTCCATTGCGGCGCCAACGCGCAGGTTCTGGCTGGCGACAATCAGGGCCGTGATTGTCGGCGCCCATTTCGCCGCAACGGATGCGTCGCGGTCCTTTGCGGCACGGCCGATCTCCAGGTCGGCCTTGAGGCGCAAGGCAATCACGTTCTCCAAGGCCTGCCGTGCCGTGCCGATCAGCCGGTCCTTGCCCGAAAACGCCTTCTCTTCGAGATGCGCCAACGCGTCGTTGAAATTCTGGTCCGCCGAACTGCGTGACGAGGCGATCGCCGCAACCTGTGCCGGGGATGCCTCTGTTGCCGAATTGAGGGCAAGGTTCGTGGCGCCGCGTTCCCGCGCCCAGTGACCTGCGGCCGCCAGCAACAGGTCGGCGGTATCATTTGTCGACGCGGCAAGCGACGCCGTCGCCCGCTCCGCTGCGGCGCGGTACAGGACGTAGCCCGACACGCCAAAGCAGAACAGCGACAGCAGTGCAACTGCCGTCACGAGCACGTTTCGTATCGTCCAAATCGAATTCGCAGAGCCGCTTCGAGCGTCGATCATCGTTCCCAAATCCAATCCGCCACGACGGCAAGTGGAAAGTGAACGCCTCCCCAACTCGAATTCACATCAGTGTTCTTGCGCTTGTCGTTTCGAATTGGAGCGCAACAAGATTGAGAATTGATTGCCTGCATCTCGCGGCGAGCGATTTCGCAAGCGAGTCTTGGTTGCAACTCGACGCGCGCTCAGATCAGCAGTAGCGCGAGCGCCGTGATGGCGTGATGCAGACTCACTGCGGCTGCATCGGATGTCATCCGAAATCTCCAGATGCAGACGGTCGATTCCGATTCGTGCGCGCTGACGCGGAAGAAAAAGGTACGCGGATGTGGCAGGTCAGCTATCTCCGGCGCTGCGCCTACCGAACGCACCGGGTTGCATTGTTATGCTAAGGGTCGGAATGCGTGCGCAACATCTCTGGGGATCGTCATGAAGCGTCATCACCTGCAAGCAAGTCCGGAAACCTGCCACTGGGGTTTCTTCGATGCGAAGCTGAAGCCGGTTTTGACGGTTGCGAGCGGCGATGAGGTGACGATCGACACGATCAGCGGTGGGCCCGACGTGCTGCCGCACGGGGCGGAATTCCACATCCCGCCGGAGCTGAAAGACGTGCATGCGCGAAGCGAGCGCATGGTGCCTGGCCACATCCTGACCGGCCCCGTTGCGGTCGAAGGCGCCGAGGTCGGCGACGTGCTGGAGGTCGAGATCATCGAGATCGGCCTTCGGCAGAACTGGGGCTACAACATGATCCGCCCGCTCGCCGGCACCCTGCCCGACGATTTTCACGAATCTCGCCTGCTCAACATCCCGCTCGACAAGGAGCGGATGGTCGGGAAGCTGCCCTGGGGCCTCGATCTGCCGCTTGCGCCGTTCTTCGGCGTCATGGGCACGGCGCCACCGCCGAACTGGGGCCGCATCACCTCGCTCGTGCCGCGGGCGATGGGCGGCAATCTCGACAACAAGGAACTCAGGCCCGGCGCAAAGCTCTACCTGCCGGTGTTCGTGCCCGGCGCGCTATTTTCGTGCGGCGACGGTCACGGGGCGCAAGGCGACGGCGAAGTCTGCATCACCGCGATCGAGACCGCGCTGCAGGGCACATTCATCTTCAGGCTGCGCAAGGACCTGCGCTTCACCTATCCCCGCGCCGAAACGCCGACTCATTATATGACGATGGCGATGGACCCGGACCTCGACCAATGCGTCGTCAAGGCGCTGCGCGACATGATCGTGCTACTGGGCGAGAAGCGGAACCTGTCGCGCGAGGACGCCTACACGCTCTGCAGCCTCGCCGCCGACCTGCGCGTCACCCAGACCGTGAACGGATCGAAGGGCATTCACTGCATGATCGCCAAGTCGATCGTGCACGGGGGGATGTGAGGCTCGGCAGCGGCAAGCCGTGCGATCGTTGTTTGATTCACCTCAAGGTACGATAGACCGCTTTCAGCGCCAATCGTTCACGCGTGCCACGCGTTCGCCGCGTGTGCACACCGGAGAGCAGTGGCATGAAAGCCGTCTCGGTCGAACAAGCGGTCGCCATGATCCCCGACGGCGCGAGCGTGATGATCGGCGGCTTCATGGGCACCGGAACGCCGGAACGCCTGGTGGACGAACTGGTGCGGCAGCGTAAGTCGGGACTTTCGATCATCGCCAACGACGCCGCGATCCCGGGCAAGGGGATCGGCAAGCTGTTCGACACAAAGCTCGTCGCAAGACATCGTTGCGAGCCACATCGGCCTGAACCCCAAGGTTCAGGAGCAGATGATGGACAAAAGCATCAGCGTCGACCTCGTGCCGCAGGGTACGCTTGATCGAACGGATCCGCGCCGGAGGCTTCGGACTTGGCGGCGTCCTGACGCGAACGGGCCTCGGCACGATCGCCGAGAACGGCAAGCAACGGATCGAGGTCGACGGCAAGGCATGGCTGCTGGAAACGCCGCTTCGATCGCAATTCGCCCTGGTCCACGCCTTCCTGGCCGATCATCTCGGCAACCTTTCGTACGCACTGACGGCGCGAAACTTCAATCCGGTGATCGCCATGGCAGCCGATACCGTCATCGTCACCGCCGACCATATCGTGCCGGTCGGCGTCATCGCCCCCGATCACGTGGTGACACCGGCGCCACTGGTCGACTATCTCGTGACCAACGGGTAAGCCATGGATCGCACAGAACACGATTGCCTGCCGTGTGGCGAAAGAGGTTCGTGCCGGAATGCTGGTCAATCTCGGCATCGGCATCCCGACGCTCGTCGCCAATCATGTGCCGCCGGCGCTGAAAGTGTTCTTCCAGTCGGAGAACGGCCTGATCGGAACCGCGCCGATCCCTGAACAGGGGCTGACCGACCCACTTTTGACGGATGCGGGCGGACGCCCGATCAGCGCGCTCCCGGGGGCCTGCACCTTCGACAGCGCCATGTCGTTCGGATTGATCCGCGGCGGCCATGTGGACATGACCGTGCTCGGCGGTCTGCAGGTCGATGCGCACGGCAATCTTGCGAACTGGGTGATCCCGAACAAGTTCGTGCCCGGCATGGGCGGCGCGATGGATCTCGTCACCGGAGCCAAGCGCGTGATCGTCGCAATGCAGCACGCAAGCAAGGGCAAGTCGAAGATCGTCACGAAGTGCAGTCTGCCGGTGACATCCTTGCGGCCGGTCGATCTGGTGGTCACCGATCTGGCGGTGATCGCCTTTCCGGACGGCAGGGCCACGCTCATGGAGACCGCGCCGGGCGTCAGCGTGAAAGATGTCGTCGCGCTAACCGAGGCGGAACTGGTGGTGCCTGAGACGGTGCCGGAAATGCAGCTCTGACAGCCGCCCTCAATCGACGATGTGGTAACCGCCGTCGATATACATCGTGCTGCCGGTTATCAGTTTTGCGCCATCGAGCGCGAGGAACGCCGTCGCTACACCGACATCATCGATGCTGACGAGGCTTCGGGCCGGGGCCTTCGACTGCGCCTTCGCCATCAGTTCGTCGAACTCCGGAATCCCCGACGCCGCGCGCGTCGCCAGTGGACCCGGAGAGATCGCGTGCACCCGGATACCCTTCGGCCCGAGCTCCGCGGCGACGTAACGGACGGCGCATTCGAGCGCTGCCTTGGCGACGCCCATGATGTTGTAGTTCTCCACCACCATCTGGCTGCCGTAGTAGGTCATGGTGAACATGGTGCCGCCCTGCTTCATCAAGGGCTCGGCCAGATGCGCCATGCGCAGGAAGGACCAGCACGAGACGTCCATCGTCGTCTGGAATCCCGCCGCGCGGCACATCGGTGACACGTCCGTGCAAGGCCTCTTTCGGCGAGAAGGCGATCGAGTGGAGGAGAAAATCCAGCTTTCCCCACTCCTGCCCGATGCGTTCGAAGACCTGCTCCATCTGGCCATCGACGCTGACGTCGAGCGGCATGAAGATCGGCGCTTCCAACTCTCGCGCCAACGGCTCGACATGCTTCTTGGCGCGCTCGTTCAGATAGGTGACGGCGAGGTCCGCGCCAAGCGCGCGGAACGCCTTGGCGCAACCCCATGCAATCGACTGATCGTTGGCGATACCGACGATCAGTCCCTTTCGACCCTTCAGGGCGACCTTGGTTTCGGGGAAGACAGGGATCGTCATGAGGCCAGCCTCTCCTTTGTTCGCTTCTCCGCCCGGCCCTGCAGCAGCGCAAGCGTATGCTGGGCGATCATCAGTTCTTCGTCCGTCGGCAGGACATGGATCGAGAATTTGCTGTCCCGTCGCGAGATGAGCGGCGCGTTCATGGCATTTGCCTCCTCGTCGAGGGAGGCCCCGAGCCAGGCAAGCTTCTTGACGATGCGCTCGCGAATGTAGGCCGAGTTCTCACCGATGCCGGCTGTGAACACGAAGGCGTCGATGCCTTGCAGCGCTGCCGGCCAGCATCGCCGCATTGAGACCAATCCGATGCACGAAATACTCGACCGCGAATACGGCATGCGGATCGTCGCTCGCGCCAAGCTCGCGCATGTCATTGCTGATGCCCGACAGCCCCTTCAACCCGCATTCGCGATAGAGGAAGTTCTGGACATCGGAGGCCGACATGCCCTTCTCGGTCATGAGATACAGAACGACACCGGGATCGATCTGTCCGGGCCGGGTGCCCATCGCCAATCCGTCGAGTGCGGTGAAGCCCATGGTGCTATCGACGCTGCGGCCGCGATGAAGCGCGCACATCGACGCACCGCTGCCGAGATGCGCGACAATCACCCGCTTGTGCGCGATCCGCGGGGCCGCCTTCGGCAATGCCGCTGCGATGTATTCGTACGAGAGCCCGTGGAAGCCATAGCGACGGATGCCTTCGTGATAGAGCTTCGAACGGGATCGCATAGTGGTCTGCCAGGTCGCCGTGACTTCGATGAAAGGCCGTATCGAAACAGGCCACCTGAAGGACCTCCGGCGCATTGCTCAGGAGCGAGCGGATCGGCGCCAGGTTGAAGGGTTGATGCAGCGGCGCGAGGTTCGTGTACCGCTCCAGGCGGGACAGAATGTTCTGATCGACGCGCAGCGGGCGATCGAACTCGGGACCACCGTGCACGACGCGGTGGCCGACGGCACGCGGCGCGATGTGGAGCTCGTCGCGCAGCCACGCTCCCGCAATGGCAAGCGCCTTGGTGACGTCTGGAACGGCCTCGACCCCATACTTGCGATCGACCAGCACGGCGGCCTCACCGTCCACCGCCCGGAGTTTCGGCCGGCTGCCGATTCCATCCATCTGCCCCTTGATCGTACGTTGCAGGCCCGCCTCGCCGGTCAAGGCAAAGACCTGGAACTTGACGCTCGAGGATCCGGCGTTGACAACGAGGATCGTATCCATCGCGTTCACGCTGCGCTGACAATTCGCGCGCGGCGGCGCGCATCTGCGTAAAGCACCGCGACTGCGCACGATGCCATCCGCGCCCGCAGCGAGTCCGCACGCGAGGTCAGGATGATCGGCACGCGCGCGCCGAGCACAATGCCCGCGCTGTCCGCTTTCGCCAGGAAGCTGAGATTCTTGGCGAGCATGTTGCCCGCCTCCAGATCGGGCACCACGAGGATCTGGGCCTGGCCTGCCACGGGCGACTTGATGCCCTTGATGCGCGCAGCCTCCTTGTCGATGGCGTTGTCGAATGCAAGCGGGCCGTCGACCAGGCCGCCCGTGATCTGTCCGCGATCGGCCATCTTGCACAGCGCCGCTGCCTCGATCGTCGACGGAATTTTCGAGGTGACGGTCTCCACCGCCGAGAGAATGGCGACCCGTGGCATCGTGCCGAGCCCGACCTGGCAGAACAGGTCGATGGCGTTCTGGATGATGTCTCGCTTGCAGTCGAGGTCCGGGAAAATGTTGATCGCCGCATCGGTGATGAACAACGTCTCCGCATAGCCGGGCACATCCATGACAAAGACGTGGCTGATCCGCCGCTCCGTGCGCAACCCGCGTCGTCTTCGCCGTCACGCTGCGCAACAGCTCGTCGGTGTGCAGGCTTCCCTTCATCAGCAGTTCGCCCTTGGCGGCATGAATAAGCTCGACCGCCTTTGCCGCCGAGGCCTCACTGTGCGGCGCATCGATCAGCTCAAATCGACTTATATCGATGCCGTGGCTGGCTGCAGTGGCCTTGATCTTCGCGACCGGACCGACAAGGATTGGCTTGATGATGCCGGCGTCAGCCGCCTCCTTGACCCCGCGCAGCGAGCTCTCGTCGCACGGATGCACCACGATGGTCGCAGCGGCCGGAACGTCTTTTGCCGCAGCGATCAGACGATCGTACTTGGCATGGGGCCGCGTCGCTTCGATCGGTTTTACACTCATCTCGCCCTTCCCCGTCGCTCTGTCACTAGAGTCTGATCCGGCTTCGCTGAATCAGACTCGTCGCTCATTTATCTGTTTGTGCATGATCTATTCCGAAAACCGGTTCTCGACTTTTCGGGATCATGCACTACGATGCCTTGGCGATACCCTTACGTTCGGTCGAGACGTCGCCTTCGACGTCGAACAGCCGCGCGATCCGCAGGAACCGTTCGCCGACCTCTCCGGAAACCTCACCGCCCGCCTTCAGAACCTCGCTGATGACCGCAAGCCCTTTCCGCCGCTGATCGGGGCTCGTGGGCAGCATCTTCGGGATGGCCGCGAGCGCCGCCTCCTCATCGAGCAAAAGCAGGAAAAACTGCTCGCGGACCATTGCCTTGAATTCCGACAGCGTCAGCCGTGAGTCGTCGTTTGCCCGCAGACGGCGGAGCGCTGCGAGACCGCGCTCGTCGGCGCTCCCGCGCTTCATCCCGGCATAAAGGAGACCGCGAATGACGCACTCCTTCAAACCGCCCGTCTCCGTCCGGGACTTGATCTCCGCAACGCGAATGCGCAGCAACTCGCCGTGCAGGGCCGATTTTCCGGGCTTGCGCCGGTCGATCGTATCCGGCGTCACTCCGACAGCAGCCTGCACTATCGGCGAGCCGTAGACCGCCAGAAATGTCGCCTCCGTGATACGGTCACGAGCCTCGGCCCATGCCTCCAGCGCACCCACGATCTGCCTGGAGTTTCGCTGCTGAAGCGCTAGGAACGGATTGTCGGCATCCGCGGGTGCACGGCGCTCGTGGACCACCTCTGCTGCCTTTTCCACGGCCGCCATCAGCGGACCGGATTTGCTGAATATCTCGTACGGAAGGCGCAACGGATGAAGCGCATTCAGCGATCCATCTGCCTTCGGCGCCAACGCCTTGATCCAGGGCTGAACGAAGGTGCGATAGGCCGCAAGGTTGATCTCGGACACACGCGCGGCGGTCGCGAACCGCAATTCGTCGTCGTGGGAGTTCCCGCCCATGGCGCGGATGTCGTCGAGCGTCCGCGGCTCGCAACGCATCACCCACTCGCCCGAGACGAGGTCCGCGTTGGCCGTCTCGGCGCCCTTCGGCACAAACGTCGCTTCGTAAAGGCCCGGCGGCAACACGTCGATCAGATCGATGTTGCTGGAGAACTCGCTGTGCTCCTTCCTCGCAATGCCGCCTGAGACGAAGATGCCGAGGTGACCGACACTCTCGTGCACGGTGTAGACGATCGTCTGCCCGTGCGCCCGAATGTCGTTCACGTCCTGATAGAGATCGAGGATCCAGCCCAGCGCCTGTTGCGGCGGCGTGATGTTGTCGCCCTGGGAGCAGAACACGACGATGGGGGAGCGGATGTTGCGCAGGTCGATCACCGCGCCGTCCGACGTCTTGATCAGGCCCGCCGCCAGGTTGTTGCCGACAAACAGCTCATCGACGATGAACTGGATTTCCTCGGCGTTCAGGCTGACGTGCCCGCCCCACCACTTTTCGAATTCAAGGTAGCGCGGCGCCTCGGTATCGATCTTCGAGAAGACGTTGTACTGCTTGGCCCACAGCGTATTCGCCGGATTCATGCTCTCGAAGTTCTGCACCAGCCAGGCGCCATCGAACTTTCCGCCACTGAGATCACTGGTCAGGGCCGTCAACCAGCTGCCGCCGAGCATTCCGCCGCTGTAGCGCATCGGATTTTTTCCGTGCACGCCCGCCCAGTACGACAGCGGCGCCCCGGCAATAATGAGTGGGCCTGCGAGCTCGGGGCGAAGCGCCGCCAGCATCATGACCGCCCAGCCGGCCTGGCAGTTGCCGACGACGCACGGCTTCCCGTCGGCGTCCGGATGCAGCGCAATGACCGTCTCGAGAAACTTCGCCTCAGCACGCGTGACATCTTCGATGGTCTGGCCGGGAACGGGCTCGGGCAGAAATCCGACGAAATAGCACGGATGACCCGCCTTGAGCGCAACGCCGATCTCACTGTCGGCCTTGAAGCCGCCGATGCCCGGGCCGTGTCCTGCACGCGGATCGATCACGACGAACGGCCGCCGGGTGGGGTCGATCTCAACTCCGGCCGGCGGAATGACGCGCACCAACCCGTAGTTGGTCGGGCGCTCAAGCGTACGGCCATCGACCACGAGCTCGACCGCATAGTTGAGGACATGCGGGACAGTTTCGGCCATATGCTCGCGGTATTGATTGCCGCGCTGGCGCATCACATCGAGGAAGAGGACGCTGCGTTGTCCGGCATCGACCATGTACTCGAGCGCAGACGCGAACAAGGCGGGAAACTGATTTTCGGATGGCGAAGATTTCGTGACTGGCATCGTCAGGCCCTCCGCTTCCGCATTCAGGATCAAACGACGCGCGGCGACCGTCTCGCTTTGATCTGCATCAAGGCGACGCATGCTTGTTTGGCCACATCACCTGTCTTCGAAAAATCTTTGCGACACCGTCTGGAACTTGCATCATCTCTGCCGGAGACACGGCCATGCCAAGGACGACCGAAGTCACCCTGCCAACCGCCAAGGAAGTCTTGCAGAAGGCCGCGCTGAAGGAGGCCGAGCGCGCGCGCGACCACGAGCGTCGTGGGGATATCGCAGCCAAGGAGAAGAAGGCGCTCATCGACCAACTCAGCAAACCATCGGGCCTGACCGAAGACGCCAAGGTCAAGCTTGCCGCCAATGTCATCAACCGCGCCGTTTCCAACGGCTTGACCGAGGTCGAAGTCTATCGCTTTCCGAACAGCCTCTGCACAGACCGCGGCCGTGCCATCAATCAGCAGGAAGCCGGCTGGGAAAAGACGCTGACCGGGCGGGCGCAGGAAATCTACCAGCTTTGGGCCGATCATCTGCAGCCGCGCGGCTATCGGATCAGGTATCAGGTTGTCGACTTTTCCGGCGGAGTGCCGGGCGACATCGGCATCACCCTCAGCTGGGGATAGGCGCGCGAAAGCCGGCTGCCGCTAGAACACACAGCGCTGATAGTTGATCTGGATTTCCTCCATCCCCGGGAAAATCCGGGTGATGCTGTTCGGATCCCGGACCTTCAAGCTGAATTGAACGCGCGAGAACATGATGTCGGTCGCGCATGATGCCAGCAAGTGCACCTTGTCGCCGTCATTTCGTCTGTTGGTGATGGAGCACCGCGCCATCTTTCCGGTGATGCGATTCGCATCGATGGTGAACCCGCCGCCATAGAGGTCGGAATCTTCCGACAGGACGGTCCGTCCTTCCTTGCGCACGAACACCTTTGCGCAGTTATCGGCGTCCGTCGCCCAGGACCCCTCCAGGTCGATCGGCTCGGCCCGGGTCACCGTTGACGAGAGCGCGCACATCAGGGTGGCGAGCACCATTATCCTCAGGACGGAATGCAGCATGATGTACTCCGAAACAGCAATGAAAGACCGACACTAGTGTGGTGGTTCAGAAGTTCGCTCATCCTTGCCGCGAGTCCATCAAGCGAACTTCTGAACCATAAACCACACTAGAATCATACATTTGCTAGTGTCCTTATCGAATCCGAAGTTCGCAAAGAACCTAGCCGCTTGGTGGTGCGAACTTCGGATTCGAGACACTAGTCGCGCCGGCCGGGACCGAGTTGATCCACATCAACGCGTTCCCTGCCCGCCTTGCTGTCTTTCGGCTGGGGCTTCGGACAATTCTATTCGATCGCCGATAAGGCCATGCACGACATAGCGCACTATTCAACGCGCGAGCAGTTGCGTGACGGAAGCCCGATCACGATCCGCGCGCTCAGGCCGCAGGACCGGGACGAACTCGTCGCGGCGGTCGGCCGCCTCAGCCCTCGCTCACTCTACCGCCGTTTCTTTGGTCCAAAACGAAGCTTTTCGCAGGCGGAGATCTCTTATTTCGTTGATATCGACTTTCAACGGCATGTCGCCCTGGTGGCGACGGTTGAGGAACGCCGCCGCTCCGTGATCATCGCCAGTGCGCGCTACATCGTGGTCGCGCCGGGCGAGGCCGAAGTCGCATTCATCGTCGCTGACGCCTGGCAGAACCGGGGCATCGGCGCGCGCCTGCTGCGACATCTCGTAGCGCTTGCGCGCGAGGCCGGAATCACGACTTTCGTCGCTGACGTCCTGCCGGACAATCTCGGCATGCTGAAAGTGTTCGAGAAGAGCGGCATGCGGATCCGCCAGAAGCGCGAGACCGGTTCCGTGCATCTCACCATGCAACTCGCCTGACTACTGCTCGCTGGCCGGTGGCACCGTCACTCTGACGGTCTCCCAGTCAGGACCAGGGTCGAACGACGTCATACGCTCGGCGATGCGATCCGTGCGTGGACCAAGATCCTTCTGGTAGACAACGCCGTTGTGGTTGACGACGAACGTCATGATGCCGGAGGCGCCATAGACGGCAGGATAGGCCACGAGCGCAAAGCCACCGATCATGTTACCGCGGACGATGTAGTCGAGCTCACCGCCCTTCGCGGCCGGTCCCTGCTTGGTCAGGATCTTGTAGTAATAGCCGTGGAATGGTGCACGCCCGGCACCGACGCTGTAGCCGTCGTTTGCCGCATTGGCGACCAGCTCGCCGAGCGGGCTTTCGTCGGCACCCTGCGATGCCGGCCAGTACAGTCCGTCCTTCTTGCCGGGCTGGCTCACGATCCGCTGCGCGTAGGCGCGCACGCCCGCGCCCGTTCGATCCTTTTCCGCATACTCCTGCTGAGCGTCGTAGTAGGCAAGGGAGGCCTGAATCGCGCTCAACTCGTTGCGGCCGATGCGACGCGAGAGGATCTCCCGGCGTCCGGCAGCGGTGTCAAAGGTCCACGCCCCGCCCGTTCGCACGAGCGGAATCGGAAATGGAAAGTCGTCGCGACCGATGACCAGGATCGCCTTGTTGTCGCCCTCCATCGTCAGCTGATGCTTCGCGTCGTAGGCGGAAATGAATTGCTCCCGGATGGTTTTGTCCTCGGTTGGATCACCCGAGGATGCAACCTGCGAACCCTCCGGGCCAAGGACCGAGAGGATGCCTCGGTTGTCATTGATCCTGACAGCCTGCACAAGAGCGGTGGCAGCTTCATCCGGGGTCTTGAAGCCGCGCTCGGTCTCGTGCGTCGGCAGCCGGTCACGGCAAGCGCCGCCGACGCCGATCAAGAGACAGCCGCGCATAACGCATCAGACGAAGGCGTGCTGACAATTGCTCATCGTTGTTTCACCGCATGGAGTTGCGACACGCATCGAATCCGCCCGGGCACTCGCGTGCGAGCGCGGGTGTTTTCGACACCGTCCAATGGTCGTAGGTCTGGAACCTCAGGCCGAGCCTGTCGTAGAAGACCCGCAAGTACCCTTGCGCGTCGCGTGTCACCGCCTGCGGCATCACCTTCTGCACATCCTGTGCCATCACGCCGACATAGACCGTGTCATCGCCGTTGTATTTGAAACGATAGAAGCCGAGGCCGTTGTCGAGGTAGCCGAGCAAACTCACGTCGTGCTTGAGCGCGACGTCGGAGCGTCGGCCACCACCTCCTCCGCCACGACCTCCGCCTCCGCCGCCGCGGAAGCCGCCGCCTCCGCCGCCGCCACGGAAGCCGCCGCCGCCCATGCCGACCGACCCGCCACGGAACGCCGCCGCCACCAGCGAAACTCCGGCCGCCCGCGCCGAGACTCGCATGTCCGCGCATCGATTGCGCGCTGGCGACTCGACCGGACTGCATGCCGCCAAATGCCGCATCGCGCCGTCCTCCGCCCGCACCGCCTGGCCTGGCACCCTGGCTCGGTCGGCTGGCCGCTGCACGATTGCCGGCTTTGCCGCTGCCCTTGGCAGCTGCATTCTTGCCACCCGTACCCGGCCGAGCCGCATCACGCTGGCCGCCACGATCGCCTTTGGCGCTGCCCGCGCCTGCGCGATCGCGATCCCGGCGCGGTCCGCTCCACCTGGCCTGTCGCGATCACCAACGCCGGCCCGATCGCCGCCGGGGCGATCACGATCGCCGAGGCCGGCCCGGTCACCGCCAGGACGATTGCCGTCTTTTCCGCGGAAATCCTGTCGCTGGCCGGCGCTGCTGCGCAGATTGTTGCCGCCGGCAAATTTCTGCGCCACGTTGGCGTTGTTGTATCGCACGCCGTGCCGGTGCTCGGGGCGGTGCTGCCAGTTGTTGCCGATGCCGCCCGGACGGTTGACGATCAGGTTCCTGTTGCCCCAGTTGACACCGCCGCCCCACCAGTTTCCGCCCGAGGCCCAACGCCCCAGCGCATAGCCGGCTCCGAACACGAGACCAGTGGCTAGAACTCCGCCTGCGAGGTAGCCCGAACCCGGCCCAGTAATCCGGCCAGTAGTAGGGCGGGTATTCCGCGTATGGCCAGGTGCCATAGGCGACGCCGGGATCGTAGACCGGCACATAGACAGTGTTCGGATCGGTCTGGGCGATCGCGATGACCGGCCTGTTATCGACCTGCGTGGTCGTGACGGTCTGTTCTTTCGTCGATTTCAGCTTGTCGTTCAACTCTGCCCTGGCGCGCAGACGCTGCACGGCATCCATGACATCTTCTTGCTGCGCCAGCACCGCGTCGCCGAGCTTTTGCGTCCAGTCGAGCTTCGTGCTCATCATCGACAGCACCGAGGGCGTCGCCACCAACGACTTTACGCTGTCATCCCAGCCCTGCTTGTCGACAGCAGCTTTCAGCTCATCGCCCTTCAGCTTGGTGCCACTGAGCCAGCGGTCGGCCTGCACCACTTCGAGCGGATATGTCGACGCCATCATGACCAGCGAAAGCAGCGAGTCCGGATAAAGCGCGATCGGCGCAACCAGCGCCTCGAGTTCCGCTGGTTTGAGCGGCTGTTCGGTCTCAGAGGTCGGTTGAGTCGGCAGGTGGAGGGCTCTGCGTTTGCGCCGCTGCGCCCACGGACATGAGAGCAAGAGCTATGAGCGCCAGCAGGCTTCTTGAGCGGAAGAGCATCAGCGCCTCCTGACTTGTCTCGACTGAAAGCTGCGAGATGTCAGATGAGACGCGTCAGCGGCCTTGATCTAGCGCAATGACCGGTCGAAAATTCCACAGAACGACAGGTCCGCGTCCTGCGGAAAATCGTCGCGCACACTTTGAAGCGCAATTTGCTCACCTCGACAATTCTTCTCAGCTCTTCTCAGCCGCGCTGCAACGCAACACACATAGACCTGCGCCGGTTGATCTGAATCAAGGCACTCCGATCCGAAGATCACAATGGCTTGCTTCACCAAATCTGCGACGGCGCCGAAGCCGGACACCGAGTCTAGGGAGCACGACCATGGCACAGGCAGCTGCCGCCTCGAAGCGCGCATCCGACACAAGCAGCTGGAGGACGTTTGTCCGCGGAAGCTGGTGCGACAGCATCGACGTTCGCGACTTCATCATCTGTAACCTGACGCCCTACGAAGGCGACGAAAAGTTCCTGGCCCCGCCGTCGAGACGGACCAAGGCGGTTTGGGACAAGCTGCAGCCGTATTTCGAAGCCGAGCGCAAGAAGGGCGTTCTGGCAGTCGATGCGAAAAATCCATCGACCCTGTTGGCGCACGGTCCCGGCTATATCGATCGCGACAACGAGGTGATCGTCGGCCTGCAGACCGATCAGCCGTTCAAGCGGGCGATCTTCCCGTTCGGCGGATTGCGGATGGTGGAAGCGGGCCTCAAGGCCGCGGGCTTCGAGCCCGATCCGCAGGTACATGAGGTCTTCACCAAGTACCGCAGATCCCATAACGACGGCGTGTTCGACGCCTATACGCCGGAGATCATGCGCTGCCGCAGCTCCGGCATCATCACCGGCCTTCCCGACGCGTATGGGCGCGGCCGCATCATCGGCGACTACCGACGCGTCGCGCTCTACGGCGTCGACCGGTTGATCGAGGTCAAGCGCGCCGAGCGCGCGCAGATCGACGACATGTGGCCGACCGACGAGGTGATCCGGACACGCGAGGAGCTGGCCGAGCAGATTCGCGCACTGAAGGATCTCGCCGCGATGGCGAAGCTCTACGGTCACGACATTACGCATCCCGCCATGGACGCGCACGAGGCCGTGCAGTGGACCTACTTCGCCTATCTCGGCGCAATCAAGGAAGCCAACGGCGCGGCGATGTCGATCGGGCGCATCTCGAGTTTCCTCGATATCTTCATCGAGCGTGACCTTGCCGAAGGCACGCTGGACGAAGCCGGCGCGCAGGAGCTGTGGGATCAGCTGGTGCAGAAACTGCGCATCGTCCGCTTCCTCCGCACGCCGGATTACGACGCGCTGTTCAGCGGCGATCCGTATTGGGCGACCGAGTGCATCGGCGGGGTCGATATCAACGGGCGATCGATGGTGACCAGGAGCAGCTATCGCGTGCTGCATACGCTGACAAACCTCGGACCGGCTCCGGAGCCGAACCTCACCGTGCTCTGGTCGAAGCACCTGCCGGAGAACTTCAAGCGCTATTGCATCACGGTCAGCAAGGAAACGTCGTCGCTGCAGTACGAGAATGACGATCTGATGCGGCCTTACTGGGGCGACGACAATGCCATCGCTTGCTGCGTCTCCGCCATGAAGCTTGGCAAGCAGATGCAGTACTTTGGCGCTCGCGTGAATCTCGCAAAAGCGCTGCTTTATGCGATCAACGGCGGTCGCGATGAACTCTCCGGCGAGCAGATCGCGCCGGCGACACCGCCAATCACCAGCGAAGTGCTCGACTATGACGAGGTGTTTGCAAAGTTCGACCGCACGATGGAATGGCTCGCGCGCACATATGTGCATGCGATGAACTGCATCCACTACATGCACGACAAGTACTTCTATGAACGTCTCGAGATGGCGCTGCATGACCGAGACATCCTGCGCACGATGGCGTTCGGCATTGCCGGCCTTTCGGTGGTCGCCGACGGCCTTGCGGCCATCAAGTACGGCAAGGTGCATGTGATCAGGGATGAAACCGGGCTGGCGGTTGACTATCGCATCGAGAACGCAAAGGGGCTTCCGCAGTTCGGCAACAACGACGGCCGGGTCGACGACATCGCCGCTGAACTCGTCACCCGCTTCATGCAGAAGATCCGCAAGCATCCGACTTATCGGAACGCGATCCACACCCAGAGCGTGCTGACGATCACGTCGAACGTGGTCTACGGCAAGACGACCGGCAACACACCCGACGGCCGCCGCAAGGGCGAGCCGTTCGCGCCGGGCGCCAATCCGATGCACGGTCGCGACAGTCACGGCTGGCTGGCGTCATGCCTTTCTGTCGCGAAGCTTCCCTACAAGGATGCGCAGGACGGCATCAGCTACACCGTCTCGGTCGCGCCGCAGAAGGCGCACCTCTCCGACACCGAACTCGTGGATGCTTCGGTCAAGGCTTTCGACATGTTCTTCGGTCAGGGCGGATTCCACATGAACCTGAACGTCATCGACAAGGACACGCTCGAGGATGCGATGGCGAATCCGGACAAGTATCCGCAGCTGACCATTCGCGTCTCGGGATATGCGGTGAACTTCGTCCGGCTGACGCCCGAGCAGCAGCGTGACGTCATAAGCCGCACGTTCCACGGCCAGTTCTGAGAGATCGAACGGGGACTGCATGTCACAGCTTGGAACGCTCGAATCCGGAAGCCGACACGATCTGCGTGTCGGCATCTCACCCGACGCCCCCGATGAAGGCGAGCTGCGCGACGAGTTGGAGGGCGCTTACGGCTACGTCCACTCCTATGAGACCTCCTCGCGCTACGACGGCCCTGGCCTGCGCGTGGTGTTGTTCGTCTCCGGCTGCCTGCTCCGCTGCACCTATTGCCACAACCCCGACACCTGGCATCTGAAGGACGGTACGCACATTTCCTCGCAGCAAGTGCTCGAACGCCTCAACGAATTCGCGCCGGCGTTGCGGGCGCTCGACGGCGGACTGACCATTTCCGGCGGCGAGGTCATGGTGCAGCTGGCATTCACGCGGCGGATTCTGTCCGGCGCCAAGCGCATGGGCCTGCACACGGCCATCGAGACGTCCGGCTTTCTCGGCGACCGCGCCGACATGAACTATCTTTCGCAGATCGACCTCGTGCTGCTCGACATCAAGAGCGGCAATCCCGACACCTATCGCACCGCGACCGGCCGCGAGCTCGCGCCCACGCTTCGCTTCGCAGAGCGTCTCGCCGCGATCGGCAAGCCGGTCTGGGTACGATTCACGCTCGTGCCCGGCCTCACCGATGATCCGGAGAACGTCGGATTCTATCGCCCGGTTCGTCGCACCGATGAAGAACGTCGAATGGGTCGAGGTGCAGCCCTTCCATCAGCTCGGCGGCTTCAAGTGGCGAGCGATGAACATCGACTACAAGCACGCCGACACCGAACCGCCGAGCCGCGCGCTGATTGATCGTGTGCTCGAGCAATTCCGCGCGGCAGGATGCCGCGCCCGCTAGTCATCGACAGCAACTGCAAATCAGGCTGGGCACAATCATGATCGAAGTCGCACAGAACATCATCGGCTCACAGCCAATTCTCGCGCTCTTTCTCGCCATTGGCGTCGGCTATCTCGTCGGCCAGATCAACCTGGGCGGCTTCTCGCTCGGCGTCGGCGCGGTTCTGTTCGTCGGACTTGCGATCGGCGCATTCGCCCCGAAGGCATCGATCGTCGGCCCCATCGGCCTGACCGGCCTGATCATGTTTCTGTACGGTATCGGAATTCTCTACGGACGACAGTTCTTCGAGGGGATGACCGGAGCGGAGGGCCGCAAGTACAACTTTCTGGCGCTCATCGGAGTCATCGCGTCCCTGTTCGTTGCACTCGGGCTCGGAAAGATTTTCGGGATCAAGCTTGGCCATACGCTCGGTATCTATGCGGGATCGATGACGAGCACCGCAACGTTGCAGGCTGCGCTCGACGTGATGGGCAACAGCGAACCATCGATCGGTTATTCGATCGCCTATCCCTTCGGCGTGATCGGACCGATTCTTTGCATCTATTTCATGACGCGCCAAGTCCAGCCCAAGTTTCCGCCGAAAGCGCAGCGCTTCCGCATGGCCGAGCTGACGCTCGGTGACGACTTTCGAGGCAGCACGATCGACGAACTCAACGAGCTGCTGCCGGAAGGCGCCCAGGTGACGATGATCCGGAAGGCAGGTCAAAACGTGGTTCCGGAGCCGGGGCTTGCGCTCGCAACGGGTGACGGCGTGATGATCGTGGCCGACGATGAAAGTACGATTGCCGAAGCCGCGAAACGTCTCGGCAAGCTCGAGCCAGGCCGCATCGTGAAAGACCGCTCGGCGCTGGACTACATCCGCGTCTTCGTCAGCAAGGCGAATCTGGTCGGCATCCCGCTTGGACAGCTTGCGCTGCCGAGCGGCTATCCCATGCACATGCTGCACGTCCGCCGCTACGACATGGACATCGTGCCGCGGCCGGATCTCGCGCTCGAATTTGGCGACCGCGTCGGCGTGCTGGTGCCTCCCGATCACAAGGAGGACGTGCGGAAGCACTTCGGTGACACGGTGAAGGCGACGGCCGAGTTCAGCTATGTTTCGCTCGGCATCGGCATGGTGCTTGGCTTGCTGCTTGGACTGATCCCCATTCCGGTTCCCGGCGTCGGCACGGTGACGCTCGGTATCGCCGGCGGTCCGCTGATCGTCGCATTGATCCTGGGCAAGCTGCGGCGAACCGGACCAATGCTCTGGGTCATGCCGTTGCCCGCCAACATCGTGCTTCGCAACTATGGACTTGCGATCTTCCTGGCCGCAGTCGGCATCAACGCCGGCCAGCCGTTCGTTCGCACGGTCTCCGAAGCAGGCCTGACCATGCTGTTCATCGGCGCGGCGGTGCTGCTCACCACGATGATTGTCGTGTTGCTTGTCGGATACTATCTGATGAAGATTCCCTACGACGACCTCGTCGGCGTTGCGTCGGGAGCGACCGGCAACCCGGCCATTCTGGTCTACTCGACGCGAATGGCGCCGACCGAGCGGCCCGATATCGGCTACGCAATGATCTTCCCGTCGATGACGATCGTAAAAGTCATCGCCGTGCAGATCGTCGGCTTGCTGGCGGCGCAAAGCGCGAGTTGACGGCAGCGCGCTCCGAACGCGGAGCGCGTTCCGCCTTTGATTCAAATCAATGACCGTGGGAGGCTTCGTAAGCTCTCGTAGCTTGCGTGTGCACCGGTACCGTTCCCGACGACGCTCCTGGCGATCATCCGGCGATCCGCCCGCAAAATCAACATAGGAGGGTTGTTTGACCGACAAACTTCACCCAGCCGCTCCACATCACTTGCCCGCCTTCATTACCGCACCGGGCGAGACCGACATCGCCATGGTGGCGATGGGCGTGCTGCTGATCGCAGCCGTGCTCTTCGTCGGCAACATTTTCTTCAAGCTCCACTCCCTGCCCGAACGGATGGCTCACAAATCCCAGAAGCTGCAGTTCGAAATCGTCGCCGTACTCTGCCTGCTGGCCCTTTTCACGCACATCCACCTGTTCTGGGTCGCTGCCCTGATCCTGGCGCTGATCGAGATCCCCGATTTCTCGACGCCACTTCGCAGCATCGCGGGCTCGGTCGAAAAGATTGCAAACGTTCCACAAGGCGAGTCTCTGGATCTCCAGTCGGAAGATCTGGCCGCTGCGGACGACGCCGAGAAGCCACGTCCCGGATTGCCTCCAGTCGTCCCGGCCGGCCCGATCAAGGAGCGCGCTCATGCTTGAGATCATGCTTTGCTCACTGGTGACGATCGTACCCGACTACCTCTATCGCCGATATGTCCAGGGCAAGAAGATCGGCAAGGAGATCACCTTATTCTCGGTCTGGTTCGAGCTTCGATGGGGCATCACGGCCTGTCTGATGCTTACGGTGTCGCTGATCACCGCGATCTTCTACTTCCACCCATCCACCAACAATGCGACCGCCTTCTTCAGGACGGTTCCGATCGTGCCGGAGACCATCGGACGCGTCGCCGAAGTCAATGTCGGATTCAGCGCTCCGGTTACGGAAGGCACGGTGTTGTTCAGCCTGGACAGCTCCAAGCAGGCTGCGGCGGCCGAGACGGCAAGGCGCAAGATCGCCGAGGTCGAGGCCTCGATGGTGTCCGCCCAGGCGGACCTCGCAAAGACGGAAGGTCAGATCCAGGAAGCCAAAGGCGCCCATCAGCAGTCGCTCGACGAGCTCGAGGTCAAACGCGAGCTGCAGCGGCGCAACCCCGGCATCGTCGCTCAACGCGATATCGAGAAGCTGGAGGTTCTCGCGAACGGCCGTCAGGGCGCGGTCGACGCGGCGGTCGCCGCGAAGCTGTCCGTGGAAACGCGAATATCGGCACTGCTGCCGGCGGAGAAAGCCAGCGCCGAAGCAGCCCTCGTGCAGGCCGAGGTGGAGCTCGACAAGACGGTCATTCGCGCCGGCGTTCACGGGCGTGTCGAGCAGTTCGCTTTGCGCAAGGGCGACCTCGTGAATCCCATGATGCGCCCGGCCGGCATCCTGATCCCGGACGGTGCCGGTCGAGGAACGCTGCAGGCGGGTTTCGGCCAGATCGAGGCGCAGGTGATGAAGGTCGGCATGGTCGCGGAGGCCGCCTGCATGTCAAAACCCTGGACCATCATCCCGATGGTGGTCACGGGCGTGCAGAACTACATCGCAGCCGGACAATTCCGCGGCGGCGAACAGCTCGTGGACGCACAGCAGGTTGCGCGCCCGGGCACCATCCTCGTCTTCCTCGAGCCTCTCTATGAAGGCGGCATGGACGGCGTGACCCCCGGCAGCAGCTGCATTGCCAATGCTTACACCAGCAACCACGACAAGATCTCCGCGCCGGGGACCACGCGCCTGCAAGGTTTCGGCCTGCATGCGATCGATGCCGTAGGTCTCGTGCATGCGCTCCTCCTGCGCATTCATGCGCTGCTGCTGCCGATCAAAACACTCGCACTCGCCGGACATTGAGCTCCGGCTGCAGGCGCAACGTGGCCACATGCGTGTTGAGCTAGATCCAGGAACCCGAGGCGCCCTTTTGACGGAGCATGGAACTCCCGTCTACAAGGAGAGCCATCAGGCACTGCCTCGGGTTTGTCCGTCGTGAGAAGATCAAGGCGAACGTGAAGTAGGCGCCGCTTCTCCCCGCGCGGGGAATGCCGCGACGGATGCAGTCCCACCGGATCCATGCAGGGATTTGCGAATCCTTCCCGCAAGCTGCCAGAGTTAGCTTCGTTCAGATCGCCTTCTCGGTTCCCGGGCTTCGACATTTTATGCGACGCAGCCGGGACAGCAGGCCGCTCGCGTCATTTAGGCCAGCGTCAGGCCAAGTCGGCAAGGGCCAGCCCACGCGGTCAAACTGCTTAGAGTGTCGTTTTTGCCACGTTCTCCCGAAAAAATTGCTCCCCGGCCGCATCGTCGATTGCGCAAGGTCAGTGCCGGGCGGATGCTTTCTTAGGCACAAGGAAGATGTTCCCGAGTCGCCCTTTTGAATAGTGGGCGCGAGAAGCGATGCTGTGCGAGTTCACCCCGAATCCCGGAGGGCGTGATGAAGAAAACGAGAGGACCACTGCTTCTTGCCTCGGTTGCCAGTCTGGCAGCGACGTCCGGCACGCAGGCTGCCGACCTCCCTGTGAAGGCCAAGCCGGTCGAATACGTGAAGATCTGCACCCTGTACGGAGCCGGGTTCTACTATATCCCCGGCACGGATACCTGCATTCGGATCGGCGGCCATATCCGCGCCGAGGTGTCATTCCTGGGCCGCGGCGGCGGCGATCGCAACTGGTTCGTTGGGGACGGCACCACGACCAGGACTCGCGATCAGGACATCTTCTTCACGCGCAGCCGCTCCTACCTCAACGTCGATACGCGCACCCAGACCTCGTTCGGCTCGCTGCGGACCTACTCCGTTGTACGCGCCGAGCATGCCACGGCCACGGGACTGGCCGGCGCGACGACCGCCATCAACGTCGACACCGCCTTCATCCAGTGGGGAGGCTTCACCATCGGCCGCACCACGGCGTCGTTCTTCGACGGACCGTGGGATTTCGCTTTCAAGTGGGGAAGCAACGGTTCGTTCGGTTGGCCCGACTCGACCAGCGGCCGCTTCGTCGCCGCCTACACGCATCAGTTCGGCAATGGCGTTACCGGCGCGATCTCGCTGGAAGACAACAAGCACCAGAAGCGCGGCAACTATAACGGCGCTAACGCACTGTCGATCATCGGTGTGAACGGGCCGACAGTGGATACCCGGGGCGGCAACACGTGGCCGGAGATCGTCGCCCAATTCCGGATCGACAAGGGCCCCGCCTGGGGACTTCACATCTCGGCCAACCTGATGAACAACCATGTTGCCTATAACTGCGGCGGCACATCGGGCACGACCACGGTCGCTGCGGGCGGCTGCTCCGAACTCGCCGGCAATCCGTCGGACAAGGTCGGCGGCGGCGTGCACGCCGTGCTGGCAATTCAGACGCCAACAGGTGTGAATGACGGCTTTTACATCGGTGGCACCTGGTCGCGCGGTGCCACAGCAGATGCAATCCGCAACAACGGCGTCGGTTCAGGATTAGGGATCTATGGCGGCTCGGACGGCCTGCTCTCCTACGGCAGCATCACCGGCACCTACATCTGGGATTCCGTGTACTCCTCGACGACGCGTACCGGAGCCGGCATTACTGTGGGCCCGGTCGGCCAGCAACTGACGGACGCGTACGGTGCGTCATTGGCGTTCGAGCATGGCTGGAACACCGAATGGCGGACTTCGGTGTTCGGTGGCGCGCAATTCGTGAACTACAACTCGACCGCCAACGCGATCCTGTGCTCACGCTTCGCTGCCGGCAGCGCAACCGGCACGCTCGTCAACGCGGCCGTCGTCAACGTATCCAATACCGATGGGTGCAATTTTGACTATCGCATCGCGGGCGCCGGAACGCGTACGTTCTGGACCCCTGTGAAGGACTTGACCATCGGCGTCGAATTCCAGTGGTCGAACCATCATGTCAGCCACGCGGACGGCACATTCTACCTCCAGCCGACGATCTCCGGCTTCAAACCGAACGCGACCTACCAGATCCGCGATCAGAACGTGTTCTCGGGAATCTTCTCGGTACGGCGATTTTCTGACCCGCTTCGCAATCGAGCAATCGCCGGCGGATACCTGTATCCGCCGGCGATTGCGTCGGGGCGGGGCTGAACTGGCGTCACTGCTTGCAGAAAACGCAGTCCGCTGAGTGAGCGCGGTCGATCAGTAAGTATTGGCAGCGAGGGCGACGACAGGGTCAATCGCGACATCGAGATGAACTCGGGAACTTTGGACTTTCTTCGCGCTGTTTGCCGAGGTGGCAAGATACAGGAACTTAGAGTTCTGGCTCGCAGCTGTGTTCCCATCCCGTCACGTTCACGCCCTAAGCGGCGTTGCTTCGGCCTCGTTGATCTGGCGCAAAGACCGGATGATTGGCTGATGGATTGATCGACAGGACCGAGCAGCCCATCCCTCTCTTCCAGAAGGTGCTGCGCGGCTGGCGAGCCCGGGTGGCAGGCCGCGGCTTGGTTTGCCCTATCGCATCCTCGCTTCCCTGGGAGGACGGCACAGGCTGCATAGCGAGTTTTGTGAAAATGCCGACCCCGGCAGCTAGACCAATTCGACGTGAAAAGATGCCCACAGACCTTCAGATAGGTGATCGCGTCGAGCTAAGCGAACTAGGACGGCGGGGAAGGACGAAGCCTACCCGAAGGGGAGTCATTGTGACCATTTCGAGAAGCGGCACGCAGTGTCGCGTGAAATGGGACGATGCGGCAATGGCCGCAGCTTTTTCACATCAACTACCTCGAGCCGATTTCGAATGAGGAACAACCGTGCGAGCGGCCGATCAAAGCCGACCAAAGCACTCGCATGTTGGAGGACGGACCATGAGCGACAGCGATATCCATCAGAAGACCCAAGCCGAGGTTCTTCGCGATATCTTTTCCGGTATCAACGGGCGCGAGCCGAAAACCGATGAAGAATTAAAGGCGTGGCTGGCGTCGCCAGAAGGGAAAGCAGCGCTGGCCTTCGAAGCCACCGATCTCTCCCGCTGGGGTGAAACGGGACGATCATAGTCCCGGCATTCAACGGGCTTCGCCAAAGCCGCGCTGGCACGCGGCAGACGTTCTTGTTTGCGGGCTCAAAGCGCGCGCGAAATCCGCCAGGCGCGTACAAGCTCAATACGTCTCGACGTGATAGCGCCCGGTCGCGCGCATCTGCCCGCGCAAAGCCTGCCAGTCGATCCCCGCCCCGCGGCATATGTCGGCGAAGGCTTCGTCGACGCCGCTCTCCATGCCCTTCAGGCCGCAGAGATAGACGTGCGTCTTGTCGCTTTTCAGGAACGTTACGACCTCATCGGCCGTCGCGCGCATGCGGTCCTGCACATAGGTTTTCGGCTCGCCCGGCACGCGCGAATAGGCGAAGTGCTTGCGCAGCAGGCCGTCCGGAACCTTTTGCAGCGGCCCGAAGTAAGGCAGTTCCTGCGGACGCCGCGCACCGAAGTAGAGCATCATCCGGCCCGGCGCGTCCTTCATGTTGCGGCGGCGGCGCTCCGTAAAACCGCGGAACGGCGCTGAGCCCGTGCCGGTGCAGATCATGATGATGTTCGCCAGCGGATCGTCGGGCATCAGGAAGGTCGCGCCGAACGGACCTGTGACGTGCACTTCATCGCCCTTCTGCAGATCACAGAGATAGTTCGAGCAAACTCCGTCCGGCTCGCGCTTGACGGTGAGCGACAGGTTGTTGGCGTTGGTCTTCTCGCCCTCGCGCGGGCTCGCAATCGAATAGAGACGGATCGTGTGCGGCTTGCCGCTGGTGTCGAGACCCGGCGCAACGACGCCGATGCTTTGGCCTTCCAGCACGGGAAACGATGTCGATCCGAAATCGAGAATGATGTGACGGACGTCGTTATCGGCAGCGGGATCGGTCAGCCGGTAGTTGCCGGTGACTTTTGCGATGGCCGGCCTGCTCCGATTGTGCAGGTTGATCTTCGGCTTGGCGGCGGAGGCCGGCGCCACGCTCTTGCCGCCGGCGCCAAGATGCGCCTCGGCGATCAGCCGCGCCGCTTCATCGTCGGATGCCTCGCCGTCGCCGCCTGATTGCGTGGCCGCCTCGATCTCGATCTGCTCCTGAACCGGCAGTTCGCCCCAGGAAAACTGGTCCTCGAGCGAGTAGGCCTTCGTGACGATGCGCCAGTTGTCGATCGATCCGGTCGGACACGGCGAGATGCAGTCCAGGCAGAAGTTGCACTTCTCCGGATCGACCACGTAGTTGTTGTCGTCATGCGTGATCGCGTCGACGGGGCAGGTCTCCTCGCACGTGTTGCAGCGGATGCAGATCTCAGGGTCGATGAGATGCTGCTTCCGGCTCTCCAACACTTCGGTCGAGGGTGCATTCATGGCACGGAACCTGCCTCGTCAAACGCGACGCCGCGACATGCGGCGCGCGCGATGGCATCGCCATCGCGCTCTAACATTCTTAATTGAGCATGATCTTTTCGGAAAACCGGCATCCACTTTTCCGGATCATGCTCTACGCCGCGATCTTCACATACTCGAAATCGCCGGGCTTGTTGTCGATGCCGACCTTCGGCGCCGCGATCCAGCTCGCGAATTTGCCCGTCTCGTTCACAGGCGTCATCAGCTCGGCAATGAAGTCGCCGTCCTCCTTCGTCGGCAGCCACAGGTCCTGCTGCTTGCCCCACTTCGCGTCATCCAGCAGTTCGCCTGTCGGCGAAGCCTCGATCGCCTTGAACTCGCCGATCTGGCGGTGGAAGGCGACATGCGGCAACTCCAGCTTGAACTGCACGCCGGTCTTTTCGATGATCTTGTTCCAGCGCTCGACACCCTTGGCGCAGTCGTTGGTGTAATCATCGCGCAGGCGCATGTTGAGTGCGGTGAGCGCCGGCTCGTCGACGCGCTTGATCTCGCCGTCGACCAGCTTCAGCACCGGGTAAATGTCGCTCGTCAGCCGGTGGTCGTCCTGGATCTTCGTCTCCTGGAAGCGGCCCTTGATGCCGGCATTGAACGCGTTGGCCGCGTTGGTCGAGACCTCCGAGCCGAACAGGTCGAGCGACAGCGAGTAGTGCAGGTTCAGCTTCTTCTGGATGGTCGGCAGATCAATGACGCCGAGCGCACGGATCTTGCTGATTTCGCTCGGATCCTCGATGCCGGCCGCCTTCATGGCCTCACAGGTCCGCTGGATGGTGCGGCCGATGCCCGTCTCGCCGACGAACATGTGATGCGCTTCCTCGGTCAGCATGAAACGGCAGGTGCGCGACAGCGGATCGAAGCCCGACTGCGCCAGGCTTTCGAGCTGCATCTTGCCGTCGCGATCGGTGAAGAAGGTGAACATGAAGAACGACAGCCAGTCGGGCGTCGCCTCGTTGAACGCGCCGAGCATGCGCGGCGAATTCTCCGAGCCGGACCGGCGGCGCAGCAAGTCGTCAGCCTCCTCGCGGCCGTCGCGGCCGAAATACTTCTGCAGCAGATAGACCATCGCCCACAGGTGCCGCCCCTCCTCCACGTTGACCTGGAACAGGTTGCGCATGTCGTAGAGCGAGGGCGCTGTCTTGCCGAGATGACGCTGCTGCTCGACGGACGCGGGCTCGGTGTCGCCCTGGATCACGATCAGGCGGCGCAGCATGGCGCGGTGCTCACCGGGCACCTCCTGCCAGGCCGTCTCACCGTAGTGCTGGCCGAACGGCACCTTGCGGTCCTCTTCCGCCGGCGCAAGCAGGATGCCCCAGCGATATTCCGGCATGCGCACATAATCGAACTTCGCCCAGCCCTTCGGATCGACGGACACAGCGGTGCGGAGATAGACGAGCGATTCCTGAAAGCCCTCCGGTCCCATGTCCTTCCACCAGTCGAGGTAGCCCGGATGCCAGGTCTCCAGCGCCTTCAAGACGCGAGGGTCTTCCGTCAGGCCGACATTGTTGGGAATGCGCGTTGAGTAATCGACGTTCATGAGGTTCATGGGATACTCCTTGAATTGGCGAATGGCGAATAGCGAATGGTTGGCGATCGAATGGCGACGTGGCGTGAGAGTTTTCACTACTCCCTATTCGCCATTCGCTATTCGCTCATTGTCAGACGCGCCGCACGTCGAACACCGGCTTCTGGCCCGTGCCGTAGCGGCGCAATGCGCCTTCCTCGCCGACCGCGTTCGGCCGCTGGAAGATCCAGTTCTGCCAGGCGGTCAGGCGCGCAAAGATCTTCGATTCCATCGTCTCGGGTCCGCCGAAGCGCAGGTTGGCTTCCATGCCGGTGAGCGCATCGGGAGAGAAGCTTGCGCGTTCTTCGAGGAAGATGCGGATCTCGTCCTCCCAGTCGATGTCGTCGAACGCAAAGGTGACAAGCCCGAGCTCCTCGGCTTGCTCGGCATCCAGCGCCGTGCCGACCTTGTCACGCGCAGCCGCCAGAGCCGCTTCATCATCAAGGAAGCGGCTTGCCAGGCGCGACAGCCCGTTCGGCATCGGATAGGCGCCGAAATTCGCATCATGCAGCGTGATCGTCGCAGGCGGCACGTTGCCGCCGTTCAACTGGCCGATCAGCATGTAGGAGCGGTCGCATGCGAGCGCGATCTCGGCGAGCGTACCGGCAAAGCACGAGCCGGGCTCGATGATGGCCACAAGGCTGCGCGAGGTAAGATCGACGCGCTTGAGCAGGCGCTTCCAGTAAAGGCGGATCTCGCGCGCGAGCCAATGACTCTTCTGTTCATCGAGGAACCGGTCGTAGGCAAGAACCTGCTCCGGCTCGCCCGAGGATTTGAAGATCACGACGGCAATGTCCGGCTCGTTGGTGCGAAGCTCGAGGATCGCGTCATCGAGCTCCCGCGCGATGCGCAGCGGCCAGAACTCGGCGCCTTGGGCGACCATCTCGTCGACGGTGGCCGGCGGCGGCTTGTCGGGTCCGCGCAATGTGATCGTCGCCTGTCGCGCGGCGCGATCGATCTTCATCGAGACCGAGCTGTAATCCATGCCGCCAGACGTCGCCAGACGCTTGAGCGGTGTGAGCTTGATCCCCGCCGCGTCCGCCGGACGGTCGGATTTCTGCGCGAAATCCAGCGCGCGCTGCTTCACGGCATCCTCGAGCTTGGTGTTCGGCACGATCTCGTCGACCAGCCGCCACTCGACCGCCCGCTTGCCTTTGACGCCCTCTTCCGTCGTGCAGAAGACATCGGCGTGATCGCGGCGGACCTTTCGCTTGTCGGTGACGCGCGTCAGCCCGCCGGTGCCGGGCAGCACGGCGAGCAGCGGCAATTCGGGCAGCGCGACGGTCGACGAGCCGTCGTCGACGAGCATGATGTGGTCGGCCGCAAGCGCCAGCTCGTAGCCGCCGCCGGCGCAGGCGCCGGTCACGACGCAGATCGTCTTCTGACTCGAGAACTCGCTCGAATCCTCCATGCCGTTGCGGGTCTCGTTGGTGAACTTGCAGAAGTTCACCTTGTCGGCATGGGTCGCGCCCGCCAGCATGCGGATGTTGGCGCCGGCGCAGAAGACGCGCGGCTTGCCCGAGCGCAGCAGAATGACCTTGACGGCGGGATGCTCGAAACGCAGCCGCTGCAGCGCGTCCGCGAGCTCGATGTCGACGCCGAGATCGTAGGAGTTGAGCTTGAGCTCGTAGCCTTCGTAGAGGCCGCCCTTCTCGTCGACGTCCATCCGGAGCGTCGCGACTTCACCGTCGATGTCGAGCTTCCAGTGCCGGTACCGCGACGGGTCCGTCTGAAAGCTGATGCTGGTTGCGCCGTTGGCGAGTTTGCGTGCTGCGTCAGCCATCGCTGCGTTGCCATCCCTCTCATGTGGTTGACGTTCCGGTCCGCTCCGGCTGGCTGCCTCGGGGACCGACCTTGCATGCACTATAATGCATGTTGCGGGATTGTCCAATTGTTTTTCATGTCAGGGGCCCTCACCCATCCGGATGCAGTCGCGAAACATCGGCGATAACGCTCGAAAGTCGGGCGCAAATCTCATGCAGGCGCCGCTCGCGCCCAGCATTGCCTCAGACGCGATCCGGCTATGCGGCAGAGGCGGCTTCGGCATGGACGCGCAGGATGCGGTCGGCGAATTCGACCACCGCGCCCTGCGTCTCATCGGGCGCTTCGCGATAGGGTGAATGGCGCGCGTTGCGCAGCAGCGCGACCTCCACCGGGCAGTAGCACTCCTCCTGCGCCACCTCGATCTGGCGCGTCGTACCGTATTGGTCCTGCTCACCCTGGACGATCAGGATCGGTACGCGGATATAGGCAAGCGCTTCGGAGATGTCCCAGGCGCGGAAGCCAGGATCGAGCCACACGTCGTTCCAGCCGCGAAATGCGTTATCGACATCGGCATGGTATTTCGCGAGCCGCTCGCGCAGGTCGGTCTCGGCATAAGCGCGCTTTGCCTCTGCGATCGAGGCGATGCTGACATCCTCGACGAAAAAGTGCGGCGCCATCAGCACGAGGCCGCGCACGCGATGGTCCTGAATGCTGCCGGCATAGATCGTTGCGATCGATGCGCCGTCGCTGTGGCCGACGAGAAGGCCGCGCCGAAAGCCGATCGCCGACAACACCTGCGGCAGCGTCCGGCGCGCCTCGTCGTCCATGTAGCTGATCGGCCGCGGCAGCTCGACCGGGCTCGATTGGCCGTAGCCTGCGCGCGAATAGGCGAACACGCCGCAGCCGGTCGCAGCGGCAAGCTGGTCGGGAAAGCTGTTCCACATGGCGACGGAGCCGAGGCCTTCGTGCAGCAGCACGAGCGTCGGCGCCTCGTTCGGGCGCGGGCCGATCATGCGGTATTCGAGCTGCGTGCCGTCGATATCGAGAAAACCCTGATCCTGCAGCTTCTGCATCACGTCCACTCCTGCACGAGCTTCATCAGCTTCGACAGGCTCTGCTCGATCTTCTCGCCGGCCGTATCGAGCTGGGCCTCAGACTGCGCGTAGTCGGCGCTGCGCGCTTCCAGGATAGCGACGAGATCCGCCATCGCCGCGCGATTTTCCGCCATCGGGCGGAAGTCGCCCTGCGCGATGACGCGGCTCATGTGCTCCTGCGGCGCGGCCTTGACCCAGACGGTATGCGCGCGGCGCAACAGCAGCGCGTAAGTGTCAGGGTTGGAGACGATGCCGCCCGCCGTCGCTATCACCACCTTGTCATGCTCGGCGATCACTTTCTCGAGCGCGGCCCGCTCGTAGCGGCGAAACGCCGACACGCCCGACATGTCCATCAGCATCGAAACGCTGGCGCCGTATTCGTGCTCGATCGCGCGATTCATTTCCACGAACGGCCAGTTCAACCGCTTGGCAAGCATCTCGCCGAGTGTCGTCTTGCCGGCGCCGCGCAGGCCGACCAGGGCGATCCGCTGCGCGCGCTCGGAGGCCGCACCCTCGACGATGCGCTGTTCGATCACCTGCGCAATCGACGGCAGTTCCGACGCGTCCAGCCGCCCGAGCAGATCGTTGATGCGCGCCAGCGCCTCGTTCCGCTTGCCGCCGGCCGGCAGCAGCGCCGTGATGTGCATTTCCATCGCCTGGGCGATCGCCCGGAGCACGATCACCGAGGGGTTGCCCTGCCCGCCTTCGATCTGGGCGAGATACCGTTCGGAAATGCCTGATTCCACAGCGAGCTGGCGGCGCGTGACGCCACGCCGGGCGCGGCTCCGACGCACCAGCTTCCCCACCTCGGCGGCAAAGTTCCGGGTTGCTGCGTCTGTCGAGGGGCTGAGATCGGCCGCTACGCCAGCCTTTTCCCGCTTCTTAGCTCGCGTCTGGGCCACGTAATGTCCTTAATGATATCCATGTGCAGGATAGTTCATGTCGGCCGCGGCGCAAGGCCCAAAGCGGCAAACATAAACGGATTCCAAAAAACGGACCGGCTGTTCAGAATGCCCCGGGTCAAATGCCCAAGCCTTAAAGACCCAAGCGTCAAATGCCCAAGTAACGATGTCCGACGTCGGGCGCAGCGACAAGCTCTGCGGAGCTGCCTGTCCACACCACGCAGCCCCGCTCGATGATGTAATGCCGGTCGGCAATCTCGGTCAGGACGTCGACGTTCTTGTCGACGACGAGCACGGCCTGGCCTTCCGCCTTCAGCTTCGCCAGGCAGCGCCAGATGTCCTCGCGGATCAGCGGCGCCAGACCTTCGGTCGCCTCATCGAGGATGACCAGCTGCGGGTTCGTCATCAGCGCACGCCCGATCGCGAGCATCTGCTGCTCGCCGCCGGAGAGCAGATTGCCCATGCTGGTGAGCCGCTCGCCGACGCGCGGGAACAGATCGCAGACCTTTTCGAGCGTCCAGGGATCCTTCGCACCGAGGCGATTGGCCGCCGCGGCGACGAGATTTTCGCGCGCGGTCAAGTTCGGAAAGATCTGCCGGCCTTCAGGCACGAGACCGATGCCGAGTTGCGCGATGCGATAGGACGGTTGCTGGCGGATCTCCGTGCCCCGGAAGCGGATCGAGCCGGCACGCGCCTGCGTCAGCCCCAGGATCGAGCGGATGGTCGTGGTCTTGCCCATGCCGTTGCGGCCCATCAGCGTCACCATCTCGCCGGGGCCGATGTCGAGCGAAAGCTTGAACAGCACCTGGCTGAGGCCGTAGCTGGTCTCGATGCCGTCCACTTCGAGGAGCTTGCCGCCGTTTGCCGTAGCATCAGACATTGCGGGGTCAGACATGGCTCGCCCGCTTCCCTTCGCCGAGATAGGCGCGCCTCACCTCGGCGTCGTTGCGAATGTCGTCCGGCAAACCTGAAGCGATGACGCGGCCATAGACCAGCACCGAAATCCTGTCGGCGAGCGCGAACACCGCCTCCATGTCGTGCTCGATCAGAAGGATGGTGTACTCCTGCTTCAGCTCCTTGAGCAGCTTGACGAGGCGCGCGGATTCGTCCGGTCCCATGCCTGCCATCGGTTCGTCCAGCAGCAGCATCCGCGGTTTGGTCGCAAGCGCCATGGCGATTTCCAGCTGCCGGTGCTCGCCGTGGCTCATGCGGGAAACGACGGTGTCCTCGCGCCCGGTCAGGCCGACATGCGAGAGTGCCGCGCGCGCAGGCTCGCGGATGCTCGCGTCCTTGCGCGAGTTCTTCCAGAACTGAAACGAGTGACCGGCATGCGCCTGCACCGCCAGCGCGACATTGTCGAGCACGGTCAGGTCGGGGAAGACCGAGGTGATCTGGAACGAGCGCGCGAGTCCCTGCAGGCTGCGCCGCCACGGCGGCATGGCGGTGATGTCCTCGCCCGCGAAGTGGACGCGGCCTGCATTCGGGGTCAACTCGCCGGTCAGCTGACTGATGAGGGTCGTCTTGCCGGCGCCGTTCGGGCCGATGATGGCGTGCAGCTCACCCTTGCTCACCGACAGCGTGATGTTGTCGGAGGCGACGATGCCGCCGAAGCGCTTGCTCAAATTCTCGACCTGCAGCAGCGGCTCAGCCACGTTTCGCCCCCGCGAGCAACCCGTCGATGCCACCGCGCGCGTACAGCACGACGCCAAGCAGCAGCGGACCAAAGATGATCTGCCAATATTCGGTCAGCGCGGACAGCACCTCCTCGAGCAGGAGGAATGCCACGGCGCCGATCACCGGTCCGAACAGCGAGCCCATGCCGCCCAGCACCACCATGACGATGAGATCGCCCGAGCGGGTCCAGTGCATGGCCGCCGGACTGATGAACTCGGTGTGGTTGGCGAGCAGCGCGCCGGACAGTCCGCAAATGACGCCGGCGATGGCGAAGCAGGTCAGGCGATAGCGGAAGGTCGGAAAGCCGATGGCGCGCATGCGTCGTTCGTTCGATTTCGCGCCGCGGATCACCATGCCGAAGCGGGAATTCGAAAGCCGCCAGACGATGACGATCACGAGCAGCAGCAGCGCGAAGCAGACGTAGTAGAAGACCGCCTTGTTCTCGAGATTGACGAGCCCGGCAAACTGGCTGCGCCGGTAGATCGTCAGTCCGTCGTCGGCGCCATAGCGGTTGAGACTGACCGCGACGTAGTAGATCATCTGCGCGAAGGCGAGCGTGATCATGATGAAATACACGCCGCGTGTTCTGAGCGACAGCGCGCCGATCAGAAGCGCGAACAGGCCGGAGACGATCAGCGCGAGGGGCCATTGCACGAAGCCCGACGGGACGCCCTCATAGGCGAGGATGCCGACGACATAGCCGCCGATCCCGAGATAGGCCGCGTGGCCGAAACTCACCATGCCGCCGTAGCCCATAATGAGATTGAGGCTGACGGCAGCGATCGCGAGGATGACGATCCGCGTGAACAGGATCATCACGAAGTTGTTGCCGATCCATGCGCTGTAAGGCGGCACGAGCGCGAGCATGACGAGCAACGCCGCCACGACGATGTTGCGCAAGGTGATGTGGGATGTCATCGATTGGCCGCGGGGAAAAGGCCTTCGGGCCGCACGATCAGAATGATCGCCATCAAGAGGTAGATCAGCATCGACGACAGCGCCGGGCCCGCCGCCGAGGCCGCCGCGGGCGTGAGGAACAGTTTCAGCAGCGCCGGCAGAAATGCGCGCCCGACCGTATCGATGAGATCCGACGAAGATCGAGGCAACGAACGCGCCCCGGATCGAGCCGATCCCGCCGATGATGATCACCACGAAGGCGACGATCAGGATATTCTCGCCCATGCCGATCGACGCCGTCAGGATCGGCGTCTGCATCAAGCCGGCGAGGCCTGCGAGCGCGGCTCCCGCCCCGAACACGAAGGTGTAGAGCAGCTTGATGTTGATGCCGAGCGCACCGATCATCTCGCGATTGGATGCGCCCGCGCGCACCAGCATGCCGATGCGCGTCCGCATCACGACAACATAAAGGGCCAGCGCTACGGCCAGCGCGACGAAGATGATCGTGAAGCGATAGGTGGGGTAATAGACGCCGGGGAAGATCTGCACCGATGTGCTGAGCCAGTCCGGCAACGGCAGCGTCCGCCCCGCCGGTCCCCACACCAGGCGCACGAGTTCATTGAAGAACAGGATCAGTCCGAAGGTGCCAAGCACATGATCGAGGTGGTCGCGGCCGTAGAGCCGTCTTATCGCGATCACTTCGACGGCCATGCCGACCACGAGCGTGGCCGCAAGCGCAAGCATGGCTCCGAGGACGAAGCTGCCGGTCAGCGCCGCGAAGGTCGCGGCGAAATAGGCGCCCAGCATGTAGAGGGAGCCGTGCGCCAGGTTGACCAGATCCATGATGCCGAAGACGAGCGTCAGACCCGCCGCAAGCAAGAACAGCAATAACCCGAACTGCAGTCCATTCAGGCACTGTTCGATGAAAAGAACCATGCTGCGCGCGTCCCCTCGCAGACCTCTGCAGCCTGCGCCCCTTGCGTGTTCGCTGTTGCCGCCGTGACGATGATCGGTCCGGCGCGACCGTGCGGCCGCGCCGGATGATGCGATCACCACTTCATCGGACACTTGCTGGCGAAGCGGTCCTGGCTGTCCTTGACGATGGTCGCGACCGTCTTCAGCGACAGCTCGCCCTTGTCGTCCTTGACCACGTCCTGCAGGTAGAAGTTCTGGATCGGGATGTGGTTGTTGCCGTACTTGAACGGACCGCGCACCGACTTGAAGTTCGCCTTGCGCATCTCGTCGCGCATCGCGTCCTTCTTGTCGAGATCGCCCTTCACGGCGGTGACCGCCGAATTGATCAGGAGCGCGGCGTCGTAGGTCTGCGCGCCATAGAACGTCGGCCGCAGGCCGGTGTACTTGGCGCGATAGTCGGTGACGAACTTCTTGTTCTGCTCGTTGGGCAGGTCATTGACCCACTCCTGCGCGCCGGGAACGCCGAGCGCGTTGTCCTTCTGCAGCGGCAAGGTGATCTCGTCGATGGTGAAGGCGGTATAGAGCGGGATCTGACCCTTGAGGCCGGATTGCGCATATTGATTGAGGAACTGCACGCCGGCAGCGCCCGGATAGAAGACGAAGATCGCATCGGGTTTCGCGGCGCGCGCCTTCGACAGTTCCGCCGAGAAGTCGAGCTGGTCGGGCCACTTGGTGAGGTCCTCGTCGACGATCTTGCCCTTGAAGGTGGCCCGCACGCCGGCAAGCATGTCGCGTCCGGCCGCGTAGTTCGGCCCGATCAGGTACACGCTCTTCACACCCTTCTGGTTCATGTACTCGCCCATGGCCATGGGCGTCTGGTCGTTCTGCCAGGAGGTCGAGAAGAAATACTCGGAGCAGAGTTCGCCGGCCATCTGCGACGGACCGGCGTTGGAACTGATCAGGAAGGTCTTCGCGTCGGTTACCGGCTTCGCCGAAGCCAGCAGCACGTTCGACCAGATATAGCCGACGACGAAGTTGACCTTGTCCGACTCGACGAGCTTCTGGGTCTTCTGTTTGCCGACATCGGGCTTCTGCTGGTCGTCTTCATAGATGACCTCGACCGGCAGCCCGCCGATCTTGCGGCCGAGATGATCGAGCGCGAGCTCGAACGAGTTGCGCATATCGTTGCCGATCGTCGCGGTCGGACCGCTGAAGGTCGACACGAAGCCGATCTTGACGGTCTTGGTCTGGGCGACGGCCGGAGCAGTCGCCAGCGCAAGGATGGCACAGGCGGACAGAAGCGACGTCTTCATCATTGGTCCCCTCCCTTCAAGGACAGTGTGGCACCCAAGCAATTCTGCTCGAAGCTGCCAAGTGGCGAAAGCGCCGCAACCGGAGCTGCGCGGCGGTTTGTTCGAATCCTGCAGTCGATTGGTTCGAATTGTCCAAGTCGGCGCGTCGCGCTCGCGACCGCGGCGGGCTCTCTGCTCATTGTTTTGGCCCTTCGGCGCGCAACTTGAAGCGCTGGATTTTCCCCGTCGCAGTCTTCGGCAATTCGTCGCGGAACTCGATCCAGCGCGGATACTTGAATGGCGCGAGAACGGTCTTCACGTGCTCCTTCAGCGAGCTGGCGAGCTCCTCGGAAGCACCGGCTCCGGACGATTTCAGCACGACAAATGCCTTCGGCTTGACCAGGCCGTCGCTGTCGAGCCACGGGACGACAGCGCATTCGAGCACGGACGCATGGGTCTGCAGCGCCGCCTCGACCTCGAAAGGCGATACATAGATGCCGGACACCTTCAGCATGTCGTCGTTGCGCCCGCAATAGACGTAGTAGCCGTCCTCGTCCTGGCGGTATTTGTCACCGGATCGCGTCCACTCGCCCATGAAGGTGCGGCGGGACTGCTCCCGGTTATTCCAGTACATGATCGCGCTCGAAGGACCCCGAATGAGCAACTCGCCCATCTCGCCCGCCGGTACCGGCATTCCGTTTTCATCGACGAGCTTCAGCTCGTAGCCGGGTAAAGGTTTGCCGGTGGTGCCGTACTTCACCTCGCCTGCGCGATTGGACAGGAAGATGTGCAGCATCTCCGTCGAGCCGATACCATCGAGAATGTCGCAGCCGTAACGCTCGTTCCAGCGCCGGCCGACCTCGCTCGGCAGGGCTTCGCCGGCGGAAACGCAGCGGCGGAATTTGACGGCACGCCTTCCGGCGCGGCCGCGCTGGCGAGGAAGCCTGCGTAAAACGTCGGTACGCCATAGAACACGGTGATGGGGTGCTTGCGCAGCAGGGCGGCGACGCTGTCCGGCGTCGGACGGTCGGCCAGCAGCACGGTCGTCGCCCCCACCGACATCGGAAATGTCAGCGCATTGCCGAGACCGTAGGCAAAGAAGAATTTCGCAACCGAGTAGCAGACGTCGTTTTCGTTGAGGCCGAGAACCGGCCCGCCATACAGATCGTTCGTCAGCCGCAGGCTCGCATGCAGATGCACCGCGCCCTTTGGCCGCCCGGTCGAACCCGACGTGTAAAGCCAGAAAGCGATATCGTCGCGCGTGGTCGGCGCCGTGTAGTCCTCCGCTGGGGCCGCGGCGAGCAGGTCTTCGAGCCGATCGTGACCGTGGGCGTTGTCGCCCGAAACCACAACGTGATCGAGGTCGGGGCACGCTGCGATGATCTTTTCGAACCTGGGATAGAGCGCTTCCGACACGACCAGCATGCGCGCGCGGCTGTTGGCGAGCATGAAGGCATAGTCCGCCTCGGTCATCAGCGTATTGACCGGGATCGCAACGACGCCGGCCTTCAGCGCGCCGAGAAAGGCGGTTGGAAAGTCGATCGTGTCGAGGAGACAGAGAAGGATGCGCTCTTCGCGCCGAAGTCCCTTTGCACGGAGCGCCGCGCCGAACCGGTTCACCCGCTCGTTCAGCTGTCCATAGGTCCAGCTGCCACGCTCGTCGATGAACACGGGCTTGTTCGCGCGGCCCGCCGCGAGATTGCGCCCGAGGATGTCGGCAGCAAAATTGTAGTCGCGCGGAATTTCCGCTGCGGATGTCAACGTATCCGCCGAGCGGCCCGCACCTGCGGAAGCCGTTGCAGCTTGAGCCATGTCCCTCTCTCGTGTCCGCCCGCTATTGTGCTTCTTTATCGGCGCTCGGGGCGGTCTTCATATGCATTATAATGCAGGCGGGTCCCTCGTCAAGAATTTGCAGCGGACGGTGCGATGGCGATCTCGATGGTTCCGAGACCATCGATCCCGCCGGTAACCCGATCGCCCACGCCGATGGCGCCGACACCGGCCGGCGTGCCCGGTCATGATCAGATCGCCCGGCTTGAGCACCATCGAGCGCGACAGGATGGCGATGATGTCCGGCACCGGCCAGATCAGCTCGGCGAGATCGGCATCCTGCTTCACCGCGTCGTTGACGGCGAGCCAGATCCTGCCCTTCGCCGGATGACCAACCGAGGTCACCCGATGCAGCGGCGCGATCGGCGCCGAGTTGTCGAACGCCTTGCCCCAATCCCATGGCCGCCCCTTGTCGCGCGCCTCGAACTGCAGATCGCGGCGCGTGAGGTCGATGCCGACGCCATAGGCAAAGACATGGTCGAGCGCGGCCGCGCGATCCACGTTGAAGCCCTCACGTCCGATCGCCACGATCAGTTCGATCTCGTAGTGAAAGTTGGAGGTCTCCGGCGGATAAGGAACTTGCGCGCCGCTGTCGACCACCGCGTCCGCCGGCTTGGTGAAGAAGAACGGCGGCTCGCGGTCCGGGTCCTTCCCCATCTCGCGGGCATGGGCGGCATAGTTCCGGCCGACGCAGAAGATGCGGCGAACCGGAAAGCGCACCGCCTCATTGGCGATGGCAACGGAAGCAGGCGCCGGCGGCGCAAACACAAACTGGGACATGGTCACCGTTCAAGCGTTGCCGCGATCTTCGCGGAAGAGATCAAGTTTCTGCTGTACGGGCCGGTCGGAGAAGCTGAACAGCACGGCCTCGTCGTCCGCCTCGTGCGTCACCCACTGCCAGCTCGGCACGACGAAAATGTCGCGCGGTCCCCACTCGAACACCTGCTCGCCGATCCGCGAGCGGCCGCGGCCTTCAACCACCGCAAAAACAGTGGCATCTGTCGAGCGATAGCGCGCGGTCTTGAAGGCTTTCGGCAACAGCTGGATGAAGGTGCCGATGGTCGGCATGGCGAAGTCGCCGCTCGCCGGATTGGTGTAGCGCAACTTCAGGCCGTGGCAGGGATCCCATTGGCTTGATTTCTTGGCCGTCTCAAGCGCTTGGCGGGTGTGTTCGTAGGGATAGTTGAAGACGGGCGAAGTCTTCGACCTGCCCTTGAAATCGACGGGCAGAAGGTTGTGACCGTGGCGCGCAAAACTGTCGCCGGCGGGGCGCGTGATCGGCTGTTCGTCTTCGGTGAGCCCCTCGGCGAATGACGCGTCGAAAAACTGCACCAGCGGAATATCCAGCCCGTCGAGCCAGAACATCGGCTCGTCCGTCTCGTTGCCGTGATCATGCCAGGTCATCGACGGCGTGATCACGAAATCGCCCGGCTGCATCTTCGTGCGTTCGCCGTCGACGGCAGTGTGAGCGCCCTTTCCTTCCAGAATGAAACGCAGCGCCGACTGGCTGTGGCGGTGGGCCGGCGCGACCTCGCCAGGCATCACCAGCTGTATGCCGGCATAGAGCGACGTCGTGGCCTTCGACTGTCCGCGCAGCCCGGGATTTTCCAGGATGAGCACGCGCCGCTCGGCTTCCTTGGCGGTGATGAGCTTTCCAGCCTCCATCATGTGGGCTCGGATCGCGTCGAAACGCCACAGATAGGGGCGACACGCACTCTTCGGCTCCGGCGTGATCAGGTCGCCCATCACGTTCCAGAGTGCGGTAAGATTTTCACCGTCGATCTTGCGATAGAACGCTTCGCGCTCCGCAGTTTTCGCGACTGGATGGTCCATGGCGTTCCTCCGGTTTGTTCCTTATAATTTGACAGCATACTGAACGAATGTGTACTGTCAATCTCGCCGATGTAGCGCGAGAACAATGGCGAGATCACAACGGGAGGACGGCCTTTGAAACTGCACGGCTATTTCCGCAGCAGCGCCAGCTACCGGGTCCGCATCGCCCTGAATCTCAAGGGCCTGGCGGCCGAGCACCTGTCCCATCACCTGCGCAAGGGCGAGCAGCGCGACCCGCCTTATCTCGCGCTGAATCCGCAAGGCCTGGTTCCCACCCTGATCGACGACGCCGGTAACGCGCTGACGCAATCACTTGCGATCATCGAATGGCTGGACGAGACCCATCCCGAGCCAGCCGCTGCTGCCGTCCGATGCGTTGCAGCGTGCGCGCGTGCGCGCCTTCGCACTTGCGATCGCCTGTGACATCCATCCCGTCCAGAACTTGAAAATTCTCGCGCGCCTGCGGCAGCTTGGGCATGCCGAGGACGATGTTACCGGCTGGGCAGCATGGGTGAACCGGGACGGGCTCGAAGCCTGCGAGAGGTTGATCGCCGATCAAGGCGGGCCGTTCTGTTTCGGCGCGGCGCCGACGCTCGCGGACGTTTGCCTCGTACCGCAGCTTGCCAATGCGCGGCGGTTCGGCGTTCGCCTTGAGGACTTTCCGCGCCTGATGGCGGCCGAGACCGCGGCACGGTCGCTGAAAGCCTTTGCCGATGCTGCGCCGGAGCGACAGATCGATGCCGAATAGCCGGCACCCCATCACCATGGACGACGTCTACACCAAGCCGGGCTACCTGTTCCGGCGCATGCAGCAGATCGCCGTCTCGATCTTCGTCGAGGAGTGCAAGGATTTCGATCTGACGCCGGTGCAGTACGCTGCGCTCGTCGCCATCCGCACCCATCCGGGGATCGACGCCACGCGGCTGTCGCTGGTGATCGCGTTCGATCGCTCGACGCTGGGCAGCGTGATCGAGCGCCTCGAAGCGAAGAAATATATCGAGCGGCGTCCGAGCGCCGCGGACCGCCGCGTGAAGTCGCTGCACCTGACCGCGGTCGGCAGGTCGCTGCTGCAGAAGGTCATCGCGGCGGTCGATCGCGCCCAGGACCGCATGCTCGCCCCGCTTAAGCCCGCAGAGCGCAAGACGCTGATGGAATTGCTCGTCCGCCTGGTCGACCTCAACAACGAAGTTTCACGCGTGCCGTTGCGCGCCGAGGACGCGATCGAGCACTTCAACAAGACGGGCTAGGCCTAATTTCGAACTGCGCGAGAGGGAGGCACGACATGGCTGCACCGGACCGCGCGAAACCCGTGCTGATCGCGGGCGGCGGCATCGGCGGCCTTGCCGCCGCGATCGGCCTCGCGCAGAAGGGCATCCCCAGCATCGTGCTGGAGAAGGCCGCGTCGCTGGGCGAAATCGGCGCGGGCATTCAGCTTGGACCCAACGCGTTTCACGCCTTCGACTACCTCGGCGTCGGCGAAGCCGCCCGTTCCATGGCGGTCTATATCGACCAGTTGCGGCTGATGGATGCGATGACCGCGCAGGAGATTGCCCACGTCGATCTCGGTGAGGCGTTCCGCACCCGCTTCGGCAATCCCTATGCCGTCGTACATCGCGGCGATCTGCACGGCGTGTTTCTCAAAGGCTGCCAGGCTCACCCGCTGGTCGAGTTGCGCGTCCGCAGCGAGGTCCTGGGCTACGATCAGGATGGCACATCGGTCACCGCGCGCCTTGCTTCGGGCGAACGCGTGACGGGATCGATGCTGATCGGCGCCGACGGGCTGTGGTCGAATGTGCGCAAGCAGGTCGTGGGCGACGGAGCGCCGCGCGTGTCCGGTCATACGACCTACCGTTCGGTCATTCCCACCGAGCAGATGCCGGAGGATCTGCGCTGGAACGCCGCCACACTGTGGGCCGGTCCGAAATGCCACCTCGTTCATTATCCGCTCTCAGGCTGGAAAGTCTTCAACCTGGTCGTGACCTGTCACAACGATGCGCCCGAGCCGGTCGCCGGCAAGCCGGTGTCCGAAGACGAGGTGATGCGGGGCTTTCGGCATATCCACGAACGCGCGCAGAGCATCATCAGGCACGGCAAGGACTGGAAGCTCTGGGTGCTGTGCGACCGCGATCCGGTCGAGCGCTGGGTGGACGGCCGCGTGGCCCTGCTCGGCGACGCCGCGCATCCGATGCTGCAATATTTCGCGCAAGGCGCCTGCATGGCGCTCGAGGACGCGGTGTGCCTGTCCCACTGTCTCGCGCACCAGCCCAACGACGCCGAGCGCGCGCTTGCGTCCTACACGACGCAACGCCTCATCCGCACCGCGCACGTGCAGCTGCAGTCACGCGCCATCGGCGAGCACATCTATCACCCGTCCGGCGCGCATGCCCTCGTGCGCAACGCGATCATGAGCGCGAAGACGTCGGAAGACTATTACGGCCACCTCGCCTGGCTCTATGGCGGCACCGGGCTTTCGTCGGAGCAAAGCACGACTTGATCCGTTGCAGTCGGCGCGCTGCTTCGACGTCTTTAACAAACTCCGCCAAGCCGCTAGAGCGTGATGAGTTCAAGTTGCCCCGATCGCTGCGGTCCTTTCAGGGTCGTCCTCGCGAAAGCGGGGACCCATACGCCGTGCCGGCTCGGAAGTCGACGAGCGCCAGTGGCCTTCACGAGCTCGGAGGGTATGGGTCCCCGCTTTCCATAGGCGAGCGAAGCGACGCCGTTCTTCGAACGGCTACGGGCGAGCGAAGCGACGCCGTTCTTCGAACGGCTATGGGGACGACACTGAAGAGTGTGGATGCGCTGAACCAAGCTGATCTCATCACGCTTTAACGCAGCTTAGCGCGTCTGTGTATTTCGCTTCGCCCGGGCCTGTTCGACCCAAAGGTCCCAAGGACGCTGCACCTGCCCCTCGATGTTCTGCACGCAGGCAAGGCTCTCGCCTTCCGACAGGAAGGTGATTTCGCCGCCGAGCTGCATTGCCTGGAGCTGATAGCGAGCATTGAGCTCGGCATAGATGGCACGGTAGACCGCCTGCTGAATTGAGCCTCCGACGACCGTAGAGCCGTGACCTCGCATCAGCACGATGTCGTGGCCCACAAAATGATCGGCTAACGCGCGACCGAGATGATTATTACTGATGAGGAGGTCGGTCGTATCGCCCCCCGCCTCCCGGATCTCGAAGACCGGAGCACCCTGCCCGACAAAGCCGGCCATATGGAAGATAGCCTGCAGCCGCACGCCTTTAACGACGCTTAAGGGCACCACGGAATGCGAATGACTATGCACGACCGACATGACGTCGGGGCGCTTGCGATAGATCTCGCTATGGATAAATCGCTCGAGATAGACCTTGCGGCCGGCGGCGTTTACCGCCTCGCCGTCCAGAGTGAATTCAACGATGTCATTGGACTCCACACGACCTGGCGCCATGTTTCGCGCGAGCAGGAATTGGTCGGGGCGCTTGTCGTGGCGAACACTGATATGCCCGAAGGCATCGACGACGCCCTGGTCAAAGAGAATATGGTTGGCGACGACAAGATCCTCAATCAACCCTGAGTCAGGCGCCGGGCCCGGTTTCGCAGTATCGGGCGCGTTGACGGCGATGGGGTGGGGATGGTTGTCATGCGGACACATGGGCGATTTCCTCTCCTGAAAAGAGATGCGTCACAAGCCGGGTCTTCTCCGGCTGAAGCCGTTTGCCGGCAGGTTCAGGACGAACTGAGGGGATCCGCCCTGCTCGCCTGTGGAGATATGTGAGTTCGCTGCCGTTTCGATCAACGAATGACACTCCGATCCCTGACCCGGCCTATTCGGGCCGAATCCCCGCTTCCTGGACGATGCGGGCGGCGCGCTGCACCTCCTCGTCGATGAAGCGCGCGAAGCTCGCGGCGTCCTCCGTCACCGGCTCGGCCCCGAGCGCGACGAGCCGCTCAACCAGCGCCGGCTCCCGAGAGGCCGTCTGCACAGCCGCGTTGACGCGCGCCACCGTTTCCGCCGGCAGCCCCTTCGGGCCCCAGAGCCCGTACCATAGCTTGAAGTCGAGGCCCGGCAGCCCCGCCTCGTCGATCGTCGGGACGTTCGGCAGGAGCGCGCTGCGCTGCGGGCTCATGATCGCGAACGCGCGCAGCGTGCCGGCGTTGACGTGGGAGAGCGCCGAGCCGAGCGGCGCGACCATCAGCCCGACCTGCCCGCCGAGCACGTCGTTGATCGCCGGCGCGGTGCCGCGATAGTTGACGATCAGCGCCTTGGCACCGATCCTGCGCTTGAAACTCTCGGTCGCGAGATGCCCCATGCTGCCCAGCGCCGAATTGGCGAATGAGAAGCGATCGGGTTGCGCCTTGAGCGCGTCGATGAGTTCTACCAGCGTAGCAGGCGTCTCGCGTGGATTGCCGATGAGGATCATCGGCGAAGTCGCGAAACGCGAGATCGGTGTGAAGTCGGCGATCGGGTCGTAAGATACGCTTCGCATGACGTGACGGGCCATGATCTGGATATCGGCGTTCGTCAGGAAGGTCGATCCGTCCGGGGCCGCACGCGCCACCTCGGCAGCACCGAGTGTGTTGCTTGCTCCCGACTTGTTCTCAACGACCCAGGTCTGTCCGAGAAGGTCGGACAGACGCTGCACATAGAGCCGCCCGATCACGTCGATCGCCCCGCCAGGGGCGGCGGGCACGATGAGGCGGACGACACGCTGTTGAGCGGCGAGCGGCGTGGCAATGGCGGTGAAGCCCGCGGCGGCGATCCCGAGCGACAGGCGGCGGCGGTCGATCGTCATGGTCTCCTCCCTGTGGCCGCCTTCTTGCGACGGCTTTGTGCGCGTCCTCCAGCTTTAGATCGACAGCGTACTGATACTCCGTGTACTGTCAAGTTGGAGCCACGGAGCGCTACGGCGGGCATGACGCCAGGCAGAGTGTGGCGCTGATCTTACCAGCTTGATCTGATCAGTTTCTAGACACCCAACGCCGCCGACGGCTGGGCTTCGCGATATTGCGCCGCAAGCCGTATCGGAGCGTTCACGGCCCCAAAACCTGAATAGTTCCGCCGCTGAACGATCTCGAAGAAGAACCGCTCGTCGAACACGCGCGTATAGACCTGAAAGAACTCCCCGGCAGCGTCTCGATCGTAGAGGACGTGATTTGCGCGGAGCGCCTTGGCCAAAGCCGGCTCGAGCTCATACTTCGCTTCGAGATCGTCGTAATAGTTGTCGGGAATATCCAGGAGCGCGACGCCGCGCGAGCGGATGCGTGCGATGGTCTCGAAGATGTCGTTCGACGTAAAGGCGATGTGCTGCACGCCGGCGCCGAAATGCTGCGAGACAAACCGCGACGACAAGGTCCGCGACGCAGTCGAGCCGTTCAGCACGACCCTGACGCTTGCCTCGTCGTTGATGAGGGCCTGACTGTGCACGAGGCCGACCGGATCTGCGACCTCCTGCTGCGGCAAACGCTTCAGGTCGAGCACGCCGGTATAGAACAGGCCCCAGGAGAGCATCTCCCCATCCGGCATCGCGTAGGAGATGTGGTCGACGGACATCAGACCATCTCCCTCCCCGCGCGTCGGGATGGTGTCAAAATCCCTGCTCCAGTTCTCTCCCTGGCCCGTCACGAAGTAGAGCAAGCTCCCACCGACGGTGCGCACGGCCGGAATCTCCAGCTCTCCCGGTCCGACCGGCTGGCGGAAGACCGGTGTCTTCAGGCCTTCCGCCCGCGCCATCGTCCGGCCAACGTCGTCAACCTGCATGGCGAGCGCGCAGACGGCGGAACCGTGCATGGCATAGTGGGAGCGCGCGAAGCCCTTCGAACTCGTAGTTCACGACGAGATCGATGCTGCCCTGGGACCAGTGCTCGACCGCCTTGCTGCGGTGTTTTCCCGCTGAGCTGGAAGCCGAGTTGCGACAGCAGGTCCGTCAGTTGCTTGCCGCGCGGCCGATCCACGGCGAACTCGATGAACCCGACGCCTTTGGTTTTCGCATGCGCCGGCAGTTGCTCCGCGGACTGTGGCGCCTGTTGGTCCTGCAGCAGCAACAGCGAACGGAAGCCATCGACGGCTGCGCTGGTCGCAGATCCTGCGCGAAGCTGATCGCTGAAGATTTCCAGCGACAACGGCCCGCGGTAGCCGGTCGCGGCAACGGCGTCCATGAACGCATCGACAGGCAGCGCGCCCTGCCCCGGGAAGCAGCGAAAATGCCGGCTCCACGACAGCACATCGAGTTCGAGCCGCGGCGCGTCGGCGAGCTGGATCAGAAAAATGCGGTCGCCGGGGATCGACCGGATCGTCGACAGCGGCAAGTCCGGCACGAGCGTATGGAAGCTGTCGAGGATGATGCCGACGGCGGGATGGTCGGCGCGACGCACGACCTCCCACGCATCGCGATAGTCGTTGATGTGTCGGCCCCAGGCCAGCGCCTCGAAGCCGATGCGAAGCCCGCGCGAAGCGGCGCGCTCTCCCAGTTCGCGCAGATCGGCGGCGGCGCGGTCGATTCCGCCGAGCGACAAGGGCGAGACGTTGCTGCAAACCAGCAGCAGGTCCGTGCCGAGTTCCTGCATCAGATCGAACTTGCGCTCGGCGCGGCGGAAATTCCGCGCGCGTTCCACTTCGGGCATACCTTCAAAGTCGCGAAACGGCTGGAACGCGCAGATCGAAAGGCCGAGATCCCTGCACCGTGCGGCCACCTCGCGCGGCGGCCGATCGAACGCCAGCAAATCGTTCTCGAAGATCTCGACCGCATCGAATCCGGCTGCGGCGATCACCTGCAGCTTTTCGTCGAGCGTGCCACTGACCGAGACAGTCGCGATGGAACGCTGGGTCATCAAGTCACTCCTCGATTGTTTCGGGCGTCGCACGTGCTCCTGTCATGCACCGGCCTCCGCCATCGCGCCGCCGAGGAACAATTGTCCGATGCGCGGATCCTTGAGAATGCGCTCCGCGGAATCGATGATCCGCGTCCGTCCCAATTCGAGCACGATGCCGAGATCGGATATTTCCAGCGCCGAGCGCGCGTTCTGCTCGACCATCAGCACGGTCACGCCCTTGGCGCGCAGCTCCTTCAGACTATCGAAGGTCTGCTGCACCATCAGCGGCGACAGACCGATCGACGGCTCGTCGATCAGGATCAGCTTTGGATCGAGCAGAAGGCCGCGTACGATCTCCAGCTGCTTCTGCTCGCCGCCCGACAAGGTCGATGCCTGCTGGTTTGCCTTCTTGCGCAGGACCGGGAAGCGGTCGAGCAGCGTCTCGATCCGTCGCTTGATATCGGCGGGATCGCGCCTCGCAGCAACCGCACCGAGCTCGATATTGTGGCGGACAGACAGTTCCGGGAAGATGTTGCGACCTTGCGGCACATAGCAGACGCCCGCATTCAACAAATGACGCTGGCTCATGCCGGTGATGTCCTTGCCGTCGAAGATGATCCTGCCTTCCCGCAGCGCCAGCAGTCCGAAGATCGCCTTGAAGACCGTGGACTTGCCGGCGCCGTTCGGTCCGATCATGGTGGCGATGGTCGCCTCAGGAACACTGAAGGTCGTGCCGTTGAGGATGGTCATCTTGCCGTAGCCGCCGACCAGGCCTTGCACGTCCAGAATAGTCCTGCTCATCGCTCGTCCTCGCATCAATGACCGAGATAGGCTTCGATCACCGCGGGGTCCGCCCGCACCTGATCGGGCGCGCCCACGGCCAACACCCGGCCTTCCGCCATGACGATCACGCGCGAGCACAGCGACATCACGAACTCCATGTTGTGCTCGATCACCACAAGCGTCACGCCCAGCTCGCGGTTGACCGCGAACAGGCGATCCTTCAGGTCCGCAAGCATCGTCAGGTTCACGCCGCCGGCAGGTTCATCCAGCAGAACCAGGCGGGGACCTGCGATGAAGGCCATCGCCGCATCGAGCAGTTTCTGCTGGCCATAGGAGAGACCGCCGGCCTGCTCGGTCGCGAGGTGATCCAGCTTGAAGAACGCGATCAGCTTGTCGGCCTCAGCTCCGACGCCGGCGTCCGACGCGCCGAACAGCCGCGAGAGCATGTTGCCGCGGTGCTCCTGTCCGGCAAGAATGATGTTCTCGCGCACCGACAGCTTTGGAAAGACCTGGAGCAGTTGAAACGTCCGACTGACGCCGAGCCGGTTCAGATCGCACGGCCGCATTCCCGTGGTCACGCGACCGTCGACCTTCACTTCGCCGCTCGTCGGCGTGAGCTGCCCGAGAATGCAGTTGAACAGCGTCGACTTCCCGCAGCCGTTCGGACCGATCAGGCCGAGAATCTCGCCCTCATTGACCTGGAAGCTCACCCCGTCGACGGCATTGATGCCGCCGAAGTTCTTGTGGATGTCCGAAACCGAAAGGACCGGGGTCATCGCGCCGTCTCCAGGTTGGATTGCTCCAGCTTGGATTGCGCGGCTGCCCGCATGGCCGATGCCGCCTTGGTGCGGCGTTCGTTGAGGATACGATCGGCGATGCCAAGGATTCCGGTCGGCGAGTAGATCAAGAGGACGATGACGGCGAGTGCGTAGAGCATCAGATAGTAGCCTTCGGTAAACCGCAGCCACTCGGGCAACAGCACCGCGATGAGCGCGCCGACGAAGGGGCCGAAGAAGAAGCCGGCGCCGCCTACGATCACCATCATCAACAGATCAAGCGACAGCGACAGGCCGAAAGGAATCGGATCGACGTATTGGGTCAGCGGCGCGTACAGCACGCCGGCGACGCCGCCGAGCGAGGAGCCGATGGCGAAGGCCATCAACGTGTAATGCCGCGTGTCGACCCCGAGCGACAGCGCGCGAACAGGGTTCTCGCGCAGCGCCTGGAACGCGCGTCCCCAGGGCGAGCGGATCAACCACCACAGCGCCAGTGAGACGATGCCGAGCGAGCCCAGACATACATAGTAGAACGCCAGCGGTCGGTTGGCCCTGAAGCCAAAGATCGTCGGGCGCGAGATGTTGCTGATGCCGTAGATGCCGTTCGTCAGCCATTCCTCGTTTCGGAACACCAAAAAGGCGAGCGTCGAGAACGCCAGTGTGACGAAGGCCAGATAGTGGTGCTGCACGCGGAGCGCCGGATAGCCCAGCAGCCAGCCGATAGCGAAGCAAAGCAGGATGGCCACAACCAGCGCCAGGCGCTATCGGATAGCCGCTTGTCGTGAGGATCGCCGCGCTGTAGGCGCCGATGCCGACGAAGGCGCCCTGCGCAAGCGATATCTGTCCGGCATATCCAAGCGTGAGGTTCAGCCCCATCGCTGCGATGGTCATCACACACCATTGGCTGAGAATGTAGAGGCCGTAGCGGTTCAGCGTCATCGGCACCAGGATCAGCGCCGCAACGATCGCAACACCCAGCACGGCGCGAAGCCATTTGAATCTTGCGGTCATACCGTTCGCTCCTCCGCCCGGCCAAGCAACCCTTGCGGACGGTAAAGAATGATGGCGATCAGAAGCGCGAGCGGCACCGCTGCGCGGTATTGGCTCGAGACATAGGCGGCCGCGAGGTTGTCGAGGACGCCGATCAATAGCCCACCGACGATCGCGCCGCGCACCTGGCTGAAGCCGCCGACGATCGCCGCGATGAAGGCGGAGAGACCCAGCACCTCGCCGCTGGAGAATTTTGCGAGATAGATCGGTGTGATCAAGAGCGATGCGATTGCCACCAGCAACGCGTTGAGCAGGAACGTCAGCATGATCATCCGTTCGACGGGCACGCCGATGATCCGCGCAACGGTCGGATTTTGCGCCGCAGCCTGCATCTGGTGACCGATCGAAGTCCGCGACAGCATCGTCGTGAGCCCGACCACGACCAGGATTGCGACCACCAGCACGGAGATGCTCTGCAGCGACACCAGCCGGCCGAACACAGAAATGTCGCCGACCGGGACAATGGACGGGAACGGCGAGGCCTCGGCGCTGAAGAACTGCTTCACCGCCTCTTTCATCCCCACCGCCAGCGCCATGGTCGCGATCGCCAACGGCAGCACGCCATGACGCAGCATCGGGTCGACCAGCAGCAGCTTGAAGCCAAGCCCGAGCAGGATCAGCGACGCGATGATGCCGACGACGACCGCAAGCCAGAACGGCGCGCCGGCGTGCATCACGGCCAGCATGAAGAACGCGGGCAGCATCACGAACTCGCCCTGTGCAAAATTGATCGTCTGCGATGTCTGCCACAAGAGCGTAAAGCCTACGGCGATGAGTGCGTAGATGGCGCCTGTGGCGAGGCCCGCGATCAATAAGTCGATCAGATTCGACATCACTCCCTCGACTCTGTGTTGACGTCGGCAAATCGCCGGTCTCGGCAGGCGAGGACCCCTCGCCTGCCCCGCAATGTCACGCGAACAGCTCTCAGTTCAGCTTCGGCAAAACTTTCGTCACGACCTGCTTGCCGTCCTTGATCTCGACCAGAAAACCTTGCCGGTCGAGATCGCCGTTCTGATCGACGGTGACGTCCATCAGGATGCCGGGCTCGCTCGCGGCCTTGATCGTCAGGCCGTGCAGCGCGTTGGCCAGTCCCTTGGGGTCGACCTTGCCCATTTTCTCCGTGCCGGCCTTGATCATGTAGATCGCGAGATAGCCCTTGAGCCCGTTGTGATCGGGAATGTAGTTGTACTTCTTCTGGAATTTTTCGCGGAACGCCTTGATCGCGTCGACTGGCGCATCGGTCGTAAGCCCGACATGACCGCGCGCGCCGTTTGCGGCATCGCCGGCAAGCTCAACCACCTTCTGACCGACCAGCGTGGTCTCACCGACCAACGGCACAGTGACCGACTGCCGGCGGAACTCCTTCAGGATGCGGGCGCTCTCTTCCTCGTTGAGGTAGACGAAAACGGCGTCGGGGTTTGCCGCCTTGATCTTCGAGACGTCGGCTGCGAAATCCGCCTGGCCTGCTTCGGAGGACTGATCGACGACAACCTTGACGCCGAGCTTGTTGAACTCTTTTGTAATGGTGTCCCGTCCACCTCGGCCGAAGTCGTTGTTCACCCAGGAGATCGCAACCGTTTTTGCCTTGATCTCGTCGGCGATGTATTTGGCGACCTTCGGCATCGACGATTGCTGGCCGAATGACGTGCGGAACAGGAATTTGTTGCCGGCCTGCGTCAGCTCGGCCGCCTCGCCGCCCATGACCTGAACGATCTCCGCCTCGGATGCGAGCGGCGCCGTCACCTTCACCGATCCGGAGTAGCCCGGCCCCAACAGCGCGTAGGGCTCGCTGTCGAGCGCCTTCTGCACTTGCGCGCGGGCGGTTCCGGGATTGGACTGCGAGTCCGCATGGGTGACCTCGACCTTTCGACCGAGGATGCCGCCCTTGCCGTTGATCTCTTCCACGGCGAGATCGATGCCATTCTTCCAGTTCGTGCCGACGGTGGCGCCGCCGCCCGAAAGCTCGGCGACGTTGTTGAGCTTGATGGCTTGCCCGAAGGCCCCGCCCGTCAGCGCGACAGCAATCGCAACGCCCAGCAGTATCGGTTTCATGTTGAAGTCCTCCCTTTTGAACCTTGCCGTTTATTCTTGCCGTCTACGCGGCTCAAGCATTCACGCGTTGTCCGATCACCTCGTCGAAGGCTTTCCCCATCTCGGCAACCGAGGGGCGCGCGCCGGTAAAAATCTCGAATGCATCGGCGGCCTGATGGATCGCAAGCTCGCGGCCCGTCATCACCCGCGCGCCCTTTGCCTTCGCCGCCAGAAGTAGCGGCGTCCAAAGCGGCGAATAGACGGCATCGGCGACCCACATGCCGCCGTGCAGCAGATTTTCCGGGACGGGCGTTTCGCGGCTAAGCATGCCGACCGGTGTGCCGTTGACCACGCCGCTCACGCCGTCAAGCGCTGCCTCGATCGTCCGGCAAACCGTCGCGCTGGTGGCGGATAACGACGCGGCAAGACTTCTCGCCTTGGCCTCCTCGAGATCGAACAGGCGGAGGCTCGCCACGCCGAGCTCGGCGAGCGCGAATGCGATTGCGCGCCCCACGCCGCCTGCGCCGATCACAGCGACCGGGCCGGGCACCGGTTCGACGAACGATCGTGCTGCACGCGCAAAGCCTGATGCGTCGGTATTGAACCCGACCAGGCGGTCGCCGCGGACGACAACGGTATTGACCGCACCGATCGCGGCGGCGCCCGGCGACAACTCGTCCACCAGGGTTGCGACCTTTTCCTTGTAGGGAAATGTCACGTTGGTGCCTGCGAATCCGAGCATCCTGATCGCGTCGAGGATCGAGCGGAGCTGAGCGATATCGGCGCCCGCAATTTCCATGAGGTGATAGTGGTAGTCGAGGCCCAGCACTCGCGCCGCGCGTTCGTGCATCGCCGGCGAAGCGGAGTGCGCAATGGGCGCGCCGAGCAGGCCGGTCAGAAAACGATTGCGTTGCGCAACAGACGATTCAGGCACGAAACACAATGCTCGCGGATGACCAGTGAAAGCTTCCGAACTTCCGGTCTGACCATAGCGCCGGCCCGAGATAACACAATTACTCATTTATCCGGCAAACATAACTTGATGTTATTTTTTGGCTGGCCTGCTTTTCCGCGTCTCGCCGACCGCTTCCATCTCCGCGCGCAGGCATTCGATGAAGTGCGTCGCGTACGGCGACAGCTGCGCGCCGCGCTTGAAGGCGATGAAGGTATCGAAGCGCGTCGGCTCGCGGATCTCCAGAAGATGCACGCCCGGAATGTTGCCATGCGCCACCGTGAACTGATCGATGATGGCTATCCCTAACCGCGCCTGCACCAGTGCGCAGACGGTCGTGCCAAACCGGGCGCGTATGGTGATGTCATAGTGCAGTTTGTTGCGCGCAAACAGATCCGCCATGATCCGGCCATAGGGATCGTTCGGATCGATTCCGATCAGCGGAAAGCGCGTCATCTCGGCCACCGATATCTGCTTGCGCTCGGCAAGCTCGTGGCCGTCGGGCACGATGCAGAACAGCCGGCCGGATGCGAGCGGCAGGAATTCCAGACCAGGCTGATCGAGGCGGTAGCTCATCGCCACGCAATCGCCCTTGCCGAGCAGGAGATAGTCGATCGCCTCCTCGATCTTGAGGATGTTGATGTCCATCTTCAGATCCGGGTAGCGGTGGCGGACTTTCTCGACAGCACGCGGCACCATGACCTGCGCGATGCTCGGCACCGAGCCGATGCGCAGCTCGGACAGATCGCCCCGACCGATCTTGGCAATCACGTCCGAGAGGTCATCGACCTTCTGGTAGACCGCGTTGATCTGCTCGAAGATCCGTTGAGCGTCGGGCGTTGGAAAGTAGCGGCCGTTCTGCCGCTGAAAGAAGCGGACGCCGAGCGACCGCTCCGTGTACTTGACGAGGCGACTGATGCCGGGCGCGGAGACGTTGAGAAGCTTTGCGGCGCCGCCGATCGTGCCGGCGACCATGACGGCGCGAATGACTTCGATCTGCCTGAGCGTCATCATACCGAAGGAATAACACACCCCGCGCTGCAAGGTCACGCGTGAGGATCATCACGCGACGAGGCACGCCACTACTGGCTGGCTGAAGTCAGCGTCTTCAGGATCGTCTGCCGGTCGATCTTGCCCGTCCCGGTCTTCGGCAGTTCGTCGAGAAACTGGATCTCGCGTGGATACTTGTAAGGCACCAGCTTGCCCTTGACGTAATCTTGCAGCGCCTTGGTTGCTTCCGCCGGCTCGAACCGGTCCTCCTTCATCACCACCGCGGCCTTCAGCGTCATCCGCCGATCCGGCAGCTCGACGGCGAACACCGCGCATTCGAGCACATCCGGATGGTCGGCGAGGCACAGCTCGACTTCCAGCGGGTAGACCCACTGCCCGGAGATCTTGATCAGGTCGTCGGCGCGGCCGCGGAAGAAGAAGAACCCGTCGTGGTCGCGCACGAACCGATCGCCGGTGTAGATCCAGCCGCCTTCGCGAATGGTCTCGGCGGTCTTGTCGGGCCTGTTCCAGTACTGCGGCGTGTTTGAATCGCCGCGCACCCACAGGATGCCTTCCTCGCCGTCGCCGACCAGGCGACCGTCCTTGTCCTTGAGCGCGATCTCGTAGCCCGGCACGCGCAAGCCGGCCGAGCCGAGCTTCTTCTTCTCGGCAACGTTCGACAGATAGATGTGCAGCGCCTCGGTCGAGCCGAGCCCTTCGACGATCTCGAGGCCGGTGAGCGCCTTCCAGCCGTTGAACACTTCGGCCGACAGCACCTCGGCAGCGGAGAGCGACAAGCGCAGCGACGAGAAATCGCAAGTTGCCGTTCCGGCAGCCTTGGTCAGCGCGGTGTAGAGCGTCGGCAGGCCGAAGAACACGGTCGGCCTGTACTTTTCAATCGCGGCAAAGATCGTCTCCGGTTTCGGCTGGCCCGGCAGCAGCAGCGAACTCGCGCCGACGGAGAACGGAAAGGTGACCGAGTTGCCGAAGCCATAGGCGAAGAACATCTTCGGCACGGAGAAGCAGATGTCGTCGGGCGCAAGCTTCAGCACATGCGCGGCGAAGGCGGCGTTGCTGTAGGCCATGTCGTGATGAAGATGCACGATGCCCTTCGGCCGGCCGGTCGAGCCGGACGAGTACATCCAGAACGCCATATCGTTGCGGTGGGTGTCGCATTCTTCCAGCGTCGAAGAGAACTCCGCCAACCACGTGCTCGCCGGCAGCACGCGCAACGCCGCATGAGGCGCCGGCGCGCCGTTGACGACGATCAAGGTCCGCAACGGCGTGCCGGCGGCGAGTCCGTCGAACCTCGTCATGAAGCTCCGCGTCCGCGACGGCAACGGTGGCACCCAAATCCGCGAGATAGAATTCGAGCAGATCCGGCGGCGAAAGCGTGTTGATCAGCAAAGGCACGAAGCCCGCCCGCACGGCGCCGAAGAACGCGGCAGGATAGGCCGGCGTATCGTCGAGGAACATCAGGATGCGGTCGCCGCGCTCAAGCCCGAGCGAGCGGAAACCATTGCCCCAGCGCGACGCCTCGGCGCAAAGCTCGGCATAGCTCAAGCGTCCGCCTGGACCGACGAGCGCGGTCCGCTCGCCCCTGCCCGCGCTCAAGTTATCGAACAGGATGCGGCTCGCGTTGTAGCGCTCCGGGATGGAGAATCCGATTTCGCGCGCGCCCGGATTGTCGACAGGCACAAGGTCGGTGACCGGCATGGCTTGCGTTGCACTCATTGTTACTCTCCTGATGTGCCCTTCGCGCGCTCGTATCCGGCCATGAAGGCCGGCGACATGGCCTTCAGCCGTGCCGGGTCGATCCGCCCCGAGCGCGTGATGTAGCTGAATGCGAAATCGAGCGGGTCGAGCTGCATGTGCTCGGGAAATTTCTCGTACCAGTCGGCGCTCGAACGCGCGGCCGCCACAAGCTTCTTCACGATCGGCTTTCGCGCGGCTTCATAGGCTGCAAGAGCTGTGGCGAGATCGTCAGGCTCTGCCTCCATCGCCTTGATCAGCGCGATGGCATCTTCGATCGCAAGCCGCGTGCCGGAGCCGATCGAGAAATGCGCGGTGTGCAGCGCATCACCGATCAGCACCATATTCTTGAACGACCAGCGCTCGTTCCAGAGCCAGGGGAAATTGCGCCACACCGATTTGTTCGAGATCAGCGGATGCCCGCCGAGCGTCTCGGCGAACACGCGCTCGCAGATGTCCTTGGACTGCTCGATCGATTTGTCGGCGAAGCCATACTTTTCCCACGTCGCGCGGTCGCATTCGACCAGGAACGTGCTCATGTTCGGCGCGTAGCGGTAGTGGTGGGCGTTGAAGGTGCCGAGGTCGGTTTCGACGAACGTCTGCGATAGCGTTTCGAAGCGCTGGGTCGTGCCGTACCAGGCGAACTTGTTGGTCGCGTACGAGATCGACGTGCCGAAGTCGCCCTCGAAGCTGCGGCGGACCAGCGAATTCAAGCCGTCCGCTGCGACGATGAGATCGTAGCCGGACAACTGTTCGAGCGTCTGCACCGTGCTCTCGAAGCGACAGACAACTCCTTCGGCCCGTGCGCGCTGCTGCAGGATCCGCAAGAGATCCAGCCTGCCGATCGAGGAGAAGCCGATGCCGTCGATCTCGATCCGTTCGCCGCGCAGGTCGAGCGTGATGTTCTTCCAGCTCTCCATCTGCGGTGCGATGGCGTCGACGGTGTCCGGATCGTCGTCGCGCAGGAATTCCAGCGCCTGCTCCGAAAACACGACGCCGAACCCCCACGTCGCATCGGCCGCGTTCTGCTCGAACAACTCGACATGGGACTGCGGATGCCGCCGCTTCCAGAGCGACGCAAAATAGAGACCGCCCGGTCCACCGCCGATCACCGCGATGCGCATCGTTTCCGCCCGTCTTTTCATTAGAGACAATACGTTTTACAATATGCAAAATACAACGGGAGGCCCGGATGTTCAAGACGACCGTCACGATCGAGTGGGGCGACTGCGACGAGGCCGGAATCGTCTTTTATCCCAACTACTTCTACTGGCTGGACTGCGCCTTCCAGCGGCTGTTGCGGGCGCGGGGCCTGAGCCAGCGCGAGCTGCGCAAGCGGTTTGGCGCGGTGACGCCGATCGTGCAGGCGCATTGCGATTTCAAGGCGCCGGCGCGTTACGACGACGTGCTGGACATCGACGTCACGATCGAAGCCGACGGCGAGCGGCGCTTCCGTGCCGGCTATCATTTCCGCTCGAATGGCAAGACGATCGGCGTCGGCCACGAGATTCGCGCCTGGGCCCGCGTCGATGCCAGCGGCAACATTGCGAGCGCGCCCGTCGACGCGGAATTCCTGGCGCTGGTGCGCGCTTCTCAGTGAGGCGATGCGGATTGGTATCGAACATGAAGAAGCGAACCAAGAAGCCGTCATCTGCTGTCGCCAAATCTCCTGTCGACAAGGCCGCGCCGGGCACATCGGCACAGTCGGCATCAAAACGGAGCCGCGGCATCCAGTCCGTCGACATCGGATTTCGCGTGCTCGCCGCGCTTGCCGCGGAGCCAGAAGCGGCAACCCTCGGCACGATCGCCAAGCGCGCAGAGCTCTCGCCATCACAGACCCATCGCTATCTGTCGAGCCTGATCGCGTCGGGTATGGCGCATCAACATCCAGCCTCGGGACGCTACGAACTCGGCCCACAAGCCATCCAGATCGGTCTTGCTGCCCTCGCCCGCACCGACATTTTCGCGGAAGCCGATCCCGCGATCGCGGCCTTCACGCGCGACACCGGCCGCACCACGCTGCTTGCGGCACGCGGTCCGCTCGGCCCGACCATCGTGCGCTGGCATTTTGGCCGAAGGCCCGTCGTCACTTCGCTGTCGGTCGGATCGGTGCTGCCGCTGCTCAACTCGGCGACGGGCTTCGCCTTCCTTGCCTTCATGAACGACGACGAGGTCGCGGGCACGATCGAGGACGACGGCGGTCCGCCGCGATCCATCGATGTCGGCGCAATCCGCCGGCAGGTTCGGGCCGACATGTATGCCACGGTGAATGAGCTGCTCATTCCCGGGCTCCGTGCCACGGCGGTGCCGATCCTCGATATCCAGGGCAACGCAGCTCTCGTCGCGACAGCGATCGCCACCGGCACCTTCCCGCGTGACGAGGATGATGCCATTCGCAACAAGCTTCAGGCCGTTTGCCGGGGATTGACCGAACGCATCGGTGCGTCGTGGCCGTCACCCGGCGCTTCATCGCGCTAAGCGCACGCGCTCCGAACTCATGGCCTGACGCGTCGCTTCGCATACGGCGCGCCAGATTTCGTCTGAGCGGTGCTCGAGCATGGTCCGGCAACGGCTGCCCGATCGAAAAGCCGTGTTCGGCGCGCCCAAGACGCATCCCTTCGCGCGCGTCGAACACGCCGGCGCGCGCGGACGTCGAGCCGACGTCGACTGCGACCACGAATTGCGGCGCGCCTATCATGGCAATGCGCCGGCGTCAGGCGGGCAGCATCGGCTTCACGCGTTCGGCGATCGCGGCAACTGCCTCCTTCGGCGTCTTGCGGCCGAGCACGGCAAGCTGCACCTCCTCGACGAATGTCGCCTGGGCGCGCACGGCTTCCGGGAACGCCGGCAGCGGCACGCGCGCGCGCGACAGCGCCTTCGCTTCGACCGCGGCGAGCGGCTGCGAGGCGGCGAAGTCGGGCTCGGAATAGGTGGAGACGCGCACCGGCCCGTTGCCGTTCCGCCCGGCGCCGAGTGTCACCGCCTTGCTGGAGAAATCACGGATCGCGCTCCAGGCGAGATCCTTGTCGCGCGCATTGGCCGGAATGCTCATGGCCCAGAACTCGATGACGGAGGCAAATTCGCCCTTGCCTTTCAGCGAGCTGGAGGCCGGAAATTCGATCGCCTTGATCTTGCCCGGATACTTCGACGCGTCCGCCTTGTTGAGTTGCGCATAGCGCGCGAACGGCAAGGTGGTGAAGGCGGCGCGGCCCTGCTGCATCCAGGTGACCTGATCGTCGTTGGTGGTGGTGGCATAGCTGCGCGGCAGCGCGCCCGCCTCGTACAGTTCGCGCATGGTGGCAATCGCCTTTTCCATGGCGGCGGGATCCGGCAACAGCTTCATGTCGGTGGAGATGAAGTCGCCGCCATAGGCGCGCGCGAACGTCACCGGAAAGGCCGATAGTTCGGCTGCGACCACCATGCCGGTGACCGGCCGGCCCTCGCCGTCCCGATAGGTCAGCTTCTTCGCCTGATCGACCAACTCCTCGAGCGTCGTCGGCGGCGCGCTGATGCCGCGCTCCGCCAGCAGGGCCTCGTTGTAGAACAACGCCATGGTGGCGCTGCGCACCGGCACGCCGATCAGCTTGCCGTCGACGGTCATGGTCTTGACGAGCCCCGGCGCGATGTCGTCGAACGCCTCGATCGCATTTTTGCTCATGTAGTCGTTGAGCGGCTGCAGGATGCGCGCCGCGTTCGGCGTCGCGCGGCTGTTGACCAGGTAGGCAAGCGAGAAGTCGGTCTTGTCGAGGCTCGCCTCGCGGAACAGGCGGTCCTGCAGCGCGTCGACGTCGAAGGTGCTCCAGGCGATCTCGGCATCGTTCGCCTCGCGCCATTTCTGCGTCAGATCGCCGGCAACGCCCGTGGTCAGGCAAAGCTGATGGACGCGATGACAGAGCACGTTGAGCTTCTTCGAGGCAGCAAAACCAGGCCGCCCTGTCGCGAGGAGCGCACCTGCCGCGGCGGCGCCTGCCAGCGCCTGACGTCTCGTCAGTTTGGGTCATGACTTCCTCCCTGTCGGTGGACGCTTTTTGTCCGTTGTTTTTGGTGGCGCCGGACCTCGGCGCTTGACGCAAATTCCCGCCGCACCAATCGGCACGACGGCAACATCGTTCTTTCGCCGCTCCTCAGGGAGCGCGACGATTCAGGCGGCTCTGAGACCGGCCGCTTCCTTCGGCTCCGGCGGCGCCGCGATCAATTTCGGCCCTTCGATCGTCGTGCGATACATCACACGGCGATAGCTTGCGTAGTCGTTGATGGCGGTGTGCAGGACGTAAGGGTTCGCCCACATGCCGAGCGTGCCCTGCTCCCAGCGCAGGCGGCAGCAGAATTCCGGCCGAACGGCCTGAGCCATCAGGAAATCGACGATCGGCTTGCTTTCGGCCTCGCTCATGCCCTTGAAGCGGTTGAGCACGCTGGACACGAACACGTATTTTTTTCCCGTGCCCGGATGGACGCAGATCACCGGATGCTCGGTCTCGATCTCGTCGACGGCGCTTGCGCCGGGACGCGTGAGACCCTTGTGCGCGGCGTTGATCGAGAACACGCCCTTGCCGCTGTGCACGCCGGTCAATTCCGACAGCAGCGCGCGCATGCGCGGCGTCAGCATCCTGTAGAGCAATTCGAGATTGGCGAAGCATGTGTCGCCGCCGACCGGCGGAATCTCCTCGCCATAGAGCATGGTGAAGCCCGGAGGCGACGGCAGCCAGGCGAGATCCATGTGCCACTCCTCGCCGATCACCTTGCCGGTGTCGTCGGGCTCACGCACGAAGCGCACGATCTCCTCATAGCCTTCGAGCGGCTGGTGCACCGGATTGCCGCTGAACGGGCCGAATTTCGTTGCCACCGAGCGCAGCAGATCGGGATCGAGTTTTTGCTTGCGGATCGCCACCACATGATAGCGATCGAGCACGCGGCGGATGTCGTCGAAGATCTCGTCGCCAGCCTTCGTCAGGTCGACGCCCGCGATGTCGGCGCCCATGGCGCCGGTCATCAGGGAAACCTCGAAGCGCTGGAAATCAGGATCGCGTTTCATCGGGCCTCGGCCTTCTCCTTGCGCGGCATCACCGCGTCGGATGGCTCCGCATGAGGCAAGCACGCCCGCTCATCGGTCGGGCGGATCGCGCTCGCCACGGAGCAGCTTTCAAACTGCTGCACGCCGACTGACTTACATGTCAGTCAGATGTGCGACCGAGGCGCTTCGCTGTCAAGGGCGGATGCGCGTGCAGGCGATGAGGCGCTTCCGGCGCGGGCGTGCCGTTCGGCGCGTCAGCGTTTCCGTTTGCTGGGCGTTGATCGACTTGCCGCCTTCGCAGGCTTTGTCGGACTGAGCTTGTCGGCTGCAGCTTCAAGCCGCTGCACGACCTGCTCGAGTTGATCGTCCGCCGAATTCCGTGCGCATCGCCATTCCCCGATAGACCATGTCGGTGATGCTGTTCGCGGCGCCGTCGACGGAGAAGTCTCCCTCACCGCGCAGATAGCTCCAGGTGTGGTGCTCGACGCCGCCGAACACCAGATCGCGAACCATCCGCGTCGGAATGTCCGACCTGAACTCGCCGCTCTTCATCGCCGCATCGATGATCTCGATCATGCGGCGCGTATAGGCCCGGTTCAGCTGGAAGACCGTGGTCGAACGGTAGTCGGGATCGGCGCGCAACTCCGTGAACATGAAGCGGCACAGCGCCGGCTCCTTGTGGATCACCGAAAGGTGCTTCCAGATCAGGAAGCGCAGCCTGTTCCAGGTGCCGCTGATCTGGCTCAGCTGCTCGTCATAGTCGGAGATCATCTCATCATACCAGGCCTCCACCACCTTGATGAGAAGATCGCGCTTGTTCGAGAAATACCGGTAGATCGTGCCTTCGACGACGCCCGCGCGCTCGGCGATCTCGGCGGTCGAGGTGTCCTGATAGCCCTTCTCGGAAAACACCGTCCGCGCCGCCGCCATCAGGTCGGAGACGCGCCGCTCCCGCGGCAGCCTGAAAACCTGACGACGTTCGGCAAACTCGCTCATGACATGCTTTTAGACCAACCGGGCATCGGCCGTCTGCTCCTTTTCATCTCCCGCTATCGGCCCTTGAACACCGGCCGCCGCTTCTCCACAAAGGCGCCGCATCCCTCGTGAGCGTCCTCGCTGTCGAAGACCAGGCTCACCATGCTGGCCTCATAGGCGAGGCCCGCGGCCAGCGTCATGTCGGCTCCATTGTTGATCGTTCGCTTCATCAGCTTCAGCACCAGCGGCGACTTCTCGGCGATACGCGCCGCGAGCGCCAGGGTCTCGGCCATCAGATCGGCCTTCGGCACGACACGGTTGGCCAGGCCCAGCCTCACCGCCTCGTCAGCGCTGATGTGATCGCCTGTGAACATCAGCTCCTTGGCGACGCAAGGGGCGATCTGCCGCGGCGCGCGTTGCGTGCCGCCGCCACCGGGAAATATGCCGAGAGTAATTTCCGTCAGGCCGATGCGCGCGGTGTCGGCAAGGATGCGGATGTCGGTCGCGAGCATCAGCTCCATGCCGCCGCCGAGCGCGAAGCCGTTCACCGCGCAGATGGTCGGCTTGTCGGACATTTCCAGCCGCCGGAACACGCGATGCACGAGGTCGGAGAATTCCACATAGTGCGCGAGGCCCTGCCGCGAATTCAGCCCGGCGATATCGCCGCCCGCCATGAAGGCCTTGTCGCCGGCGCCGGTGACGATGATGACCCGCACATTGTCGTCGGCCTCACATGCGTCGATCGCGCGCTCGAGCGCGAGCAACATCGGCACATCGATCGCGTTCAGCCGCGCCGGCCGGTTCAGGGTGATGACAGCCGAGCGGTCCCTGATCTCGGTCAGGACGATGTCCGTCTCATTCATAACGCTCACAGCCACTTCTCCACCTCGTGACGCTGGATCTTGCCGGTCGTGCTGCGTGGAAACGCCTCGAAGGCGACAAAGCGAACGTCCTTCGGGACGCTTGTAGCCTGCGAGCTGGCGCCGGCACATCGCCTCGATGTCGGCGACATCGAGCGTCTCATCGAGACGCGCGATGAAGGCGACCGGCACCTCGCCCCACGTCGCGTCGCGTTTGCGCACCACCACCGCATCGGCGACTCGCGGATCGGCCAGCAGCACGCGCTCGATCTCGGCGGGATAGACGTTCTCGCCGCCCGACTTGATCATGTATTTGGCGCGATCGACGAAATCGAACGTGTTGTCGGGATTGCGGCGGAACAGGTCGCCCATCCGAAACCAGCCGCCGGAGAAATCGCGCGCATTGGTTTCAGGCGCATTCCAGTAGCCTGAGAACACCGTCGGCCCACGGATTGAGACCTCGCCCGGCTCGCCGTCGGCGACCTCCTTGTTGTCGGCATCAACCAATCTGACGTCGCACATCGCGCTCTGACGTTTGGACAGCGACAGCGGCACCACGCCCGGCGGGATCAGCGCGGCGGATGCCGGCGCCAGTCCCGTCTCCGTCGAACCAAAGCTGTTCAGGAACGGCGCGCCGATCAGGCCCGAGAGCTCGGCGATCAGTTTGGTCGGCAGCAGATCGGCCATCGCGCCCACAACCTTGACGCTCTTCACCGTGACCGGCTTCTGCTGCAGCAGATTGACCACGGGTTCGATCGAGCCCGGCATCAGCAGCAACCAGCCGATGCGATGCCGCGCAACCGCATCGACGATCTTGTCGGCGTCGAAGCCGTCGATGATCACCACGGCCGCGCCGGACATCATCGCGCCAAGTGTCTGATCGGTCGAACCCATGTGGAACATCGGCGCCCATGCCACGAATCCATCGGTGCCGGCTGCACCCATGTCCATGCGCAGCAGCGCGTTGCGCGCGATCTCGGCGCGATGGCTGATCAATGCGCCTTTCGGCAACCCCGTGGTGCCCGATGTATAGAGAATGACGAGACCGTCTTCGGGATCGACCTCGGTCGCGGTCGTATCTTCAGCCAGCGCATCGACTGCGGCGTTGTAATCTTCGCCAAACGCCAGCACGCCGGCGCTGCCGAGATCGAGCGCGGCCAGCGAGGGAACAAAACGCGGCGAGACGACGATGAGCTTCGGCGTCACAAGACTGATGCAGTGCTGCAGCTCGGCCGCGGCCAGCCGCCAATTCTGGCAAGCGACGATGGCGCCGATGCGGGCTGCTGCAAGCTGCAGCTCGAGGTACTCGGTGCGGTTCTCCGACAGCAACGCAACGCGGTCGCCATGCGCGATACCTTGCTGGCGCAGCAAGGTCGCAACCCGGCAGACCCTTGCGTCGAGTTCGCCGTAGGTCAGCGACTGCGCATTTTCCTCGACCGCCAGCGCCGCGGGATCGCATCGCACCCGCGAGCGAAACAGCTCATAGACCGAAAGCCGGCCCGAGCGGCCGATGTCGCTCCCGGCTTGTTGATAGCTTGAAGCCGGACGCGTTGCCGACCCGTCCGCATCCCCCTTCGCCATCCGAACCTCCCTCTTCCAGCGCTTTCTTTGCTGATAGGGGCCGATCCTCTCGCCGCTATGCGAGCTCGCCCGTCTTCTCTGCCGCGAGACGCTCGAGCCGGCGGGCGACCTTGGCAACTCGCCCTGCGTGGGCACTGCCGCGCCGAGGCGAGGCCGGCTTCGCCAACCCGCGATAGACGAGTTCGGTGATCGCGTTGGCGGCGTCACCGGGCGAGAAATCGCCCTCGCCACGCAAATAGGCCCAGGTATGATGCTCGACCGCGCCGTAGATGGCGTCGCGCACCAGTCGCGGCTGCAGGTCGCTGCGGAACTCGCCGCTTGCCTGGCCATCCCTGATGATCTCGACGGTGCGCCGCGTGTACGCCCGGTTCAGCTTGAACACGTCGGTCGATCGGTAGCCATCGCCGACGCGAAGCACCTGAAACACCAGCCGGCACAACGCCGGTTCGTCATGCACCGTGACAAGATGCTTCCAGATCAGGAAACGCAGCCGGTCGCGGGTACCGCGGATGTGGCGCAGTTCGTGATCGTAGTCGGAGAGCATGCCTGCATACCAATGCTCGACGACTTTGGTGAGCAGCGCGCGCTTGTTCTCGAAATAGCGGTAGATCGTGCCTTCGACGACTTGCGCGCGCTCGGCAATCTCCGAAATCAGCGCGGCGTCGTAACCTTTGTCCTCGAAAACCGTGCGTGCCGCATTCATGATGTCGGCTACCCTGCGCTCGCGCGGCAGCCGGAACACTGTTGATCGGGATGGCGGCCTGGTCATGTGCAGTCTCGCGCTGTCCAGGATCTGCGTCTTGACAAGCTTGATGAGTTAAACTCATTTATGGACGGAATGTCAAATTCGAGCTGCCCGACATCAGCACGCCGCAGGCTCGAGTTATCGCTGAATAAGCTGATCTCGTAGCCTAGACTGGAACCATGCTAGCGAAGCCTTTGCGCCGGAGGCCAATAATGAATATCGTTCAATAATTCGGTGCGAGAACGCCTACGACGACGATCAGGATCGAACGAATGACCGAGAGCAGCGCCAGGCTCAGCAATACCCAGGATCTCTTCAACCTGTCGGACGAACACCGCGAAGTGCTCGATGTCGCCGACAAGTTTGCGCGCAACGAACTCGGGCCCCTCGCCATCCGCATGGATGCAGAAGAATGGTGGCCCGCTGAGGCCTTTCCGAAGATCGGCGCCGCCGGCTTCTTCGGCCTGACAGTCGCGCCGGAGTTCGGCGGGGCCGGCAGCGACCTGTTCACCAGCGGGCTCGTGCTGCAGGCCTTCTCGCGCTGGAACCATGCGCTGGCGCTGAGCTGGGTGGCGCATGACAATCTCTGCCTCAACAACATCTATCGCAATGCGAGCGATGCCCTGCGCAAGACGTACCTGCCTGGCCTGTGCAGCGGCGAGAAGGTCGGCGCGCTCGGACTGACCGAACCGGGCGCAGGCTCCGATGCGCTCGGATCGATGCGCACGACCGCGCGGCGTGATGGCGATCACTACATGCTCAACGGCAGCAAGATCTACATCACCAACGGCGCGGTCGCTGACGTCATCCTCGTCTATGCCAAGACCGCACCTGAAAAGGGACCACACGGCATTTCGGCCTTCATCGTTGAGAAGGATTTTCCGGGCTTCAAGGTGGCGCAGAAGCTCGAGAAGATGGGTTTCCGCGGCAGCCAGACCGCGGAACTCGTGTTCGACGATTGTCGCGTGCCCGCCGAAAATCTGGTCGGCGAGGAAAATCGCGGCGTCGCGGTGGTGATGAGCGGATTGAATCTCGAGCGCGCGATGATCTCGCCGATTTGTCTCGGCATCAGCGAGCGCGCGCTGGAGCTCAGCATCGACTACGCCAAGACCCGCAAGCAGTTCGGCAAGCCGATCGCCGAATTCCAGATGATCCAGTCCAAGCTCGCCGACATGTATGTCTGGATCGAGACGATGCGGACCTTCAACTATCGCGTTCTGGCCGAAGCCAACGATCTCGAGGTCGGCGGTGGCGGCCGCGGCATGATCCACGCCCTGACCGCAGCTTCAGTCATGTATGCCGCCGACACCATGAACCGCGTGCTGACCGAAGCCGTGCAGATTCACGGCGGCTCCGGCTATATCTGGGACTCGGAGATCAATCGCCTGTACCGGGCGATCAAGCTGCTCGAGATCGGCGCGGGCACCACCGAGGTGCGCAAGCTCATCATCAGCCAGGAGCTTTTGAGATAGCCAGAGCGCGATGGGATTTGGTTGAAGCGCTATCGCGCCTTTTGTGTGAGCGCGATCTTTGTCGAAAAACCGCAACAGGTGGCCGGTAAGACGGGCGGATTGAAACGCCCGTCGTTGGCAACTGATTTAATTGTCAAACAGCCTGACGAGTCCTTCGCAGCCCGGATGAAGCGCAGCGAAATCCGGGAGCCTGACTCCGCGGCAGACAATCCGGATTGCGCTGCGCTCCATCCGGGCTACAGGAGTCCAGACACGCGTCATCGCCCCGTGTTTGGTCCGGCCCCAGGGCTCGCCGGTCTTCCTGTTCCTTGCTCCCCCGTAGGGGCGTGCGGAACGACAGGGCGTTTCACCGCGCCCGCGGCGCCCGCATGGTTTGGATACGGGCAGCCCGCACGCCGCTTTGCGACGGCACCCGGGCAGTGGCCCAGCCCAACGCCGAAGATCGTTGGGCTGAACCGGGCCGTGGAAGCAGATCTTCGCCTGCGTTCCGCACGCGAATGGACTTTGCGGCTTGCTGCATGTCCCAGGGGTTGTCACTGGCGCCGACGCGCCCCCGTTCGTGCGAGCTGTCGCCCGGACATGCACTTGGACCGTCCGCCCGTGTTGCCGGCGTCTGTCCCTGTCCGCTTTCTAGGGATCTGCGATCCTCACTGCGTCCAAGGTCCGGCATCGTAGCGGCCATCCGCATCCCGCTGCCACGTATCGAAGACGATCGCGACGCGCCCCTCACCGGAGCGGGATGGCGGCGATGATATTAGTCCCATGACGACCGTCAAGAACAAAGAGCGAACATCGACCAACTATTTTTTCTGAGAATCAGAAAAGCATTGAGCGCGGCAACCACGCCGAAGGTGCTCTGGCGTGGCTAAACCTGAACTCATCGCGCTTTAGCGGAAGTATTCGGGCTTCGGAATGGTCCACAGCTCGCCCCACAATCGGGCGCCGCCATCGACGCTGAGCGTTTCACCCGTGACGTATTTTCCCGACGGCGCCGCCAGGTAGACGCAGGCTTCCGCCACGTCGAACACGTCGCCGAGCCGTTTCATCGGATTGCTGCGGTCGTAACCCTGTCTCGCCTCTTCCGAGTACACCGCCATCCCCTCGGTCTCGATAGCGCCGGGCGCGATGCAATTGACGCGGATATTGAGCGGCGCCCATTCGACCGCCACGGTCCGGGTCAGGCCGGCAACGCCTGCGCGCGCGCGCGCAAGTGTGAGCGACACCCGGCATGCCGCGGTCGACGACCGCAATGATGTTGACGATCACGCCGGGCCTGTTGGCATCGCGCCAGCCTTTCGCCGCCGTCTGCATCATCGACCAGGTGCCGGAAAGATTGGTTTCGATCACCGCGTTCCAGCCTTTCGCTGAGAAATCGATCGCGGCTTGCGGAAATTGTCCGCCCGCATTGTTCACCAGGATATCGAGCGGTCCGGCGCGCTCGGCAAAAGTCGAAAACAGCGCGGCGACCTCCTCCGGATTGCGAATGTTGCAGGGGATCGTCTCGATCTTCAGACCGGCGGCGCGCATGCCGGCTGCGGCGGCCTCGAGCTTGTCGGCCTTGCGGCCGCAAATCGCCACATGTGCGCCGAGCCGGCCGAACAGCCAGGCCGTCGCCTTGCCCAGTCCGCTGCCGCCACCCGAAACCAGCACGTTCTGTCCCGCAAACAGATCCGGCCGATAGACCGTCGGCCAGGACGCGAGCTGCGCATCGGAGAGGCCGAACGTTTGAACGTCTGACATGCAGCACCTCCCCATGTTTGGCCAAGGCCGGTGTCACCAGCCTGCGGGCCGCTCGGCCCATCGAATGTGTAGCAGGCCGATTTTTGCGTTGACATCGGGCCTGCATTGTCCGTTAATGAGGCTAATTCACTAACTGGGGTCGTCGCCAGCGTCAAGGACGGCCCGATCAAGCAACGGACGCAACGGCACACGAGATGCCGGCTCCGGGAGGATATCCTTGTCTTTCAGCCATAACTTTCTCCGGCGTTAGACCCGCCGAAGACTTCGCGTGATGAGCGCGGATACGCGCTCATCCCGGGCGGATATGTCCGTCCGCCTCGAATTGATGAGTTGAATTTATCTACTGCGGTTCACCGACCCAATCCCGGCGAACACAACAAGACAGGCGAACTGGGAGATGCAGGAAGTTCTGATCGAGCGGCGCGACGCCGTGCAGTGGATCACGATCAACCGTCCCGATCGGCGCAACGCCATCAATGAAGCGGTGATCGAGGGCATTGCCGACGGCATCCGGGAAGCCGGCAGCGACAGCGCCGTGCGCGCGATCGTGCTGACCGGCGCCGGAGACCGCGCGTTCTGCGCCGGCGGCGATCTCAATCCCAGCGCGGATGGCGCGCCCTTCACCGTCGATCCGGCGCAGCCGCGCAACTACGTCGTCAACCTGTTCAAGCTGATGGAAGAGTGCGATCTGCCGATCGTCGCGCGCGTCAACGGTCATGCCCTGGCGGGTGGACTCGGCCTGCTCTGCGCCTGCGATCTCGCGGTTGCCGCCGACAACGCCACGTTCGGCACGCCGGAAACCAAGATCGGCCTGTTTCCGATGATGATCATGCCGCATCTGATGCGGGTGATCCCGGCGCGACGGCTGATGGAACTGTGCATCACCGGCGAAGCGCTGACCGCGCAGGAGGCGCTCGCCGCCGGCCTTGTCAACTACATCGTTCCCCCCGCCGAGCTCGACAGCAAGATCGCCTGGCTGATGGATCGCATCGTCGACCGCTCGCCGACCGGCATCCGCCTCGGCAAGATCGCCTTCCACGCGATGCGCGACATGACGATCCGCGCCGGCTGGGAATATGCGCAGCTGATGCTGCCGATGATGGCGCAGACGCAGGACGTTCGCGAAGGCATGCGCGCCTTCGCGGAAAAGCGCGTGCCGAAGTTCACCGGCAAGTGAGACGGCGATGAGCGCGACCCTTCGCATCGGCGGCGGCGGCGGCTTCTGGGGCGACACCGAGCACGGCGCCGTGCAGCTGGTCGAACGCGGCGGCATCGACGTGCTGATCATGGACTATCTTGCCGAGATCACCATGTCGCTCCTGGCGCGCGCCCGCGCCCGCCAGCCGAAGGCCGGCTTCGCGCCCGATTTCGTCGCGCTGATGAGCCGGCTGGCGCCGACGCTTGCGGAGAAGAAGATTCGCGTGGTGGTCAATGCCGGTGGCGTCAATCCGCTCGGCTGCCGCGAGGCGGTCGAGACCGTGCTGAAGGAAGCCGGCGTCGATCTGCGCGTCGCCGTCGTCACCGGTGACGATCTGATGCCGATCGCCGACGAGCTGCGCCAAGTCGGGCTCCACCGAAATGTTCTCCGGCGCACCGCTGCCGGACGATCTGTGGAGCATGAACGCCTATCTCGGCGCGTTTCCGATCGCAGCTGCGCTAGAGGCCGGGGCCGACATCGTCATCACCGGACGCTGCACCGACAGCGCACTCGCACTGGGTCCCCTGATCCATGCGTTTGGCTGGGCCAACGACGACTACGACCGCCTCGCCATGGGCAGCCTCGTCGGCCACATCCTCGAATGCGGGACGCAGGCGACCGGCGGCATCACCACCGACTGGCAGGACGTGCCCGGCTGGGACGACATGGGTTTTCCCATCGCCGAATGCCAAGCCGACGGCTCGTTCACGCTGTGCAAGCCCGAAGCGACCGGCGGCCTCATCAACCGGCAGACCGTCGCCGAACAGGTCGTCTACGAAATCGGCGACCCTCGCCGCTACATCCTGCCCGACGTCGTGTGCGATTTCAGCAATGTCGTCATCGAGGACGCAGGCGCTGATCGCGTGAGGATCACCGGCGCGCGCGGCACACGGCCGACATCGACCTACAAGGTCAGCGCGACCTACGCCGACGGTTTCAAGGCGACCGGTACGATGATGATCGGTGGCCGCGATGCCGTCGCCAAGGCCCGCCGGACCGCTGAGGCGATCCTTGCGCGCAGCCGCAGGCTCATGACGGGACGCAATCTTGGCGACTTCCGCCGCACCTCGATCGAGGTGCTCGGTGCGGAAGAAACCTACGGCGCGCATGCGCGCATGGCCGCCTCGCGCGAGGTGATTCTCAAGGTCGCAGTGCATCACGACGACAAGGAGCCTTGCGAGATCTTCTCGCGCGAGTTCCTGCCGAGCGCGACCGCGATGGCGCAAGGCATCACCGGTTTCGCTGCCGGGCGGCCGAAGGTCGCGCCGCTGGTGCGGCTGCATTCGCTGCTCGTCGACAAGGCGAAGGTGACGCCGCGCGTTTCGGTCGGCGATCGGACCTTCGAGGTGAAGGACCAGGTGCCGGCGGAAACGACACGGCCGGCGGACGCTCCGGTCAGCGGCAAAGCAGGCACGTCTGCCCGAAGGACCCCTCGCCGAGGTCGCGCTGATCGCGCTTGCCTATGGCCGCAGTGGCGACAAGGGCGACAGCGCCAACATCGGCATACTGGCCCGGCGGCCGGAATTCGTCCCTGCGATCGATGCCTCGCTCACCGCAAGCGCCGTGAAGCAGTATTTCGCCCATATCGTCACCGGCCCGGTCGAGCGCTTCCCGCTGCCGGGCCTGCACGGCTTCAACTTCGTGCTGCACGGCGCACTTGACGGTGGCGGCGTTGCCTCGCTTCGCCACGACCCGCAGGGCAAGGCGTTCGCGCAGATGCTGCTCGACGCGCCGGTCAAGGTTCCTGCGGCATGGCTTGCGCCGCACGGACCGCTCGCCGAGTTCGCGGCGAAGGAATTCGTGACGCCGCCCCATCGCCAGTCTGGGGAAACCTGACGCATGGCTGCGATCGTCGCGCTCGCCAACGTGCAGGTGTTCTATGATCGCGCCATCGAGGCGCTGCGCGACGTCTCCATCGATGTCGCCGAGGGCGCGATCGTCGCCCTGCTCGGGTCCAACGGCGCCGGAAAATCGACCGTGCTGAAGGCGATCTCGGGCGTGCTTGGGCGCGAGGACGGCGAGATTCGCGGCGGCAGCATCTCGCTCGCCGGCGAGGATATCAGCCGCTGGTCCGCCGAGCGGATCGTGTCTCGCGGCCTGGTGCAGGTGCCGGAAGGCCGCGCGCTGTTTGCGACGCTCACGGTGGAAGAAAACCTGCTGATGGGCGGCTACACCCGCGACCGCGCGGATGTCCGCGACGGCCTTGCCAGGGTCTACGACCTGTTTCCGCGCGTGAAAGAACGCCGCTCGCAGATTTCGGGCTACCTGTCGGGCGGCGAGCAGCAGATGGTGGCCATCGGCCGCGCGCTGATGGCGCAGCCGCGCATCCTGATGCTCGACGAGCCGTCGCTCGGGCTCGCGCCGCAGATCGTCGAAGGCATCTTCGATACGATCACGCGGCTGAACAGCGAGCAGAAGCTCACGGTGCTGCTGGTCGAGCAGAACGCCCAGCTCGCGCTGTCGGTGGCGAGCTACGGCTACATCATGGAGAACGGCCGCATCGTCCTCGACGGCCCGTCCGCGCGGCTGCAGGCCAATCCCGACGTGCAGGAGTTCTACCTCGGCTTCGGCGAAGCCGGCGAACGCAAGAGCATGCGCGAGGTCAAGCACTACAAGCGCCGCAAACGGTGGCTGTCATGACCGCGCTGCTGACGCTGGAAAACCTCTCCAAGAGTTTTGGTGGCATCAAGGCCGTGTCCGACGTCAGTTTCTCCGTCGAGCAGGGCAGCATCTGCAGCCTGATCGGCCCGAACGGCGCGGGCAAGACCACCGTCTTCAACCTGATCAGCGCGATCCTGCCGCCGTCCGGCGGACGCGTGCTGTTCGACGGCGCCGAGATCACGCGGCTGCCGACCTATGCGCTCGCGCGCCTCGGTATCGCCCGCACCTTCCAGAACCTGGCCGTGTTCAAGCACGAGACGGTGGTCAACAATCTGCTGGTCGGCATGCACACCCATTTGAAGGCCGATCCGTTCTCCGCGGCGGTCTTCTTCGGCCGCGCCCGGCGCGAGGAAATCGCGGCGCGCGAACGCGCGGAGGAGATCATCGAGTTTCTCGAGATCGAGGACATTCGCGACCAGCCGGTCGGCACGCTCTCCTACGGCCTGCAGAAACGCGTCGAGCTCGGCCGCGCGCTGGCGATCCAGCCGCGGCTGTTGCTGCTGGACGAAATGGTGTCCGGCATGAACCAGGAAGAGCGCGAGGACATCGCCCGCTTCATCCTCGACCTGAAGGACGAACTCGGCCTGACCGTGCTGATGGTCGAGCACGACATGGGCATCGTCATGGATATCTCCGACCATGTCTGCGTGATGAACTACGGCGCCAAGATCGCCGAAGGCGCGCCCGCGGAGGTGTCGGCCAATCCGGCGGTGATCGATGCCTATCTCGGCGCGAGGAGGTCGGCGGCATGACGTCCCTCGATCTCGCTCCCGCCGCCCTCGCCTCGCTGACGATGCCGCAGGTGCTGAAGCGCCGCGCCGACGCGCATCCGACGCAACTGGCGCTGCGCGAAAAAGACCGCGGCATCTGGCACGAGATGTCGTGGCGGCAATACTTCGACAACGCGCGACGCTGCGCCATCGGTCTCTACGCGCTCGGTTTCCGCGCCGGCGATCGCCTGGCGGTCGCGAGCGAGAACACGCCGGAATGGTTCTACGCCGACATGGCGGCGCAGATGCTGGGCGGCGCCTGCCTTGGCATCTACCCGACCAACCCCTGGCCCGAGCTGCAATACATCGTCCGCCATTCCCGGACCAAGCTCGTGATCTGCGGCGATCAGGAGCAGACCGACAAGGTGATCGACGCGCAACGCTTCGAGAACGGCCTGCCCGACCTCACCCGGATCGTTTGCGTCGACATGAAGGGCATGCGGCACTACCGCCGGAACGACCTGATGTCGTTCGAGGCGCTGCTCGAACTCGGCGAGAAGCACGAGACGGATTACGGCGCACTGGTCGATCAGGCGCTTGCCGACGGGAAGCCGGACGATGTCGCGGTCATCGTCTACACCTCTGGCACCACCGGCATGCCGAAAGGCGCGATGCTGACCCATCGCAACATGCTGTATTCCGCCTCGAAGGTGGTGGAGACGGCCGGACTGGACGCATCAACCTACTCCGTCGTCTGCTATCTGCCGCTCTGCCACGTGGCCGAGCGCAGCTTCTCGACCCTGATGCATCTGTTGACCGGCTGCGTCGTGTCCTTCGCCGAGTCTGTCGACACCGTCGTGACCAACCTGCGGGAGATCGCGCCGCTCGGCTTCCTCGGCGTGCCGCGCATCTGGGAGAAGATGCAGCAGAGCGTGCAATACCGCATCAAGGATGCGCGTCCGCTGCAGCGCTGGGTGTTCGAAACCTGCATGCGGCTCGGTGCGCCGATCGCCGAGCGCCGTCTTCGCACTGGCGGCGCGCTCGCGAGCTTCGCCGATCGCATCGCGTTCTTCCTGTTGTGGCTCGCCTGCTATCGCAGCCTGCAATGCTTCCTCGGGCTGAACCGCGTCCGCAACGGCTTCTGCGGCGGCGCGACCGTCTCGCCGGGCGTTCTGATGTTCTTCTGGATCCTCGGCGTGCCGGTCTACCAGATCTACGGCATGACCGAGGCCGGCGGCGTCACCCACATGCAGCAGCCGGGCTACACCCTGTCGGGCAGCTCCGGGCTCCTGATCGACGGGCTCGAGCAAAAACTTGCGGAGGACGGCGAGTTGCTGCTGCGCGGCCCGTCCGTGTTCGCCGGATACTTGTTCGACGAGACTGCGACCGCTCGCGCCCTGCAGGACGGCTGGCTGCACACCGGCGACATCGTCGCCTTCGAGCCGAACGGCGAGCTCACGGTCCACGACCGCAAGAAGGACATCATCATCACCTCCGGCGGCAAGAACATCACGCCGTCGCTGATCGAGAATGCGCTGAAGGATTTAATCTATATCCGCGAGGCCATCCTGCTCGGCGACGGCCGCAAGTTCCTCGCCGCCCTGATCCAGATCGACTACGACACCGTCGGCCAGTGGGCGCAGCAGCAGCGGCTGCCCTACACCACCTATCGCAATCTCGCCGAGCACGCCGACGTCTTCGACCTGATCCGGACCGAGGTCGACAAGGTGAACGCACGCTTCGCCCGCGTCGAGAACATCCGCAAGTTCATCATCCTCTTGAAGGAGCTCGACCATGACGACGGCGAGCTCACCGCGACGATGAAGATCCGCCGCCGGGTGATCGACGAGAAATTCAGCGCCGAGATCAAGGCGATCTACGGGAGCGCCGCGTAATGGAGTTCTTCGCCCTCCTCACCGCCTCCGGCCTGGTCTCGGGCGCCGCCTACGGGATGATCGCGATGGGATTCGCGGTCATCTACAAGGCGACCGGTGTCGTGAACTTCGCACAGGGCGAGCTCGTGATGCTGACGGCGTACATCGCCTTCTCGATCGCAAGCTCGCTCAACCTCCACTTCGTGGCATTGATGGCCTTGACCATTCCGGCGGCGATGCTGATCGGCCTGCTGCTCGAACGCATTTTCATTCGCCCGATGCTCGGCGAGCCGCAGTTCGCCATCGTCATGGTCACGATCGGTCTCGCCGTGATCCTGCGCGGCACGACGATCATGATCTGGGGGCCCGACCCGTTCGATTTCCCGATCGGCCTGCCGCGCGAAGCCGTCAAGATAGGTCCGCTGCCGTTTTATCCGGCGCAGCTCGTGGCCATGGCGGCGCTCGGCATTCTGGTCGCTGCGGCCTACGCGTTCCTCCGCTTCAGCCGCTACGGCATCGCGATGCGCGCGGTGGCGGCCAACGAAAAGGCGGCGATGCTGATGGGCATTGCCGTCAGCCGGATCCACGGCCTCGCCTGGGTGCTGTCGTCCGCGATCGCCGCGGTGGCCGGCGTGCTGTTCGCCGCGAATTTCAAGCTTGGCCCGGACCTCTGGTTCCAGGGCCTGAAGTCGTTTCCGGCGGTCATCCTCGGCGGTCTCGATTCCATCGTCGGCGCCGCGATCGGCGGACTGGTGATCGGCGTCATCGAAAACCTGGCGCAGGGCTATCTCGGCCAGGGCCTGCGCGAGATCGCCGGCTTCGCCGTCATCGTCGTCGTCCTGATGGTGCGCCCTTACGGCCTGTTCGGCGAACGCGAGATCGAGCGGGTGTGAGATGAGAACCGGAAGCTTCAAGCGCTCCTATGCCGAGCTGACCGCGCTGACCGACAGCGCGCTGGTGTGGACGTCGGTCGCGATGCTGATCGTGGCGCTGCTGCTGATGCCGCTCGCCGCGGGCAACTACACGCTCACCATCGCCACTGCCGCGATGATCGCAATCGTCGGCGCCGTCGGACTGAACCTCCTGACCGGCATGACCGGACTGATCTCCGTCGGCCAGTCCGGCTTTCTCGCCATCGGCGCCTATGCCAACGGCATCCTGCTCGCGGACTATCATTGGCCGATCTGGCTCTCGCTGCCGGCGGCCGGGGTGATCGCTGCGCTGCTCAGCCTCCTGGTCGGCATCCCCTCGCTGCGGCTGAAGGGTCTTTACCTCGCGATCACCACGCTCGCCTTCGCCTTCATCGTCAACCACGTGATCCTCTATGCGGAGAAGCTGACGCACGGCCCGAACGGCATCTTCCTGCCAAAAGTGTTCGTGTTCGGCTTCGATCTCGCGCGCGACCGCAACCTGTTCTACTTCGTGCTTGCGGTGACGGTCGTCATCGTGCTGATCGCGCTCAACCTCGCGCGCACGCGGATCGGCCGCGCCTGGATCGCGATCCGCGACCATGACATCGCCGCGCGCGTGATGGGCATCGATCTCGTCCGCTACAAGCTGCTTGCCTTCATGATCTCCTCGTTCATCGTCGGCATCGCCGGCGGGCTGCTGTCGCTGCAGATCCGCTTCATCAATGTCGATGTGTTCGGACTGATCCTGTCGATCGAGGCACTCGCCATGATCATCCTTGGCGGTCTCGGTTCGATCGGTGGGGCGATCCTTGGCGCCGTGTTCCTGACGCTGTTGCCGGAAGCGATCCGCATCGCCTTTGCGACCTTCGGCGATCCGAACTCCACCACCTATACCACCTACGTCTACGAAATTCGCGGCATCGCCTATGGCGTGGTGATCGTCGCGTTTCTGCGCTTCAAGCCGGACGGACTGATCGGCCTGTGGCGCGACATCCGCAAGTACTGGACCAACTGGCCGCTCGCGCACTGAAAAAAGAAAGACAGGGAGAGACATCGTGAAAAGAGTATTGGGATTCAGCCTTGGAATTCTGCTGCTGTCCGGAGCCGGCGCATTCGCCGCCGACCCCGGCATCACCGACACCGAGATCAAGATCGGCGACGTCAACATCCTGACCGGCCCGGCCTCGTTCATCGGCCGCGCCGTGTCGCTCGGCTCCAAGATCGCCGCGGCGGAGATCAACGCCGCCGGCGGGGTCAACGGACGCAAGATCGTGATGGCGACGGAGGACGATGGCTATGTCCCGTCCCGCTCGTTTCAGGCGCTGAAGAAACTCATCGAGGTTGACGGCATCTTCGCGCTGAACGGCACCTCGGGCACCGGCAACGTGCTGGCGATGATGCCGCTGATCACCGACAACAATCTCCCCGTCGTGGTGACGACCGCGCCGAACGAACTGGTCTACACGCCGGTGCGGCCGACCGTCTTTACGGTCGGCGCGACCTATCAGGACGCGTTCTTCGCCCAGATCAAATACATCCATGAGAAAGTGCAACCGGCCAATGCGGTCTACGGTCTGATCCGGCAGGACGACGATTTCGGCGCGGCGGTCGAGGAAGGCTACGACCGCGCGATCAAGCAGTTCAAGCTGAAGGATGCCATCCGCCTGAAATACAAGCGCGGCCAGACCAATTTTGCCGCCGAGGTCGCACAGCTGCGCGACGCCGGCGTCACCGTGCTCGCCAACGGCGCGATCATCGCCGGCGCGGCGAACGTCCTCAGCGAAGCGCGCAAGCTCAACATGGATTTGAAGGTGGCCGCGGTCTGGAGCGAGGACATGCCGCCATCGGTGGGCCTGTCGGCGCCGGCGGCTTATCCTTATCTCGTCGGCGAATATGTCGCGCTGAACGATGCCGCGAACGACAAGTTCATCGCGCATGCGAAGAAGTTCGCGACGGACGACGAGCTCAAGGCCTTCAACCGCTACACCGTCCTGACCTATGCGGGTCTGAAGGTGATGGCCAAGGCGATGGAAGGTTGCGGCAAGAACCTGACACGGGCCTGCACCGTCGAGCAGCTCCGCAAGGTCAAGAACTTCGACACCGCCGGCCTGATGGCTCCGCTGAGCTTCGACAATCCGAAGCAGCTGTCGGGCACCGCCGTAAAAATCTACCAGCTCGAGCTCGACAAGAAGATCTTCAAGTCGCTTACCGACTTCGTTCAGTATTGACGCAACCGGCAGGCGCCCTCGTTCGGGCGTCTGCCTTCACTTGATCGACGGCAACCGCTCCATGACAAAATCGCCTCCGTTCCGCCGTGTCCTGATCGCCAATCGCGGCGAGATCGCGGTGCGCATCCTGCGCACGCTGCACGATCTCGGCATCGAAGGCATCGTCGTGCACCACGCGGTGGATGCGGCAAGTCCTGCGGTGCGCCTGGCCGACCGCGCTATCGAGATCAAGGGCCGCAGTCCGGTCGCAGCCCATCTTGATGCGGAACAGATCGTCGCCGCGGCAGTCGCCGCCGGCGCCGAAGCCATTCATCCAGGCTACGGATTCCTGTCCGAGAACGCGGCCTTCGCCCGCAGGGTCGAAAGCAGCGGCATCGCCTTTGTCGGGCCGAGCGTGGATGCGATCGAGCTGATGGGTGACAAGATCCGCGCGCGTGCCTTCGTCGCGAAGCACGGTTTTCCGGTGGCGCCTTCGGCGGTCGAGGACGACGATCCGGAGAGCTTCGCCGCCCGTGCGCGAAAAGTGGGATTTCCACTGCTGATCAAGCCTTCGGCCGGCGGCGGCGGCAAGGGCATGCGCATCGTGCGCGATCCGGCCGACCTCGCCGGCGAGATCGTCCGCGCCCGCAGCGAGGGCGAGCGATACTTCGGCGATGGGCGGCTTTATGTCGAAAAGTATATCGAGCAGCCGCGCCATATCGAGGTGCAGGTGCTGGGCGATGCGCACGGCAATGTGGTGCACCTGTTCGAGCGCGAGTGCTCGGTGCAACGGCGCTTCCAGAAGATCGTCGAGGAGACGCCGTCGCCCGCGCTGGATGCCGCCCAGCGCAAGGCGATCTGCGAGACCGCCGCGGGCATCGCCCGGGCCGCGAACTATCGCAATGCCGGCACCATCGAATTCATCTACGGCAAGGGTGAGTTCTATTTCCTGGAAATGAACACCCGCCTGCAGGTCGAGCACCCGGTGACCGAGATGGTCACCGGTATCGATCTGGTGCGCGAGCAACTGCGGATCGCGGCGGGAGAAAAGCTTGGCTTCGCGCAGCAGGACGTGCGCGTCTCAGGACACGCCATCGAATTCCGTCTCTATGCGGAAAGCCCCGCCCGCGGCTTCACACCCACGACCGGCAAGGCTCTGGCGCTGCGATGGCCGGACGCGCCCGGCGTGCGCGTCGACAGCGGCATCGTTCAGGGCCAGCCGATCACATCCGCATTCGATCCGATGCTGGCGAAGCTGATCGTCCATGGCGCCGACCGCGGCGAGGCGATTGCCCGCGCCGATGCCGCGCTGGCGCGCTTCGCGCTGCTTGGCTGCGAGACCAATACGGCCTTCCTGCGCCGCCTGGTCAATCACCCCGCCTTCGCCGCCGGCGAAATCCATACCGGCTTTCTCGACGCGAACCCCGAACTCGCCGCTGAGCCGCCCCCCTCGCCCGCAACCGTGACACGGCTGCTCGCCGCCGCGGCCTTGACGACGCGCCCGGTACGCGACGCCGCCGACGCGATCCCACCCCTGCACGCCGCGATCGGCGGATGGCGAAACTGACATGCGCCACAGCTTCAAACTCAACGACGACATCCACACTCTCTGGCTCGGCCGGCGCGCGGGCAAATACCTGCTCGATATCGACGGCATCGACCACCCGATCGCAATCGAACCCGACGGCCGCGGCGGCCAACGGCTCATTGTCGATGGCGAGGCTACCGACGCGCTGATCGCCATCGACGGCAACACGGTCCATGTCCACCTCGATGGCCAGCACTGGGAGCTGCGTTACCTCGAGCCGGTTGAGCTCCATGCCGGCGATCACGGCGCCTCCGCAGACGACGTCGCAACGGCGCCGATGCCGGGTGTCGTCATTGCCGTGCACACGGAGCCGGGTGCGCGCGTAACCCGCGGTGACACGCTGATGGTGATCGAAAGCATGAAACTCGAGACCGCGATCAAGGCCTGGCGCGACGGCACGGTCGAGACGATTCACGTCGTCGAAGGGCGGACATTCGAGCGGTCGGCCCCGCTGGTGACGTTCGCGCCGGAGGCTAAGGGCTGAGCGATGCGCAGAATAGAGACCAAACTCGACATTCACAGCGATGAGTTTCGCGCCAACGCGGCACACAACGCGGCCGTCGTGTCCGAATTGCGGGCGCGCCAGCATCGCGCAAGGCTCGAACGGCCAAAGCGTGATCTCGATCGGCTGGCGCGGCAGGACAAGATGTTCGTGCGCGACCGGATCGAAATGCTGCTGGACCCCGGCACGCCGTTTCTCGAACTGTCCACGCTTGCCGCGAACATGGACTATGACGGCGACGTGCCGGGAGCCGGCAATGTCAGCGGCATCGGTATCGTCGCGGGCCGCGAGGTCATCATTCGCGCCGACGACGCCAGCGTCAAAGGCGGCGCCTGGTATCCGCTGACGATCAAGAAGATGGTCCGTACGCTGGACATCGCCATCGAGAACCGGCTGCCGGTGATCCACATCTGCGACAGCGCGGGCGGCTTCCTGCCGGCGCAAGCCGAGCTGTTCGCCGACCGCTATTATGCCGGGCGCATCTTCCGCAATCAGGCGATCCTCTCCAAGATGGGCGTTCCGCAGGTCGCGCTGGTGATGGGCCACTGCACCGCGGGCGGCGCCTATATTCCGGCGCTGAGCGAGTACAGCGTGATCGTGCGCGGCACCGGCGCCATCTTCCTCGGCGGTCCGCCGCTGGTGAAGGCCGCGACCGGCGAGGTCGTGACCGTCGAAGAGCTCGGCGGCGCCGATGTGCACACGCAGATTTCGGGAACGGCGGACTATCCTGCAGCGAACGAGCGGCAGGCGATCGCCATCGCGCGCGAGATCGTCGCTCAGTTCCGTCGCGGCGAGAAGGCTGCGATCGAACGCATCGATCCCGAACCGCCGCACTACGATCCGCAGGAGCTGTACGGCATCATTCCACGCGACATCAAGGTCCAGTTCGACATGCGCGAGGTGATCGCGCGGATCGTCGACGGCAGCCGCTTCCATGAATACCAGCCCGCCTATGGCACCACGCTGGTCTGCGGCTTCGCGCATATCTTCGGCTACAAGGTCGGTATCCTCGGCAACAACGGCGTGCTGTTCAACAACTCGTCGCTGAAGGGCACGCACTTCATGCAGCTCTGCAACCAGAACCGCACGCCGATGCTCTATCTGCAGAACATCACCGGCTACATGGTCGGCCGGGAGTATGAGCATCGCGGCATCACCAAGGACGGCGCCAAGATGATCATGGCGGTGGCGGGCTCCGAGGTGCCGAAGATCACCCTCATGGTCAACGGCTCGTTCGGCGCCGGCAACTACGGCATGTCCGGCCGCGCCTTCGATTCACGCTTCCTGTTCACCTGGCCGCAGCATCAGATCTCGGTGATGGGCGCCGAGCAGGCAGCGAACGTGCTGGCCGACATCAAGGTGAAGCAGCTGAAGCGCGCGGGACAGGAACTTGGCGCGGCCGAGATCGCCGCGATCCGCGAGCCGATCCTGGAGGAGTACCGGCGGCAGTCGAGCGCCTACTACTCGACCTCGCAGCTTTGGGACGACGGCATCCTCGATCCGGTCGACACCCGCAACGCCCTTGGCATCGCGCTGTCGGCAACGCTGAATGCGCCGATCGGCGAGCCGCGCTTCGGCGTGTTCCGGACCTAGCGTTTTCCGAACGCGCACGAAGCCCGTCAGAATGAAATGTCGGCGGCTTTCACGATCGGCTCCCACTTCGAGATTTCGTCCGCGACGAATTTCTTCAGGTCCGCCGGCGTGCCGCCCGCGCCCTGCACGCCGAGCTTGCTGAAAAGATCCTGCGCCGTGGCCGTCGCCAGGAAGCCGTTGATCGCGGCGTTGAGCTTGGCGACCACATCCGGCGGCGTGCCCGCTGGAGCCAGCAGTGCATACCAGACCGAAGCCTCGAAACCCGGCAGGCCGGATTCGGCGACGGTCGGCACGTCGGGCAGGCCGGACCAGCGGCTCGTGCCCGCAATCGCCAGCGCGCGCAGGTTGCCTTCATTGATGTTGCTCACATAGGGCGCCATCGAATCCATCGCGATGTCGATATGTCCACCCAACAGATCGTTGATGATCGCAGCACTTCCACGATACTGGGCCCCACCCATCTTCACCTGCGCGCGCTGGCCGAACAGCACGCCGGTGATGTGACCGAGTGTTCCATTGCCGGGATAACCGGCATTCAGCTTGTCCGGATTGGCTTTCAGGAACTCGATCAACTCTTTCAGCGTCTTGGCTTGCACCGCCGGTCTCGCGACGATGATCACCGGCGATTTGCCGATCAGCACGATGGGCTCGAGATCCTTTTGCGGATCGAAGGTCATGTTCTTGTACATCAGCTTGTTGGTGGCCGCAGGCCCCGTCGTCGCGAACAGGATCGTCTGTCCGTCGGCTTGCGCCCGCGCCACCGACGCTGCGCCGACATTGCCGCCCGCTCCGCCCTGATTGTCGACGATCACCGGTTTGCCGATCACGCCGGCGACATGCTGCGCTACTGCGCGCGCGAGGATGTCGGACGTCGTGCCGCTGGCGAAGGGCACGACGAATTTCACTTCACGCGCCGGCCATGCGTTCTGCGCATCTGCCGGCACGGACGTGAGCATGAGAGCGGCGGCAAGCGCCGCCGCGAAGAAGCGGAACGATGGCATCAAAATCTCCTTGATCGGAGCATCCGGTTGTATCCGGAGTGCAGTGTTCACTGTTTTGGAACGTAGTCCTTCCACTTGTCCTGCAGCGGCGGCAGCGACGCGTATGGCTTGCGAGCGTCGGCCGCGCGGCCGATGAGATCGCGCGCCGATATCTTCTTGCGGCCGAGATAGGTCTCGAGCTCGGCCACGGCATCGGAGAGCGTTTCAAAGCCGCGCAGCATCGCCGCCGACGCGATCTCCACGGCATGCGCGCCGGCGAGCATCATGCGCGCGACATCGAGACCGGATTGCGCGCCATTGATGCCGATCAACGGTTGGTCGGGCCCCATGCGGGCGCGCGAGAGAGCCAGCCAATGGCAGGTGAGCGGCAGATTCCAGAAGCCGCCGATGCCGAGGCTCGTTCCAAGCGCCGGCTGCATCGTTTCAACGTCGGGGATCAGTCCCAGCAGCCGTCCCGCCATGATGACCGCAGCCCCGCCGCCATCGAACGACGCCTGCACCAGATCCGGCACCCGCTCGCTCTGGCCGGTCAGCTTGACCCAGACCGGTATCGACACCGCGCTCGCCACTGCAGCGACCATGGTCGTGGCGCGCGCAGGATTGAACTCGGTCGTGACGGCGCCCTTCTTGGCTTCGCTGGCGTAAGGCGTTCCGATATTCAGTTCGAGCGCACGCAGGCCGGCCTGATCGACCAGCCGCGCCATGTCGACGGCGCGGTCCAGATCGGCCACGATGATGCTTGGGATCGCGTAGGCGTCCGCGAGCCTCGCTTCGCGATCGAGCGCGACCGCCTGCGCCAACCATTGGTCAAATGGAATCCGCGCCAGTCCTGAGCGCGTGGCGATGGTTGCCGCAAGGGGCGCATCCGTTCCCCAGGGCACCGCACGCCATTGCTCATCGAACACGGCATACTCGGCCCGCTCGAGCTGTTCGCGTGCCCCTTCCAACTCGTTGGTCGACTTGAGCACCACCGCACCGACCCCCGTGCGCAAGGCGCGCCGCACATTGTCGGGATCGATCAGATGCTCCGCGGGTCCTGCAATCACCGGATTCTTCAGACGCAGCGAGCCGATGCCTGCTTCAAGTCTCCCGGTCATCTCGCGCCGCCCACTGCTCGCGTCTTCAGCGCCGCGTCGCGATAGCCGAGATTTCGCGAGATTTGCGCTGCGGTCTCGGTGAGTTCCCGCACCTGCGCGACGCTTGGATTTTCCGGAATGAACTGGATGGTATCGACGATCGCGATCGCACCCGCATAGTGCCCCAGTGCATCGAAGACCGGCGCTGCCAGCGCGTTCAATCCGATCACCAACTCATTCGGCGCGGCTGCCCAGCCGCGCTTTCGCGCCAGGTCGATTTCCGCTTTCAGCCGGGTGGGATCGCCGATCGTGTAGGCGGTGTTCATCGGCAGTTCGCCGGCAAGCACGCGCTCGGATAGCGAAGGATCGCCGAAGGCGAGCGAGATCTTGCCTTGCGCGCTCGCGTGGAACGCCAGCACCGAACCCGGCTTGACCGCGATCTCGACACTCGACTTGCTCGGCATCAGCGACACGATGCGAATGCCATCGTCCTCGGTCTGGCTGAGGACCACAGCGTGGCCGAGCTTGTCGCGCAACTCGCGCGTCACATCGCGCGCGGCGCGCGCGAATTCGAAACCCTCGCTCACCGCTTGACCCAGCGCCACCAGCCGCGCGCTCACGCGATACCGCTCCGTCTGCGGATCACGCCCCAGATACCCCGCGCCCATCAGCGTCTGCAGATGACGATGCATGCGGCTCTTTGTCGTCTCAAACGCGCGCGCAAGTTCGGTCACGCCGACCGACCCCTGGTGCTGGGCGATGTATTCGAGGATGTCGAGTGCAAACACGACCGCCTGAACGCCGCTGCCACGCTGTGCTCCGGATATTCGCGGCATGGATGT
>CAVWTB010000008.1:0-43079 GCA_963757845.1 uncultured Alphaproteobacteria bacterium
GCGGAACAGATCGTCGCCGCGGCAGTCGCCGCCGGCGCCGAAGCCATTCATCCAGGCTACGGATTCCTGTCCGAGAACGCGGCCTTCGCCCGCAGGGTCGAAAGCAGCGGCATCGCCTTTGTCGGGCCGAGCGTGGATGCGATCGAGCTGATGGGTGACAAGATCCGCGCGCGCGCCTTCGTCGCCAAGCATGGCTTCCCGGTGGCGCCTTCGGCCGTCGAGGACGACGATCCGGAGAGCTTTGCCGCCCGTGCGCGAAAAGTGGGATTTCCGCTGCTGATCAAGCCTTCGGCCGGCGGCGGCGGCAAGGGCATGCGCATCGTGCGCGATCCGGCCGACCTCGCCGGCGAGATCGTCCGCGCCCGCAGCGAGGGCGAGCGATACTTTGGCGATGGGCGGCTTTATGTCGAAAAGTATATCGAGCAGCCGCGCCATATCGAGGTGCAGGTACTGGGCGATGCGCACGGCAATGTGGTGCACCTGTTCGAGCGCGAGTGCTCGGTGCAGCGGCGCTTCCAGAAGATCGTCGAGGAGACACCGTCGCCCGCGCTGGATGCCGCCCAGCGCAAGGCGATCTGCGAGACCGCTGCGGGCATCGCCCGGGCGGCGAACTATCGCAACGCCGGCACCATCGAATTCATCTACGGCCAGGGCGAGTTCTATTTCCTGGAAATGAACACCCGCCTGCAGGTCGAGCACCCGGTGACCGAGATGGTCACCGGTATCGATCTGGTGCGCGAGCAACTGCGGATCGCGGCGGGAGAAAAGCTTGGCTTCGCGCAGCAGGATGTGCGCGTCTCAGGGCACGCCATCGAATTCCGTCTCTATGCGGAAAGCCCCGCGCGCGGATTCACGCCGACGACGGGGAAGGCTGCTGGCGCTGCGATGGCCGGACGCGCCCGGCGTGCGCGTCGACAGCGGCATCGCTCAGGGCCAGCCGATCACATCCGCATTCGATCCGATGCTGGCGAAGCTGATCGTCCATGGCGCCGACCGCGGCGAGGCGATTGCCCGCGCCGATGCCGCGCTGGCGCGCTTCGCGCTGCTCGGCTGCGAGACCAATACGGCCTTCCTGCGCCGCCTGGTCAATCACCCTGCCTTCGCCGCCGGCGAAATCCATACCGGCTTTCTCGACGCGAACCCCGAACTCGCCGCTGAGCCGCCACCCTCGCCCGCAACCGTCACGCGGTTGCTCGCCGCAGCCGCTTTGTCGACACGCCCGGTGCGCGACGCCGCCGACGCGATCCCACCCCTGCACGCCGCGATCGGCGGATGGCGAAACTGACATGCGCCACAGCTTCAAGCTCAACGACGACATTCACACGCTCTGGCTCGGCCGTCGTGCGGGCAAATACCTGCTCGATATCGACGGCATCGACCATCCCGATCGCAATCGAATCCGACGGCCGCGGCGGTCAGCGGCTCATTGTCGATGGCGAGGTTACCGACGCGCTGATCGCCATCGACGGCAACACGGTCCATGTCCACCTCGATGGCCAGCACTGGGAGCTGCGTTACCTCGAGCCGGTCGAGCTCCATGCCGGCGATCACGGCGCCTCCGCGGACGACGTCGCAACGGCGCCGATGCCGGGTGTCGTCATTGCCGTGCACACGGAGCCGGGTGCGCGCGTAACCCGCGGCGACACGCTGGTGGTGATCGAAAGCATGAAGCTCGAAACCGCGATCAAGGCCTGGCGCGACGGCACGGTCGAGACGATTCACGTCGTCGAAGGGCGGACATTCGAGCGTTCGGCCCCGCTGGTGACGTTCGCGCCGGAGGCTAAGAGCTGAGCGATGCGCAGAATAGAGACCAAACTCGACATTCACAGCGATGAGTTTCGCGCCAACGCCGCGCACAACGCGGCCGTCGTGTCCGAATTGCGGGCGCGCCAGCATCGCGCCAGGCTCGAACGGCCAAAGCGTGATCTCGATCGACTGGCGCGGCAGGACAAGATGTTCGTGCGCGACCGGATCGAAATGCTGCTGGATCCCGGCACGCCGTTTCTCGAACTGTCCACGCTTGCCGCCAACATGGACTACGACGGCGACGTACCGGGAGCCGGCAATGTCAGCGGCATCGGTATCGTCGCGGGCCGCGAGGTCATCATTCGCGCCGACGACGCCAGCGTCAAAGGCGGCGCCTGGTATCCGCTGACGATCAAGAAGATGGTCCGTACCCTGGACATCGCCATCGAGAACCGGCTGCCGGTGATCCACATCTGCGACAGCGCGGGCGGCTTCCTGCCGGCGCAAGCCGAGCTGTTCGCCGACCGCTATTATGCCGGGCGCATCTTCCGCAACCAGGCGATCCTCTCCAAGATGGGCGTTCCGCAGGTCGCGCTGGTGATGGGCCACTGCACCGCGGGCGGCGCCTATATTCCGGCGCTGAGCGAGTACAGCGTGATCGTGCGCGGCACCGGCGCCATCTTCCTCGGCGGTCCGCCGCTGGTGAAGGCCGCGACCGGCGAGGTCGTCACCGTCGAAGAGCTCGGCGGCGCCGATGTGCACACGCAGATTTCGGGAACCGCGGACTATCCCGCAGCGAACGAGCGGCAGGCGATCGCCATCGCGCGCGAGATCGTCGCTCAGTTCCGTCGCGGCGAAAAGGCTGCGATCGAACGGATCGATCCGGAGCCGCCGCACTACGATCCGCAGGAGCTGTACGGCATCATTCCACGCGACATCAAGGTCCAGTTCGACATGCGCGAGGTGATCGCGCGGATCGTCGACGGCAGCCGCTTCCATGAGTACCAGCCCGCCTATGGCACCACGCTGGTCTGCGGCTTCGCGCATATCTTCGGCTACAAGGTCGGTATCCTCGGCAACAACGGCGTGCTGTTCAACAACTCGTCGCTGAAGGGCACGCACTTCATGCAGCTCTGCAACCAGAACCGCACGCCGATGCTCTATCTGCAGAATATCACCGGCTACATGGTCGGCCGGGAGTATGAACATCGCGGCATCACCAAGGACGGCGCCAAGATGATCATGGCGGTGGCGGGCTCCGAGGTGCCGAAGATCACCCTCATGGTCAACGGCTCATTCGGCGCCGGCAATTACGGCATGTCCGGCCGCGCCTTCGATTCACGCTTCCTGTTCACCTGGCCGCAGCATCAGATCTCGGTGATGGGCGCCGAGCAGGCGGCCAACGTGCTGGCCGACATCAAGGTCAAGCAACTGAAGCGCGCGGGACAGGAACTTGGCGCGGCCGAGATCGCCGCGATCCGCGAGCCGATCCTGGAGGAGTACCGGCGGCAGTCGAGCGCCTACTACTCGACCTCGCAGCTTTGGGACGACGGCATCCTCGATCCGGTCGACACCCGCAACGCCCTTGGCATCGCGCTGTCGGCAACGCTGAATGCGCCGATCGGGGAGCCGCGCTTCGGCGTGTTCCGGACCTAGCGTTCTTCCGAACGCGGCACGAAGCCCGTCAGAATGAAATGTCGGCGGCCTTCACGATCGGCTCCCACTTCGAGATTTCGTCCGCGACGAATTTCTTCAGGTCCGCCGGCGTGCCGCCCGCGCCCTGCACGCCGAGCTTGCTGAAAAGATCCTGCGCCGTGGCCGTCGCCAGGAAGCCGTTGATCGCGGCGTTGAGCTTGTCGACCACATCCGGCGGCGTGCCCGCTCGGAGCCAGCAGTGCATACCAGACCGAAGCCTCGAAACCCGGCAGGCCGGATTCGGCGACGGTCGGCACGTCCGGCAGGCCGGACCAGCGGCTCGTGCCCGCAATCGCCAGCGCGCGCAGGTTGCCTTCATTGATGTTGCTCACATAGGGCGCCATCGAATCCATCGCGATGTCGATATGTCCGCCCAGCAGATCGTTGATGATCGCAGCACTGCCACGATACTGGGCCCCACCCATCTTCACCTGCGCGCGCTGCTGGAACAGCACGCCGGTGATGTGACCGAGCGTGCCATTGCCGGGATAGCCGGCATTCAGCTTGTCCGGATTGGCTTTCAGGAACTCGATCAGCTCTTTCAGCGTCTTGGCCTGCACCGCCGGTCTCGCGACGATGATGACCGGCGATTTGCCGATCAGCACGATGGGCTCGAGATCCTTCTGCGGATCGAAGGTCATGTTCTTGTACATCAGCTTGTTGGTGGCCGCCGGCCCCGTCGTCGCAAACAGGATCGTCTGTCCGTCGGCTGCGCCCGCGCCACCGACGCGGCGCCGACATTGCCGCCCGCTCCGCCCTGATTGTCGACGATCACCGGTTTGCCGATCACGCCGGCGACATGCTGCGCCACCGCGCGCGCGAGGATGTCGGATGTCGTGCCGCTGGCGAAAGGCACGACGAACTTCACTTCACGCGCCGGCCAGGCTTGCTGCGCGTCTGCCGGCACGGACGTGAGCATGAGAGCGGCGGCAAGCGCGGCCGCGAAGAAACGAAACGATAGCATCATAGATCTCCTTGATCGGAGCGTCTCCGGTTGTGTCCGGAGCGCAGTGTTCATTGTTTCGGAACGTAGTCTTTCCACTTGTCCTGCAGCGGCGGCAGCGACGCGAACGACTTGCGGGCGTCGGCGGCGCGGCCGATGAGATCGCGCGCCGATATCTTCTTGCGGGCGAGATAGGCTTCGAACTCGGCCACGGCATCGGAGAGCGTTTGAAAGCCGCGCAGCATCGCCGCCGACGCAATCTCCACGGCATGCGCGCCGGCGAGCATCATGCGCGCGACATCGAGACCGGATTGCGCGCCGTTGATGCCGATCAGCGGCTTGTCCGGCCCCATGCGGGCGCGCGAGAGCGCCAGCCAATGGCAGGTGAGCGGCAGATTCCAGAAGCCGCCGATGCCGAGGCTCGTTCCAAGCGCCGGCTGCATCGTTTCAACGTCGGGGATCAGTCCCAACAGCCGTCCCGCCATGATGACCGCAGCCCCGCCGCCATCGAAAGACGCCTGCACCAGATCCGGCACCCGCTCGCTCTGGCCGGTCAGCTTGACCCAGACCGGTATCGACACCGCGCTGGCCACTGCAGCGACCATGGTCGTGGCGCGCGCAGGATTGAACTCGGTCGTGACCGCGCCCTTCTTGGCTTCGCTGGCGTAAGGCGTTCCGATATTCAGTTCGAGCGCACGCAGGCCGGCCTGATCGACCAGCCGCGCCATGTCGACGGCGCGGTCGAGATCGGCCACGATGATGCTCGGGATCGCGTAGGCGTCTTCCAGTCTCGCTTCGCGATCGAGCGCGACCGCCTGCTCCAACCATTGGTCGAACGGAATCCGCACCAGTCCTGAGCGCGTGGCGATGGTTGCCGCAAGCGGCGCATCCGCTCCCCAGGGCACCGCGCGCCATTGCTCATCGAACACGGCGTATTCGGCGCGCTCGAGCTGTTCGCGTGCCCCTTCCGACTCGTTGGTCGACTTGAGCACGACGGCGCCGACCCCCGTGCGCAAGGCGCGCCGCACATTGTCGGGATCGATCAGATGCTCCGCGGGTCCTGCGATCACCGGATTCTTCAGACGCAGCGAGCCGATGCCTGTTTCAAGTCTCCCGGTCATCTCGCGCCGCCCACTGCTCGCGTCTTCAGCAGCCGCGTCGCGATAGCCGAGATTTCGCGAGATCTGCGCTGCAGTCTCGGTGAGTTCCCGCACCTGCGCGACGCTTGGATTTTCCGGAATGAACTGGATGGAATCGACGATCGCGATCGCACCCGCATAGTGCCCCAGCGCATCGAAGACCGGCGCTGCCAGCGCATTCAATCCGATCACCGACTCGTTCGGCGCGGCCGCCCAGCCGCGCTTTCGCGTCAGGTCGATTTCCGCTTTCAGCCTGGTCGGGATCGCCGATCGTGTAGGCGGTGTTCATCGGCAGTTCGCCGGCAAGCACGCGCTCAGACAGCGAGGGATCACCGAAGGCGAGCGAGATCTTGCCTTGCGCGCTCGCATGGAACGCCAGCACCGAACCCGGCTTGACCGCGATCTCGACACTCGACTTGCTCGGCATCAGCGACACGATGCGAATGCCTTCGTCCTCGGTCTGGCTGAGGACGACAGCGTGGCCGAGCTTGTCGCGCAACTCGCGCGTCACATCGCGCGCGGCGCGCGCGAATTCGAAACCCTCGCTCACCGCCTGGCCCAGCGCCACCAGCCGCGCGCTCACGCGATACCGCTCCGTCTGCGGATCACGCCCCAGATATCCCGCGCTCATCAGCGTCTGCAGATGACGATGCATGCGGCTCTTTGTCGTCTCAAACGCGCGCGCAAGCTCGGTCACGCCGACCGACCCCTGGTGCTGGGCGATGTATTCGAGGATGTCGAGCGCAAACACGACCGCCTGAACGCCGCTGCCACGCTGTGCTCCGGATATTCGCGGCATGAATTGTTTCGCCTCCGTCCTTTGCGACGACTCCTGGCCTATGCGCCGGAAGAAGCGCCCTTCGGCATCGGATAGTCGTCGGCATTGAGCACCCATCCCGGCTGACTGGAAAAGTCGATCCGCGGCGGCGAGAAGATGTCCACAAGCTGGTTGAGGCCGTCCTTCATGCCGCGCGAGGTGTGGATCGCCGGCGGCGGGATCACCGTAATCGACGGCGAGTTGCAAAAGGCATGCTCGTCCTCGCGCCACGCGTTGAGATTGGTCGTCCAGGGCCAGCGCAGATGATGCGTGAATGCGCCTTCGAGCGCGAGCGAGCCCTGCTCGAAATCGTCGTGATGGTGCGGCGACAGCTTTGTCACGTCGCGCGGGCCGATCTGCGGATCGAGAACGTTCACCATGAAAGTGGTGCAGCGGAAGATGCGGCCGAAGCGGCCGGGCGTCGGCGCGAACGTCCAGGCTGTAGACGCGAATGCGATAGCCGCCGACCGGCTCCGGCCACGCCTGAAATGGCGGGATGTTCTGCGGCCGCGTCGCATAGGCGGTCGCATTCTCGCACTTGTCGGCGATATCCTTCGACTGCGTGCGTGATGAGACGCACGATGCGTCCGCCCGCGGGCACGACCACCTGGCTGTTTCCGGGCGGCACGATCACCAGCGAATGGCCCGGCACGCTGACCGTTTCGCCGCCGCCGTGACCGTGATCGATGTCTCCCGGTCCGGCACCAGCACGACATATTCGTCGCACTGATCCTGACGCGCGAAGACCGCGCCGCGGCTTGGCGTCGCTGTAGGCCACGATGAAGTTCTGACCGCGCGTGTACCAGGTGCGGCCGGCTGGCCCGCTCTCTTGCGGCTCGCTCTCGTAGAAGCGCCCGAACTGGGCTGCCGCAAAACCGGCCGCCGGCGGAGCGGCGGATGCAGCCGCCGTCGTCGACTGGGCGAGCCGCGAGCGCGGGTCAGACACGTCATACATCGCCTTCCTCCCTCACTTTATATCCGTGCTGCCGTTCGTCACCGGGCTCGGCGCTCGAGCCTTGGCTCGGCACTTTTGTTTCGAACAACAGAACAATGCATCTGTTGACCGATACAAGCAGATTTCGACCGTCCAGGCAAATCTACGGCGCATTACGCCACCAGGCGGAATGCGAACGGTCGCTGCCTTGACGAGCGGTTGAGCTTCTATACCATAGTTCGCAACAATGTTCTGACTAACGAAACAACATAAAGGGAGGACCTCATGAGGACCACGCGACGCCGTCTGCTTGCAGGGGCGGGAGCCGCTGCTGCGACCATTGCCATGCCCTGGGTGGCTCGCGCCCAGAAGGCGATCCGGATGCGGCTCGCGCATGCCGCCGCGGAAGTTCATCCCGGCCACATCGCCGCGGTGAAATTCAAGGAAGCGCTCGAGAAGCTCGTGCCCGGCCGCGTCAACGTGCAGATCTTCTCCAACCGGCAGCTTGGCGACGACAAGCAGTCGCTCGAGTCGGTCATCGCGGGAACGGTCGAACTCGCGGGCGCAAGCGGTGTGCTCTATCCGCTCGTCACCGGCCGGCCGGCGCTTGCCGCCTACCAGCTTCCCTTCCTCGTTCGCGACTACGAGCACTTCACCAAGCTTGCCACGAGCGACATCGGACAGAAGATGCTCGACGATCTGGCGCCGGCCGGACTGGTGGGATTGCAAACCTCCGATATCGGCCAGCGCAACTTCCTGTCGGTCGGCAAGCCGGTGAAGACCATTGCCGATTTTGCCGGTCTCAAGACCCGCATCGTGCCGGTGCCCTTGCACAAGCAAATCTGGGAGGCCGTCGGCACGGCGCCGGTCGGCCTGCCCTATGGCGAGGTCTACAGCGCCCTGCAGACCAAGGTGATCGATGCCGTCGAGATCAACGTGTCCTCGGTGGTCGGCGAAAACCTGTGGGAGGTCGGCAAGTACATGACGCTGACCGGGCATTACCCCTGGCACAACGTGATCGTTGCCAACAAGACGTTCTTCGACGGACTGCCGCCGGACATTCAGGCCGCGATGCGGCAAGCCGGCAAGGAGTCGATCCTTCCGACCATGACCTACACGAAGACGCAGGATTTTTCCGCGCGCGACGATCTGAAGAAGAAGGGCGTCCAGTTCATCCCGCTCGAAGATCTCGGCGGCCATGAAGGCGAAGGTCGAACCGATCATCGGCGAGTGGAGCAAGAAGTCGCCGCTGATCGCGGAGTTCGTCGCGGCGGCGCAGGCCACCACCTGATCATGCGATCGCGCGCCCGCCCGCGGGCGGGCGCACTTCCTCCATTGCGGCCGTCGCGGCAGGATCGTGCGCATGCAGACGAACGACACAGCCTCTTCCACCGAGATGATCCCGCTCGCCTGCGTACTTTCGCGTCATGCGCTTCCTCGCCGGCACATCGATGCTGGCGATCGTCGTCATCATGATCACCCAGGTGATCGCCCGCTATGTCTTCAACGCGTCGCTGATCTGGGCCGAAGAGGTCTGCCGCTACATCTTGATCTGGCAGAGCTTTCTGCTGATCGGCATCGCCTATCATCAGGGCGAACTGATCGTTCTCGACATGCTGCCGGCAAAGCTGTCGCCATCGTTGCGACTGCTGATCAGGCTGATCGTCGCGCTTCCGGTCTGCTACTTCCTCTATCTCATGGTGCGCCATGGCATCGTCCATGCCGGCCGCTTCAGCGCCCAGACAATTCCCGCCATCGACTTCATCTGGACGTCGCTCGTCGGAAAGCCGGCCCATGTGCCGGTCTTCTGGGTCTATGTCTCGGTCCCGATCGGTTGCGCGATATTGCTCGCCCACATTGTCGGCGGGTCTCGCCAACGAAGCTCTCGCATTGATGACGTCGACGCGATCGCCATCAGCCGGCCAACCCGTCCGCCTGAGGCCATTCGGATGTTTTCCTTCCTCGGCCTCTTTCTCGGATTTCTGCTGCTCGGCGTCCCCATCTCGCTTGCGCTCGGTGTCGGCGGATTGCTCTATCTGTATTTCACCGACAATTGGGTGCTGGTCGCAGCACTTCCGCAGCGGATGCTCTCCGGCGTCGATCAATTCGTGCTGCTGACGATCCCCTTGTTCCTGCTGGCCGGCAGTCTGATGAATTTCGGCGGATTGAGCGCCCGCATGGTGAATTTCGCCAATGCGCTGGTCGGGCATTTCAAGGGCGGACTGTCGCTGGTGACAGTGCTCGCGAGCATGCTGTTCGCCGGAATCTCCGGCAGCGCCATCGCGCAGTCCTCTGCCATCGGCAGCCTCATGATCCCGGCCATGACGCGCCAGGGCATTCCGGCGGCCTATGGCGCAGCGCTTGTCGCGATGAGCGCCGTCATCGATCCGCTGATTCCGCCGAGCATCACGATGATCGTCTTCGGCGTGCTGTCGGGGACGTCGATCGCGCAGATGTTCATCGCCGGGATCATTCCAGGCATCCTTCTCGGCTTCGGCCTGCTGGCCTATGCCGGCTGGCGCGCGCAGCGAAGCAACTTCCCGGCGATGCCGCAAGGTGGCCTGGCCTGACCGCATCCGCGCGTTGATATCCGCCATTCCGGCGCTCATGCTGCCCGTCATCATCGTCGGTGGCGTCAAGTCCGGCATCTTCACCATGACCGAATCCGCCGCGGTCGCGGTCGCCTACGCATTGATCGTCGGCGCACTGCATCGGGAGCTGACCTGGCCGCGGCTCTGGGAAGCGCTGTACAGCACCGCCATTGCGACATCGGCATTGCTGTTCATTCTGGCCATGGCGAGCATCGTCTCCTTCGCCCTGACGATCGAGGACGTGCCGACCAGCTTCGCCGCCAGCCTGCTCGGCGTCAGCGACAACAAGCTCGTCATCCTGCTGATGCTCAACCTGATGCTGCTGATCCTCGGCAAATTCCTCGAGCCGATCTCGGTGATGATCGTGACCATGCCGATCCTGATCAAGGTCGCGCACATGATCCAGATGGACATGGTCCAGTTCGGCGTGATGGTCACGCTGAACGTGGTCATCGGCATGGTCACGCCACCCGTCGGCGTCTGCCTGTTCGTGGTTTGCGCGATCGCCGGAAAGTCCATCCTCGAGGTCAGCAGGGAGGTGGTGCCGATGTTCTTCATCTGCATCCACTTCTGGCCCTCGTCGCCACCGTGCCTGCGATCACGCTCTGGCTGCCGGCCTTCTCGATCCTGCACGTAAACACAGGCTGCCACCTCTCGGAGACATGCAATGACCGACACAAACAAGGCGCGCATCGACGCCATCCTGAAGGGAGCGATCGACCCACACGTGCACAGCGGCCCGTCGATCGCCGCGCGCGCCGTGGATCATCTCGACCTCGTGCGCGAGATGTCGGCAGCCGGCTTTGTCGCGGTCGTGACCAAGGATCACGATTACGCCGGCGTTGCCACCGCCGAACTGATCCGGAAGCATCACCCGGAGCTGCGCGCCAAAATCTTCTCCGGCGTCGTGCTCAACAACGTGGTCGGCGGCATCAACCCCTACGCGGTCGAACATACCGCTGCGATGGGCGGCAAGATCGTCTGGATGCCGACATTGGCCGCCGAAAATCATCTGCGCTGGGAGAAGACGGCAAGCTGGTCGCATCCCGCCTCGACGCAGAAGATGCGCCCCGCATCGCCGGTGCCGGTGCTCGACGCCAACAAGAAGGTCCTGGACAGCGTCAAGGACGTGCTCGACGTGATCGCCAGGAACGACATGATTCTGGCGAGCGGCCATTTGCATGTCAGCGAAACCTGGCTTGTGTTCGAAGAGGCGCAACGGCGCGGCGTCAAACGGCTGATCTTCACCCACCCGGAGGATATCGTCGGAGCCAGCCTCAACGATGTCAGGGGCATCGCCGCGATGGGTGCGGCCGTCGAGCATTCGCTCTGCATGTTCCTGGACGGCTCGAAGTTCAAGACCTGTAGCGGCGAGGACTTGCGCCACCAGATCGACGCCGCCGGCGTCGACAACACCATCCTTTGCTCGGACCTCGGGCAAGTCGGCGTGTTCAGCCCGCTCGAAGGTTTTCGGCGCGGCGTCGAATTGTGTTTGCAGCTCGGCTACCAGGACGATGAAATCCACAAGATGGTGTCGACCAACACAGCCCGCGTGCTCGGTCTCGAGGCCCTCGTCGCGGCTGGAGCCGGTTGAGGCGTTGCAGTCGGCGCCCACGTCAACCTGGAGTTTAGAATCGACGGCATCCTGATCCGGTCGACCCCGCAATTCCCTTGGCATCGCGCGTCGGTCGTGCTGAATGCACTGATCATCTTCCACGTGCCGGGAGACGCTCATCTTGTCGCAAGCGAAGCCTCACCGATCTGAATTCTATTTCGACTTCGCGTCACCTTTGCCTGGCTGATCGCCGACGGGCTCACGGACGTCGCAGCGCGCATCAGCGCGAAGTGGCATGGCGTCCGGTGTTGCTGATTGCGGTGTTCAAGTCTCTCGGCCTGCCACCGCCGATGGAGGTCGAGGCGGGCTGGCGGTATCTGCGCCGCGCATGCAGCAAGCTCTGCGTCGGTCTACGGTGTGCCCTATCGTCACCCGCGGATTTGCCGGCGGTGTCGCCACTGCCGGGCGGAGGTCTATGGTCGACGGCTTCGACACAGAGCTGGCAACGAGCTTCGGCGGCGCGACGATGGAGGCGCACTACGTCCACGACCGCGACATCACCAAGCCCGAGGTTATGACCGATGTCGCCCGCGCGGCTCGGCCGGCGCATCGCCCCGGCCGCACGGGGGATGAGGCCAAGGGTGGCTCCGCGAAGCCGGCGATGCGGCGACCTCCACAGGCATGATCGGCTCGCCCTGTCGTCGATGACGAGTCGTTTTACGGCGCTGACCGCCCGCCCCACATGGAATGGTGACTGCGCAATCGGATCGCGTCGTGCTTAAGTTCAGCGAACCGGACCGGAAAGGCTGATGGCCGGCAAAATGTGCGACACGTCGTTCAGCCCGGCGCGCCTGCACCAGAACGAATATAGTGGGTCACAGCACGCGGCCGTGGCGTCTCCTGCAGGATTAAGCAGGCCTGCAGCTGCTGGAAGCTGCTCGTCGCGGTTCTGCAGCGAGAAGGAATTTCCGGCGGCACAATGAACATCAGGGCGACGCGTGGACCCCAGCCTACGTCATGCCGGCGATCTCCAGGTGCGCCGAGCACGGAGCCTTCTATAGCGACATTTCAGGCCCGGCGGCGTCACGCGGCTGACGATGGCAAGCGATGACGCTCGGCCGGCGTGATAACGCACCGTTCTTTCATTGTCACGGCATTCGGCGCGAGGCCGATGGGCGATCTGGCGGCGGCCACATCCTCCCTGAGGAAACCGTTGCCGCCAAACCTGTTGAGGTCGAGGCATTTGGCCTGGACGGCGCCGCTTGATCCGGCGCCTGACCCCGAGACCAACTTCAAACGTTCGGGCCAGGTGCCTGCGCGCCGCAGGCATCGCCGATACGCGCCCCGCCTTCGCGCTGCGGCTGCGGCCCAAACAGGATTTTGCCAATACCCTTGAGGCCTTCTGCCGGGAACGAGTGATCATCACCGCCAGGCTGCATGGCGGGGTCGGCAGCATCATCGGCGCACGCTTGCAGAGGGCCGCATCGTCGAGCCGTTTAAGAAATCCTGTCCTGCGGGCGATGTGGTATCAGGTGTACGCGGGCGAGAAGCAGAGCTGGATATCGCGCTTGTCGACATTTGGGCGGCAACGCCGCGGGCCGACTGACGCACGGCGACAATCCGGTGCTGATGACGATGGAGCCCGCGTCGAGGGGATGGAGGAGGTCGACGGCGACGAGCAATGCCGCCGCTTCACTCCTCCCCGCCGCGATGACGTGCGGCGGCAGCGGGTTGGCGTAGAGATCGTCCACCAGCCGGGCGCGATGTTGCAGAACCGCACGCTGGTTGATCGAGCCTTTGTCGGTGGTCTCGCCGAGGTCGAGCGAGGCTGGCGCCTCGAGCAGCACGAACGCGCGACACGCGGGTCGAACTGCCCGTGCTGGCCTTGCCATGCGCGTGCAGCCGGCGGCGGAATTCGTCGCGCACCGCCGCATGCATAAGCACCTCGCCCGCGCTTGTGCCCGCGGGAAGCGCCGCAAGCTCCCGGCATGCATCGAGATCGGGGAAAATCAGCGCCGCGATGTCGTCGCGGTTGGCGCCAGCGAGCACGGCATCGCGCGCCAGCGGCGCGAAGGCTTCGATCAGCTTCGCGCGCAGCGTGCCGACGCTCACCCAGGTGCCGCTCGACAGCTTGAAGTCCTCGGCGACGCGCCCCTCATAGAGCAGGCCCTGCTGCGGATCGTCCGGATCGGCGAACTGAAACGCGTCGCCCAGCCGGTAAAAACCCTCGTCGTCGAACGCCTCGGCGGTGAGCGCGGGGCTGCGCCAGTAGCCCGGCGTGATGCGTCGGGCCGCGCAACCTCGCTTCGAGCTTGCCGAACGCCGGCACCAGCTTGACCTCGAGACCCGGCGGCGGCAGTCCGATATTGTTGGCGGTGTCGGTGTCCCAGGTGCGGCCGAAGGCATAGGGCGCGGTCTCCGTGGCGCCGAGGCCGGTGAGGAACAGGATGCGCTCACCGCAGGTCTTCAGCGCCAGCTCCCTGATCTCGTCGAACACATGCTGGCCGATGCCGGCGCCGGCATACCAAAGCACTTTCAGCCGGCTGAAGAAGCGTGCGCCGCAGCTGCGCATCGCTGCGCAGATACGGCAGCAGCGCCTCGTATCCCTTCGGCACGTTGAAATACCAGGTCGGCGCGATCTCGCGCAGATTGCGCACCGTCGCCTCGATGGCGCCGGGCAGCGGCTTGCCTTCGTCAATATAAAGCGTGCCGCCGTTGGTGATGACGAGACCGACATTGTGGTTGCCGCCCGCCGTATGGTGCCACGGCGCCCAGTCCACCGTGACCGGCGGCTCATCCTCGAAATAGGCGAGCGTCGTGCGGATCATCGCCTGGTTGGCGCACCACATGCGCTGGGTGTTGACCACCGCCTTCGGCATGCCGGTCGAGCCCGAGGTGAACAGGAATTTCGCGATGGTGTCGGGCCCGACGTGAGCGTGCGCGGCATCCACCGCGGCGCTCGCGACAACGTCCGTCAGGCTGGCGAAGTCCGTGCAGTTGCGGTTTGCGACCGACCCGCGCGTCACCACGACCTCCAGATCGGGCGCCGCAACCTGTTCGATGGCGCGCCTGAACAGCGCGCCGTCGTTCGCGAACACCAGCCCCGGCGTCAGCAACGCAAAGATGTAACGGAGCTTTGCGAGATCGCTCGAGACCAGCGAATAGGCCGGCGAGATCGGCGCGTAGGGCACGCCGATCATGTTGGCGGCAAGGCCGAGCAGCGCGTGCTCGATGTCGTTGCCGGAAAGGATCACGATCGGACGGTCCGCAGACAGATTGCGGCGCAGCAGCGCTTCACCGATCGCGCGGACGCGCGTGAGCGCATCCGCATAGGTCACGCTGCGCCAGCCGCCGTCAGCATCACGTTGTGCGAACAGGACGCGGTCCGGCGCGTGCTCCGCCCAATATTCAAGTCGTTCCGTCAGCTTGTCCGGATAGGCCGGCAGCGCGTCGGTTGCGCGGAGATAGATCGTGCCGTCGGCGCGCCGGTCGGCGGCGACGTTCGGACGGCCGAGGCGGACGGCCCGTATCGGTTGCGAGGCGGACAAGGATGCTGCCGGCTCCGACATACCGACCTCCGGAGGATCAAGCGGCCAACTTCAAGGCCTTGATGGCATTTTCCTTCAGGATCAGCGGCTGCACCTCGGGCCTAAAACCCGCCGCCTCGAAATCCTCGATCCAGCGATCAGGGCGGATCAGCGGAAAGTCGGAGCCGAACAGCATCTTGGTCTTCAGCTGCGTGTTGGCGTACTGCACGAGCTGCGGCGGAAAATATTTCGGCGACCAGCCCGAGAGGTCGATGTAGACGTTCGGCTTGTGCAGGCAGATCGACAGCGCCTCGTCCTGCCAGGGCCACGACGGATGCGCGATGATCACGGTCATGTCGGGGAAATCCGCCGCGACGTCGTCGAGGTGGATCGGGTTCGAGTATTTCAGCCGCAGACCGCCGCCGCCCGGCATGCCGGTGCCGATGCCCGAATGGCCGCTGTGGAAGATCGCCGGCAGCTTGTGCTCGGCGATCACCTCGTAGAGCTGATAGGCCATGCGGTCGTTGGGGAAGAAGCCTTGCACCGTGGGGTGGAACTTGAAGCCCTTGATCACGCCGGCTTCGATCAGCTCGCGCGCCTCGCGCACGCCCATCTTGCCCTTGTGCGGATCGATGCTGGCGAACGCCATCATCATGTCGCTGTTTTCGCGCGCGGCGTCGGCGACTTCCTCGTTCGGGATGCGGCGCGCGCCGATCTGGAATTCACTGTCGACGGCGAACATGATGAGACCGATCTTCCGCTCGCGATAGTAGGCGATGGTCTCGGCGATGGTCGGCCGCTTGCCGGCCTTGAAGTATTTGCTCGCCGCCTCGTCGTAGGGCTGCCACATCGCATCAAGCGGCTGCCGGCACGAGACTTCGGCGTGGGTGTGGACGTCGATCGCGATCAGGTCATCCAACTTCATGGTAGCGCTCCCAGTCGGCTATGCTGCGGCCCGAGCGCGCCAGCTCGACCAGAAGCGGCGCAGGCTCCCAATGCATCGGGCCAAATGCCTTTTGGTATTTCTCGATCCCGGCGAGGACGTTGTCGAGGCCCAGGTCTCGGCATGGAACATCGGGCCGCCGCGATAACGCGGGAACCCGTAGCCGCTGGTCCAGACCACATCGATGTCGGCGGCGCGCAGCGCCACGCCTTCCTCGAGGATGCGAAAGCCTTCATTGATCAGGGGAAAGAGGCAGCGCTCGACGATCTCCTGCGGGTCGTGCTTGCGTTGCGGCACCTGCAATTCCCTCGCACGCGCGCGCAGGATGTCGATCGCCTCCGGATCGTCATGGCGCGCGCGGCTGCCCGGCTCGTAGCGGTAGTAGCCTTTGCCCGTCTTCTGGCCGAGCCGCCCTGCTTCGGCCAGTGCGAAATCCGCCTGGTAGTAGCTGGCGTCCGGCGGATAGCGATCGGCGTTCGCCTTGTGCACGTTCACGCCGACATCGATTCCGGCCATGTCGAACACGGCGAGAATGCCCATCGCCATGCCCCATTGCTCGAGCGCGCTGTCGACCTGGCGCGGCGCCGCGCCTTCCAGCACCATGCGCTCGGCCTCGCGCGCGTAGCCTTCCATCATGCGGTTGCCGATGAAGCCATAGCAGACGTCGGCGAGCACCGGCGTCTTCTTCAACGGCTTGGAGAGCTCCATGACGGTGCGGATCACCTCGGCCGAGGTGAGCGGCGTGCGCACCACCTCGAGCAGCGGCATCACATTCGCCGGCGAGAAGAAGTGCATGCCGACCACGTCCTGCGGCCGCTTGACCGCGCGGGCGATGTCGGTGACGTCGAGGGTCGACGTATTGGTCGCAAGCACCGCACCGGCCTTGGCCACCCGGTCGAGCTTCAGGAAGATCTCGCGCTTCAGATCCAGGTCTTCGTAGGCCGCCTCGATGATCACGTCGGCCGCGCCGAGATCGGCGTAGTCCAGCGTGCCGCGGATGAGGCTCATGCGCTGCGCCTTCTCGTCCGCGGTCAGCCGGCCGCGCTCGACCATCACCGCATAGGTGTGGTCGATGCGGGCAAGACCGCGTGCGAGCAAAGCCTCGCTGGTATCGAGGATCGTCACCGGTATCGACGCGTTGGCGAAGGAGATCGCAATGCCTCCCCCCATCGTGCCGGCGCCGACGATGCCGCCGACTTCACCGGCGCGCGGCCTGGCGCTCTCGGGCAGATCGGGGACGTTGCGCGTACGCCGCTCGGCAAAGAACAGATGGATCGCGGCGCGGCATTCGTCGGTCGCCTTCGCGCCATTGACCAGTTCGTCCTCGATCAGCAGACCCTGGTCGAGCGGCAGTGCGCAGCGCGGCGTCCACGGCCTCGATCGCCGTGAGCGGCGCCGTGCGATTGGGATACTGCTTGTGCGCCTGCGCAATCCGCGCCTCGAAGATCGCGTCAGTTGCGGTGGCCGGATCGACCGTGCGGTCGCCGGTGCGGCGCGGCCCCTCGCCGCGTGCGAGCAAGCCGCGCGCATAGGCGATCGGCGCCGGCACGAAGATCGCCCTCGATCAGCGCATCGACAAATCCATCTTCCACCGCCTGGCCGGCACTCACCGGGCGCGCGCTCAGAATGAGCTCGAGCGCCTTGTCGGCGCCGATCAGGCGCGGCAGCCGCTGGGTGCCGCCGGCGCCCGGGATGATGCCGAGCGTGACTTCCGGGAAGCCGAAGCGCGCGGCCGGTACGGCAACGCGATAGTGGCAGGCGAGCGCGATTTCGAGGCCGCCGCCCAGCACGGTGCCGTGCATCGCGGCGACCACCGGCACGGTGAGCGCCTCGAAGCGGCCGAACAGGCCGCGGAATTCGGCTTCCTTCGGCGGGCCGTCGAATTCGCCGATGTCGGCGCCGGAGAAGAAGGTGCGGCCTTCGCAGATCAGCACGACGGCCTTGATGCCGGAAAGCGCCGCGACCTCGTCGAGCGCCCGCCCAAGCGCTGTGCGCACGGCCGCGGTGATGGTGTTGACGGGTGGGTTGTTGACCGAAATGACGGCGATGTCGTGTTCGCGCGTGACATTGACGATGTCGGCTGCCATCGCCGACCGCTCCCGTACGTTTCCTTCCCTATAATGATTATGTTCTATAACTATTATCCGGTTGTCAAGCGGGCGCGAAGCAGCGGTAAGTGAGCACGAGAGCGGTTCCGCGCCGCGGGAGGATTGGGATTTGGCCAAGGCCGATCACAAGGCGCAAAAGCGAGGCAGCGAAGCCGCAGCCGCTCGTCCATCTCGCGGCGAACGGCCGCGGCTCCGTCAACTTTGGGCCGCTTGGGGACGACCTGGGCTATGTGCTGCGGCGGGCCCAGCTCACCGTGTTCCAGAAATTCTTCGAGACCTTCGCGGCGTTCGATATCCGCCCGGCGCAGTATTCAGTGCTGACGGTGATCGAACTCAATCCCGGCATCAGCCAGGCGCAGGCCGCCGACGCGCTCGGGATCAAGAAGCCGAACTTCGTTGCGATGATCGATGCGCTGGAGGCGCGTGGCCTCGCCCGGCGCGTGCCGGCCGAGAACGACCGCCGCTTTCACGGCCTCTACCTGACCGACGAGGGCCGCGCGCTGATGGCAAAGCTGCACAAGATCGCCGCCGCCCAGGAGCAGGTTATCGTCGAGCAGCTCGGCGCGACCGAGTACCGGCGGCTGCGCGAGTAGCTTCGCGCGGTGGCCGAGCTCTAGTCTAGCGCTTGCCGATCAGGCTCCACGCCCTCCCCGTCCGGCCTTCGGCTATGCCCCAGGCTCCGATCACGGTGCGATCGAGTGCAGCGAACAGCCGTTCGACATCGTCGAAAGCTTCCGCTGTCCTGGGTGATCGGCGGGCAAGACAGGAAGGTCACGCGCAAGAGGCGCGCAATGTCGTCGACTGGCGTGTCGGGCCGCAGTTCGCCGGATGCGATCGCGTCGGTGAGGGCCGCGCGCAACGCCTCGTCATAGACGAGGTTGATGCGCTCGAGCGCCTTTGCTGCGGTCTTGTCTAGCATCGGCAGGTCGAGGCGGATGCGCGCCAGCGGGCTCCAGACATTGCGGACGCCCGGTTTCGTATGGAAGCGCAGGTAGAAGCGCCGCAGGTCCTCGAGCTGCTCTGCGAGGCGCTCGGAAAGCGTCAGGCCGGGACGAGACCAGTGATCGCGGATGCGCTTCTCCGCGTCATTGGTAAGATCGCGAACCAGCTCGGCGACCAGCTTTCGCTTGCTGCCGAAGTGATGGTGAATGTTGCCGCGCGTGATGCCGACCGCCTCGGCGATGTGTAAAAAATTGAACGCATCGTTGCCGACGAGGACATAGTGCTCACTGGCCGCGAGCTTGATGCGCTCGCGGGTTTCCGTGGGCTCCGTCCCCGCCGCATCGGCGTCGCTGGGCTTGGTGGCGTTCATCAGTGATTCGTCATTAAAGCGCGACATCACCACAAGCCGGCGCGGCGGCAAAGCCCTCGATCATCCCGCAGGCCCTCTATTCAGGCGTCGCGCCGGATTGCTTGACGATCGGGGCCCAGCGCTGAACGTCGTTGCGCACGAAGGCGGCAAATTCCGCCAGGCTGTTGCCGACCGGCGTTGCGCCCTCGAGCAGCAGCTGCTCCCTCAGCCGGGAGCCGGCCAGCGACGCGGCGATCACCGTGTTGAGTTTCGTGGCGATCGGGGCCGGCAGATTGGCCGGGCCGAACACGCCGAACCAAGCGGTCGAACTCGAAACCCGGAACGACTTCACCGATCGCCGGAAGATCGGGAAACGATTGCTGCCGCGTTGCGCTTGTCACGCCGAAAGCCTTGAGCTTGCCGGCGCGCACCTGCGCTGCGCCCGTCACCATGCTGGTGAACATCAGATCGACGTGACCGGCAATGACGTCGGTCATGGCCGGCGTGCTCCCCTTGTAGGGTACATTGAGCAGTCGGATGCCGGACATCATCTTCAGCTGCTCGCCGGCGAGGTGCAGCGAGGAGCCGATCCCGCCGATCGCGATCGTCAATTTGTCCGGCTTGCTCTTTGCCGATGCGATCAGCTCCTGCAGCGTATTTTCCGGAAGTTTTGGGTTGCCGACCAGCATGCTCGGCACCGTCGCGATCATGGTGATCGGCGTGAAGTCGGCGACCGGATCGAAGGTCAAATTCGAATAGAGCGTCGCGTTGATCGTGTGGCTGGTGAAGCTCACCAGAAGCGTGTGCCCGTCGGGCGAAGATTTTGCGACGGAATCCGCGGCCAGATTGCCGCCGGCCCCCGGTTTGTTCTCGACGATGACCGGCTGCCCCAAAGCCGTCGTCATTTCGGTCGCGATCGCGCGCGCCATCGTGTCGGTGGTGCCGCCGGGCGAGGCGCCGACCAGGATCTTGATCGGCTTCGACGGATACTCCGAGGTTTGGGCGACCGTGGTCGTCGGCCACGTTGCGGCTACGGCCAACGTAGCCAGGAGAACCGGGAAAGCTTTGCAAACACGTCGCATGTTCCACCCACGTCTGTCGCGAGACATTTCTGCCGCGAGACATTCGCTCGCGTTCTTGCCATATTGATATATGTTTATATCATTACGCAAGCGATCAAACCCGGGCATCGACCACACATGGGCATGACCCTCGCCGAAAAGATCATCGCAAGGGCCGCGGGACGCACGAAGGTGTCCCCCGGCGAGATCGTCACCTGCGCGGTCGACCTTGCCATGATCCATGACTCCGGAGGCCCGCGACGCGTCAAGCCGATCCTCGACCGGCTGGGCGTCGGCGTGTGGGATCCGGACAAGGTGGTCCTCATTACCGATCACTATCTGCCGGCGACGGACGAGGAGAGCCGTAACATCCAGCGCGTCACCAGGACGTTTGCCGCCGCTCAGCGGATTGCCAACTTCTACGACGCGCAGGGAATCTGCCATGTGGTTCTACCCGAGCGCGGCCACCTGAAGCCCGGCATGTTCGCCGTCGGCGGCGACAGTCATTCACCCACGGGCGGCGCCTTCGGCGCCTACATGTTCGGCGTCGGCGCCACGGAGATGGCAGGCGTGCTTGCCACCGGCGAAATCTGGCTGCGCGTACCCGACACGATCCTGATCGAGTGGACCGGCAAGCTTCGGCATGGGGTCTCGTCGAAGGACATCATGCTGTTCCTGTGCGCAAAGCTCGGGATGGACGGTGGCCGCTATCAGGCGGTTCAATATTGCGGCGAGGCGATCCGCGCATTGCCGATGCAGGAACGCATGACGCTCTCCAACATGGCCGCCGAGCTCGGCGCACAAACCGGCCTGATCGAAGCAGACGCGGTCACGGCCGATTTCCTTCGCGCGGCAGGCGCCGACGTCGATGACGCGGTTGCCTGGCGCGGCGATGCCGACGCGACCGCGTCCGAGCATCACATCTTCGATGCAACCGCGCTGGAGCCGCAAGTCGCCGCGCCGCACAGTCCCGCCAACGCCGCACCGGTTTCGTCCCATGCCGGCACGAACGTGGACGTCGCCTATATCGGCGCGTGCACCGGCGCCAAACTCGAAGACCTTCGCATGGCCGCGACGATCCTGCGGGGACAGAAAGCCGCGCGGCATGTGGAGCTGCTGGTCGCGCCGGCTTCGCTCCGCGATCAGGAGATCGCGCGACACGAGGGCACGCTCGATGCGATCCTGGACGCAGGCGGCCGCTTGCTTCCGAATGCATGCGGCATCTGCGCCGGCTATGGCGATACGCGCTTCGGCGAGAACGTCACGGCGATCTCGTCGACGGCCCGCAACTTCAAGGGGCGCATGGGAGCCGCAAGCTCGCAGGTCTATCTCGGCTCGCCGTATACGGTTGCCGCATCCGCGATCGAAGGCCGCATTGCCGATCCGCGCGCGCATTTGCCGGAGAAGGCAGCATGAGCGGCCGCGCCTTCGTCTTCGGCGACAATATCGACACGGACGTCCTTGCGCCCGGGCAATACATGAAAGGACCGGTCGAAGAGCTCGCCCGTCATTGCATGGAAACAATCGCGCCGGATTTCGCGCGCACAGTGCGTCCGGGTGACATCGTCGTTGCCGGACGAAATTTCGGCATGGGATCATCGCGCGAACAGGCTGCGCAGGCCCTGAAGATTCTCGGTGTGTCCGCGGTCGTGGCAAAATCGTTTGGAGGAATATTCCTCCGCAATGCCCTCAATCTCGGGCTTCCAGTGATGGTCTGCGCTGGCACCGACGACATCCGGCAGGACGACCGCATATCGGTCGACCTGATCAACGGCCGCGTCATCAATGAGACGAGCGGCGCAACCCTTTCCGGCGAACCGCTGCCCGCCTTCCTGCTCGACATGCTCGCCGACGGCGGACTGGTGCCGCATCTGGAAAAGAAGCTGGCGTCGCGGCGCGCGACGTCGTCATAGCGACGAGGTCGCCAGTCCCGCCGCGCGGCCCAGCGTGACCGCCGTCAGCAATCCGTTGCCCGAAAGATAGCCCCAGGCTTCCGGCCCGGAGAGCCCGCGCGCGGCGCCGCCGCCTGCGAACAGATTCGGAAACCGCTCGCCATTCTTGCGAAGCACGCGCGCGTCGCGATCGACCACCAGCCCTCCCTGAGTGTGAAACAGCGTGCCGGTCACGCGGACACCATAATAAGGTGGCGTCAGCCGTTTCGTCGGATCGAACCTGCGACCGAAGGCGTCGAGAGCGCCCTTCTCGCGCGGCCGCATCGATCGCCTCGATCGTCTCGGCAAACCTTCGCTCCGGCAAACTGAACTGGCGCGCCAGGTCTTCTGCCGAGCCGCCTGACTTGACCGCGCCCATCTTGACCGCGCCGCGATAGTCCTCGAATTCCATTCCGAGCTGGTGCAGCCGCTCATCATAGATGTCGAAGGCGATGCCACCGGGTTGCGCCAGCACGGCTTCGGCCTGCTCCGAATAGCCCGCATGCTCGTTCGCAAAGCGCTCGCCGGCAACGTTCACCTGCACGCCGCCCTCCATCATCAGCGCCCACGTGATGAGGACACCATGCGGATGCGCAACCGAGCCATGGCCCTGATAGCCGGAGAGGTCGGCCGTCGCCGCTCCCAGCGCTTCGCCCCACCTCAGCGCATCGCCCTGATTGCCGGTGTGGCCGAAGTAAAGCGCCTGCGCGATCGCGGGAATGTGCTGCTTGACGAGTTCCGGATTGCCGCCAAAGCCGCTGCAGGCCAGGAACGACCGCGCGGCATCCGATCTGTTCGCGTGCGCCGTTCGGTCGCGTCACCTCGACGCCGCGGATGGCGTCGTCTGCCGTGACGAACAGCCTGGTCACATGCGCGTTGGTCAAAACGTCGAGACCATCCTTGTCGGCAGCCGCGACAAGCATCGCCATGAGCTCCGCGCCGGTGCGGTTCGGTGTGCCATGCATGCGTGCGACCGAGTGACCCGGATAAAGGAAGCCCTCGACGAGCTCGAATTGCACGCCATGCCGGTCGGCGAGATCGTGAATGGTATCGCCCGACATCGCCGCGACGGCCCGCGCGAGAGCTTCGTCCGTGCGGCCCTGCGCCTTGCGCAGGATATCCGAGGCGAAGAGATCGGCACTGTCGGCGATCCCCTTGTCCTTCTGGAATCGCGTGCCGGCCGCGGGGATCAAGCCCGGACGACAGGGCTGTCGAGCCGGCCGGCGTGGCGTCACGCTCCAGCACCAGCACCTCGGTGCCGATCCGCTTCGCCGTCAGCGCCGCGACAAGTCCGCAGGCCCCGCCGCCGATCACGAGCGTGTGCACCTCGCTCGGCGCTTCGAAGGAGCTGACCCGTTCGACGCTCATCGGCCAGCGGTCTGCAGCGCCGCGACGAAGTCGGCGCAGGTGGTGATCTCGGCCACCGAGCGAAGCGCTTCGACACTGGTTCGATGAACCTCGTCCGAAAAGGCAGCGCAGCCGTCCTCGAGCAGGATCGTATGGAAGTCGCGGACATGCGCATCGCGCAACGTCGAGGCCACGCCGCCATTGGTGACGATGCCGGAGAACACCAGCGTCTCGATCCCTGCCTTGCGCAGCACCCACTCGAGCCGGCTCATGTAGAAGGCCGAGAACGCCACCTTTTCCACCGCAAGATCTGCCGGCTGAAGGTCGTCGACGAGTGCGTGGCCCCAGCTCCCCGGCGCGAAATCGCCCTTGCGCAGGAACGGCCGCAGGGCTTTCAGATGCGGCGAGATGAACGGCTCGCCGCCCTTGCCCGGAACCAGGGTGAAGTGGGTCGAGACGATCCAGCCGCCCTTCGCGCGCACCGCATCTGCAACAGGCTTCAATCGTGCAGGCAACTCGGCGATGGCTGCAGCGCTCGCGCCGCCACGCGCATAGGCGCCGTCCGGATGCATGAAGTCCCGCTGCAGATCGACGAGGACGAGTGCGATCTTGTCGGGCTGGGCGAGATCGATCATGTCGCATTCCGTTCGAGAATGACGTTGCCGAGGTGGTCAACGCGTGCCTGAAGGTCCGGTTCGACAAAGATGGTGGTGTCTTGCTGCTCGAGGATTGCCGGCCCCGCGATCGTCGCGCCGACAGGAAGCTCCCGCCGCGCGTAGATCGTCGCATCGCGCCAGCCTCCGCTGACATAGACGGGCCTGACGCCTTGCCTGGCCTGCGCGATGCTGCCGGCCGACGGCGCCAGCTTCGCAAGATCGAGCTTCGGCCTTCGTCCGACCGCCGCGACGTGAATGTTGAGCAGGCGGATCGGAATGCCTTCGAGCAAGCGGCCATAGACCTCGCGGTAGCGCCGCTCGAAAGCCTCGCGTATCGCCGCCACATCGAGCGCGATGCCCGGCTGCCACGCAACCGGCGCCGACACCGTGTGGGTCTGTCCGAGATAGAGCATGTCGCAGGCGACGAGCGTATCGCGCGCGATGAACGCGACGCCCGACTGATCCAGCAGTCGCGCTCCCTGCTCGGCCATGCGGCTGATCTCGGCGTTGAACGCTGCGATATCGATCTCCGCCAGTGTGCGATTGACGCGTCTGCACGAAGTCGTGCCGCATGTCGGCGATCAGGCAGCCAAGCGCCGACGTCACGCCCGGATAGGGCGGGATGAGCGCGGCCTTCAGGCCGACCTCCTTCACCAGCGCGCCGGCATGAAGCCCCCCGCCTCCGCCGAACGGCATCAAGGCAAAATCGCGCGGATTGTGGCCTCGCTCGATCGAGACCAGACGAATTGCGCCGGCCATCCGGCTGTTGGCGACGCGCACGATCGCTTCCGCGGCCGCAACCGCGTCGAGACCCAGCGGCTCGCCGATCTGGCGCGCAATGGCGCGTCTTGCCGCCTCCGTGTCGAGCCGCGTCAAGACTCCGCCGATCGGACGGTCGGCATTGATGCGTCCGAGAACGACATTGGCATCCGTCAGCGTCGGTCTGTCGTTACCCTGGCCGTAACACACCGGACCCGGCACGGCGCCGGCCGACTCCGGTCCGACCTGCAACAAGCCGCTGCGATCGACCGACGCGATCGAGCCGCCGCCGGCGCCGATGGTCGTGATCTCGATCATCGGCGTGCGAACGACCAGTCCGAAATCGATCGCGGTCTGCGCGGCCAGCGCCGTCTCTCCGTTCGCGATCAACGACACGTCAAAACTGGTGCCGCCGACGTCGCCGGTGACGACGTTCGGAAAGCCTGCCGATGTCGCGATGTGCGCAGCAGCGATGACGCCGGCGGCGGGTCCTGACAGCGCGGTCCGCACCGGCCGGGCCTTTGCCATCTCGACGGTCATCACGCCGCCGTTCGACTGGACGATCAGAACCTGCCCGCGAAAACCCTGCGCCGTCAGATCGGCTTCGAGCCGATCGAGATAGTCGGCGACCACGGGCTGCAGATAGGCGTTGAGCACCGTCGTCGACGTCCGCTCGAACTCGCGGATCTCGGGAAGGATCTCGCTCGAAATGTTGACGTACGAATTCGGCCAGACCGACTTCAGCGCCTGCGCTGCGATCCGCTCGTTGTGCGGATTGGCATAGGAGTTGATGAACGTGACGGCGACCGCCTCGGCGCCTCGTGCAAGCAGATCGCGCGCGCGGGCGACGATCTCTTCCGGATCGACTTCGGTGCGCACCGTCCCGTCGGCCAGCACGCGTTCGCGCGCCTCGACGCGCCGCTCGCGCGGGACCACCGGCTCGAACTGGCCCCACAACCCCCAGGTCTGCGGACGATCACGGCGGCGCATTTCCAGCACATCGCGAAATCCTTCCGTGGCGATGACGCCTGCCTTGCCGCCCTTGCGCTCCAGAAGCGCGTTGGTGCCGACCGTCGTGCCGTGAATGACGGTGCCGATTTGCGACAGGTCGCCGGCGCCCTTGCGCACGCCGTCAAGGAAGCCGTCCGCTTCGCGGCCGCGCGTCGACGGCACCTTGCCGATCCACGAACGTCCGCTCGCTTCATCCAGAAAGAAGAGGTCGGTGAACGTCCCGCCGACGTCCACACCGACGATCAGCTTGCCCGTCATGCCGCACCTTTTGCGGCGCGCGTCACATAGCCATTGTCGACATCACGCTGGATGGCTTCCTGGGTCCGTTCTTCGGCGGGACCATAGCCGCCGCCGCCCGGTGTCTCGAGACGCACCCGCTCGCCCTTCGCAAGCTTGATGCCGACCCATTTCGACGCCATCGGCGGATGCTGCTGTGAGCCGTCACGCCGCATGACCGAGAAACGATTGAGCGCGCCGGACCCGCCACCCAGAATACCGGGCGGCGCAAAGCGTCCGCGCTCGCCGAACAGAAACACGTCGGCCTGCTCCTCGAGCAGCTCGATCTCATAGATCGCGCCGAGCCCGCCGCGGTGGCGTCCGGCACCGCCGCTGTCCGGCCGCAGCGCCCAGCGCGTGAACATCACCGGATACGCCGCTTCGAGAATTTCAACCGGCGGAATCGTGGCGGTCGAGATCGGCGCGTTGCCGTGGTTGAGGCCGTCGCCTTCCGGATGGCCGCCATGGCCTCCGCCGAAGAAGGAGAACATCACCCAGCGCTGGCCGTTCTTGCGGTGGCCTGCGAGCGACAAGGCGTTGATGGTCCCGTACGCGCAGCCGTTGACACGGTCCGGGCAGGCCTGCGAGAGCGCCACGAACACCGTGTCGATCATGCGCAGAATCGTTTCGGTATATCCGCCGACCGGCTTCGGCGCGGTCACCGACAGCAGCGTGCCTTCCGGGATCACGAAGTTGATGGGATCGAGCACGCCGGCATTGGCCGGCACGTCGCGAAAGACGTGCTTCAGCGCCACATAGCAGGCGGCGATGCGGTCGAGCGGGAGATATTCACCGGGCCGGCGCAGGCCGGCGAACAGCGCGAGAAATCCAGCGTCATCGTCTCGCCTGCGATCGTCACATCCAGTGCGATCTTCAGCGGCTCATCCTTGATGCCGTCATTGTCGAGAAAATCCTCCGCCGAGTAGACGCCGTCCTTCAACTCGGCAATGCTCGCGCGCATCAATTGCGCCGCGCGGACTGCGCAACTGCACCAATGCCGCAGCCACTGTTGCATCACCGTACTCGTCGAGCAGGCCGGCAAGCCGGCGCGCACCGAGATCGAGCGCGCTGATCTGGCCGTTCAGGTCGCCATAGGCGCTGTTGGGCAGACGCGAATTCGCCAGCACGATGTCGACGATGTCGGAGCGCAATTCACCTCTCCAGAACAGCTTGACCGGCGGGATCAGCATGCCTTCCTGAAAGCATCTCGGTCGCGACGGGATTGTAGTTGCCCGGCACGTTGCCGCCGACGTCGTGCCAGTGCCCGACCGACGCAAGCCAGCAGAACACACGGCCGTTGCGGAAGAACGGCCGCACCAGCTTGAAATCCGACAGATGCGTGCCGCCTTCATATGGGTCGTTGAAGATGTAGACGTCGCCGTCTGCAAGATCGTCCTGCTTTGCCGACTTCTCGATCACCGCGCGGACGGCGAACGCCATGGCGCCGACGAAGATCGGCAGGCCGGCCTTGCCCTGCACCAGCGTCTCCCCGGTCTCGGCATGGTAGAGGCCATGGCTTGCGTCGCGCGCCTCCGCGATGATGGGATTGAACGCCGAGCGGAACAGCGTCGCGTCCATCTCGTCGGCGATCTGCTCGAGCCGGCCCTTGAGCACCGCGAGCGTGACCGGATCGAGCTCACTCATAACGGCGTCCGATGTTCAGCATGTCGTCGGTTCCAACGATCTCGTTGATGCCCTTGAAATCGAGCATCCTGTCGCGATAGGGCGCGGTGGTCCCGTGCGTCTTCAGGCTGGCGAAATAGCCCTGAAGAGCATGTGCGAGCGCGCGCACGGTCCCGCCGGGAAAGATCGCGATCGAATAGCCCAGCGCCTGCAGCGATCCGGCGTCGGTCAGCGGCGTCTTGCCGCCCTCCACCATATTGGCCAGCAGCGGGACTTTTCCCTTGAAGCGCCTGCCGATCTCCGCAAGCTCCTCGGCCGATTGCGGCGCTTCGATGAACAGCACGTCCGCGCCGGCCTGCGCATAGGCTTCCGCACGATCGAGCGCGGCCGCAAAACCTTCCACGGCGATGGCGTCGGTGCGCGCGACCACAAGCACGTCGCGGTCGGGCCTCGCGTCCAGCGCCGCCTTGATCTTGCCGACCATCTCGGCGGTCGAAACAAGCTGCTTGTCGTTCAGGTGACCGCAACGCTTCGGCGTGACCTGATCCTCGAGCTGCAATGCGGATGCGCCGGCGCGCGCCATCAGCTTCACCGTTCGCTGCACGTTCAGCGCATTGCCGAAACCGGTGTCGATGTCCACGATCAGCGGAATCTCGACCCGATCGCCGATCGCTGCGACGCAGTCGGCGACCTCGCTGAACGACACCAGGCCAATGTCGGGGCGGCCGAAGCGGGTATAGGCGATGGATGCGCCCGAGACGTAGGCCGCCTCGAAGCCGGCGCGCTCGATCAGCACCGCCGACAAGGCATCATAGCATCCCGGCGCAACGAGAAGTTCGGGCTGCTTCAAACGTTCGGAAAGCGCGGTCATCTCAAAATCCCTGTCATAGCCCCAGGTAGGCTTTCTTCAGTTGCGGGTCGTTGAGGAGGACATCGGCCGTCCCCTCCATCGCGACGCGGCCGTTCTCGAGCAGATAGGCGCGCGAGGCGACGTTCAGCGACTGCACGACGTTCTGCTCGACAAGGAGAATGCCCGGCCCCTCCTCGCGGATCCGCGCGATCAGGGCGAACATCTCCTCCACCAGCAGCGGCGAAAGGCCGAGCGACGGCTCGTCCAGGATCAGAAGCTTCGGCTCGCCCATCAGTCCGCGTCCGATCGCGAGCATCTGCTGCTCGCCGCCCGAGAGCGTGCCCGCAAGCTGGCGTATGCGCTCCTTCAGGCGCGGAAAGATGCCGAACACGCGCTCCAGGTTGTGCGCGCGATCGCGCCGGCCGCGCCGATAGCTGCCAAGCTCGAGATTCTCGCGCACGTTCAGGTTCGGGAAGATACGGCGTCCTTCGGGGACATGGATGAGCCCGGCCGCTACCATCCGCGATGCATCGGCTCCCGTCGTGTCGATGCCGTCGAAGCGCACGATGCCTTCCCATGGGTGCAGCAGGCCGCTCAGGATCTTGTTGAGCGTGGACTTGCCCGCTCCGTTTGCGCCGAGAACCGCGATCACCTCTCCCGGTGCGATGGACAGATCGATCCCGCGCAGCACGGGAACGAGACCGTAACCCGCCTTGAGCCCGCGGACCTCAAGAAGCATGGGATGCCTCCTTCCGCCTTCGCAGGCGTTCGGCGGCGCCGTGTCCCAGGTAGGCCTCGATCACGGCGGGATCACTCGTCACGCTGGCCGTGCTGCCCTGTGCGATCACCCTTCCATTGGCCAGGACATAGACACGCTCGGCCAGACTGACCACCGCCTGCATCACGTGCTCGGTCAAAAGGATGGTCACGCCGCTGTCGCGAATGGCGCGAACGATGGAAACCACTTCGTCGACTTCGGCCGGATTGAGTCCCGCCATCACCTCGTCGAGCAGGATCAGTTTCGGATCGGTGGCGAGCGCCTTGGCCAGCTCGAGGCGCTTGCGCGCCGCCACAGTCAGGCTTGCGGCCGGCTGATCCAGCCGATGCCCCAACCCGACGCGGCGGGCGACGGCCTCCGCATGCGCGAGCGCTTCGCGGCGAGCGGGCCGGTGCAGATGCGCGCCAACGGCGATGTTCTCGCGAACGGTCAGCTGTCTCGAACGGCTGAACGATCTGGAACGTTCGCGTCAGTCCGCGCGTGCAGATCAGGTGAGGCGCAAGGCGGGTGATCTCGGTGCCGCCGAACCGGACGCGAGCCTGCATCAGGCCGCACGAAGCCGCTGATCGCCGCGAATAACGTCGTCTTGCCCGCGCCATTGGGGCCGATCAGCGCGACGATCTCGCCCTCCGCGACATCGAGCGATGCGCCGTCCACCGCGGCCAGTCCGCCGAAGCGCTTGCTGAGATTGCGCACCTCAAGCATCGGCGGTCTCCCGCTCGGGCTTCGGTTTGCGACTGAGAATGCCGGCAAGGCCGTTCGGCAGAAAGCGAAGCGCGAGGATCAGCAGGACTGCCATAGAGAACCAGGTTGAGCCCCGGCGCATTGCCGGTGATCTGCTTCGCGAGCTCACCCACGGCGTGCAGCACGACGGCGCCGAAGAGCGGACCGAAGATCGTGCCCATGCCGCCGATGATCGCCACCAGCAGCGCCTCGATCGACATGGCAGGACCGAAGGCGATGTGGCTGTCAACGAACAGGAAATTCTGCACGTAGAAAACGCCGACAGTCGCCGCCATCGCAGCCGAGAGCATGAGCGCAAGCACTTTCGTGCGCACGAGGTCGACGCCCAGCGCCTGCGCGCCGTCCTCGTTCTCGCGCAGCGCGATCAGTCGCGCGCCGAAGCGCGAGCTTTCCAGCCAGAGTGCTATCAGACACCCGCCGGCAACCAGCCCCCACACGATCAGATAGAAAATCCGGCGGTCGCCGAATTGAAAGTTCGCCGCGCCGTGCGCGAGCGGAACGAGCATGCCGAAACCGCCACCGGTATACTCGAACGAGGCGATCAGCACCCGCGCAACTTCGGCGAAGGCAAGCGTGACGAGCGCGAAATACGCGCCGCGCAGCCGGTAGCGAAAGACCAGGTAGCCAAGCACGCCGCCGACCAGCGCGGTCAATGCGATGGCGATGGTGCCGGCAAGGTAGGCGTTGAGCCCGTGCCTGACCTGCAGGATCGCGGTGCCGAAAGCGCCGCCGCCGAAGAACAGCGCGTGCCCGAACGAGAACTGGCCGCCGTATCCGCCCAGCACATTCCAGGCCTGGCCGAGGAAGGCGAACATCAGGACCAGCAGCCAGAACGACAGCCAGAACTCCGACTGCACGACGAACGGCACGGCAAGCAACGCCGCAAGCAGCACGCCGCCTGCAATCTTCGTGCTCATGCCCGCGCCCCGAACAGTCCGGTTGGACGGAACAGGAGGACCAGAATGAACATGGCGAAGATACCGATCTGTCCGAGGCTTTCGCCGAGATAGAGCCCGCACAGGGCCTCGATGACGCCGAGCAGCAGGCCGGCGAACAACGCGCCGATGAAGCTGCCCATCCCGCCCAGCACGACCGTCGTGAAGGCGACCAGCACGAACGCGTATCCGACCTGCGGCGTCACATAGAAGGTCGGCAACAGCAGGCACGCCGCGGCTGCGACCATCGCCGTGCCGATCCCGAAGGTCATGGCGTAGATGTGCTCGACACGCACGCCGACAAGCCGCGCGCCTTCCCGCTCGCGCGCGACCGCGCGGATCGCCTTGCCAAGATCGGTGAAGGTCATGAGCGCCCAGAGCAGCGCTCCGAAGGCGAGCGCGCCGAAGAACGCGATGACCTTGGCGATCGGCATGAATGCGACGCCGAGATCGATGACCTCGAACGCATAGCGGCTGTCGATCGAGCGCGTCGTCGACGTCCAGAGCCAGAGCGCAAGATTGTCGATGACGATCGCAAGCCCAAGCGTGACGAGAAGGACGTTCTCGTCACGCCCATGCCAGGCCGGCTGAACCACGAAGCGCTGGAGCAGATAGCCGAGGGCGAAGAACGCCGGCATCAGCACCAGCATGGCGACGTAAGGATCGACGCCGCCGAGCGTGTAGAGAAAGAACGCCGCGTAGAGCGCCAGCATCAGCAGGCTGCCGTGCGCGAAGTTGATGATGTGCAGCACGCCATAGATCAGCGTCAGGCCGAGGGCGATGAGTGCGTAAACCGCACCCAGCGCCACTCCGTTGAGCACCGCTGGAAGGAGCAACCCGCTGAACATAACCTTGCGCGGCCAGGCGTTTACGTCAGCCCTGTGGAATCGGGAAAACCACCTTCGCCGACGCGAACTCGTGCGGATAGATGACCTCCACATTTCCCTTCAGGATCTGGGTGTTGGCCGGCTGCGCGCCCTCGTTCTGGCCATTGACGAACTTGGTCGCGCCGTACGGCATGATGTGATCGCCGTAGGTCGATGCGGCGAGCGCTTCGGTCAGGGCGGCCCGCGTCGGCGCGCTCGCGCGCTCGAGCGCATCGGCCAGCACGCGCATGCAGGAATAGTTCAGCATCACCTCGTAGGTCAGGTCCCAGCCCTTGTCGGCGACCTTCCTGGTGAACGCCTTGGAGAGCTCCTTCGTCGGATTGTACCAATGATTGCAATCCATGATGTGCTCGGCGGCTTCCGGATACTGCTTGGCGAAGGCGATGTTCGAAGCTGCGCCGCCGAGCACGGCGTAGATGCCGACCTTCGGGCGGACGCGCTGCTGCTGCAGCGTGCGCGCCATCAGGATGAACTCGTTCTTGTAGTTCGACGGAATGATCAGGTCCGGATTGGCCTGGCGCACCTGCAGCGCGATGTTGGTGAAGTCGCGCTGCGGCGTCGGGTGGCTCAGCGTCTGCAGCACCTGGATGCCGAGACCGGGCAGCTTCTCGTTCAGAAGCTTCGCCATGCCGGATCCGAAGGCGCCGTCTTCGTGGACGATCACCGCCGTCTTCGCCGGACTTCCCGCGCCGAGTTGATCTTCTGCAGGGCCTCCAGCGCGAACGACGTGATCTTGCCGAAACCCGGCGCGAAGCGGAACGTGTTGGGCAGGCCACGCGTCACGATCTGGTCGACGACGCCGACATCGACGAGATGCGGAAGATTGTGCTTGGCGGCGGCCTGCGTGGTCGCAAGCGCGATGCCGGATGCAAACGGGCCCTGGATGGCGAGGACGCCAGCTTCCGCAAGGCGATCGACTTCGGCAGCGCCCACATCGGGCTTCGACTGCGCGTCCGCGAGCACCGCCTCGATCTTTGCGCCGCCCATGGACTTGATGCCGCCTGCCGCATTGATCTCTTCCAGTGCGAGCAGCGCGCCCTTGCGGCACTGCTCGCCTTCGTAGGCGAGCCCGCCCGTGACCGGATGCAGGATGCCGATCTTCAGGCTTGCGGGCTGCGCACGCAGGATGGACGGCATGCTGAGAGTTCCCGCGGCAACGCCGGTCGCACCAATGACGAAATTTCGCCGCGTCAAACCTGAACTGATCCGCGTAGTCCTTCTGGTCATCGCCCTACTCCTCTCGGTTACCTTATCGTCGCTTGCGCGGCGGTTTGCTCTTTGCGCTCTTGCCCGTCGGTCTTGCGGGCGGAAAACGGCCGTGGCCTGCGGCCTGCTCGCGGGTCAGCGACATCCGGTATTCGAACCGATCGGGTCGGTAGAGAATCTCGATGTACTGGGCCGGCTTGCCCGACGTGTCCTTTACACATCGTTTCATGAGCAGAAGCGGCGCGCCGACTCCGACCTTGAGCCGCGAAGCAATCAGGCTGTCTGCCAGCGTTGCAGAGATCGATTGTTCGGCTGCGCCGACGACCACGCCTGCACGTTCGATCAGATCGATGATCGGCGTCGACGCAAGGTCCTTCGCGCTGTAGGCGCGACCGATCCGTTCCGGCACATAGGTCGTCGATTGCGAGAGCGGCTCGCCGTCGAGGCTGCGAACGCGAACGGCGCGCTGCGCGCGCGCGTTCGGCTCGAGCTCGAGGCGCGCCCGAACGAAATCCGGAGCCGGCACATAGCCGAACTCGATGACCTCGACCGACGTCTCGCGGCCGATCGCCGTCAGGTTTTCCAGCAAACCGTCGATGCTCGCGGTAATCGGCTGCGCGCCCAGCAGCGCTGCCGCCCGATCGGTCACGGTCGTGCCGCGGCCGCGCACCCGCTCCACCAGGCCTTCGGTGGCGAGTTCATCGAGGGCGCGCTTGGCGGTGATACGACTGACGCTGAAGGCCTCGGTCAGCTCGAACTCGCTCGGCAGGACCGTGCCTTCCGGATAGGTCCCGCTGGCGATGCGGTCACGCAAGATGACGTAAAGCCGATGGTACAACGGCATCGGCGACCGTTCGGAAAGCGTCGTCACCGAGGAAAAATCGGTCGTCGCTTCGGGCTCGCGAGGCTTCATGCGTGGTCCTGGCTTCTTCGCAAGGAAACCGTAGCACCCCAAAAGACCGGTTGCTATAGCTTTATATCATTCAAGGTCGGCGCGGTCGTCGGGTCATGGACGTGCAGGCTGCGACTGTTGTGTCGAGGCACGACATATTTTTCGAGATGGCGCGTTGAGATCCGCGCGATTGACCTCTCGTCTTCTAGTGAGGCTATGGGCAAATGAGTGTCGACAACCGAGCTTCGATTTGAAAGTGTCACCGCGCAAAATATGGTCACGCAGCGATGACAGACTGAGCAATGCGGGGAACGGATCGATGGCAGACGTAGCTGCGGCGGACGAGATTGTCCGCTACGAGGTGACTAACAGCATCGCGCGAATAACGCTTCACCGCCCGCCTGTGAATGCGCTCAGCCTGCCGATGATCCGCGCAGTCGTTGCAGCGTTCCAGCGCGCCGCAGCCGATCAGGCGGCCCGGGCCGTGGTGCTCTCCAGCGCGGTTGCCAAGAGGTTTTCGGCGGGTCTCGACATCGACATCCTGCTGGGAAAACCCGGAGAGGAGATCAGGAAGTTCGTCCAGGAACTGTACATCAATCTGTACGACGCCCAGTACAATCTGGGAAAGCCCTCGATTGCTGCGGTCGGCGGCGCCGCGCGCGGCGGCGGGATGACGATGGCCGTCTCCTGCGACGTGGTGCTCGCAGGCTCCAGTGCGACGTTCGGCTATCCGGAGATCGACGTCGGCGTGATTCCGGCGATTCACTTCGCGCACCTGCCGAGGATCATCGGCCGCCACAGGGCGTTTGAACTTCTCTTCTCCGGCCGCGCCTTCGACGCCAGCGAGGCGCACGCGCTGGGGCTGATCAGCAGGGTCGTTCCGGACACAGAGCTGGACGCGGCCGCGATGGATCTCGCCGCAACGTTTGCTTCGAAGTCGCCGACGGTTGTTCGCATGGGCCGCGCGGCCTTCATGCGCCAGAACGACCTCGATTATCGCCGCAGCATCGCCAGCGCGGTCGAGGATTTCTGCAACGTCGCGCTTACCGACGATGCGCAGGAAGGACTTCGCGCGTTCGTCGAGAAGCGCAAGCCCAACTGGTGAGCTCGACCGAGGTCGCGATCTGCCGCGGCCGTTGTCAGTCGGCAGCCGTCAGCCGACGAAACAAGCCGTCGCGATAGAGCAGCGCGTCGAGACTGTTCGAGACCACAGCCACGACGCGGCCGATATAGATGTGATGGGAGGCCGCCGGGATCCGTTCTTCGACTTCGCAGTCGAAGCTCGCCACCGCGCCGTCAAGAATCGGCGAACCCGTGACCATCGACAACCAGTTTCCTTCCCCGAACCGCGCATCGGGATCGAGCTTCGACTTCGAGAACAGCCGCGCGATGTTGTGCTGGGCTTCGGTGAGAAAGTTGATCGCGAAATGTCCGCTTTCGGCGATGATGGCTTCCGCCGAGGCGTTTCGGTTGATGCAGGCCAGCATCGTCGGCGGCTCTGCGGAGACCGAGCAAACCGCGGTTGCCGTCAGTCCGTTGCGAACGCTGCCGGCCCGGCTGGTCACGACCGCGACCGACGACACGACCTGGCGCATGCCGAGCTTGAACTCGTGATCGAGAACGATGGCTTTGGCGCGCATACCCGCCACTCCTGTCATAGATTGTCGGACACCGGCGGGTGGCTTGGGCATTCCAGGACGGCCATCAAACAACAGCGGACGTCAGCAACTCGTAGATCGGATCGTTCGGAAAGCTCCCGCCAACCGGCTTGCGGCTGCCGAAACGCTCCACTTCCGCGGCCTCCGGAGCAGGCTGCTCCTCCACCCAATCGAAGGCGACCACGCGCTTGGCGACGCGCCATTCGCCGCTGCGCTTTTCGAACACGTCGCAATAGCGGCCGGCGAGCAAGAACTGGCGCGCCCTCCCCTTTTGATCGGGGCCACGCTGCAGGGCGTTGAAGTAACTCTCGACGACCGCGCAGGATTCGCCCTTGAACTCGATCAGGATGTTGCCGACCTGATGGATGTTGCGCGCACCGGTCTTGAACACACTGAGCGCCCACTGAAAGAAACCCTCAACCGGCCCCGAATACGAGCCATGGCAATCGGTCGCGTCCGGCCAGTAGGAGCTGCGCAAGGAGGCCTCATCAGCCCGGTCAACGCCACGACAATAGCGGTAGATGCAATCGCGGATCGCTTCGCGATCGAGAAGCTCGGTCAGGCGCCTGTCATCAGCCATGGGTCTTTCCTCCACCTTGCCGTTCGCTTGCGCTCCCGGCGTCATCCCGGAATACCAACAACGCGTCAAGCGCCAGAGCGCCGCGGCCTTTCGGCATCGCCAGAACCGGATTGAGATCGATGCTGTCGATCACATCCGCATTTGCCGCAGCAAAGCGCGACAAGTCCGACAGCATCTTCGCCAGCGCGCCGATGTCCGAAGGCGATGCGCCGCGCACGCCCTCGAGCAGTGCGTACCCGCGAATTTCGCGGATCATGCGATGCGCCTCATCCAGGTCGAAGGGGGCGACCCGAAACGTGACGTCCTTGAGGACCTCGACGAAGATACCACCGAGTCCGAACATCACGACAGGCCCAAAGGTCGGATCGCGCATGACGCCCATGATGGTTTCGACGCCACCCGTGATCATGGGCGAAATCAGGACTCCGTCGAGGCGAGCGTCGGGATGATGCTCGTGGGCATTGCCAAGAATACTTGCCGCCGCCTGACGTGCATCCTGCTGGCTCTTGACGCCCACCACCACGCCACCGATCTCCGTCTTGTGGGCAATATCGGGCGAACACACCTTGAGCACGACGGGAAAGCCGATCGTTTCCGCGATCGCCCCTGCGTCGTCATTCGGCCGGGCCAACGCTTCGCGCGGGAAACTGATCCCGGCCTTGCTCAAGATCGACTTGGCCTGATGCTCGCTCAGTCGATCGCCCCTGGCCTCAATGCGGCAGGCGTCATCGACGGTCGTCTTCGCGCGTTTTGCCGTCGCGAAACTTCGCCCAAAGTTCACCAGTGCGCCCAGCGCATTGACGAGGGAAGTGCCGTCTTCGAAAACAAGGAAGCCTTTGTCTTCATAAGATCTGACGATTTCCGGCGGCGCCGACATGGTGAGTGACAGAACGCAATCGCGCTGCCCTGTGGTGGCAGCTCGAGCGCTTGACGCAGCGACGCCGCAAAGGTCGGGCTGGCCGGTCCGCTGCCGAAGATTCCGGCGAACATGCCGTAGCCGCCCTTGTCCAGCATCGTGCGAATGTAATTCGTCATGAGCGGGAGATCGGTCAACGCCTGCGCGGTCGCGTCGACGGGATTGCGCGGCGATGCATAGGGCAACATGGCCTTCAACTCGTCCTGGCCGCATCCGGCATGGCGGCGACATCGAGCCCGGCGGCCGACGCATCGTCCGCCATCTGGATTCCAAATCCACCGGAGAGCGTGAAGATGCCGATCTTGTCGTTGGCAGGATAGACGCCGCGCGCGCAGGCATAGGCGACGTCGATCTGTTCAGCGGTTGTTCGCCGCGGAAGACACCATGCTGCCGGAACGCCGCATCGAACACCGCGTCGGATCCAGCAAGCGCTGCAGTGTGCGAGCTCGCGGCGAGCGCGCCGACATCGGACCGGCCGACCTTCATGAAGACCAACGGCTTGTGTTGCGCGCGCGCCGCCGCCAGGGCATCGAGGAAGACGTCCCGTTTCGGACGCCCTCAGCATAGGCCATCACGACTTGCGTTTCAGGTTGGTCGACAACCCACCGCAACGCTTCGGCGACGTCGATGTCGCATTCATTGCCGGTCGTGATCCAGTGGCTGATGCCAAGACCGCGCTGGCGGGCGAGATGCGCGAGGTGCGACCCATAGGCGCCGCTCTGCGAAACCACGGCGACGCCGCCCGGCTTGATGAATTCTGCATCGAGCACGGCTGAAAACGTGCCGTAGTAGCCGGCCGCCACATTGAAGACGCCAAGACAGTTCGGGCCAAGCACGCGCATCCCACTTTCGCGCGCGATGCCCGAGATCTGGTTCTGGGTCCTGCGCCCCTCGTCACCTGTCTCGGCAAAGCCGGCGGAGAAGATGATGGCCGCCTTCACGCCACGATCGGCGCATTCCTTCAGCGCCTGGAGCGTGGCCGCTGCGGGAACCGCAAGGATCGCGACATCGGGGGTCTCGGGGAGCGAGCCGATCGACGCATAGGCGGCAAAGCCCTGCACCAAATCGCCGTAGGGATTGATCGGGTAGATACTTTCCTTGAAGCCTCCCTGGCTCAGATATCTGAGCGGGCGGCCGCCGATCCGCGCTGCGTTCTCCGACGCGCCGACAAGCGCCACCGAGTGCGGAGACAGCAAAGGATCAAGCGCGGAACGAGGTCAGGCATTATCTGGCTCCCTGGAGGCCCCTCTCCTCCCGTTGCGTGCAACTGATGAACGACGATGGAGAGTTGGCCCTCCATCGTCGGTTAAAGGCCAACCTACTGGGTCTTTAGCAAGCTGCAGACGCTCTCGGAGGCCGGTCGCCAGGCGTCGGTTGCTGCGACTGTGGAGACGATTTCGTAGTCGTCTAGGGATACTTCAATTCCGCCGGCGTCTTGATCCGCGCGGCATAGGGCTGACGCATGACCTGGCCATCGGCGCGGATCGCCACGTTCTTCATCTCGAAGTCGTTGACGGGGAGCGCGCGCATCTTGGTCATCACGGCGTCGCCATCATCGGAGCCAGCCGCCGCAACCGCCTTCAGATAGTGGCTGACGGCGCTGTAGGTGCTGGCTTGCGCTTCGTTCGGCATACGTCCATGAATGCCGCCTGGTAGCGCTTGGCGAAAGCGCGGGTCTCATCGGTACGATCCCAGTAGAACGGGGTCGTCAAGCGCACGCCCTGCAGGACCTGCAAGCCAATTCCATGGGTTGCGTTGATGAACAGGCCGAGCGGTGCCAGCTTCTGCCCGCCCTCCGAGATGCCGAACTCCTGCGCCTGCTTCATCACGTTGGCGAAGTCGGAGCCCGAGTTGGCGAGCGCGATCACCTTGGCCTTGCTCGACTGCGCCCTCAACAGAAACGATGAGAAGTCGCTCGAGTTCAGCGGGTCAGACGCAGAAACCAGCACCTTGCCGCCGCCCTGTTCGATGAACTTGGTGGAGTCCTCCTGCCACGCCTTGCCGAAGGCATAGTCTACCGTGATGAAGAACCAGGTGTCCTGGCCTTGCGCGAGCAGCGACTTCACCGTCGCCCTCGGCAGCGCGTAGGTGTCCTGCACCCACTGCGTCGTCATCGGCGAGCACTTCTCGTTGGTGAAGGCCGATGACGCGGTGCCGGCGAGCATGTAGGGCTTCTTCCGCTCCTTCATGATGTCGTTCACAGCAAGAGCGATCGACGACGCCGAACAACCGACGATCGCGTTGACGACGCCCTCGTTGTCCACCCACTTCCGTGCCGTCGCCGCGCCCACGTCGGGCTTGTTCTGGTCGTCCGCAACGACGATTTCCACTTTCTTGCCGTTGATCGCGCCGACCGCGTCCTCAACCGCGAACTTCGCCGCCACGACCGCGCCAGGCCCGCAATTGTCGGCGTAAGGCCCGGGATTGATCGTTCATGACGCCGATTTTGATGACGTTGCCGGAAACGCTCTGCGCGTTCGTCGTCGATACCGCCGTCGCCGCCACAAGCGCAGCGACGCAGGCAGTCCGAACCGTCGATTTGATCATTATCTTCCTCCCTGTATGGATTTTGTTGGTCGTAGTATTTCCGAACCCCGCGGTGCGCGGCATCGTCATCGGCCTTACGAGAACGCGTAGGTGATGCCTCCCGTCGACGAAGAGCATGTCGCCGGTGATGAAGCTGAACTCGTCGGCTTCCGAGAGACCCCCGCGGCATTGGCGACGTCTTCGGTCGTCCCGAGCCGCCCGATCGGGATGCGCGCGCGGCGCCGTTCCCACGCCTCCTCGGTGACGACGAGATTTGCGCCGTCGGTCGGCGTCGGGCCGGGTGCAATAGCGTTGACGCGAATCTTTCGCGGGCCGAACTCTGCCGCCGCCGAGCGGGTTGTGCCTGCGACCGCAGCTTTTTGACGCCGCTGTACATAATACCATTGCTCATCGCCAGCACCGCCGACGGCGACGCGATGTTGACGATCGAACCGCCGCCCGCCTTCGTCATGTCATCGAGCACGGCCTGATAGCCCAGATCACGCCCTTGAAGCCGACGTCGATCATCCGGCCGATCATGTCCTCGGTCTGATCCTGCAGCGGTCCGTAGCAATTCCACATCGCATTGTTGACGAGGATGGTCACGGGTCCGAAAGCGGTGCGCAGCCGGTCGACCGCCGCGAAGAGATCGTCGCGCCGGGCGACGTTGCCGACGAGCGAAAGCGCCTTGCCGCCCTTGGCCTCGATCGACTTCACCGCCTGGTCGGCGACCTCCGGCTTCAGGTCGAGCGCGCCGACGAAGGCGCCTTCCCGGGCAAACGTCTCTGCGATCGCCCGGCCAATGCCGCGTCCACCTCCCGTCACGAGCGCAAACGCACTTGCAGCCGCTTCGTCATTGCTACCGCCTTCGTCGGGTGAGCGTTCAGCCGGTCTTCGCGGCCTTCGCGAAGGTCGCCCGCGAGGCCATCGGAATGGCGCCGCCGCGCGTCGGGTCGGCGTAGGTGCCGCCGGCGGTCGCGTAGTCCTTGCCGGCGCGGCGCTCGAGCACGATGCCGATCGACTCGACGTTCGGAACATCCTTCTCCGCGAGCGCCTGCATCCGCGGCTTGCGGGCAAGCGCCGCTGCGACGTAAGGGCGCGAGCTCTTCTTCCTTCTTCTTCACGCGTTCGTCTTCGCGCTCCTTCAATTCCGGCATCACTTCCTTCGAGAACAGCTCCATCGCCTCGCAGATGTGCTCATGCTTGTTCATGCCTGACTGCTGGATGAAGATCATCTGATCGACGCCGACATCCGCGTAGCTCTTCAGATGCTCCCGCACGCTCTTCGGCGTGCCGATGCTGCCGGAGCCCGGCGTTTCCTTCATGTCATCCTTGATGGTGAGGAAGCGCTTCCACAGATTGGTGATGCCCGGGCGATGCTCGCCGTAGACCGCATAGTGCGCGATCGAGTAGCCGAAGAAGCGGAAGCCATCGAGACCGCGGCGCAGGGCTTCGTCGTGATTCTGGTGCACCATCATGCCGTTCAGCGTCGCGAAGTTCGCATTCACCGAATGGCCGATCGGGACGCACTCCTCGGACTTGATGATCTGGTAGTACTCGTCGCGCCAGACCTTGGCCTGCGATGCCTCGACGAATCCGAACACGAGCGCGCCGACGCCGTTGCGGGCCGCGCGCAGGATGCTTTCGCGGCGCGAGCACGCCATCCAGATCGGCGGATGCGGCTTCTGCACCGGCTTCGGGACGATGTTGCGGACCGGCATCGAGAAGAACTGGCCGTCGTAGCCGGGGTAAGGCCGCATTGTCATCATGTTGGCGGTCTGCTCGACGCCCTCGCGCCACATCGCCGTCTTTTGCTCCGGCTCGATGCCGAAGCCGTGCATTTCGATCAGCGATCCGGATTCGCCCGTTCCCCATTCGAGCCTTCCGCCCGAAACCAGATCAAGTGTGGCGAGCCGTTCGGCGACGCGCGCGGGATGGTTGTAGTTCGGTGACGACAGGCAGATGCCATGACCGAGACGGATCTTCTTGGTGCGCTGCGAAACCGCCGCAAGAAACACCTCAGGCGCCGACGAGTGCGAGTATTCCTCGAGGAAGTGGTGCTCGACTTCCCACATGTTGTCGAAGCCGAGGCGGTCGGCGAGTTCGATCTGTTCGAGCGCATCGTTGAACAGCTTCTGCTCGCTTCCTTCTTCCCACGGCTGCGGCAATTGGTGTTCGTAAAAAACTCCAAGCCTCATGAATTTCCTCCACCCGAGCGGTATCCGCCGTCTCGTTGCTCTCGCGCGGCTTTGAGAAATGCGCCGCTCCTTGACTGGAGGCACCTTCTCATGCGCACTTTGGAGGGGCCAGATAAACTCGTATGTGCCGCTCAATTTCACATCTATAAAAAACAGTCCGGCAGGGAGGAGCGACGATGAACGCTTCACAGGTCAAGTCGGCGACGCGCGCGATCGAAATTCTCGAGTTCTTCACGCGAGTGAGGGAGCCGCGCGCGATGTCCGAGATCTCGACAACGCTCGGCTATCCGCCGTCGAGCACGACCGTCCTGCTCAAGACGCTCATTGCGCTCGGCTACCTCAATTTCGACCGAGGGAAGCGGCTCTACTTTCCAACGCCGAAGGTGACTTCGCTCGGAGACTGGATACCGCGCGCGCTGTTCGGCAGCAGCCGCATGCTGGAAGCCATGCGCGATGTCCACGCGGCGACCGGAGAAACGGTTTCGCTAGGCACCAAGAACGACGTCTATCTGCAGTACGTGCAAATCATTCAATCCGTCCACGCACTCCGTTTTCATGTCGATGAGGGAACGTTGCGTCCCCTCACCCAGTCGGCGCTCGGCTGGCTTTTGATGTCGACCATGACCGACGACAAGCTCGACAACATCATCCGCCGCGCCAACATTGCCACCGAGAAGGCGTCGGAGCGCGTGAAGGTGGCGGACATGCTGAAGCGCGTGAGACAGATTCGCGGCAAGGGCTATTGCTCGGCCGAAAATGTCCCGTTCCTGGGCGGCGGAACGATCTGCGTGCTGTTGCCGGCAACGATCCAGAACCAGCCCGTCGTGCTTGGCCTGGGAGGCGCCAACGAGCGCATCCGCCAGAACCATGATCGCTATCTCGCCGTCCTGCAACGCGCAGCGCGGTCGATGCGTCCCAGCCGTCCGTTCGATGAACCGATCGACATCGAGTTCTGA
>CAVWTB010000009.1:0-16076 GCA_963757845.1 uncultured Alphaproteobacteria bacterium
AGTCCCTGGTCGGGCTCTGGTGCGTTCCGAGGAGTCGGCGGACCGCTTCGCATATCTTTTCGGCATATGCCGCTTCTGCTACAACGCTGGGGTCTCGGAGGATCAATGAAGCGCTGTTTCGGTTTATGCGTCTTGGGTGTAGTGCTGCTTTCTTCGCAAAGTGCCCCTACTCAGAACCTTCAGCTCCGTACTCATGGGTTCGGACGTGCTCCATGTTCCGTCTGGAGTGAGGCTAGAGCCAACCGAAACGGAGCAATTGATCCACGAGTCATGCAAGGTCATGAGTGGATGAGCGGATTTTTGAGCGGATACAACTTGTTTCTTCATCCCCTTGGCAACGTCGCAACGCTGACTGGCGCTGAAGACGTACATCAGTGGCTCGACGATTATTGCCGCGATAACCCGTCTGCCACGTTCCAAGACGCTGTCATCAAGCTCGTTGAGCATCTCCGCTCTCGGGTTTTCACCGGAGCTACATCTCCAAAGAAATGATGTGCGGTGGGCAAATCCGGACAGGCTTAGGTTGAGATGTATGGCTCGTCACGGCGCGGGTCGTCACGGCCTGATTCCTGATTTCTCTGGGATGCACCCGATGCAGCATTGATTGGGAGGATCGAATGTCAGGCGGTTGCTACAGGCGCGCGAAAATCACCCGGCGCTCTATTTTGCACCTTGTAGGGGCGCCAATCGCGCTCACGATTTCCCGTGTCGCGGAGGCCGAAAACGAGCAGAGGGCCGGCGAGGTCTCGGACGTGAAGGGCGAGGCCTTTGCAGAGAAGAATTCGGTGCGGCGCGATCTCGAGCGGGAAGCACCGCTGTTTATCCGCGAGCAGATCGGCACCGGCGCAGCCTCGCGTTTGACCATGCGGCTCGGCCGCGACACAATACTCAGACTCGGCGAGCGGGCGCGAATGGTGATCGACCGTTACCTCGTCGATGCGGGTGGCGAGATAAGACTCGAATCGGGACCAATGCTGTTCGACAGGGCGGTCGGCGGCCCCCCGGCGTCACTACAGATTCGTAGCATGTTCGGGCTGATCGCCGTGCGCGGCACCCGCTTCGCGGGCCCAAGCAATGGTGTGTTCGGCGTGTTCGTCGAACGTGGCAACATAATTGTCAGCGCGGCAGGCCAGCAGGGTGCGCTGAGCGCCGGGCAGGGCACCAACGTCCGCTGGCCGGGCGCCGCGCCGACCCGCCCTGCTCAGTGGCGTGACCCTCGCATCCGCGCCGCGCTCGACAGGTTCACGTAGAGCATCATTGCCGGCAAGAGGCGGCCTGTCTCGCGCTCGTGGCCGACGAAAACCGGCCTTGGCCTCGCCCTGTCGCGCAAGCTCGCGCGCATGATGGGCGGCGACGTGACCGTGGCGAGCGAGCCGGGCAAGGGCTCGGTGTTTACCGTGCGCCTCCCGGGCGGCGCGCCAATCCTGATCAACACAGTCGGAATATCTATTTGTGGGTTGTGATCCGGCGCCGAATGGTCTTCGACCAGACGCTCGAATTCGTTCGGTTTGGGGGCGAACTCGTCGCACCCCGTGGCAATGGCCCTCTCACGCTCGCTGTCCAACGCATACGCGGACATGCCTGTCAAATCGCATCCAACTCCGACCCCTTTTCGCGTCCAATTGCAACCCCAAGTTGGGTTGGAGCGGGCTCATCCATGTAGTGCATAGGAGGGCCCCGCGGCCGACACCGCGCTGTTCATCGCGCTGGCGGCGGCGGCCGTGGGAGGTGCCTGTGCACCCACATGGATAAGGCCGGGGGGGGGCGGTCAGTTCCGGTTTTTGAATCGCCAGCTGGTATTGCCGGTTTCGATGATTCGCAGTGGTGGGTCAGCCGATCGAGCATTGCGGTTGTCATCTTGGCGTCGCCGAACACGGCGGAGTGCCTCAGTAGTGGAACGGATTGTGTCCCCCGTCACGGTGACGGATCCGCGACATCCGCCTTGTTTGTCAGCGGCCTCGCGGTGCTGCCTGAACGCTGGGGCGCGGGCCTGCCTACGTCGTCGTCGAGTTGCCTGACGGGCGGAGGCGGTCGTTCGGATCGCATCGACCGACTTGTTCAGCCGTCCGTCGAGCCTCAGCGGGCCCCGATCTGCCCGGATCGCGTCCGCACGTTGATCCCCTTGGCGCAGATTTGAACGGGATTCTAAACCTCCTCACCGAGGAGGTGATTCGCGATGGGCCTGCAAGCCCTTCCGCATCGTCGCGTTGCGTCTCCACCGCTGAGCCCGGCCATGCCAGGATCAGCCGGCTTGCGGCAGCCCCTCCGCGTCTATGGCCGAACCTGTCGCCAGAGACGCAAACGCAGATCGCCCGGATACTGGCGGATCTGTTGCGCCGGATGCAGCCGACAGACGTCGCGCCCGCAAGGGAGAGGCCTCGTGCTGATCGCCGCGAACGCCGCTGACGAGCGGGTAACGACGGCGCATCGCGCCAAGCTGGCCTATGTCTACGTGCGCCAGTCATCGCTAAACCAGGTGCGGCAGCACCAGGAGAGCACGGAGCTGCAGTACCGGCTGGTCGATCGTGCCGTCGCTCTGGGGTGGCCTCATGAGCGCGTGCAAGTCATCGACGAAGATCTCGGCAAATCGGGCGCGGGGAGCGTGGAGCGCCATGGTTTCCAGAAGCTGATCGCCGAGATCGGCCTCGGCAATGCCGGTCTGGTGGTCAGCCTCGACGCTTCACGTCTCGCCCGCAACAATCGCGATTGGCATCAGCTGCTTGAGCTCTGCTCGGTGTTCGCAGTTCTGATCGCAGATGGCGAGCGCCTTTACGATCCGCGCGCTTACCATGACCGGCTGCTCCTCGGCTTGTCCGGGATCATGAGTGAGGCGGAGCTTCATCAAATCCGGATGCGCCTTCATCAGGGCGAGCGGCAGAAAGCGGCGCGCGGCGAACTCCGCCTGCCGCTGCCCGCCGGGCTCGTCTACGACCGGGCAGGCGCCATCATGCTCAACCCGGACGAAGAAGTGCAGGCCCGCCTGCATCTCGTCTTCGCCAAGTTCAGGGAGCTGCAAAGCGCACGTGGCGTGATGCGCTTTCTGCGCGCGAGCGGGCTGCCGTTGCCTGTTCGACCGTTGCTCGGGCCGTCTCCGCACGAGGTGATCTGGCGCGAGGCCGACAGTGCGCGCGTGCGCGATATCCTTCACAATCCGGCCTATGCTGGGGCTTACGTTTACGGCCGTCGGCAAAAGGATCCGAGCCGAAGCCGACCCGGATCGCTCGCGGGAACCGTCAAGGTGGCAGTCGCGGACTGGGCGGTTTGCCTGCAAGCTGCTCATCCTGGTTACATTGGCTGGGAGGAGTTCATGGCCAACCAGCGGCGATTGGCGGACAACGTCAACCGATATGAGGCGGGACACGCTGGCGTGCCGCGCAAGGGCTCAGCTCTGCTGCAGGGCATCGCGATCTGCGGCCGTTGTGGACGTCGCATGAGCTTGCGCTACACGGGGCCGAATGGCGACTATCCAGTCTATTGCTGCCGGTCCGACCGGGACCAGCAGAGGCAGTGCGCTATGTCAGGAAGTCCGGGCCTTGCCGGTCGATACTCTGGTCGAGCGCCTCCTCCTCGATGCTCTCGCCCCGGATCGATTGCGATCGCGCTCGCGGCGGTGGGTCAGCTGGAGGAGGAGAGCCGGCAACTCGAGCGGCAATGGACGCTGCGCCGAGAGCGCGCCCGTTACGAGGCCGAGCGGGCACGGCGCCAGTATGACGCTGTCGAGCCCGAGAACCGTCTCGTGGCGCGCTCACTCGAGCGAGCCTGGGAAGAGAAGCTGCGCGCCGTCGAAGTTATCGAGCAGGAGTATGCGCGCTGGCGCTCGGAAGAACCGCTCATCGATCGGCGCGGCGGATCGCGCAGAGCTGCAAGCCCTCGGCGAGAACCTGCCACGAATCTGGCATGCCGCCACCACGTCGGCGGCCGACCGCAAGCGCATTCTGCGCTTTATCGTGCGCGAAGTGGCCCTCGACCAGAAGCGGGCCCCTGGTCAGGTGTGGCTCAAGATCGTGTGGCAGACCGGCGCGACCAGCGAGCATCGCTTGCAGCGGCGCGTTCGCACCTACCGCGACTACGTTGATCTCGAACGGCTTGCGGCAGCGGATCACGGAGCTCAACGCCGCCGGCAAAATGGACAAGGAGATCGCGGCGATACTGAACCAGGAAGGCTTCGTCGCCGCCCGCGGCTGCGCCTTCAAGGGAGAGAATGTCTGGCTGCTGCGCACCCGCTGGGGCATTCCGACCGTCAAGATCAACGGCGTCAGCGCAAACCCGATGCGCTGGCCTGACGGCAGCTTCTCGGTTCAGGGCGCGGCAGCGGCGCTCGGGATCACGCCCCAAACCGTGTTCGACTATCTCGCTCGTGGGCTTTTGTCAGGCCACCAGCTGACAAAGGGACAGCCCTGGCAAATCGATCTCTCGGACGAACAGATCAATCGCCTTCGTGCTCGTGTGCGACACACCAAGCGTTCAAAAAAGGAGGCATCATGAAAGCGTCGGCTCGCGCGAACACCTGCCCCATTCGCCGAAAGGCGAGATTGGTGGTGATCGATGAGCGAGGTGCGTTCGTAGAGCGGCTGACGAGGTGGAACAGGAGCTGGCCGCCGGACTGAGCGAATGGCAGATAGCCGAGTTCGTCGAGGACGATGAAGTCCATGCGGGTCAGGTGATCGGCGAGCCGGCCCTGCCGTCCATTACGGGTCGCGGCTCGAGCCGGTTGACGAGATCGACCACGTTGTAGAACCGGCCGCGGGCGCGATCCGGATGCAGCTTCTGGCAATGGCGATGGCAAGATGGGACTTGCCGGTGCCGGCGAAGCAGAGACATACTGCCGGGTATCACGGCGAAGGCGAGCGGATCCTCTACCGATTTCACCCACGATGTGGCGAGACGGTAGTTGTTGTTCGGCGTCAACATGTTCACGGTGGGGACGTCTTCGTCGTCCATCAGCTTGATGGGACACTGGCCCATGTTCCCTGTTGGATGATGCGTGCGTCGGCGGCTCATCACGAACTTCGCTCGGAACCACGGCTAGCGCTGGAGCACTTGCGCGACCTGCGGATTGAGGTCGACTTCGCTTCTAGACTTTCTCCGATCGGATTCGAAAGGGGAGGAAGTCGTCGATGAAGCGCAAGCCTGTAAGGCGGCATCCGGATCTGTTCGAGGAGGGCGATCCACTGATCGTCGTGCCGGGCGATCAGAAGGAGCAGTTGGTTCGACTGGTCCTGAGCATGCTGATCGAGATCGTGGCGGCAAAACCGGCGCTAAGAGAGGAGGTCGGCGATGACAAAGATCACGCCTGACCACTTGGCGCGCAGCGCCTTCGTTTATATCCGTCAATCCACGGCCGACCAGTTGCTGCACAATCACGAGAGCCGTCGCCGTCAGTACGGCCTCGCCGACCGTGCCCGTCAGTTTGGCTGGCGAGAGGTAGTCGTGATCGATGACGATCTCGGCCGCTCCGGCTCGGGAGTCAGTCGTCCGGGTTTCGAACGTCTGTTGGCGGCCATTTGCGAGGGGCGCGCCGGGGCGGTCTTTGCGATCGAGGCCTCACGTCTGGCGCGCAACGGTCGCGACTGGCACACACTGATCGAGTTCTGCGGCCTGGTCGGCACGATCATCGTCGACGAGGACGGCGTCTACGAACCTCGTCATCCCAATGATCGGCTGTTGCTCGGCATCAAGGGCACGATGAGCGAGTTGGAACTATCGATTCTCCGCCAACGTTCGCTGGAAGCGCTGAAGCAGAAGGCGCGACGCGGCGAACTGTTCCTGACGGTGGCGATCGGCTACGTCAAGGTCCGACATAACCGGATCGATAAGGATCCGGACCAACGGATTGCCGAGGCCGTGGCACTGGTCTTCGCCAAGTTTGCTGAGTTCCAGAGCATTCGGCAGGTCCATCTCTGGTTCCGCCAGGAGCGCATTGCTCTTCCGGCCGTAAATTACACGGTGGCAGGCGGTCGCAGCATCGTCTGGAAGCTGCCTGTCTACAATACCGTCCACCACATCCTGACCAACCCAATTTATGCTGGCGCCTACGCCTTCGGCCGAACCGGCAGCCGTGTGACGATCGAGGCAGGCCGCAAGCGCATTGTACGCGGGCACAAGCGCGAGCGCACCGAGTGGGACGTCTTGCTCACGGACCATCACGAAGGATATCTCTCATGGGCGGAGTTCGAGAGGAATCAACGCTTGATCGCCGACAACGCCAACAGCAAGGGCCTCATGGCGCGCGGCTCGGTCCGTCGCGGCGAGACGCTCCTGGCCGGCCTTCTGCGGTGCGGTCATTGCGGCCGGAAACTGCATGTCGCTTACGGCGGCACGCACGGCGAGGCGGGTCGGTATCACTGCAAGGGAAGCTTCGTGAACCATGGCGGAGATCGATGCATCTCCTTCGGCAGTCTGCGTGTAGATCAAGCTGTCGGTGTCGAGGTTATGCGGCTGCTAAAGCCGCTCGGCATCGAGGCGGCTCTCGGAGCAATCGAGGTCCGCAATATGGAGGCGGCGGATAAACGCCGCCAGCTCGAGCTTGCGCTGAAGCAGGCGCGCTACGAGGCTTCGCTTGCCCGCCGGCAATATGACGCCGTCGATCCGGACAATCGTCTCGTTGCCAGCGAACTCGAGCGACGTTGGAATGATAAGCTCACCGCCGCGCGCCAGCTCGAAGACGAGTTCGAGGCGATCGAGCGGCAGCGCCCGCTCGTCCTCGGGGACCAAGAACGGGACCGCCTCCTCCGGCTCGGCGCCGATCTGGAACTGGCGTGGTCACATCCGGCCGCCACCATGGCGACGCGCAAGCGGATCGTCCGCGCTGTACTTCATGAGATCGTCGTGCGCGTCGAGAACGGCTTCGTCGATATGGTCCTGCACTGGCGCGGCGGCGATCATACGCCGATCAAAGTCAAGAAGAATGCCACCGGCAAGCACCGCTGGACGGTAGCCGAAGAGACGGAGACGCTGGTTCGGGAACTCGCGCGGCTGATGCCAGATCGAGCCATCGCATCGGTCCTGAACCGAGCCGGCAAGCTGACCGGACGCAACAATGGATGGACGCAAAGCAGAGTATCAAGCTTGCGCAATCGCTGTGGAATTGCGGTCTATCGCGACGGCGAGCGCAAGGAACGAGATGAAGTTACCCTCAACGAAGCGGCGGCCGAGCTCGACGTGAGTGCGATGACAGTGCTGCGCATGATCCGACGCGGTGTTCTCGATGCGCGACAACTGTGCAAAGGCGCGCCCTGGGTGATCAGAGCTGCTGATTTGCATAGCGATGTCGTGCAAGCCGAAGCTAACGGGCGCCGCCGACGGCCGCTAACTCAAAATCCGGATCAACAGTCCTTTACATTCCAATAACATGGCGAGGTGAGCACCATGAATCATGATCGGGTGGGCCGAATGCCAGCAGGTTGGCACCTTTGTCGAGCCAGGAGCCACCGGTTGCGAGCGCGGTGATCTGGCTCTTGTTGATCATCGGGACGGAGGCGAGTCGAAGGTGGCGAAGCTCTTGCCCGCCGGCAGATGGGCATCCTGCAAATGGCGCTGGATGCGCCGTTGATAGCGCTCGGCGAGCTCGTGCTCGAGCAGGGTTGCGAGATAGCGGGCGGCGGGCCACCCCTCGCGGTCGGAACGCTCGGCGAAGTCGGCCCACAACTGGCCGATGGTGGGCAGATGCAGCGTGGTCAGCAGCATCGGCAGGCGGGCGAGATCGACGGTGATCGATACGGCAGCCTTGTCGGGCGTCAGCATGGCAGCACCTCGACGCGCATACCGGGCAGCAGCACGTCATAGACCAGCGCCGTCGGCATCGTGATGGCCACCGCGGGGGAGCCCCGCGGCGCCGTGGATGCTGTCGGCATCACGGATGAACACGGCGCGCAAGGCGTCGGGGTCCGGCAGATTGCCGGCGTCGAGCGCGATCTCGATGTGCTCGGCGAGCTCGGCTTCGCGGCCGCTGCAATAGGCGATGTCGAGCAGCGCCACCATGGTCCGGCAGGCACGCTCGATCGGCCCTCGTTCGGCCAGCATGTCCCAGGCGCGGCGGAATGCCGGCCGCGGGAACAACACGTCGCGCCAGACCAGGTTGCGCAAGGCCTGGGGCTTGCGCCGCAACTCGGCAGCACATGTCGATAGTCGGCGACGTGGCCGCGCTGGGCGCCGCTCGGCACCCGCCCGCGCGGCAGCGCCAGCACCTGCGTCGAGCCGAGGAAGCAGTCGAGCCGGTCGTCGTAGAGATGCACCTTGAGGCGATGACCGATCAGCCGCGACGGCACGGTGTAGAACACCTTTCGCAGGCAGAACATGCTCGACGAGGTGATGATCACCGTGGCTTCGCTGAAGTCGGTGGTGCGCCGCTGCGGCAACGGCAAGAGCGCCGCACGGTCGGCCGCAAAGGCCCGCTCGCGGGCGGCGTTGCGTTCGCCGACGAGATCGTCGGCAAACGCCTGATAGGCTGCCCTTGTGTCGAAGTCGCGACTGCCGCGCAGCATCAGGGCCTGGTCGAGCGCCGTCTTGAGATGGCGATGCGGGCTCTCGATGGAGCCGTTCTCGTGGCTCACACCGCGATTGTTGCGGGTCGCCGTCATGCCATAGTGGGTGCACAGCTCGCGGTAGGCGCGCGTGAAGTCCTCCTGCTCGGAGAGGTTCTTGAACGCCGCCGAGAGACTGTCGGTGCGATGCTCACGCGGCGCGCCGCCGATGAGCCAGAGCGCGTTCTGGAGACCTTCGGCGAGCGCCGAGAAGCTCTCCCCGCCCTCGACCACGCGCGCGTATTCCCACTGCGAGTGGGCGAGCGCGAAGTGGTAGAGCCGGTGCGGGAAGGCAAGTCCCGCCATCGTCACGCAAAGCTCGCCGGCATCGGTGAAGTCCGACAGGCCCTGCGCGCCCGGCGGATGCACTTGGCGGAAGATGACGTCGCGGTCGGGCCCGGCGAGCGCGCTCCACCGCCGGATATGGCGCTGCAAGGTGCGCAGCTGGCTATCCGGAAAGCGCCCGGGATGCCGACGCTGCAGTTCGCGCAGGATCGTGATGGCCTGCAGCGACGGCATCGACCGCACCAGCGGCACGATCTCGGCTTCCCAGATCCCCTCGAACGGGTTGGCGCGCGTCCGATAGACCCGTGGCTTCTTGCGTTGTGAGGGCAAGGTCGGATCGCGGTCGATGCGCCGCCCTGAGCGCTCGCTGATCCCGGCCTTGGCGGCGGCGGTCAGTTGCAGATGGATTCGACGATGGTCCATGTACGTTCTCACTTGGTGGTCGTTGAGGTGGCTGCCTGGCACTGACGGCTCTTTCTTTTGAGGAAAGAACCGCTAGCACCAACCTCGGAAACGACCGCCAGTGGCGTCCTGGGACCCCACAAAACGGGTGCTGCCGGTGGGACCGGACTTTGGTCGGGCTACGCCCTCCCGCCGTCCGGCCCCACCGGCCAAGCTAGTTGTCGTCAACCGGCCAAGTTAATTGTCGCCGCACATATTCCCGAGTCCCGCAGATCGCCGGCAGCCGGTGATAGGCCGCTAGCTCGATGATCCGTGCCCGATGACTGTGGATGAATGGATCGTCAAACACGACCATGGCTTGGACACGTCCCGCGCTTGCGGTCACGAACGCGCGCTCCACATCGGACGGATTACGCACTTCCAATAGCTGCAGCTCGATATCCAGCGCTCGCGCGGCCGCCTGAGTCTTTCTACAAATACCGAATTGGCGGGATTGCCCGGATTGAGTAGGACCGTCATTCGCCGAACATTGGGTACGGCTTCAGTGAGCAGCTGTAGCTGTTTGCCGGTTGTTTCTTCCGTGAGCAGGCTCAGGCCAGTGAACCGCCCGCCGGGCCGGGCAAGGCTGGCGATGAGCCCAGCTCTTACTGGATCGGCAACGGCAACAAACACGACCGGCATCGTGCCGGTCCCAGCCTTCGCCGCGATATTGGTCGGGGTCGCCGCTGCAATCAGGACATCGACCTTCAGCAGCTCCAGCTCTGCAACGAGCGCCGGCAGCCGGTCGTACTTTCCTTCTGCCCAGCGCGCCTCGAGGAAGATGTTCTGCCCTTCGACATAGCCTAGTTCTCGCAACCCTTGCCGGCACGCCTCCCAGAGATGCTGGCTTTCCGCTTGCGCCAGTGAAAAGAGATAGCCCACACGCGGGACATTCGGGCGCTCCTGCGCGCGCGCTACCATCGGCCATGCCGCTGCGCCGCCGAGCAGCGCGATGAACTCGCGCCTCCTCATTCGATCACCTCGTCGGCGCGGGCAAGCAGCGTCGGCGGCACCTTGACACCCCCTCCCATCCAGGACGCGAGTTGCAGGCAGCGCACGAATGTGCGGAATGCAGACGCCAGCGCCACCCGCATACCAATCAAGATCGATTTCGAAATTGGAATTGTGCCGACCGACGGCACCAGGACTGCCACTTGGAATTCGCAGAGACTTCGGTACGTCGCCGCTTTCGGGCAGACTCTCGGTCACTCATAGCGTTCGACCGTGGGTGGAACCCTATACGGCTTCAGGCCCTATGTCCAATGTCTCCTATGGGTCAACAGCGGCCCAAAGCGCATCGTCCGCGACGAGTTCGCATTGCCCCCAGACAGCGGACATTGGCGGGCAAGGCTGGCAGGTCTCTTCAGTGCCAACAACGGACTCATGCACCGCAGCAAACAGGATGATTATTCGATCACCTCGTCGGCGCGTGCGAGCAGCGTAGGCGGCACCTCAATGCCGAGCGCCTTGGCCGTCTGGAGGTTGATGACCAGCTCGAACTTGGTCGCCTGCACGACCGGCAAGTCTGCCGCCCTCTCACCTTTGAGAATCCTGCCGACGTAAATGCCCTGCTGGCGACTCCCATCCGTCAAGCTGGTTCCGTAGCTCATGAGCCCGCCGGCTACGGCAAATTCGCGCAGTCCATAGGTCGCGGGAACTGCATGGCGCGCCGCCAGGGTGGTGATTTGGACGCGCCGGATGTTGAAAAATGGATCGGAGCCGACGAAGAGGGCGTCGACCCGCTCGCGCACAAGGGTTGCAAAAGCCGTATTGATCTCGCCGCTGGTGCTGGCGTTGAAAATTTGGATTTGCAGTCCTATGGCTCGAGCAGCCGACTGCACGTCTCTCAACGTGGACTGGACACCGGGACCGGTCGGATTGACGAGCACGGCAACACGAACTGCTCCGGGCACAAACTCGCGCAGCAGCCCCAGTCCCTTCGCCGCCAACTCAGCGATGAAAGAATTGGTACCCGTCGCGTTCCCGCCCGGCCGTGCGAGGCTGGCGACAAGGCCAAGGCTGACCGGGTCTTCTCCGACGCCGAAGACGATGGGGATCGTGGTGGTCGCCGCCTTGGCCGCCAACGCCGTACTTAGTCCTCCGGGCGCGGCGATCACGGCGACCTGGCGGCGAACCAATTCGGCCGCCAGCGCCGGGAGCCGATCAAACTGACCCTCCGCCCAACGGTATTCGATCGCGACGTTCTCGCCTTCGACATAGCCCGTGTCCTTCAGGCCCTGGCGAAATGAACGCAGACGGTCCGCAATCGCGTCAGGCGATTGGCTGTGGAGGAATCCGATCACCGGCATCGCCCGCTGCTGTGCGCGCGCGAGGATCGGCCATGCGGCAGCCGCGCCGCCTAAAAGAGTGATGAATTCACGCCGTTGCATGTTCCGCCGGAGGTTCAGAACCACGCCAAATGCGGCTTGAAACATATCACGTTTCGTCAGGGCGGTCTGGGGGTCTTGCAACGGGTCAAAGAACGAGAATTGCAATCAATTATTATGCGCACCGTATGTCTGCTTCGGGTCAATTGCAGCCCAAACCGCGTGCTCCGCGTCGAGTTCGCATTACCCGCAGAAAGCGGACATTGGCCGAGGCGGCTGGCAGGTCTCTTCAGTGCCATAAGCGGACATTCCGGTCATTCGATGATCTCGTCGGCACGAAAGATCAGCGACTGGGGGAGCTTGAGGTCGATGGCCTTCGCGGTCTTGGCATTGAGAATGAGTTCGAGTTTGGTCGGTTGCTCGACGGGCAGATCGGCTGGCCTTGCACCCTTGAGGATTTTGTCTACGTAGAAGGCAAGGCGGGCGAAGGCTTCCCGCAAGTTCGGACCGTAGCTCAAAAGCCCGCCGGCTTCGACGAACGGTTTCCAACCAAACACCGAGGGCAGGTTTGCGTCTTTGGCGAAGGTGGCGATGGCCTGCCGGTGGAAAATCAAAAGCGAGTCGGAAAATGCCAGCAATCCGTCACAATCGCTGCTCGCAATCTCGCCGAACGCACGCTCGAAATCCGTCGTCGGCTCGCACGGTAAAGTAGGCAATCTCGAGCCCAAGGCTTCGCGCCGCATCGCGTGTCGCCGCCAACTCGGAGGGTTCACCGGCGTGCTCGGGATTCGACAGTACCGCGATCCGCCGCATGCCCGGTGCTGCCTCCCGTAGCATTTCAACGCGCTTGGCCGCGAGATCGAGTGCAAGAAACGAGATGCCGGTGGCGTTCCCGCCCGGTCGCGCAAAGCTTTTAACAACGCCTGCGTCGACGGGATTGCCGCTGAATCCAAACACCACCGGCACCGAACGGCCGGCAAGGGGCGCCGCCTGGGTTGCCGGCCCGGCGGTCACTATCAGCTCTACGTTTGCGCGCAACAACTCCTCGACGAGTGTCGGGAAGCGGCTGAAGTTTCTCTCCGCATAGCGCGCATGAATGGCGAAGTCGCGCCCTTCGACATAGCCGAGACCGTGCATCCCAACCCTGAGGCTATCGATATTTCCATCGGGCCGGGAGGCGGCGGAGAGATATCCGATGCGTGCCCCTCGTGGGGAACGCTGTTGCGCCCGTGCCACAAACGGCCATACCGCCGAACCGCCGAGCAGCGTAATGAATTCTCGTCGCCTCATCGACCCGCCTCACCGAATGGTCCGGGCAAGCAATAGCGTGACTAGCCTAATGCCTCATCGGCTCAGTCTGCAACAAAAGGGGCGCTCAGTCCTTGGGCCCTGACCTGAAAAGTTCTGAACGGGGCCGCGGTGCACTGGAACCACCAGCCCTGTTCCTGTTAGGCTCGTTCCAGCCGTTATCGCCGGATCCGAGCCAGTCGTGCGGCAGCGACGGATAGGACAATGATGCGATACTTTCCTCGTCGCATATGCATTGCTGCTGTCCATCCCGGGTGCCGCGCAACCCGCGGAGCTGGTAATGTTCTGGCGGGCTGGATGCCATTGGTGTGAGGCATGGGATCGGGAGATCAGCCCAATCTACCCGAAGACCGACATCGGCCGCCGCCTCAAACTGAGAAAAGTCAATGTCGACCGGGACAACTCAGACATCACCCTAAGCAGTCCGATCCGGTACACGCCCACTTTCATTCTCGTTGAGAACCAACAGGAAATCGGCCGCATCGAAGGGTACCCTGGCGATGCGTTTTTCTGGGGCGTGTTGGAGCGTCTTGAGCGGCAGCTCCACAGTCCGCAGGCGCCGGCGCGTTGAGCCAACAACGACCGCTTCGGGTCAAAACCGGCCATTCGGGCAACGCCCGCGGTGAGTCCGCATCCCCTCGATAGGCAGACTTCGACTGACGTCGCCCGGCGGGTCTGGAATGTGCCACAAGCGGCTGTGAGCAGGCGCGGCAACACAGCCTTTATTCGATCACCTCGTTAGCGCGCGCGAACAGCGTCGCCGGCACCGTGATGCCGAGCGCTTTGGCAGTCTGGTTGTTGATGACCATCTCGAACCGCGTCGCCTGCCGGAGTGGCAGCTCGCCCGGCTGGGTCCCACCCAGGATTTTCGCGACCTGCTCGGCGGCGTTCGTATAAACCTCGGTTGCGGTCGCGCCGTAGGAGATCAGACCGCCGGCCTCGACGAAGAAGCGGAACGCGTGCATCGTGGGTATTCCGGCCTTGATGGCAAAGTCGCCGAGCTGCCGAGGCCGCGGATGAGAGCTGAGAACCATGTCGGGATACACCAACAAGCCATCGGGGCGGTCCTTCGCGATCGCCGCGAGCTCTGGCTCCAGCTCCTCAGCGACCGTCACGTCAGCCGACCGCAACTGGACATCCAGGCGCTTGGCAACCTCCCGCGTCAGCTCGAACGCGTTGGTCTTGGCTTCAGGGTCCTGCAGAAACGTCACCCGCTTGGTTGTCGGAACCAGTTCCTTGAGGATTTCGAGGCGCTTCGGCATCAGCTCCGCCGTCATGCAGGTCACGCCCGTCACGTTGCCGCCGGGCTGGACAAGCCGCGAAACGTGCACGAAGGGATCGCACGAATAGGTGACGACCGGCGTGGACTTCACGGCTGCGGCGACGATCCGCGTCGCCCGCGTCCCGATGGTGAACAGGACGTCGACCGGAATCTGCACCAGCTCGGCAGCGAGCCCCGCCATGCGCTCGTAATGGCAATCCGCAAATCGCTGCTCGATGACGAGGTTCTTTCCTTCGACGTAGCCCTGTTTGGCAAGGTGAGCCCGGAAAAGGGCTAGATGCGGGCGTTGCGGACCCGGACCGCAAACCTCCAACCAGCCGAGGCGATAGGTCGTTCCGGCCTTCTGCGCCTGCGCCGGTGTGGCGAGCAGGCTTGCACCGAGAGCAGCAACGGTCGCTCCGATCCGCAAAATCCCCATGGCATCTCTCCGCCGTCCGTCCCACTCTGCCACAACCGCGAGAGCATGTCCTTAAGGCAACCTGAAACGTTCTGAACAGTAAATGCCATCCACACCAAGTCCGGTTCGGGTCATGAACGGCCCAAACGGCATGGTCACGCGTCGAGTCCGCATTACCCCCAAACTGCGGACATTGTCTGGCGTACCTCGTGGGTCTGTTAGAGCCGGCTCCGGAAATCTGAACAGGGCGATAAGTGGAGTTTCTGCCTGACAGCGGGCACGCTGTGCCCAGCGAATCAGGAGAGACCATGAGCAGACGACCGCGCCGGAACCATACACCGGCCTTCAAGGCGAAGGTGGCGCTGGCTGCTATCAAGGGCGATCGAACACTGGCTCAGTTGGCGGAGCAGTTCGACGTCCACCCCAACCAGATCACATCGTGGAAGGCGCAACTCGAGGGCGGAGCAGCCGATGTATTTGGTCCCGGCGGCGGCAACGGAGCCGCGCCGCCGGCCGTCGACGTGAAGTCGCTGCACGCCAAGATCGGCGAGCTGACGCTGGAAAACGATTTTTTAGAGGGAGCGCTCACCAAGGCGGGATTGCTGAGCGCAAAGCGATGATCGACCGTGAGCACGATCTGCCGATCACCAAGCAGGCGCAGGTTCTGCGCATCAGTCGTGGCAGTGTCTACTACCTGCCACGCCCGGTGTCGGCAAGCCGACCTGGAGGTCATGCGACGTCTCGACCAGCTGCATCTGGAGTTTCCGTTCGCCGGCTCGCGGATGTTGCGAGGCCTGCTGGTGGCCGAGGGGTGCAAGATCGGACGTCGTCACGTGAAGACGCTGATGAGGCGGATGGGGATAGAGGCGCTCTATCGCCGTCCGCGCACCACGAAGCCGGAGCCGGGCCACAAGATCTACCCGTATCTGCTGCGCGGGATGGAGATTGTCCGGCCCAACCAGGTGTGGGCGATGGATATCACGTACATCCCGATGGCACGCGGCTTCGTCTATCTGGCCGTTGTACTCGACTGGTTCAGCCGTCGCGTGCTCTCGTGGCGGGTATCGATCACAATGGAGGCGTCGTTCTGCGTCGAGACGCTGGAGGATGCCTTGGCTCGTCACGGCAAGCCCGACATCTTCAATACGGACCAAGGTTCGCAGTTCACCGGCTAAGCCTTCACCGGCGTCCTCGTCAACAACGGCATTGCGATCAGCATGGATGGCAAAGGCGCTTGGCGGGACAATGTGTTCGTCGAGCGCCTGTGGCGCAGCGTCAAATACGAGGAGGTGTATCTGCGGGCCTACGACAGCGTCATCGCAGGCCCGCGCATCGATCGGCCGCTACCTGAATTTTTATAATGGCCGACGCCCGCATTCGAGTCTTGACGGCATCACGCCCGATCAAGCCTACTTCACCCCGCTGCCCCTCCGCTCGGCAGCCTAACCACGGCAGGCGCTCCACTTATCGATGCGGAAAATCTGTTCAGACAAACGGGACCACCTCACTTCCGT
>CAVWTB010000010.1:0-31092 GCA_963757845.1 uncultured Alphaproteobacteria bacterium
TGAGCGGCCGGCGCTGGGGCGCCGGCTGAACGTTCGTAAAGCAAGCTCGCAAGGCGTGCGAGCCAATCAAGAAGAAGGGGTACGCACATGCGCCGTCGTGATTTCCTTGCCCTGTCGTCGGCTGCGCTCGCAAGCGGCGTTCTCAGCCGCAGCGCCTCCGCGCAAGGAGCCAACTGGCCGACACGGCCGGTCAAGTTGATCATCCCTTACGCACCGGGCGGCGCCAGCGACATCATCGGCCGCCCATGGGCGGACGTGCTGAGCCAGTCGTTCGGCCAGCAGTTCGTGATCGAAAATCGCGGCGGCGCGGCAGGCTCGATCGGCGTCGAGGCGGCGCTCGAAGGCCGCGCCCGACGGATACACGTTCCTGATGACGCCGTCGGCGGCGATCTCGGTGCTGCCGCTCTTGCGGCAGACGCCCTACGATGCGCGAAAGAACTTCGTTCCGGTCGCCCGCGTCGGCGACAGCGTCAGCGGCTTCGTGATCCATCCTTCGCTCGGCCTGAAGACGATGAAGGAGACGGTCGAGTATGCGAAGAAGAACCCGGGCAAGCTTGTCTATGGGTCCTCGGGCCTGGGCACGATCCAGCACATGCGCATCGAGATGCTGAAATATCGCGCCGGAATCGATGTGCTGCACGTGCCGTATCGAGGCGCTGGCGATGCGCTGAACGATCATCCTCGCGGGCCAGATCCAGATGATGAACGAGATCAACGTGCTGCCGCACGCCAAGGCCGGAAAACTGAACCTGCTTTGCATGAATTCGCCGGACCGCCTCGCCGGAGTTTCCCGACACGCCGACACTGACTGAAGTCGGGTATCCGAATTCGGACCTGCCGAGCTGGTATGCAATCTGGGCGCCGGTCGGCGTGCCCGCCGACATCGTCAATAAGCTCCACACGCGCGTGGTCGAGATCATGAAGACCGAGGCGATGCAGCAGAAACTGCGTGAGGTCAGCGGCGCGCCGCGAATTCAGACCCGCGAGCAGATGGCGCAATTCCTGCTCGACGACATGAAGAACAACGCCGAGCTGATCAAGGCCGCGAATATCAAGCTTGAATGACCGATCAGGCGGCGGGGCCGAGGGCAGCAAACCAACGAAGAAACAATGAACGACACTGTCACGCATACGCACGATTTCCGCCTCGTCAGCTATCCGGTCCGCGTCTACAGCGGCAAGGACGCGCTCGAGAGCCTGCCGACAGAGGTCGGACGCCATCGCGCAAAGCGCGTGTTCATCATCAGCGGACGCTCGGTCTCGCGCAACACGCCGCTGGTCGCGCGCGTCAAACAGCTGCTGGCTGAGAATTTCGCCGGCCTCTACGACGAGATCGGCAAGGACACGCCGTATGAGAACGTGATCGCCGCGCGCGATAAGGCGCGCGAGGCGGGCGCGGACCTTCTGATCGCCGTCGGCGCCGGCAGCGTCATCCAGGGCACGCGCATCATCGCCATCCTGCTCGCGGAGAAGGAGCCGGTGGAGAAACTGATCACGCAGTATCCGCCGGGGATGCCGGCGATCTCGCCGAAGCTGATGGCGCCGAAGCTGCCGATCATCAACATCCTCACGGCGGGCTCATCGGCGCAGAACCGCGCCGGCTCGCCGATGAAGAAGCAGGGCCGCGAAGGCCGGATGGAATTCTTCGATCCGAAGACGCGGCCGGTGGCATTGTTCTGGGATCAGGATGCGCTGCTGACCGCGCCGGTCTCGATGGTCTGCGCCAGCGGCGGCGCGATCTACTGGCGCGCGGTCATGAACATGGGCTTCACGCGCGCCACGCCGCTTGCGGACTTCAACCGGCGTCAGGTGTTCGAGATCGTCAGCCGCGCGCTGCCGAGGCTGAAGGATCCGCGCGATGCCGCGGCGCGCACCGATCTCTGCCTCGCGACGTTCCTGCAGAACCGGGAGGCGGACGACGGCGGGGGGCCGATCCGTCACTGGGTCAGCCGCGTGGTCTATGCCTATGCTGCGAGCCTGTTCAACATGCATGACCAGGTGTCGCAAGGCGCCGCGCATTGCGCGATGACGCCGGCCGTGATGCGCCGTCTCGGCTCGCGCGACCCGATGGAGATGTGCGCAATCGCGAAAGCGCTCGGCGTCTGGAAGCAGGGCGACCCGGTAGCCGAGGCGCCGTTCCGCGCCGCCGACGAACTGGAAAAGGTCTTCGCCTCGATCGGCATGCCGACAAGCCTGTCGCAGCTGGACATCCCGAAATCCAGTGCGGAGCAAATCCTCGCGGGCTCGCTGAAGAACTTCAACGCCGACCCGAAGCAGGAGTTCGTGCACGAGAAGGAACTGCTGCGCGAGGTGCTGGACGCGACCTGGTAGCGGCGCTTTGCACGAAACGCTCCGGCGCTTCAATCGCCCCTGAAGGTGGATCAGGCCGATACTTCGTTCGCCGCAGCCGGATACCGATCCATAGGCAAGATATTGCATTAATTTCGCGCTGTGTGACACTGAAGTCGAAAAAGACGGGTTCGGCCGGCGCGTTCAGTGCATTATCCTGCACATCGCGAGCCGAACGTAGCTCGCCCGCAAACACGCGGCGGCTATGAGATGGCAGTCGCTGTCCGGGAGCGACCAACTCACTTGCAAGCAAACTGCGTGAGCGCTCTTGGAGGGGATGCACATGGAAAGGGAGATCGAGAAGCTCGTCGAATACCGGACGGTGCGGCACAGCGCGCGCAGCGAGGCGTCGACCTATTTCACCAACCAGCCGGCGGAAGTGTTTTTCCGTTTTGCAAATCCGATCATCTGCCTGATGCTGCAGGGACGGAAGATCATGCAGGTCGACGGGTCCGCTCCGTTCGAATTCTTACCCGGCGAGGCCATGCTCGTCGCCCCCGGCAAGCGCCTCGACATCGTTTTCCCGGAAGCGGCGCTCGATCGGCCGACCGAATGCATGTGCATCGAGATCGATCGGGTGCAGCTGAACGACATCGTCGAACGGATCAACGAGCATCATCAGCGGATGGGCGACAGGACGCGTACGGTGCTGGACTGGTCGCGCGTGGCGCTGCTGCGCAATGAGCGGTCGGTCAACCAGCAGCTTGCCCGCCTGATGGAGCTGTACAACGATCAGCAGAGCCCGTTCCGCGACATCCTGATCGACCTCGGTCATCAGGAGCTCGTCGTCAGGATCCTGCAGGCTCAGGCGCGCGATCTGCTGATGGACCGGCGCGGGACGATCCCGGACAACGGCCTGGATGCTGCCGCAGCCGCAATCTGCAAGAATCCGGAACGGCACTACGCGATCGCGGAGCTCGCACGAATTGCCTGCATGAGCGAAGCCACGCTGTTTCGCCACTTCAAGGCCCGCTTTGGTGTCACGCCTGCTCGGTTTGCGACGGCACAGCGAATTCGCCGTGCCCAGGAGATGCTGTCGGACGCGCCGGTCACCAACGTTGCCCTTGCACTCGGCTTTTCCAGCGCCGAGCATTTTTCGCGCGTCTTCCGGCAGGCCACGGGACAGACGCCAAGCGAAGCCCGCAGACCGCGCTCCGATCTGATCTCGATGAATTGACGTCAGGGGAAGGGAAGGGGCCGCGGCCCCTTCCCGCGCGTCAGGCCAGCAACAGGCTCGCCATGCGCTCGCCGATGATGACGGTTGGCGCCATCGTGTTGCCGGTCGTGGCGCGCGGCATGACCGAGGCATCCGCGATGGAGAGGCCCTCCACGCCGCGAACCGACAGGCGGCCGTCCACCACCGACATCTCGTCCCGCCCCATCTTGCAGGTGCAGCTCTCGTGGAAGTAGGTGCCGGCGGCGTTCTTCGCGAACTCCTGCATCGCTTTGGCGTCGAGCGGGCCGGGCATGACCTCGCGTTTCACGAACGGCTTCATCGCCGCCGAATTGCCGATCTCGCGGCACAGTTCGATGCCGCGCAGCACGGCTTTGAGATCGGCAGGATCGGTGAGGAAGCGCGCGTCGATCCGCGCCTTCGCCGCGGGATCAGCCGAGGCGAGATGCACGCGCCCGCGGCTGCGCGGCCGCACGAGCCCCGGAGAGATCGACCACGCCCCGGCCGGCGGCTTGAATTGCGGACCGGTCACTTCGGACGCGTAGGGCACTTCGATCTGGAACGGCTGAAGGTCGGGCGTGTCGAGCGCACTGTCGCTCTTCCAGAAGAAGGTCGCCTCGGCGGCATTGTTCGCAGGCGGCAGCGCCTCGTTGTACTCCCAGATGCATCCGGCCACGAGCACATGGTCCTGGAAGTTCTGACCGACGCCCGGGAGCTTCACCCTCGTCTTGATGCCGTGCGCCGAAAGCTCGGCTTCATCGCCGATACCCGACAGCATCAGGATTTTTGGCGTGTTGATGGCTCCGGCCGAAAGGATCACGCGGCGGCTCGCCGGGACGGTGCGCAACTGACCATCCTTGATGAAGCTCACGCCGGTCACGCGCGTTCCGTCCATCGCCAGGCTTGTCGCCTCCGCGCCCGTCAGCACGGTCAGGTTCGGACGGCGCAGGGCCGGATAGAGATAGTCCTGCGGAAGGTTGACGCGGCGGCCGTCGCGGATGCGCAGGTTGGCGATCGCAACGCCGCCGGCACCTTCCATCATCGCGCCGTTCATGTCGTCGAATGCGGGAATGCCGACGCTCTTCGCCGCCGCCACCATCGCAGGTGCGATCGGATTGGGATTTTCGGCCGGCGTCACCCACAGACGCCCGCCCTTGCCCCGCCGCGCAGGATCGGGGGCGCCCTGCCAGTTCTCGATCCGCTTGTAGATCTCCAGAACCGACGCATAGCTCCACCCGGCATCGCCGGTCTCGGCAGCCCAGAACTCAAAATCGTTCTTGTGGCCGCGCGCCCACACGGTCGCGTTGATGGATGATCCGCCGCCGACGACCTTGCCCATCGGCAAGATCAACGCACGATCATTGACCGATTTCGCCGGGTCCGCTGTGTGCCCCCAATCCCTTTCGGATCTGATGTTGGTCGGCCACATTCCGGGGTGGAGGACGTTCTCCACCTGATCGGTGCTCCCGGCCTCGAGCAACAGGACCTGCGCGTCGGATTCGGCCGCCAGACGGCCGGCGACGACCGATCCGCCGCTGCCGCTTCCGACCACGATGTAGTCGTAGCTCGGCTTGAGGTTTGCAGCGTTGTAGAGCTGGGTGATCGCCGCGTCGCCTCCCTGCTGTGCCGTGGCACGGGCCGCCGCAAGCGAAGCGCCTGCGGCAAGGGCGAGCTTGATGAACTGACGTCGACCCAGCCGGCCGCGATAGAGCGCCGCTTCCAGCGCGTTGAGCCGATCACCCCGTTGAAGGTTAGAGTTCTCAGGTAGTTTCATTGGCATTCCTCCCGTGATGGTCGCTTTTCGATGCTTGCGGCGGCGTTGCATCGCCGCTCCGGCTCGCATGGGATATTGCCGTTTTCCGCCTGTCTTGGACTCTCAATCGCCTGACGGTTTCTATCAATCGGCTCGCAAAGCCTGTCGAAGCGGTTTTGCGTAACTGCGCAATGAAGGGGTTGTGCGGGCGGTCACGGCTTGCCGGAAAACCTGGTCGCGGCAGGCGAAGCGTCGCAGCCTGAAAGTTGCCGATACCGTTGACACGACAAGGTCTTAATGGTCGCATCGGCTCACAACAAAACTTGGCGGCGGTCGCAACCGCCGAACATTCGGAGGAGTGCCTTATGAAGCGCCGCGACTTCCTGAAAGCCGCCGGTGCCGCCGCAATCGGCGGCTTTTCGATAACCAGGGCTTCCGCCCAGGCGGCCGCGTGGCCGAACAAGCCGGTGAAGCTGATCCTTCCCTATGCCCCCGGCGGCGCTACTGATTTGATCGGCCGGCCATGGGCCGAGAAGCTCGGGCAAGCCTTCGGACAGCCGTTTGTGATCGAAAACCGCGGCGGCGCATCAGGCGCGATCGGCACCGAAGCGGTGACGAAGGCGGCCCCCGACGGCTACACCTTCCTTTTGACGCCATCGGCGCCGCTGACCATCCTGCCGATCCTGCGTCAGGTGCCGTACGATCCGCTCACCAGCTTCACGCCGGTGGCCCGCGTCGGCGATCTCATCTCCGGCTTCGTCGTTCACCCGTCGGTCGGCGTGAAGACGTTCAAGGAGCTTTTGGACTATGCCAAGAAAAATCCCGGCAAGCTGTCGTACGGCTCGGCCGGCCTTGGCACGTCGACCCACATGCGCGTGGAAATGCTGAAATATCGCGCGGGTGTCGACATCCTGCACGTGCCGTATCGCGGCAGCGCGGATTCGCTGAACGATCTGCTCGCCGGCAGCATTCAGATGATGAACGAGATCAATCCGCTGCCGCATGTGCGCGCCGGAAAGCTGATCCTGCTCAACGTCAATTCGCCGAAACGTTCGGCCGAGTGGCCGGATATCCCGACGCTCACCGAGTTGGGCTTCCCCGACTTCGACGTGCCGAGCTGGTATTCGATCCAGGCGCCGGCGGGCACGCCTGCCGACATCATCCAGAAATTCAACGCCAAGGTGACCGAGATTGCGAAGACCGCCGAGATGCAGGCGGGCATGACCAAGCTCAGTGTGGATCTGCCGGTTCAAACGCCGGCGGAAATGGCCGAGTTTCTGAAGAGCGACATCAAGCGCAACACGGAGGTCATCAAGGCGGCGAATATCAAGCTGGAATGATCCGGCGGGATGACGTGCAGGTGCCCGATCAACAAGCATGCCAACAAACGGGAGTGAATTGGAATGAAGCGTCGTGAATTTCTGACACTGGCCGGTGCGGCCGCGCTGAGCGGTGTCGCATCACCATACGTGTCGGCGCAGGAGGCGTCCTGGCCGAACAAGCCGGTCAAGATCATCGTTCCCTATGCGCCGGGCGGCGCAAGCGACATCATCGCGCGTCCGTGGGCGGACAAGCTCAGCCAGGCGTTCGGCCAGCAATTTGTGATCGACAACCGCGGCGGCGCCGGCGGCATGATCGGCACCGAGGCGGCGGCGAAGTCCGCGCCGGACGGCTACACGCTGCTGATGACGCCGAACGGCCCGCTGACGATCATCCCGAGCCTTCGCAAGACGCCGTACGATGCGACGACCGATCTGGTGCCGGTGGCGCGGATCGGCGATCTGGTCTGCGGCTTCGTCATCCATCCGTCGGTTGGTCCGAAGACATTTGCCGAGATGATCGACTATGCCAAGAAGAATCCCGGCAAGTTGAACTACGGCTCTGCCGGGCTTGCGACCGGCACGCACATGCGGCTGGAGATGCTGAAGTACAAGACCGGCGTCGACATCACTCACGTACCGTATCGCGGCAGCGCCGACGCGCTGAACGATCTTTTGCCCGGCAACATCCAGATGATGAACGAGATCAACGTGCTGCCGCACGTGAAGGCCGGCAAGCTGATCCTGCTCGCCGTCAACTATACGAAGCGGTCGCCGGATTTCCCGGACACGCCGACCCTGACCGAGCTCGGCGTGGCCGGAGCCGACGAGCCGATCTGGTATTGCACCTTCGCGCCGAAGGGGACGCCGAAAGCCATCATCGACAAGCTGAACGCAAAGGTCGTCGAAATCGCCGCGACCGACGAGATGAAGCAGAAGATGCGCGACGTCAGCGTGGATGTTCCGCTGCAAAAGCCGGAAGAGGTCGCCGCGTTCATGAAGAGCGACTTCGCGACCAACGCCGAGCTGATCAAGGTCGCCAACGTCAAGCTCGAATGAAGAGCGCGAATCTAAATCGCGACGGTCCGGCAAGTGGGAGAATTCGCCAGCGAAAATTCCATTGGGAGGATTGCAATGAAACGTCGCGATTTCCTCAAACTCTCGGGCGCCGCCGCGATCGGCGGCTTCTCCGTCACCAAGGTCGCATGCGCAGGCCACCACCTGGCCCAACAAGCCGGTGAAGCTGATCCTGCCTTACGCGCCCGGCGGCGCCACCGATCTGATCGGCCGGCCGTGGGCGGAAAAACTCAGCCAGGTGCTCGGACAATCCGTTCGTCATCGACAATCGCGGCGGCGCCGGCGGCATGATCGGCACCGAAGCCGCCGCGAAATCGGCGGCCGATGGCTACACCTTCCTGCTGACGCCGAACGGTCCGCTCAGCGTGCTGCCGAGCCTGCGCCAGGTGCCTTACGATCCGCAAAAGGATTTTGCGCCGGTCGGCCGGGTCGGCGACATCGTCTCCGGCTTCGTCATTCATCCGACGACCGGCGTCAAGAACTTCAAGGAAATGGTCGACTACGCGAAGAAGAACCCCGGCAAGCTCAACTATGGTTCGGCGGGGCTCGGGACTTCGACCCACTTGCGCATCGAGATGCTGAAATACAAGGCGGGCATCGACATCGTCCACGTGCCCTATCGCGGCAGCGCCGATGCGCTCAACGATCTGCTGCCGGGCAACGTGCAGATGATGAACGAGATCAACGTGCTGCCGCATGTGAAGGCCGGCAAGTTGATCCTGCTCAACATCAACTATCACACCCGCTCGCCGGATTTTCCCGATACGCCGACATTGACCGAACTGGGATTGCCGAATGCCGACGTGCCGATCTGGTATTCGATCCAGGCGCCTGCCGGCACGCCGAAGGACATCATCGAGAAGTTCAACGCCAAGATCATCGAGGTCGCTGCGGCCGACGACATGAAGAAGCGAATGCGCGACATCAGCGTCAGCGTTCCGTCGCAAACGCCCGCTGAAATGGCGGCCTTCCTCGAAGGCCGATTTCGCGGCCAACAGCGAGGTGATCAAGGCGGCGAATGTGAAGCTGGAGTGACCGCTCGCTTCCCGGCTACAAGTGACCGTTTTGGAGGCGCAGATGCCGCATCTGCGCCTTGCGCACGAACTGGGCGCAGGACTGCCATCCAAATCTACTGAACAGTCCAAATCTCAAGATCCCGCAAGAGGACCGTCGATGGATACCGTTTACCGGCTTGAAGGCTCGCGCGTCGTGACCGGGCCGATGGCCGGCGGGCCGTGGGACCCGAAGATGCAGCACGGCTCGGCGCCGTCGGCGCTGATCGTCGCGGTCGCCGAGGCGGTTCCGACCGCTGTGCCGATGCGCGTGGCGAGGCTGACCGTCGACCTCATGCGGCCGATGCCGGTCGCCCCGCTCGAGATCCGGACCGAAATGCTGCGGGAGGGGCGGAAAATCCAGCTCTGCAGCATCGACCTGATCGCCGACGGCAAGCTTTGCGTGCGCGGAACGGTCCTGAAGATCAGGCGGGAGAGCTATCAGCTGCCCGATACGGTCGTCAGCGAGCAGGTCGCGCTTCCGCCGCCCGAGGCGGGCCGCATCGCGAAAGGAAAGATCACCGACAATCCGTTCATGGCGTGCCTGAAGATGAGCGTCGTCAAAGGGGGCTTCAACAAGCCGGGCCCGGGCGCGGTCTGGTTTCGTGTCGAGCGGCCGATCATCGAGGGGCAAGCGAACTCTGCCGCCATGCGCGCGGTTGTCGCCGCCGATTTCTGCAATGGCGCGTCGTCGGTCCTGGATTTTCGCGCGTGGACGTTCATCAACGGCGACCTTTCGGTCAGTCTTGCCCGCGATCCGGTTGGAGACTGGGTGCTGCTCGACGCCGAGACCTGGCTCGGGCCGGACGGCAGCGGCATCGCCTGTGCCAAACTCGGCGATGCTCAGGGTTATTTCGGCCGCGCGGCGCAAAGCATCCTGATCGAGCCGCGCGGACGCTGAATATTGTCGCGATTTTCGCGCCGGAACGTGTGACATCCTTGCAATCCGCGCCCGGCAAAAAAGCAGGTCTTTGCCCCTTGAAAAAAGGCGCCGCGCGCGGCAAATCAGCCTCCGAAACCCCAAGTCGTTGCGCGTAATCCTTTCGCAAGGACGGACCCCGTTTTTGCGAAAGATGCGCTGGAAGGTATTGCACTGAAATGGGCTTTAGAGACCCAAAGCTTGAAGACCGCCAGCGGGCGGCAATGGATGCCAAGAAGGCGCTCCTGGACAGGTTCAAATCGCAGCCCGGTCCGGGTCACCCGGAGTACGAGGCGCGCAAGAAGGAGCGCGAGGCGGTGCTCGCCGCCCGCGCCGAGCGCGAGGCGGCAAAACTCGCCGAATTGCAGGAACAGGAGCGGCTGGCGGAACTCGAGCGCCAGGAGGCGGCGCGCCGCCTGCAGGAAGAGCTCGACCGCAAGGATCGCGAGCGCATCGAGCGCGAGGAGCGCGAGAAGGAAGAAGAGGCCCAGAAGAAGGCCGAGCGCGACGCCAAATACGCGGCCCGCAAGGCGCGCGCCAAGAAGCGGTAAATGCAATTTTCCGGGTCGTCTTGTCGGCGACCCGGCGGGCGCGCGGCTGTGGAGGACTGAGCGGTCTCGCTCGGATATTTGCTCGTTGCTCTTGCGGTCATGGCGGGCCGATCGCCCCCGACAGCATACGTTGTGCCTCATCCACGGTGATCATGAGCTTTAGCGGAAAGGCCGTTGACCGGCGGAACCCGAATTTCTCGTAGAATGCACGGGCGGTATCATCGATCGCATCGACGAGGAAGCCGCGGATGCCCACGATGTTCGCGGCCTGCAGGACTCGAAGGACGGCGTCCCTCAGGAGCGCGGCACCTAAACCCTGTCCTTGTGCTGAGGCATCAATCGCCAGCCGTCCAAGCACCATCATTGGTATGAGATCTGGCATGTTGCGCCTGAGGCGACCGGCTGCGTCTGCACGCGCGACACTTCCGGCCGCCAGCGCGTAGTAGCCTGCGACAGTCTGAGCTTGGCATGCGACGTAGGTTCTGCTTGCGCCCGCCGCTTGGTCGGCGAGCGCCCTTTTCTTCAGCCAGTCGTTGAGCGGAAGAACCCCGCAATCAAAGGCGCTCACGTCATGGCCCGCGGTGAGCGGCTCGGGCGCCGATAGTTTCACGATTCCCAGGGCGCCTTGCGTTGGAACAGCGCGCGCAGCTGCGGATTGTCGCGCGGCGGCCGATCAAGCTCGGCAAGGAACGTCTTGTAGGTCCTGGCGTTGAGATTGAAGCCGGTCTGATCGAGAAGGATCTCCCGAGCTTCGCGCCGCATCGTCTCCATGACGAACTCCGAGCGAGATTTTCCAAGCTGCGCAGCCGCGCGATCGATGAGGTCCCGATCCGCCGGCCGCGCCCGGATGTGAATGTTTGCTTCGCGTGTCACGTCGCTGGACATCCAGGTAGCCTCTTATCTTGCGCCATGAGCATATTTGACAATGTAAACACGGATAAGATCATTGGATGCAGCTTAGCCGTTTGCGTTCAAAGCCGTAGCTTCAGCCGGGGCAGGAACCGCCCCGGAATGCTGCCCGACGGCGCGATGCCGTCATCGACCGCGCCCATCCGCCGGTAGAATTCGGCCGCGTCCGGATCCGCTTCGATCCACAGCCAGCGCGCGCCGCGTTCGCGCGCGGTGCTCACCGCCCAGTCGAACAATTTCCGGCCGACGCCCGCGCGTAGCGTCGACGGCGCGATGAACAGTTTTGCCAGATCGGCCTTCTCGCCATCGACGACGATCTGCACGATGCCGGCAACCTCATTTCCCTCGACCGCCACCTGCAGCGACGATGCCGCAAAGTCGGCCGGCGACAGCGTCAGCTCCGCGCGGCATGCGCGCATGAACGCGTCGTCATAACCCCAGACAGCCTTCGAGCGCAGGCAGAGTTCCGTCAGCAGTTCGGCTTCGTCGGGACGGGCAGGGCGGAGATGGAGCATGGCCCATTCTATCAGTATTCCGGCGGCGGTCGCGAAATTCCTTGACGGTCTGAATGATGGCCATCATGCTTCGCGCCAATGACAACGAAGGCGTCCGTTCCGAGAAAATGGTGAGGCCATGCCCAAGGTAGAATTCCACTTCGATTTCGGCTCGCCGAACGCCTATCTCTCCCATCTCGTCATCCCGCAGATCGAGAGCGGACCGGGGTGAAGTTCGAGTATGTGCCGGTGCTGCTCGGCGGCGTGTTCAAGGCCACCAACAACCGCTCGCCGGCCGAAACCAATGCCGGCATCAAGAACAAGGCCGAGTACGGCAAGCTGGAGATGCAGCGCTTCATCAAGAAGCACGGCCTGACGTTCGCGTTCAATCCGAACTTCCCGGTCAATACGCTGATGATGATGCGCGGCGCCGTCGCCGCACAGCAGCTCGGGATCTTGCCCCGCTATGTCGATCAGATGTATCGCTTCATGTGGGCCGAGCCGCGCAAGATGGACGATCCGGCGGTCGTGACGGCGAGCTGGAAGGAATGCGGCTTCGACGCCGAGAAGCTTGCGGCGCTGATCCAGGACCAGGCGGTGAAGGACAAGCTCGTCGCCAACACGCAAAGATCCGTCGAGCGCGGCTGTTTCGGCTCGCCGACCTTCTTCGTCGGCGACGAAATCTTCTTGGCAAGGATCGCCTGCGCGAGGTGGAAGAGCTGATCCTCGAAACCAGGGCGGCGTGAAGTCTGCGTCACCCCCGGCAATCGGCAGGGCATTTTGGGGGGGGGGGGGGGGGGGGGGGGGGGGGGGGGGGGGGGGGGGGGGGGGGGGGGGGGGGGGGGGGGGGGGGGGGGGGGGGGGGGGGGGGGGGGGGGGGGGGGGGGGGGGGGGGGGGGGGGGGGGGGGGGGGGGGGGGGGGGGGGGGGGGGGGGGGGGGGGGGGGGGGGGGGGGGGGGGGGGAAAAATCTCACGGTTGAGGCGAGAAAGCACTCAAAAAAAAAAAAAAAAAAAAAAAAAAAAAAATCTCACGGCTGAGGCGAGGCACTCGCTATCGCACCACGGCGATCGGGGGCAGAGGTGGAGCCGCGGCAGGGCAACGAACCGTCTCACGCGAGCAGCGTGGCCAATCGGGCAAAGTCCTCCACGATGACGTCGGGCTGATGCGGCGTCTCACCGAACGGGCGCTTGCGACGGTCGATGAAGGCGGTGCGCATGCCATACGCCTTGGCGCCGATGCAATCAAAGGCATGATTGGCGACGAACAGGCAGCCCGAACGGTCCTCGCCGATGATCTCCTCGGCCTTGGCATAGGTCTTCCAGTGCGGCTTGAAGTAGCCGGCTTCCTGCACGGAGATCACGTGGTCGAACAGAAAGCCGATATGAGGTCCAGCCGCCTTCAGCATGTCGCGGTCGCCGTTTGAGAGGATGGCCAGCCTATAGCCGCCCGCACGCAGCTTTTCGAGAGCGGGAACCACATCGGGGAATGGCTTGAGCTTCTCGATCTCGCTGACGAGCCGGCGGACCTCCTCCTGTGTATACTTGATCCCGCAGCGGTCCATCACGTAGGAGACCGCGCGATGGCCGATCTGACGATAGGGCGTGTGTCCGCGATCGCAGAGCGCATCGATCATGGAGTTCTCGAAATGCGTGCGACGCCACCAGGTGACAAAACTGGTCGGCTTGCCTCCCCAGCCCTTCTGCTTCAGGAAAGGCGTCACGGCGTCGGTCAAACCCTTCTGCATGTCGACGATGGTCCCGTACTGGTCGAACACCAACGCCTTGACCTCGCGCTTGAGGATCTCCGTTTGTCCCATGATGGCCAACTCCTCACGTTCAACGCGGGAAATTCCGGACAGTGCGACGAGGCCCTCGGATGGGGCGTTATGCAAACCGATAATGCTGCGCATACGCATTCTGGCGGAGTGGATTGCCACGGTCTGATCGCTGAGGTACCGTTTGGGCATCCGAATGTAAATTTCTGATTGTCTGATTGCACACGCGGGGCGTGATGAGCGGACCTTGACCCTCGCCGAGGTCGGAGATCGCTATGCACAGCTTCGTGGAGCTTGGCGACTTGCACGATCCGGCGACGCTAGGGTCGGACCCAGCCGTTATCGATTGCAGGGATTGGGAGCGACCAGCTCTGCTGTCACATGCCGCGCTCGATGCCGCCATCGATGCGTGCGCGCGCGGCCTTGCGGCGCGCGGCCTCGCTCGCGGCGACCGGGTGGCCATCCTGTCTCTCAATCGGGCCGAGCTGCTGATCGCCTATTTCGCGATCATGCGGGCGGGTCTTGTCGCGGTGCCTGCCAATTTCAAGTTTCCGCGCGAGACCATCGCCTTCCTGCTCAAGGATTCGTCGGCACGATTGATTTTCTGCGACGCGCAGTGCCGTGGCCTCGTGCCGGCCGGAATTCCCGTGGTCGATTTCGATTCCGAGGCAGCAGACGGCTTTGCGAGCTTCCTCGATCCGGGGCCATTCGAAGCCGTGCGCCTGAACCCGGCGAAACCGCGATGGTCCTCTACACGTCGGGCTCGACGGGCCGGCCCAAGGGCGTGCCGCTGTCTCACGAGGGGCAGCTGTGGGCGGTGCGCTGCGCGTCGCCCGCGGGCCCGGTCGGCATCGGGTCCTCGTGGCGGCGCCGCTCTTCCACATGAACGGGCTCGGCACCATCAAGTTTGTCGTCGCCGCGCATGCCAGCGTGGTGCTGCTGCCGCAGTTCGACGCCCGGCGTTACGTCGAGGCGATCGGCCGCTTCAAGGTCACACGGATCACTTCGGTGCCGACAATGCTGGCGCTGGCGCTTCGTGAGCGGGAAACGATCGCCCGCACGGATCTCTCGTCGTCGAGTCGTGACCGCAGGTTCGGCGCCCATGACCCAGGCGCTGGTCGATGATCGCGCGGCGTTTCCCAAAGCGTCGTTTGCACGGCTACGGCACGACGGAGCGGGGCCGACCGCATTCGGTCCACTGCCGGCCGCACCAAGCCTGACCTCTCTCTAGGTTGGCCGCTCCCGGGCGTCGAGGTCCGCATCGTCGACCCGGAGGGGAAGGAGGCCGAGGAGGGCGGTTGTGGATCCGCACGCCTGCGAACATGGCCGGCTATCTCAATCTTCCCGACAAGACCGCCTAGGTGCTCACCGCCGATGGCTGGTACAACTCGGGCGACGTCTTCCGCCGCGATCCGGCCGGGCACTTCACGTTCGTCGGCCGCACGGACGACATGTTCGTCTGCGGCGGCGAAAACATCTTTCCCGGTGAGGTCGAGGAGATGCTCGAGCCGCACCCCGACATCGTGCAAGCCTGTGTCGTCCCGGTGCCCGACGATATCAAGGGCGCGAAGCCGTTCGCGTTCGTCGTGCACGACCCGGCGCGGTGCTGAGCGAGGACGACGTCAAGCGCTACGCGCTCGAGAACGCTCCCGCCTACCAGCATCCCCGCGGCGTCGTTTTCATGGCTGAGCTTCCGCTCGCGGGGACGAACAAGGTCGATCGCAAGGCGCTTGCCGAAATGGCTCGCGAGCGAGGGGCGGTGCACGAGAGATTGAAGCGATCAAGAGCTGAGAGAACGTCATGAAGGCAGCCGTCATCTATGAGCATGGCGGCTCCGGGCTCGATCCAGTACGCACCGATTATCCGGATCCGTCCCGGCGCCGGCGACGTGATGGTGAGGGTGCGGGCTGCGACCCTCAACTATCACGACATCTTCACGCGCCGCGGCATGCCCGGCATCAAGGTGCCGATGCCGTGCATCATGGGCATCGATTTCGCCGGTGACATCGTCGGGTTGGGCGCCGGCGTGACCGACTGGAAGGTCGGCGATCGCGTGCTGATCGACCCGATCGACCGCGTCACGGCGGCGGTCTGATCGGCGAGATGTGGCACGGCGGTCTCGCCGAGCTCTGCGACGTGCCGAGCGCATCACCTGGTGCATCTGCCGGCCGACGTCAGCTACGAGGAGGCGGCGTGCCTGCCGGTCGCGTACGGCACGGCGCTGCGCATGATGCACACCATCGGTGAGGTCAAGGCGGGCGAGAAAGTGCTGATCCTCGGCGCCTCCGGCGGCGTCGGCACATGTTGCGTGCAGCTTGCGAAGCTGGCCGGACGCGAGGTGATCGCGTGCTCTTCGACCGCAGAGAAGCTCGCGCGGCTGAAGGAGCTCGGCGCCGACCATGGCTCGACTACACGAAGCAAGATCTCCGAAGTGGGTGTTCGAGCGCTTCGGCAAGCCGCACCGGCGCCAATTCACGAAGGGGTCGACGTCGTCGTCAACTTCACCGGCGGCGACACATGGGTGCCGTCGCTGCGGATGCTGCATCGGCAGGGTCGAGCTGCTCACGTGCGGTGCGACGGCGGGCTTCGATCCCAAGGAAGACATCCGGTACATCTGGACTTTCGAGCTCCAGATCCTCGGCTCCAACGGCTGGATGCGCGAGGATATCGGCGTCCTGTTCGAGATGATTCCGCGGGAAAGCTGAAGCCGTCATCGATCGCGAATTCCCGCTCGAAGAAGTCAACGAGGCGTTTCGCATGCTCGAGAATCGCAAGGTCTTCGGCAAGGTCGTGATGAAGCCATGAGCGAGACAACACCCCACGCGGCTCGATGCGGCCGCGGTCAAGCGATACTGGACCGCGTCGCCTTTCATCGGCACCTCGGGCTTAAGGTGTTTCGGTCGATCACGACACGACGGAAATCGTCATGCGGATGCCGATGCGGCCCGGACTCGAGCGCCGTCCAGGCACGAGACAATTCCACGGCGGGCCGATCGCAGCCTTCATCGACATCGTCGGTGATTTCGCCATCGGCATGCTCCTGGGCGGCGGCGTGCCGACGATCAACCTGCGCATCGACTATCTCCGGCCCGCGGTCGGAACCGCTGTGACGGGGACCGCCCGTGTGCGTCGGCAGGGACACACCGTTGCGCTCGTGGATGTCGACGTCACTGATGAGAACGGCGATCTCGTCGCCGTGGGCCGTGGAAGCTATGCGCCGCAGGTCGGCTGATCTTGCGAAGCGCGTTTCGGTTTTCTCGCACCCTTTGGTTTTCGAAGTTCGTGTGCGAAGGTGCCTGCGCCTTGCGACGGACTTTGAAACCAGCCACGACCTCTGGCAGAGGCGCCGGAACGACAACCAAATACGATGCAGCCCTGACGACTTCCCAATTCCATTTGCCGAGACTGGCTCCTATCCGGTGCGTGCCGGCAATCGCGTCCGTCCGCTGATCGACGGCGAGCCGGCGTAACCCGCATCTGCGAAGCGGTCGAGGCGGCGCAGCACAGCGTCTGGCTGACGGTCGCCTGGATCTGGATCGTTCCGCCTGCCGGGCGGCCGGGGCTCGCTGTTCGACCTGCTCGATGCCGCGTCGGCGCGGGGGATCGACGTGCGCGTGATCTTCTATCGCCATACGGCGGAGGGACCGTTTCCGCGCCACATCATCTTTGGAGGTACGCCGGAGCAGCGGCTGTGGCTCGAAGGCCGTGGCTCGAAATTCTTCGCGCGCTGGGATTCGACGCCGGTCTGGTCGTTTCATCATCAGAAGAGCTGGATCGTCGACGCGGGACACGGCGTCCGAAATCGCCTTCGTCGGCGGCATGAACATGAGGCCGTCGACGCTCGGCACGCGCGGTCACGTCGGCCCGGACGGCGACATCGCAGGACCACGATGCGTACCTCGAGATCCGGGTCCCTGCGCCACCGATGTGCACCACAATTTCGTGCAGCGCTGGAACGAGGCGAGCGAGCGCCGCCAGGACGACGGTTTGTTCGGCCATCTGCAGGACGACGGCTTGTGCTGCCGGCACGACTGTCGCAACCACGCGGTACGATCGTGGCGCAAGTCCAGCGCACGATCCCCAATGATCACTATGCCGAGGGCGCCTGGGCGCTGCGCGAGGCGGCCTACGACATCGCGGCAGGCGAGTTTTCGGTCGAGGAGCAGTATGCGCGCGCCATCGACGCCGCGCGGCATGCGATCTACATCGAGAACCAGGCCTTCAGCGAACCTTCGATGATCGCGCGCTTGAAACAGGCGCTGGAGCGCGGCGTGCAGGTTGCTGTGGTCGTCCCCGCCAAGGGCGAGCACCATATGCGCACCTTCCGGCAGATGGCCGAGCACAAGGCGACGTTCGATCTGATCGCGGCGTGCGGCCTGCACGACAACTTCACGCTCGCCGGCCTTGCCGGACCGATGCCGGACGGCTCGCGCGGCGATGTCTACGTGCACGGAAAACTGATGCTGGTGGACGACGTCTTCGCGACGATCGGCTCGACCAACTTCGCCGAGCGGTCATTCCGCAACCAGACCGAGATGAACGTCAGCTTTCAGGATGCGGCCGCGGTGAAGGCGCTACGCTGCGATCTGTTCGACGAGCATCTTGCGCAGGACACTCGGCGCTTGGTCCGGCCGATGCATTGCGTCTGTTTGCGGCGGCCGCGCGCACAAATGCGCGCCGCCGTGCCGTGGGCGAAAGGCCTGGCAGGGCATCGCGTTCGCGCTCGATCCTGCGTCCTACGCGAGCTGAGGCAGCGTGCGTTCGCGCGCCGCCGCCTCGCGTCAGACGACCTTGGCCAGGATGGCGTTCATGTCGGACTGCGTGAACGCGCGCAGCGTCTGCGTTCGCACATTGCCGCTCTTGCCGAGCGCGAGCCCGAGCGCCGTCATGACCGTGTCGTCGGGAGAACTCCGCAATTGCAACGATGTCGTACTGGCCGAGCGTCCAGTAGATGTCCTTGATGGACGCGCCGGAGCCTTTCGCCAGCTCCTTGAATGCGTCGGCGCGTTTGGTGGTGTCCTTGACGCTGCGGATGCCCTGGTCGGTAAAGCTTGCCAGCATGATGTATGTGGCCACGGTGAACCTCCTGTTTTGGAGACTTCCCGCCACAAGGCTAGGCCTAAGGCGGGCGTGAGGCAATCACATTGCCTGGAGGAGCGGCCAGACTCCGCTATGCCCCGATAGCAGACGTCTTGCTGCGTAACAGCGAAACGACGCTATGGGCCATTTTCGGACCTCGATGCGAGCAAACGTGAAGACCGCGTCACTTCAAGATCAATCGCAACAGGCTCGCTTCGTCCTGTTTTCGATCAGGCGATTTTCGGGATTCTGGCGTCGATGATCAATCAAGACAAATCGTGACTTCCACCTCGTCGTTGATCCACGTCAAGGCCCTTGATTGGGGCGTACAAACATTCATGTCAGCAATTTTCGAATTCTTCTGCCTATGCTCAATGAGTTCGAGCTTGTATCGAGCGGCCACACTGGACGTTCCGGGCGCCATACCGCCCTGAGTGACAAATACAACCGGTATCAGGCGTTGGAGCGATTTCGTGATTTCAATAAGGCCGCTCTGGGCTCGAGTTGTCCTGCTTGTCAGCATTGTTGTGGTCGTGACGGCTGCTAGCCTGTTTGCCTATCGGTATTACAAGCGCCCGGTGACGCTTACGGTCGCCGTCGGATCAACCGACGGCGAAGCTGCCAAGGTCATGGCCGTCCTGGCGAGCCGGTTCACGGAGATTGGCGCGCCTGTGCGGCTCAAGATTATTGACACAGATACAGCGCTCGAAGCAGCCAAACGGTTGGCAGCAGGCGACGTCGATCTCGCTGTGGTTCGCAGCGACGTTGGTGACCTTTCGCAAGCGCAAACTGTTGCGATTATGGCTTACCTGGTTGCACTGCTTATTGCGCCACCGGGTTCTGCGATCGACAGCATCGATAAACTGAAAGGCCGCACGGTCGGCGTTCTCGCACCGGAAGCCAATTCCAGAATTGTCGAAGTATTGACCCGGGAATACGACTTGGGCCGCGCAAAGGTCGTGTTCAGGAATGTCGCTCCGGCGGATGCCAAGCAGGCCATTCAGTCCAAGACTGTCGACGCCCTGCTCGTTGTGATCCCTTTGACTGGAAAATATCTTTCGGTTGTAAGAGGCTTTTTTCCTCAGGGTCCGAAGATGCCGCCGGTCATGATTTCGATCGACGAAGCAGAGGCGATTGCAGGCACCGAACGCGCCTACGAAAGCTTCGACGTGCCGAAGGGAACGCTGCGTGGATCCCCTGCGGTTCCGGACGATGACCTGACGACATTAAGAACCGCTGTCTACCTGGTTGCCAACAAGAAGCTCGACAGCCGCCTGATATCGAGCCTGGTGGAAACGCTTATGACCGCCCGTCGAGACCTTCTGGCGGAGCAGCCGCTCCTCGCTCAAATTACCGCCTCAAGCACTGATCCCGATTCTTTTCTTCCCGCGCATCCGGGAGCAGCCGCTTTCTATAACGGCACGGTAGAGAGCTATCTGGATCAATACGGCGACGCGATCTATCTGGTGCCGATGGTGCTGGGTGCGATCGCCTCGGTGTTGGCTGCGGCCTGGAAATTCCTGGGAATCGGAAAACCCGAAACCATCGCGGGACCCCTGGACACACTCTATGCGCTGGCGCGCCAGATCAGGGCCGTCGACACCGAGGCCGAATTGTCGAACATCGAAGAGAAGATTGATGAGATTCTCAACGCGCAACGCGCTCTGGCCGCGAGTGGCAACGAGGATGCGGTGGATGCCGCGACATTGAACGTTGTCGCCCATCGGCTCGAAAATCTGATTCACGACCGCCGTATCACCATCTCGACGCGCCCCGGAGCGAACGCAAACCCACGCATGTCGACGTGAGTGCGTTCTGCCCTTTCCCCGATCGAATGCACGATTGTTTGCGGTTACCAGTCGCTGGGTTCCGCGCAACTGGGCAATGTCCGAATTGGGTCAGACTCTGGAAGTCGAACTGGCCGACGTCGACTTCCGCTTTACCCCTCAAAGCAGACATCCGGCGGGCGGGCTGAGATGTCCGTTCAGTGCCAGGAACGGAAGTCGCGACCTCATTCGATCACCTCATCGGAACGAGTTAGGCGCGCGCTTCAGAGATTTGAAATCTGCAACAGCTTACGGTCGCCGATCCAGGTTCTGGCAAGGTCGGCCTCGGCCTTGCGGGCTGCGGAGCCATCACCGCGTGACTTGTGCAGTTCCGCCAGCCCGTAATACGACCAGCCATTAGCGGGCGCCCGACTGAGCGCGCGCTGGAATTGCCGCTCCGCCTCGGCGTAACGGCCGGCCTGCAGCAGGGCGGCGGCAAGCGACTGCCGGATCGGATAATACCAATAGGGCGGCTCGGTGTAGGCCAACGCGTCCTGCAATGCCGCCGCCCGTTCGAACCGGATGATGGCGGTGCGATAGTCGCCCTTGGCCTGGGCTACGCGTGCGAGGATCACCGTGCGCGCGATGCGGAGCACCTCCTGCGCCGGAATGCCTGAATCCATCAGCAGCTTGAAGTCCGCGGTGCGCTCGATCGTCTCGATGGCGCTCGCTGCGGCAGTAGCGCCCGCGAAGTCACGGTTCGCCACCAGCGCGACGCCGCGCACGTAGAGCCACATCGCCTTGACATAGGGAATCGCATCGCCGGGATCCGGCAGCGCCAAAATGGTCTCGGGCGTGCTGAACTGCGCGTGCGCGAAGTAAGGCGCCGCCTTGACCGGCTGCACCATCGCAATGCCCTTGGCAGCCTCGCTGGGAATGAGCTGGCCGAGCTTCTCCGCAGCCGCAATCACGGTCGGGCCGTCGCCGGCCATCTGCGCCGACGCCATCACGAAGTGCACGTTGTGCGGATAATAGCCGAGCCTGTAGACGCCCATCGGCGCGTTGGTCTCGGTCAGGTATTTTTCATCGACCTTGACCGCGGTCTTGTTGTCTTCCAGCGCGTCGAGATAGCGGCCGACCCGATAATAGATGTGGCTCGGCATGTGCACGAGATGGCCTGCGCCGGGAATCGCGCCGCGCAACTTGTCGGCATAGGGCTCGGCGCGCTTGGGTCGGTCCGACGCCTCGACGGCATGAATATAAAGGTGAATAGCGCCGGCATGATTGGGACTACGCGCCAGCACGCGCTCCAGCGTCGGCACGATCGGCACGCTTTGCGGCTTGGCGCCGCGGCCGCCCGGCTTCCAGTAGTCCCAGGGGCTGATATCCATCACCGCCTCGGCATAGAGCGTGGCAATCTCGTCGTCTTCGGCAAACTGTTTCGCTGCCTTCGCCATTTCGGCCGCGTAGGCCGCGTCGAGTGGTGCGCGGGCGGCCTTGGGATCGCTGCCGTAGCGCACCGCGATGGCGCCGATCAGCGCCTGCTCGCGCGGGCTCGCTTTCCCGGCCAGGGCCTTCGCCTTTTGCGCGGCGGCATAGGCTGGCGCAACTGCGTCCTCCGGCATCGGGAGATTGATGTTGGGACCGAGCACCAGCGCCTCGCCCCAGAAACACATGGCGCAGTCAGGGTCGAGTTTTTGCGCCATGCGAAACGCGCGTCGCGCCTCATCGTGATTGAAGGCGTAGGCGAGACGCAGGCCCTGATCGAAATAGGCCTGCGCGCGCTCGTTCGCGGTCGTGATCTTCCAGGTGATGGAGCCGATGCCGGTCCACAGCGGCGGCTCGGTGTCCGCGAATGCCGGCGCGGGGCTGGCTGCGCTCATCTCGGCGCGCGGCACTTCCGTCTGCACCAGGCGAAACATCATGTTCGGCCGGGCGGTTGCCGTCGGCGTGCCGCAGATCGGAATATCGGCGTCGGCGAGCGGCAGCGATACATCCACGGCGGTTGCGCGTGCGTCCGCGAGAATAAAACCGCTCCCGGCCAGCAGCGCCGCCAGTGCCGTGCCGCCGAGTGCGGCAAGACTTACGGAAACCAGCAGGCTTCGCGATCGCGTGAATGTCGCCATGGTGGGCTCCAAAATCGGGCGGAGAGAAAAAATCTGCCGGATCAGGACTTCAATGGGTCACCGGAACCGCATCCAAAGAGACCCCTGAAACGAATTTTCAGACGTTTCCGTCCTTTCCGCAAGGCGACTGCAATGTCTGTGGCTGCGACACATTAGCGTCGGCGGAAGGCTCGCCGCGTTGGGTCAGCGGTGCTGCTCTTGTCCGCTTTGGGTCTAGGCTGTGTGAAAAACTCAAAAACTCCAAGCGCCGCGAGAATGATATTCTTAGGTTGGATTTCAAAATTGAATGGTCTTGCGGTATGAGCGCCGAAAGCGGGCTTGAACGATTAACTTGTTCTGTCGCGATCAAGCGTCTGCGCGTTTTTACACAGCCTGGGTCATTCGCGACCGGGTCGAACCGGCAGCAGGTCTGGCCATGTCCGCTATTGCGCCGAAAGCGGAAGTAAATCCAGAGCGTTAAAGACGCCGGCACGGACCACTATGAGTTGATGGGGCTGCCCAGACGTGATTCAAGCTCCGAAATCGGAGCCTCGAATCATGCGCTACGAACTCAGCGACTATGAATGGATCGTCATCAAACCGATGCTGCCGAACAAGCCGCGCGGCGTTCGGCGGGTGAATGACCGTCGCGTGCTCAACGGCATCTTTTGGGTCCTCCCTACCAAACTTGTGATTTCTAGTGTCGTTTATGGCTCAGAAATTCGCTCGACGGACTCGCGGTGAATACAGAGCGAACTTCTGAACCACGACACTAGACCGTCAGCCCGCCGTCCAGCGGTACCACCTGTCCGGTCATGTAGTCGGATGCGGGGGAGGCGAGGTAGAGCGCCAGCAGGCCGACCTCGCGGAATTTGCCGACGCGCTGCAGCGGCACCTGCGTCTTCGCCCGCTCCTCGGCCTGCGCGTAGCGCTCCGGACCTGCCATCGCCGGATCCGGGTAAAGTCCCGGCGCGATGCAATTGACGTTGATGCCGTGCGCGGCCCATTCCAGCGCCAGCGAGCGCGTCAGGCCGACCATGCCGGTCTTGCCGACGGCATAGATCGACAGGTTGGCCGAGCCGCCGACGCCGCTGAAGGACGAGATGTTGATGATCTTGCCGCGCTTGCGCGCGATCATCGAGGCCGCCACCGCGCGCGTGCAGTAGATCGCCGACATGATGTTGAGGCCCATCACCTTGTCGATCTCCTCATCGGTCATCGCCTCGAGCGGCTTGCGGATGGCGTCGCCGAGATTGTTGACGAGGATGTCGATGGGACCGAGTGCAGCGACCGTCTTCTCGACCAGTTGCGCCGCGCCCGCCGGCGTCGTGCAATCGCCGGCGATGCCGACGATCTTGCGGCCCGAGCGCTGGCCGAGATCCTTGCACGAACGGATCGAGGTATTTGCCGGTCAGCGCATTGACCGCGACATTGGCGCCGGCCTCGGCCAGGACTTCGGCTATGCCGGTGCCGATGCCGCGGCCGGCGCCGGTGACGAGGGCGGTGCGGCCCGCAAGCGAGAATTCAGCGATCATCGTTCTCCTCCGTTTCACAGGTACCGGTTGCTGAATTCGGCCGCGCCAATACATTCGTTCCGGTTGCGCTGCAAAGACATCGTTTGTTCTTTCGTTTCCTGCACAATGGAAACGTCCTTTCATTGACCGGACGCGGCGCGTGGCCCCATCATAACAACAACGCGCGGACAAAAGACCGATGGATGCAGCAACTTCGAGTGTCGACAAGGCGCGGCTGCTGGCCGCCGATTTCGCCAAGCGCGCCGCCGCGCACGACCGCGATGCAAGCTTTCCGTTCGAGAATTTTCAGCAGCTGTTCGATGCAGGTCTGCTGTCGCTGACTGTGCCGCGCGAACGCGGCGGTCTCGGCGCCGGCATGCTGGAAAGCGCGCGCGTGCTCAATCAGCTCGCGCGCGGCTGCGCCTCGACCGCGCTGGTGCTGGCGATGCACTACATTCAGCATCATTCGATGGCGCACGGCCGGCCATGGCCGAAACATCTGGTCGAGCTGATGCGCGAGGGAGTCAGTGTCGGGTCTCGGCGCTGGTCAACGTGCTGCGGGTCGAGCCGGAACTGGGATCGCCTTCGCGCGGCGGCACGCATGGCGACCGTCGCGCGTCGCACGGCCGAGGGCTGGCGGCTCACCGGCCACAAGATCTATTCGACCGGCCTGCCGATCCTGAAATGGTATTCGGTGTGGGCGCGCACCGATGAGGCGGAGCCGCGGCTCGGAACGTTCCTGGTGCCTGCCGGACTTGCCGGGCGCGAAAATCGTCGAGACCTGGGACCACGCCGGGCTGCGGGCGAGCGGCAGCCACGACCTGGTGCTGGAGGATGTGCTGATCCCGCTCGACTACGAGATCGACGTTCGCACGCCCGGTGAATGGCGTGCGGGCGATCCGATGGCGCTGATCGTGCACGGCACATTTGTGGCGGCGATCTATGACGGCGTGGCGCGGGCGGCGCGCGACTGGGTCGTTCAATTTCTGCAGAATCGCAAGCCGCCAATCTTGGCGCGGCGCTGGCGACGCTGCCACGTGCGCAGGAAATCGTCGGTGGCATCGAGGTCAAACTCACGACCAACACCCGGCTGCTGGAAACGCTTCGCCGCGGACTATGACAGCGGACGCGGCGTCAGCATGGCGGACGCCCAGGCGCTGAAGATGACGTTGACCAACAACGCGGTCGCGGCCGTCGAGGAGGCGCTGTCGCTGACCGGCAATCACGGCCTGTCGCGCACCAATCCGCTGGAGCGGCATCTTCGCGACGTGCTGTGCGGGCGGGTGCACACGCCGCAGGACGACACCATCAAGCTCGACCGCCGGGCGTCTTGCGCTCGGCATTCAATGACGGGTTCGAAAACGGAGAACAACAATGTCCGTGGAATTCATCGGCTTCATCGGCAACAACCCGTCGTCGGAGACCACGCCGCGCACGGGACCACTGTTGAACGTCACCGTACATCGAGACGCTGGCGAAGGCGCATGAGAATCGCCGGCTTCGACCGCGCGCTGCTGGCATTCCACGCGACGCTGCCGGACTGCCTGCAGGTCGGCCAGCACGTCGCCTCGCGTGACGGAGCGGCTGAACGTGTTCATCGCCCAGCGGCCGGGCTTTACCGCGCCGACGCTGTTCGCGCGGCAGTTCGCGACGCTGGATCACCTGACCAAGGGCCGCATCTCGCTCAACGTCATCACCGGCGGCGACTCGACCGAGCTCGCGCAGGACGGCAACACCATCGCCGACAAGGACGAGCGCTACGCGCGCACGAAAGAGTTTCTCGACGTCGTGCGCGCGGAATGGACCAGCGAGAAGCCGTTCGACTACGACGGCAAATACTATCAGGTGAAACGCGGCTTCTCGCAGATCAAGCCGTACCAGAAGGACGGCATTCCGGTCTTCATCGCCGGCGCGTCGGATGCTGCGATCGAGGTCGCGGGCCACCATGCCGACGTGTTCGCGCTGTGGGGCGAGACCTATGAGGAGGTGCGCAACGTGCTCGCCAAGGTGAAGGCGGCCTGCGCGAAGACCGGCCGCGCCGTGCCGCGCTTCAGCCTGTCGTTCCGGCCGATCCTCGCCGACACCGAGGAGAAGGCCTGGGCCAAGGCGCATGCGACTGCTGGAGCGGGCGAAGGCCGTGCAGGACAAGACCGGTTTCACGAAGAAGCCCGGCGGACCCGCGAACGAAGGCTCGAAGCGGCTGCTGGCGCTGGCTGCGAAAGGCGAGCGGCTGGACAAGCGCCTGTGGACCGGCATGGCCGCGCTCACCGATGCGCGCGGCAACTCGACCTCGCTGGTCGGCACGCCGCGAGCAGGTCGCAGAGTCGCTTGCCGAATACTACGACCTCGGCATCGACATCTTCCTGATCCGCGGCTTCGATCCCCTGATCGACTGCATCGAATACGGCCGCGAGTTGATTCCGCTGACGAAGAAGTTGATCGCCGAGCGCGGCGACACGCGCGGCGTGGCGGCGGAGTAGGGCCGTCAAGGAAATCTTGTAGCCCGGATGAAGCGCAGCGCAATCCGGGGTTCTTGATCGCTAGACTTGCCCCGGATTGCGCTGCGCTCCATCCGGGCTACGGCTTCGAAATATCGACATTATTTTGGTTGCGGGGGCAAAGCGGACGTCGCGTTCGAATGCGTCGAGGTCTAAAAATGACCCTGAGCGGACATTCAGATGCCTAAAATCCTCGCCGGATGCGCGGGCGAACGCACTGTCAAGCGGCAGGTCGCCCAAACGGTAGATAGTCGCGACCGAGTTGTCTGTGGAGCTGCAGCCAGATCGGAAGCTGTCGCGCCATCCTTCGATCACCCTCGATAGACAGTGCTTTTCCTTCGACCTCCTGCCAACTCGAGTGCCCGAGGTAGAGCCTGACAAGGACCGCAACGTCGCTGCGAACGGTCAGATCGACGGTGTATCCCGGATCCTTGAAGCACAGGTCGACGCTTGTCCGTTCGAGGATCAGCCACATGATGCGCAACGTCGTTCGGCTTCTGGGAACGCCGGAGAATTCGAAGCGGATCACCACGCGATGGTCGGGTAGTGCGCTGGTGTCCACGCGCTTGCGCATACGCCACATCAGCAGGCCGGGATTGAGGTCGTCGGCGGTGAGCCGATCGCGGGCGTGCGCCAAACCCCAGCGCGAGAGGCCGCGCAATACGTCATGAAATGCTTCGCCTGACGACGTCAGCCAATATTCACAGCCTGAATTGTTGGGCTGGGTTCTTTTCACGACGATTCCGTTTTCCTCCAATTGCCGCAGGCGCTCGGCCAGGAGCGTCCGCGACATCAACGGCACGCCGCGGTGAATGTCATTGAAGCTGTGGGCGCCCAGCATCAACTCGCGCAGCACAAGAGGCGTCCAACGTGTGGCGAAGACCTCGGATGCCTTCGCGATAGGGCAGAACTCGCCATACCCGGTTTTCATGCGAGGAATTCAAACACTTTCAGGAGGCAGGGACCAGTCCAGATTTTGGCCTTGTCGCCATCGGGCGTTCGGTAAACGATCGCCCCACGAGCGGGCTGGAACTCCGCCTGCAGAGCGGGAAAATTTGCGGAGGAATCCATGAGCCAGTGTAGCCGTGGACGTCTTTCGCGCCGGGAAGCGCTAGCAGCGATCGGCGGCGCCGCAATCTCGGCCGTTGCAATCTCAGACGACTCGAATGCGCGGTCCGGGCGGGAGGGTAACAAGATGATCTATGTCCTGATCCATCCGGCTTGGTTCGGCGGCTGGTGCTGGAAAAAGCTGACGCCGCTGCTGCGTGCGCAAGGGCACGAGGTGTTCACTCCGACACTGACGGGGCTCGGTGCGCGGGCGCACCTGGCGAGGCCGGAAATCGGGCTTCAAACACACGTCCGCGACGTCACCAACGTGATCGAATACGAGGATCTGCGTAACGTCGCTCTCGTCGGCAACAGCTCGGGCGGCATGGTGATCACTGGCGTTGCCGATTACATGCCTGAACGGATCGCGCACCTGATCTTTCTCGACGCCTTCGTGCCGACAGATGGCCAGAGCATGCTGGACGTGATCCCGTCCGATCGTCGGCCCGCTCTGGAGGCATTCGTGCAGAAAGAAGGTGACGGCTGGCTGTTGCCGCGTTTCGCGCCGCCACCATGGGAAAAACTTGTCACCGAAACCTGGCAAGTGACCGAAAAGGCGGATCTCGAATGGATCCTGCCTCGGCTGCGCCCGACGCCGTTCGGCCACTTCAAGGAGCCGGTGACGCGCAAAAATCCTGCCGCCGAAAAGTTGCCACGCACCTATATCCGCACCCAGTGGCCGCATCCGAGCTTCGATCGCTATGCGGCGGCCGCGAGCGGGGCGGCGGGGTGGCAACTACGCAAAATCGCGAGTTCGCATCTGCCGTACATCACGCATCCAAGTGAGCTGGCGGGCCTGCTGCTCGAAGTGGCGGGCTGACCCATTCGCCGACAATCGGCGTCGCCAAGCTCCGCGCGGCTCGCAGCAATCTCTTGCTCGGTAACCGCATAGAGGGGCCATTTGCTGCGGCGCGTGAGTTCTAGCGGCTGGTGCAGCGCCGCGATCAGCCTGCCGGCTTGACCCCGGCGGCCTTGATCATCGGCCACCATTTGTCGGCTTCCGCCTTCTGGTGCGCGCGCAGTGCTTCCGGCGTCTGACGATTCGCCGGCGCGGCCTCCAGGCCAAGGTCGCCAAACCGCTTGAGTACGGTCGGGTCGGCGAGCGCTTCGCGCATCGCAGCGTTGAGCTTCGCGATAACGTCCTGCGGCGTTCCCTTGGGGACCCACATGCCGGACCACAGCCAGATGTGGAAGCCGGGCAAGCCCGCCTCATCAACTGTCGGAATATCGGGAGCTGCGGCCATCCGCTTGTTCTGAGTGACGGCGTAGGCCCTGATCTTGCCGTCCTGTACCTGCGGCATCGCGTTCGAGGCCTGGTCGACGATGATGTCGATGTTGCCGGCGACCAGATCCTGCATCGCCGGGCCGGTGCCGCGGTAGGGCACATATCTCGCCTTCGTGCCAATCAGGCTCTGGAAGTAAAGCCCGCTGAAATGCGAGCCTGAGCCGATGCCGGCGGTGCCGAACGTGACGTTTTCTTCATTCGCCTTGATCCAGGCAATCAATTCCTTGAGGTTCTTCGCCGGCACCGCGGTCTTGCTGACCACCAGCTGCGGATTGCCGCCGATCAAACCGATCGGTTCGAGATCATCGAGCAGGTCGAACGTGAGCGGATAAATCGCGCCGTTGATCACGTGCGTCCCGAGGTGGCCGAAGCTCACGGTGTAGCCGTCAGCCGGCGCGCGCGCTGCGCGCGTCACACCGATCGTGCCGCCCGCTCCGGTCGCGTTCTCGACAATCACCGGCTGATTCAGCACCGCGCGCATGCGCTCGCCGAGCAGACGCGCCAGCACATCGGACGGCCCGCCGGCCGCGAACGGGACGATAATCGTGATGGGTCTTGAGGGATAGGTCTGCGCCCAGGCGAGCCGCGACACAGCAGGGAATGCGGCGGTGCCAGCCGCCAGATGCAGGAATGTGCGGCGAGAAAGTCTCATGGCGATCCTCTCCTCGAAATGCTGATGACAAGACGCCTTCACTCGCTCCTCGACGCGAGTGGCAACCGGGTCTGGTGCACCATTGCAATTGTGCCTGCCGGCGGCACCAGGGCTGCCAACGCCCGGAACGAGAAATTTGGCACATTCTCGCTTTAGCGCAGCACTTGCGCAAGCTGATCAACTTCCCTGTACGTGTCAGCGTGACGATCTCTACGCCGGCCTCCGAAGGGGTGAGAAAGCACGATCCGCGATGTCTGCGCTGGCGAACCAAATCGCCAAGCCGCTCAATCGCTTCAGGTCTAACGCCACTTTGTCGAGAACCAGGCAAAAACAATTCCGCTACCAGCCGCCATACTTAACGAGTAGGCTAAGTCATTGGAAGCAACTGTCTTTCTGATTTTCAGAAAAATAGCTGGGCGAAGTTCTCTTTTTGTTCTTGACCTTCGCGATAGGACAAATATCATCCCCCCGTCCCGCTCCGGTGAGGGGCGCGTCGCGATCGTCATCGTGACGTGGCAACGGGATGCGGTGGCCGCTACGATGTCGGGCCTGAATGCTGCGAGCTCACGACCGTGACCGACATCGTCGGCACGCTGGGCAAGATTACGGGCGAAAGCCGGGGATCCGCAGTCGGACGGGAGATTGACGCCGACGCGACGGGCGGACGGTCCAAGTGCATGCCCGTGCGACAGCTCGCACGGTCCGGGCGGGGTCGGCGCAAGCGACAATTCCCGGTCAGTGATGCAGCAAGCCGCAAAATCCATTCGCGTGCGGAACGCAGGCGACGATCTGCGTCCGAGGCCCGGTTCAGCTCAACGATCTTCGGCGTTGGGCTGGGCCACCGCCCGTGTGCCGACGGCATACGGGATGCCCGCATCAACAACATGCGGGCGCCGCGGGCGCGGTAAACGCCCTGTCGTTCCGCACGCCCCTACGGCGAAACGGACGAACAGAAGACCGGCGAGCCCTGGAGCCGGACAACACACAGGGCGATGACGCGTGTCTGCGTGCGGCGCGCGGGCCGCGCCCGGCGTAGCCCGCAGGGCGAAGCCGGGCTGTTTGACAACTGAATTCACAGGTTGCCGCGTCCGGAGACGGGTTATCGGACGTCAGCGGCGGTGCTATGGTTACGGCGCGGTGCGCGAAGAAGACGGCGTCTCTTCGGCGACGGAGAGCGTGGGCCAAACGGTGACGTTGGCCTATCCGCGCACCGCAACCGCCCCGCCGAACACGCAATGGGGATCTACGGCAGGATGTCGTAGTGGTTGGCGACGATCATCTCTGAGGCGAGTTTTCGGTAAAGCGCGTTGGCGGCTTCGTCTTCTTCGCCGATGTCGGCCTGCACGAACATGATGTACGCGCCGCGTTCGCGGGCTGCTTCGCCAAGCGTTTTGATCAACGCGGTTGCCACGCCCTTGCGCCGATGCGCGGCGTCGACGGCGAGGTCGTAGATGTAGACCTCGCTGCGCTCCTGTTCGAACTTCTTCAGTTCGTAGGCGGCAAGACCACCGACCGTGGCGCCGTTCTCATCGTGTGCGGCGACGGCGAAGAACGTCTCGTCGCGCAGGAGCCCGAGCAGGTAAGCGTCACTCGGGACGGCGCCTTGATACGTATCGAGATCGCCGAAGACCTCACCGAACAGACGCAGCAACGCCTCATCGCCACAAGGTCGGCGGAGCCCAGCCGCTTTGTCGTGAAGCTCATCAGCCGGCCT
>CAVWTB010000011.1:0-354813 GCA_963757845.1 uncultured Alphaproteobacteria bacterium
GCATGCGCACGATGACTGCGTTTCTGCTCACGGGCTTGTTGATCGCTCTGCCGGCCGCGGCACAGACGTCCGGCGGAAGCGGGGGGCCATCGGGGAGCAGTGCGGGCACTGCGACGAACGGCACCACCACGGGTGCCAGCCCGAGCGGTGGAGGCTACGACGCAGCCGGCACAGCCGTCAGCGCGAGCGGCGATAGCCGAACGACAGGAACTTCACCGACCGGCCTTCGTCCGCCGAATGCAAATGCGATCGCGAACCCGAGCGGTGTTCGGAGCGGGCCATCGACCGTCGGTTCGGCGGCGCGCCGCGCGCATCGAGCCGAAATTGCGACGCTACGGCCAAAAATTGGGTGAATCGCTCACAGGCCGCTACATGCGTTTGGTGAACTCGATGGCGAGGACGGCGTGCGGTCGCTGCGAAGCAAGTAGATCGCAAGCTCAATACCTCAAGACGATCCCCGCAAAGATCCGCTGGCCGTTCAGGCGCGGGTCGCGGTCGACCTCGCGGTGGCTCCATTCGAGGAAGCCGTAAGTGTCCGGCATGTCAGGCGAGGGGGCGAGGCTGACGCGCAGGCCCGCGCCGTAGTTCACGGCGCCGAGGCGCGTGAACTCGAGGACGGTCGGGTTTTCGGGATGCGCTCGCCGCCGGCAACGAACATGTATGGTGTCCAGGTCATCGCGCTGATCGGCGCAAAGGTTTGCCCGAACTCGGCGCGCGCGACCCAGGCGCGGTCGCCGGCAGCGCGCCGGACGTGAAACCCGAGAGCGCCTTTGAGCCGGTGATGTCGAACTGCTCCGACGTCAGCATCGGCTTGTTGAACGGCGACTGGCCGGAGACGGCCACCGACCGAAGAAATCCATCGGCAGGCTTTGATAGACCTCGAAGCGGCCATCGAGTTTTACAAACTCCGCATCCGCGTCGAGCCGCGACAGCGGCGACAGCGCGGTGGCCCTGTCGATCGTGCGCGCGCCGAGCGCGTCGAGGCCGCGTGAAAAGGTGCCGCTATAAGTGAAGGTCATGCCGGCCTCGCGCCAGCGCGTGAGCCCATCGAAGCCCGTGCGTACGACGCGCGTGCGGTCCTGGCTGATGGGAGGCCGGCGTCACGCCAGCGTGTCGATGCGCTCGTCGGTCGCCTCGTAGCGCGCGTTCAAGCTCAGCACGGTGTCGCGCCGCTTGACCGCGTCGACCGCGACCTTGGCGTAGCGCGGTCGAAGTGACCTTGCGTCGCGAACAGCCGCTCCACCAGCGGCGTGGTGCGGCCGTTGGTTCGAAAAACTCCGCCTTGAAGCCGTCGATGCCGAGCGGCACCGAGAGCGTGCTCGAAAGATAGCGCCGGGTCGGATACGCGGTGGCGTAGCCGCTATCCGGATAGCCGGAGGCGAGACGGAGGGTTGCTCGCCGAAGCCGGCGACGCTGTTCAGCGAGACAGACGCCGCCGCCTGCCAGGTGCGGAAGTCTTTGGCACCGCATTGTCGAACGAGAGGCTCGCGGAGCACGGGGCGGTAACGGCCGGTGACATCAGCAGCGATCCGCCGATGTCCTTGCCGCACCGAAGGCGGCGTTCAGCACCAGGCCGGGCTGTCGCCGGCGATCTGCAGTGCGTTCCACTCGGCCTGCGTCAGGTGCGCTTGCGGATCAGCCGTGACAGCACGTCGAGCACGCGTGCGCACCTTCCACGGCAGCGCTTCGACATCGATGCGTTCGACGAAGCCGTCGATCACCTTCAGTTTGACGCGCGCCTGCTTGCCGATCTCCTGCGGCAGGGTCACCACCCGCGCAGCGATAGCCAGCGTTCACATAGGCCTGCTGCAGTTTGTTGGCGAAGTCGAACAGCTCGGCGACGCTGATGCGTTTGCCGATCAGTGCCGCGGCAAGTTCGGTCCGGATGGCGACCAGCTCCGGAAATTCGCCTTCGATATCGAGACCGGTCAGCACAAAGAATAGTGTCTTGGCTTGCTCCGGCGTAGCCGCGCCGGCCGGCACCTGCGGCAACGAAATTCGCGGGGCAGGGGTTACCGGCGCGATTACCGGCGGGGCGACCTGGCTGGCGGCGGCCGCAGCGGATTCTGGGCAACCGCCGGCAGCGCCAAGCGCAACCAATGCGCGTCAACCGCACGTAAGACGAACCACATCAGCCCTTAAGACTCCGTCCGTGCTTCCAACCAGTCCCGCATGCCGGCGGTAACCAAATGGGCAAATCACTGGAATCGGACTTCTCATTTATAATCGAAATGTGCAATACGAGAAAAACATTGAAATCACAGGCGGATCCGCAAAGCTGTTGCCGGGCCGCAACTGTGAGAGAAACCAGGTGACGAAATCGATGTTTCGCTTATGTGACTTTCCGGGCACGTTGCTCGGGGTTTTGGCCATGGCCGCGGTCTCGACGCTATGGGGCCGGCGGCGGCGCAAGACCTGCCAAAATATGAAGTCACGGGCTTCCGCGATGTCAGCTTCGGCATGACCGAAGCCGAGGTGAGGGCCAGCGTCGCGAAGTCGTTCGGCGTCAAGCCGTCCGACATCGCGGCCGACGGCGAATCCGATCGAAGGCACCACGGTGCTGACCGTGAAGCTGGCTTCGCTCGATCCGGCGCCGGGTGTCGCGCGCGTCGCCTACATCCTCGGCAACAAGTCGAAAAAGCTCATCCAGGTGAACGTGCATCTGGGGCGAGGAGGGCACGACGCCGTCGTCCGACTCGAGCGCGATGATGACCGCAGGCACCCGGCTCGAGCGCTATTTCGCGGGATTTGCCTGGAAGAAGGACGCGGTGCGCGCCGGCATTCCGGTCGGCGAAAACACCGTGGTGCTGTTCGCCGGCGAAGACGACAAGAAGGGCGCCGTGCGTCTCATCGCCGATGGCGTGAAATATCAGATGCAGCGCGAGGGCAACCAGACGACGTCGCCGGATCCGAAAGGGCCGCCGAAACTGATCCTCAATTACATCGCCGATCGCGACGATCCGGACATTGCCAGATCGAGCGCGGAAAATTCTGAAATTACCAGATCGAATTGCGCGGCGATGTCGAGCAGCCGGTCAACGGCGCCGAATGACAGGTACGACGGATAGGGCATGGGAAGCACGATGTCTGGGCAGTTGCGCGCACTTCATGCGCGGTTTTGCGCTCCTGGCGGCGCCCTGCTGGCGGCGAGCGCCTCGCTGCCGCAGCAACTGCCGACGCGGCGGCAACGTCACCCACGGCACCGCCACTATCGGTGCGCCGCAAGGGAGCACGCTCAACATCAATCAGACCTCGAACCGCGCGATCATCAACTGGAATTCGTTCTCGGTCGGCGCGGGCGGCACGGTCAACTTCAATCAGCCGAGAGCGTCCGCGGCGACGCTGAATCGTGTCACCGGCGCGACGCCCTCGAGCATTGCCGGCACCATCAATGCGCCCGGCACCGTGCTGCTGGTCAATCCGAACGGCATCGCCATCGGCGCCGACCGGCGTGGTCAACACCGGCTCGTTCGCAGCCTCGACCCTCGACATCAAGAACAGCGACTTCCTCGCCGGCAACTACAAGTTCACCGGCAACGGCTCGTCGGCCACGGTCACGAATGCCGGCCGCATCAACGTGTCGGACGGCGGCTTTGCCGCGCTGCTCGGCGGACGCGTCGCCAACGACGGCGTCATCAGCGCGCGGCTCGGCAAGGTCGGCCTCGGTTCGCGGCGAAATGATCACGCTCGATCTCGCCGGCGACGGCTTCCTGTCGGTGGCGGTGCCCTCCGAGCAGCTCGGCAATCTGCGTGACGGCACCGGCCAGGCGCTGGTGACCAACCGCGGCAAGATCCGCGCCGACGGCGGCACGGTGTACCTGAGCGCCGCGACCGCAAACACCATCCTGCGCGACGCCGTCAACGTGCCGGGCTCGATCCGCGCCAATTCGGTCGGCACGCGCGACGGCCGCATCGTGCTCGGCGGCGGGGCAGGCGGCCGCGTCACCGTGTCGGGACGGCCAGCGCCAGCGGCACGCGCGGGCAGCGCGGGTCAGACGCAGAAGGGCGCGGGCGGCAGCATCGACATCACGGGCGCCGAAATCGCGCTGAACGGCGCGCGCCTCAACGCGTCGGGCGCGACCGGTGGCGGCAGGATCCGCATCGGCGGCGACTATCAGGGTTCAGGCGATCTCCCGCACGCGCGAACGGTTTCGATCGATTCCGCAAGCGTGATCCGCGCGGACGCGACGAAAGCGGCAACGGCGGCACCATCATCGTCTGGTCGGACGGAGTGACCAGCGTCAGCGGCGCGTTCTCGGCGCGGGCGGGGCGAACGGCGGCAATGGCGGCCTGGTCGAGACCTCCGGCCACAAGCTCTGGAGTTCGCCGGCGCCCGCGTCGATACCTCCGCGCCGCACGGCAGGACGGGCGACTGGCTGCTCGATCCGGTCAGCCTGACGGTCAATTCGGCGGCCGCCGCAACGATCTCGGCCAACCTGGCGACCGCCAACGTCACGCTGCTGACGACAGCATCGTCGGCGAGCGGGCCGGGCGAGCCAGTGGAACGGCGACGGCGACATCTTCATCCGGGCGCCGATCTACTGGACCAGCGCCAACACGCTGAGGCTCAACGCCTACAACAGCATCTACATCAACGCGAGCATCATCGGCGGCGCCGGCTCGACGCTGTGGCTCACACAGGTGCGCCCGGCAGCGTCGCGCAGGCCGCGCCGATCGGCGTCACGAACCTCGTGTTGCCACTGAATTTCGGCTCGGTCACGCTCAACAACACCGGCAACGTCGTCGGCGACCTGTGGACGGACATGTCGAGCATCGACCCGAACGCCGACTTCCACGTCATCAATCCCGGCTCGGTCTCGTTCGCCAACAACGGCAATCTCGCCGTGGGCATGCTCTACGCGCGCGGGCTCCCGCTGAACGTCGGCGGTTCGCTGACTCGCCAATGGCATCGTCGGCAAAATTGACGGTGCGACCTCGATCCTGGCTTCGGGCAATATTCTTTTCACCGGTGGCCGGCCGATGGGTCAAACCGTGAGCGTTACGTCGTCGGGCGGAGCGCCACATTCAGGGCCTCACGTCCGCCGGCAACGTGACCGTGCGCGCCTCTGGCAATATCACCTTCAACGATATCCTGTCCGTGAACTACGACGTGTCGAACGCCCTCGTCACGTTGCGCTCCGACAACGCCGCCGTGACATTCCTCCGGCCACATCTCCACATCGGGCGCGGTCGAGATTTTCTACAACCCCTATCCCGCCACCGGCAGCTATGCCGACTCGGTCACCTACAGCGGTCTGACCAGCGGCCACGGCAACGGCAGCGTGACCGCCTACATGCTGGTCAACAACTACGATCAGCTGAACCAGGTGTACACCAATCGAGCCGGCACCTACGCGCTCGGCAACGACATCGACGCGTCGGCGTCAGCGACGTGCAACTGCCGCGGCTTCGACCCGATCGGTTACCCGGCGCGAACGCCGGCTTCACCGGAGTGTTCGACGGCAGGGGCTACGCCATCCTCAACCTGACGCAACGGCGGGACGGTCGTCCAACGGCGACCTGGGACCGGTCGGCCTGTTCTACAACAACAGCGGCACGATCAGGAATCTCGGCATCGTCGGCGGCACGCTGTCCGGGTCGAACAGCGGCGGCGGCGCGATTGCCACGAACAACTATGGCGCGATCTCGAATTCATTCTCGACGGCGACCGTCACCGGTTTCCTCGGCAGCAGCCGGATCGGCGGTCTTGTCGGATGGAACACGGCACCATCAACGGCGGGTCATATTCGACCGGAACGGTGTCAGGCTATGTCGTCGGCGGTCTGGTCGGCGAAAATCGCGGAACGATCAACGATTCTTACGCCGCGGGCGTCGTGAACGGCAACTACGCCGGCGGCCTCGTCGGCCAGAACAGCGGCAACATCCGCTGGACCTATTCGCTCGGCCGCGTCACCGGCACGGACTACACCGGCGGCCTCGTCGGCGAAAACCGGTATTTCGATGTCGGCAGCTTCGGCTCGGTTCGTGACTCCTAAGTTGCCGGGCCGCTGTCGGGAGCGGGCGTCGGTGGTCTCGTCGGCAACAACAAATTCCGCGACAACGACACGATGGAGAGCTTCAACCAGCAGCACAGCCAGTCCGCGCGGGTCTGGCACTCGTATTTTGACTCGGCCGCGACCGGCACGACGAGGGCGTTCGGCCGCTCCTACCACGATATGCCCGGCGGCTGGACCTCCGAGCAGATCATGTACGTCGATTACCTTCGCGGAAGCGCCTTCGCCGTCGACAGCTATTGGCATTTCCAGCGATCAGGTCTACGTCGATTCACGATGGGGCGATCCGCGGATCCTGCCAATCGCAATGGTTGGGACGACGCGCGCCTCAATGACCACTGGTACATCATCGAGGGTGAAACGCGGCCGTTCCTGCGCGCCGAATATTCGACCAACATCCAGAACCTGCACCAGCTGCAGCTGATCGACATGAACGGCGCGGCGAATTATCGCCTCGCCCGCAACATCGACGCGACCCAGGAACTCGCGAGCGGCATGTGGAAGGGGGGAGCGTTCTCTCCGATCAGGCCGGTGACTTGGACGGACCTCGACATCAAGACTTACAGTTTCCCCGCGCCAGGCATTCCGGTCGTTCAGGTCATGCAGGCTTACATTCCGGAGCCGACAGCCGTTTCGAACTTTACGGGCACGTTTGACGGCCAGGGTCACACGATCAGCAATCTCTATGTCAATCGAACCCTCGGCATCACGAACCCCTATTCGACCGGCGCAGGCAACAACGCCGGCTCTGTTCGACACGATCGGGGGCGGCGGCACGGTCCGCGATCTCGGGATCGTCAACAGCCAGTTCATCACGTCGACCGGCTACGCCGGTTCGATCGCGGGCCTCAATTGGGGCGGGGGCGTGATCGAGCGGTCGTACGCGACGCGCGGCGCAGGCACCTTCGACAACAACGTCGTGTCGGATCACGTCGGCGGCGGTCTGGTCGGATACAACGATGGAGGTCTCGATCTCGCAGTCCTATGCCAGCGTGAACGTGTACGGCGTCGGACAATCCATGACGGATTATCAGTTCTACGCCACGCTCGGCGGGCTCGTCGGCAGAACGGCGGCACGATCGAGAACGCCTATGCGACGGGCCGGGTTCTGGGCAACGGCATCATCGGCGGCCTTGTCGGCGCCAACTGGGGCACCATCAGGAACACCTACGCCGCGGGCGAGCTTGGCAAGGCTTATTCGGGCTACGGCATCAGGAGGGCCGGACCGATCGTCGGCGAGACATTCTTGGGCCGGCTGCACAATTCCGTACTACAATACGGGCATCGACCCTCCGTGGGACGTCGGCACTTTCGAATGGGCCGGTACTGGCCTGACCACGGCGCAGATGCAGGACTCAACACCTTCCGCACGGTCTATCAGGGATTTGATTTCCGCAACGTCTGGATCCCGCCGAACCAGGTCGGCCAGTCTGGCGAGAGCGTCGCGCGCTATCCGGAGTTCTACTGGGCCAATCACGTGGCCGTCGTCGAGAGCGGCAATGCGCACGCGCGTCTATGGCGATGCGAATCCGCTGCTGCTCGCGTCGATCTATGGCCTGCGCAGCTACGACACGGCGAGCGGCAGTGCCGATCACCGTCACACCAACGCGACCGCGTCGTCGAACGTCGGCACCTATCAGACCAGCTCGCAGATCACCATCCTGCCGCCGACCGCGATCGGATGCGGCCCGTGCGGCACTGGCTCGCACACCACGATGGGGATGAGGGTCAACGGCGTCGACGTTCTGTTCCCGCGGACGGCGACGCTGCAGGAGGTCGTCAACCGGTTCAATGCCGAGACCTGGCGCACCGGTGTGACGGCAGCGATCCGTCCCGAGGGCGGATTTACGCTGACGAGCGCGAATACGTTCACCTACATCGGCATGGGCGTGACCGTCGGCGATGCGGCCGCGTGGCTTGGCCTGCCGAGTGCGTTCGCAACGACCATGACGGTCACGCCGCGGCAACTGCAGGCGGTCAGCACCGACGGCACCGCTTATCGGATCCTCAACCTTCCAGGCACGCTGACGGTCACGCCGCGCCCGATCGAGGTGACGGCGAATGGCGGCAGCTCGAGCTACGGCAGTCGCCGACCAATCCCGGCCTGTACGGTGACGGGCCTGGTGAACGGCGACACCCTGAGCGGCCTGTCGAACTCGTTCGGCATCAGCAATCTCACCGGCGCCGGCAGCTACACGCTCACGGTCGACGGCACGTCGAGCAGCAACCCGAACTACACAGATCGTCCGCCACAACGGCACCTGGATCGTCGACCCGGCACAGCTCACCGTGACGGCAACGGCGGCAGCTCGGTTTACGGCGACTCGCCGACCAATCCGGGCTTTACGGTCAGCGGCTTGCGCAATGGCGATACGCTGAGCGGGCTCGTCGAACTCGTTCGGCATCACCAATCACACCAACGCCGGCAGCTACACGCTGAACGTCAACGGCACGTTCAAGCAACCCGAACTATCACGCTCACGCGCCAGACCGGCACGTGGACGGTCTCCCGGCCGACGTCATCGTGACCGCAACGGCGGCAACTCGGTCTACGGCCAGTCGCCGACCAATCCGGGCTTCACCGCGACGGGTCTGCAGAACGGTCAGGGCATCTCCGTGCTGACCGGCCTGTCCAATTCGTTCGGCATCACCAACACACGACGCGGGCAGCTACACGCTGAACGTCATCGGGACCTTGACGAACGGCAACTATCGTCGTCACGCCGCACCGACGGCACCTGGACGGTCAATCCGGCCGAGGTCGTCGTGACGGCCACCGGCGGCAGCTCGATCTACGGCCAGTCGCCGACCAATCCGGGCCTCACCGCGACGGGCCTGCGGAACGGCCAGGGCATCTCCGTCCTGACCGGTCTTTCCAACTCGTTCGGCATCACCAACATCACCGATGCGGGCAGCTACACGCTGAGCGTCGCGCGGTACGCTCAGGAACAATCAACTACCGCGTCACCCGCAACGACGGCACCTGGACGGTCAACCCGGCAGACTCATCGTGACCGCGAATGGCGGCACTCGGTCTACGGCCAGTCGCCAACCAATCCGGGCCTGTCTGTGACGGGCCTGCAGAACGGACAGGCGTCTCCGTGCTCAGCGGGTCTGTCGAATTCGTTCGGCATCACCAATATCACCGATGCCGGCAGCTACACGCTCAGCGTCGCGGCACCCTCGACGAACGCAACTACCGCGTCACGCGCAACGACAGCAGCTGGACGGTCAATCCGGCAGATTCGTCGTGACCGCGAGCGGCGGCAGCTCGATCTACGGCCAGTCGCCGATCAATCCGGGCTTGTCGGCGACAGGTCTGCTGAACGGGCAGGGCGTCGGCGCGCTGACCGGTCTCTCCAACTCGTTCGGCATCGCCAACACGACCGACGCGGGCAGCTATGCACTCCATGTCGTCGGCACCCTGACGAACAGCAACTACCGCGTCACCCGCACCGACAGTGCCTGGACGGTCAAGCCGGCCGAGCTCATCGTGACAGCAAACGGCGGCGGCTCGGTCTACGGCCAGTCGCCGACCAATCCGGGGCTGACGGTGATAGGCCTGCAGAACGGTGACGCGCTGACGGGTCTGTCGAACTCGTTCGGCATCACCAACTTCACCAACGCCGGCACCACTACGCTCAACGTCAACGGCACGTTCAGCAACCAGAACTACGTGGTCAGCCGCCGCGCCGGCATCTGGACGGTCGATCAGGCACAGCTCACGGTGACGGCGAACTCGCAGTCGCGGTTGTTGAGCGAGGCCGATCCGCTGCTGACGTACCGGATCACCTCGGGCCAGCTGTTCAACGGCGATCGGCTTCTCCGGTGAGCTTGCCCGCGCGGCGGGCACCGCACCTGGAACCTACGCGATCACGCAAGGCTCGCTGGCCGCGTCCGCCAACTATGCGCTGAGCTTCGTCGGCTCGACGTTCGAGATCCGTGCCGCTGCCGTCTGACTCGCCGAGCCGGTTCGTCAGCATCGCACCGCCTGCGACAGGCAACACCACCTCGATCTCGTTTGATTTCGCGCCGCCGGCCCCCGTCACGTTCGGCCCGGGAAGCAATTCAGGACCGACGAGCAATCCGGCACCGGCACGCAACAATCCGGCGCCGCGCGGCAACAACGCTCCGGCCGATGACGATCCGGCGTCGACCGGCAGCATCGGCGGCGCAACAGGCGAGCGCGGCCAGGATGTCGGCGACGAGGAGCGACGACGGTCAGGGCGTCGTCGCGCGGGCGGCGTGAATTGACGGCTGAGAGCGCGCGGGGTGGCCCCTCGCGCTCTGTCCGCGTGCATCTCTGTGACCTAAATCACTTTTCTCCGCGCCCCGGATCGGCATGATGACAGCCCGTCACACATTGCACGGGGAGAGATACCATGAAGTCATTTCTGATCGCCGCGACGATTGCGCTCGCTGGTTCCAGCCTGATTGCAGACACGGCTCTCGCCAAATCGAAACGTTCAGCCGCGGGAATGGGCGGCATGGCCGGAATGGCGGCGATGGCGCCGGCGCTCGCCGCGGGCGTCGGACTGATCGGATCCGGCGGATATGTCGGCGGCCCGGTGGTCACGCCCTATGTCGGCCCGATCAACACCTACGTGGATCCCGTGATCGTCCCCCATGTGCATGTGCCGGTCTATACGCCGTATGTGCCGAGCGGATTTGGCCTGCCGGGCGCCCCGAGGCAGGAAATCGGCGGCTAAGCGTCCCGCCGCTGGTCCAGTCCTGAAATAAATGCGGCAAGCGAAATTTGCCGCCGCACTTTTGAACCTTCTCTCACTTAAGATGACCTAATCGGAACAGGCGGGCGGACGGCGCGTTGTTCAGGCGCGCTTTGAGGCGAACAGGATGCGCGCAGTCTTGAACGATAAAAACATCTGCAATGACAAGTGGCTGTCGGCCCTTGTCGATGCGATGGACGAGGTTGAGGCGGAGCGGGCCGAGGACATCTGCCGCGCCGCTTATGTGCCTGCCGGCCTGATGGCCCAGCTGTACGGCCGCACGGCCAGCCCGCGGCGCGTATTTACGCCCCGCTTTGAGCTCGACCTGACCTCTCCGAACTGCCTTCAGATCAACGACGCGTGACGCGAAAATCCGGCGAATGGTCCGGCGCGGTCACGACGATGCCGAGCGGCATCACCGGCTGCTTGCTGGTGATCTCCACCCGATAGTTCGCAAGGATCTTTGCCAGCGCCAGCGTCGCCTCGGTCAGCGCGAACTGCGCGCCGATGCAGACCCGCGGGCCGACGCCGAACGGCAGATAGGCGAAGCGATCGGGCGGCGGTGACAGGGGGCAGGAAGCGTTGCGGCATGAACGCGTTCGGGTTCTCCCACAGCTTCTCATGCCGATGCAGCAGCCACGGCGCGATCATGATGACGTCGCGCGTCTGGATGCTTTCGCCCGCGATCGTATCCGGGCCGAGCGCGGCACGCGCGATCAGGAACGCCGGCGGATAAAGCCGCATCGCTTCGTCCAGCACCGCGCGGGTGAACTTCAATTTTGTCACGTCGAGCTCGCCCGGCTGATGCGCGCCGTTTGCGCGCGCCTCGGCTGCAAGTTCTTCTTGAGCGTTGCGATCGAGCGAGAGCAGGTAGAGCGACCAGAACAGCGCCGTCGCCGTGGTCTCGTGGCCGGCGAGGATCATCGTCGCCACCTGGTCGGCGAGCTGGCTGTCCGAAAACGCCTCGCCGGTTTCCGGATCGCGCGCGGCCACCATCAGGTCGAACAGGTCGCGCGGCGCGCTCTCGCTTGTGCCAAGCGAACGGCGCTCGGTGATCAGCACATTCAGGAACTGCGTCCACTCGCGGCGGAATTTCGCCCGCTTGAAATCGCGCGGGCTCGGCCAGTTGAGCGGCAGGATCACGTCGAGAAAGTGAGGCTGCGCAAGGTGTTCGGCGTACGTATTGACGAAGCGGCGGAGCGTCGGGCCGTGCTTCTCGAGCGCGAACGAGAACATCGTGCGGCCGGCGATATCCAGCGCCAGCCGCTGCATCGCCTCGCGCAGGTCGGCCGGGCCGCCATTGCACTTGCCCGCAAGCTCCGTGACCATGTCGTCGGTTGCCGCCAGCATGTGCGGCACCAGCATCGCCACCGCGCGCGGCGAGAACGGCGGCGCCAGCGTGCGGCGCTGATGTTTCCACGCCTTTCCGTGCGCCAGCAGCAGGCCTTCCTCGCCGAGGATCGGCCGCAGCACGCGAATGCCGACATGGGTGCGGCCGTAATTCTCGTAGTTGTCGATCAGGACATGCTTGATCGCGTCGGGCGCGTTGACGGTAAAACTGTTGCGGCCGAGGAATTTGCTCTTGACGATATCTTCGCGATAGGCGCGCTCGCCCCAGGTGCCGATGGCGCTGCGGCGCATCTGCGCGATTCGGCCGAACCTGGACATGCCGGGCGGGGCGTAGTCGGGGCGCGGCGGCACGACTGGCGAGCGATGGAGCGGCGTTTCGAGGACTTCGGCAATGCTCATGGCTCGAACCTTTCGCAAGCTGCCCCGGAAAAACTCCAGTGGAAAAGAAATTAGGGGCGGTGGTGTTGCCTTGGCAACTCGCTTTGGCAACCTCTCGTTCACCACCGTAGGGTATGCCGCACTTCTGCCGCCTTCACCGGACGATAACGTTGTATCGTAAGGATGTTGGGTGGCCTTGCGGTTTTGGCAAGAACGCCGTCAGGCTGACCGCCAAACGTGGTGCTTGGGGAGTTATGGGGACAATTTCGGGCGGGCCGTTCTGCCGCGCGGCGCGATTTGCTGCCGTCGCCGGCGCTTGCCTGATGCTCGCGGCATGTGGCTCCGCCAGCAAGCTCACCAACAGGCTTGATCCGAAATACGGCGTGTCGGCCAGCCCGCGCGTCGTCGAGTCGGGCGAGCCGGTGCCGAGAGGCGGGGGCACCTACCGGGTCGGCAGGCCGTACACGGTCGCCGGCCGGCTCTACGTGCCGGAGGAAGATCGCAACTACAGCGCCGATGGGCCTTGCGTCCTGGTACGGCGACGATTTTCACGGCCGCCAAACCGCCAATGGCGAAGTCTTCGACATGACGTCGATCTCGGCCGCGCATCCGACCTTGCCGATGCCGAGCTATGCGCGCGTCACCAACCTCGCAAACGGCAAGTCGCTGATCGTGCGCGTCAACGATCGCGGCCCGTTTCACGCCAACCGCGTCATGGACGTGTCCTACCGCGCGGCGAAACTGCTCGAATTTGAGCGAAGCGGCACCGCGCGCGTTCGCGTCGAGTATGTCGGCCGCGCCTCGCTCGACGGTTCCGATGACCGGCAGCTGATGGCGACGCTGCGCACCGGCGCAGCCGGCGCCGACGCCGTCAGCCGTGATGGTCGCCTCCGCCAAACCGTTCGTGCCGGAACTCTCTTCCACAACGCGCGGAACCATCCGCGGCGACATCCCGCTGCCCGAGGGGCGGCCCTATACGCTTGGCCACACCTCCGCAGACGTCGCCTCGGTCGGCGCGACTTCGGTCATGTCGGCCTCGCGACGGCGGCAGCGCGCTCGCGTGGTTCGCGACTATGAAGACGGCGACGATGGCGCAGGCCGCGCGTCCGGTTTCGGCCTATGCGCCGGTGCGCGCCGGGTTTGCAGACGGCACGCTGTCCGGCCGCGGACTTTACTAGAGCCCTTTCCCGCGCGGAACAGCGCGTCACGCCGCTGACGCAAAATGCGCCGTGCCGCTCTTGCTCATCCCCAGCGATGTTGGCCGGTGGGCGGTCCGCAACCCTTGTCTTTGTTGTTCGTACTTGAACGAACTGATAAAATCGGCGCGTCGGGATGTTCGTCATGCGCACAATTGAGGCTGGTCGCAGCGGCAGGGTTTCAGCCGGTTCCAGCTTGGCTCGCGCGCTTGTCGCGGCGACGGCCGTGCTGGGCCTCGCCTTTGCCTGCGTCAGCGGCGCGCCGGCCGCCAACAACAGCGTCCAGGGCGGCCAAAAGAAGGAGCAGGGCGGCTTCGAGAGCGGGGCGCCGTACGCGATCCTGATCGAGGCCGAGAGCGGCAGCGTGCTCTACGAGAAGAACGCCGACCAGCTGACCTCGCCCTCCAACATGCTGAAGCTGATGACGGCGGAAGTCGTCTTCAACGAGCTGAAGAAGGGAACCATCAAGCTCACCGACGAATACCGCGTTACCGAGTATGCGTGGCGGACGGGTGGGGCGCCGGCCGGCGCCTCGACGATGTTTGCCGCGCTGAAGAGCCAGATCAAGGTCGAGGATCTGCTGCGCGGCCTTGCCGTCATGAGCGGCAACGATTCCTGCATCATCCTGGCCGAGGGTATCGCCGGGAACGAGAACGCCTTCACCGAGATGATGACCAAGCGGGCGCGCGAGATCGGGCTGACGCAGGCGTCGTTCGGCAATTCGAGCGGCATCTCCAATCCGAACAATCTGATGACGGTGCGCGAGATCGCAAAGCTCGCGCGGCACGTCATCAAGACCCATCCGGAATTCTATCCGCTGTTCTCCGAGCGCGAGTTCACCTGGAACAAGATCCGGCAGCAGAACCGCAATCCGCTCATCAACACGATGCCCGGCGTCGACGGCTTCATGTCCGGCCAGACCAAGGAAGGCAAGTTCGGCATGGCCGCGTCGGTGCAGCAGAGCGGCCTGCGCCTGATCGCGGTCGTCAACGGTGTGGGCGATCCCGACGACCGGAACACGGAGACCAAGAAGCTGCTCGACTGGGGCTATCGCAATTTCGAGTCGCGGTCGTTGTTCGCGGCCAATCAGATCGTGGGGCAGGCAAAAGTCTTTGGCGGCGAGAGCTCGTCGGTCGGCCTGAAAAGCCCGACGCCGGTGCGGATGATGGTCCAGCGCAGCGGCGCGGACAAGATCATCGCACGGATCATCTACACGGGCCCGGTGCGCGCGCCGATCGAGGCCGGTCAGCAGATCGGTGTGATCAAGGTCTGGCGCGGCGAAACCGTGGCCCTCGAGACGCCGCTCTTTGCCGACGCCTCCATCGCCAAGGGCTCGATGACGCAGAAGGCGCTCGATACGGCCGGCGAAATGATGATCGGCCTGCTCCGCGCCGGCGCCGAGAAGGCATTCGCCAGGGACAAGGACAAGGCGCCGAAAACGCAATGAATGCTGAAAATGCAAAGCGCGGGCGCTTCATCACCTTCGAGGGCGGTGAGGGCTCGGGCAAATCGACCCAGATCAAGCGCCTGGCCGAAACGCTCAACGAGAAAGGCGTCCGCACGCTGGTCACGCGTGAACCCGGCGGTTCGCCCGGCGCCGAGATCGTGCGCCATCTGGTTCTGTCCGGCGTCGGCAAGGTTCTGGGCGCCAGCGGTGAAGCACTGCTGTTTGCGGCCGCGCGTGACGATCACGTGCACAGCGTGATTGCGCCCGCGTTGAAGCAGGGCCAGTGGGTGCTGTGCGACCGCTTCACCGATTCCACCCGGGTCTATCAAGGCAAGCTCGGCTCGGCCGACATCAGCCTGATCCGCGCCATGGAGCGGGTGACGATCGGCGAACTGCAGCCGGATCTCACGATCATCCTCGACGTTCCGGCCGAGGAGGGGCTCGCGCGCGCTGCAAGGCGCCGGGGCGAGGCGGCCGCCGATCGCTTCGAGGCGGAGGACATCAATTTCCACCGCAGACTGCGCGAAGCCTATTGGCAGGTGGCTCACGAAGAGCCCGAACGATGCGTCCTGGTTGATGCTGCGACGGACGTCGAGACCGTCGCACAGCGCGTGTGGAGCATCGTCGCGTCACGCTTCGGCGAATTGCGCGAGGCGCGGACGCTCGAGACCAACAGCGCATGAGCAAGAAAGGTGAGGAAACACCTCTCGCGCGGCACGCGCGTGAGACCGTGTCGCTCTACGGCCATCAGGACGCGGAGGCCACGCTGCTCGACGCCTACCGGGGCGGGCAGTGTCCGCATGCCTGGCTGATCGGCGGGGCGCACGGCATCGGCAAGGCGACGCTGGCGTTTCGCTTTGCGCGTTTCGTGCTGGCGCAGCCCAATCCCTCGGCGGCTTCCGTGCGGAGCGCATCGTCGCTTGCGATCGACGCTGCGGATCCGACCGCCCGCCACATTGCCGCCGGCACGCATGGCGGGCTCCTCGTGCTCGAGCGCACGCTGAACGATCGCGGCGTGCTGCGCACCGAGATCTCGGTGGAAGACGCGCGCGCGACCATATCGTTCTTCGGCTCGACCTCGGCGGATGGCGGCTGGCGTGTCTGCGTGGTCGACACCGTGGACGAATTGAATGCAAACTCCGCCAACGCGCTGCTGAAGGTTCTGGAAGAACCGCCGGCGCGCTCGTTGTTCCTCCTGGTCAGCAACGCGCCGGCGCGGGTGTTGCCGACCATCCAGTCGCGCTGCCGGAAATTGCTGCTGCGTCCGCTGGACGAACACGATGTCGTGCAGGCAGCAGCGGACGCGACGGACGCAAGTCCCGACGACAAGGCGCTGAAGGAAGCCGCCTCCCGCGCCGAGGGCAGCGTCGCGCGGGCGCTGATGCTGCTCGGCGGCGAAGCGCTCGGACTGCAGCACAGGACCGAGGCCTTGCTGCAGGCGTTGCCGCAACTCGACCCGAAAGGCTTGCACGGGCTTGGCGATTCGCTCGCCGGCAACGACCGCGCCGCCCTGCAGGCTTTCGTCGACACGCTGGAGCGCTGGATGGGCGCGCAGCTCAAGACAAACGGGGCGGGGACGGATTTACCCCGTCTTGCGCGGCTCTCCGAGGTGTGGGAGAAAGTCGGCCGCGCCGTGCGCGAGACCCAGGAATTCAACTTGGAACGCAAACCGCTGGTTTTTTCGGTGTTCGGAATGCTTGCTGAGGCCATGCGCTGACCGCAGCGCTTTCGCACGTCCGCCTCATTTCCCTGCAATTCCGACAATTTGGTCCAAAGCCATGACAACCGAGAAAACCGTTGCCTGTGCGCGCTATTGTCTGCCTCCAGCAGCCTCCCCTCCGAGCGTCTTGCAGCTCGTCATGCGGTCCATGGGCATGCCGATGTCCATGAGGACAAACCGCTGATCATCTGCAAACGCACTCAATTTACGTAAGGAACACACTATGGCGGCTCGGACAAAGAAGAAGGTGGCCAAGAAGCAAAAGGCCAAGAAGGCGAAGAAAACGAAGAAGACGTCGTCTGCAGCAGCTCGCAAGGCGCGCAAGACGCAGGCGCGTTCGAAGGCGCGCGCAGCCGGGACGAAGAAGAAGGCTGCGAAAGCGACATCGAAGGCTGCGAAGAGCAAGGCCACCAAACGCAAAACGTCCGCGAGCAAGGGCGCCAAGAAGGCGAGGAAGTCTGCTTCGAAGGCAAAAAAGGCTCCTGCGGTAGCGACAGTGAAGGCGCCAGCGAAGCCTGCCAAGCGCGCGCCGAAGCAGGTAGCGGTGGAAGAGATCGCGAACCGGCCCGCGCCGAAGCCAGTCAAGCGGGCGGCCAGGCGGCCTGCGCCGAAGCCGGTCGAGCAGGCGGTGATCCAGCCCGCACCGACACCGGTCAGAGAGGTCGTGATCGAGCCTACAGCGAAGCTGGTTGAGGAGGTGGAGGTCGAGGCCGCACCTGCTCCGGTTGACGAAGTGGCGATCGAGCCCACAACGGAGCTGGTTGAGGAGGTGGAGATCGAGGCCGCAGCGGCTCCGGCTGAGGACGTGGCGATCGAGCCTGCAGCGGAACTGGTTGAGGAGGTGGCGGTCGAGCCCGCGCCGGAGCCAGTTGAAGAGGTCGTGATCGAGCCCGCACCGGAGGTGGAGCCGGTGGCGACCAAGGCTGCTGCGCGGTCGACCTACTATCTGACGACCGCGATCTCCTATCCGAACGGCGTGCCGCACATCGGCCACGCCTATGAGGCGATCGCGACCGACGCGCTGGCGCGCTTCCAGCGGCTCGACGGCAAGGACGTGTTCTTCCTGACCGGCACCGACGAGCACGGCTTGAAGATGGTGCAGACCGCGGAGCGCGAAAACCTGACCGTGCAGGAGTTCGCCGCGCGCAATTCCGGACGCTTCAAGGCGATGGACGAGCGGTTGAACGTGTCGTTCAATCGCTTCATCCGCACGACCGAAGAGCAGCATCATCGTTCGAGCCAGGTGCTCTGGAACAGGGTGCAGCAGTCCGGCGACATCTATCCGAGCGTCTATTCGGGCTGGTACTCGGTCCGCGACGAGGCCTACTACGACGAGAGTGAAACCACCGTCGGCGAGGACGATGTCCGCCGCGGCCCGCAAGGCACGCCGGTCGAATGGGTCGACGAGCGGAGCTATTTCTTCCGCCTGTCGGCCTATCAGGACCGCTTGCTGAAGCTCTACGAGGAGCAGACCGGACTTCATCGGTCCGGACGCGCGTCGCAACGAAATCATCAGCTTCGTCAGGTCGGGGCTGAAGGATCTGTCGGTCTCGCGCACCACCTTCGATTGGGGCGTGAAGGTGCCGAACGATCGCCGAGCACGTGATGTATGTGTGGTTCGACGCGCTGACCAACTACATCACCGGCGTCGGCTTCCCGGACGAGAGCGAGGCGAACTGGAAGTTCTGGCCGGCCGATGTGCATATCATCGGCAAGGACATCATCCGCTTCCATGCGGTGTTCTGGCCGGCGTTCCTGATGTCGGCCGGCGTTCCGCTGCCGAAGCGGGTCTACGCGCACGGCTTCCTGTTCAACCGCGGCGAGAAGATGTCGAAGTCGGTCGGCAACGTCGTCGATCCGTTCAACCTTGCGGATCAGTACGGCGTCGACCAGGTGCGCTACTTCTTCCTGCGCGAGGTGCCGTTCGGCCAGGACGGCAACTACAACCACGAAGCGATCGTCGCGCGCATCAATGCCGATCTCGCCAACGACCTCGGCAACCTGGCGCAGCGCTCGCTGTCGATGATCGGCAAGCAGCTCAGCGGCATCGTGCCGGAGCCGGGCGCATTCAGCGACAGCGACAAGGCGATCCTCGATCAGGCCGACGGCATGATCGCGCTCGCGCGCGAAGCGATGAGGACGCAGCAGATCCACCAGGCGCTGAATGCGGTCTTCGCGGTCGTCGCCGAAGCCAATCGCTATTTCGCGAACGAGGCGCCGTGGGCGCTGGCCAAGACCGATCCCGCGCGGCAGAAGACGGTGCTCTACGTGACGGCGGAGGTGATCCGCCAGATCGGCGTTCTGTGCCAGCCGTTCATGCCGGACGCGTCGGCAAAGCTGCTCGACCTGCTGGCCCTGCCGGAGGACGCGCGTGACTTTGCGTCGCTCGCCGACCCGGCTCGATCCCGGCAGCCAGCTGCCGGCACCCGCGCCGGTGTTCCCGCGTTATATCGAGCCGAAGGAGAACGAAGAGGAAAAGGCGTGATGCTGGTCGACAGCCACTGTCATCTCGACTTCCCGGACTTTGCCGGCGACCTCGACGCCATCGTTCAGCGCGCCGAGGCCGCCGGCATCGGCCGCATCGTCACGATCTCGACCCGGGTGCGCAGGCTTTCCGGCCTGCTCGACATCGCCGCGCGGTTTCCGAACGTCTACTGCTCGGTCGGCACGCATCCGCATCACGCCGATGAGGAAGACGGCATTGCCGGCACAGGAGCTGATCGAGCTGACCAAACATCCAAAGGTGGTGGCGCTGGGCGAGGCGGGGCTCGACTATTTCTACAAGAAGGGCTCGCCGGAGGCGCAGGCGAGGGGCTTTCGCGCCCACATCGAAGCTGCGCGCGCGACCGGCCTGCCGCTGGTGATCCACACCCGCGAGGCCGACGACGACTGCAAGCGCATCCTTGAAGAAGAGGTGGGGAAGGGGCCGTTCAAGGCCGTGCTCCACTGCTACACCGGCGGGCGAGAGCTGGCGATGCGGGCGATCGAGCTTGGGCTCTCGATCTCGTTCACCGGCATTCTCACATTCAAGAACTCGCAGAACCTTCGCGACATTGCCGCCGATTTGCCTGCGGACCGGATCATGGTCGAGACCGATGCGCCGTATCTTGCGGCCGGCAAGCATCGCGGCAAGCGCAACGAGCCGGCGTTCGTGGTCGAGACCGCGCGGGTTCTCGCCGAGACGCGCGGCGTGACGCTGGAGGAGATTTCGCGGCAGACGACCGAAAATTTCTTCCGCCTGTTCGACAAAGTGCCTGCGCCGAGTGCTGCTGCCGCATGAGCTTGACCGTGACAATCCTCGGCTGCGGGTCTTCGTCGGGCGTGCCACGCCCGGCGCTCGGCTGGGGTGCGTGCGATCCCAACAATCCGAAGAACCGCCGCCGCCGCTGCTCGGTCCTGCTGGAACGAAAGGCGGCCGCCGGCATCACCCGCGTGCTGATCGACACGTCGCCGGATTTGCGCGAGCAGCTGATCGACGCCAACGTCGATCACCTCGACGCGGTGTTCCTGACGCATGAGCATGCCGACCAGGTCCACGGCATGGACGACCTGCGCTCGCGTGGTGATGCACATGCGCCGGCGCATTCCGGTCTACATGAACCAGTCGACCTCGCGCGATGTCATGACCCGCTTCGGCTATTGCTTCACGCAGGCGCCGGGCAGCGACTATCCGCCGATCCTGGAGCACCGGCATATCGAGGCCGGCGAGGAGCGGACGATCGAAGGGAAGGGCGGTCCCCTCACCCTAAAACCGTTTCTGGTCGAGCACGGCCACATTCCGGCGCTCGGCTATCGCATCGGCAACGCCGCCTACTCGCCGGACATGAGCGACATTCCGCCCGAGAGCCTCAGGCTGCTGCACGATCTCGACGTCTGGATCATCGACGCGCTTGCGCTATACGCCGCATCCGACACATACGAACGTCGATCAGGCCTTGACGTGGATCGGCCTGATGAAGCCGCGCCGGGCGGTGCTGACCAACATGCACACCGACCTCGACTACGAGGAGCTGCGCGGAAAGCTTCCGGAGGGCGTCGTGCCGGCGTTTGACGGGATGCGGATCGAGGTTGCGGAGTAAGCCGCTCCTGTAGCCCGCATGAGCGAAGCGACATGCGGGGCTTGAGCATTACAGTTCCCGGATGTCGCCATAGCCGATGCAGCGCATCGGCGTTCTTAACGGCGGCCTGAAGGCCGCCTATGCATCCGGGCTACGATCAGCTACACCGATCCGATCGCGCTGGCCGATTTCACCTGGTTGCGCAGCTCGAACTTCTGGATCTTTCCCGTCGACGTCTTCGGCAAGACCCCGAACACCACGGCCTTTGGCGTCTTGAAGCCGGGCAGCTCGTTGCGGCAGAAGGCGATGATGTCCGCTTCCGTTGCTTTCGCGCCGTCCTTCAACTCAATGAACGCGCAGGGGACTTCACCCCATTTCTGGTCCGGCTTTGCCACGACAGCTGCGAACAGCACGGCCGGATGCTTGCACAGCACATCCTCGACCTCGACCGACGAGACGTTCTCGCCGCCGGAGATGATGATGTCTTTCGAGCGGTCCTTGATCATCACGTAGCCCTCGGCGTCGAGCACGCCGAGGTCGCCGGTGTGAAACCAGCCGCCGGCGAACGCTTCGCGCGTCGCGGGCTCGTTCTTCAGATAGCCTTTCATGACGATGTTGCCGCGGAACATGACCTCGCCGATGGTCTCGCCGTCGCGCGGCACCTCCTGCATCGTCGCGGGATCGAGCACCGTGACGTTGTCCTGCAGGTGGTAGGCGACGCCCTGCCGGCGCTTGAGCTTTGCGCGTTCGGCGACGGGCAGGTCGTCCCAGCCGGGCTGCTCGGCGCAGACGGAGGCGGGGCCATAGACCTCGGTGAGGCCGTAGACGTGCGTCAGCTTGATGCCGATCTCTTCCGCGCCCTGGATCATCGCCACCGGCGGCGACGCGCCGGCCACAAGGCCCGCGATCTCGCCGCGCCTTGTCGCCGCGCGGCGCCGACGGCGCATTGATCAGCGTCGTGTAGACGATCGGCGCGCCGCACATATGCGTGACGCCGTGCATTTGAATCAATTCGAAGATCTTCACCGGATCGACCTTGCGGAGGCAAACGTTAACGCCGGAGGCGGCCGCAATCGTCCATGGGAAGCACCAGCCGTTGCAGTGGAACATCGGCAGCGTCCAGAGATAGATCGGATGCTGGCCCAAACCTCCCGAGAGGATGTTGCTCACTGCGTTGAGATACGCGCCGCGATGATGCGTGACGACGCCTTTGGGATTGCCCGTGGTGCCGGACGTGTAACCCAGCGCAATCGCGTCCCATTCGTCGCGCGGCAGCGACCAGGCGTAGTTCGGATCGCCGGACGCCAGCATGGCCTCGTACTCGATTTGTCCGATGCGCTGGCCGCCGGAGAACGCGGCGTCGTCCACGTCGACGACGAGCGGTTTTGGGCCGTTCATGCGCGCCAGCGCGTCGGCCATCACGGCCGAGAATTCCGGATCGACCAGCAGGATCTTTGCGCCGCCATGCTCCAGCATGAACGCGATCGCGCCGGCATCGAGCCGCGTGTTGAGCGCGTTAAGAACTGCGCCGGCCATCGGCACGGCGAAATGAGCCTCATACATCGCCGGGATGTTCGGCAGCATCGCCGCGACCGTGTCGCCACGGCCGATGCCTTGGCGCGCGAGCCACGAGGCAAACCGGCGGCAGCGGTCGTAGGTCTGGCCCCAGGTGAATTTGCGCTCTTCGTGCACGACGCTGGTCAGGCTCGGATAGACGTGCGCCGAGCGCTCGAGAAAGCTGATTGGCGACAGCGGCACGAAGTTGGCCGGCGTCTTGTCGAGCCCGATGTCGTACTGGCTGACGGGTTTATCCATGGCGTGTCCTCGAAGCAGTCTTGGTGTCGTTGCAGTAGCTATAAGCGCTGCGCCGGCGGCTCGCCAGCACGTGCGATGGATGGCATCTGGCGACGCCGATCAGGGCGTCCGGCTGGCTGCCGGCTCAACGACTGGGCCAGCGTCCGGCCGTAACCCTTTGCATTTTAACGAAATCCGCCCACAATAAAATATTCCATAATATGTCTTATGCGAATCGCCAATATGGCGTGGGGTTGGCCGGTGTGCAGTTGTTTGCCCCGAGTTGATCGTTTCCTTGCGAAGCTGCCGTAGCGCGTTGAGCGATCCAGGGGCTCTGGAAGTGTATCCGTGTCTGCGGTAAAGCACGCCAGACGTCGTCGCTGACAGGAGGTGCATGCTGACGGGCGTTATGTGCCCGTCGACTATTTTCGGTCTGGCTGATTTAGGCTCGCAATCTGAGCGCGGTGGTGTTTCCACATGCCGTAAGGCGCAAAAACATAGCCGAGCAGCGCCCAACCAACCATCCAGGTTATCGCCAGCCAATCCGGCAGCTGTACGAGCGTCCTTGCTGCCGAGCGGAACAAACATCCCAGCAAGCCAGAGAAGTGCAAAGCCTAGGGCCTTGCCCCAACCGACATTGGTCGAGACATAGGTCCAATAAGCGCGCAGATACTCGCCAAGATTCCGCATTTATTCAGTTTAGCATACAATGGGTTGCCGCATGCTAGCCGGTTGGCCGTCGGCGCGGATATCGGCGGCCTGTAGCCGGATGACGATGGGAAAATTGGATCCGGAAGCCTTCGCAGATTCGATTGCAGAGATCGCAGCCGCCCGCCGGCTTGAGCCCCGCCTTGCAGGCGCTGTGGTGGGATGCAAAGGGCGACTGGGACAAGGCGCACGAGCGCGCGCAGGAGCGCGACGATGCCGCGGGCATGCGCGTGCACGCCTACCTGCATCGCAAGGAAGGCGATCAATCGAATGCGGGCTATTGGTATCGCCGCTGTGGCGTCGCGCCGTCGACGCTGACGCTTGATGCGGAATGGGAAGAGTTGGTGCGTGCGTTCTTGCAGCAAGGCTGAGACCTGCGGCACGGCGAGCGAAGAGGGTGCGCAGGCCCCTCCTCACATGATCCGATATCCGGAGCCTCACAGGTGAATGATGCCGCGTCGTAGCGCGTGAGCCACCGCCTCTGCTCGGCCGTCGGCGCCGAGCTTGTCGGCGATGGAGCGCACGTGGAATTTCACCGTGCTGGCGGAGATGCCGAGCCGCCGTGCGATTTCCTTGTTGGAGGCGCCGTCGACCAGCAGCTCGAGCACGTCGCGCTCGCGTGGCGTGAGCTGCGTCTCGCTATCCGTGCCACTGCCGGTTTTACCAATCGCACGTCGGCCGGCGCGCCGTCCGGCGCGATCGTGACACCTGGAACGTCAGCGAGCAGCGTCCGCAGATGTTCTGCGAGGTCCGGCTCGCCGACATCGATGGCGACCACGATCGGAGGCGTGACGGTTGATTTGCTCAAGCGGCGGGTCGCTCCCCGATTGTCAGGCGGACGGTCGATGGACTGCCGCCCCGCAGGATCGACAATTCAGCGGTTGTGCCTACGCTGTCCGGGCCAAGGGAGCGGGTCAGGGCTCGCACGCCTTCAAGCGGCTTGCCGTTCCACGCGACGATGACGTCGCCCTGCTGCACGCCGGCTGCGGCGCCCGGCCCGCCCGCCTCCACACCCATCACCATCGCGCCCACGCCCTCACCCACGCGCACCGGCTGCAGCGCCAGTCCGAGATAGCCGCGCGCGATGCGGCCGTCAGTGGCGAGTTTTGCGGCGACCCTGTCGATGGTGGTTGACGGGATCACCAGCGTTTGCCGCGGCCCGCGCACGGCCATGCCGAACGCGAGGCCGGAGGCGTCGAGCGCCAGTCCGCCTTCGGCCGACGCGCCGAAGCCGCAGATCGAGCTCGATCCGCGCATCGATGTCGCCGCCTCGCATGCTGCGCCAGGCGCCAGCGGCGACCGCGACCGCGCCCGATGCCACGACCGGATGACCTTGGTCCCGGCCGACGGTGACGGCAAGCGATCCGGCGGCGACGCCTGACGCCGTGAACGATGCCGGCTGGCGCGCCGTGTCGTTGACGCGCAGAAGCGCGATGTCGGTCGTGTGGTCGCGTCCCGCCAGCGTCGCAGTGCAGGGTTTCGCCGTCGGCAAAACCGACGCTGATGTCGCCCTCGTCCGCCAGCGTCTCGTCGGCCGTGACGATCAGGCCGGGACGCCAGATGAATCCACTGGCGCGAGAACGATGCGAGTGAACGGACACGACGCCGGGCGCGGCATTCGCCACCAGCCGCGCAATCGCATCCGAAAATGCCTTGAGATCGAAGTCTGTTCAGACATGGAGCCTCCTGTGCTTGGCTGCAATGTGCAGCCGCGCCAGGCATCCGCCTACTGACCAGATGGGTAGGCCCGTCCGAATTCGATAGAGGCGACTGCGAGCGCGCCCGGCCTACCGCATGATGAACGGATTGGCCGGCGCGCCCTTGGCGTAGGACAGAAAGACGCTCTTGGTCTCGAGATATTCCTTGATCGCCTCGATGCCGCTCTCGCGGCCGATGCCGGAGCGCTTCATGCCGCCGAACGGCATCATGTAGCTGATGGCGCGGTAGGTGTTCACCCAGACCGTGCCGGCCTTCAGCGCCGACGACATGCGCACGGCGCGGCCGATGTCGCCGGTCCACACGCCGGCCGCGAGGCCGTAGATCGTGTCGTTGGCGATGCGCACGGCTTCGGCTTCGTCGTCGAAGCCGATGATCGACAGCACCGGTCCGAACACCTCTTCCCGGGCGATCCGCATCTCGGGCTTCACGTCGACGAAGATGGTCGGCTCGACGAACTGTCCGCCGGGCAGCTCAGTCGACGTCGCAGGACCGCCGCCGAGGACGCAGCGCGCACCCTCGGCTTTGGCGATGCCGATGTAGTCGAGGATCTTCTTGTACTGCGGCGGCGTCGTGACCGGGCCGACATTGGTGTCGGGCAGCATCGGGTTGCCCTTGCGCGCCGATGCGCCGAGCTTCACGACGCGCTCGGTGAACGCTTCGCGGATCGAGTTCTGCACCAGCAGCCGCGAGCCTGCGATGCAGGTCTGGCCCGGTCGCGGCGAAGATGCCGGAGATGGCGCCGGCGGCGGCCAGGTCCAGATCGCATCGTCGAAGACGATGTTCGGCGACTTGCCGCCGAGCTCCAGCGACACGCGCTTCAAGGTTTTCGCGGCCTGCGCGTAGATCCTGGCACCGGTCTCGTCCGAGCCGGTGAAGGTGATTTTCGCGACGTCCGGATGATCGACCAGCGCCGCGCCCGCCTCCTCGCCCAGCCCCGTCACCACGTTGAACACGCCGTCCGGGAAGCCCGCCTCGCGCGTCAGCTGCCGCAAATTCGAGCGTCGAGACGGAGGCGAATTCGGACGGCTTCACCACCACGGTGCAGCCCGCCGCGAGCGCCGGCGCGCACTTCCAGGCGATGAACAGCAGCGGCGAATTCCAGGCGGTCAGCGCGGCAACGACGCCGACCGGCTCATGGCGCGTAAACGCCATCATGTCGGGCTTGTCGATCGGCATCACCGCGCCTTCGATCTTGTCGGCGAGGCCGCCGAAGTAGCGCCACCATTCGGGATGGTAGTTCAGCTGGCCGCGCATCTCCGCCAGCAGCTTGCCGTTGTCGCGCACCTCGATCTCCGCCAGCCGCTCGGCGTTCTTCGCCACGAGGTCGGCCAGCCGCAGCATCAGCTTGCCGCGCTCCGTGGCGGTCATCTTCGCCCACGGGCCTTCGTACATGGCGCGCTTGGCCGCGGTGACGGCAAGGTCGACGTCCGCCGCCGTGCCCTTGGCGATGCGCGCCCACGGCTCGCCGAGATACGGATCGATGCTGTCCAGCCACGCCTTGCCCGCCGGCTCCACCTCGCCGCCGTTGATGAAGTGATGATAGGTGCGCATGGCGTTCTCCTCTCTTCGTTTTCAGCGGCCCTTGAAGCGCGGCTTGCGCTTTTCGAGGAACGCCGAGATGCCCTCCTTGCGATCCTCGGTCATGCCCGTCAAGGCGTACTGATCGAGGTCCATGTGGCTTGCAAGATCATCGAGCGCGCCGGCGAGCCGGTTGACGGTCTGCTTGGTCATGGCGACCGGGATCGGCGGTTGGGCTGCGATCTTCTCGGCGAACTCCATCGCCGCGTGGAAACTGGCGCCCGGCTCCGTCACCTGCTCCACCAGACCCCATTCATAGGCCTCCGCGGCAGAGATGCGCTGGTCGGCCAGGATCACGGCCTGTTTTGTGCGCGCCGGCCCGATCAGCTGCAGCATGCGCGGCACGCTCTGCCAGCTCATGTTCATGCCGAGCGCGATCTCAGGCACGCGAATGTGAGCGTCCTTCGCCATGATGCGAAAGTCGAGCGCGACGGCCAGCGCGATGCCGCCGCCGATGCAAAAGCCTTCGATCGCGGCGATGGTGATCTGGTCCATCTCGTACCAGGCGCGGGTGAGACGCGGGCCAAGCCGGATATGCCGGCGCAGCGTCCCCATGTCCATGCTCGCGCGCGAATGGACCTCCGCGCTCTTCAGGTCGGCGCCGGCGCTGAACGTCTTCGCGCCGGTCAGGATGACGACGGAGGTTTCGGCGTCGTCGTCAAAACTCTCCGCGGCTTGAGTCAATTCGCGCATTGCATCGGGTGAAAGCGCGTTGATGCCGTCGCCGCGATCGAACCGCGACCACCGCAATGCGGCCCTCCGGGCCAAGGCCCTTCTCAATTTTTACAAAATCCGCCAAGGTCTTGCCTCTTGTTCGCCGGTTCCGAGCACGGCCCGGTCCGCCGATGCTAGCAGCCTCAGAGGAACGCGCACCAATGACCGATCCGCACGGCTTCGACCGCGGGCTCACGAACTACGGCGACAAGGATTTCGCCCGGTTCCTGCGCCGCTCGTTCGCCCGCTCCATGGGGATCTCGTCGGCGCTGTTGAACAAGCCGGTTGTCGGCATCGCCATGACGCCGTCGGAGTTCAACAACTGCCACCGCCACATGCCGGAGCTGGTCGCAGCGGTCTCGCGCGGCGTGCTGGCGGCCGGTGCCCTGCCCCGCGCCTTCCCGACCACGTCGCTTGGCGAAATCTTCCTGCACCCGACCAGCATGATGTTCCGCAACCTGATGGCGATCGACACCGAGGAGATGGTGCGCGCGCAGCCGATGGACGCGGTGGTGCTGATCGGCGGCTGCGACAAGACCATCCCGGCGCAGCTGATGGGGGCTGCGTCCGCGAATGTACCGGCGATCCAGCTTGCGGTCGGGCCGATGATGACCGGCCGCCATCGCGGCCAGCGGCTCGGCGCCTGCACCGACTGCCGCAGTTTCTGGGCCCGTTTTCGCGGCGGCAGCGTCGACGCGGACGAGATTTCGATCGTCGAGCAGCGGCTGGCGGTGACGACCGGCACCTGCGCGGTGATGGGCACGGCGAGCACCATGGCCTGCATCGCCGAGACGCTCGGCATGTCGCTGCCCGGCACCGCTGCGATCCCCGCCGTGCATTCGGCGCGGCTGCTTGCGGCCGAGGAGAGCGGCAGGGCGGCCGTCGCGTTGATCGGCAGCAAGCTGCGTCCCGACCAGATCATCACGCAAAAATCGGTCGAGAACGCGTTTCGCGTGCTGATGTCGCTCGGCGGCTCGACCAATGCGATCATCCATCTCACGGCCATTGCCGGCCGCGTCGGCGTGCGCATCTCGATGGATCGGTTGAACGCGATCTCCGACGAGACGCCGGTGCTGGTCGACCTAAAGCCCGTCGGCGAAGGCTACATGGAGGATTTCTTCGCTGCCGGCGGCGTCGGCGCGGTGCTGCGTGAACTAAAACCCCTGCTCCATCTCGACACCATCGACATCGAAGGCCGCACGCTTGCCGAGCGTCTGGACGAGCCGCTGGACTGGATCGATCGCGCGGTGATCCGGCCGTTCAACGATCCGGTCTCGACGGTCGGCGGCCTGATCGCCCTGAAAGGTTCGCTCGCGCCGGATGGCGCGATCTTCAAGCGCGCCGCGGCAACGCCTGCCCTGTTCGAAAGCGAGGGCCGCGCGGTCGTGTTCGAAGGACTGGAGGACTTGAGCAATCGCATCGACGATCCGGATCTCGACGTCACGCCGAACGACGTGCTGGTGCTGAAGAATGCCGGGCCCCACGCGGCCGGCATGCCGGAGGCCGGCTACCTGCCGATCCCGAAGAAGCTTGCGCAAGCCGGCGTGAAGGACATGGTGCGCGTTTCCGACGCGCGCATGTCGGGAACGGCGTTCGGCACCATCGTCCTGCACATCACCCCGGAAGCGGCGATCGGCGGTCCGCTCGCCGCCGTCAAGAACGGCGACCGCGTGCGCCTGTCGGTGAAGAACAAGAGCATCGACCTGCTGGTGCCGGACAACGAAATCCGCAAGCGGCTGGAAAATTTCCAGCCGCCGCCTGTCCCTTCGCGCGGCTACCAGGCGCTCTACCGCCGCACCGTGCTGCAGGCGACGGAAGGCTGCGATTTCGATTTTCTCATCGCGGCGCATGATAAGTCCTTGGCGCACTCCTCGCCGAACGCTTTCGCGCTCAATGCGCGTCGATCGCACGGGCAAGAGCGGCTGAGCGACAGCCGCTCTCCTTCTGCTTCAGGCGAGCAGAAGCCTGCTAGGCAGCGCGCTTCAGCCGTTCCATCGTCTGAGTCATGTGCCTTGCGGTATCATCGGCCGCTTTCAGCGACATGTCGGCCATCTCGGCGGCTGCTCTCCAAGAATCCGCCCATGCTGTCACGCACCAAATCACTTTGGACGGCTGCAACGTCCTGAGGCGTTCGGCAGCGCCACAAGTCGTTCATCCGGTCCATGTTGTTTTCGACCTGGTGCCGGACGAACTCGAAGTACTCGCGAGACATCCCGCTCAACACGTTTGCTCACCGCAGTGGTCGAGTAAAGGATGGTTTCCGCGTTGCGGGCCGATCGTTCAGCTGCCTGTTCCGCCTCGGCTCCGGACAAACCGAGCGTGCGACCAAGATTGTCGACAGAACGGCCCATGACTGCCGTCGTCATGTCCAGGCCGAAGCGCAACGCGTTCTGTAGCGTCTCGGCATTTTGCTGGAGCAGATTGGCGCTCGCCCGAACCATCCCCTCCCCGGCCTCGGCTGCAGTTCGTCCGATGCGGCTCGTCTGATCAGCAGTCCTCTCGCTGGCGCGCCTGGCTGTGTCCTCGGCGCTTTGGGTAGACCTATCCTCCTGGCGCTGATGTGCCATTTGTTCTCTCCGTCGATGGTACTGGGATTTAGGTTCCGTGCGGTTCGCCCCACAGCTCCTTCGCCACAAACGCGGTCGCTCCAGAACCGTTCCGGGTTGCTCAGCTTTCGATGATGCAAGCGAGCACCGCCCGGAACGGTTGGTGACGTACCGATCCGTGCTCCGGTACTCGAAAAGCCGGAGCGATATGACATCGCTGCGCGGCGGCCCAGCAGCCGCGGACTGTTCCTTGCGGGCTATCGAGCTGCAGTCTGATGCGGCGGATTCTGATACATCATCCACAGTTCGATCGCGGCGAGGATCGCGACCAGGATGCCGATGACCACATGGACGGTCATTGCCGTCGTTCCCTGGAATCCCAGGACCCATGGGGACACAACGGACCAAAGGCCAACGATGAGGTTCAGCCACTCCTCCCAGACGGCAAATGCCGCAAGCGCCGCGATCGCCAGCACGACGATGGCGAGGCCGGTGACAAACGCGTTCTGCGATTGAGCACCGGCTGCAAACGCGAATATCCACGGGGAGAAGAACAGGATCGCACCAAGGACCAGGTTCGCGACATCGCAGTACCTGGCGTTCGTCCATTCACTCATGACGTTCCTCCTGCAAGTCCAGGCGGCGGAACGCGTTGCTGACGCAATTGGCGGCGCTTCCACCGCACGTTCGTCCTCGTTCACCTCGGCGTTGCGGAGTTCTGTCAGCAACGCGTCGGCGTGCCCCTTTTAGGCTCTGGCGCCGTATCCGCTGGTCGCTGCGCAGGTCGAGTTGCTCCTCGACGTGTTCTTGAGCTGGCGCTCTGCGCGGTCATCGTTCTTCGCCTGCGCGACCTTGCGGAAGGACCACTCCCGTCGGCAACGGCCGGGGAGCATCCCTCTGTCTGAAGGCGCCAATGCCTATGGCATATCAACGAGTTGGCAAGGCAACAAGTTCCGTCGTTCGGAGGCAGTACTCCGACAACCCGGTCTGCATGCGACCGACGCCGGACCTGCGGCGCGGGCAGTCCGCCTCGACGTCAGGTCTTGAAGCTGCCGTGGCGCCCTGTTCCGCTGGCGAACCGCTGCGCGCCGGCAACCGTTTCGCCCGATGCGATCACCTTCAGTCCGCCGGCCAGCTCGTCCTTGATGGCCGCTTCCTCGTCGAGGTCCCACTGCGCGAGCGCCGAGCGTTTGTCGTTGCGCAGGCAGGCTTGCGGGAACGCAGCGATATCCTTGGCGATCGCGATGGCATGGGCGCGCGCCTCGCCCTTCGGCACAAGGCGGTTGGCGATGCCCATGTCGAGCGCTTCCTTCGCCTCGACCGGACGGCCGGTGAGGATGAGGTCCATGGCGCGCGAATGGCCGATCAGCCGCGGCAGGCGGATGGTGCCGAGGTCGATCAGCGGCACGCCAAAGCGACGGCAGAAGATGCCAAACACCGCGCCCTCGCCCACCACGCGCATGTCCGCCCACAGGGCCAGCTCCATGCCGCCCGCGACGGCGTGACCTTCGACCGCCGCGATCACCGGTTTTGACAGGCGCAGCCGGCTCGGCCCCATCGGGGCGATCGTCTGAAAGCCGCCGACCTCACGCTTTTTCTCGGGATCGCCGGTCGCAACCATCTTCAGATCGGCGCCGGCGCAAAAATATCCGCCAGCTGCCGGTGAAGACGGCGACGGAGGCGCTCTCGTCCGCGTCGAATGCGAGGAACGCATCGAACAGCACTTTTGCCGTCGCGCCGTTCACTGCGTTGCGTCGCTCGGGGCGATTGATCGAGATGATGGTGACGGGCCCGTCGCGCTCGACGAGAACCAGCGGTTGATCGCTCATTGATGCCTCCCTTGATTGCTGCGGGAGGCTATCACTCGTCCCCAGGATTGTCCCAAGGAGGGTTGAGCGAAATTTGCTCAACCGCGATGAGGGTCTTTCAACTGAACTTGCGTCTGCCTCAGGCCGGCCGCGCCAAGCCGAGACGCTGGTCGCGGCGGCGCAGCCACTCGATCGCGGGCAGCGTCAACAGCACCATCCAGGCCTTGCCGACGATCTGGCCGAGCAGAAACTCGAAGCTGCCGAAGGCGAGCCACAGGAACACGATCGAGTCGGCGACGAGACCGACGAAGCTGCTGGCAAGCACCGCAAGCACCAGCCCGCGCTTCTGCAGCGGCGTGTAGACGGCGAAATCGGCCAACTCGGACAGCAGAAACGCAGTGGTCGACGCGATCACCAGCGGCAGCGGCGCCAGCACGCCCGAGAGCACCGCGCCCACGGCGATTGCGGCCAGCGCATAGGCGATGCCGAGCCGCCGCTGCACCAGATCGCGCAGAACCAGCGCAAGGCCGACCAGAAGGACGCCGCTCGGCGCCATCAGGCCGGGCGCGACCGGGACGAGGCACGGCCCCTGCGGAACGCAGACCGTTCCGACATGACCGATCATCCAGTTGGCCAGCGGGATGCAGGCGATGTAAGCGGCGAGGAAGACGTATCCCTCGATCCCGCGCTGGTCTTGGACAGGCATTTTCAAGACTCTCACGTTGATTTGTGCGCTGCATAGCGGTTCCAGCCGTCCGCGCGCAAGTGGCAGGCGGGGCATTCGCCGCAGCCAAAACCCCATTCATGGCTGACATCGCGCACGCCGAGATAGCAGGAATGGGAGTGCGTGCGGATCAGGTCGACCAGCGGCTCGCCGCCCAATTCATGGGCAAGCGCCCAGGTGGCGGCCTTGTCGCGCCACATCAGCGGCGTGTGCAGAACGAACCGGCGTTCCATGCCGAGATTGATCGCCACCTGCAGCGCCTTGATGGTGTCGTCGCGGCAGTCCGGATAGCCGGAATAGTCGGTCTCGCAGACGCCGGTGACGATGTGCTTGACGCCGCGCCGATAGGCCAGCGCGGCAGCGAACGTCAGGAAGATCAGGTTGCGCCCGGGCACAAAAGTGTTCGGCAGGCCGCCCTCGCCCATCGCGATCTCCACGTCGCGCGTCAGCGCCGTCTCGGAGACCGTGCCGATCGTCGGAATGTCGAGGGTGTGGTGCTCGCCGAGCTTTGCGGCCCAGGTCGCGTCGATCGCCTTGAGCCCTGTGAGCAGCGGCTCGCGGCACGCGAGCTCGACGGCGTGGCGCTGGCCGTAGGCGTAGCCGATCGTCTCGACATGGTCGAACCGATGCAAGCGCCCAGGCCAGGCACGTGGCCGAATCCTGCCCTCCTGAAAACAACACCAATGCCGATTGCCGATCCACGCCACCTCTCCTGATGGCCGGGGATTAGCACCTGTCATTGACGCCGCCAATGTCGGTTGAGCCGGTCTCTATGCAGCTTTCGCCTTGACCGTGTAGCGAATGGGAAGCCGCTTGAGGCCGCTGACGAAATTCGCTTCGACCCATGCCGGTTCGCCGGCAGGTTCGACATGATCAATCCGCGCCAGGAATTCGCGGAATAGCGCGCGCAGCTCCATTTTCGCAAGATGCTGGCCGAGGCAAACGTGAACGCCGGTGCCGAACGCAAGATGGCGGTTCGGCGAGCGCGCGATCTGGAACGTCTGTGGGTCCTGAAAGACCTCCTCGTCATGGTTGGCAGACCAGTAGCACATCATGAGACTGTCTCCGGCGCGAATCTTGCGGCCGCGCAGCTCGTAGTCATCGGTCGCGGTCCGGAAGAAGTGCTTCACCGGCGACACCCAGCGGATCATTTCGTCAATTGCGCCCGACAGCAGCTCCGGTTGCCGCCGCAGCTTCGCGAACTCCCCGGAATTCTGCATGAGCGCAAGCAGGCCGCCGGCGGCGGTGGAGCTGGTCGTGTCGTGTCCGGCAGTCGCGATGATGACGTAGTAGGAGAGCGCCTCATGCTCGGCGATCGGTTCGCCGTTGATGGTCGCATTGGCGATCACGCTTGCGACGTCATCGCGCGGGTTTTTGCGACGGTCCGCGACGATCCTGCGGAAATAGTCGAAGAAATCCTCAGCCGACTTCCGCGTGCTTCCCGGCCGGCCATCGCGGCTCAGCTCAGGGTCGGTCGAGCCCAGGATTTCCTGCGTGAGTTTCAGCATGAACGCCTCGTCCGAAGGCGGCACACCGAGGATCGTCATGATCACGCGCAACGGATACCAGACCGCAACCTCGCGCACGAAGTCGCACGATCCGCCGAAACTCACCAGGCGATCGACATACTCACGCGCGAGCGCGTCGATCGATGCCTCCAGCTTACGCATGTTCGGCGGCATGAACCATGCGTTGGTCATGCCGCGATAGGTGCGATGGTCGGGGTCGTCCATGCTCACCAGCGTGCGGAAGAGGCTGGAGCGGCCCGGTGTCATCTCCTTCTCGACCGCGATTGGAAGCAGGACGAGCCGCGGGTCGTTCAGGAAGCGGTCGTTCTGCCGCTCGATTTCGTTGATGTCCGCATGCTTGGTCACCGCCCAGAACGGGCGGAAGCCCTCCGGCTCCGTCCAGTGAAGGGGATCCTCCCGCCGCAAGCGGGCGAACAGCGGATGGAACGCGTCGGGGTTCGCGTAGGTTCTGGGGTCGGCGATCGCGTTGTCCAAGACCCGGTCAACCATAGAGGTTTCCTCGCGGGTTTCCTCGAGGTTCTTGCGATTGTTCGCGCGAGGCTAACGCTCGCCGGAATTGCCTCGTCCAATAGATTAGGCTCCTCGATATATAGATTAGCAGTCTATAATTGGATATGTCCTTCGAGGCCAAGACACTGCGCGCCTTTCTCGCCACCGTGCGCGAAGGCTCGGTGAGCCGAGCGGCCGAAAGCCTGGGTGTGCGGCAGCCGACGGTGTCGGCGCAGCTGAGGAAGCTGGAGCTTGCGCTTGGCTTCGGACTGCTGCGACGAACAACGCGGCGAATTGAACTGACCGCGGAAGGAAAGCGTCTGCTGCCGCTCGTCGACGCCCTGCTGAAGGATGAAGAGCGGCTGAAGCGAAGCATCGACGACATCCGCGGCAAGGCGCGCTCGACCATGAAGTTGGGCAGCGCCGTGTACCAGCAGCAGCTACCGGAGCGCGTCGCCCTGCTGGACGCATTCACCTCCGCTCATCCAGATCTGCAGATTGAGATCGACAATCGCCTGCAGATGAACCACGTCAATGCGCTGCTGCGTGGCGAACTCGATGCGGCGTTGTTGGTCGGATGCCCGGTTTCGCGTCGCGGTGGCGTGTGGGATCGCGGCGAACTGCTGTTTCCCGCCCATCTGCCGCGGCTCGTGCTGCAGCGGCGCCCCCTTGATTTGATGCTGCCCGCGAACTCGCCGCTGACGAAGTTCACGGTCGTGCCCGCGCAAGCATTGTCCGGTCAATCGGTGCTGATGCTCGGGCCGGCTGCCCATGGCCCGGAGCTGATGGAGCCCGTCATGCAGTTTCTGAAGAATGCCGGCGCAACGGTTGTGATCCCCGCGGAAAGTACCGAACTGGCGCTTGCACGCCACGTGCGCCAATCGGGAAAACTGGCGATGTCCACGGGCTGGTTCCTGGCGCCGGGCGAGCAGCGCGGAGAATTGGTGCGACGTCGAATCGAAGGGCTCGCCGTCGAGACCGAGCTGGCACTCGTCTTCCGCAAGGGTGAGCGTGCCCGGCCGGCGCGGGCCCTGCACGCTTTTGTGCGAAAGCAGGTTGTCCGCTGATCACAGCCTTGCTGTTCCCCCTCGTGTACGCTCCAATTCGTAACTTACTGGAGCAATCCGGAGGCACTGCAGTGGCGGCAAACGAACTGGATCAGACGGGACGGACCGTCCTCGTGATTGGCGGCTCCAGCGGCATCGGCAACGGCATGGCGCAGGCCTTTCGCGGCCATGGTGCAACGGTCCATGTGTTCGGCACGAGGCCCGGCGCGGCGGATTACAAGCTCGAAGAGGGATCGGACCTCGAGGGACTGCACTACACACAGCTCGACGTGAGCAGTCCCCAAGCCATTGAAGGGCTGCAGCCGCCATTTGACACACTCGACGTCCTGATCCTCGCCCAGGGCACGGTCGTCTACCAGCGCGGCGAGTTCGAGATGGCGGGCTTTCGCAAAGTCGTCGAGGTCAACCTGATGAGCCTGATGGCGTGCGCGGCGAAGTTTCACGCCATGCTGAAGGCGACGCAGGGCTCGCTCATCATCGTCAGCTCGACCGCCGCCTATCATGCGACCAAGGGCAATCCGGCCTACAACGCCTCGAAGACCGGCGCCGTCGGCCTGACGCGTACGCTCGGGCAAGCGTGGGCCACCGACGGTATCCGCGTGAACGGCATCGCGCCGGGCCTGGTCGACAGCAAGCTGACAAAGGTCACGACCGCAAATCCAAAGCGTCTGGAAGCGGCCTTGCAACAAATTCCGCTCGGACGCCTCGGCACGCCGGCCGATATGGCTGGCGCAGCGCTGTTCCTGGCGTCGCCGCTTGCCTCCTATATCGTCGGCCAGACCATCGTGGTCGATGGCGGTCTCATCTTGTGACTATGAACGACAGGTACGAAATGACCCCTTCCCGCGATGTCCACCGTCTGATCGAGATCATGGCTGCGCTTCGGACGCCGAAGACCGGCTGTCCGTGGGATGTCGAGCAGAACCTTCGCGACCATTGCGCCCTACACCATCGAAGAAGCCTATGAGGTTGTCGACGCGATCGCCCGCGACGACCTGGACGATCTGCGCGAGGAGCTCGGCGATCTCCTGCTGCAAGTCGTCTTCCACGCGCGCATGGCCGAAGAGGAAAAGGCCTTCGATTTTGGTGACGTGGTCAAAGCCATCACTGACAAGCTCATTCGCCGGCATCCGCACGTTTTCGGCGACACCGCAGGTCCCGCGACGCAAGAGCAGATCAAGGGGACCTGGGACGTCATCAAGAAGCAGGAGAAGGCCGAGCGCGCGGCGCGCAATCCGCAACGCGAGGAGGCTGAGTCATCCTTGCTCGCTTCGGTGAAAGCGGGCGTGCCGGCGCTGACGCGCGCGTACGAGCTTCAGAAGAAGGTCGCAACGGTCGGCTTCGACTGGCGCGAACCTGGTCCCGTGCTCGACAAGATCAGGGAGGAGACCAGTGAGATCGAGGCTGCTCTCGCCTCCGGCGACAATGGCCACATCGCCGAGGAGATCGGCGACCTGATGTTCACCGCCATCAACCTTGCGCGCGTTGCCGGCATCGATCCGGAAAGCGCGCTGCGGGCGACGAACGCAAAGTTCGAGCGGCGTTTCGCCTATGTCGAGAACCGGATCGTCGCGCAGGACCGCAAGCTCGAAGAGGTGTCTTTGGACGAGATGGACAAGCTTTGGGATGAGGCCAAGGCGAACGGGATCGACTAGCGCACGTCGCGACCGATCAGGCCGCGGTCTCCGTCTCGGTCACCCGGCCCGCGAAACGATGCAGGATCGCCTCGCGCCGGCTTTCCTCCGCGCGAACGGTCATCTCGACCCGCTCGTCGTCCACGTCCTTGTTCAGCACTTCGGTGTGGCGATAGAGCCAGCTCATGCCCGCGCCGTCCGATGAATCGAGCGTCACGCGCAGCAACCGCTTGGTCGCAGCGAGCCGTGTCTCGATCGCCATCAAGAGTTCGGACGTCCCCTGCCCGGTCACCGCAGACACCAGCAGCGGCCGCCGTTGCTCAGGCTGGCGTGCCGCAATGTTTGCAAGGCGCTCCTGCTCGACCGCGATCGAAGCGATCGATCTTGTTCCAGACCTCGATGATGCGCTCTTCGTCCGACGGATTGAGGCCGAGCTGGCGCAGCACGGTCTCGACGTCCAGCTTCTGCGCATCGCTGTCGGCCTGCGAGATATCGCGCACGTGCACGATCACGTCGGCCTCGAGCACTTCCTCCAGCGTCGCGCGGAAGGCGGCTACCAGCATGGTCGGCAGCTCGGAGATGAAGCCGACCGTATCCGACAGCATCGCCTTGCCGCCATGCGGCAGGTGAAGTGCGCGCAATGTCGGATCGAGCGTTGCGAACAGCATGTCCGCCGACTGCACTTCGGCGCGCGTGAGGTGGTTGAACAGCGTCGACTTGCCGGCATTGGTGTAGCCGACCAGCGCTGCGATCCGGTACGGCACGCGCTTGCGTCCGGCGCGATGCAGCCGTCGCGTCGCCTGCACCTTCTTCAACTCGTTCTCGATGCGGACGATGCGCTCGCCGATCATGCGGCGGTCGGCTTCGATCTGGGTTTCGCCCGGTCCGCCGAGGAAGCCGAAGCCGCCACGCTGCCGCTCAAGGTGCGTCCACGATCGCACCAGCCGGCTGCGCTGGTAGTTGAGATGGGCGAGCTCGACCTGCAGCGATCCCTCGCGGGTCTTTGCGCGCCGTCCAAAAATCTCCAGGATCAGCCCGGTGCGATCGAGCACCTTGGCGTTCCACGCCTTCTCGAGATTGCGCTGTTGCACCGGCGACAGCGCGCAATCCGTCACCACGAGCTCGACCTTGTGCGTGCTCACGAGACCGGCGATCTCCTCGACCTTGCCCTTGCCGAGGTAGGTCGCGGGACGGATCTGGCTGATCGGGGCAATGATCGCGTCCTGCACGTCGAGGTCGATGGCGCGGGCAAGCCCGGTTGCTTCCTCAAGGCGCGCACCGACGTTGCGCGAAAGCGCGGCGTCCGTTGCCGCGCCTCCATCGCCAGGCCGTTGTCGCAGGTACGGGCCAATCACCAGGACCCGTCCTGCTGTCTTGCCCCCGGCCGACCTTGGACGGTCGGCTCCCCATCTTGTCTTTGCCGGGGTTCCAATCAGGTCTTTCTCAAGCTGGTGCGTCCTCGCTCCCCTCGAACAACTGGATCGGAGCGCCCGGCATGATGGTCGAGATCGCGTGCTTGTAGACAAGCTGCGAGTGTCCGTCGCGCCGGAGCAGAAGGCAGAAATTGTCAAACCAGGTGACGATGCCTTGCAGTTTTACTCCGTTGACCAGGAAGATCGTGAGTGGCGTTTTTGTTTTTCTGACGTGGTTCAGGAAGGTGTCTTGTAGATTTTGTGCGCGTTCGGCCGCCATTGTTTTTGTCCCGTGATTGTCTTTTCTCGTTTCTTGTAACTTCGATCAGCCAATCTCGCGATTTCGCACCACGAAATAGCCAACCATCGCGCTTCCGAATGTCCCGTTCGGCCGCCCGACAAGCCCAATTAGATGGCAGGCCGTGTTCTTAGGCAAGGCCGATGCACAAATCGGGCGGAAATAAATCAATCGATTTCACGACAAGTGGGCGAAGCGATGAAATTCTTCTCTCAGGCGCGCTGAAACGGAACCCGGTTTGCCGTCGCCGATTGTGCGGCCGTCGATCTTGACCACCGGCATCACGATCTGGCTTGCGGATGTCACGAAGGCTTCGGCCGAGCCGTAGGCCTCAGCGGCCGTGAAGGCGCGCTCCTCCAGACGCAATTGCAGTGCCTCGAGCACGCTCATCAGCACCGCGCGCGTGATGCCGGAGAGGATGTGGTTGTCCGCCTTCCGCGTGACCACACGGCCGTCGGTCGTCACGATCCAGGCGTTGCTGGACGAGCCCTCGGTGACAAACCCTGCCCCGTCGACGAACCATGCTTCGTAGGCGCCGGCCTCGCGCGCTGCCTGTTTTGCGAGCACATTCGGCAACAGCGATACCGATTTGATGTCGACGCGCGGCCACCGGTTTTCCGGTGTCGTGATGACCGCAATACCTTTGCGTGCGGTCTCCTGATTCTTCTCGTAGCTGAGGTTCTTTGCCGTCACGACCACGCTCGGCGCGACCTTCTGCAATGGAAACGCGTGATCACGCCGCGCGACGCCGCGGGTGATCTGAAGATAGACCAGGCCGTAGTTGACGCGGTTGCGGCGTACGGTCTCGTGCATCACGAATTCGAGCGAGGCAAGCGGCATCGGTTCGGCGATGCGCAGTTCGCCGAGGGAGCGCTGCAGGCGAGCGAGGTGTCTTGGCGCGTCGACGAGCTTGCCGTCGCGCACTTCGCAGACCTCATAGACGCCGTCGGCGAACTGATAGCCGCGATCCTCGACATTCACGCTGGCATCACGTGCCGGCAGATAGCGGCCGTTGACATAGGCAATCCGTGACATCTGTCCCCATGGTCCCCTGGAGCATGATCCCGAAAAGTGGGTACCGGTTTTCCGAAAAGATCATGCTCGAACAATAAACTCGAGCGCGATAGCGATGCGATCGCCATCGCGCTCGCTTCTCGTTATCCGACGCCGAGCGCCTTCAGTTTGCGGTGGAGCGCAGAGCGCTCCATGCCGACGAACTCCGCGGTGCGCGAGATGTTGCCGGAGAAGCGGCTGATCTGCGCGATCAGGTAGTCACGTTCGAAGACCTCGCGCGCCTCGCGCAGCGGCAATCCCATGATGTGCTCGCCGTTGTGGCCCGTGGGCATGGCCGGCACCATCGAGCCCACGTCCTGCGGCAGCATATCGGCGGTGATCGTGGCGTCCGGATCGCCGCCGGCGAGGATCATCAGCCGTTCGACGTTGTTGCGCAGCTGCCGGACATTGCCCGGCCAGATATGCGATTGCAGCACCGCCATGGCGTCCGCACCGATCTTGCGCCTCGGCAGTCCGGTGGCGATCGAGATCTGGTCCATGAAGTATTCGACCAGCTCCGGGATGTCCTCGCGGCGGTCCGACAGCGGCGGCACGCGGATCGGCACCACCGACAGGCGGTGATAAAGGTCTTCGCGGAAACGGCCTTCGGCGATCTCGATCTCGAGGTTGCGGGTGGTCGACGAGACGATGCGCACATCGACATTGACCTTGGTCATGCCGCCGACGCGCTGGAAGGTCTGATCCACCAGCACGCGCAGGATCTTGCTTTGCGTCTCGCGCGGCATGTCGGCGACCTCGTCGAGGAACAAGGTGCCGCCATGCGCCTCCTCGAGCGCGCCGGCCTTGCGCTGATATTCGCCGTTCGACTGTTCGACGCCGAACAGCTCGACCTCCATGCGTTCGGGCACGATCGCGGCGGCGTTGATGACGACGAACGGGCCCTCGGCGCGGCTCGACATGCCGTGCAGCATGCGCGCGGCAAGCTCCTTGCCGCCACCCGACGGACCGACGATCATGATGCGGCTGTTGGCCTTCGCCGCACGCTCCACCGTCTGGCGCAGCTGGTTCATGGTCGGCGAGTGGCCGACCATCGACGATGACACAGGCGAGACCTGCTTCAGTTCCTTGACTTCGCGTTTCAGCCGCGACGTCTCGAGCGCCCGGTTTGCCACCAGGATCAGCCGGTCGGCCTTGAAGGGCTTCTCGATGAAATCGTAGGCGCCCTTCTTGATGGCCGCGACCGCGGTCTCGATGTTGCCGTGGCCGGAGATCATCACCACCGGCACGTCCGCGTGGTCCTGCTTGATGGCCTCGAGAAGCTGCAGCCCGTCGAGCTTGCTGCCTTGCATCCAGATGTCGAGAAACACCAGGCTCGGACGCCGATTGGTGATTTCGGCTAACGCCGTGTCGCTGTCGCGCGCGGTGCGCGCACCGAATCCCTCGTCCTCCAGAATCCCGGCGACCAGGTCGCGGATGTCCGCCTCATCATCGACGATCAGGATATCATGGGCCATGATCTTGGTTCGCTTCGTTTACTTGGCAGCTGCGGTAGCTTCGGCACTTGCAACATCCGGCTTCGGTTGCGGCGGCCGCGGCCGCCGCAGCAAACCGAAGCCGCATCCATGCGCCCCGCTGACCCGGGATGATCTGCGAGGCGTCGTTGAGCTCGATGCGTCCGCCGTGATCTTCGAGAATGCGACCGACGATCGCCAGCCCAAGGCCGGTCCCCTTCTCGCGCGTCGTCACATACGGCTCCAGCAGCCGCGACCTGCTTTCCTTCGGCAAGCCGACGCCGTTGTCGATCACATCGATGACGATGTCGTCGCCGTCGCGCGCGGCGCGCACCTCGATCCGGCCCTTGCCGAGCTCCGCCAGGCGGCACAGCTGCGATCGCTTCTGAAGCATTCTTGATAATGTTCTGAAGGCCTTGGGAAATCAGCCGCCGGTCGAACCGTGCAGGCATCGGGTCTTCCTTGATCTCGCTGTCGATATCGATATCAGGATGGCCGACGCGCATCAGGAATACGACCTGACGCACCGTATCGGCCACATCTTCGTTCTCGATGACAGGCTTGGGCATACGCGCGAAGCGAGAGAATTCGTCCACCATGCGTCGGATATCATCCACCTGACGCACGATTGTGTCGGTACATTGGTCGAATACGGTTCGATCTTCGACGATCACTTTTCCGTATTTTCTGCGGATTCTTTCGGCAGACAGCTGGATCGGCGTCAGCGGGTTCTTGATCTCGTGCGCGATGCGGCGCGCGACGTCGGCCCAGGCGGAGGTCCGCTGCGCCGACACGAGCTCGGTGATGTCGTCCAGCGTGATGATGTAGCTGTCCTGCGTGTGACCGCTCTGCTCGGCGCTGACGCGCACCGACAGAGTGCGGTCCTTGCCGGCGCGGCTGATGGCAATCTGGCCCTGCACGAGCCGCTGCATGCCCTCGCGCGCGGACGCGATCATCTCGTTCAGTTCGGGCACGATCTCCGACAGCAGATGACCGAGCGCTTCCGATTCCGGACGACCGATCAGCTTCTCGGCCGAACGGTTCAGCACCGCGATCTTGTTCTCCTCGTCGACGCCGATGATACCGGCGCTGGCCGAGGACAGTACCGCTTCGATGAAGCGCCGGCGGCTGTCGATCACGTCGCTCGCGCGCACCAGATCGTCGCGCTGGGTGCGCAATTCGCTCGTCATCTTGTTGAAGGTCGAGCCCAGATTGGCGAGATCGCCCTCCGACTTGTTGACTGGAACCTGGACCTTCAAGTCACCGGTCGAGACGAGATCGGCGGCCGCCATCAAGCGGCGGATCGGCGCCACCAGCCAGTTGGCGAAGTTCAGTCCGATCAGCACCGAGGACGTCAGCAGCGTCAGCGCGATGACGGTGAACATCAGCGCGAACGCGACCTGGATGCCGAGCCGCCGCGATTCCAGTTCCGCAAACTCCGCGGCGCCCTGCCTGCGTCAGCTGCAGGCGGCTGACGACGCGCGGATCGAGCAACCGTGCGACATAGAGGAACGTATCGTCGTAGGCGCGCAGGCGGATCACCGCCGCCACGTAGTTGTCGTAGACGGCAAACTCCGGATTGTCTTCCGTGACGTTGGTCAGGATTTCCGGCTCAGGCGTCGCAAAGACGGCCTGGTTGATGCCGATCGATGCCGACTCCACGAACGTTGCGGTCCTTGTCGATCAGCATGGCGACAGGCAGGTTGCGCGCCTGGGCGCCGGACGTGGAAGTAGCGGCGGAAGCTGTCGCGATCCTGGTCGAGCAGCGGCCGCGCGCGGGCCAGCTCGTTGGCCATGGCGATCATGTCGCCGGCGATCTGCCGCGCGTTCTCCTGCACATAGGCGTGCGCGACCACCACCGAGTTCTCGATCACCGCCTTGGTGCGCGTGTTGAACAGCCGGTCGAGGCCACGATCGAGCGTGATATTGGCAACCGCTGCGACCAGCACCGCCGGCAGCACGGCGATCACCGAAAACAGCGCCACGATCTGGACATGCAGGCGAGAGGCCGCCCTGCCCCGCCGGCGCGCCTGGACGACCTGCCAGACCTCGGCCCCGATGATGGTCAGGAGCAGCAGGATCGTCGCCGAGTTGATGCCGAGGAAGGTGATGACGATTTCGTGGGTCGGGACGATCGGCGTCAGCCCGGTCAGCACCACGAATGTGAGGAAGGCCGACAGCAGCGCCAGCACCACGGCGACAATCGGCCAGCAGGCGCCGCAGCGACCAGCTGCGAGGCTCGGCGGCTGGAGAATCCAGCATCTCTGTTGCCGCTTCGGCAGTAGTCATTGGCGAGTTTGTGCGCAGTTGGCGGAATCAGGCGGCGCCGAAGCACCGACTGATGCAATCATACAACGATTGTTGCCGAAATGCGACATTTCCACGGCGCGCCGGCAATTTCAAGGCCGGTCATCCACGGCGGCGGTCTAAGGGCTGTGTCTCTTTTGGGAGACAGTGAGTTAGCCCCCCGAGCGGAAGACCTGGATGTCGAGGTCGCGAATCTTCTTGCGCAATGTGTTGCGGTTGACGCCCAAGAGATCGGCGGCACGGATCTGGTTGCCGCGGGTTGCAGCAAGCGCTGCGGTCAGTAGCGGCACTTCGATCTCGCGCAGGATCCGATGATAGAGGCCCGGCGGCGGCAGGCCGTTCGGGAACCCTGCGAAATGGGTCGAGAGATAGAGTTCGACCGCGCCGCCGAGGTTGTCGATGGTCTGCGGCGCGCTGCCGCTCGATATCACGGCGGGCGGCGCGAGCTCGCCCTCGATCACCGAACCGGTAATCACCTCCTGCGGATACAGCGCCGCAAGCCGTCGCGCGAGATTTTCCAGTTCGCGCACGTTGCCCGGCCAGCGATGCTGCTTCATCCGCTCGAGCGCCTGGGCATCGAGCTTCTTCGGCGGCAGGCCGTCCTTCTCGGCCAGCGCGAAGAAGTGACGGATGAGGTCGGGCAGATCCTCGATGCGTTCGCGCAAGGGCGGCAGCCGCAGCGGCACGACGTTCAGGCGGAAGAACAGGTCTTCGCGGAACAGCCCCTGCTGAATCAGGATGCGCAGATCCTTGTTGGTCGCAGCGATGATCCGCACGTCGGTCTTGATCGGCGTGCGGCCGCCGACGGTGGTGTATTCGCCCTGCTGCAGCACGCGCAGCAATCGCGTCTGCGCTTCCATCGGCATGTCGCCGATTTCGTCGAGGAACAGCGTGCCGCCTTCGGCCTGCTCGAAGCGTCCGGATGCCCGTGTGTTGGCGCCGGTGAACGCGCCGCGCTCGTGGCCGAACAATTCCGACTCGATCAGGTCGCGCGGGATCGCCGCCATGTTGACGGCGACGAACGGGCCGTTGCGGCGCTTGCCGTAGTCGTGCAGCGCGCGCGCCACCAACTCCTTGCCGGTGCCCGACTCGCCGGAGATCATCACCGTGAGATCGGTCTGCATCAGCCGCGCCAGCACGCGATAGATTTCCTGCATCGCCGGCGAGCGGCCGACCAGCGGGATCGCGTCGAACTCGGTTTCGTCGGCGACGCGGATCTGCCGCTCCTTCGGCTCGGAGAGGGCGCGGCCGACGATGGCGATCAATTCCTTCAGGTCGAAGGGTTTTGGCAGATACTCATAGGCTCCGCGCTCCGAGGCGCGGATCGCGGTCATGAACGTGTTCTGCGCGCTCATGACGATGACCGGCAGATTCGGCCGCATCTTCTTGATGCGCGGCAACAGGTCGAATGCGTTCTCGTCGGGCATCACCACATCGGTGATGACGAGATCGCCCTCGCCCTGGCTGACCCATCGCCACAGCGTTGCGGCGTTGCCGGTCAGCCGCACCTCGTAACCTGCGCGCGACAGCGCCTGATTGAGAACCGTACGGATCGCCGTATCGTCGTCGGCGACCAGAATGCTTCCTGCGGGCATTTTACTGCTTCCTCATCGCTTAACCTGCGAGGCCTGCGCCAACGTTCCCGGTTCGCTGGCGCTCTTGTTTTGGTCCCTCGCCGAGCCGGAATAGATCGGCATCAGGACCCGAAAAATGGTTTTGCGCGGCTGTGAATCGCACTCGATGATGCCGCCGTGATCGCCGATGATCTTGGCGACAAGGGCCAGGCCGAGGCCGCTGCCGGTCGGCTTGGTCGTCACGAACGGATCGAAAAGATTGGGCAGGAGATCGTCAGGCACGCCGGGCCCGTTGTCCTTGACGCAGAATTCGAGCGGCAACGACACGCGCGATTTGGTGCCCGGCAGCGTCAAGCGGACGCCCGGACGAAATGCCGTGGTGAGCTGGATTTCGGCCTCCGAGTCCAGGTCGGCGACCGCTTCGGCGGCGTTCTTGACCAGATTCAGGAACACCTGGATGAGCTGGTCCTGGTTGGCGAGCACCGGCGGCAACGACGGGTCGTAATCCTCGACGATCTTGATGTTGCGCGCGAAGCCCGACTGCGCGAGGCGTTTGACGTGGTCGAGCACGGAATGAATGTTCACCGGCCCGCGCGCCACGGGGCGCTCGTCGCCGAACACTTCCATGCGGTCGACCAGCGTGACGATACGGTCTGCTTCGTCGCAGATCAGCCGCGTCAGCTGCCGGTCTTCCGGCGGCGCCGACTGCTCGAGCAGTTGCGCCGCGCCGCGAATTCCCGACAGCGGGTTCTTGATTTCATGCGCGAGCATGGCGGCAAGCGCGATCACCGAGCGCGCAGCGCTGCGATGCGTCAGCTGCCGGTCCATCTTGTCGGCGATGGTGCGCTCCTGAAGCATGATGACGATGTGGCCCGGGCGCTCGGCCAGAGGTGCGACGTGCAGGTCGACCTGGCGATCGCCGCCGATGCGCGGCGTGCCGAGATCGACCTTGTATTCATTGACCGGCGAGCCCTTGGCGCGCACCTGATCGACAAGCGAGAGCAGCGGGCTGCCGAACGGGATCAGCTCCTTCAGCGATTGCCGCTGCAGCAACTGGCTGGAGATCTCGAAGAAGGATTCGGCGGCGATATTGGCGTCGACGATCTTGCCGTCGGGCGCCACCAGCAGCACCGGGTTTGGCAGCGCATTGAGGATGGCTTCGCCGTCGCTCGGCAGTCTTACGCGCTTTTCGGCAGCAACGTTCATGCTGCGGCTCTCCAGGCAAAGTCGTCGAACGCGTCACCGAGCGACTTCTTCACATCCGAAGGCTGCTCCGACGTCAGCACGGCCTGGCGCCAGCGTGTCAGGATTTCGAGCGACACGCCGGCAGCACCACCAGCAACGTTGAGCGCCCAGCCGAGATGCTTTCGTGCGTGGCGCAGGCCGACGCGAACGCCGTAGTGCTCAAGCACGCCCTCGTAGAGGGCCAGCAGGAACTTCAACTGGGTCTGCAGCGACGGTTCCGTCTCGATCGCGCCATGTGCGAGGCGGCGTCCGATCTGCCCGGGCAGCCAGGGCTGGCCCTGCGCGCCGCGGCCGATCATGGCGGCGTCGGCGCCCGACTGCGCCAGCGCCTCGCGCGCATCCTCGAACGACAGGATGTCGCCGTTGACGACGAGCGGGATCTTGACGGCATCCCTGACGGCGCGAACTGCGCTCCAGTCCGCCTGCCCCTTGTAGAACTGGCAGCGCGTGCGGCCGTGAACGGTGATGAGTTTTACGCCCGCCGCTTCCGCCCGCTGCGCCAGTTCCGGTGCGTTGATCGAATTGTGATCCCAGCCGAGCCGCATCTTCAGCGTCACCGGCACCGACACGGCGCCGACGGTCGCATCGATCAGCCGCAGGGCGTGATCGAGATCGCGCATCAGCGCTGATCCTGCCTCGCCGTTCGTGACGTGGCGCGCCGGGCAACCCATATTGATGTCGATGATGTCGGCGCCTGCGGCTTCCGCAATCCGCGCGCCTTCGGCCATCCATTGCGTCTCGCAGCCTGCGAGCTGCACGACGTGCGGGCCGACGCCAGACGCCTCGCAGCGCAGCCGCGCAATCGGCCTGCCCTTTGCAAGGTCGTCGCTGGCCGTCATCTCGGAGACGACAAGGCCGGCGCCAAGTTCCGCCGCAAGCTTTCTGAAGGGGGCATCCGTCACGCCCGACATCGGCGCGAGCACGATCGGGACGTTGATGGAGATCCCACCGATCGCCAGAGGCTTCAGATGTGACGGGCTGGTCGCCATTCTTCCGATCAAGTCTCCGGCTGGCCACCCCATTGTGACCGCACCGCGCGCAAAATTTAGGCAAAGGCAGGCATTGCCTACACATTAGCCATTTTTGCGGCGGACGCAAGTGCAGCGCAGCAAAAGTTCTCAAGCCACCCACAGGCCGCAGAAATCATCCATTTCTGTGCGCCACATCATGTTAAGGGCATGCCGCGACAGGGCACCTGCTTGAACCGAATAGCCCCCTGTTGACCCCAAGAGTCCCATGCCTCCTCGTACAGCTGCCATCATTGTCGCCGCCGGCCGCGGGCTCCGCGCCGGGCCCGGCGGGCCGAAACAATTCCGATCCATCGGCGGCAGGACCGTCGTTGCACACGCTTTAGACGCCTTTTGCCGGCATCCAAGCGTGAACTGGGTGCAGCCGGTCTGCCATGCTGACGACAGCGTACCGTTTGTGGAAGCCACCCAGGGGCTGACTTACCTGCCGCCGGTGCCCGGCGGCGCGACCCGCCAAGCCTCCGTCTGCGCCGGCTTGAGGGCGCTCAAGGAGGTCGCCCCCGACATCGTGCTGATCCACGACGCGGCGCGTCCCTTCGTGTCGGCCGCAGTCATCGCCCGCGCGATCGAGGCGGCGGCGAAGACCGGCGCCGCCATCCCGACGATCGCGGTTGCCGACACCATCAAACAGGTGGATGCCGCGGGTCACGTCGTCGGCACGCCGCCGCGCGCGGAGCTGCGCATTGCGCAGACACCACAGTCGTTCGTGTTCGACACGATCCTTGCCGCCCACGAGCAAGCTGCGCGCGAGGCTCGCGACGATTTCACCGACGATGCCGCCCTCGCCGAATGGGCCGGATTGACCGTTGCGACTTTTGAAGGCGATCATCTGAACATGAAACTGACCACGCCCGAAGATTTCGCCCGCGAAGAGGCTCGCCTGGGCGCTGCCCTTGGCGATGTCCGCACCGGAACGGGCTACGACGTCCACGCCTTCGGCGACGGCGATCACTTGATGATCTGCGGCGTTCGCGTGCCGCACAATCGCGGCTTCCTTGCCCATTCCGATGGCGACGTCGGCTTGCATGCCCTGGTCGACGCCATTCTCGGCGCGCTGGCCGACGGCGATATCGGCTCGCATTTTCCGCCGACCGACATGAAGTGGAAAGGCGCTTCGTCCGACCGCTTCCTGGATTACGCCGCGCAGCGGGTGCGCGAGCGCGGCGGCAGGATAGCGAGCCTCGAAGTCACGATGATCTGCGAACGGCCGAAGATCGGCCCGCACCGTGACGCCATGCGTGCCCGCATCGCCGAGATTGCAAACGTGCCGGTATCGCGTGTATCGGTGAAGGCGACCACCAGCGAACGTTTGGGCTTCACCGGCCGCGAAGAGGGAATGGCGGCAACGGCGAGCGCGACCATTCGTTTGCCGTGGGATGGCAATAGCTGATGTGGAGCCTGCAACGTGAGCGCCAGTGAAATTCGGTCGTTGGCCCGCGCGTTGCTCGACCTCTGCAAGATGCGAAAGCTGACGATCGCCACCGCCGAATCCTGCACCGGCGGGCTCGTCTGCGCTTCGCTCGTGGATATCCCGGGCTCTTCGGCCGTCGTCACCACCGGCTTCATCACCTATTCGAACGAAGCCAAGCACGAGCTGCTCGGCGTCAGCTCCGAGACGCTGGATACTTTCGGTGCGGTCAGCAAGGAAGCCGCCGTCAGCATGGCGACGGGCGCGCTGAAGAAGGCGAAGGCCGATCTCACGGTCGCCGTCACCGGCATCGCCGGCCCCGGCGGCGCCACGCCCGGCAAGCCGGTGGGCCTGGTTCACCTCGCCGTCGCCGCGCGCGACGGCCGCGTCATCTCGCGCGAAAAACGTTTTGGCGCGATCGGCCGGACCCCCGTGCGCATGCGTTCGGTGGTCGAGGCGCTGAAGATGCTGACCGAGCTCGCGCGCGGACCTGCGAAGGTCGTCAAGCTCAAGCGGCCGGCGCCGGGGGCCGATAGATCACGTCCGCGCGTTTCTCGAACGCTCCGGCAAAGCGGTGGAACGCGGCGTCGAACATCGCGCCCATGAGCAGCCCGAGCATCCGGCTGCGAAACTCGTAGGCGATGAAGAAGCCGACGTCGCAGGCCGCGTCACCACGCGGTTCGAACGTCCAGCGGTTCTCCATGCTGCTGAAGGGCCCGCGAAGGTACTCGACCAGAATCCGCAAGTTCGGACGGTCCAGTGTGACGCGGCTGGTGAACGTCTCGCGGATCAGCTTGAACGAGACCGTCATGTCGGCAACGATCGTCTCGGTCCCGTTCGACCCGGCCGTGCGCTGACGCACGCGCAGCGAATGGCACATCGGCACGAATTCAGGGTAGCGCTCGACATCCGCCACCAGGTCGAACATTTGCTCGGCGGTGTGTTTGACGCGTCGTTTGTCGGAAAATCTGGGCATTGCAGGCGGGACGACTCAGGCCGGTCTTGCGTCCCATCTAGACACCCGCCGCCCGCTGCGCAACCGGCCTGTCGCTGCGGAGGCTGTCCCGCGCCCTACTCGTCCCCTTCCCGCAGCTTCTTGATCAACGGGCTGAGCAGGTTCGAATAATCGTCGCTCCAGGGCGCCTGTCCCGGCTCCGGTTTCTGGAGATCCCAGTCGGCCAGCGTGCCGAAATCGGCATTCGTCCTGGCAAGAATCATCGCGGTCGAGAACTTGATCATCGGATCGCGGCCCGGAACCTCGTCCTCGTCCCACAGACGCGCGACAAGCCCTTCGCTGGCGGCGGTCGCGGCCACCACATCGGTCAGGTCGAGATGATTGTTCGAGATATGGGTCAGAATGATACCGCCCGGATTGAGCCGCGACAGGTACACCTTCAGCGCTTCGCGCGTCAGCAGGTGAACCGGGATCGAGTTGGACGAGAACGCATCGACGAGGATCAGGTCGTAGCGGGCGTCGGCGTTGGCTGCGAGCGTCAGCCGCGCGTCGCCGAGCGTGATCTTCGTGTCGGGCTTGCAGTCGCGAATGAAGGTGAAGCGTTTTGGATCGTTGGCGATGCGAATGACGTCGGCATCGATCTCGTAGTAGTCGAGCCGGTCCTGCGGCCGCGCAAGACAGGCGACGAGACCGGCGCCAAGGCCGATCACCGCGATGCTCGCCGGCCCGCCCTTCCTCTCCTGGACCGCATCGATCACTTCGGCGATCGGCGACTCGCGATGATAGTAGGTCGACAGCTCCGGCCTGCCGTTCACCGGCTTGCCGTCGTTGGTGGTCAGCCGCTGCGCGCCGTGCAGCTCCATGCCATGGCGCAGCGTGCGGAAGCGGCCGTCGGGCGTGACTTCGATCTTGTGGACGCCGAAGAAGCTGCGCACCGTCTCGAGCTGGCGGACATTTGGCGGATAGACGCGCGTGATCACGAACACGGCTGCGACCGCCAACGCGATCCGCAGCGGAATCCTGCGGAACAGCAGCGCCGCGGCCGCCAGCACGATGGCGCACGCCCAGACGATCCCGTTGTAGGGCGGCACGACCGCAAAGCCTTGCTGCAACCCGGGCAACGTCGCCACGGCGATGAGCAGCGCCAGCGCCGCGTAGAGCAGCGCCTGCCGTCGCTCCGGGGCGATGAAATCCGGACGCGCCAGCGCGGCCGCAACGATCAGGATCGGATATTCGGCGATCCAGGAGAAGACGTTCGGCGCCAGCAGTCCTGAGAAGATTCCGCCCAGCACGCCGCCAAGCGACATGCAGAAGTAGAAGCGCGTGAGATAGGCCGCCGCCGGCCGGGTCGCCGAAAGCTGGCCGTGGCAGATCATCGCCGTGACGAAGAAGAACAGCAGATGCAGCGAGATGTCGATGGTGAGCCACGTGCGCACATCGAGCGCCAGCATCAGCACCACCAGCACCATCAGCACCGGTTGAGCCGCCAGAAGGTAACGCTGCGGAATCCACGTGCGTTCGCTGAACACCAGGATGAAGGTGATCAGGTAGAGCGACAGCGGCAGCACCCAGAGGAACGGCGCGGCTGCAACGTCGGTCGTCACATGCGTCGTCACGGCGACCATCAGCGCCGAAGGCACGAAGGCAAGCGCCACCCAGTGCAGCATCCGTCGCCTCGTCGGTGCAGCTTCAGCGGTCGCGGCCCGCAGCTCGCCTTTGGTGTTGCGCGTGAACACGAGCGCGCCGCAGATGGCGATCAGGACCATCAAGAGGTAGTAGCCGTAACGCCAGATCTGAACCTGCGAGCTCAAATTGGACAGCGGCTCGGCGACGACCGGATAGGCGAACAGCGCCAGCAGGCTGCCGATATTGCTCGCCGCATAGAGGAAGTAAGGGTTGTGCGCGTCAGGATGGCCGCTTCGCGCGAACCACGCCTGCAGCAACGGACCATTCGCCGACAGCGCGAAGAATGGAAATCCGATCGAGGCGGCGAACAGGCCGAGCAGGAACGTCTCCTCCCGCCCGGGCGTCGGCATGCCCCACCCTTCCGCGATCGCGAGCGGCAGGAACATGGCGCCGCCCAGCATCACGCCGAGGTGGATCGGCAGGGCCAGCCGGCGGCCGGCGAAGCGCGTCAGCGCATCCGCATAGGCGTAGCCGAACAACAGGATGCCCTGGAAGAACACCATCGCGACCGCCCACACCGAGGGCGAGCCGCCAAAGCGCGGCAGCACGATCTTGGTGAACATGGGCTGGACAGCGAACAGCAGCGCCGCACTCAGGAAGATCGCCGCCGTGTAGATTGCGACGACCGCCGCAAGCGAGCGAGGCACGGCGGTATCGTTGGCAGTCTTGGTCTGGCTACTCACTACGCTGGGGTCTCTTTGGTCGACGGTGGCCTGAATTGGTCGAAGCTAGCGAAGCGGGAATCGGACCGCAACGCCGAAGCTTTCCGATGGAGGTTAGGCTCATTCAGCCTGTATTCAGCTTTGCCGCGCGCTGGCCCGCAAGGCCGCAAGGAAGGCTGCGGCCTCGGTATCGCTCTTCAAGGTTGTGGCGCGATCCCATGCCGTGTGCCGGTCGATCGCCGCCAGCATTCCCGGCCAATGCCTGTTCGGGAAATTCCAGACGTATTTCAGGAATTCCCAGTCGATCTTTTCCGGACAACCCGGCGCCATGTCGGGCCTGACCTGTCCGTAGGACATCGCGATCCTGCATCCGACCCGCGCGAGGCACACAAGGCGCGAGCGATCCAATAGGATGATCCGGTCGGCACGCGGCAGGCGCAAGTCCATCGTCGATGAATTGTTGCCGTCGATGATCCACTGGTCCTGGGCGAGCGCCCGATGCAACCGCTCCAGATAGACGGGCTTCGGCGCCTGGACCCAACCCGGCTCCCAGAACAACTGGTCGAGATGGACCACAGGCAGGCCGGTGATCTCGCCGAGCTTGCGGGCAAAGGTCGATTTGCCCGAGCCGGACGAGCCGAGGACGAGTACGCGTTGCATGGTCTAGCGCGAGGCGGCCGCCCGCGCCGCCTTGAGCCTGGCGAAATCCTCACCCGCATGATGCGAGGAACGGGTCAGCGGGCTTGCTGACACCATCAGGAAGCCTTTCGTGTAGGCGACCTTTTCGTAGGCGGCGAATTCATCCGGCGGAATGTAGCGTTCGACCGCATGATGCTTGCGCGTCGGCTGCAGGTACTGGCCGATGGTGAGGAAGTCGACGTCGGCCGAGCGCAGGTCGTCCATCACCTGCAACACCTCGGGCCGCTCCTCGCCAAGCCCGACCATGATGCCGGACTTCGTGAAGATCGTCGGATCGATCTCCTTCACCCGCTGCAACAGGCGGACGGAATGGAAGTAGCGCGCGCCGGGCCGCACCGAGAGATAGTGCGACGGCACGGTTTCCAGGTTGTGGTTGAACACATCGGGCCTGGCTGCAACGACCAGCTCCAGCGCGCCGTCCTTGCGCAGGAAGTCCGGCGTGAGGATTTCGATCGTGGTCGACGGACATTGCTCGCGGATCGCACGCACCGTGCGGGCGAAATGCTCCGCGCCGCCGTCGGCGAGATCGTCGCGATCGACCGAGGTGACGACCACATGCGCGAGCCCAAGCTTTGCGACCGCATCGGCCACCCGCTCAGGCTCTGCCGCCTCGAGCGCCTCCGGCATGCCGGTCTTCACGTTGCAGAACGAGCAGGCGCGCGTGCAGGTGTCCCCCATGATCATGAAGGTCGCGTGCTTCTTGTCCCAGCACTCGCCGATGTTGGGGCAGCCGGCCTCCTCGCAGACCGTCACAAGGCCGTTGTCGCGCACGATCTTGCGGGTGTCGGCGTAGCCGCGCGAATTCGGCGCGCGCACGCGGATCCAGTCCGGCTTCGACGGCGACGGCATATCCGGCCGATGCGCCTTCTCCGGATGCCGGGGGCGCAGCGGCTTTGGGGAAACTGTATCGATGACGACGACCATGCACGATCCCGTGTTACAGATACCTAATCCGCCTTGCGCTGCACTGCAACCGGCTAAGGCCGCATCTGTTTCAGAATTGACCCATGCTTCAACAGCAACCCGTGCCAAAACTCGGCAAGCGCCTGACCAGGGCGTTCTTCGATCGCAGCGTGCACCGCGTGGCGCCCGATCTGATCGGCGCCACCCTGCTCTTTGGCGCTGTCGGCGGAACCATTGTCGAGGTCGAGGCGTATCACCACACCGATCCGGCGGCGCACTCCTACAACGGGCCGACGCCGCGCAACCGCGTGATGTTCGGGCCAGCGGGATTTGCCTACGTCTATCGCTCCTATGGCATTCACTGGTGTCTCAACTTCGTTTGCGAGGCGGAAGGCTCCGCCAGTGCGGTGCTCATTCGCGCGCTTGAGCCGACGTACGGGCTGCCGACCATGCAGCGGCGGCGCGGCGTGAAGGACGAGCGCGAGCTGTGCTCGGGGCCCGGAAAGCTCTGCGAAGCACTCGGCATCAACATCGCGCACAACGAACTGGCGCTGGACAAGGCGCCGTTCTCACTGCACGCGGCGACGTCGAAGCCTGACGTCGCCATCGACGTGCGGATCGGCATCACCAAGGCCGCCGACTTGCCGTGGCGTTTCGGGTTGAAAGGCTCGCGCTTCGTCAGCAAGCGCTTTCCGCAGGCTTGAGCGGGCCTCTGCCTCAGTCCAGCGGCTCGAGATGGCAGACCGCCTCGACGCGGTTGCCGTCCGGGTCGCGCAGGAAGGCGCCGTAATAGGACGGATGGTATTGGCGAAGGCCGGGCGATCCGTCGTCCTGTCCGCCTGCAGCAACTCCGGCATGCCAGAAGGTGTCGACCTGGTCGCGCGTTGCGGCCTTGAAACACCAGTGCCGGCCATAGGCGTCCTCAGGCCTCGGTCCCTTGCGGATGGAGATGTAGACGCGTTCTGGATGCTCGGCACGCGCCCGCTCGCCATAGCCGAGCCAGTCGTCACGCGCGCCGACCTTGACGGCGCCGAGCGCGGCCATGATGGCGTCGTAGAAGCGTTCGGCTGCGCGAATATCCGAGACAGTGATCGATACATGATCGAGCATCAATCCCTCCTCTAAGCTACGCCCCTCACCCTGAGGAGGCGCGCAGCGCCGTCTCGAAGGGCGAGGCCCCGGCATCAGAACCGGCGAAGCCCCCGGGCCGCATGGTTCGAGACGCCTCGCTGCGCGAGGCTCCTCACCATGAGGGTCCAAGTCAAGCAGCGCTCTTCAGCCGCTCCAGCGCCTCGAGGATCTTTGCGCGGCGCGCTTCGGCTTCCTCGCGCCGTTCGCGCTGCTCTTCCACCACCTCTTCCGGCGCGTTCGCGAGGAAATTGGCGTTGCCGAGTTTTGCGTCAACGCGCTTGATGTCGGCGTCCGCCTTGGCGACTTCCTTCTCCAGCCGGGTTTTCTCGGCTGCAAAATCGATCACGCCCTTCAGCGGCAATGCGGCGACTTCGCCGCGAACGAGCAACTGCACGGCGCCCTGCGGCATCGCAGGCGCAAACGAAATCTCCGACAGCCGGGCCAGCCGCTTGACGACGTCGGTCCAGCGCTCTGCCCTCGCCTGCGTCTGTGCGGACGGTCCCACCAGCACGAGCGGGGTCAAGGTCGCCGGCGCGATATTCATTTCCGAGCGCAGCGAGCGAACTGCGGTCACGAGGTCGACGACCCAGCCGATTTCGCCCTCGGCCTTCTCGTCCTCGAGCCCGGTGAGCGCGGGCCAACTCGTCAGCGTCAGCAGGCGGTCGCGCTTGGCGCTGGCTGCGACCTCCCACAGCTCTTCCGTGATGAACGGCATGAACGGATGCAGCAGCTTCAGGATCTCATCGCGCGCCCATGCGACCATCGCGCGCGTTTCTGCCTTCGCCGCACCGTCGGGACCAGCGAACACCGGCTTGGCAAGTTCGAGATACCAGTCGCAATAGACGTTCCAGACGAAACGATAGACCGCATTCGCCGCGTCATTGAACCGGTAGGCCTCGATCGCTTCGGTCACCTCCCGCGCCGTGCGCGCGGTCTCATGCGCGATCCAGCGGTTCAGCGTTTCCTTGGCGCTCTTCGGATCGAAGTCCGCCGGCAGCGCACAGGAATTCATCTCCGCAAAGCGTGCGGCGTTCCAGAGCTTGGTCGCAAAATTGCGGTAACCCTCGATGCGCTGCCGCGACGGTTTTACGTCGCGCCCAGGCGTTGCGAGCGATGCCATCGTGAAGCGCAGCGCGTCCGCGCCGAAGGCGTCGATCAGATCCAGCGGATCGACCACGTTGCCCTTCGACTTCGACATCTTCGCGCCCTTGTCGTCGCGCACGATGCCGTGGATGTAGATGTCCTTGAAGGGCACCTCCTTCATGAACTGCAGGCCCATCATCATCATGCGGGCCACCCAGAAGAAGATGATGTCGAAGCCGGTGACGAGCGTGTTGGTCGGGTAGTAGCGCTTCACCTCCGGCGTGTCGTCCGGCCAGCCGAGCGTCGAGAACGGCCACAGCGCCGATGAGAACCAGGTATCGAGCACGTCCTCATCGCGGGTGATGAAGCCCTCGCGCTTTGCCGGGTCGAGCGCCATCTCGCGGCCCTGCTCCGGCGTGATGACCTCCTGCTCGGCGTAGTAGCCGAGCGCATGGCCCACCGCCTCTTCCTCGGTCTCGGCGACGAATACCTTGCCGTCCGGTCCGTACCAGGCCGGGATCTGGTGGCCCCACCAGAGCTGGCGCGAGATGCACCACGGCTGGATGTTCTCCATCCACTCGAAGTAGGTCTTCTCGTAGTTCTTCGGCACGAACCTGGTCGAGCCGTTCTGCACGGCCGTGAGCGCCGGCCGCGCCAGCGTCTTGGCGTCGACGTACCACTGATCGGTCAGGTACGGCTCGATCACGACGCCGGAGCGGTCGCCGTGCGGCACCATGTGCACATGCGGCTCGATCTTGTCGACCAGACCCAGCGCCTCGAGATCGGCGACGATGCGCTTGCGCGCGACGTAGCGATCGAGCCCGCGATACTGCGGCGGGCAGTTTTCGTTCAACTCGGCTGCGGGCGTGAACAGGTTGATCAGGCCGCCGTTGAGCTGCTTGGTGAAGTAATCCTTGTGGCGATGCCGCTGCCAGACATCGAAGTCGTTGAAGTCGTGCGCCGCGGTGATTTTCACCGCGCCGGATCCCTTCTCGGGATCCGGATATTCGTCGGCGATCACCGGGATCAGGCGCTCGGCCAGCGGCAGCCGCACGAGCTTGCCGACGAGATGCTTGTAGCGCTCGTCGTCCGGATGCACGGCGACGGCGCCGTCGCCCAGCATGGTCTCGGGCCGCGTGGTGGCGATGCAGACATATTGCGACGGATCATCGACCAGCGGATAGCGGAAGTGCCACATGTGGCCCTTCACCTCGAGCTGCTCGACTTCGAGATCGGAGATCGCGGTCAGCAGCGCCGGGTCCCAGTTGACCAGCCGCTTGTCCTTGTAGATCAGCCCTTCGCGATAAAGCTCGACGAACACCTTCAGCACGGCGCGCGAAAGGCCCTCGTCCATGGTGAAGCGCTCGCGCGACCAGTCGCAGGAGGCGCCAAGGCGTTTCAGCTGGTTGACGATGGTGCCGCCGCTTTCGGCCTTCCATTGCCACACGCGATCGAGGAATTTTTCGCGGCCCATGCTGCGGCGGTTCGGCTCCTGCCGCTCCATCAGCTGCCGCTCGACCACCATCTGCGTCGCGATGCCGGCATGGTCGGTGCCCGGCTGCCAAAGCACGTCCCGTCCGCGCATCCGCTCGAAACGGCAGAGGATGTCCTGCAGCGTGTTGTTGAGCGCGTGGCCCATGTGCAGGGAGCCGGTGACGTTCGGCGGCGGAATGACGATGGTGAACGGCTTTGCGCCACGCACCTCCGCACGCCCGGCGCGGAACGCGCCGGCGTCTTCCCAAAGCTTCGACATGCGGCCTTCGATATCCGCAGGCTGGTAGGTCTTTTCGATCATATCCGGGACTAAGGTTCTGACGGACCGGCCTAAAAAGCCCCGCGAGGGTGGCAAGTCAACACATTCAAAGATCAATTGCTGATCAAATACTTACCAGCGGTTTGACCGAAGCCTGAGGCGGCTTGCGATCAGCGGCCGCGGGAAACCCGCTCGATCTCGGCGCGGACGATCTTTTCGACCAACTTCGGCAAATTGTCGTCGAGCCACGTCTTCAGCATCGGCCGCAGCATCTCCTTGACCAGATCTTCCAGTGTGCGCGCATTGTTGCTGAGAACCGTCTGCGCCAGCGCGTTGAAGGCGGAATCGACCGCGGCCACGGTCGATTGCGACATCAAGGGACGCGCCACCGGCGCCACCTCCTCGACGACCCGCTCCCTCACCCGCTCCTCGAAGACGCGAGACGGTTTTGGCGGCTCGGGCGGCGGTTCGGCGAATTCGATGTCGTTTTGCGGCTCGATCGTCTGAAACGGCTGTCTCCGCGACCGCCATCTGCTCGGTCAGCTCGAACACGTCTTCGGCAGGAGGCGGAGCCGGCGTGGGGCGAACTTCCTCGACCGTGGTGTCGGCATCGAGACCGGCGAGCATCGCGTCGATCTCGTCCTGGCTGTTCTTTACCGGCGCAGGCGCGGGTTTGGTCTCGACCGGCTTTGGCGGTGGCACGACCCGCGGCGGTGGTGCCTTCGGCGGCGCCTTCGCGACAGGTTCGGGAGCACGCGGCGGCGGCGCTGGCGCAGGGGCCGGCGCAGCCGCAGCCGGCTTCGCCTCATCGTCGGCGATGATACGCCTGATCGACGCAAGAATTTCCTCCATCGAGGGTTCTTGCGCTTTCGCCGGTTGCGTCATTCAGACATCCACTACGCCATCGAAGACTGCCGCATCGCGCTCAGCCCACCCCCAACGACCCGGAACCGAATCGTGCCGATGCCGTCGAAAACGGTAGCTCACGCAGACAATCGAATGCAAGCAAACGGCTGTGGACGGTCCGCTTACAATCGCACGCAACAATGGAGAACAGTTGACGAACCGATCAGTGCCCGTCCGGCGTGCGCACGCCGCTCCAGGCGTCGCGCACCTGATGGTAGTGCACGCTCGGATCGTAGGTCGTCGTCGGAAGCTTGAGCACCAGCGGCGAGAGGCGGCCGATCGCCGATAGAACGCCGTAGGACGCCACGACGCGATCATGCTGGGCGGTGACGATGTTGACGCGCGCATTGACCAGCGCCTGCTGCGCGTTGAGCACGTCGAGCGTGGTGCGCTGGCCGACCCGCGCCTCCTCGCGAACGCCGTTCAGCGCCGTCTCCGACGCCGTGACCTGCGCCTGCGCCGAAACGATCTGAGCCTTGGCCGCCTGCAGCAGTCCCCATTGCTGGGTGACGGTGGCGCGCGTCTGATCGCGCGTCTGGTCCAGCACCAGCCGTTGCTGCGCCAGCGTTTCCTTGCTCTGCCGGATCAGCGCGTATTCCGCGCCGCCCTGATAGACGGGGATCGTCACCTGCGCAGCGATCGAGGCATTGAACGTCTTCAGCGCGATCAGCGAGGTTTCGTAGGATTGCTGGACCGAAGCCACGATGCCAACGGTCGGAAACAGCGCGCCTTCCGCCACTTTCACCGAGAGGAAGCTGATGTCGATGCCGTGCATCGCCGCAGTGACGTTCGGGTTCTCGATCAGGCCGATCTCGATCGATGGGAGCAGCGAGCCGGGAAAGAACCGGTCCACCGGGGTGCCCGGCGCGAGCGCACTCGGCTCGTTGCCGATGATCCGGCGGAAGTTCGCCCGCGTCGTGTTCAGGTTGGACTCGGCGGTCAGCAGTTGCGACCGGCCGGCGGCGAGCTGCGCCTCCGATTGCGCGACGTCGGTGCGGGTGACCTCGCCCACGCTGAAACGGTCCTGCACCTGCTTCAGCGTCTGCTCGAGCACGCGGACGTTGCTGCGCTGGACCTCGACGATGGCCGCATCACGCAGATAGTCCATGTAGATCGTGGCGGCGGAGAGCAGCACCGTCTGTTCCAGCACGCGCAGTCCTTCACGTGCCGAGGACACCTGGCTTTCGGCCTGACGCACGGTATTTGCGGTCTGGAAGCCATTGAAGATGGTCTGGTTCACGGTGGCGCCGACGGCGCGCGGGGCGTTGTTGCCGCGCAGGCGCGTGTAGGTCGGTGGCACCGTGGAGCGGGTGACCGTCGTTGAGTCTTGATATTGCTCACCGACGTTGGCGGTGATCGCCACGCGCGGCCGATAGCCCGAAAGCGCCCGCGGCACATTTTCGTCGGTGGCGCGCACCGAGGCGCGCTGCGCGTTCAGCTGCGGATTGTTCTGATAGGCGCGCACGAGCGCCGCTTCGATGGTGTCCGCGCGGCTCGTCTCGACGAATCCAAACGCAAGCGCCAACGCGGCGATTCCCGCGATCGCAGTCCGGCCGTCGATCAAACCCATTTCCATCCACTCCGCCGGAAGGCGCGCCCCTTCGATCTGTTTTAGATCTCAGTGCCTTCCAACGCCCCAACTCGACTTATAAGCCCAAGCGCCGACTTAGCATATGCATCGCAACACGCAGGCGAAACCACCCTCGCCCGCGCCGCCGGACCGAAACTTCTTTGCTGGGGCATTGCGGCCACACTGGGTCCGGGAGCTCGATCCGCCGCCGATCGGTAAAATGATTGCACGGACTTTGAAAATGACCGGTGAAGTTCTCTGTGGAGAACCCGCGGCCCCTTGTTACCATTGGTTGCAGGCAATTTGCCGCAGAATGCCGATACCTGCTGATTAGCCGCGAGAGGAGAACGACCGCGAGCGCGCAAGATGCGGTTTCGACGCCTCGATGAGCTGGAAGCGGGCTGCCTCATGCTTGCGGTAAAGCTCGAACCAGCGGTCTTCCGAACGCCGCACGGCCTCGCTCTGCGCGTCCCAGGGCAGCGGGTTCCCCTGATGGTCGAGCGGTTCCGTCGCATCGAGCTCCTCGAATTCGAGCGTCTCGGCGTAGGTCAGCCCGACCCGCACCCGGTTGCCGAAGGCGTCGAGGGCGAAGGTCTGAAACGGGTGGTTGTCGTTCGTCATGGGCCCGAATTTGCCCGGGCCCGGGACCATCTTCTGTGCGGTCGATCACACTCGGCTACCGCGCGATTGAACCAGCAGGGCCTTACAAGTCCGGAAAATCCTCGCAGCCGGCCGGCAGCTCGCGCGGGGGCTCGTCGGCCGGGGGTGCCGCGGGGCCCGGCGCCGCATTGTGGTTCGGCCAGAAGCCGACCGAGCTGTGCGTCTCTTTCTTGATCTCGCTCGTGATCAGGCGGCCGTCGCGCAGCTCGCCGAGATAGTGCCCGTTCTCGCCGAAGACATTTTCTTTTCGAAACTCACCGACGTGGCGGCCGTCACGGGCGAACAGACCGCCCTCGTCGATCCAGCCAAAATATTTGCCGCCCCATGTGCGAACCACGTCCATCGCCGTCTCCGTAACAGTCGTGGTCACGGCTTGCCGGAGGCGGAAGCTTTCGCAACGTCGCCAGCGAATAGGTGCAATCCGCAGATCGCCGATCGTGACCCGCATCACGTCGCCGGCCGCTGCGGCGTGCCACCAATCTGCCCAATGCGCGAGACGATCGGGGGCGATGATGCGCCGAACCTTCACGACGGCTCTTGTGGCTATTGCGGCCTGCCTTTCAGCCGACATCGCATCGGCGCAGGGCCGCGATCAGGAGAAGGCGGATTTTGAGCTCGTCCAAGGCATCGGTTCGAGAAAAGCGTTCGAGATATTCCTCAATACGTATCCCGATGGCCGATTTGCGGACCTTGTCCGGCAGCGCCTTCGCGAGATGGGTGCGGAAAACCGCAAGATGGATCCGGAACGGCGCACGAGGCCCAACTGGGGCGATGACATCTTCATTCCGCGCTTGATCGATCGGCAGCGGCACGGGCGGTAGCCCGCGCGCGCCCAAGAGGCGTCACCAACTCGCGGTGTTGACCAGCGCGACTGTGCCGGAGATTGCGCCGTGTCCCGCTCATGGTGAACCAATCCTTAACTCGGGATCGACTATCATCTGCCGTGTCCGGGTGGTGACCGCCCGGCTAACGGGAGTGAACAACATGCCCGTCGAGATGCTGACGTATGCCGAACTGGGGGAAAGGCTCAAGATTTCCCCGGAAGCTGCAAGAGCGCTGGTGAAGCGACATCGCTTGCCGCGTTCGCGCGCCAACGACGGCAAGACGCTTATCCAGATCGATCTCGCCGAAATCAACCATTCCCCAGCCCCTCGTGCGCCGCAAACACAGGCCGGTCACCAGGTGGTCACCGCCCTCAAGCAAAAAATTGAGACTTTAGAGGCCGAGCTGATCGAGATGGAGGTCATTGCCAACGGCCATCGGGCTGACTTCGAGAGAGAGTGCGAACGCACGAACAAGCTCCTGGCCGAACTGCTCAAGGCCAGCACTGAAAGCACGGCGGCCCGGGAGAAGGCGGCTCTGCTCGAGGGAAGGCTATCGATGCTGACGCAGCCTTGGCGGCGTCGGCTGGTCGAAGCTTTCACGCTTGCCCTTCCACAACCTGCCTCCAACGTGCGCGAGAGCGTCCGATCACATAATTGAAGCCGCTTGCCTCATGGGCCTCGAGTGCCTGTGTCGAAGCTCGCACACCGTGACCCGATCTCGACGCCATCGGCGCTGATGCGGAAACCATCCTCCGTGCCCTGTGCCACTAGAGCGCGACGGGATTTGGTTGAATCGCTATCGCGCCTTTTTGTGTGAGCGCGATCTTCGAAAAACCGCAACAGGTGGCCGGTAAGACGGGCGGATTGAAGCGCCCGTCGTTGGTAACTGATTCAATTGTCAAACAGCGCCGGCTTCGCTCTCCCCTGCGCGTTCGCGCTACGCCGGGCAGCGCGGCCCGGACGCGCTGCATCATCGTAGACGTCGCGCCATCGCCCCGTGTCTGGTCCGGCCCCAGGGCTTGCCGGTTATTCTGTTCCTCATCTCCCCCGTAGGGGCGTGCGGAACGACAGGGCGTTTCACCGCGCCCGCGGCGCCCGCATGTGTTGGCATACGGGCAGCCCGCACGCCGCTTTCGCGGCACACGGGCAGTGGCCCAGCCCAACGCCGAAGATCGTTGGGCTGAACCGGGCCGTGGAAGCAGATCTTCGCCTGCGTTCCGCACGCGAGTGGACTTTGCGGCTTGCTGCATGTCCCAGGGGTTGTCACTGGCGCCGACGCGCCCCCGTTCGTGCGAGCTGTCGCCCGGACATGCACTTGGACCGTCCGCCCGTGTTGCCGGCGTCTGTCCCTGTCCGCTTTCCAGGGATCTGCGATCCTCACTGCGTCCAAGGTCCGGCATCGTAGCGGCCATCCGCATCCCGCTGCCACGTATCGAAGACGATCGCGACGCGCCCCTCACCGGAGCGGGATGGCGGCGATGATATTAGTCCCATGGCGACCGTCAAGAACAAAGAGCGAACATCGACCAACTATTTTTTCTGAGAATCAGAAAAGCATTGAGCGCGGCAACCACGCCGAAGGTTGCTCCGGCGTGGCTGAACCTGCACTCATCACGCTTTAGTCGCCGCTTTTGCCGCGGCTTTTCGATCAAGCCGTGCGCCTGCGCCCATTCCTCGGTCATGATGTTGGTGCCGAACCCAGACATCCGTGATGTCGAGGTCGCGTGCTGTCTCCGCTTTGATCAGGATCAAAGCCTCACCACAGGGCTACGTTGACGTTCTGAGTTTGTCGGGTTGCGCCTTGGGTCAACCGAATGGGGCGTATGCGCTGGCCTAACCTTGGAAGGAGCAGAAACATGTTTGCCTTTTTTCGAACGATGAAGCTCCAGGCGGCCGTTGCGATTGCGGGGGCGTTCCTGTTGGGCGCGCCGTCGATCGCCAACGCGCAAACCACCGGTGCCGTCCGCTTCCAGGTCGCCAAGGCGGGGTTCATCGTCGGGGTTGGAGGCGGGACCGGAACTTTGACGTTCAGAGGCAAGACTTACCCGCTGCGCGTGGAAGGCTTGAGCGCCGGGACGATCGGCGTGGCGCAAGCCGACCTTGTTGGGACCGCTTCAAATCTCCGCGCTCCAACCGATATCGTCGGTCAATATTCGGCCGCCGGTGCGGGCGTCGCGATTGCGGGCGGAGTAAGGTCAATGCAGTTGCAGAATGCCAAAGGCGTCGTTCTGAACCTGCGCGGCAGGCAGGCTGGCTTCGAAGCCTCTCTCGGCGTGGGCGGCGCTACAATTACGATGCAGTGAATGCCGCGCCTGAACGGCGCCCGCGCAAAACCGATCCGGAAGTTTGACAGAAAACCGGGAAAAGCCGAGACGTTTCAACGGTCGAAATTGGATGCTGGCTCCCCGGGCCGGATTCGAACCAGCGACCAACCGGTTAACAGCCGGTTGCTCTACCACTGAGCTACCGGGGAACGGTGCGAAGCAGCCTCAGCAATGGGGTGTGCGTATAGCAAAGCATCGCCGTGTGGCAAGGACGAAATATCCGCCCCAAAACGGGTATGACACGTGACGGATAGTGACGTGAGCCTGCCTGTGACCCGATGCGCACGCGTGGGGCGATGGCAGGAAAACGCGTCCAAGGGGCTTCCGGGTGCGATGCACTACAGAAAGGCGGCCGCGATGAACAAGGCAGCCGAGATTCCCAATACAACGACACTTGTGATCGTTATGCGGTCCATGGAGGTGGCTTCAACCGGGACCGCGGAGTCCTCCTTGATCTCCGTCAACAGAGGGGGACTTGCGAACAGGAACGCGTTCTAATGCGCGAATAACAGGTAGCACACCAAGGCCACTGTCGCTGCGCCGGCGCCGATGGCTGCCAATTTGTAGGCAATTTCCGTTTTCACGGCCTGGATTTTCGCCGAGCTTCCAGGCAACTGCCAGTAGCGAGAGGCGAACGAGTGCCGTGCTGATTATGCCTGGGTTATCGTTTCCGGCGATCCTGAAAGAGACCATGGGCCGGCAGCTCGGTAGCAAACCGGCGCCCAGCGCCAAGCCCGGAACACCAGCGCCCAGCCCAGAACAAAGGATCGTAGATCGAGGGATTAGAGTGGAGGCCACGACCAGAATTGAACTGGTGTAAACGGTTTTGCAGACCGCTGCGTAACCACTCCGCCACGTGGCCATTGCGGCCCAGGAGCCGCCGGAGGCGTATACAGGACGAGGACCCATGCGGCAACGCCTGCCTCACCGGCTATCTTGTGAATGAAATCATCTGTTCCTAGCTCTGGTTTCGACCGCGTAAACTGCGGGCCGGCCGGCTCCCGGCCGGGATTCGGAGTTCTCATGGTCCCGTCCCAGGCTACGGTCGCTCTTGCGCTGGCTCTCGTCGGTCTGACGGCAGCCCCTGCCATGGCCGAGGCGGTCCCCTTCAGCTGCACCATCATCAACGACGGTTATGCGGTCCGCATCAATGTCAGCAACCCGGCCCGGGCCGACCGCTCCTGCCTTGTCAGCTGCCGCTTCGCGACGCCAGTCTGGGGCGGCGAGTCGCAGATCATGTGCGCGCACACGGTGCCGGCGGGTGCCAGGGACGTGGAGATGTGCACGAAGACGTCCGGCGGCGTGCAGCTTCTGAAGCAGACCCACGGCTCGGCCGACTGCATCCGGCGCTGACGTGGCGAAACACCCTCCCCGCATGGTGAGCTGACCGCCGATGTCCCCCGGCCTTTATGACCTCTGGGAAGAAACCCAGCTCGCGGCCCGCTCGCTGCTCGACTACGGCGATGCCCTGGTGAATCCGACCGTCCGGCTCGGCGTCACCGGGCTCTCGCGCGCCGGCAAGACGGTGTTCATCACCGCGCTGGTGCATGGGCTTTTGCGCGGTGGGCGCTTTCCGGTGTTCGAAGCGCTGGCGAGTGGCCGGATCGCCTCTGCCCGCCTCGAGCCGCAGCCCAACGACACGGTGGCGCGGTTCGACTATGAAAACCACCTTCGCGCGCTCACCGACGAACGGCGCTGGCCCGCCTCCACCGTCGACATCAGCGAATTGCGCCTGGTCATCGACTATCAGCGGCGCAACGGGGCGGCGCGCTCGCTCACCCTCGACATCGCCGACTATCCCGGCGAGTGGCTGCTCGACCTGCCGCTGCTCGACAAGAGCTTTGAGCAATGGTCGGTGGAGAGCCTGGCGCTCTCGCGCGACGGGCCGCGGTTGCGCCTTGCAGGCGAGTGGCACGCGCATCTGGCGACCCTGTCGGCAGAGGCCAAGGCCGACGAGCAGCAGGCGCTGACCGCGGCAAAACTGTTCACCGCCTACCTGAAAGCCTGCCGCGACGAACGCTACGCCATGAGCCTGTTGCCGCCCGGGCGTTTCCTGCTGCCGGGCAGCGTCGCCGGCTCGCCTGCGCTGACTTTTGCACCGCTCGAGGTGCCGCTCGACGGCGAAGCGCCGTCCGGCTCGCTCTGGGCGATGATGCAGCGGCGCTACGACGCTTACGTGTCCGCGCTGGTGCGTCCGTTCTTCCGCGATCATTTTGCGCGGCTCGACCGGCAGATCGTGCTGGTCGATGCACTGGCGGCGCTCAATGCCGGACCGGACGCGCTGCACGACCTGCAGGCCGCGCTGAGTGCGATCCACGACTGCTTTCACGTCGGCCGGCGCTCGTTCCTTTCTTCGCTGTTTCGCCCGCGCATCGACCGCATCCTGTTCGCGGCGACCAAAGCCGATCACCTGCACCACCTGAACCACGACCGGCTGGAGGCGATCGTCAAGCATATGGTGCAACAGGCGGTGGATCGGTCGGAATCCTCCGGCGCCGCGATCGATGTGGTGGCGCTTGCCGCGGTGCGCGCCACCCGCGAGGCGCGGGTGCGGCGCGGGCGTGAAGAACTTCCCTCGATCATCGGCACGCCGGCCGCCGGCGAAAGCGCCGGCGGCACGACCTTCGACGGCAACACGGAAGCCGCCACCTTCCCCGGCGATCTGCCGGACGACCCCGCAAGCCTGTTCGCTGCGAACAGCGGTTTCAGGGGCCTGTCGTCGACCGGCCTCGACCATGCCGACTACCGCTTCCTGCGCTTCCGCCCGCCGCCGCTGGAGCGTGGTACGAACGGCGGCCCGGCGCTGCCGCACATCCGCATGGACCGCGCGCTGCAGTTCCTGATCGGAGACAGGCTCGAATGACGACCGACCAAGAGCGCCGCAGGCCGGCCGCCTTCCGGCTCGACGATCCGGCCGTGACGGTGACGGCGTCGCCGGAGGAGAAGACGAGCGGCATCCGCGTGCTCACCGAGGACGATGCGTTTGCAGCACCGGTGCCGCTCGACGTCGCCCCGCCGGCGCCACAGCGCTTTCGCTGGGGCACGCTGTTCTGGTCGGCGCTGGGCGGCCTGGTCTCGCTGGGGCTTGGCCTTGCGGTCGCGCGGCTGATCGAGGATCTGTTCGCGCGCTCGGTGGCGCTTGGCTGGATCGGCGCTGCGCTTGCCGCGCTGGCGGGCCTGGCGTTCCTCGTCGTCGTCGGGCGCGAGCTGTTCAGCCTGCTGCGCCTTGCGAAGATCGAAAAACTGCACGCGCGCGCCAGCGCGGTCTTGCTCAGCGATGATCGTGATGAAGGCCGCGCGATCGTCACGGAATTGATCCGCATGGCGAGGGAGAATCCGCATCTCGCCCGCGGCCGGACCACGCTTGCCGGGCATGTCGACGACATCATCGACGGCGCCGATCTCGTCCGCCTCGCCGAGCGCGAACTGATGACGCCGCTCGACGACGAGGCCCGGCGGCTGATCTCGCAGGCCGCCCAGCGCGTGTCGGTGGTGACGGCCGTCAGCCCGCGCGCCGCCATCGACATGATCTTCGTGCTGTTCTCGGCGCTGCGGCTGATCTCGCAGATCGCAAAGCTCTATGGCGGACGGCCCGGCTGGCTTGGTCTCGCGCGCCTGTTTCGCCAGGCCGTCACGCATCTCGCCGTCACCGGCACCGTCGCCATCGGCGACAGCCTGATCCAGCAGGCGCTCGGTCATGGATTGGCGTCACGCGTCTCGGCAAAGCTCGGTGAAGGCGTGCTGAACGGATTTCTCACCGCACGCCTCGGCCTCGCAGCACTCGACGTGATCCGCCCCCTGCCGTTCGCCGCGCTGCCGCGGCCGGTGCTGTCGAATTTGATCAAGGATCTGACGCGGACGCGGGAGGAGAAGTGAGCGCAAGTGGTCGGCACCAAGCCGATGAGTGTTGCGGCGCGCACCCACCTCTCCCCTCACCCTGAGGAGCCCTGCGTAGCTCGAAGAGCGAAGCAGGGCGTCTCGAAGGGCGAGGCCCCGATGCTGACTCGCGGAAGCTCCCGGGCCTCGTGCTTCGAGACGCGTCGCTGCGCGACGCTCCTCAGCATGAGGGTCTGAGATGGCGGCGCGCGGACGTCATTCCGGGCTCAGGCTATGGTCGCGCCCCGGCATGACGAGCTTCTTCCGCCGCCTTCTTCTTCTCTGACGAACCGGCCGACGCCTTGCGGCCGCGGCGTAGCCAGCGATTTATCAGCCGCTTGCGTCCCGGCCGCTTGATCAGATCGATGTCGCTGACGAGGCGGGCGCCGCCCTTGCGCCGCTCGAGCACGATCTTGCGGCTGTGGAAGGCTTCCAGCTCCGGCCGGTGCGCGACGCTGATGATGGTCCGGTCCTTCAGTTCCTCGCCGAGGAGCTCCATGATCGCGTCCTGGCCCGGCGGGTCGAGCGCGGACGTCGCCTCGTCCAGCACCAGGATGTCCGGCTTGTGCAGCAGCACGCGCGCAAAGGCGAGGCGCTGCTTCTCACCGCCGGAGAGCGTCTGGTCCCACGGCGCATCCTCCTCGATCTTCTCCTTCAGGTGCGCCAGCCCGACCTTGTCGAGCGCGGCGCAGATCTGCTCCGCATCCCAATCCTCCGCCGGCGCCGGATAGGTGATGGCCCGCCGCAGCGTGCCGGCGGGCACGTAAGGTTTTTGCGGCAGCATGAAGACGCGGCCGTCCTTTTGAAACTCGACGCTGCCGTCGCCCCAGGGCCAGAGCCCTGCGATGGCGCGCACCAGCGTGCTCTTTCCCGTGCCGGATTCGCCGGCGACCAGCACACGCTCGCCCGGCTCGATCGCCACTTCGGCATCGCTGACGACCGCGGTGCCGTCATCGAGCGTCACCGACAGATCGTTCAGCTTCAGCGCATACTTCGTCTCGCCGCGGTCGATGCGGCCGGTGCCCTCACCCGCTTCCGCCTTCTCCAGCGCATCGAGCGAGACCATCAGCGAGGCGATGCGGCGCGCGCCCGCGGTCCATTCCGCAAGGCGCGGATAGTTGTCGACCAGCCAGCCGAACGCCGCCTGCACGATGGTGAAGGCGGACGCCGCCTGCATCACCTGCCCGAGCGTCATCGAGCCGTCGAGATATTTTGGCGCGGCCAGCAGGATCGGGATCACCGGCGCAATGACGCTGGAGCCGTGGGAGACGACGGTCGTGCGCATGTGCTGGCCGCAGATGCGCGTCCATTGGCGCAAGACCTGGCCGAACGAGCGGTCGATGCCCGCGCGCTCCTCCTCCTCGCCGCCGAGCAGCGCGATGCTCTCGCCGTTCTCGCGGATGCGCGTCAGCGCGTAGCGATACTCGGCTTCCGCCTGGTTCTTGCCCTCGGAGACGACAACGAAGTTCTTGCCGATCCAGAGCATCGACGTCGAGGCGATCGCCGCATAGATGACCGCGGCGATGACCAGAAAGCCCGGAATGGTGATTTCGCTGCCGCCGATATGCAGCGTCAACGCGCCGCCGATCGTCCACAGCACGACGATGAATGTCGTCGCCGAAAGAAATGCCGAGGTGACGCCTGCGAAGAAATCGACCGGCGCGTCGGTCGATATGCGAAGATCATCGGCAATGCGGAATTCCGGGTTCTTGTGATCGCCGCTGACGAGATTGAGCTGGTAGTAGCGGCCGTTCGCGAGCCAGCGGTCGATCACCGCATGGTTCAGCCAGGCGCGCCAGCGCCGCTGCATGCTCATCCGGACGTAGACCATGATGACGCCGAGGGTCACGGTGCCGGCCGCAAGCGGGATGAAGATCGCCATCAGACTGAAGACCGTCGCAGCGTCCTTCTTCTCCAGCGCGTCGAAGATGTACCTGTTCCAGACGTTGATGCCGTATTGAACGCCGACGTTGAGGACGATCAGCCCCAACAGGCCGAAGCTCAACGGCCACGCCCATGCACTGCCGTGGCGCCCCCAAAATCCCTTGGCGCTCAGCCAGAAACGGCCCAGCAGGTAGCGTCGCCGCACCTGCTCCAGCAACTCCTGCTCATCCTCGTCCTCGGGGACTTCCGCGCCCTCGCCGATTTCCGGCGGCGGATCGGGAAGTTTTTCGCCGCTTTCGGTGACGGGCTGCTGCTTGGGATGGGCGTTCATCACCGCGAAAACGCCAGTGGAAGGAAAAGGTTCCCTCGGGTTCCGCGAACCTATTCCGCAGGCGCTGCGCGCACGATCGGCAGCCCTTCCCGCCGCCGTTTCAGCCGGTCCATCAGCAGATAGATGACCGGCGTCGTGTAGAGCGTGAGGATCTGCGACACGATCAGCCCGCCGATGATCGTGATGCCGAGCGGACGCCGCAGCTCCGTGCCCGGACCCGTCGCGATGACCAGCGGGACCGCGGCCAGCAGTGCCGCAAGCGTCGTCATCAGGATCGGGCGGAAGCGGACGATGCTCGCCTCGAAGATCGCGGTCGCCGGATCGAGCCCGTGCTTGCGCTCGCCTTCAAGGGCGAAGTCGACGATCATGATGCCGTTCTTCTTGACGATGCCGATCAGCAGAATGATGCCGATGAAGGCGATCACCGTGAGCGGCGTGTTGGTGAGCTCCAGTGCCATCAGGGCGCCAAGGCCCGCCGACGGCAGCGTCGAGATGATGGTCAGCGGATGCAGCAGGCTTTCATAGAGCACGCCCAGCACGATGTAGACGGCGATCAGCGCGCCGAGGATCAACAGCGGCTGGCGCGATGACGTCGTGCCGAAGTCGCGCGCGTTGCCTTCAAAGCCCGCGCGGATGCCTTCCGGCATGTGCAGCTCGGCCACCGCCTGCAGGATGTTCTGCGTCGCCGTCTGCAGCGTCACGCCTTCTTCGGCGGCGAACGAGATCGTGACCGTTGGAAACTGGCCCTGATGGTAGACGGCGAGCGGCGACAGGTCGCGCTCATAGCGCACGACCGCCGACAGCGGCACCTGCACGCCGTTGGCGCCGCTGACATAGATGTGCGCCAGGTTCGAGGGATCGCGCTGCAGGTCCGGGTCGACCTCGATCACCACCCGGTACTGATTGCGCTGGGTGTAGATGATCGAGATCTGCCGCTGCGCAAAGGCGTTGTAGAGCGCGTTGTTGATCGACTGGGCACTGACGCCGAGGCTGGAAGCCGCCTGCCGGTCGATCTTCAGCGACAGCTGCAGGCCGCCGGGCTCACGGCTGCTGGAGACGTCGGTAATGCCTTCCACCGACTCCATGCGCTTCTGCACGATCGGCGCCCATTTGCTCAGCAGGTCCAGATCGGTGCTGATGAGCGAGAGCTGATAGTCGGAATCGCTCTGCTGCCCGCCGGTGCGCACGTCCTGCGCCGCGAACATGAACAGCCGCATCCCGGGCAACGGGAACAGTTTTCGCCGCAGCCGTTCGATCACCTGCTGGGTCGAGACGTTGCCGTCGCGCTCGGCGATCGGCTTCAGGGAGATGAACATGGAGCCGCGGTTCTGGCCGCCGCCCCAACCGCCACCGCCCCCCAGCGACGAGCCGATTGCCGCCACGGCCTGATCCGACAGCACGAGGTCCGCGACCTTCTGCTGCAACGCCAGCATGCCGCTGAACGACACGTCGGGCGAGGCGCGGGTGCCGCCGATGATCAGCCCGGAGTCGTCGGTCGGGAGGTACCCCTTCTGCACCTTCACATAGAGGGCAACGGTCGCAGCGATCGTCGCCAGGAACACCAGCATGGTCAGGCCGGGGAAGCGCAGGACGGCGCGCAGCGACCGGCCGTAGGCGTTCACGGTCGGCCGCAACACGCCCTCCACCACGCGGTCGAACCATGTGGCCCGATCGGACAGTCCGTGCCGGATGTGATGGGCGCAGATCATCGGTGTCACGGACAGGGACACGACGGTCGAGACGACGATCGCGAATGCGAGCGTGATCGAGAACTCCCGGAACAGGCGGCCGACCACGCCGTCCATCAGCATCAGCGGCGCAAAGGCTGCGATCAGCGACAGGCTGATGGCGAGCACGGTGAAACCGATCTGCTTCGCCCCTTCCTTCGCGGCCTCGAACGGCGGCATGCCGTCCTCGAGGTTGCGGTACATGTTCTCGATCATCACGATGGCGTCGTCGACCACGAAGCCGACCGAAATGACCAGCGCCATCAGCGACAGGTTGTTGATGGAGTAACCCGCCAGCCACATCCCCGCGAACGTGCCGGCCAGCGCCAGCGGCACGGACACGCCGGCGGCGATCGTCGGCGTCATCCGCCGCAGGAAGACGAACACCACCATCATCACCAGGATGATCGCCGCGACCAGCGTGAACTGCATGTCGAGCACGCTGGCGCGAATGGTCCCGGTGCGGTCGGAGAAGATCGTGAAATCGACGCCGGCCGGGATCCACTGCTTCAGCTCCGGCAGCAGCGCCTTCACGCGATCGACAGTCTCGATCACGTTGGCATCGCTCTGCTTGGTGATCGTCAACAGAACCGACGGCTCCTTGTTGAACCACGCCGCCGAGCGCGTGTTGCGCACCGCGTCGCCGACCTCGGCAATGTCCGACAGCCGTACGACGCTGCCGTCGTCGTCGTTCTTGACGACGATGTCGCGGAACTCGTCGGCCGTGCGCATCTGCCGGTTGGTGGAGATCGTCTCGCTCTGACGCGAGCTCTCGAACGCGCCGAGCGGCGAGATCGAATTGGCGTTGACGATGGCCTGGCGGACGGTCTCGGTCGATATGTTGGCGGTCGCGAGCGCACCCGGATTGAGGCGGACGCGCACCGCCGGCTGCTCGGCGCCGCTGACCGTCACTTCGCCGACGCCGGGTATCTGCGAAATGCGCTGGATCAGCACGGTGTCGGCGACATCGTAGAGTGCGCTCGGCGGCAGCGTCTTCGAGGTCAGGGCGATCACAAGAATCGGCGACGCCGCGGGATTGGCTTTTCGGAAGCGCGGCAGCGACGGCAGGTCGCTCGGCAGCTCGGCAATCGAGGCGTTGATCGCCGCCTGCACGTCGCGCGCGGCGCGGTCGATGTCGCGGCCGAGGTTGAATTGCAGGGTAATCGAGGTGTTGCCGAGCGTGCTCGTCGAGTTCATCTGGTTGACGCCGGAGATCTCGCCGAGCCGGCGCTCCAGCGGCGCAGCGACGGTGGTCGCCATCACCGTCGGGTCGGCGCCGGGACGCGACGCGAACACGCGAATGACCGGGAAATCGATGTTCGGCACGCTCGCGACCGGCAGCGAGAGATAGGCCACCAAGCCGGTCAGGAACAAGCCGATCGCCAGCAGGATGGTGCCGACCGGTCTGAGGATGAACGGCTCGGAGAACGATTTCATGGCATGCCCTCGGTGGCGCCGGCCTCCGGCGCGGGCTTTGCAGAAATCATCGGCGAGACTTTGGGCTCCAGGCGGCGATTGAAGCGGTCAAGCGCCAGATAGATCACGGGCGTGGTGTAGAGCGTCAGCAACTGGCTCAGCAGCAACCCGCCGATGATCGAGATGCCGAGCGGGAAGCGCAGCTCCGATCCCGTGCCGCTCTCGACCGCCAGCGGCAGCGCGCCGAACAGGGCGGCCATGGTCGTCATCATGATCGGGCGGAAACGCAGGATGGCCGCCTGCGTGATCGCTTCGACCGGCGTCATGCCCTGGTGCCGTTCGGCCTCGAGCGCGAAGTCGATCATCATGATCGCGTTCTTCTTGACGATGCCCATCAAGAGGATGATGCCGATCAGCCCGATGACCGAGAGATCCTGCCCGAACAGCATCAGCGCCAGGATGGCGCCGACGCCCGCGGACGGCAGCGTCGAAAGAATGGTGATCGGATGGATGTAGCTCTCGTAGAGCACGCCGAGCACGATGTAGATCGTGATGATCGCTGCCAGAATGAGCCACGGCTGTCCGCTGAGCGAGCGCGCGAATTCGGCCGCGTCGCCGGAATAGACGCCGAGGATGGATCCCGGCATGCCGATCTGCTTCTCGGCGCGCTCGACCGCGGCGACCGCCTGCCCGAGTGAAGCATCGGGCGCCAGATTGAAGCTCAAGGTGATGGCGGGAAACTGCGACTGATTGGAGATGGCGAGCGGCGCCGTCGTGCGCTCGAGCTCGGCGACGGCCGCGATCGGCACCTGCGCGCCGGCAATGCCCGGCACGTAGAGTTTCGCCAGCACCGAAGGGTCGCGCTGGAATTCGGGCAGCGCTTCCAGCACCACACGGTACTGGTTCGCCTGACCGTAGATCGTGGAAATCTGGCGCTGGCCGAATGCGTCGTTCAGCGTGTCGTTGACGGCCTGCACGGAGACGCCGAGCTGGCCGGCACGCTCGCGATTGATGGTGATCGCTGCGCGCAATCCGCCTTCCTGGTCCTCCGACGAGACGTCGCGGAACAGCGGATCGCGCTCCAGCTCCGCAATCAGCTTTTGCGACCAGACGTTCAGGTCGGCGCGATTGGCGCCGGTGAGCGTGTACTGATACTGCGACCGGCTGAAGCGCGTCGAAATCTGGATGTCCTGCACCGGCTGAAAGAACACCCGCATCCCGGGCACGCCGGCCACGCGCGTCTTCAACCGCGCGATCACCTCCTCGATCGGATCGCTGCGCTGGTCGCGCTGCTTCAGCGTGATGACGATGCGCCCGGCGTTCGGCGTCGGATTGAGCGGGCCTGCGCCGACCACCGACACCACGCCCTCGACGTCGCCGTCCTTGCGGAAGGCGTCGACGATCTCGGCCTGCCGCGCTCTGCATTTCGGTAAACGACACATCCGGTCCGGCCTCGGTGACCGCGACGATCGAGCCGGAATCCTGCAGCGGCAGAAAGCCCTTCGGGGCGATGATGTAGAGCCCGACGGTCGCCGCAACGGTGGCGAACGTCACGAGCAGCGTCGCGCGCTGGCGCTCCAGCACCCACAGCAGCGAGCGATGATAGGCCTCGACCGTCCAGTCGATAAAGCGCGTGACCGCGGCGAAGCCGGGCAGCGACAGCGGCCGGTCGTGCTCGCCGTGGCGCAGGATGCGCGAGCACATCATCGGCGTCAGCGTCAGCGAGACGACGGCCGAGGTGATCACGGCGATGGTCAGGGTCAGGGCGAATTCGCGGAACATCCGCCCGACCAGGCCGGTCATGAACAGGAGCGGAATGAACACGGCGATCAGCGACATGGTCAGCGAAATGACCGTAAAGCCGATCTCGCGGGCGCCTTTCGAGGCCGCGGTCATGGCGTTCTCGCCCTTCTCCATGTGGCGGACGATGTTCTCGATCATGACGATCGCGTCGTCGACCACGAAACCGGTGCCGATGGTCAGCGCCATCAGCGAGAGGTTGTCCAGGCTGAAGCCCGCGAACCACATGATGCCGAAGCTCGTCACCAGCGACAGCGGCAGCGCGACGCCGGCGATGATCGTCGCCCGCACCGAGCGCAGGAACAGGAGCACCACCAGCACCACCAGCACGACGCTGAGGATCAGCGTGAACTGCACGTCGCGGACCGAGGCGCGGATCGTGTCCGTGCGGTCGGAGACGATGGTCACCTTGACGGCGGCGGGCAGCGCCCGCTGCAGGCGCGGGATCTCGGCCCTGATCTGCCGCACGACGTCGATGACGTTCGCGCCCGGCTGGCGCTGGATGTCGAGCACGACCGCCGGCTGGCCCTGGAACGTCGCCGCCGTCTTGTCGTTCTCGAGCCCGTCGATGATCTGGGCGATGTCGCCGATCTTGATCGGCGCGCCGTTGCGATAGGCGACGATGATCGGCTTGTAGGCGTCGGCCGACGTGATCTGGTCATTGGCGGCGATGCTGTAGGCCTGCAGCGCGCCGTCGAGCTGTCCCTTCGGCCCCGAGACGTTCGCGCCGGCGATCGCCTGGCGCAGATCCTCCATCGAGATGCCGTAGGCGGCCATGCGCGCGAGATCGGCCTGGACCCGGACCGCGGGCTTCAGGCTTCCCTGGATGGTGACGCGGCCGACGCCGGTGATCTGGCTGAGCCGCTGCGCCAGCAGCGTATCGGCAATATCGCTCATCGCGCGGATCGAGGTCGTCTCCGACGTCAGCGCCAGCGTCATCACCGGTGCGTCGGCCGGGTTCACCTTCGCGTAGGTCGGCGGGTAAGGCAGCGTGCGCGGCAGGATGCCGGCGGCAGCGTTGATCGCCGCCTGCACGTCCTGGGTGGCGCCGTCGATGTCGCGGTTGAGATCGAACTGCAGCGAGATCTGGCTCAAGCCGTAGGAGCTTGTCGACGTCATCAGCGCCAATGCCGGGATTTGCCCCAGCTGCCGCTCCAGCGGCGCCGTGATCAGCGACGCCGTGACGTCCGGGCTCGCGCCCGGCAGGCGGGTCGTCACCTGCACGGTCGGAAAGTCCACCTGCGGCAGCGACGATACCGGCAGCGCCCAATAGCCGAGCGCGCCGCCGATCATCAGCGCGATGCCGAGCAACGACGTCGCGATCGGCCGCTGGATGAATGGTTCCGAGACGCTCATCGCACCTGCGCCTTGTTAAACTGGCTTACTTGGACGGCGCACCGCCCGCCGCAGGCGGCGCCGGCTGTGCTTGTCCACTGCCCTGCCCGCCACCGGGTCCCTTTTGTCCGCCGCCCGGACCACCGCCGCCTTTTCCCTGGCCCTGGCCCTGTCCCTGACGGCGCCGCGGGGCGAGGTCCGGCGTCGGCGCGCCTTCATCGCGGCCGATGATCACCCGCGAGCCTTCCGCCAGGTTGGCAAAGCCCGTCGTGACAACGCGGTCACCGGTCGACAGCCCGCTGCCGATCACGGCTTCGACGTCGGTTTGCTGCACGACGCTGATCGGCTTTGCGGTCACAATGTCGTTCGGCCCGATGACGAAAGCATAGGTGCCGGCCGGTCCACGCTGCACGGCCGACGTCGGCACGACGGTTGCGTTGCGCAACGTGTCGATCTTGACGCGGACGTTGACGAACTGCCCCGGCCACAGGATCAGCTTTTCGTTGGGAAACACGGCCTTGAGCTTCACCGTGCCGGTGGTCTGGTCGACCTGGTTGTCGATGCCTTCCAGCGTTCCGGTCTCGACCACGGTGCGTCCGTCATTGCCGAACACGTCGACTTGCAGCGGCCCCTTCTCGAAGGCCGCGTTGACGCGCGCAAGCTGCTGCTGCGGCAGGCTGAACTGGGCGGCAAGCGGCCGCACCTGGGTAATCATGACGATGCCGGTGATGTCCCCGGACCGAATGATGTTGCCCTGATCGACCAGCCGCAGGCCGGTGCGTCCCGAGATCGGCGCCACGATCTTGGTGTAGCCCAGCAACGTCTGCGCGTTGTCGATCTGAGGCCTGGTCGGAGCGCACCAGCGCCTCGAGCTGAGCGACCATTGCGCGCTGCGTGTCGGCCTGTTGCTTCGAACCGGCATTCGATTGCGCAAGCTGCTGGTAGCGAGTGAGGTCGAGCTTGGCGTTGGCGAGCGTCGCCTCGTCCTGCGCCTTCTTCGCCACCGCCTGATCGTACTGGGCCTGGTAGATCGCCGGATCGATCTCTGCGACCACGTCGCCGCGCTCGACGTCCTGGCCTTCCTTGAACTTGACGGCGCTGAGCTTGCCGTCGACCTGCGCACGCACCGTCACCGTGTTCAGCGCGCGAATGGCGCCGACACCTTCGAGATAGACCGGGACGTCCTTGGTCACGGGCGAAGCGGCGAGCACCGGAACCGGCAGGTTGCGCGGAATCTGGTTCTGGTTCGGCGGCCGGTTGAACGCCATCCAGACCACGTAGCCGAGCCCGCCCAGAATGAGCAGCGACCAGGGTCGTCGAGACGATGCGGGCTCGCCAGCGCCGGCCGACGCCTTTCGGCGCGGCCGGCTGCGATTGTTCGACAGTTTTCTCCGCGTCCGGCTTAAATAGCATCCAACGGTCCTTCCGCCGTCAAAGCCCAGCCGCCCCCCAGCGCCTGATAGAGACTTACAATGGCCTGCAGGCGGGCCAACCGGGCCAGTGCCAGCTGGTCCTCGGCCTGAAACAATGTCTGCTGCGTGTTTAGCACAGTTGTCGTGTCAGTTGTTCCAGCCAGAAGCCTTTGTTCGGCCAGCTCAAATGCCCGCCGGGAGGCCGCAACGCACCTGGTTGAGGGCCCGCAGCCGCTCGTTCGTCTGGCGGACCGCAACAAGGGCGTTGTTCACGTCCGCAAAGGACTGCACCACCGTCTTCCGGTAGGTCTGGACCAGCTCGTCCTGCCGCGCCTTCTGCAGGTCGAAATTGCTCTGGATCCGGAAGCCGTCGAAGATCGGCTGCGCCAGGCCCGCGGCTACGTTGTAGAACACCGCCTGCGGCGTAAACAGCGCCGACAGCGCAGCGCTCTGATAGCCGGTCTGGGCGGTCAAGGTGATGCTCGGGAAGAACTGCGCGCGCGCGTTGCCCACATTGGCGGTCGCGGACGCAAGCTGCGCCTCGGCCCGGCGGATGTCGGGACGTTGCGTCAACAGCTCGGACGGAAGCCCGGGCGTCACGCGCGGCAGCGCGATCTGCCGCAAGCTTCCTCCGCGGACGTTCACGCTCTCCGGCGGCCGCGCCACCAGCACGGCAAGCGCATTCACGTTCTGCGCAAGCGTCTGCCGCAACAGCGGCAGGGTCGCCTTCTGGTTGGCCAGCGCGCTCTCCTGTTGCGCCAGATCGAGATCGGTCGCGGTGCCGACGTCCAGTCGCTGCTTGAAGGCATCGTAGATGCGCTGGGCGCTGGCGATGTTGTTGTTGGCGATGCGAATGCGGTCCTGCGTGGCAAGCACCTGGAAATAGGCATTGGCGACGCCGACGAGCGACGTCAGCGCGACCACGTCGCGGTCGAAGCGGCTGGCGATTGCGGTCTCGTCCGCGGCGAGCGCCGCGTCGCGGTACTTGCCCCAGAAGTCGATCTCGTAGCTCGCGCTGAGCGACACGGAGAAGGTGTCGATGGTGCGTCCGCCCGAGCGAGGTGGTCGCACTCGATGTTGCGCGCGACGAGCGCGACCGCGTCGCCGAGGCGCTGCCGTCGATGGCGGGAAACAGCGGCGCTCCGGCCTGGCGCGCGAGCGCGTCGGCCTGACGGAAGCGCGCGGTTGCGGCTGCGATGTCCAGATTGACCCGCTGGGCCTCCTCCATCAGCGAGGTCAATTCCGCGGAACGAAAGCCGCGCCACCAGTCGAGCGCGGGCGGTGCCGCACGCGCATCGCCACCGGCGGCACGATAGCCGCTCGGGAATCGTCAGCGCAGGATCCGGCAGGTCGCTGGTCAGAATGCATCCGCCAAGCAGCGTCGGAATCGTCAGAGCGCGCACCATGACCCCCAGCGGCATGGCGGCGAGGTTGCGGAAAAAGCGATGACTTGGCGGCGACAAGGACGCGCTCACTGACGTGGAAGGCTACGGAAGCGCATCCATCCTAGCGGCCGTCCTCGCTCCCCGACAGTCATCCCCATCCAAACCGCCTGCCCGTTGCCGCTTAACTCACAGGAACAAACAACCGAGGGGCTCGTCAGCGGCGTCGACGGCCTCCGCACGGTACTTTTTAGAGGCTCGGAACACGGCGGCGATACTTAACAAGATTTCATGTTCGCCGGATTCGGCCGCTGATTCGCCGCGCCTGCAGCCCGCCTCTGAAACCCATTCGCTGCGCGGCTCGTAGATGGCCCTGTAAGTGATTGATAGGGGCAAGAGAATGCGGATCGCAGTGGTGGGATCGGGAATTGCGGGCAATGCCGCCGCATGGACCCTGTCCCAGCGATATCACGTGACGGTCTATGAACGGGAGCTTCGCCCCGGCGGACACAGCCACACCGTGACGGTCGACTATGACGGCGAGCAAATCGCGGTCGACACCGGCTTCATCGTCTACAACGAGCTCAACTATCCGGAGTTCACGCAGCTGCTTGCGCATCTTCGCGTGGAGACGGTCGCGAGCGACATGAGCTTCGCGCTGTCTGCCGACAACGGCCGCTTCGAATGGAAAGGCGGCGGCGCCGGCATCATCGGCGCGCTCAAGGGGCTGTTCGCGCAGCCCTCGAACCTGCTGTCGCCGTCGTACCTTTGGATGCTGCGCGACATCCTGCGCTTCAACGAGATGAGTTTGCGCGATCTGCGCGGCGGACGCCTCGCCGGGCTTTCGCTCGGACGAATATTTCGCGAGCACCGGCTGCTCGCCGCGGCTGCTCAGCGACTACCTTGCGCCGATGGGCGGCGCGATCTGGTCGACGTCGGCCGACGACATGCTGAGCTTTCCAGCCGAGAATTTCGTCGCCTTCTTCGACAATCATCGCCTGCTCCACTACGGCCGGCCGGTCTGGCGCACCGTCAAGGGCGGCAGCCAGACCTACGTCGATCGCCTGCTCCCTGCGTTCCGCAAACGCCTGCGGCTGGGCTGTGCGGTCACTTCGATCCGGCGGACGGCGCACGGCGTCGTCGTCGACGACAGCCTTGGGCACTCGGAAAGCTATGATCACGTCGTCATCGCCGCGCACAGCGACGAGGCGCTGAAGATGCTGGCCGATCCCAGCCCGCAGGAGCGCGCGATCCTCGGCGCGATCCGCTACGCGCCGAACGTCGCCTACCTGCATCGCGATCCAAAACTGATGCCGCGCCGCAAGCGCGCCTGGGCGTCGTGGAATTTCCTGCGCTGGCCGCGCGAGGGCTCGCCGGTCAACGACGTCGCCGTCACCTACTGGATGAACCGCCTGCAGAACATCGATCCGTCGCGGCCGCTGTTCGTCAGCCTGAACCCGCCATTTGCGCCCGATCCGGAGCTGACGTTCGGGCGCTACGACTACGATCATCCGCAATACGACGCCGCGGCGTTCGCCGCGCAGAAGCGGCATCGACGAAATTCAGGGGCGGCGGCACACGTGGTTTTGCGGCGCATGGCACGGTTACGGCTTCCATGAGGACGGCCTGCGCTCGGCGCTGACCGTCGCGGAAGCGCTGGGCGCCGTCGCGCCGTGGAAGACATCCGCGAACGCACTCGCTGAGGCCGCGGAGTAGCCGATGTCACGGACAAAGCCGATCCCGGAAGACCGGCGAGCTCAGCGACGGCTGAGCCCGCGGCGCTCTATCTTCGGCGATGTCATGCATGCGCGGCTGAAACCGTTTGGGCACCGCTTCAGCTATCGCGTGATGAGCCTGCTGATCGACCTCGACCGGCTGGATGAGGCCGACCGCATGTCGACGCTGTTCGGCGTCAACCGCGCCGCGCTCTACAGCTTCCACGAAAAGGATCATGGACAGCGCGACGGCAGCTCGCTGCGCGCCTTTGCGCAACGTGCCGCGGCCGCACACGGCATCGACCTTGCAGGCGGCACGGATCACGCTGCTCTGCTATCCGCGGCTGCTCGGCTACGCCTTCAATCCGCTCGTCGGTCTACTTCTGTCACAACGCCGGCGGCGACCTCGTCGCTGATCATCTACGAGGTGCGCAACACGCTTCGGCGAGATGCATCACTACGTCCTGCCGGTTGCCGATGACGAGCGGCGAGCTCCGCTGATCCGTCAGCAGCAGGACAAGCTGTTCTACGTGTCCCCCTTCATCGCCGACGCCATGCGCTATCATTTCCGCATCTCGCCGCCTTCGGAAACGGTCAGAATCCGCATCCTGGAGACCGATCGCGAAGGGCCGGTGCTGGCCGCCACCTTCAACGGCAAGCGCCGCGCCCTGACGGGCCGGGCGCTGCTTGCGCGCCGCGGTGCTGCTACCGCTTGTCACATTCAAAATTATCGGCGCAATCCATTGGCAAGCCTTGCGTCTGTGGATCAAAGGCGCAAAAATTGTACCGCGTCCTCAGCTTGGAGCCGATAAAACCGGCTCTCGTCCGGAGGGGACAAAATCCGGATTGAGCGCCGTTCCAAATTGACTGGGTTGGAACGATGCAAAACCCGATTGTGCTTGATCCAAGCAACGTCGGCACGGCAGTCCCGGGCTTGCCGCGGCTGGTACAGATCGCTTTTACCTATGCCGCCAGAATACGGCGCGGCACGCTCGACGTGACGTTGCCGGACGGCCGGCTGATCAGGTTCGGCGGCGCCGAGCCCGGGCCCGCCGCGGTCATGACCATCAACAGCTACAAGTTCGCCTGGCGGCTGATGAAGGGCGGCGACATCGGCATCGCCGAAGCGTATCTGCGCGAGCGAGTGGGATACGCCGGACCTGACGCAATTCCTCTACATCTTCTGCATCAATCACGACCTGATTTCGCCGCTGTTCGAGCAGAAGACCGCGCTGCGCGTGGTCCAGACCTTGCAGCACTGGTTCAGGCGCAACACGCGCGGCCAGGCGAAGCGGAACATCTTCGCGCACTACGACATCGGCAACACGTTCTACAAGTCGTGGCTGGATTCCAGCATGACCTATTCGTCGGCGCTGTTCGAGGATGGCACCAACGACCTGACCGCTGCGCAGCAGAACAAGTACCGGCGGCTCGCAGAGGCGATCAACCTGCAGCCCGACCAGACGGTGCTGGAGATCGGCTGCGGCTGGGGCGGCTTTGCGGAGTTCGCCGCAAAGACCTATGGCGTGAAGGTCGTCGGACTGACGATCTCGCAGGAGCAGCGCGAGTTCGCGCTGAAACGCATCTTCGATGCAGGCTTGAGCGAGCGGGTCGAGATTCGCTTCCAGGACTACCGCGACGAACGCGACCAGTACGACCGGATCGCATCGATCGAGATGATCGAGGCCGTCGGCGAACAGTTCTGGCCGAAATACTTCTCGCAGCTGCGCGACCGGCTGCTGCCGGGCGGGCTCGCCGGCATCCAGGCCATCACGATCCGCGACAGCATGTTCCAGAGCTATCGGCGCGAGGTCGACTTCATCCAGCGCTACGTCTTCCCCGGCGGCATGCTGCCCTCGCCGGCGGTGTTGAAATCGCTCGGCGAGCGCTTCGGCATTCCGGTGATCAGGGAAAGGATCTTCGGGCAAGATTATGCCAGGACACTCGCCACCTGGCGGGATAATTTTCGCCAGGCGTGGCCGAATTTGAAACCGCTCGGTTTCGACGAACGCTTCCGCCGGCTGTGGGAGTACTACCTCTCCTACTGCGAGGCCGGATTCCTGTCCGGCAACATCGACGTCCGCCAGGTGATCTTCTCCAAATCTCCGTGAGCGGCTCAATTTGAAGGTGAGCGCAACGCGGTTGCGGGGCCGCGCACAGCGCACTTGTGCCACAGGGGGGCGTCCACTAGGGTCCGCACTCTGCGATCGCAAAGCCGACAAACAGCTTTGCGGGAACGCGAAAAAACAACCTGCAAGTGCCCTTCATGACCATCTACAAAGACGTCGTCGCAGCCATCGGCAACACGCCCCTGATCAAGCTCAAGCAGCTTTCGGAAATGACCGGGTTGCGAAATCTACGGCAAGGCGGAGTTCATGAATCCGGGCCAGTCGGTGAAGGACCGTCCCGGCAAGCAGATGATCATCGAGGCCGAAAAGCGCGGCGACCTGAAGCCCGGCGGGCTCGTGGTCGAAGGCACGGCGGGCAATACCGGCATCGGCCTGGCGGTCGTCGCCAGTGCGCGCGGCTATCGCACCGTGATCGTGATCCCGGACACGCAGAGCCAGGAGAAGAAGGACATGCTGCGCCTGTGCGGCGCGGAGCTCGTCGAGGTGCCGGCGCTGCCCTACAGCGATCCGAACAGCTACCAGCACGTCGCGCGCCGCCTCGCCGACCAGATGCGCAAGACCGAGCCGAACGGCGTGCTGTTCGCCGACCAGTGGAACAACCTCGACAACCCGAAGGCGCACTACGTTTCAACGGGACCGGAAATCTGGGAGCAGACCGGCGGCAAGATCGACGGCTTCATCTGCTCGATCGGCACCGGCGGCACGCTCGCCGGCACCAGCGCGTTCCTGCGCGAGAAGAAGAAGGACATCGTCATCGGCGTCGCCGATCCGCATGGCGCCGCCATGTACAACCTCTATACCACGGGCGAAGCGAAGATGTCGCCCGGCGGCTCGATCTCCGAAGGCATCGGGCTTGGCCGCGTCACGCCGGTGATCAAGGACATGAAGGTCGATCACGCCTACCTGATCCCCGATGAAGAGGCGATCCCGCTGATCTACGACCTGCTGCAGCATGAAGGGCTGTGCATGGGCGGCTCGACGGCGATCAACCTCGCCGGCGCCGTCCGCCTTGCCAAGGAGCTCGGTCCCGGCAAGACCATCGTCACGATCCTCTGCCGACTACGGCAACCGCTATCAGTCGAAACTGTTCAATCCGGACTTCATGCGCTCGAAGAACCTGCCGGTGCCGGAGTGGCTGGAGAAGCGGACGAAGATCGACATTCCGTTCGCGAAGAAATAAGCGCGTCGAAACAGCCGTATCGTGATGACCGACGCCGCCGAGCTCAAATCGTTTCGTCCACTACACCCTGGCCGAGGCGGCTCTGCCTGAGCTGCCGAATTATTATCGGGGCAAGGTGCGGGAGAATTACGATCTGCCGGACGGCAGCCGCATCCTGATTGCGTCTGACCGCATCAGCGCCTTCGACGTCAATCTCGCGGTGATCCCGCTGAAGGGCCAGGTGCTGACCGGCGTCGCGCGCTACTGGTTCAACGAGACGCGCGACATCTGCCCCAACCACGTGATCGACTATCCCGATCCGAACGTGCTGGTCAGCCGGCGGCTGCAGATGATGCCGGTGGAGATCGTCGTGCGCGATTATCTCGCCGGCACCACCTGCGACGTCGATCCTGCAGATGTACAAGCAGGGCAAGCGCAGCATGTACGGCCACGCGTTTCCCGACGGCCTGCGCGACAACCAGAAGCTGCCCTCGACGATCCTGACGCCGACGACCAAGGCCGACCAGGGCGACCATGACGCGCCCTTGAGCGGCGACGAGGTGGTTGCGAAGAAGCTTCTCTCGGAACAGCAGTGGAACGAGGTCTCGTCCATCGCGCTGAAACTGTTTGCGCGCGGGCGCGAGCTTGCGGCGCGGCGCGGGCTTGATTCTCGTCGACACCAAATACGAGTTCGGCTTCGACGACAGCGGCGCCATCGTGCTCGCCGACGAGGTGCACACGCCGGATTCAAGCCGCTACTGGCTGCAGGGCACCTATGCCGCGAAGTTCGAGGCGGGCCAGGCGCCCGACACCTTCGACAAGGATTTCGTGCGCCGCTGGGTCGTCAGCCAGTGCGATCCCTACAAGGATCCGATCCCGCCGATCCCGGAAGACGTGATCCTGCAGGCCGCGGCGATCTATGTGACCGCGTTTGAGAAGATCACCGGCAAGCGCTTCCCCCTGCCCGACCCGTGCCGTGCCGCCGCTGACGCGGGTGCAGGAGAACTTGCGGAAGTATTTCGGCAAGGCCGCCTGACAGGCGCACGGGCTTCGCGTTCGTTGACGCAAATTGCCTGGCTTCAACGCACGAAGCGCAGCTCGGGTCGATGATGGGGCAGCAATACTGTCACGTCATATTCGCTCCGCGAAGCAAATGCATCCTCCGATTCGTCGCGAAGGCGGACGATGTGCCCAGGCACATCGTTCCCCGCCAATACAACAACGATCATCGGAGGACGACCCATGGCACGCGTGCAGTTGCACCAATTCATCGACACGGCACCGAAGGCGGATATGCCGGCGCGTCACGCCGCGCTCGATCGTCGCGGCTTCCTTGCCGCAGCCGCGGGACTTGCGGCGGCCACCACCATGGCGCCGCAGGCATTTGCGCGCAATTTCGGAAGCAACGAGCCGGTCCGCTATCCGGATCCGGACATCGTCGTGATCGACAAGCGTTTCAAGTACAAGCTCGGCAACACGCCGATCCAGCGGTTGTACACCGGCACGCTGTGGGCCGAAGGCCCGGCCTGGAACACGGTCGGACGCTATCTGCTGTGGAGCGATATCCCGAACGATGAGCAGCTGCGCTTTCTCGAGGAGGACGATCACGTCTCGCGCCGCTTCCGCTATCCGGCCGGCAACTCCAACGGCAACACATTCGACTACGAGGGGCGCCAGATCTCCTGTCAGCACGGCACGCGCAAGGTTGTGCGCTACGAGCATAACGGCAAGACCACGGTGCTCGCCGAGAAGGTCGACGGCGAGGAGCTGAACGCGCCGAACGATGCCGTGGTGCATCCGAACGACGGCTCGATCTGGTTCACGGATCCGGGATACGGCTCGCTGATGGAATACGAGGGCAACCGGTTGCCACAGAGCGCGAGCACGCCTCGCCCGTTGCGCAAGGAAGCAACCTACCGCATCGACAAGAGCGGCAGGATTACCAAGGTCGCCGACGAGCCGTTCAAGCCCAACGGACTGTGCTTCAGCAACGACTATCGCCGGCTTTACATCGCCGACACCGGCGTGTCGCACTATCCGGAAGCCAAGAACGTCATCTGGGGCTACGACGTGGACGGCGACAAGCTGAAGAACCCGCGCGTTTTCGCGAACATGGAGCTCGACGGCAAGTCGGGCTTCGCGGACGGCATCCGCTGCGACGAGGACGGCAACGTCTGGTCCAGCGCCGGCTGGGTCGGCGACGGCTATGACGGCGTGCACATCTTTGCGCCGGACGGCGTTCGCATCGGCCAGATCCGGCTGCCGGAGATCTGCTCCAACGTCTGCTTCGGCGGGAGCAAGCGCAACCGCCTCTTCATGACCGGCAGCCAGTCGCTCTATGCGGTCTATGTGGAGACGCGCGGCGCGCACATCACGTGAGCGCGGGTCGCGCGACCGCGAGCGCGACGGAGATAGCTTCGCTCCAGATTAGTGCCTGAGGATCTGGCTCAGGAACAGCTTCGTGCGCGCGTGCTGCGGGTTGGCGAAGAAGGTTTCCGGCTTGTTGGACTCGATGATCTGGCCCGCATCCATGAAGACGATGCGGTTGGCGACCTCGCGGGCGAAACCCATTTCGTGCGTCACGACCAGCATGGTCATGCCGTCGCTGGCGAGATCGACCATGGTCTCCAGCACCTCTTTCACCATTTCCGGGTCGAGCGCCGAAGTCGGCTCGTCGAACAGCATCACCTTCGGGTTCATGGTCAGCGCGCGGGCAATGGCGACGCGCTGCTGCTGGCCGCCGGACAAATGGCCGGGATACTTGCTGGCCTGCTCGGGGATGCGCACCCGCTCGAGATACTTCATGGCGAGGGCTTCGGCCTCCTTCTTCGGTATGCCGCGCACCCAGATCGGGGCCAGTGTGCAGTTGTCCAGAACGCTGAGATGCGGGAACAGGTTGAAGCTCTGGAACACCATGCCCACCTCTTTGCCGGACCTCCTCGACCCGCTTCAGGTTCGGGCCCAGCTCGATCCCGTCGACCACGACCTGTCCTTCCTGAAACTCCTCCAGCGCGTTGATGCAGCGGATGGCGGTCGACTTGCCGGAGCCGGACGGCCCGCAGATGACGATGCGCTCGCCTCTTCCCGACATCGAGGTTGATGTCGCGAAGCACATGGAATTCGCCGTACCATTTGTTCAGACCGGCGATCTTGACCATCTCTGTCATGGTGCGACCCTATTTCTCAGTTGCGACGGTGCACATTGAGCCGGTTCTCAACGAACATCGAATAGCGCGACATTGCGAAGCAGAACACGAAGTAGATGAGACCGGCGAAGGCGAAGCCGGTGAACAGCGTCGTCGGCGTCGCCCAGACCGGATCGGCAAACGAGGCGCGCAGCTGACCGAGCAGGTCGAAGATCGCCACGATCTGCACCAGCGTCGTGTCCTTGAACAGGGCAATGAAGCTGTTCACGAGGCCCGGAATGACGTGCCGCAGCGCCTGCGGCATCACCACCAGGCCGGTGGTCTTCCAATAGGACAGTCCGAGCGCACTCGCGGCCTCTCCCTGCCCGCGCGGGATCGCGGCAAGGCCGCCGCGAATGACCTCGGCGTTGTAGGCGCCGGAGAACAGCGCCACGCCGACCAGCACGCGCATCATGCCGTCGATGCTGAAGCCTTGCGGCATGAACAGCGGCAGCATGTAGGTTGCGAAGAACAGCACGGTGATCAACGGCACGCCGCGCCAGAACTCGATGAAGATGATCGAGCAGGCACGGATCAGCGGGAATTTGCGACCGCCGGCCGAGCGCCAGCGCCATGCCGATCGGCATCGAGGCGACGATGCCGGTCACGGAGACCACCAGCGTCACCAGCATGCCGCCCCAGTCGCGCGTCGAGACGATCGGCAGTCCGCCGCGGTGAAGGCCGAGCGACCCGATCAGCGCAGCGATGGCGGCGAAGCATAGCAATGCAGATGACCAGCGCGCGTACCGAGCGCGTCAGGCCGAACAGCAGCGCCGAGACGACGACAGCCGTGAGGGCGAAATCGTACCAGACGGGATTTGCCGAAGACTGAAGCGCGTCACGCACCCAGGTCAGCGGCGTCAGGATGTAAAGCAACGCCTGTCCGATCAGCCACACCGCAAAGCCCAGCAGCGCCAGCAAATGCGAAATGCCGGGCCAGCCCAGGCCGCCGCCCGTCACCCGCAGCCGCCATCCACCGTCGGCAATGCTCTCCGCGATCGCGTTCGAGCATGCCGGACACCCAGCTGATGCCAAAGCCCTTGATGCCGCCGCCATGCAGCAGAAAGAACGCAACGATAGGCAAGGCAAAGAAGAACAGCGACGGCGTTCAACGTCTTGCCCGGAATGCGCGGGATCAAAAGCGGGATCAAAAGGATGACTGCGGCAACGAACACCAGGTTGGGGCGCCAGAGCTGGTTCTGTCGGATAGAAGCCGTACATGAACTGCTGGAATTTCGCCTGCACGAACGGCCAGCAGGCGCCGACGGCGCGTCCGACTTTTTCGGGCAGACACGCGTCGCGGTCGCTGCCCGGTCCAGACCGCGTCGACCAGCAGGAATTGGATCGCGGGAACGACCGTGAAATACAGCAGCAGCGCCGACTACGATGGTCAAAAGAATGCTGGTCGGCGAGCCGAACAGCCGCGACTGGATCCAGGCGATGGCGCCCGTCGTGCGAACCGGCGCCTTGCGCTGCGGCACCAGCTCCTGGCGGACGAAGACCTGCGCGCGATCATCCATGGTGTGCCTCCGCTGTCATCGTGCGAGGCTCCGGCTGATCCGCCAGTTGTAGAAGTTCATGATCGCGCTCGTCACCAGCGAGATCAAGAGATAGACGCCCATGGTGATCGCGATGATCTCGATCGCCTGTCCGGTCTGGCTCAGCGTCGTGCCGGCGAACACCGAGACGAGATCCGGATAGCCGATGCCGACGGCGAGCGAGGAGTTCTTGGTCAGGTTGAGATACTGGTTGGTCAGCGGCGGCAGGATCACCCGCAGCGCCTGCGGCACCACGATCAGCCGCAGGGTCGCGCCGCGCGACAGGCCGAGGGAGGAGCCCGCCTCCATCTGCCCCTTGTGCACCGACAGCACGCCCGCGCGTACGATCTCGGCGATGAAGGCCGCGGTGTAGGTCGACAGCGCCAGCAACAGCGCGACGAACTCAGGGATCAGCCGCGATCCGGTCGCGAAGTTCGAACCCGCGCAGCACGGGCATCTCGAAGGTCACGGGCTTGCCGAAGATCAGCGCGGAGATCAGCGGCAGCCCGATCAGCATGCCGAGAACATAGGGCCAGATCTTCAGTCGATGCCCCGTCGCATACAACCGTCGCCGGTTATAGACGCTCAAGCCTATCGAGCCCAGAATGGCAAGAAGCAACGCGAAAACGAAGGGCTCGAAGCCCGGCTCGCCGACCGGCCTTGGGACGATCAGGCCGCGATCGTTGAGGAAGATCGTGCCGAACAGCGACACGCTTTGCCGCGGCGACGGCAACGTGGCGAGCACGGCGAGATACCAGAACAGAATCTGGAACAGAAGCGGCAGGTTGCGGATGAGCTCGACATAGCCGCCGGCCAGGCGGGCCACCAGCCAGTTGGGCGAGAGCCGTCCAAGACCGACGATGAAGCCCAGAATGGTCGCAAAGAAAATGCCGATGACCGACACCAGCAGCGTGTTCAGCAAGCCGACGATGAACACGCGCAGATAGGTGTCGGATTCCTGGTACGGGATCAGGGCCTGGCTGACGCCGAAGCCCGCGGTGTTGTTCAGGAAGCCGAAGCCGGTGGCGATGCGCTGGGCCTGCAGGTTGGCCTGCGCGTTCGAGTAGATCTCGTAGCCGAGCCAGATGACGAAGGCGACGAACGCAAGCTGCGCTGCGAAGCCCGCTCCATCCGGCGCGCCCGCCAAGGGCGCGCCGCAAGTGCATAACGAAGTTACGCGGTGGTTTTCTCGGTTCGATTGCCATCGGCCAGGGTCCCCCGCCCGCCGATCTCTGCTTATCGAACAGGCGGTGAGTACTGGATGCCGCCCTGGTTCCACAAGCGATTGAGACCGCGCGAGATGTTCAGCTTCGAGCCGGGGCCGACATTGCGGTCGAACGACTCGCCGTAATTGCCGACGGCCTTGACGATGCGCACGGCCCAGTCCTTGGTGAGGCCGAGCTGCTCGCCGAGATTGCCGTCGGTGCCGAGCAGGCGCTTGATCTCCGCCTTGTCGGACTTGAGCATCTCGTCGACGTTCTTCTGGTTGACGCCGAGCTCCTCGGCATTCAGCATCGCAAAGTGCGTCCACTTGACGAGGTCGAGCCACTGGTCGTCGCCGTGACGGACGACGGTCGCGAGCGGCTCCTTCGAGATCACCTCCGGCAGCACGACGTGGTCTTCGGGCTTCGCGAGCTTCAGCCGCTCGGCGTAGACCTGCGACACGTCCGAGGTGAAGGTATCGCAGCGGCCGGATTCGTAGGCCTTCAGCGTCTCGTCGGCCGTCGCGAACGCGATCACCTCGTACTTCATCTTGTTGCGCCTTGAAGTAGTCGGCGAGGTTCTGCTCGTTGGTCGTGCCGGTCTGCACGCAGGCCGAGGCGCTATCGAGCTTCAGCGCGGAATCGATGTTGAGCGACTTGCGCACCATGAAGCCCTGGCCGTCGTAGTAGTTGACGGCGCGCGAAGTTCAGGCCGAGCTGCGTATCGCGCGACAGCGTCCAGGTGGTGTTGCGCGACAGCACGTCGATTTCGCCGGACTGCAGCGCGGTGAAGCGGTCCTTCGCCGACAGCGGCACGAACTTGATCTTGGTCGGATCGTTCAGAATAGCGGCGGCGAGCGCGCGGCACATGTCGACGTCGAGGCCGGTCCAGTTGCCCTTGTCGTCGGGGGCCGAGAAGCCCGGCAAGCCGCTCGTCACGCCGCAGGACAGCGTGCCGCGGTCCTTCACCGTCTTCAGGGTCTGGGCGGAAGCTGCGCCCGCCGGAAGAATGGCTGCGATCGCAAGCGTCAGTACGAGGGATGCACGTTTCATGGCTGAACCTTTCGCTGAAGTCGTGACAAATTTCGGGCCGGGCACGGAGGGACAGGAAACGCTGGCGCCGCCGGCCCTTGCCCCGGACGAAACCGCGATGCGATCCGTCTCTTCGGGCGCGAGCCGTTCAAGGCGATGCAATTTCCATGCACGACCAAACTCGGAGGGCGTTAGCCCGGATTGAATGCGCCCATCACAGAACGATTGAAGAGGCGGGTCAAGGGGTTGACGTCTGAGTTCGCTGCCTACTTATGATTTAGTCTGTCGGCCGCTGCCGATTTTGCCATTTGTTACGGCATGGTGAGACTTGGTGCGGCAAAATCGCCTGTCCGTCGAGGCCTTATTGATTAACATGAGCCAGCCGAAGAACCCTGCCGACCTTCCCGACCAGAAAGCCGACACCCGCCTGGTGACCGGCGGCCGCGACGCGCGCTTTTCGCACGGCTTCATCAACACGCCCGCGGTGCGCGGCTCGACCGTGCTCTACCCGACCGCGGATGATCTCCGGAACGATCGCGGCGAATTTCAGTACGGGCGCGAAGGTACGCCGACGACGGCGGCGCTGTCGGATGCGCTCCGCGCCCTGGAAGGCCCGAACTGCGCAGGCGTCACGCTTACTGCCGTCCGGCCTCGCCGCGATCTCGACCGCGCTGCTGGCCGTCCTGAAGAGCGGCGACCATCTGCTGGTGTCCGATAGCTGCTATCGGCCGACCCGGCGCTTTTGCAACGGCATGCTCGCCCGCTTCGGTGTCGAGACGACCTACTACGATCCCCTGATCGGCGCCGATATCGCAAAGGTCTTCAAGGCGAACACGCGCGCCGTGCTGATCGAGGCGCCGGGCTCGCAATCGTTCGAAATGCCCGACATCCCGGCCATTGCGGAAGTCGCGCATGCGCGAGGGGCGATCGTCCTGAACGACAACACCTGGGCGACGCCGCTCTATTTCCGTTCGCTCGACAAGGGCGTCGACGTCTCCATTCAGGCCGTCACCAAGTATATCGGCGGCCATTCGGACATCATGTTCGGCGCAGTCTCTGCGAACGAGCGCGGTTGGCCGAAGGTCGCGGAAGCCGCGCATCACCTCGGTCAAGCGGTTGGCCCGGACGACGTGTTCCTGGCGCTGCGCGGCTTGCGCACCCTCTCCGTCCGCCTGGCCCGGCATCAGCAGTCGGCGCTGGATATTGCGCGGTGGCTTTCGCAGCGTCCGGAGATCTTGCGCGTGCTGCACCCTGCGCTCGAGACCGATCCAGGGCACGCGATCTGGAAGCGCGATTTCACCGGCTCCAGCGGCCTCTTCAGCGTGATCCTTAAACCCGTTTCCGAGAAGGCCGTCGATGCCTTCCTCGATGCGCTGACGCTGTTCGGGATGGGATATTCGTGGGGCGGTTTTGAGAGCCTGGTCGTCCCGTTCGACTGCAAGGACTACCGCACGGCCACCAAATGGGCGCCCGGCGGGCCGGCGCTGCGCTTTCACATCGGCCTTGAAGATGTCGACGACCTGAAGGCCGATCTCGCGCGCGGTTTCGATGCGCTCAGCAAAGCGCAAATAGGCCCGGTCAGGCCTCGGCGGCCGGCTGCTTCTTCTTCGACAGGATGAAGTAGAGGTTTCGCATATAGACGAACAGGCCAAACCCCTGGCCGGCGATGAACACCGGATCCTTGCGGTACAGCGCGTAGATCAGCAGCAGCACGCCGCCGCCGAGCGAGAAGAACCAGAACGCCACCGGCACCACGCTGTCGCGCGCGCGTTCGGAGGCGATCCACTGCACGACGAAGCGCATGGTGAAGAACGCCTGCGCGACGAAGCCCAGGATCACCCAGCCGTCGAAGTTGATGACGAAGACTTCGTGGAAATACGCGCCGAGCGCCTGCGACAGGTCAACCAGCATCGGACGTCACCTCGGTTACCACCGCCTGTTTCCTCTTGCGGCGGATCAGCCACCACACGCCGGCAAGATCCATGATCCCGATCCAGAGCCGGTCGAAGAAGCCGTAGTTCGACACGCCCGACAGCCGCGGCCGGTCCTTCACGTCGACATAGGCAATCTCAAAGCCTTCACGGCGGAACAGCGCCGGCAGGAAGCGGTGCAGGCCATCGAAATACGGCAGCATCAGGAACGCATCGCGCTGAAACGCCTTCAGCCCGCAGCCGGTGTCGCGCGTGCCGTCGCGCAGGATCGAGCCGCGCACGCCGTTGGCGATCCTCGACTGCAACTTCTTGAAGGCCGTGTCCTTGCGGCCGACGCGCTGGCCCGCGACAAGGCCGACGCGGCCTCCCCCATTCTCGATCGCCGCAATCAGCGCCGGCAGAAACGCCGGATCGTTCTGGCCGTCGCCGTCGAGCGTCGCCACGATTTTTCCGCGCGCGGCGCGCACGCCCGAGCGCACCGCGGCCGACTGGCCGCAGGATTGCGCATGACGCAGTTGGCGCAGATTGGCGCGCTGCTTCATCTCGGCGCGCAGGACCTGGTCCGTCGTATCGGTCGAGCCGTCGTTGACGTAGATGATTTCGTAGGCCCAGCGCCCGTCGAGCGCCGCGGCGATCTCGGCGATCAGCGGTCCGACATTGTCGGCCTCGTTGCGGACCGGCACGACGATGGACACAGCGGGAGAAGCGCTGTCGGATTGCGGAAACCGCTGCTCATATCGGTGTCAATTCGGCGTGTTCATCGATGGGGGCCGAGCGATTGCGCCGGCCGTGTGCGGGAGCCTTTTAGGGGCCGAACACGACGCCCGCAACCCCAATAAACCGTGGCAGCATATCTGGCTAAGGGATTGAATTGCTTCGCATTTCGCCGACGGCGACGGCCGTTACTGCGTTCCTTCCGAACGGAAGATCGTCATCGCGATCGAGCGGCCTTGCGAATAGTTGTAGCCCTCGAAGCGCGTCACCACCGCGTAGCGCAATCCCGCTCGCTCCGCGCGTTGCGCGAACTGACGTTCATGCCGGCTCTCGATCAGCGCGAAACGACATGAGCCTTGCGCCAGAAAATCCGCGGCCCCCGGGGCGTCGGTCAGCAGCGTCGATGTTCCCGCCATGAAGACGAGGCTCGGCTCGTGGTAGCCGGCGGCGGCCGCGCGCGGCTGGCGGCACTCGACGCCGCGCAGCGCGCGCGCAAGCTCGACGCTCGGGAACAGCGGCGTCAGCGCCGGCAGCACGATGCCGTAGACCGTGACAGGCCGATGAAGAACGACGCCGCAAACGCATTCAACAGCGAACGCTCGGCGCGGTTCTCGTCGTACATCCACCACGCGATCAGTCCGAAGATCGCGGCCAGCGCCGCGAACGGCCAGGCCGACGAACTCCGGCTTGCGGATCAGCATGATCGAGCCGACGATCACCAGCACGCTCAAGATCACCGGCGCGAAGAACCACCATGACAGGCCGGGCATGAGCCAGGTCTTGCGCGTCAGCATCCGCTGTTCGAGCACCCCGGTGATGAGGATCGCGATCGCCGGATAGAGCGGCAGCACATAGTGCGGCAGCTTGGTGATCACCAGTTCGAACACGATCCAGGACGGCACGATCCAGGCCAGCAGGAACTGCGCTGCGGGCTCACGCCGGGCTCTCCAGACCGGCGCGGCCGCAAGGCCGGCCAGGACCGCGCCCGGCCAGAACGTCAGCCAGAAGATCACGAAGTAGTAGCCGGGCGGCGCGCCATGCGACTCCTGCGGCGAGGCGACCTTGCTGAGCAGGTCGCCGCCGAGGGAGTCGGCGAAGAAGCCCTCGCCCGAGCGCAGCACGATGGCGACGAACCATGGCAGCACCAGCGCCAGCGTCCACATCACGCCCCAGAGCGGGCGCAGCCGCCAGAGCCAGCCGCCGGAGCGATCGAGGATCAGAAGCGCTGCGATGCAGAGCCCGACCAGCATCAGGATCAGCGGACCCTTCAGCAGGATGCCGCCGGCGATCGCCGTCCAGAAGATGGCCGGGTTCGCCCAGCCCGGCCTGCGGCGTATCGTCGCCGCGCTGCCAGGCGAGATAGATGCGCGCAAGCGCGCCCATGGCCGCCGTCGACGTCAGGAGCAGCATCGCGTCGGTCTTGGCGAGCCGCGCCTCGACGCCGAGCAGGATCGAGCTGCATATCATCAGCGCCGCGATGATCGCGCCGCGCCGCGTGACGAACGGCAGCGCCGCCCAATAGGTCAGAAGCACCGCGCCGATGGCGCCGAGCAGCGACGGTACGCGATAGAGCCAGATGCGCACCTGCGCGTTCGGCAGTCCGAGCTGTGTCGCGGTTTCGACGGCGGCGGCCTGCAGCCAGTAGATGCCGACGGGTTTCTTGTAGCGAACCTCGTCCTGGAAGCGGATGTCGACGAAATCGCCGGTCTCGACCATCTGCTTGGTCGCCTGCGCGAACCGCGCCTCGTCACGATCGATCGGCGGGATGTTGAAGAAGCCGGGCAGGAAGAACAGCGCGCCGCAGACGATCAGGAACGCAAGGGCCCGCATGTGCGATGCGGCCGCGAAGTCCAGCGCGGCCACGAGGCCGCGGCCGGGATCCGCCCGCTTCGCAGGCTCCTGTCCCGCGCCAAACCGCCTTGCCCCAATGCCTCCGCCATGGGCCTCGCATTACGACGAAACCACCGGTGCGACAACCGCTTAGGGGCCGGTCCTGACCTTGAGGGCTTGGGTTAACAGGATGTCCCCAGCCCTTTGCGGCGGACTGGTGCCGATACACCACATTCTACTGCAGCCGGACGACGACCGTGTCGGCCGCGCCGGTCGCATCCATCACGGTCAGGCGGACAAAACCCGGCCCCGGCGGCTCGACGAATTTCTGCCGGCGGCTGTCGAGCTCGCCGGCCGAGAGGCCGTTCACCAGCACCGTCATCGGCGGTACGCCGCCCGCGACTTTCACCGCCACCGGCGACATCTTTGCCTCGCCGTCCGCCGAGACGATCGAGCCGCGAGCCGTTCAATGGAAACTGGATGCGCGGCGCCCGATCGTCGCCGATGCGCAGCAGTTCGCCCGCGGGGCGGAAACGCCGCAGCGGCAGCGGCAGTTTTGCGGTGGCGGCGACCAGCGTGCCGCGCGGCGCCGCCGGAAGCCCAAGCGGGAGTCTTGCCGGTGCGCGCAAAGGCGTCGAACAGGATTGGAGCCGCGGCGGTCCGGCCGAGCAGACCCGGAACCGGTGCGCCGTCCGGCCGGCCGACCCAGACGCCGATGGTCATAGCGGCCGTCGAAGCCGACCGACCAGGCATCGCGATAGCCGTAGCTCGTGCCGGTCTTGAAGGCGATGCGGTTGTGCACGCCGTTTTCCGGCGGCGGCGTTCCCATCAGCACGTTGCCGATGTGCCAGGCCGCGGTCGGATCCATCAGCCGCCGCTGCGCGGTCTCGTCGCGCGGATCGTCGAGGCGTTCGCGCAACGGCACGGTGCTGCCGAGCCGCGGGAAGCCGGCATAGAGCTGCACCAGATCGGACAGCGTCACGCCGACGCCGCCGAGCCCCATGGCAAGACCCGGCGTCTCGTCCTTCGGCAGCACAAGGTCGCCGCCGGCCTGCTTGATCCGCGCGGTGAGACGATGCGGTCCGACGCGCTCGAGCAGCGCGATCGCCGGCACGTTGAGCGACAGCTGCAGCGCCTTCCGCAGCGTGACCGTGCCCTGATAGCTCATGTCGAAATTTTCCGGCGCGTAGCTGCCGTAGCGGATCGGGCGATCGTCGATCAGGCTTTCCGGATGCACGAAGCCGTCCTCGATCGCGAGGCCGTAGATGAACGGCTTCAGCGTCGAGCCCGGCGAGCGGATGGCGCGGGTCATGTCGACCTGCCCGGCGCGGCGCACGTCGAAATAGTCCGGCGAGCCGACGCGGGCGAGAATGTCGCCGCTCGCATTGTCGACGGCGATGATGCCGATGGAAATCTCAGGGCCAAGCGCATTCGGCGCGATCGCGCGCCAGCGTCTCGAGCGAGCGTCTGCAGGTTGGCGTCGAGCGTCAGCGCGATGTGCGTGGCGTTGTCGTCGCGGGCGACGACATGATCGGTGACATGCGGCGCGAGCATCGGCATCGGCTTGCGCTGGCGCGGCACCGCTTCCGCCTTGGCGTGGACGGCGTCTTCCGTCGGCACGCGGCCGATTTCGACCATGCGCTCCAGCACGCGGTCGCGCGCCTTGTGGGCTGCATCGGCATGGCGGTCGAGCCGCCGCGTCTCCGGCGACTGCGGCAGCGCGGCCAGCAGCGCCGCTTCAGCCAGCGACAGCCGCTTCGGCTCCTTGCCGAAATAGGCGATGGACGCCGCGCGCAGCGCCTTCGAGATTGCCGCCGAACGGCGCCAGCGTCAGGTAGAGGTTCAGGATCTCGTCCTTCGACAGCGCTCGCTCGAGCTGAACGGCGCGGACGATCTGCCGAAGCTTTGCCGTGACCGACCGGTCGCGGCGCGGTTCGATCAGCCGGGCGACCTGCATGGTGATGGTCGAGCCGCCGGAGACGATCCGGCCGTGGGTTGCGAACTGCCAGGCGGCGCGTCCGAGCGCCAGCGGATCGACGCCGTGATGCTGGCGAAAGCGCTTGTCCTCGAAGGCGAGCAGCACGTTCGAGGTAGGCCGGATCGACTTCGCTCGCCTTCACCGGCAGCCGCCAGCGGCCGTCGTCCATCGCATAGGCGCGCAACAGCCTGCCGTTGCGGTCGACGATCGTCGTCGAGATTTCCTTCGCGGCGTCGAGCGGCACCGGGCCGAGCGAGACCACCCAGGCAACGGCCGCGGCTGCCAGCAGCACGATCGCGCTGCCGGCGACAGCGGCGGCGATTTTCAGTCGCCGCCGGCCGCTGTGTGCCCTCGCCTGTCCGCTCAAGCTCGCTCATCGCCGTGCGCGGATCTCCAGCGTTCCGGTCGCCGGTGCGGCCGTAGCGCGAGGGATTGTACATGTCCTCGACGAACGCCTGCGGCAGCACGTATTTGCCGGGCGAGACCGCGCGCACGACGTAGGCGACGGTGAACACCGGGCTGTCGTCGCTGGCGCGCTCGACCGCCGCGTTGAAGCGGTCGTCGCGGAATTCGGCGTGCTGCGGCTCTTCACCGTCCTCGATCCAGTCGAGCGTGCCGGTATCGCCCGACGAGACCAGGCGCGGATTGTCGATCTCGAAGCCCGCCGGCAGGTAGTCGGCGATCATGATCCTGCCCGTACTCCGGCTTGGCTTCGGTGATCTTCAGCACCACCGCGAAGCGGTCGTTCTGCTTCGCCTTGGTGATGTCGGCCGGCTTGCCGTCGAGCGTGTGGTAGGTGCGCTCGATCTTGAAGCCGTTCTCGGCTGCCGGCTCCGGCGTCACCGGCGCGCCCGAGACCGAGACCACCGCCTGCACCGGCGCGTCGCCGGTGTTGGTGATCTTGACCGGTTTTGCCGGCGTCACCTCGCTCTGCTTGTAGCTGCGGAACAGCGCCGATTTGACCGGGCTGCCGTCGACATCGAGCGAGACGGTGTTCGCCTCCTTGGCGATGGCGCGGGCGGCCAGCACCAGCCACGCATTCTCCTGCGTGGAGGTGAAGGGCGACAGGCCGCGTGCGGCCTCGACCCTCTGCACCGCCGAGACCAGCGTCGCGCGCGGCGCACTGCCTTCGCTTGCGAGCGAGACCAGCGCCGCGGCGTCACGCAGCGACGAGCCGTAGTCGGTGCGGCCGAACACCAGCACCGGCTTCGGCTCGAGATCCTGCAGCGCTGCTGCATAGACCTTCTCTGCCCGCCCCCGGTCGCCGACCAGCGCCAGCGCCGCGGCAAGCTGCGACTTGGCGATCGGGGTGGCGAGCTTGTCCAGCTTGGTGTCGGCGAGATAGCGCAGGTCGCCGATCGGCGCCGCGCCGTTCTTCGCCAGCACATAGAGCGCATAGGCGAGCTCGCGGCCGCCGTCCTTCTCCGGCTCCTCGGCGTTGGCGACCGAGTTGCGCAGGTGGTCGATCGCCTGGCGGAAGGCGATGTCCGGCACCGCAAAACCCTTCTCGCGCGCCCGCGTCAGGAAGTCGGTGACATAGGCATCGAGCCAGACGTCGTCGCCGCCCGACGACCACAGGCCGAACGAGCCGTTCGAGCCCTGCCGCGCGAGCAGCCGGTCGATCGCGTCCTTGATGCGCTGGTCGACCGCCGTGTCCATCGCCAGATGCGCTTCCGCTGCGAGGTCGTTGACGTAGAGCAGCGGCATCGCGCGGCTGGTGATCTGCTCGGAGCAGCCGAACGGATAGCGGTCGAGCGCCTTCAGGATCGAAGCCGCATCGAGCGCGGTCGACATGCTGACCGACAGCGAAACCGCGCCGGTGCCGGCCACCAGGTCGGAGAACATGTCCGGCGACAGCGGTCAGGCTCTCGCCCTTCGCCAGCGTCCGCACCGTGCGGCGCGCCAGGATTTGCGTCGCAGGCTTCACGTCGAGCGCATAGTTGCGCTGGAGCGTCAGCCCGTTCGGCCCGCGGATGTTCACTTCGAGCTGCGCCGCGCCTGCGCCGGTCGCGTCGAGACTGACCGCAACCGTGTTGCGCTGCTTGGCAGCGAGCCGCAGCGTGGTCGACGGATTGCCGGTCATGCGCACCGGGCCCGACGGGCGGATGGTGATGGTGAAGTCACCGGCTGCGCCCTCGACGTTGTCGAGGTCCATGCTCATGGTGCCGCGGTCGCCGTTCAACAGGAAGCGCGGCAAGGTGGTGGTCAGCACCACCGGATCGCGGATCACGACGTCAGTGACCGCCTTGCCGACTTTCGTCGCGCTCCAGGCGACCGCCATGACGCGGGCCGTGCCGGCGAACTCCGGAATGGCGAAGGGGATTTCCGCCGATCCGTCGGCGCCGACGGTGACGATGCCGGAATAAAGGGCCAGCGGTTTCTGCGTCGGCGGGCTGCCTTGCAGTTCGGCGTTGGCCGAGTCGCCACCGGTGCGGATCTGTCCGCGCGTGCCCTGCATGCCGTCGATCAGTTGGCCGTAGAGGTCGCGGATCTCCGTCGTCAGCCGGCGCTGGCCGAGATAGTGCTCGTCCGGTGCCGGCGGCTTGTAGTTGGTCAGATTGAGGATGCCGACGTCGACCGCGGCGACGACGATTTTCGCGTCTTCTCCGGGGTTTAGGCCGGCGATCTTGACGGGAAGCTTGAGCAGGGTGCTGGGCCGCACGAGGCTTGGCGGCGACAGCGCCACGTCGAGCGTGCGCGCCTTCTTGTCGATGCCGAACCATTTCAGGCCGATCGCGCGTCCGGGCATGCGCTGGGCCGCCGTGTCGAGCGGCCGGCGCAGGGTCGCGACGACATAGGCGCCCGTGCCCCAGTCCTTGCCGACCGGAATGCGGACCTGCGACGTGCCTTCCTTGACGTTTGACGGATTGCGTGGTGAGCAGGCGATCGCCGACGACGTTGATGGTCAGCTTGCCGGCGGTGCGGGCGCTGACGTTCACCACCATCGTGTCGCCGGACTGATACTCGGCCTTGTCGATCGAGGTTTCGAGCAGGTCAGGCGTGTCGGCCGAGCCTTCCGAATACCAGCCGACGTCGAAGGTGATCGACGTCAGCGCGCCGTCGGCGCTGCCTTCCTTCACGTCGAGGCGGTAGCGGCCGGGCTGCGGCGACACCTGGATGCGGCCCGGCTTGTCGGGCGCGACGCTGACTTCGCCATCGGCGACGCGCTTGGTCGACTTGACCGGCTCGTAGTCCCACGACGAGCCCTGGCGGTACCACTGGTAGCGCGACTCCAGCTTGAGCAGCTCGTAGCGCAAACCGTCGCGCGCCAGCGCCTTGCCGTCCGGCGCGACGAAGGCGACGTCGAAGTTGGCGGGATCGCCTTCGGCGACGCTCTTGTCATTGAACAGCGGCTTGATGCCGATCATGGCTGCCGTCGGCGCGACCGGGATCGTCAGCTTGCGCTCCACGGCGCTGCCGCCGCTTTCCGCCATGCGGATGAAAACCTGCGCCTCCTGCGGCCGCGACGAGGTCGGCGGCTTCGGCAGGCTGACCGCGAAGGTCGCCTTGCCGCCGGCGTCGGTCTCGGGGAGATTTTCCAGCGGCGTGCGCTCGTTGCTGGTCTCCTCATCATCGGCGACGCCGAACTGATAGCCGGCATAGCCCGGCCGCGCGGCGGCGGGCTTCACCAGCAGGTCGCCTTCGAGCTGCAGCGCCGACGCCGGCGCGCCATAGAGGAAGCGGCCGTCGACCTGCAGGTCGACCGTCTTCTCCGCTTCGATCTGCGCAGCCTTGGTGGTGAGCGAAAACTCGATCCGCTCGGGGATGTAGTCTTCGACCATGAAGGTGGTCTCGCCGACCGAAGGCGCCTTCGGATCGGTGAAGGCGCGGACGCGCCAGGTGCCGGTCGGCACCGCCGAGTTCAGGGCCAGCGACAGCGTGCGGCCGCCGGCGCCTTGATCGGCGACCACCGCGCGGCGGAATTCGACGCCGTCGGGCCGTTCGACCACCAGCGTCATCGGCGCGCCGGTGATCGCATTGCCCTGTCCGTCGCGCAGCAGCGCGGTCAGGTACACGGTTTCGTTCGAACGATAGACGCCGCGCTCCGCATAGACGAAGGCATCGGCGCCGGCCGGCACCCGCCGGCCCGCAACGCCGCGGTCGGTCAGATCGAACGCCGTGCTCTTCAGGCTCAGGAAGGCGTAGTCGTTCTTGTCGCCCGTGACGGACAGCAGCGCCGGCGACAGCCCGCCCTCGCCGCGCGCAAGGCCCGCTTCGAACAGCACGTGGCCCGCATCATCGGTGCGCTTGGTCGAAAGGATTTCGTTGTTGCGCGCGACCAGCCGCACTTCGGTTTTCGCGACCGGCTCGGTCGACGTCAGCGAATTGACGAAGACATGGATGCCGTCGTTGCCCGAGAATGCCGTCAGCCCGAGGTCGGAGACGATGAACCACTGGGTCGCAAGCTGCGAATAATCGTCGTCGCTGGACGAGCTTGGGCCCTTCGGCGCCGCCGTCATCACGTAGACGCCCGGCTGCATCTCGCCGATCGCCTGATCGATCGGGAAAGCCGTCGTCACGTCGGCATTGAGCGTGTTGCCGGTCGCAAGTTCGCCCTGCCAGACCTTGACACCTTTTTCGTCACCGAGCTCGGAGAGCTCGTAGCTCGACAGCGTGCGCTGGAAATCGCTGCCCAGCACCGTGTTGATGAGGTTGCGATCGCCGATCCGGAAGATCTTCACGTTCACCGCAGGCGTGTTGACGCTGACCACCGGGATGCCGCGCTGGCCGGTGCGCGGCAGCACATAGGCGCGGCTGGTGAACCGCACGAACGGTTTTCGGTCGCGCACATAGACGTTGAACTCGGCCGACTTCGGCAGCGTTTCCTTCACGGTCGACGGCAGCCCCGCGCGCAGGTTGAGGCTGTAGCGGTCGCCGTGCTTCAAGCCCTCGACGCAAAGCTGCGGTCTTCCGACGACAGCGCCGGCTTGTCCGTGCCGCCCATGCTGACGAACGGCGTGAAGTCGGTGCGCTTCAGAGAGATCTTCCGAGAACTGGAAGCAGACACGCGGCGTCGCCGAGTTCGAATCCACCGAGTAGTCGAGCAGGCGGAAACCGCGCTCGTCGCGCAGCTTCTCGTACTGGCCGCGGATGTCGGCGACCTCGCGCAGATCGAGCGACAGGCGCAGCGCATCGAGCGCCGGCCGCCACAGTTTTCGCTCGGACATCGCGCGGCCGAGCACGGCCAGCGCTTCCGCCTCCTCGCCGCCGTTGCCGGCGCGCTGATAGGCGATGTAGGCGGCGGTCGACGCGCGCTCGAGCAGGAAGGTCTGCTCGCGGTTGTCGGCGGGGCGGATCTGGAAGATCGTCCGGGCCAGCCGCAGCCAGTTGCCGCTGTCCGTCGGGGCGACCGCAGCCACCTGACCGATCAGTTGCAACCCGCCCCGGAAGTCATTGCGCCGGAATGCAGAATCGACGTCCGCCTTCAGCTGTTGCGCGGTCTTGCTGACGGCGCCGGCCTCGGTCTTGATCTGGGTCTCCAGCCGGATCGCAGAGTCGGCCAGATCGTCGCGTTTGAAGGCCTTGTCGGCAGCCTGAGCTGACGTCAGCCCAAGCACCAGCGATGCTGCCAGCGTCAGGGCGCGAACCGATCCAATCATGTGGAGACTCCTTCGAAGGCGGAAAATCGACGCCGCTTGTCATCTGCAGAAGATGATGCGTGAAACGTGACAGACTGATGGCCGGCTGAATGCGGCGTTCTGACATTGCGCGCGAAGCTGGCGCAATTGATCAGGCAACAGGATCGCAAGTGCGACAGTCCTTCCCCAACGTTCCAGAGCGCGAGATGTCTATCGGCAGCCGCTCGGCCGCGCCAACAGGCGCGCATGGCCGCCCCGTTCCCATCGCTCTTGGGTTAGGTCGCGTCAGCGCGCTAATGGGTTCAAGCGCCCGTGAGCCGCAAGTGATTGAAACTGATCCGCGCTGGATGGAGGACGGACGCCATGATCGACCACGTCTCAATCCCGGTTCGCGATCTCGCCCGCAGCGCCGCCCTCTACGAGCGGCTGCTGGCGCATCTGGAACTGACCCGCCTGGTCAACCGGCCCGCGACTGTCGGCTTCGGCAAGCGCTATCCCGAATTCTGGCTCAACCTGCGCAGCAATCTCGCACCGCGCGGCCGAAGACACCGGCACCCACATCTGCCTGCGCGCGCCGAGCGAGGCGGCCGTCCGCCAGTTCTTCGACGACGCGCTGGCGCTGGGCTGCACCAGCGCCGGCGATCCGGGGCCGCGACAGGCGGCGATGACCACCTATTTTGGCGCCTTCATTTTCGATTTCGACGGCAACAAGATCGAAGCGGTGAACTTTCCGCCCCGCTAGGGGGTGCCGGAAGGGTTGCAGGCCGACGCGTCTGCAAGGAATCGCAAAAAGTCGGCCCTATTCAGGTTAATTGCAATTGGAGCCGCGCCCAACCTATGCGCGAGAAGCCCACCCTGTTACCACCTGATCGTGGTTAGCAATGCGTTAACAAACAGGGAATGCGGAAATGAGGGACCGACGCAAGGAGCTGCGTTCGCGCACCATTCTGGGTGGCGTGATCTCGTTCAACAAAAGGCGGTCGACGCTGGATTGCTGCGTGCGCAATTTCTCCGAACGCGGCGCGCGCGTCGAATTCAGCGACACTGCGCTGCTGCCCGACACATTCGACCTGACGATCGTCTGCAAGGAGGCGACGTTTCGCGCACGCACGACCTGGCGCACGCAAACCGCGGCCGGCGTTCGGTTCATCGACGAGGCCGCAAGTGACGTCGTTCCGCTTGACTGGGCGCGCAAGGTGCGGGCGCTCGAAGCGCAGAACAAGGAGCTGCGACGGCGCGTCGCCGACCTCAGCGAGGCGGCGATATGAGGCGCTTGATCGAAAACCTGCGCCGCCTGCGCGACAACCAGCACGGCTCGATGCCTCTGCAATACGCGCTCGTCGCGGCGCTCGCGATGGGCACCACCGTGATGATCACGCAGACGGTCACCAGCAAGGTTGCCGACAAGCTCAACGCCGTGGCGTCGGCCTTGAACAAGATCCAGTTCTGACGACGTCGCGGGTGTGCGCGGAACTCTTCAGTTCCTCCCGCGCATCTGTCGTGCAGGCATCTGGGCCACGTAGCGCGGGTTGCGATCGCAGCGTGCCGACATTGCCGGATGCGGCCGCCCTGCACTGCTCGAGCGTCGCGTAATAGCAGGTGCCGACCGTGAACAGGCTCGGCACGAGGCAATACGGGATACTCCACGTCCGCGCGCGCATCGCTGGCTGAAGCCGAGCGCACATGTGGCCAGAATGGCCATGGCTGAGAGCCGCATGCGGTGTCTCCTGATCCGGTTGCTGTTGGGCCCTGTTACCGCCGCTTCGGTTGCGGCGCGACCTGTCTGGCCGATGCCGTGTAGGCAGGATTCTCCTGGCAGAAGCCGACACCGGCGGAGGCCGTGGCCTGGCATTGCTGCAGTGAATTGAATGTGCAGTCTCTTCCCATGTTCGGCGTGCCGATCATGCAGTAGCGGAAGATCATTTCGGACGCGCGGGAGTGATGGCGAGAAGACCGCTGCAGCCGACGGCCGGGATCAGGAGCGCTTGCAAGAGCTTCATCGAAATTCTCCTCGTCCGAATATTCGGGACGCTGAAGGTGATGCCCCGAATTGCCGCGTGCTTTTGAATGTTTCGAGTTTTGGCCCTGCACGGATAGCGCCGCCGTCGTGTGGCACGAAATCAACATTTCGTGCCGGCTAGCGTCGTTGCGACTGGCGCAAGCCCACGGCAGGAGCCGGCGTAGATGCGCGGAAGCGCGGGTTGCGTTCGCACCAGGTGCCGAGGCCGGTGACGGACGCCCGGCATTGGTCAAGTGTCGCGAACGAGCAGTCCGGCCCCGTCGCGATCCCGGCCACTGCGCAGTAGGGGTATTCGATCTCCGCCCGGGCCTGTGCCGCACCAATGACAGCGGCGGCGAGCCCTGCGGCGCGATGAGAGCGATGCGCACCTGCCTCTCCTTTGACTGAAAATTGCCTTCGAGCGGCCGAGCACCCCTCGCACGGCCCAGGCACCCGGCTTGCTTTCAAAAATACAAACACCGCAGGAGCGGAGAAATTCTCTCCTGGGAGCTGGTTTGGATCCGCCGGCCCGGTCGCCCCCGCGCGGTGCAGGTAAGGCTTTGGTTTGATCTCTAAAATTCAAAGCCGGCGTCATCGCCCTGTAAGCTTGCGCGCCAGCATGACTGCTGCGGCATCGCCACCGCGTCCCGTCGTTGGCATTTGCTTCGCGGCCCGGAGCATGAACTCGTCCATGACGCACAGGATCTGCTCGTCCGATTGGATCACGCCCGCACCGTCGAAGTCCTTGCGAATTCTGCCGAGCACGTCGCTACACTCGGGATCGACCGCGCCCACAGCGAGGGCATCCGAATAGGCGTCCGCCTCCGGTCCTGCGAGCCCCAATTTTTCTGCGGCCCACATGCCAAGGAGCTTGTTGCGGCGAATGATCGTCTTCAGGTCCTCGAAGCTGTCCATTTGAGCCTTCCCCGATTGTCTGCCGTTGAGCGATGGGATGCTTCGATCCGGGTTCCGGCATTGACTTGGGACAGAGAGTCGGTCTGCGCAGCCCTCATCGGTCATCGCAGCGGTCAGCATCAGGCCTTGCCCGACATCGATTATCCGTTCCACGACAAGGCCGTCATCATGACCACCTGCGGCTGCATCCGCTTCAATCGCCCAGAAAATCAATCCTGGCCCGCTCGTCGCCGGCCAAAACTCGGCATCAAGGAAGTCGATGACGGTGCGCACAGACGGAAGCGTCGACGAGACGTGCCGTGTGCGTCTTGGCGATACTGCCCGCGCTCAGCATCGTTTCGACGTTGCTTGGTGCAATCCGACAAACGAAGCTGAATGACATCCGGCACCAGACAACCCGGTGGGCGCGTCAACCTGCCAGGCTGGCGCCGCGGTCTCCTGCAAGCGTTTCAAGTTCGCGTATCCACACCTCGATATCGCCACCGGGACCGAGTTCGGGAATGTCGTCTTCCGGGACTACGCAGGCTCCGTCCGGCGACAACGCTTCCAGCACTCTGGAAGCGCAATCCGGATCTGACGTCACCAGCTTATCGAGCGCTTTCGAGAGAGAGATACTGCCGCCCATTGAGTATGCGCGCTGAAGTCTGCTTATCGCCGTCCAATCAGCGTCTGTCAGGCCATTTGGTTCTTCAACCTTGAGGAGTGGGTAAGACTGCATTTGATCGCCCTCACGCTTTAGCCCAGCCCCACAGCACCCCTTCGACTCTCCCCGCGCTAAGCCAAACGCGCGCAAGTCCTAATGTCAAGTTTGCAATCCTAGCGAGATGGACCGAACGATCAAAGGGCCGAAAGATGCGCCCCTTTTCCATTTTCGCCATAGAACCGCCTGCAACTCAGCAGTCTGTCGCTAGACCGCTGGGGGCGACGGCGGGGGCGGCATGGTGGAGCGGTGCAGGAATCGTTGTGCCTCTACGGTTAATCCAGAAAGCGAGGGTTTCGATCGTTCGCTTGAGCTCGAACGGAAATCTATTCGGCGTCGCATTGCCACCCTGTCAAAACTACTCGGCCAGTTGCAAGAATTGAGCCGGCTCAGCGATCGGTTTCGAGGAGCGACAAATCGAACGCGACGACCTAACCGCCTTGGCCAACGAAGGAGAGCCGCGCTGTGACCGCCGCGTGGGGGCAACCGGACCGCTCGGTGTGTCGTAGATTGAGCGCCGGCGGCTCAGTAGCTGTACGTGGATGGTTGTCTGACCAGCGTCGGAGCGGCGTATGCGGCGATCATTGATGTACCTTGAGCATATCGGCGCTCAGATCATCATTTGCATCGCCATTCTTGGGTTGGCAGTTCTCTTTGTCGACTGGCTTGGGGTTTGACCGGTGCTTGGTGCCTTGACCGGCGCACTATCCGTATCGGCGCCGAAAGCCGAGGCGGGCCGATCGCCTATCGCCTCCCGCGTCGCTTTGCAGATTTTCGAGCCTGCTTCTTGCGAAGCTTTGGTGCCGCTCGTTTCCTGGTCGTTCGCGTCGCCTTTCGTGCGGTTTTTTTGACTGTTTTCTTGGCAACCTTTTTCTTTTTCCGGACGCGTTTAGCGGTCTTTTTCGCTGCCTTCCTTGCGCCTGCCTTCTTCTTTGCGGCGGCCCTGCGTCCGGCTCTCATTGGGACCGCCAGCTCCAATTCACCGCCCGCCGCCTGAGCGAGTTCTGCGACCGCTTCTGCCATCGCTGTCATCATCGGTCCGACGGTCGCCGGATAATGTCCGGCATTGATTTTCCGAGCCATGAACAGGAACGAGCCCTTGGTCGAGGTGCCGGCATTGACGATCGCCGCGGATCGGCCGATGTCGAGGTAATCGCGCTTGCGTTTGCTATCGAGATTTACGCCGGCGGCGAGCACCGCCGCCTGGCCGAATGCATCGAGCCACTGGCGGTTGGTAGAACACGAGGCGATCACATCCAGCCTGCCCGGTCCGGCCGCACCCGGCAACGCGAGCCAGGTGTTGCGCAGGGCCAGCAGCACCGGATTCGCTGCGGCAGACGCGCTCGTCAGAATGAATTCGATGAGTGCCTTGTAGCCGCCGCGCCCGGTCGTTTGAATCACGCCGCGCCCGCGAAACTTGTAAAAGTCCGCCTGCATGATGAAGCCATTGCGGGCCTCGTCCTCCTTCTTGAAATGCGCGGCGCCGAATGCCGCCGGCCACTGGCTGTCCCCCCATTTGGGGTCAACGCCGGCCGAAGTCACCGCGACAAAGCCCGGCAATGCCCTGTGCGCGGCGACGTAATGCGCATCCGAGAAGAGCTCGCGCGCCGTCTTGTTTCCAAGGCCCGGATTCTTGTTGTAGGACGATTTCAGTCCCGGGATAGCATCGAACGCATAGGAGATGCCGGGATGCGCGGCGGTGCCGACCTTTTCAGGTGACGCCCAGAGGTTGCCGTTCGTTTCCTGAACCGACACGCTCATCAAGGCTGCGAACTCGAGTCCGCTGATCTGCGCCCGCCCAAAGACATCGGGAATCTGGTTCCAGAACGTTGTGAAGCGCGCAAGCCTCTCGGGCGTGATGCTGATCGCACCTCGGTGCTGAAACGCCGGGTGCCGGCTCAGCCTGGCATTGTACCATTTGAAGAAACCACCGCTGGCGGCAAAGAAGCTCTCGACATCGCCGGCGTTCTTCCAGGTCAGACGCGCGCAAGAATCTACCTGTGCCTGGGTCAGTGCCGTTGAGGGGGCGGCTGCGCTGGCAGGGCCAGTAGACGGACGGGGCACATTCGCGGGGCCAAGGGCAATCACCTCGGCGGGTGTGGATTCGGCAGGCGCTTCGCCCTGCCCGACAGGATCTGGCGGCGGACGCCTGAACAAATCATTCACAACCGAACGCGGAATCTTGATGTTATCAGCAAACGCAGCCCGCAATTCGTCATTGGACAGAATGGCTTCGGCGAGCTCCGCCGCCCGACTTGCAGCGCGCTCTCTGACAGACCTGACAATGTCTCTTGCAACGGGCTTGACGCTTTCGGCGATGTGATCGGCCAGATCCCGCGGCGTCTGAAAGCCTTCCAGATCAATTCCGGAAAGTCGACCTGCCAAATCCTGCATGGCACGTGTTCCACGCAGTCGATCCCGCAAACGACGAAATGTCCCACCATCCCTGACCTGAGGAGGGGTGCTCGTCTCGTTGGAAGGGTCCTCGTCGTCAGATTCGGGCCTTTGGGATAGCTGCTGCACTGCCCTGGCGGCGAGCACCGGCAAGTTGCTCGCGATCACCTGTTCAACAAATGTCGCAATGTTCACGGGAGACCATGCGAAATACGGGCCGCACGAATAATTGGCGGCGCATTCCTTGAACACTTCAGGCGTGAGTTTTATGGCTGGATTTTCGCCGGTCGACGCCTTCAACAAATGGGCCCAGCTCTTTGCATAGACCGGGGGCGCGGTGATCTCCTTCTCCAGCTCCGTCAGAGACGAATCCCCGGCGCGAAGCCTCAGCGCAATGAGATCGGGTGACGAGGCTGCCTGCACGCCCAGCAGGTGCGTCAGGTTCTTCATGACTGTCGGCGGATCGTAAGTCGCCGGCGTGGCCGAGCCATCGCGCGATTTGTCGATCTTTTCCACACCGTCAAACATGAGATGGGCTGCTGCGATCCCGGCCATCGGGTCGAAGAATTTCTCGTCGAGAAAGATGTTGATGACCTGAGCATTCGAAAGCGCGGTTCGTTCCATAGCCAGCGACCACCGGGCGATTTCGCTGAACTCGTATACTTGCTCGAGTGCTATCGGCGCGTTGTGCCGGGAAAGATGCACCGAAATGTCCGTCGCACCGGCGATGGCCGCAGGCGACAACTCCGATGCAGGCGAAGGCAGCTGGCGCCGGATAAAAATTCTCGTCTGCCAGCCGTCGAGCACAAGGACCGCATGCCGCATTGTTCTGACGCCGTCATCAATCTCGACGACGTGCGTGCCGGGCCCCGCCTCGGCTCCGAATGCAAGCCATTGTGTCCCATCCGTCAATGTTTCAACGCTTGCCTGCGGCGCAACGCTGACCGGAGAAAGCCACGGTGAAATCTGAACAGACAACCACCCCGCATGATCGTCGGTCGCCGCGGTGATCCGGCCTAAAATCATGATCGCGGATTGCCGACAGGCGGCTGTCACACGATCAATGGCGGTCCTGTCGGCGGGTGACAGGGTGCGTTCGAACGGGACAATGGTGTCCATCCCCTCGACCGTGATAGTCTCATCGAAATCGTCATCGACGTCGATCAACTTTTCCGCCGCGGCCGCCGCTCGCGTAACCTTCAGCCGGTAGATGCCGGCCGGCTTGACCGTATGCAGCTTCCCCACCGCCCGCGCCACCAGTTGCCTGTCGTTGCCGATCAGAAATATCTCCGCGTCGGCATGCGTGGTGATGCTGATCTTCACCAGTCGTGTCGGCGGCGTCCCCTCGATGATCGGTGTCTCAGGCATCGATGCTATCCTGATCGGAGACGTCGATAAGCCGCTTCCCGCCGATCCACTCGATCCTGTAGAGACCAGGAGCGAGCGAAGCGCTGACCTGATTGTTTGCAACAGCAACCGTGGCGACGATGGTTCGGCTATGGTCGGAAATCGTGACCGCGGCCCCATCGGGTGGCGTGTCGCCGACAAAGGTGATCGTCCGGACTTTCAAGGGCGATTGCGGGGCGCGAAACTGTATGTCGTCCCGTTCGAGCAAATCCGGTTCGCGCGATAGATCGAACGCGTTCGGTATCGTGTCGATGTGCTTGGGCATCGCGGCGAACAGATAGCCTTCGAGGTCCTTCGTCCGAATTTCTCCGGTAACGGGATTTGCCGCAGCACCTTTCAGGCCCCGCAGCAATTCATAGGTGAAGACGCCGCGGTACTCACCAGCCGGACCAAGCGGCAACTCGACCGCGAGGAGCGGAAATTTGGCGGCGCAAGCGACGAATTGCCTGGCGCGAGGAACAAGCGCGGGCTTGAGTTCAAACGGTGGCAGGGATGGGACAAGGGTGACTTTCGCCTGGGTACAGCAATCCATCCAGAGCACGTATTCCTCGAAGTACTTCATATTGCACAGCTGATCGTGCCAGACGGTTGCCAGCACGTGATCGATGAAGGTCTTGCTCAGGGCATCGGCGGTGACGAGCGCGCGTTTGTGCTTTTCCGGCGCCAGGCCGTGACCGGCCATGTAGATGTAGAGGCGTCGCCCAACCTGCGGCCCGTTCCCCTGCTGAATATTGCTGAGTGACTGCAGGACGATGCGCCTCAGCCAGCTTTCGATGTCTGCCCGGATCGGCCGCGGAGACTGCTGCCAGTTTGCGCCGTTGTTCTCGCTGGAGGTCAAGAGCGTGATGTTGGCCTGGCCGCCGCCAGCATTCTGGAGATAGTTTGCCACCTCCAGAGCATCGTGAACTGGCCCTTTCAGATCATTGGCTTCCGTTGGCGTCGGGCCGTAGCTCGGGTAGCCCGAAATCCCAACCACCAACGCCCAATCTTGATTTGCCGGCGGCATGTCTAGAAGTAGATCTCGCGGATCAACTGCTTGTCCTTGACCGACAGCGTCGGATTGAAGTCGGTCGAGAAGTCGTCGAGCGTCCAGTGTTCAGGGATTTGATACATCATGATCGAGTCCTTGTCGGTACTCGTCGCGATCACGGCACTCAGTGTCGTATTTTCTGAACATGTTGTGCTCGATCGTGGCGGGATCCCAGTTGTTCGGCGGGCCGCTCAGATCGGCAATCACCGCATCGCGATCCCAATTGATGCCCTGCTTGGGATTTTGATGCTCATGGATCAAACCCAGTGCGTGGCCGAATTCATGAAGAACGACTGAGCTCACCTCCGAGTCGGAAGACCCGTCATTAAGCCAGCCGTAGTTCATTGTGGGCTTGTGCTTCGCGATGGTCTTGCATTGCGTGCCAAGGTAGGACCATGAGCCTCGCCCTTGAGCAAACGCAATTCTGATGTCGGCGGTTGCCGCGTCGTTCTGAAATATCAGATTGACCTTGGCGCCGGCGTCGCTGATCCAAAGATTTGCGGCTTCCTTGACGCGATCGCGCAGGCTCGCGCTGCCTTCGAGAAACGCGATGGTGATGTCCGGATTCGGTCCCCAGGAGGCTTCCTTGAGGAGTGCGGCTCTGCGGCCGATCGCTGTTTTCGCACTTTCCGGAGAAAGACCATGCGGAAGCGGACACATGCAGAAGCATTGTTTCGTGAGGGCCATCCGAAATCCTCCAATCAAATGAAGTGCAAATATCGCAAAGGTGCATCGGTGCAGCATGTAACCTCTGCGCCTCTCCACCCGCTCGGCCGAATTCCGCAAGCGGCCGGCCGGGTCGCAGGTTAAGAAAAAATTGGAGGCGCGCTTCGTCCGAACGGATGAGGCATGGCGATCCCGGGAGGATTCGAACCTCCGACCTACAGCTTGGAAGGCTGTATCAAGCCCGGAAGCTCAGCTCCGGAACGGATATCGCAACATGAGGTCGCTTGCAGTCATTGCCTGGCCGTCGGTGTCGACCAGGAAAATAGCGGCGATTTACGCCCACTGTAGCCGCAAACCTAGGAGCAGATACCCAAGCTCAGATGCCCGGCGGGGGCCGCCATCAATCGTGACGCTGTCCTCCGGTCTGCCACATGAAGGCGCGCTGAAGGCATTCAAGGACCCCCTTCCTGAAGTGGCACGCAACCGTGCCGCCCGATGTCTCGCGAGAGAATCCCGACCCTAAGAGAGCCGGCCCCGAGCGTTGGAAATGAGGGAGCCGCACGGACGCATACCGTGCACCGTGCCAGCTCAACTCCCCCGCCGAGCGGTTACATGAGAAGACGCGAGTCGCAAACAGCCTGCAATCTCCGCGCGATAGTTAGGGAGGAAGGAGCTGCGTATAGTAAGGGCCGACTGTTCAGAACGTTTGCAACGGTCTCGAATCGAAAGGGCTTGAGAGCGATCGGTGTGAGACCTGCCTGATTTCTAAAAAATTTATTTCCTCGGTGGGCTATGCGTAGAGTGAGTTTCTTCGGCCGGGTGATTTACGTCACGATTTTTTTCGTGTGTTTCGTTCTTGTCGCGTGCGTCGGCTTCCAGCGCGACGATGACCCAATCATCTTTGCTCTGACGTTTAGCGGCTTGCTCGCGCTCACGATTGCCGCGGTGTGTCTGGGTGCCTGGGTCATAGACCGCCGCGCGCGTGCCGCCTTTGTGGCAACGCTGACAGACGCCGAACGCGTCGGCCTACGTGGCTTCGAAGCTTTGCGCGGCTGGGCATCATGGCGCGACTTCACAAAAGCGGTGTCTATCGATCGCAACCGTCAAGAGTGACGGAATGGGTTGGGATGCCGACTTCGCCGGCCTGCCGCCGATCGAACTGCCGGACAAAAGCAAACTCGAAACGCTCGCTGACTGTCGAGGCTACATCCAGGGACCGCGGTGCAGGATGATCGCGCTGCTTTTGACACCCGCGAGGGTTGGTCACGCGACGTTCTTACGAATTTGCCGCAGAACTCCAACGACGCCGATCTTGAGCGCCAGGAGCTTTCCGCCGTGCTCGCCGAGTTCGTCGACTTCTATCGCCTCCTGCCCGGCAACCCCCTGCGGCTTGCGCGAACGTCCCGGACAAAAAGCCCCGTCATTCGCGGCGGGGCCAAGTTTTGGCGGTCCAAGGAGGCGTGACCGCGTTTGCATAATTGCGCAATTCGGCGAACACGACCAAGGCGGCTGTCGAGGAAAGCGGTGATGAAAGTCTGGATTTACGTGAATATGTCAAAGCAGCTTGGCGACGTGGGTCACCTCAAGGTCTTTGCCGATAAGGCCCACGCCAACGCGTGGTTTGATGAGCACGATCCGAAAGGTCGCCTTCGAATATCCCGTGATCGGGGAACGCCGCACGATCCGGCGGCCCGTCGCTGAAAGAAAGATGCCCCGCCGGGGTCAGTGGCGGGGCAGTGTGGCGGTGGTCTATGAAAGAGAGCGGAGACTTGGAGGGGACCGCTCTTGCCGAACCGTCGCAGACGGCGGCAACAAAGATGTGACGAATGCAAACAAAGAGCCGGGACCGTGTGTCATGCCGGCTCCACGCAATATTCCTGCAATAAATTGCGTAGATGCTTGACAGCTTAGCCATCTCCGCGGGAGTCGCGCTGTGCTAGCTGAAAAGTTCTGTTTGCTGCTCGAAACCCTGAAGGACCAGAGAGTTGAGTACCGGGTGGAAAGCACCTCTCCGCACGTTCCAATCGTACGGAATGCTCAGGTTGAGCGACCCAGGAAAAAAAGTTCTTAAGTCACCAAGGCCTGCCGGCTATTTTTAAGGCCCCTTCTCTGGACCGCTGAATACTGCTGATCTGGCGGCAGCGCCAGTTTCATGACCTTGGGACGCAGCACGCTCCCGGTGCTCAAATCAGAAGCACACACCTTGCATTGAATGTAGTTCATGGTCGGTGGCAACGTTTCCGACTCTGCCACGTGGTACATCGCGCCGCAGTTCGGGCACTGATCGTCAAATATTTTCATGGTCTCAAAACGCCCCACTCGGAAGACCGTTGCTGGAACTTTAAACCAAAATTTATCCCCTTCAAAGCCGATCCCGGATCGTGGTTGTCATATAAAATTCACAGAGCGCTGGGTTGGCCGGCTGGTTGGAGGTTTCAAATAGAGGCCGCGGCTGGTGTGCCGCGATTCAAGCGGCACCATCTTCGCCACTTCGCGGCGTCGTGCTGGATCGAGCAGAAGCTGCAGCTCCAAGACAGTGAGACGTTCACCGTCACGCAACGCTCGCGATGACGATGGATCTTAAACGGCCATCTCTTCAAATCCGACGACCACAACGCGCGATGGATGACATCGCCAACGAGTTGATGCGCTGAAGAACGAGAACGGACTCTTGTTGCTCTCGTGCTGGCTGCACATTTTCTTGGCGGGCGGGTTTCCGCGTGAGTTCAGCGTACCCGGCTTGCAAGGCGTCAGAGTTTACCCCATCCACCGTCAGGAGGAGGTCGAAGCGATTTGACGTGACGCCCCGCCCATTTGAACTGCGCGCCGGGGGATTAGCGCAACGAACGGCTTCGGGGAACATCCAGGCTATCGATTCTCCTCCGACAGCAGTGCTGCATGTTACGTGACGCGGATCAGTTTCCAGCAAGTCGCTGAGACTTGCTCGAGAGATCACTAAATGTGGCGTGTCCTGCGCTGCATTGCGATCAGTTCTCTCGGCCGGATATGACTCTTGGTTTACGGACCCATACGGAATGATCGACGCCGGTAAGGCCGGTAGCGCTTCGATGCAGTTCCTCGACGACTTCGATGAAATCAAGGACGCGCCATGCAACTCGGAGGGCGTCGACCTGTCGACAGACGGTCCTGGAAAGATTCTGAATCCATGCCGATGGCATGGGCGTGTCTGTGGTGAACGCGGTAGGCTTCTTTATCGCGCTCAGAGGCGTCGGCCTCTGGGTTTTGGCGGGCTTCAGAGATAGCTGATCGAGCGTCGCGGCTAGTTGCTCATTGGCGACGGGCGCAGCTTCGCATCGGCCGCTCTCGCACCGAGACCGAGTGCAGCTTCTCGGCATGGCCCCCGTCCTGCCTGATCTCCGCGCCGCAGTCGGAACAGGTTCAAAGACGATGTCGACTCGCCATGCTCAAGCGGTGCGAGCCGTTGATATACATCGGCAAGGCGCGCCCAGCCTGCTGCCTTGCGTCAGGAAGGGTGGTTCGGCGTCTGCGACGGCGGATATAGGCTGGCAGCCGACACCAGACCAACGCAAAGCTCACTGTCGTCCCAAACCCGTAGGCAGCAATTCCTCCGCGGGCCGCCATATATCATGAGGTCGAGCGATCACAAACGGCGAACATCGTGGCGAACCCGACCGCAGAGCGTGATCAAGTTTCCCTTCATGCAAAACCTGGCAGTGGTGGCCTACGGTCCCGCCTCGCTAAAAAGCGTCGCGCGATGAGCCGGCGTACCTGGGCGGACTGGATCATCGCCCAAAGTGCGGCCAGTCGTCGACTTATTTGGTTGGCCTCCCGTCCCCGCGGGATCTGGGTCGCTCGCCCCGCCCTGAAAATTCAATCTCCCACTTGATGGGGATTAGACGGTTCAGAACGCCTGACCGGGCCATTTTGATCTCGTTTCGACGATGGCCTTGTAGCCGACCTTCTCCTCGAGCGACATGTTGGCCATCCGCTGCTGCATCAACTGCTGTTCTCATCTGCATCAGCCGCGCCTGTTGCATCTGCGCCTTCTTCATCTGCATCTGGTTTTGACGCATGGCCGCTGCTGCGCCGCTTGCTGCTGCGTGTGCCTGCTGGCGGCCGCCGCCGGCTGTCTGCGCCACGTGCGCGGCCTGAACAGCTGACTATCGGGGGCAGGGCCGGTTGAGTCGCCTGCACCTTGAGCCCGGCGCTTCTGCCGGGTGGGTTGCGGAAGCTCAGGGGGCGGAAGTGTTTGCGTGTGCGGAAATGCTCGTCGAGAGGATGAGAGCGGCAATCAGGATATGTGTGCGCACTGGCAGTCCCCTTTGTTTTGTGTGGTTCAAAGGTGCCTGAGAGTTGGCCGCTTCGATGTGATGTGCGTCACAAGGAAGATTCAATCCCTCCGCTCGGCCCCACGAAGCGGCGGGCCGCGCTATTCCAAAAAAAAGCACCCCGCCATCGCTGACGTAGTGCCCTTGTTACGCTGGGTGGGGCGGTACCTACGAACATTCCGCCCGCAAAAATCATCGCGCAAGTGAGTTAAGAACAACGAAAAAAGGCACGCACGTGGCGAGTTCGCGGCGTCGTGTTGGATCGAAGCCAAGCTGCAGCCGAAGGCATGGCAGACTTCACGGTCACGCATCGTGGCGATGACGATGGATCAGTACGGCCACCTGTTCAAATCCGACGACCACCACGCGCTATGATGACATCGCCAGCGAACTGGTGCGCTGAAGAACGAAAGCGGACTTGTGCTCCCGTGTTGCTCAGACTTAAAGGGACCAATCGGGACGCGTTGAAACGGCTTGGTTTTTCCTATACGGCGAGCAACACGAACTTGGACTAGAAGCTTTCACTAAGTTATTGATTTTAATGGCGATCCCGGGAGGACTCGAACCTCCGACCCACAGCTTAGAAGGCTGTTGCTCTATCCAGCTGAGCTACGGGACCGTGCTTTTTCGAATACCAGAACAAGGTGAAGGAGCGGTAGCCGGAAATTGGCCTGCCGGCACCCACCCGGCCGCGCCGCAATGTGACGACCGGCGCCACCTTTCCTGCCCATTGCGCTGATTTGGCCGTCCGGGGCGGAACTCTGGTCAGGCACTTCGAACAGGCTGTATGCCTTGCCATCGCAATCAGCCCTGCGAAAACGCCTGGGCACTGAAAAACACTGCGCCTAGGGAGAGTGCCATGAGGGGGTCGCGCCGCGAGTTCGCCGCGGGATTGGGGGCTTTGGCGGCAACCGTGCTGCTGCCGCGGCGGGGCTTCGCCGCCTATCCGGATCGGCCCATCCGCCTGATCGTTCCCTTTGCCGCCGGCGGCAATGCGGACATCGTCGGGCGGCTGGTCGGTGAGCACATCGGCAAGGCGCTGGGGCAGTCCGTTGTGGTCGAAAATCGCGGCGGCGCGGGTGGCGGCGTCGGCGCCGAGTTCGTGGCCCAGGCGGCCCCCGACGGCTACACCCTGCTGGTCGGATCCAATGGCCCTCTCACGGTCAATCCGTTCGTCAACGCCAACCTGAAATACGACCCGATCAAGGATTTTGCGGCGATCGCGCTCACGAGCTACGTGCCGCACGGCATCATCGTCAACAAGACGGTCGAGGCCAAAAACATCGCCGAACTCATCGCGTCGTCGAAGAAGACGCCGGTGACGATCGCGACTGCCGGCGTCGGCAGCGCCACGCACATGACGCTCGAGCGGCTGAAGGCCGCCACCGGCGCCAACCTGACGCACGTGCCCTATCGCGGCGGCGCCAGCCTCCTGCCCGACGTGATCAGCGGCAACGTCAACGGCGCGATGACGGAGTTTTCGACGGCGCTGTCGCTGCACAAGGGCGGCGAGGCGCGGATCATCGCCGTGGCCGCCGCCCAGCGCTCAAAACTTGCGCCCGACATCCCGACCTTCGATGAAAACGGCGTGAAGGGTTTCAAGGCCCAGAGCTATGTCGGCATCCTGGCGCCGGCGAAGACACCTGCAGATGTCATCGCCAGTTTGCAACAGGCGATCGAGAAGGGACTTGCCCCGGGAGGGCCTGCCGCCGAGCGCCTTGCCGGTATCGGCGCCGAACTCGCCACCGCAGAGCAAATGACATCGAGAGGTTTCGCTGCGTTCATCCAGACCGACTACGACGAGATGCGGCAGGCCGCCAAGGCCGCCGGAATCACGCCGCAATAAATTCGAATCGCCAACATCATTGAGAGCAAAAAAAAGCCCCGCGCGAGCGGGGCTTTCGCTTTCGTGTTGCGCTCGTGCTGCACCTCTTATTGTTCCGCGGGAGAGCTCTTCTTCTTGTCGGCTTTCTTTTCGGCCTTCGGCGTTGGAGCCATCGGCCGGGGCGCAGTGCCCTGACCAACCGTTCCTTGCTCCATGGCAGGCGCGCCGGCGCCGTCCGTGTGCTGCCGCTCCCGATATCGCCGGCGGCGCCGGAACCTTGCGCCAGAGCAAAGCTGGTGGAGAGCGCAAAGGCGGCTGTGGTGCAGATCGCAAGTTTTCGCATTTCGAATTTTCCGTTTGATTGGACCCCCAACCCAACTCAAACGGTGTCGGCGCCGATCCGTTCCGACGGTTTGAACGCTTCAATTGCGATCACATATGTGGCGGTGCCGGCCCCGCCTTGCTATTTCCTTAGATGCGTCGGTGACGAGGGCGCAGCTTTACCAACGGTAGCTGCGGTTAAATCTCGGTATCGCGTCGACCCGTTCTGCCGTGGTTGCGCGAAGCGGGCCTATGGTCTCGAATTGAGCCTTCTGCTCGTCGCTCAGCTTGCCGTAGAGATCATCAAGCGCTGCCCTCACCGATTTGACGGCCTCCAGCATCGTGTCGAGCCGCTTGCGAACGGCTGCGAGCCGCGCCGGCGGCGTCAGTGCCCCTTCGGCCTGGCATGAGGCCCTGAGCATGTCAGCGGCCCTTGCGCTTGCGCTCTGAAGCGCGCCAAGGCTTCCCCGTTGTGCCTCTGTCGGCTGCAGCCGTGCATCGAGCTCCTCGGTGGGCCAGCGCTGCGCCGCAGGTTGTGCGATCTCACAGCTTTGCGCGAGCAACCGATCGCGGCTGCGCGCATTGGCGCGCCTTCGCGGCTCCTCGCCCAGAGCGCTGAGCCGGGCCTTCTGCTCGTCGTCCAGCAAGCCATAGAACTTTTCGAGCGGCGGCTGCACGGTTGCCACCGCGGTGATCATCGCCTCGATGCGCTGTTGCATCATCGCAAGCCGAGCCGGCGCCGTCAGCGACACTTTCGTCGGGCAGGCTGCCCTGATGCCCTGCGCGGCGGTTACCGATGCGGTGGTAAGCTCGTCGAGCGCGGCCCGTTGCGCTTCCGTCGTTTCGATCGTCTGCTGAATCCGCTCGATTTGCAGACCAGCAACATCGCGGCTGTCCTCACCGCACATTTGCGCCAGCCGATCGGGCACTGCATTCGGGGCGTCGGCCGCGCGTGGCGGCAGATAGCCGTACAGATCATCGCGGCTGTAGGGCGCAAACACGCCGGCATAGATGTCGTCGTAGCCGTAGCCCCAGAACGGGGCGCCAACTCTGTTGCCCCAAAGCGTATAGTCGTAGATGTCAAAGTAGGCGAACGGCCAGAACAGCGGCCCTACCCATCCGTACCCGCCGTTGCTGTGTTGCCACCATCCCCTTCCCCGACCGAAGGACCAGCCCGCCATCGCCGCGCCGGCCGCCAGCTGCGCGCGAGCGACAGGATTGCGCATCGCGCCCGCGTTGCGCCACGTGCGATTCAGAGCACGCGAGTTCAACGCGCTGCCCATGGCCGCGGCCCTCACGTTGCGGCCGGCGAAAGCAGGACCGCGGAAACTCGCCGCTCGTCCGACGTGCCGCCCACCGCCGAAGTGCGCGCGGCCGACATGCCCGCCACCGAAATGCGCACGGCCGACATGCCCTCTCCGATGTCCGCCGCGATGTGCGTGATGCCCGCCACGATGGACCGCGATGCGCATGGTGACCGCCACGATGCCCGCCGCCGCGCGCATGATGACCGCCACCATGACCGCCGCCACGTGCGTGATGACCGCCACCGTGGCCACCACCATGACCGCCGCCGCCCTTCGCGATGGCGTAGCCTGCGGCCGAAAACAGGGTCACGAGAACGATGACGGCAATCCTGAGCTTCGACATGGCGCCCTCGCGATCTGCAACGGGTCATGCTCGAAAAACGCTGGATCGAAGAACAAGGTTCCCGGACAGGAAACGCGACGTCGATCGCAATATCGGACGGCACCCCGAACGGGCTACCGCTATCGGTTTTGCCGAGCGACCTGATCCATCACGCCGCGGTGCGGCGATGGTATGGCAAGCCAGCGGCGGAGCTGCGATCAGCGATTTGTTATCCGGCCACGAGAACCGCGTCGCGGCGCGCAGTGGAATCGCAATCGCTTGCAGCAGCATCGAGCTGCGGCTGCAGCGGCGGCGAGCCGAGCTTGCGGAATTCCAGAAGCGTATTGGCGCTCAGGTTGATCTTGTCGGGATAGCCATAGTCGAGGAGCGTGCCTCGGCGCTGAACCGACAACGAGAATTGCTGCGCAATCAATTCGTAAAACTCGATCGGACGAATATGGTAGGAGAATCCCCGCCATTTCATATCTGCATCGAGCTCCAGGCCGGGATCGATGACGTCCACCAGAAACACGGAGGAACTCGTTCATCATCGCGCGCGCCTGCTCGAACAGCTGCATCATCTGGGAGTCGTCGAGATGATAGCTCAGTTGCGACATCCAGACGAAATCGAACGTCCGGCCTTCGAGCTCGCGCTTGCCGAACGTGGATGAGCAGACCAGCGTCGGATTCTTGTGCGCCAGGCCGTGCTTTGCGACGCGCCGGTACGACGCGTCCAGCGGCTCCGGCAACAGATCGAGGCCGACATAGTTGCCGCGATCGAGGTAGGAGATGAGCGCCAGGCCGACTGTGAGCGGCCCGCAGCCGATATCGATCACCGAGTGATGCGGCTTCAGTCCGAGGCGGGTCAGGGCATTGAACTGATATTGCTGCAGATGCGGCCAGATGCCGATCGGGCCGACGAGCCTCTCAAAGTATTGCTGATCCTGGTCGAACGGATTGAGCTTGGCGACCAACTGGTTCGACCGGCGACGGAGCTCGAACAACAGCCGGGACTGATAGTCCTGCCGTGTTTCCCGGGGGGATTTCCGCAGCGCAACGGCGTTTCGCTTCAACGAGCGAAGAACGGCCTTCATTCCATACCCCCAGCGGGCTCAATCGATATGAGTATCCAATGAAGCCGGGATAATTGGCCGCAAGTATTAAGATTTCTCTAACCACTGGCCCCTGCGGCGACCTGCGTCATGATGCCGGGGACGATACGCCGATGGAACGGCAGGATCAGCGCCAGATAGGTCCGGCCGAGCCGGTTATGGGTCTGCACCAGCGTGGTGGCGACGACCTCGCGGCGGCGCGCGTCGAGCGGCGCGACGTCGATGGCGAGGCGAAAATCCAGGTGCTTGTCGTCGAGGCCGAGGACGACGCGTTCGGGCGTCTTGCTGAGCACGGGAAAGACGCCGATCCGGTCCATGCGCACGAGCGACGCATCGTCGCCGGTCCGCAAGCCCAGCGGCCTGACGATGGCATCGCGCAGGCGCATCAGCGCGGAGACCCATCCCGGCGGACGAGCCATCGCGCGGTGCGCAGCAGTGATGGCGTCGACCGAGGGATCGTCGACGGTCAAGGAAAACGCGTCGGCGAAGTCGGCCTCCGGGAAGGAGATCGCGAACCTCGGCCTTCACGTCCACCTCGACCGGCCGCATGGCGAATTCTTCCTCATTACGGCTGGGTCTCATCTCGGCGAGCTCGACGCCTTCCTGCACGATGTCGCCGACCTTGCACTTCAGCTTCGTCAAGGTGCCGGCGAACGGCGCGCGCAGCGTCTGCTCCATCTTCATCACTTCGAGCGTGAGGATCGGGGTGCCCTTCTCCAGCACCGCCCCCTCCTCCGCCAGCACCGCCACCACCGTTCCCGGCAACGGCGCGACGATCCGGTCCTCGCCCGCATGCTCGTCGTGGTCGACGCCGAAAGGATCGGCGAGGCTGAGCTCGAAGCGGCCGTTCGACGTTCGCAGGTAGAGGTTGCGGTCTTCCCAGATGGCAACGGCGCGCGTCTTGGTGCCGTTGAGGAAGCAATCAACGGCGCCACCCGTGCCGTTCTGAATCGCGAATGCGTAGTCCGTCTCCGCAACCGTGAGCGTCATCCCGTTGCCGCCATAGCCGAGCACCGCGCTCCGCTCGCCGCCCGCAGCGTCACGGAACGTCAGCGTGCGCCGGCGTTCGCCGCCCGGCATCCAGCCGGCCTTGCTCCAGGGCGAGCGCGCGTCGATCGACGCAGCCTCCCGCGCAAGCACCGCGGCGACCGCGGCGCCGATGTCGGCTGCGCTGAGATCGTGCGCCGGCTGGGTCAGCTCCTTCAGATTGCGTTCGATGAACCCGGTATCGATGCGATTGGCGCGCACCTCCGGATGCGACAGCAGCGCCGACAGGAACGGCAGGTTGGTGACGACGCCGCGCACGTCGGTGTCGTCGAGCGCGGCAACGATCCGGTCGAGCGCAACGTCGCGCGTCTCGCCAAAGCTGATCACTTTTGCCAGCATGGCGTCGTAGTGCGGCGAGACGTTGCTGCCCGCCCCGTAGCCGGCATCGATGCGCAGGCCCGTGGTTTCGTCGGGCGTGCGCCAGGCGCGGATCCGTCCGACCGACGGCATGAAATTCTTCGCCGGGTTTTCCGCGTAGACCCGCGCCTCGACGGCGTGGCCTTTAAGGCTGATGTCATCCTGCTGCAGCGGCAGCGCCTCGCCGAAGGCGACCCGCAGCTGCCATTCGACCAGATCGACGCCGGTGATCAGCTCGGTCACCGGGTGCTCGACCTGCAGGCGGGTGTTCATCTCGATGAAGAAGAAATCGCGTCCGTCGGAGACGAACTCGATGGTGCCCGCGCCGACATAGTTGACCGCGCCTGCGGCTTTGCGCGCGGCAAGGCCGATCGCCGCGCGCTGCTTGTCGTTCAGCGTCGGCGACGGCGCTTCCTCGATCACCTTCTGGTGCCGCCGCTGCAGGGTGCACTCGCGCTCGAACAGCGAGACGAGGTTGCCATGGCTGTCGCCGACCACCTGCACCTCGATGTGGCGCGGATTGTCGACATAGCGCTCGATCAGCATGCGGTCGTCGCCGAACGCCGCCTTGGCCTCGCGCTTGGCGCTGACGACGGCAGCACTCAACTCGCCGGCCGCGCGGACGACCCGCATGCCGCGGCCGCCGCCGCCGGCGGACGCTTTGACCAGTACCGGAAAGCCGATCTTCTCCGCGGCTCGCGCCAGCGTCGCCTCGTCCTGCGCCTCGCCATGATAGCCGGGCACGAGCGGCACGCCCGCCTTCTCCATCAACGCCTTGGCGCCGGATTTCGAGCCCATCGCCTCGATCATCTCGGCGCTCGGGCCGACGAACACGATCCCGGCTTCCGCGCAGCGGCGCGCGAACTCGTCGCTCTCGGAGAGAAAACCGTAACCCGGATGGATCGCCTCGGCGCCGCTTTCACGCGCCGCTTCGAGCATCCGGTCGATATTGAGATAGCTGTCGCGCGCCCGCGCGGGACCAAGCAGGATCGCGGCATCGGCCATCTGCACATGCAACGCGTCGCGGTCGGCTTCGGAGTAGACGGCGACCGTGCGCAGGCCGAGCGCGCGGGCGGTGCGGATGATGCGGCAGGCGATCTCGCCGCGGTTGGCGATCAGGAGCGTGCGGAAACGCCGGTAAAGGGCCGAGCTCATCGTCACATCCTGAAAATGCCGAACTTCGTCGGCTCGACAGGGGCGTTGGCGGCGGCCGACAGGGCAAGGCCGAGCACCTGGCGCGTGTCCGCCGGATCGATGATGCCGTCGTCCCAGATCCGCGCGGTCGCGTAATACGGATGCCCCTGCTCCTCGTATTGCGCACGGATCGGCGCGCGGAACTCTTCCTCCTCGTCAACCGACCATTTGCGGCCGCCGGCCTCGATGTTGTCGCGGCGCACCTGGCTCAGCACCATGGCCGCCTGCTCGCCGCCCATCACCGAGATGCGCGCGTTCGGCCACATCCACAGGAAGCGCGGACTGTAGGCGCGGCCGCACATGCCGTAGTTGCCCGCGCCGTAGGAGCCGCCGACCACCACCGTGAACTTTGGCACGCCGGCCGTCGCGACCGCGGTGACGAGCTTTGCGCCGTCGCGCGCGATGCCGCCGGCTTCATACTTCTTGCCGACCATGAAGCCGGTGATGTTCTGCAGGAACAGCAGCGGGATCTGGCGCTGACAGCAAAGCTCGATGAAATGCGCGCCTTTCAGCGCGCTCTCGGAGAACAGGATGCCGTTGTTGGCGATGATGCCGACCGGGTAGCCCCACAGATGGGCAAAGCCGCAAACCAGCGTCTGTCCGTAAAGCTTCTTGAATTCGTCGAACTCGGAGCCGTCGACCAGACGCGTGATGATCTCGCGGATGTCGTAGGGCTTTCGCGTGTCGGTCGGGACGACGCCGTAGATTTCTTCCGGCGCATACAGCGGATCGCGCGGCTCGCGCCATCCCGAGACGCTGTGCTGGGGCGCATGGAGGTTGCCGACGATGCGGCGGGCGAGGCCGATCGCGTGCGCGTCGTTCTGCGCCATGTGGTCGGTGACGCCGGACTGGCGGCTGTGCACGTCGGCGCCGCCGAGCTCTTCCGCGCTCACCACCTCGCCGGTCGCAGCCTTCACCAGCGGCGGGCCGCCGAGGAAGATCGTGCCCTGGTTGCGGACGATGATGCTCTCGTCGGACATGGCCGGCACGTAGGCGCCGCCCGCGGTGCAGGAGCCCATGACGATGGCGACCTGCGGGATGCCGAGCGAGGACATCTGCGCCTGGTTGTAGAAGATGCGCCCGAAATGCCGTTCGTCCGGAAAAATCTCCTCCTGCTGCGGCAGGAACGCGCCGCCGGAATCGACCATGTAGATGCAGGGCAGCCGGTTCTGGCGTGCGATGTCCTGCGCGCGCAGATGCTTCTTCACCGTCAGCGGATAGTAGGTGCCGCCCTTGATGGTCGCGTCGTTGGCGACGATCACGCATTCGCGGCCCGCAACACGGCCGATGCCGGTGATGATGCTCGCCGAGTGCACGTCGCCGCCATAGAGGCCGTAGGCGGCCAGCGGCGACAGTTCGAGGAACGCCGTGCCGGGATCGACCAGCAGGTCGACGCGCTGGCGCGCCAGCATCTTGCCCCGCGACGTGTGACGGTTGCGCGCGGTTTCGCCGCCGCCGCCGGACACCACCTGCAGCTTCTGCTTGAGGTCGCCGACCAGCGCGCGCATCGCCGCGGCGTTCTCGGCGGATGCCTGGGATTGCAGATCGATTTCGGATCTCAGGATAGACATTGGCTCACCTGGCGGAGCGGATTTGACAGTCGTGACCCATCTAGCGGCACATTCGGGACGCGAATGTCAAATCCAAACTCCACACCCAACCCATATTTACCAGTTGTGCTTTGGTTCTAGCGGTTTTGCAGAACCTGCCTGATACGCGTGTCAGAACTGGACGGTTAGCCGCCCTTGAGACCCGACGCCTTGATCAACGGACCCCATTTGGCGCGCTCCTGCTTCTCGAACTGCGCCAGGTCCGCCGGCGTGCCGCCCGCGGCCTCGAGTCCGAGCTGCAAAAGACGATCCCTGGTCTCCGGCAAGCTAAGGATCCTCGCAAGTTCCTTGCTCAGCAGGGCGACAACCGGCGCAGGCGTGTCGCGCGGCGCGTAAAGGGCGTTCCAGCCTGCCATCTCAAAACCGCTCACACCCTGCTCCGCGATCGGCTTCACGCCCGGCAGCATTGCGCTCGCCTTGAGCGTCGTGATGCCGAGCGGCTTCAGCGTGCCGGCAGCGATTTGCCCCCGAGTCGCAGCGACCGTGTCGATCATCAGCTGCACCTGGCCGCCCATGACCTCGGTCATGGCCGTTGCCGATCCCTTGTAGGGCACGCCGAACAGCGGGGCGCCGGATTTCTCCTTCAGAAGCTCAAAGATCAGCTGAGAGGTCGTGCTCGGCATCGCGACGTCGATCTTGTCCGGCTTGGCTTTCGCCGCCGCGACCAGTTCGGCGATCGAATTCGCCGGAAATGACGGGTTGGCGGCCACGACCAGCGGCAGCAATCCGACGAGGACGATCGGCGCGAAATCCTTGTCCGGCTGGTAGCCCACCGACGGATAGAGAAATTCATTCATGACCTGCGTGGCGTTGGTGCCCATCAGCAGCGTGTAGCCATCGGCTGTTGATTGCGCTGCCGCCTGTGTGCCGATGTTGCCGCCGGCGCCCGGCTTGTTCTCGATGAAGAAGCTTTGTCCCATTGATTTCGACAACTGCTCGGCCAGATGTCTCGCCGCGACGTCGGTTCCCTGCCCCGCCTGATAAGGCACGATGATCCGCACCGGCCTCGCCGGATAGGTCTGCGCCGCCGCTTCACCCGTCAGCGATAGCGCAGCGAGTAATCCTGTGGCCCACCTCAGCATCTTCTTCATCGTTTCCTCTCCTGTTTATGCTTGTTATCGGTCGGGTCCAGCCAGTCGGTGGCCGCCGGATCGAAGCCTGCTGAGCGCCCGGCCTTCGTCAGGAACGGCTCGGCAATTCGACGACGGCGCTGCCAAGAACGGACAGCTCATCGTCCTGATTGCGCGCTTCCTGTTCGATTTCGACCAGATGCCGTCCGCCCTCGACGTACTTGCGGGTCACCTTGCCCTTGATGAACAGCAGATCGCCTTCAGGATTGTGCCGGCGGATCTTGCAGGTCGCGCGGCGAAAGAAGCCATCGTCACCCATCCAGTTCGTGACATGATGGGTGAGCCACGAGCAGCGCTCCGGGCCGTAGTCGTAGGCGCCCGGCGCGCCGACCTCGAGCGCGAACTCTTCCTCCCAGTGCACGCGCTCCGGGCAGTCGGGAATGCCGAAGCGATTGGGAATGCCGAGGCCCGGATGGGCGTCAGCCAGCTTCCACGCGAGCTTGTTGGCGCGGATATAGAGACCGCCCCATCCTTGCGCGTAGGCAATGAAACCGGTGACCGTCATCGGCCCCTTCGGCATCACCGGCAGCGCCTCGCCTTCGGTCACATCCTGCCAGTAGCGTGGCACAGATCCGCGGACCCTCTCCTCGGCATAGAGCTTGTAGATCTTGTCCAGCTCGGCCTGGCTGTAGCGGCGCGGCTCGCGGGCTTTGACCTCCTTGTACTTGGTCCCCTGCTCGCGCGCATGGTCGCGCTCGGTGCGGAAGCACCAGCTGTCGGCTTCGGCGACCAGGTCGCCCTGCTGATTGAAGAAATTGACGTGGTAGGTCTGCTGGACGGCCCGGCCGGCAAAGCGCGTCTGATGTTCGATGATGTCCTTCAGGTGAGCTTCGGTCGAAATCGCGTCGTTGCGGCGAACGACCTTGTGCCAGCTCCAGTCGGCGCCCGACCACATCGCATGGACGCCGGGCAGCCCGCCGACATAACCGGAAACGATGCGGCTTGTGCTGAAGAGGAAGCTCGGCAGCGCGATCACGTCGCCGAACTTCGTCTTCGCCGCATATTCGGGGACGCACCAGAGCGGATTGTCGTCGCCGATGCCGTGCGCGTAGTGGCGGATGTTGTCGCGCGTGGCCTCGTAGCACCATGGCTCGGCTGTCACACCGATCTGCACGCCAATGCGCTGGCGCAGCTCGTCCAGCCCTTGTTCGGTGATCTTCGGAAACGTGCGTTCAGTCGTCGTCGTCAGCATGGACCTTATCCTTCCTCGATATTTTCAAATGGCTCGTTCGCGGTCGCGCAGCACCTTGCGATTGACCTTGCCCGCAGGCGTCTTCGGCAGCTCAGGGACGAAGCTGACAAGGCGCGGATACTCGTGATGGCTGAGACGCTGGCGTACGAGATCCTGGATCTCGTGCTGGAACGCGTCGTCACCTGGCCGATCGGCGACGACGAATGCTTTCACCACCTGCCCGCGCAGCGCATCGGGTACGCCGATGGCTGCCGCTTCGCGCACCTGCGGGTGCTTGAGGATCGCATCCTCGATTTCCACCGCGCTCATCGTCCAGCCGGCCGAGATGATGACGTCGTCCGCGCGGCCGCCGTGGTAGAAGTAGCCTTCGTCGTCGGTGCGTCCGAGATCCTTGGTCGCGATCCAGCTGCCGCGCCGCCAGACCATCAGCTCGCCGGTGACGCCCGCCGCGCACGGCTGGCCGCCGGGGCCGTGGACCTCGACCCGCCCGCCGGGAATAGGCTTGCCGAGCGAACCTGCCTTGACGGCGAAATCCTCGGCCCCCGGATAGCTCACCAGGATCACGCCGATCTCGGTCGTGCCGTACATGCTGCAGACCGGCCGGCCGAACGTCTCCTCGGCGAAGGCGGCCGTCTCGCTATCGATCGGCTCGCCGGTGAAAGACAGTTTCTCGATCGCGTAGCGATAGCGCGGAGCAGCACCTGAACTGCGCATCATGCGATAGTGCGTGGCCGCCGCCGAGATATTGGTGAATTCGTGCTGCTGGAGCGCAGCCAATAGCCGTTCGGCGTTGAACTTGCCGGCATAGGCGCCAACAGTGATGCCCAGCGCCAGCGGCGCCAGCGTGCCGTGCCAGAGACCGTGGCCCCAGGCCGGCGACGACGGGCAGATGAACCGATCGCCCGGCCGCAGGCCGGTGCCATAGAGCGCCGCCACCATCAGCGTCACGATCGAGCGGTGCGTATGCTTGACGGCTTCAGGGAGCTCGCGGGTCGTTCCGGAGGTGTACTGGAAAATGGCAAGCGCGTCGGCCGGCGTGTCCGCCGCGAACTGCGGCGCAAACTGCTCGAGCTCGGTCATGAACGCATCGTCGGCGACGACGACACGCGGGCCGGCTCCCAGCGGAAGACCGGCCTTCTCCGCATTCGTCACCAGCAGCCGCGGCGTGCAGTCCTCGACGCGCAGCTTCACGCCGTCGGGGCCGAACAGCGTGAACAAGGGCACGGCGATCGCGCCGACCTTCATCGTGCCGAACACCGCCATGTAGAAGGCGCGCGACGGCTCCAGCATCACCGCCACACGATCGCCGGCCTGCACGCCCTGGGCGACGAGGTAATTGGCGAAGCGCGAAGAATTGCGGGCGATGTCGGCGAACGAGAGCACCTCGTCGCGTCCGTCGGCGCGAACGACGATCACGGCCGGATTGGAGCGGCCCGCATGCCGGTCGATGCACTCGTGCGCGATGTTCAACCGCTCACGATTGCCGTCGAACAGGTCCCACAGCCTGTCCGATGAGAAGTGCGCCTGCGCGTCGGCGTAGCTCGTGTAGTCGGTTAATTTTTTGATCATGACACGACCATAGCCAGCCGAATTCAATTGTCAAATAGCGTATTTAATTGTATATGTACAATCATGCAAAACGAGAGAGCCCCGCGCGTCCGCGCTGTCCCCGCCGTCACACGTGCAATCGCCATGCTTCGTCTGCTCAGCCACAACCGGGCGCCGATGAGCCTGAAGTCCATTGCTGACGAGCTTGGTCTCGTGCCGAGCACGGCGCTTCACATCGCGCGCGCGCTCGTGGCGGAGCGGCTGTTGCAGGTCGATCCGCAGACGAAGCGCTACAGGCTTGGCGTCGGCATGTTGCCGCTCGCGCGCGCCGTGCTCGAGAACAGCGATTTTCCAAGTCTCGTGCGACCAAAGCTCGATGCGTTGTCGGGCCAGTACGGTGTCACGGCCATCGGCGTCGAGCTCCCGGATCTCGACAACATGATTGTCGTCGCCCTGTCACGTGCCCAGGCGCCGGTGCGTCTGCACGTCGATGTCGGCAGCCGATTTCCGGCGTTGATCAGTGCGACCGGCCGCTGCCTCGCCGCCTTCAGCGAGCATCCGCCGAAAGAGATCGAGAAACGTTTTCGCCAGCTGCGCTGGCACAATGCGCCGAGCTACGACACGTGGCGCAAGGAAGTCGCGGTGGTGCGTCGCCAGGGGTTCAGTATCGATCGGGGCAATTACATTGCCGGTGTCACGATCGTCGCGGTGCCGGTATTGAACAGCCGCGGCACGATCTCCCACACCCTCGCCGCGGTCGGCCTTGGCAGCCAGCTCGACCGCGCAAGCTCGCTGGCGCTCGCGCAGGACATGCGCGCCGCCGCGCGCGAGGTCGCAGAGCAGCTGGCGCAGCCATCGTAGGTATTCGGCACGCCGAGGGCGTACCTGTTGAAAGAGCGAAGGCCTCGCGCAACCTTGGCGAGGCCTTCTGTCAGGACTGCAATCGTATGAGGTTTTCCGGCGCTAGTGCGTCCAGGGCTCGCCGCGCTTGAACGCGAAATTGTCGGAGTACGCGGCAACGCGGCGCGCGCGGTCCTTGGGCTCCAGCACCTGATAGGGGATGCCGTGCCGCTCGCAGTAGGCGATCGCCTCCTCCTTGGAGTCGAACCGCATGGTCAACTGCTGCTTCATGTCGCCCGAGGAGGTCCAGCCCATCAAGGGCTCGATCACGCGGGGCTGCTCGGGTTCATAGTCGAGCTGCCATTCGCGGCTGGTAGCGGAGCCCGACTGCATGGCGTTCTTGGCCGGCCTGAAGATGCGCGCTGTCATGGTCGAAACGAGCTATTCCCTGTCAAAAACTCGCAAGCTGGCCTTGCGGGTGAATTAGATTTGAGATGATTTGACCGATCTGCGATGCTGGTCAGGGTCACCCGGCCCCGGGAATCGGTATAGTCCGTTCGGCCCGGGCTTACAATCCGGGCGTGCCGCCGTGCCATATGCCGCCCTACCATATAGCGAGTATGGGCAGTTTCCGGTTTTTGCGTCTGTTATCCGTTATCCATCCATACAACTGTTCAAGCCGATCGGTCCGCATGAGCAATATTCAAGCCGTTCTCCCGCCCAGTGGCCGCGATCTCCGGCTCGACCTGTTCCGCGGCATCGCCAACTGGGCGATCTTTCTCGACCACATCCCGCACAACATCGTCGCCTGGGTGACGACGCGCAATTACGGTTTCAGCGACGCCGCGGACCTGTTCGTCTTCATCTCCGGCTACACCGCGTCCTTCGTCTACGCGAAGGTGATGCTCGAGCGCGGCTTCCTGATCGGCGCCATCAAGCTGTTCAAGCGCGTATGGCAACTCTACGTCGCGCATATCCTGCTGTTCATCTTCTACATCGCGGCGATCGGCTATCTCGCCCAGCGCTACAACGAGCCGGAGATCATTCACGAATTCAACGTCGCAGGCCTGATCGACAATCCGATCCAGACGATCTTTGAAGGCCTGCTCCTGAAGTTCAAGCCCGTCAACCTCGACGTGCTTCCGCTCTACATCGTGCTGATGGCGGTGTTTCCGTTTGCGCTGTGGTGCATGCTGCGCAAGCCCGACCTGACGCTGGTCGCCTCGATCGTGCTGTATTTCGCGGCGCGCGCGTTCGGCTGGAATTTCCCGGCCTTTCCGTCGGGCGGCTGGTACTTCAATCCGTTCACCTGGCAGCTGCTGTTCATGTTCGGCGCCTGGTTCGCGCTCGGCGGCGCGATGGATTCCCGCAAGCTGATACGGTCGAAATTCCTGCTGTGGGCGGGTACGGCGTATCTGCTGTTCGCGATGATCATGACGCTTGCCGGCAGCTTCCCCTGGCTTGCCGCTCTGTTCCCCGAGGACATCTACAAGGCCTTCAACCCGAACGACAAGACGAACCTCGCGCCCTATCGCGTCATTCACTTCGTCATCATCGCCTTCTTCGTCACGCGCTTCGTGCCGCGCAACTGGAAGGGGCTGGAGTGGGAAGGTTTCCGCCCGGCGATCCTGTGCGGCCAGCATTCGCTGGAGGTGTTCTGCGCCGGCGTGTTCCTCGCCTTCGTCGGCCACTTCCTGCTGATCCTGAATCCCGGCTCTGTGGGTGCAGTTCCTGGTCAGCTTCGGCGGTATCGGCCTGCTGTGCGCGCTCGCCTATGCCAAGGACTGGTCGACCTCGCTCGACAAGAAGCCGCCGCGGATGGCCGAGGACGGCGTGACGCCGGCGCGCAAGATGGGCTCGAGCATCCTGACGCGGCCGCCGCGCGACAAGACCGCGGCGTAAGGCGTAAGCAGCTCCCTCGCCGGCGTCAGGCGCCGGCGGGCGTGTCCTCGACCCGGACGATCTGCGACGGATCGATCCTGAGCCACACCGGCTGATCCTTCTCCAGCGCGTTGGCGGGCGAGGAGACCACGCGCAGGCGCAGGCCCGCCTCCGAGGCGAAGGTATAATCCCACGTCTCGCCCAGGAACGTGCGGTTGGCGATCTTGCCGGCGATCACCGGCTGGCCTGCGTCCGACGGCCTGGTCGCAAGCACCTCCATGCTCTGCGGCCGCACCGAGAAGGTCGACACGCCGGCGGGAAGGCTCGCCGTGCCGAGGCTGGATTTCGCGACATTGAAGCCCGAGAAGTCGACGACGTCGCCGTTCGGGCGGCCTTCGATGAAGTTGGTCCGGCCGATGAAGCCGGCCACGAACCTGCGTCTTCGGCTTGCGGTAGATGTTCACCGGCGCGTCGAGCTGGTCGACCTTGCCCTTGTTCATCACCGCGATGCGATCCGAGATCGCCATCGCCTCGGACTGATCGTGGGTCACATAGACGGTCGTCATGTTGAACTCGTCATGCAGCCGCCGGATCTCGCCGCGCATCTCCTCGCGCAAATTGGCGTCGAGGTTCGACAGCGGCTCGTCCAGCAGCAGCACCTCCGGCTTCACGACGATGGCGCGCGCGAGCGCCACGCGCTGCTGCTGTCCGCCCGACAGCTCGTTCGGATAGCGGCCGCTCAGCTGCTCGAGGCGGACGATCGTCAGCATCTCGGTGGTGCGGCGGCGCACCTCCTCGTTCGGAAGTTTTCGCGCGCGCAGGCCGAAGGCCACGTTTTCGAACACCGTCATGTTCGGCCAGATGGCGTAGGACTGGAAGATCATCGACATGTTGCGCCGTTCCGGCGGCACCGACGCCGGCGGGCGACGACATCAGCCGGTCGTTCATCTCGATCGTGCCTTCGGATGGATCGATGAAGCCGGCGATCATCCGCAGCGTCGTCGTCTTGCCGCAGCCGGACGGGCCGAGCAGCGACACGAACTCGCCCTCCTGCAGCGCGAGGTCGATGTGGTCCACGACCGCGATCGTCCCGTAGCGCTTGGTCAAACCCTTGAGATTCAGCTTCTGCATCACGTCCGCCTCAGCATGAAATCGCGTCCAAGCACACTCATACCCGCCAGCACCACGGCCGTGGTGACGAACAGCAGCACCACGCCCATCGCCGCGAGGATTTCGTAACGTCCCTGTTCGCTCAGATCGAGCGTCAGCACCGAGATCACGCGCGTCTCCGGCCCCGACAGGAAGACGGCCGTGGAGAGCTCACGGGTCGCCAGCACGAAGGTGAGGATCCAGGCGCCAAGAAGCGTTTTCTTCAAGAGCGGCGCCACCACCCGCCGCAGCACCATCAAGCGGTTGCCGCCGAGAATGCGCACCGCCTCCTCGAGCTCCGGGTTGATGCTGCGGATGCCTGAGCCGACGGTGACGAAGGCGATCGGCATGAAGCGGGTGATGAAGGCGACGATGATGATGAGGCTCGTGCCGTAGAGATAGAACGGCGTGCCGGCATAGGCGGCGTAGAAGCAGATCGCCAGCACGATGCCCGGAATGATCACCGGGGCCAGCGCCAGGAACGACAGCACCGGCGTCAGCGGCAAGCAGGCGCCGCTGCACGATATAGGCGACGCCGAAGCCGAAGCGCGCAACAGAAGGTCGCGGTGACAGCCGCATAGGAGAACGTGTTCCACATCGACTGCCGCACCGTGAGCTGCTCGAAGAAGATGTGGTAGAAATTGTACAGCGTCAGGTTGTCGAGCGAGGCGCCCCTGCCCCAGGCTTTTGCGAACGCGCACTGCAGCAGCACCACCAGCGGCAGCAGCACCGTGACCAGCGAGATCAGCAGCGCATAGCCCGCAAGCAGCCATTTCCATGGTCCGAGCCGGATGATCCGCCGGTCGCCGCCCTTGCCCGAGACCGAGACATAGCTGCGGTTCGACAGCAACAGGCGCTGGATCCACAACAGCAGGATCGTCACCCCGATCAGCGGCATCGAGAACGCGGCCGCGACCTCCACGCGCAAGGGATGCTCGAAGAACGTCGCCAGCTGCGTGGTGGCGACGTTGTAGCGGGCGGGGATCGCGATCAGCGCCGGCGTGCCGTAGAGCGCGATCGATTCCAGGAACACCAGGATGAACGCGCCGAGGATGGCCGGAAGCGCCAGCGGCAGCGTCACCTTCATCATCGTGCGCAGCGTGCCGGCGCCGTGCACGGCCGCGGCCTCCTCCATCTCGGTGGAGATCAGGTCGAGCGCCGAGCGCGTGAACACGTAGATCAGCGGAAAGGCGTAGATGCCGACGACGAAGCAGAGGCCCCAGAACGAAAACAGATTGAACGGCCCCGTCGCCGTGCCGAAAATGCCGACCCAGATCCTGTTCAGCCAGCCGGCATTGGGGCCGGCCAGCAGCATCCAGCCGATGGCGCCGAGGAACGTCGGGATGATGAACGCAGCGATCACGCTGGCGTGCGCCAAATCCCTGCCCGGCATGTCGGTGCGCGACACCGCCCAGGCGAGCGGCACGGCCATGGAGGTTGCGATCAGCGAGGCGACACTTGCCATCCAGAGCGTGTTGGTCACCGCCTGGATGTGCCGCGCGCGGCTGAACGCCGAGATGTAGTTCGCGAAGGTGATGTCGGTGCCGTTGACCTGCCGAAAACTGTCGATGATCAGCCGCAGCAACGGATTGACGATCAGGAACACCAGCACCAGCGCCAGCACGATCCAGAGAATGATCATCGGATCGAACGTCCGCTTCGGCCGCAGGTCGCCGCTTCGTGCCGCCGGCGACGAGGGGATCGCCGCCGCGCTGTCCGCTCTTATGTCCACCATGGTGAGGCCCTAAAGCGTCTCGAGCAGGTCAGATGCCGAAAGTGTCCCGCCATTGCTCGATGACTTCCGGGATGCCTTTGACGATTTCATCCACGCTCGGCTGGATCAGCTTCATCTCGGTGACACGAAGCACGCCCGGGCGCGGATCGACGTCGGTTCTGCAGCGGGCTGCCATACTCGTCGCGGACGATTTCGGCCGCCTCCTTGCCGTGCAGGAACTCGACGAACAGCTTCGATGCGTTCGGACGGCGGGCGTTCTTCATGATCGAGGTCGGCGAGCTCATCAGCACCGCGCCTTCTTCCGGAATGATCACGCCGACCGGATTGCCGCGCGAGGCCTGCAGATAGGCGAGCCCGCCCGGTCCCGCGGCAACGAGGCGCTCGCCCGAGGTCAGCATCGTCACCGTGTCGATGATGGAGCGGCCGATCTGCGGCTTGTGCTTGGCCAGCGTCTCGAAATAGCTCCAGCCGTAGAGCTTCTTCATCTGCACCGTCCAGATGCCGACGAAGCCGGAGAAGCCCGGGTGGCCGACGGAGACCTGGTTCACCCATTTCGGGTCGAGCAGCCCCTTCCAGGTCTTCGGCGCATCCTCGACCTTGACCTTGTTGGTGTTGTGCAGGATCGAAACGAACGTCGCCGACGTCGTATGGAACTGGCCGTCCTTGTCGACATCGCGGAACACCGGCGCGATGTTTTCCACGCCCTTTGGCTTGAAGCTCATCAGGAGGCCGCGCTGCTTCAGCGAGACGCAGTGGCCGATGTCGGTCGTCGCGAACACGTCGCAGTTCGGCACGTTCGCCTGGATGTCCTGGCTGAGGCGCTGATAGGCAACCTGCGCCGTGGTGCGGACGACGTTGACCTTCACGCCTGGATATTTCTCGGTGAACGTCCGCCCGAAGCGCTCGGCCGTCTCGGACGAATAGTGGGCGATGTACCAGGTGAACTCGCCCTCCTTCTTCGCCGCCTCATAAAGCTGTTTCTCGTAGTCGGACATGTCAGCCATCGCGCCGCGTGGCGCGAGAGCTGCTGCAAGACCGGTTGCGACGAAGGTTCTGCGATTGATCGTCATGACATCCTCCCCGAACTTCGAAGCCGCTGTTTTGTTTTTGCGGTCTATCGTCCCTGAAAAGCGTGGTGGTCGTTTTTCGTGGAAGGCGCGCAGGCCTTCCTTGATATCCTCGCTCTGGAAGCAGGCCTGCGCGCGCCTGGCGAAGGCGTCGCGATCGAGCTGATTGCGCGCGATCTCGTTGATCGCCTGCTTCATGCCGGCGACCGAGAGCGGCGCGAGGCCCGACAGATCCTTGACCAGTTCGTCGACCGTGGCGTCGAGCTGGCCGACCTCGCAGAGCGAGGTGAGATAGCCGATGCGGAACATCTCCTCGGCCTGGATGCGACGCGCGGTCATGAACAGCAGTTTTGCCGCGTTCACGCCCAGCCGCGTCACGTAGCGGACCATCCCGCTCTCATAGTAATGCAACCCGAGCCGCGCCGCCGGCATGAACATCTGCGCGCTGGCATCGCCAATGCGGAAGTCGCAGCTAAGTGCGAGATCGGTCGCCCCGCCATAGACGCCGCCATTGAGCTTGCAGATGGTCGGCAGGCGCAGGTTTTCGAGCTTGTCGACCATGTCGCCGAACGCCGTGCTGCGGGGAGCCGCCGAACCGCCTTGCGTCGACGCACGATCCTGCAGATCGCCCAGGTGATAGCCCGACGAAAAGATCTTGCCCGTGCCGGTCAGGACCAGCACACGGACCGCGGCATCGTGCTCGATGCGGTCGAAGAAGCCCGCCAGCGCGTCGACGTCCTCCGGTTCGATCCGGTTGGCGACCGCCGGGCGGTTGAGGCGGATCGTTGCGACCCCGTCCTCGATGGCGAGGAGCGGAGGCGTCGCCTCCACAGCTTTGTCGAGCCTTGCTGCGGAGTTAGCCACGCTCATCGAACCTCCAAAATTCCGCATTTTGTTCCTTGAAATGGAACGGCTTGTTCTTTAAAACGGCACACGCTAGTCAAGCCCGTCGGCGATGTAAAGCGACGGCCCGTCGCAGTTAATCGCCTCCGGTTGAAAACGTTTCAACACAGCAAGAACGACAATGGATAGCGTCAAATCCGTCCTTCGCATCATCGAAGCCGTCGCCACCTCTCCCGAAATCGGCGTGTCCGATCTCTCCCGCCAACTTCAGCAACCGAAGACCACCGTACAGCGTGGCCTGATGACGCTGCATGAAGCGGGATGGATCAGACCGACGAACGAGCCGCGCCGGCGCTGGAAGATCACGTCAAAGCTCTTCATGCTGAGCCGTTCGGCCGAGACCGAGGCACGCCTGCGGCGCGCCGCTTTGCCGATCATGCAGACGCTGCGCGACGAGACGCAGGAGACGACGCATCTGATGGTGCGCGAAGAGCGGCATCTCGTTCTGATCGAACGTGTCAACTCGCCCTTGGCGTTGCGCACGGTGCGCGACCTCGGCTCCCGCTCGCCGCTGCATACGTCGGCCAACGGCAAGGCGTTCCTCGCGCATCTGACGGCGCGCGAGCAGGAGGATTACCTGAACGGCAAGCTCTCGCAGCTGACGGAGAACTCGAAAACCGATCCGGATCTCATCCGCAAGGATCTCGCCCAGATCAGGAAGCTCGGTTACGCGACCAACATCGGCGAGCTCGACCTGCACGTCCACGCGGTCGCAGCGCCCGTGGTGAACCAGGAAGGCCGCCCGATCGCAGCGTTGTCGATCTCTTGCCCGTCGTCGCGTCTGCCGCTCGAGAAGATGCCGCTCTTCGGCGAGAAGGTCATCGCCGCCGCGCGCACCGTCTCGCTGCGGCTGGCGGGCTAGGTCGGCCGGCGGCCCAGGAACCCGCCACTGCGGCCATTACGCGCGCCTTGCCGCTCAGGCCCGCAGCGTGTATCGAACGGCCTTCGTCGGGGTGTAGCGCAGTCCGGTAGCGCATCTGCTTTGGGAGCAGAGGGTCGCAGGTTCAAATCCTGCCGCCCCGACCATCGAGATCAAAGACTTAGCAGGAAATTCTGAAGGGGCGGTTTCCGAATTTCGGCGGTGGGAAGCGATTGGGAAGTGGCAACGTGTCGCGGCGAGTTATTTGGTCAATGTCTCCGGATGTAAAATTTCGGTCCCAAATGGTCAAACGCCCCTGATCAGCATGAGCTACAACGTGATCGTTCTCCATAGATACTAACCAAGAGAAGGGCCTTCTCCAAAAACGGCCCGGGCTGAGGATTGGGATGAGACGTAAAACGCTGCTGCTTTCGCTGCTGGGTGCTGCCATCGTGGCCGGTGTCGGCGGCTATCTGTACCTGATCAAATTCGACATCCGTCGCGAGCAGCTCGCGCTGCACGACGCCTCGCGCAATCGCGACGTGCCGGTCGAGCTCGCCATCAGCCGCCGCGCCGAGCTGAAGGCGAAGATTTTCGGCATCAAGCCGCGTGTCGCGATCGTCAATCACGGCAACACGGTCAAGGCCACCGAGTACAGCTTCGTCGGCGACGTGCTGGCGACGCAAGGCTACCTGGTCGCGGCGATCCAGCACGACTTGCCGGGCGATCCGGCGCTGTCGATGCAGGGCTTCCCGTTCGTCGGCCGGCTTCCGTCGTATCAGCGGGCGGAAAAGAACATCCTGTTCGCGATCGCGGAGGTCAAAAAGCATTATCCGGATCCGGACTTCGAAACCGTGACGATGCTCGGCCACTCGCAAGGCGGCGACATCACCATGTACTTCGCCGGACATCATCCGGAGCTGGTGACCAAGGTGGTGACGCTCGACAACATCCGCGTGCCGCTGCTGATGTCGGGCAAGGCCCGCATCCTGTCGTTCCGCTCCAACAGCTTCAAGGCGGACCCGGGCGTCGTGCCGTCCGACGAGGCCTGCGAGGACGCGGGCATCGAAGTGGTGAAGACGGAATTCCACCACGACCATTTCAGCGATCGCGGTCCGGACACCGTCAAGGAGAAGGTGCGCGACGTGCTGGCGCGGTTCCTCAACGAGGACAAGCCGCCGAAGAAGCCGTTCTGGCGCAAGCCGACCGAGAACAACACCGTGTCGGTGAATTACACGCCGGCGAGCAAGTAGAGACTTCACCGCTCATATCGCTTCGAAACGCCGCTCGTTCGAGCGGCGTTTTTGTTTGGGCTGGGCTCAGGCGTTTTGGGAGGCGATGGTTCTGCAAGAGGCGCCCAATCGTCAGCGAAAGCACCACGTGGGCGCGCGGTCTTGCCGGTAACACGCCCGGAAGACTGTGCGCTCAGGTGAAGAGGGTCACCGCCCAAAGCGCAGCCGCTACGAGACCTGTCAGGATGACCAGCGCGGCACTCAGTTTTCCATTCCGCGCAGCCGAGCTCGATTTTTCAGGGCGATATGCCGTGCGTCCAAAGCGTCCAGGATGCCTTGCTCGTGAAATTGCGAAAAAGCGCGCGATACTGTTTCCAAAGTCAGTCCGAGATAGTCGCCGATGTCGCGACGAGACATCGGAAGCGTCAATATATTTGACGGCGGAAGTCGCCGCTCCATTTCCAGCAGGAAGGCAGCAACCCGCTCGATGGCTGTTTTCCGTCCGAGCAACACGATCTGCTGTCGCGCATGGTCCAGATCTTCGATCGCCATGCTCAACAGCAGGCGGCTGATCTGTATATCCTCAGCGGCGGCAGCCTCGATGTTTCTGCGCTTCACAGCGCGGACAGTCGTCATGACGATTGCGTCAGTGGTCGTTTGGCGGCGTGCGCCGCGGTCAAAGCCGAAGATGTCGCCAGGAAGATAGAATGCGGTGATCTGGCATCGTCCGTCGGTCAACAGTTTGTAGTTGCGAACAGCCCCGCTAATCACCTGGTAAACGTGATCTGTTGAGCTTTCTTCACCATAGATTTCGGCGTCCTTCTCGTATTGAGAGCACTTGGCTACCAGGTCCAGCCGATCTATCAAAATGTCGAATTTGTCGCTCGGGACATAGCGCTCGGCCGCGAGCTGAGCGGCACGTACATCAACCGGACTCATCAGCATGGAAGAACCCCTGTGAGTTCCCCGCCCCTTGGGGCAGTATGTGCCAACGCTCACAGAATGCTCTATTGTACTGGGGTACAATGAACCTTGAGGCACAATATACCCAGGGGCGCAGGCATACGTATGGGCAGCGCAACCTTCTTCCGCGCTGGTATCGCCCCTCCAAGACGAAGCTGTTCGAACGAAAGGGTCTTCTTCCAATCGTTCTTCATGCTGATCACGATCCGGTTTTTCTTCTTTGTCTCGGCATAAAGCGGCCCGGGAGGGCCACGGCCGGTCGAAGCGGTGGCTGAAGATCAATAACCCCGATAGCCCGGCAATGAAGCGAATTCAGCAGTTGCTGATCCAGACTGCTGGTACCTTCGCCGGAAGGCTCCCAAGCGAGGTCGGTTGCTCGTCTATCGGGCGGCCGCGCTATCGCCCGCCGGCGGTTCGCGAGAGAGGCTTTGAAGATCGTCTGATTCCGGGCTTGCCTTCGTCACTGCGAGCGAGGCCGCAACCAGCGTCCAGCCGACCGCCAGGACGACGGGACCAACGAAAAGTCCGACAATCCCATGCGCCAGAGTTCCTCCGATGACGCCGATCAGAATAACCACTGCCGGCGTCTTCAAGCCGCGCGCCATGATGATCGGCTTCAGGATGTTGTCCAGAAGGCCGACCGGGACCATGTAGGCAGTAAACAGCGCCGCAGTCGCTGTTTCGTTGGTCATCCAGACCCAAATTATGGCCGGTATGATGAACACGGCAGCGCCGATCTGCAGGACTCCCGAAACAAGAATTAAGAACGCAAGAAGCCCGGCACTCGGGATCCCGACCAGCTTGAGACCAATGCCCGCCAAAACCGACTGCAGAACTGAAATGCCAATCACCCCCTGAGAAACACTTCGGATCGTCATTCCCGCGAGCGAGATGAATTCATCGCCCCGCTCCGGAACCAGGCGAATCAGAAAGCTCCTGGTGGCCTCCAAGAGCCGTGGCGCTGGCGCGAAGAGGAAGCCTGCGACGACTAGCGCCGCCAGAAACTTAAGAATGCCCGCTCCCACGCCCCCAACAGCCCCGAGAATCGAGCCCGCGTATCGCGTGATGTAGGGAGCGATTTCGCGAAGAACACTCTTGAGGTTGGCGAAAGCGCTACTCCAGAGGTCGTGGATGTACTCGCCGATCAACGGCCAATTTCTCACTAACTCGTGAGGCGGCGGAATTGACCACGTCCCCGACGACAGATTTTCCACGACGTCGCCGGCACCCTCCACCACGCCCGCCCCGAGCCAGATCACGGGTGCGGCGACGACTACGAAACTCAAGATCGTCACAATCGCGGCGGCGATCCGACGACGGCCGCCGATGCGATCGACAAGCCAGCTATAGGGCGGATAGAGCGCGACGGCGAGGATAATGCTCCAAACAAGGATCGCAATGAACGGCTGGACAAGGATGAAGCACCAATAGACGAGAAGTGCCAGCAAGCCGAGTCGGATTGCCACACGTATCACGTCATCCCTGGCCTGAGGCCTGGTGCGAGGCGGCCGCGCAAGAGTATCGATTGACGTTCTCGGTCCTTTGGTCACCTGAGATCAACTCCGACAACCCGCCTGCTTGGTCAGCCTAGGAAGCGTGACAATTCCCACCTTAGCTTACCGATAGTTGCCTTCAGCTTGATCTAACTCAACACCAATCGCGTTCGGACCGTGATGCTCACCTCGCGGAAACACGGTGGCAGCGTCGCGCAATACAAATCGACCACCAATTTCCGATCCCATGCTCCAATCGCTGAGGACGCACGTTGATCAAGAGATTGCGGTTCGCGGAGCGTCCGACGAACGCGGTCAGACGCAGTCGAGACGGACAGCAACACATTCACTATCCTGCGCGGCGGTGTCTGCGGTCCCACGCTTCAGCCTTGATTGGGATTGAACGAACTGGTGCGTTCGGCGACGCGGTCTGCGGATCGCATGGAAGGCCAGTTACTCAAAGCGACCGGCGAGGCTGGTCGCTAGCGGAGTCATGACACTGATCATCGGCAAAGACCTTTACGTGATCAGGGTCTCCGCCCTTCTCCGACGTGTCGGTATGAACCAGACGGCGGACCAGGCTGAAATGCATCAACAGCGGGGTCTTTGTTTCGTGCCAGAGCACTCTGATCTGGCTCGGGGTTCTCGTCACCGAGACGACAGTCCCTCGCCTGTTTGGAAACTTCGATTTCTGTGCCGCCTCCGGGCTTAGCTGCACGATGTCGCCGGGCTTGAAGTCGTGGATCATTTCCAGCGCTCAGCCCCCTGCCCGCGTGCGCTCAATGCAGTTCGGAAGCAATGAGCTGGGACGCCGACTTCGCCGGCCTGCCGCCGATCGAACCGCCAGACGGGCGCAGATTGCCGTTCAGCATGCTCCACCCCTGGGGACATCTGACTGTTCCTTTCGGCGTCGCCTCCAGAATTGAATGTTGTGATGGCCGCAGTCCACTGTACCAAAGGACAATGTACCTTCAGACAATAGTCGGAACGACGAAAAGAGCCTTAGATCCAATGCGGGGATCCAATGCGGGTTGGCTCAACGAAGCGCGGCATCAAGGCCGCACAAGTCGCTCGTACGCTAAGCGGAGAGACGAAAGGAATTCGAATTCCCGAGGCTTCTTGCGCCCCCCAACGGTTGCCTCGGGTGGTTAGGCGGACCCCCAACGCCTAGATAAGCAAGTAGACGACCCCCAAGTAACTCTACGGAAAACGCCCCTCCCCCCGGGGGCGTTTTCTTTTTGGGAAGGTCAGAACGTCAGATTGGCTCAGCGAACACGCGCTTTCGATCGTGGAGGAAAATATCTCGGTGCGCTCTGGTGTGTAAGTCCGGCCCAACTCGGCGAGGATTCCTTCATCTTCTCCTGAGGCGCACACCTGACAGGAGCCCGCCGACGCAGGTAGCGCCGGCGTTTTTCTGAGAAGGGTCCTGAAGATGGCTGCATCAAAGGGCACTAATCGAACTGCATCGATACGGTTAAATCGAATTTGCCCTACTCGATGCCCGCTGCGGAGAAGGCCTGCCGCGCCTCCGGCGTTGCGAGATAAGCAACGAACGCTTTGGCTGCCTCGGACGGCGGAGCACTTGTCGTCAACGCCGCGCCATAGGTCGTGTAGTTCTGGATATCCGCCGGCAGCGGGCCGACGAATTTGATGCCCTTTGGCTCGAACAGCTTGATCTCGGTGATCGCTCCGAAGCCGATTTGCTTGCCGCTTCCACTGATGACGAGCTGCATCACCGCCTCGCCGCTCGGAGGTCGGGCGGCCTTGCTCTTGATTTGATCGGCGATGCCGAGCCGGTCGAACAACCGCTCGAGATAGAGCCCGGTCGAGGCGGTGTTGTAGACGACGAAGTCAGCGCCGAGCACGGCGGTCTTGAGTTCGTCGGTTGTAGCGACGGCGGGACCGGATGCGTCCTTGCGCACCACGATGCCGATGCCGACCTTGCCCAGCATCGCGTGTCCGTCGGCAGCGATCCGGCCGGCATCCGCTTGCTGCTTCAGGCCGGCTGGCGGCGCGATCACGCACGTCGGCGACATAGCCTTCCTGCATCCGCTGCGCGATCTGCGGCGCCGTATTGAACTGGATCTTCACCTCGTGGCCGGTCGCCTGTTTGAAGCGCTCGACGGCCTTGTGCAAACCGGGCTCGACCGCGCCGGCCGACAGGACCTTGATTTCGGCGGACGCAGCCGCCGTGCCGCCAAGCAGGAGCAGAGTGAGGCCGCCGGCAATTGCACGATGCATGCGCGCTCTCCATTCTCGTTTCTTTGCCGGCGGCAACAGAGGCCGGCGAAAAATATCGCTAGCTAAGTCTGATCCAGCTTCGCCGGATCAGACTCGTCGCTCATCTTTTCTGTTTGTGCATGATCTATTCCGAAAACCGGTTCCCACTTTTCGGGATCATGCACTATCGCCGGTCGAACAAGGGATGCGCGACCCGGTCGCCGGGTGCGATGCCGAACTTCTTCGCCGTTCCAGCGATCACCTCGAGCACGCCGCGCACGGATCCGCCCGCGGGAATGATCGTCTCCGACTCCGGTGTCGTATTTTCGGCGATGCGCAGGATGCGGCCATCGGCGCGAATGAAGATCATGTCGAGGGAAATGTAGGTGTTCTTCATCCACATCTGCACCTGCTGCTCAGGCGAAAAGTCGAACAGCATGCCCCGCCCCTCCGGCAGCTCGCGCCGATACATCAGCCCCTTGGACTTCTCGTCCGGGGTTCGCATCACTTCCACCGCGAACACGTGCACGCCGGACTTCGAAACGATCTCAAGGGTTTGCTGATCCGCAGCACGAGCGGATGCCGTCAGGACGCAAAGCGTTGCGAAAACCATGAGCCCGAGCCGCGCAAGCGTTCGGCCGGCATTTGCGAACTGAAACAACGCCATCTGCAACACCCTGAAGCCGCCGCGCGAGATCGCGGCCGCGATGCATGAGCATACCGCGGTGGCGAACGGTCAACATGGCGAGGAGACAAACCGGCGTGATGCGGGCCACCCGCCAATCGCCGCACGATCCGGAAAAGCCTGCCCTCGACGTGATCAGGGATACGGCTTTTCCGGAAAGATCGTGCTCGATCTAGAATTTAGTGCGACGAAATGCCTGGCGCCCCGGCTTCGGGCTGGATTTCGGCCGCCATCAGGCCCTTTGAGCCGGGACCGTAGCGCACCAGCACATACTGGCCCGGCCGAAGCTCGGTCATGCCGTATCGGCGCAGCGTTTCCATGTGCACAAAGATGTCCGGCGTACCGTCGCCCCGGGTCAGGAAGCCGAAACCGCGCAGCCGGTTGAACCATTTGACCTGCGCCCGCTCCAGCCCGCTGGTCGGCGTCACCGTGACGTGGGTGCGCGGCGGCAACATCTGCGCCGGATGGATCGCAGTCAATTCATCCATCGAGACGATGCGGAACGCCTGATAGCCCTTCGGCCGCTGCAGCACCTCGCAGACGAGCCGCGCGCCTTCATAGGCGGTCTGGTAACCGTCGCGGCGCAGCACCGTCACGTGCAGCAGCACGTCGGGCGCACCATTGTCGGGCACGATGAAACCGTAGCCCTTCGATGCATCGAACCATTTGATGACGCCGCTGATCTCGATCAGGTTCGCCGCGGCGACGTCGCCGAGCTCGGCGATCGCGTCAGGCTGCGCCTGCCGATCATGCGCACGGGTCCCGGATAACTCCGACGGCCCCAGCCCGCCAGAGTCTTTTCGAACTCGAATCCGTCCGACCCCATGACCCCGTACCTCGAAACGACTTACGATTCCGCCGCAAGCCCCACTTTGCTCAGAGCACCGACGCAAAACCTCAGAGCAACAAGCAAATCTTGTTCATTCGAAGATAACACTCCGGCAAAAGCCGCAAAGACAAAAAACTGATTCGCGCTGAGCTATAAACAGCCTTGCACAATTGCGAATCAATTGCCCACGAAAGGTCCAAGCGTCTCTCCAATGTCGAAGCGAAGCACCAGATCGGCCTGATCATCTTGATCGGTCGGCTGAATATTGATGATCGCAAGCTTCGCGCCACAGCGCTTCGCGAGCATCGGAAACCCCGCGGCCGGCCAAACAACGAGCGATGATCCGATTGCGAGCATAAGGTCGCAATCCTGCGCGAGTTCCGTCGCGCGTTGCATCTGCAACTCAGGCATCGCTTCGCCGAACGAGATCGTCGCCGTCTTGATCGGGTCGTGGCACAATGTGCATGACGGAGCGATGCCGCCGTCGGCGTCGAATTTTTCCTTCACCCACGCGATTTCGAAACGTTTGCCGCAGCCGATGCAGCGCGCGAACGTCGTGTTGCCGTGCAGCTCGATCACGTCCTCCGCCGCAAGGCCCGAGTTTTGATGAAGATTGTCAATATTCTGCGTGATGACGCCGGGCGATTTGCCGGCGCGGTAGAGCGACGCGAGCGCGCGATGACCACGGCCGGGTTTCGCAGCACCAAACGTCTCCTGCATGGCGAAGCGCCGCTTCCAGGCTTCGTTGCGCGCTTCCTGACTCGCAACAAACTCGTCGTACATGATCGGCTGGTGCTTGGTCCAAATGCCGCCGGGTGAACGAAAGTCCGGAATGCCGCACTCGGTCGAGATGCCGGCGCCAGTGAAAGGAACAATTTTTCGAGCCGCGGCGATCATGTCGCCGAGCCGCTCAACTCCACTGGGAAGATCTTTAGCGATCATCGAATTGTGCCAATCGTCTCAGGTCTGGCCGAAGGCTGGCACTATTCTGCAATCCGAAACATCGGTTTTTCAATCTTCGAGGCAGTCCGCGGATCGATTAGAGACGAGGCGATGCATAAATGTCGCGCTCATGACACGGGTTCGGTGGCCGCTTGCGACCGAACAAAGCTCCGGATGGAAGTTGGTCAGTTGTTTGATGTTGAAGCTCCAGCGATTTTTGTCAGGCAACACCTGTTGGCGCATCAACTGCATTGCATCACCATCAAAAGGCTAACTCCCCAGACGAGATTTGCGTTCCACGACAGTGCGATCTGCCGCGACGGACAATTTCCTGCTAGGTCATGGTCTGGCGCCAAAAAGAGGCTGACTTCTCAAAGCATCCCGGGAGACACCACGATGCGATACCTTCACACGATGCTGCGCGTCCGAAATCTCGATGCCGCGCTCAAATTTTACCGCGACGCCCTGGGCCTCAAGGAGGTTCGCCGCGTGAACAATGAAAAGGGCCGCTTCACCCTGGTGTTCCTGTGTGCACCCGACGACGAAGGCCTGCTGGCGCAATCCAAGGGCCGCGGACAGCCTCTGGTGGAACTCACCTACAACTACGACGAGGAGGATTACGGCGAAGCGCGCTACTTCGGCCACCTCGCCTACGAGGTCGACGATATCTATGCCACCTGCGCGCGCTTGCAGAGCTTGGGCATCGTCATCAATCGCCCGCCACGCGACGGTCAGATGGCATTCGTGCGCTCACCGGACCATCAGTCGGTCGAGTTGCTGCAGAAGGGCGATGCCTTGCCGCCCAAGGAGCCCTGGGCGTCGATGCCGAACACCGGCCATTGGTGATCGGGCCTCGGCCAATGGCCGAGCAGCGGGCATTTTTGGACAATTTCCCGCGTTTTTTATCTGCCGGGGCTGCTTGCCGGTCCCGGCAAACGACACTATAGGTGGCCCCGCGTCGCGACAAACTGCCCCTTATGGACGTTCGTTTGCCGCGGACGTTCGGCATAAACTGCACGCTCCTTTGCTGATTTTCACCCGCGCCCATCGTCTAGCGGTCCAGGACGTCGCCCTTTCACGGCGAAAACAGGGGTTCGATTCCCCTTGGGCGCGCCAGCAAAATCGGTAATAATAGGGGCGCGGCTGACTTGCCGCTGACTCGATTGGAGACGACGTTAATGGCTACCGGTACTGTTAAGTGGTTCAACCCGACGAAGGGCTATGGGTTCATCCAGCCGCAAGCGGGCGGCAAGGATGTGTTCGTGCACATCTCGGCGGTTGAACGCGCTGGCCTGAGCACCCTCAACGAGGGCCAGCAGATCGAATACGAAGTTGTCGCGAATCGCGGCAAGGAATCGGCGGAAAACCTGAAGGTCCGGTAAGGCCATTGCGAAGTACGATTGATTGTCGTCTTCGATTTGATCCCACTAGACTGACACGAATTTCTGGCAGCATTTAACGGTCGCGCCAGCCGGCTGCCTCTCGCAATAGAAACGATGCTCAGGGACCCTCAGCGATGCCTGCGCATCGCTTTCGCGCGTCTGTAGTTCTTCCGCGCCGGTCGTTTTGATGGTGTGCGATCGAATGCAGGCGACGCTTTTTTTAACTCGCGATAGCGAGCGAGCAAGCGATCGAAACTTGCAAGCAAGGCCGTTTCAATCTCTGCGCGCTTTTCGAGCCGGCTTATCAACATCGCCGCAGACTCGATGGTCGACAAGCCGTCGCTGCGCGGTTCGCGTCGCAGCTTGCCGTAGCGCGACGGCTGCGACGGATTGAGAAGGATCCGCCGGCACTTCAGCATCCACGGATTGCGCCACCACAGCGCCTTTGCCTGGCTCCAGCTGCCGTCAAGCAGCACGACGCCCTCGAGGCTTCTGCAGGATCGCCTGCTGACGATCTTCTGCCTCGCCCTTGCGGTCGACGGCCACGATCGCCGCATCAGGCGCGAGCGCCGCTGCGCGCGCCGACCCGAGATAGAGGATGGCCCAGCGCTGCGGATCGGCCGGACGTCCCAGCGCCTTGGCAAGGCTCGCCCACGACAGCCCGATCTTCAGCGTTGCATCCTTGAAGTGCAGCGCCGTCAGCCGCGCCGTGCCGAGCGTCTTGTCCTGCTCCTGCGGATGCTGAAGGATCAAAAGCGAGATCCTGTTGTCGATCGCGGCGACGCCGTCGCAGACGCAGAGCGACAGCGGCTTGCCGCAGCGTGGGCACTCGGCCTGCTGGCTTTCGGCGTCGAGCGGTGGGTCGGTGGTCATGCCTGGCGTATACGGGGTGAGCTGCGCGCGCTCAACAGTGTTTAAGGCCTTCGTTCCACCTCACGGGTACGAAGCACTGCTTTTGCGATGGCAGGCTTGCAGCAATCGATCGCATCGCGCCTTGCCGCTGCGCGACGGAAGCCCCTATCCTGTCGATCAAGGTGCAGCGCTTTGAGCGCCTTACTGACCTGAAGAGATCAAGGAGGACGTCGACAATGAACCCGCCGATGAGCGCACCCGCCATCAAGATCGTCAAATCGGTTCGCGAACAGGTGAGCCCTGAAGAGTGGCAGGTCCGCGTCGATCTCGCCGCGTGCTACCGACTGGTGGCGATGTACGGCTACACCGAGATGATCGCCAACCACATCTCGGTGCGCGTGCCCGGCACCAAGGACCAGTTCCTGCTCAATCCGTACGGCATGCTGTACGAGGAGATCGACGCATCGAGCCTGATCAAGATCGACGTCGACGGCAACGTCCTCTTCAACGCGACCGACTACGGGGTCAACAAGGCCGGCTTCGTCATTCACAGCGCGGTCCATATGGCGCGGCATGATGCGGCTTGCGTTGCGCACACGCATACGCCGGCGGGCATGGCGGTCTCGGCGATGGAATGCGGCCTGCTGCCGCTCGCCCAGACCTCGATGCGCTTCGTGCACATCGCCTATCATGACTTCGAAGGCATCGCCGACGATGTCGAAGAGCGCGAACGCCTTGTGCAGCATCTCGGCAATCACGAAGCGATGATCCTGCGCAATCATGGCCTGCTGGTCTGCGGCCGTGACGTTCCGGCGGCCTTCAACGTGCTCTACCGGCTCGAGCGGGCCTGCGAAGTGCAGGTCATGGCGATGGCGGCCAACACCAAGCTGGTGCTGCCGTCGAAGGAGATCCTCGAGGAAACCTACGCGAAGATGCAGCCGAAGCCCGAGGATGCGAACCGCAACGGCAGCCTCGCCTGGGCCGCGCTGCGCCGCAAGCTCGACCGGGTCGACACGTCGTACCAAAACTAATTCCAGTCAAGTGCGACTTGCTTTGGCGGCCCGGCGGGTGAACTCTGCCGGGCCGTTTGATTTTGCGAAAGGAGATTGCGATGACCGATCAGCAAACGACGCCGGCGATGCCCGACATGCAGTCCATCGTCACAAAGTACTGGAAGCTGTTTCTGGCCGAGGGGATCGTGCTCGTGCTGCTCGGCGTCGGCGCCATCGTGGTGCCGCCCATCGCGGGCCTCGCGGTCACCTTGCTGCTCGGCTGGCTCTTCCTGATCGTCGGCATCTTCGGCCTGATCGTCACCTTCTATGGACGCGACATGCCCGGCTTCTGGTGGTCGCTGATCTCGGCGGCGCTGGCCGTGCTGGCCGGCCTTATCCTGATCGCCCGTCCGATGGAGGGCCTGCTTGACCCTGACCGTCGTTCTGACCGCCTTCTTCATCATCGAAGGCGTCGCCAGCATCATGTTTGCGCTCGAGCACAAGCGGCAACTCTCCGGTCGCTGGGGCTGGGTCGTCGCTGCAGGTATCTTCGACCTGCTGATCGCGGTCGTGATCTTTGCAGGCTTGCCGGGATCGGCGCTCTGGGCGATCGGCCTGCTGGTCGGCATCAACATGGTGTTCGGCGGATCGTCGCTGATCGGCATGGCGCTCGCGGCGAAGCCGAAATAGTAGTCAGCGCTCCTGCTGGTCCCCGCCGGGCGGATAAAGGTGCACCTCGCCGCAGTAGTCGGCGATGCGGTTTGGTGCGACGAGATAGCTCGGCCCGACCGGCGACTTGCCGTGGCCGCCCGGAATATCCAGCACATATTCCGGCTGGCACAGGCCCGAGACGCGCCCGCGCAGGTCTCGCATCAAGGCCTGGCCGGCTTCCAGCGTCGTGCGCAGATGCGCGGTGCCCGGCGCGAGATCGCCGTGATGCAGGTAGTACGGCTTGATGCGACATTCGACGAAAGCGCGCATCAGCGCTTCCAGCGTCGCTGCATCGTCGTTGACGCCGCGCAACAGCACCGACTGGCTGACCAGCGGAATGCCGGCGTCGGCGAGTTTTGCGCAGGCCGCGCGCGCTTGCGCGGTCAGTTCGCGCGGATGGTTCGCATGTACTGCGACCCAGGTCGTAGCGCCCTTGACCTTCAGCGCGTCGACAAGCGCGTCGGTCACCCGCGCCGGATCGGCGACCGGAATACGCGTGTGGATGCGGACGATCTTCACGTGGGCGATGCTTGCAAGGTCGCGCATGATGGCGCGCAGGCGCCGTGCCGACAGCATCAAGCGGATCGCCGCCGGTCAGGATCACTTCCCAAACTTCGCGGATGTGCGCGGATGTAGGCCAGTGCCTGGGCGTAGGCTTCGTCGCTCAGCGCCGTGTCCTTGCCCGGTCCGACCATCTCGCGGCGGAAACAGAAGCGGCAATAGACCGCGCACACGTGCACCAGCTTGAACAGCACGCGATCCGGGTAGCGATGGACGATGCCGGCGACCGGTGAATGCGCGTGATCGCCGATCGGATCGGCGCGCTCTGTTGGCAGCGCATTGAGCTCTTCGGCGGAGGGAACGTATTGCCGCGCGATCGGGTCTTGGGGATCGCCGCGATCGATCAGGCTGGCGACCGCAGGCGTGATCGCAACCGCATAGCGGGACGCGACCTGCTCCAGCGCCGGCAGCGACGATGCCGGCGCAAATCCATGCGCGACGAGTTCGGCAGGTGTCCGCAAGGTTGCGGCCAAAGCGGTCGATCGACGTGTCATGCCTCACCTGACGGCGGCATCCAAACCACCTGATCGATCTTCGTGGCACCAGCTGCCAGCATCACGAGCCTGTCGAAACCCATGGCAACGCCGCTCGCCGGCGGCATTTGCGCAAGAGCTGCGAGAAAATCCTCGTCGAGCGGATACCGCTCACCGTATCGGCGCTGCTTCTCGTCCATCGCCATCTCAAATCGCAGCCGTTGTTCGACCGCGTCCGTCAGTTCGCCAAATCCGTTCGCAAGCTCGACGCCGCATGCATAGAGCTCGAAACGCTCGGCGACGCGCGGATCGCCTGCGCTGACGCGGGCGAGCGCCGATTCCGGGCGCAGGATATTCGTACAGGAGCGTCATTCGCCCCTGCCCCAGTTTCGGCTCGACGTGCTCGACCAGAATCTTGGAGAAGATATCGGACCACGTATCGTCAGCCGCAAGGCGTACGCAGGCACGGGCGGCCTTCGGCCAGCGCGTCGCGATTGCCCTGCCCGCCCTCGATCGTTCGCAACAGATCGACCCCGGCGTGGCGCGAGAAAGCCTCCGCCACCGTCAGTCGTTCTGCATCTGCAAATGGATCGGCCTGACGGCCCCGAAACGCGAATAGCCTTGTTCCGGCCGCATCGGCCGCGGCGCGCGCCACCGCGCAGCTGTCGGTCATGACGGCATCATACGGGCTTTGCCACGCGGTACCACTCCAGCATGGTAAATTCCGGCAGGTGCAGGTCGCCGCGCTCCCGGTCGCGAAACACCCGCGCGAACTCGAATGATCTCGTTCCTCCCCGGCCGCCAGAAGCTTCTTGGCGGCGAATTCCGGTGACGTCCGCAGGTAGCGCGTCAGTCGATTTCCGCCACGATCGGTCAATTCGGTCCGCGGCGCATGCAAATGCGTCTCATTGCCCGGCGAAACCTGCAGGATCGGCGTTTCGACCTCTGTGAACCCTTCCGACCGCAAAATACCGCCGCACGCGCTCGGTGATGGCGGCGCGTTTCTGAAGAAACGGCCGCTTGTCGGCATAGCGGTTCCGCTCCCACCACGGCGTGCTCGCTTGTCGTCGTGGCCATCAAGTCACTGCCGAAAAAGTCAGCAAATCGCTGGCGTTTGCGAACCAAATCAGTATGTTCCGGCCCGAAATCGGACCGCCCGAGATCATCCCTCCAGGCGGGCCGCCGCTCTCCTTTTGAACGTTAGGAAAAGCCTCCGTGAAAGTCATCGCGAGTTCGGTCCGCAAGGGCAACATCCTGGAAGTCGACGGCAAGCTATACGTCGTGCTGACGGCCGAGAACATCCACCCCGGCAAGGGAACCCCGGTCAGCCAGCTCGAGATGCGCCGGATCAGCGACGGGGTAAAGATCTCCGAACGCTACAAGACCACCGACCAGGTCGAGCGCGCCTTCGTCGAAGATCGGGATTTCAACTACCTTTACCAGGACGGCGACGGTTTCCATTTCATGAACAACGAGACCTACGACCAGATTCCGGTTTCGAAGGACATCATCGGCGACTTTGCGCCGTACCTGCAGGAGAACATGACCGTCAAGCTGTCCGTGCATGACGGCAAGCCGGTCGTCGATCCAGTTGCCGCAACGTGTGACGCTGGAGGTCACGGAAACCGAGCCGGTCACCAAGGGACAGACCGCTTCCTCATCCTACAAACCCGCGATACTCTCCAACGGCGTCCGCACCAGCGTGCCGCCGCACATCGGCGCCGGAACACGAATCGTGGTGATGACGGAAGACGGCTCGTACGTGGAGCGTGCGAAGGATTAATGGCGTCTCGAACTAGAATGATCTTCGAGGCACTTTGCGTTCGGAGAATTGAGGACGTCGTGAAGGCGGGGGCCTGCGCGCAGCGAAGTCAGACCGGCAGGTGCGGCCGCGTTCGCGCCGCGCTGCCGCTCGCCTTGATCTTGCTGCTGTCGACGCCTGCGCTCGCCGACGACTTCGTCACCCCGGTCATTTCCTTCTCCAGGGTCGATTGGCGCGCGGCCATCGATCAGCTTCGCTCAGAGACATCGGCGCGTCCGGACGCGGCCGCCTCGCTGACATTTTCGCGCGGCGCGCCGGCATCGTCCGTTCGATCAGCGCCGCGCGCCGGTGCTGATGCAACTGAATGCCATTACGGCGTCGGTTTTCCCCGGCGTGGACCAAAGCTCCGTGCCGGTGCTGCTGCCGTTCGATACGCCCGGCTATCTTGCCGATCGCATGGCAGACATCGCGCCGAGTCTCGTCCACAGCCGCTATCTGTCGGGCTTCCGCAGCGTCGACTTCTTCGACGCCGGCGCTGCCGGATACGATGCCATCGTGACCGCGGCGCCGGGCGGCAACGCCGACCTCCCTTCGCGCGTGTTCGCGCGTCCCGTCGAGATTCACATCACCGGCTCGCTGCTGACCTACGGCATCACCGATCCGCTGCTCGGCAAGGGCGAGCCGGTGAAGTCGCTGAGCGGCCAGTATCCGGACCTGCGCCGCATCATCCGTGAAGGTTTCGTCCGCTACGCCTTCACGCGCTTCAACATTCCCTATGTCGTGTCGATCCAGTGCCTCGACAGCGCCGCACGATCGAACCGCCTGTCCTGCCGCGAAGCCTCCACCGTCGCCGAGCATTTCCTGAAGAATTTGCGGATCGTCGGCGGCAAGCCCGTTCCCGCCGCGTCCGCCGATTGCGTCTGCCGTCGTCGAGCGGCCGGCCGACCTTTTCACCCGACTTCACCTATCGGCCGCCCGGCGAGCTGATCGCAAATTCGGGCTATCGCCGCACCGGCGGACATCCCGACCGGACGGTCTACGCGCAGATCCGCTTCCCGATCGAACAGGCGCCGGCCTATGCCAATTCGCAGTCGTTCATGAACTGGGGCGACTGCTACCTGAAGGGCCGCTTGCCGCGGCCGCACGACAAGGGCGATGCCTATCGCTGCCGGCTCAACGACAAGAAGCTGGTGTTCGACGAGTCGGCCGGCGGAAACTACTCCTATCCCTGGCAGGACAATTTCTGCGAGACCCGCGACTTCCAGGCCGGGCAATGTCCCGGCGGCTTCGGCCACCAGGGGCAGGACATCCGCCCCGCCACCTGCACGCTTGACGAAACGACGAAGCGGACCGCTGCGTTCCGAACCTCTATGGCGCCGTCGCCGTGCGCGACAGCGTCGTGATCCGCGACGCCGAAGCAGCAGGCGATGATGCTGCTGGTGAACAGCCGCACCGAGCACGTCCGCTTCCGCTACATGCACATGTCGCCGGAGAAGCTCGACGCCGACGGCATGGTGCATGGCCGCCGCGTTGGCCGAAGGCGAGCGGGTCGGCGTCGTGTCGAACTATCAGGGTTTTCAGGGCGGCACGACCACGCACCTGCATTTCGATCTGCAGGTGTTCACGCGCGACGGCTGGATCTGGGTCAACCCCTACGCGACGTTGATCGCCTCCTACGAGCGGCTGCATCGGCGGGCGCGGACGTGAAATCGGCCCCGACCTGGCGCCTCCGGCAATCACGAGCGTTTCGCAAACGCCCCAGCCGGAACCGGCCAGTTCGGAAGGCGCGGAAGACCTGAACTAAGTCAGGGGTTTTCGAAAACCGTTGCCTGTTCTTCGCGTTCCTGCCCTAGAATGCCTGCATGACCGACCACAAATCTCCCGAAGGCGGATTTCCGACGCGACGGCATCTCATGCTGTCGGGACTGGGATTTGCCGCCGCTAGCCTTGCGTCGCAGCTCCCGGCCGAAGCGGCCGCGCCGGCGGGCTTCGACCAGTGGCGGGACAACTTTCGCGCACGTGCGCTGGCGCGCGGCATTTCGGATGCGACCTACACGCGCGTGATGGGCAAGATCGAGCCGGACATGCGGGTGTTCGCGCTGATCCGCAGCCAGCCTGAATTCAACGAGCAGGTCTGGCAATACGTCAACCGCCGGGTCTCCGACTGGCGCTTGATCGCCGGCAAGGAGACGCTCAAGCAATACTCCGGTCTGTTCGATCGCATCGAGAAGGATTTCGGCGTCGAGCGCGGCACGCTGCTCGCGCTCTGGGGCGTGGAGACGGCTTACGGCGATCCGCTCGTGCAGAAGAACTACATGCGCCCGGTGTTTCCTTCGCTTGCCGCGCTCGCCTGGAATGAGCCGCGCCGCCGCGCCTACTGGGAAACCGAATTGATCAATGCGCTGCGGGTCGTCGAGCGCGGCTGGAGCACGCCGGATGAGATGCGCGGCTCGTGGGCCGGCGCGATGGGCCACACGCAGTGGATGCCGGAAGTCTGGCTCAATGTCGGCATCGACTACGATGGCGACGGCAAGGTGTCGCCCTTCGGCAAGCCTGACGACGCGCTGGCCTCAAGCGCGCGCTATCTGATCAACCGCGGCAAGTACCGGCGCGGCGAGCACTGGGGCTACGAGGTCAAGACCAGCGGCGGCCCGGTCAGCGGCAGCCGCAGCTTACGAGAAATGGGCGGCGCTCGGCGTCACGCGCGCGGACGGTCAGGCCTTCGCGCAGCCGAAGGCGAGCGCGCAGATGTGGACGCCGGTGCCGGGCGGTCCGAGCTTTCTGCTGGGCCCGAACTTCTATGCGGTGCGCAGCTACAATCCATCGATGAACTATGCGCTGGCGATCGTGCACCTCGGCGATCGCATTCTCGGCGCCGGGCCGTTCGTGCAGCCCTTCCCCGGCAGCGAGCGGGCTCTGACCCTGGCAGAAGTCCAGGAGTTGCAGACGCGTCTGACAAAGGCCGGCTTCGATACCGGCGGCACTGACGGCCGCGTCGGCAATCAGACGATGCAGGCGGTGAAGAACTTCCAGATCAAGGCCGGCATCGCGCCTGCCGACGGATATGGCGGGCTGAAGGTGCTCGCAAAGCTGCGGCAGGGTTCCTGAGCAAGGCTCGTGGCCGCGGCCTCTTGTCAGCGGATCACGGCCGGTCCCGGATCGGGCACGGCCACATCCGCCACGCGAAACTGCACCCGCTCCGCGCCCTGCCAGCGGTCGATCGCCAGATAGCCCGCCACATGCAGGGTCTGGCCGCGATTTTCGCTGAGCGCACGGCCGAGCTTCTGGCCGACGGCGCGGAAGGCCACGCCGTTGATGATAGCGCCGTCGCCGGACTTGAAGCGGACGCGCACGTGCGCCTGTCCCACCTCGTCTGCGAAGGCCAGCTGATGCGCCGGCAGCGCGATCAACGGCTCCGGATTGCCGCTGCCATAGGGCCCGGCGCGCTCCAGCGTCCTGACGAAGTCGACGTCAACGCCCGCGCCGTGACGGCGCCGTCGACGAACAGATCATCGACGTTGCGCGATTTCGCGACGCTGTCTTCGAGCGCGCTTTCCATGTAGGCGCGAAATTCGGCAAGCCGTTCCTTGCGCAGCGTCACGCCTGCGGCCATGGCGTGCCCGCCGCCCTTGATCAGGAGGCCGTCATGCACCGCCTGCCGCACCGCCTTGCCGAGATCGACGCCGGAGATCGAGCGGCCTGAGCCAGTACCGATACCACCCGGCTCCAGCGCAACGGCGAAGACCGGGCGCGAAAACTTTTCCTTCAGGCGGGACGCGACGAGACCGACGATCGCCCGGATGCCAGCCTTCGGACGCGGTGACGATGACGGAGCCCTTGTCCTCCAGGCCGAGCGCCGCCAGCGCCTCGGCTTCCGCCTGCGCTTCGGCCGCCTGCTCGATCAGCCTGCGCTCGGTGTTGAGGCGATCGAGCTCGCCGGCGATGCGCGCGGCCTCGATCGGATCGGTCTCCAGCAGCAGCCGCACGCCGAGATCGGCGCGGCCGATGCGCCCGCCGGCATTGATCCGCGGCCCGAGCAGGAAGCCGAGATGCCAGGCTTCCGGCGGACCGCTCAGGCGCGACACATCCATCAACGCGGTGTGCCCGACATGATCGCGCCGCCGCAGCGCGATCAGCCCCTTGGCGACCAGCGCGCGATTGAGCCCGGTGAGTGGTGCGACGTCGGCGACCGTGCCGAGCGCCACATGATGCAGCATGCTGAGCAGGTCCGGCTCAGGCCGTTCGTCGGTCCAGAAGCCGCGTTGCCGCAGTTCGCGATTGACGGCGACCAGCGTGACGAAGACGAGGCCGACTGCTGCAAGCTGGCCAAGACCCGACAGATCGTCGGGCCTGTTCGGATTCACAAGCGCCGTCGACGAGCGGCAGCTCATCGCCGCACTGATGGTGGTCGATCACCAGCACGTCGAGGCCGAGTTTTCTCGCTTCCGCCAGCGGCTCGACGCTGGTGGTGCCGCAATCGACCGTGATCAGCAGCGTCGCGCCCTTTGCGGCGAGCATCCGCACCGCCTCGACGTTCGGGCCATAACCCTCGAACAGGCGGTCCGGGAATATGGATCAGCGGATCGAGACCGGCGTGGCGCAAATGCCAGGCCAGCAGCGCCGCCGACGTTGCGCCGTCGACGTCGTAGTCGCCGAAGATCGCGACACGCTCGCCCCTGATCGCGGCATCGGCGATGCGTTTCGTTACCACCTGCATATCCGTCAGCGTGAACGGATCGGGCATCAGCTTGCGCACGGTCGGATCGAGAAAATCCGGAACCGCATCGATCTCGACGCCGCGCCCGGCGAGCACGCGCGCAAGCATCTCCGGCACCTGATGACGCTGGGTGATCGCCAGCGCGCGCGCCGTGCCGCGCACGTCCAGCCGATCGCGCCAGACCTTGCCGGTGGCCGAGCGCGCGACGCCGAGAAACGGCAGTCGGTCGTCGAAGGCTGAAAGGGCTGCGGACGCGGTCATCGGCGCGATGATGACATAGTCACGCGGCGGGCGCCCGCCAATGATTCGCGGTTTGGCCGGCGATCAACAGGCAATCAACAGCCCAATCGCGCGGCCAGATCGTTGAAATCCTTGACCACCATCGTCCAGTCGCCGGTGGCCTCGAAATCCCGCTTCTGGTGCGGGCCGTACTCGGTCGGCCGCGGCACAAAGGCGGTCTTCAGGCCGTGTGACTGCGCCGCCTTCAGGTCGCCGTTGTGGGCGGCCACCATCATCACCTCGCCAGGCTGCATGCTGAGCAGCCGCGCCGCGCCAAGGTAGGTCTCGGGATCGGGCTTGTAGTGCTCGAAGATCTCCGCACCGAGGATCAAATCCCACGGCAGGCCGGCATTCTTCGCCATGTTGGTCAGCAGCAGGACGTTGCCGTTCGACAGCGGGCTGATGATGAATGTTCGTCTTCAGTCGCGTGAGCCCGGAGACGCTGTCAGGCCACGGCTTCAGCCGGTGCCAGCCACGGTTGATGTGTTCGCGGTCGGCTTCACTCGAGCCCCTTGATGTTGAACCGCTCGATCAGCTTGTCGAGCGACTGGCGGTGCAGCACGTCGAGCTTGACGAACTTTCCCGCTTTGCGGACCTCGTTCATTGACGGGACGTAGGCCTCGCGCCAGGCATCGACCAGCGCGGTCCAGTCGGCCTCGATCTTCTTCGCTCCACCCCACTGCGTCAGCTCGTCGATCAGGCTCGTGCGCCAATCGACCACCGTGCCGAACACGTCGAACACAAGCGCCTTCACGTCACGCCTTGCAATCTCGTCGGTCATGGAAATCACCCGCTTCGCGCACGCATTTGACGGTTGCGGCGTGCTGGCTTTTCTTTATCAACGAATACGGCGTCAATAAAGAAAAGGATCGGCCTCGTGACCGGCGAAAATACGCAAGATTCCGCGGCAAAAACCATCCCGCTCGATGTTCCCGAGAACGAGGTCCTCTACACCATCAAGGACCGCGTCGCGACCGTGATGCTGAACCGCCCGGATCGGCTGAACGCCACCAACCTCACCCTGCCCTACAGCGTTTCCAAGGCGATGCTGCTGGCGGCGAATGATCCCGCCGTGCGTGTCATCGTCATCACCGGCGCGGGCCGCGCCTTCTGCGCCGGCGCCGACCGGCAGCGGCTGGAGGCTGGACGGGTCGGTGCGCCGCGTCCTGTCTATCCGCCGGACGATCCGGAGTTCTTCAAGGCGATCCCTTCCGGCAAAGGTCCGGACCTCGGACGCGAGTTCATGGACATCCGCCGCTACTCGTACTTCATGCGCATTCCGCAAGCCGGTGATCGCCGGCCTCAACGGCGCGGTCGCCGGCGGCGGGATGATCCCGGCCCTGTGCGCCGATATCCGCCTTGCGGCCGACAACATGTTCTTCACCACCTCGTTTGCGCAGCGCGGACTGATTGCCGAGCACGGCATTTCATGGCTGTTGCCGCGCCTCGTCGGCCCCTCGCGCGCGCTCGAACTGTTGATGACCGCGCGCCGCCTCGGCGCCCAGGAGGCTCTCGAGATGGGCCTCGTCAACAGGGTGTTTCCGCAAAACACGTTCCGCGACGACGTCCAGGCGTTTGCCGCCAACATCGCCGAGACGGTCTCGCCGCGTTCGCTTGCGGTGATGAAGGCGCAGGTGTGGAAGGCGATGTTCCAGACCTTCAGCGAAGCGCTTGGCGTCGCCGACACCGAACTCGAGCTCAGCGTGAAGTCGAAGGACTACGTCGAGGGCGTCACCACTTCCTCGAAAAGCGCAAGGCCAACTTCCCCGATCTGTCGAAGTGATCGCACGCGTCGCGCAGTCAGCATGTTTGTCACGCACGGCACTAGTGCCGCTCGCGACATTGACCGCGACGGGGCGAGCAGCTATCGTTCGGCCAATCATCAAGGGAGGCGAAAGAGACACAATGTCGGAAGAAAACGAAGTCCTGTACGATGTGAAGGACCGCATCGCCACCGTCACGCTCAATCGTCCGGAGCGGATGAATTCGATCGACGACTCGATGCCGATCAACATCGCCAAGGCGATGGCGAAGGCGGGCACCGATCCCGGCGTGCGCGCGATCATCCTGACGGGCGCCGGCCGCGCCTTCTGCGCCGGCGCCGACATCGGCCGGCTGCAACGCCGCTCGCGGCGGCGCGCGGCCGCCGCCGCCTGCGGACGATCCGACCGTCATCCCGGCGATCACGCTCGGCCACGGCCCCGACCTCGGTCCGGAGTTCGCCGACGTCCGCCGCTACTCCTACTTCATGCGCATCGGCAAGCCGGTGATCGCTGCGCTGAATGGCGCGACGGCGGGCCTCGGCATGATCATGGCGCTGTGCTGCGACATGCGGATGGCGTCGGACCGGATGATCTTCACCACCGCCTTTGCGCAGCGCGGCCTGATCGCCGAGCACGGCATCGCCTGGCTGCTGCCGCGGCTGGTCGGTCCGTCGAACGCGATCGACTTGCTGATGTCGGCGCGCCGCGTGACGGCCAAGGAAGCGCTCGACATGGGTCTCGTCAACCGCATCTATCCGCAGGATACCTTCATGGAGGACGTGCGCACCTATGTCCGCGTGCTGACCGACACGGTGTCGCCGCACTCGATGGCGGTGATCAAGGCCCAGACCTGGAAGGGAATGTTCGAGACCTACGCAGAGAACCTCGCCGAGGCCGACAAGCAGATCGTGGCGAACTATCCCTACCCGGACTACAAGGAGGGCGTCGCCCACTTCGTCGAGAAGCGTCCGGCGAATTTCCCGGATCTGACGAAGGCGAAATCCTAGTGCTGCATCAATCCTTCATCCTCTGGAGCGGCGAAATCGCGCCTCGAAGGATGCAGGCCTCGGAGGTAGTCGGCTGAAGCGCCGTGGCCTCGTGGTTCGAGACGCCGTGCTTCGCACGGCTTCTTACCATGAGGGCAGAGGCAGCCTAGCGCCGTTACACCGTCTTCCTGTACTGGATAAAGCCCGCATTCTCCGCGACCTGGTCGTAGAGAAGGCGCGCCGGCGCGTTCGTCTCGTGCGTCAGCCAGTAGACCCGCGTCGAACCCGCCTCTTTCGCCTTGGCATAGACGGCCTCGATCAGCGCGCGTCCAAGCCCCAGGCCGCGCGCGGAATCGGCGACGAACAGATCCTGCAGGTAGCAGTAATCTTCCGGCATCCAGGTCGAGCGATGGAACAGGTAATGCACGATGCCGGTCAGCTTGCCGTCGACATAGGCGCCGAGCAGATGCATCGGCTCCGCCGGGTCGTGCAGCCGCTTCCACGCGACGTCCCAGCTCTCTTTCGGCAGCGTCGCCTTGTAGAATTTCAGGTAGCCGTCCCAGAGCGGCTCCCAGGCCGCGCGCTCATCGGCCCCGACCGCGCGAACGACAACCTCAGGCCGGCGCCATCACGGTCAATCCAGATAGAACTTGTCGAGCTGGCGATGATCCGCCTTGATCAAGCGCACCGTGCCGGTGACCGAGCGCATGACCACCGTCTCGGTCTGGATCACGTTCTTCCTGAACTTCACGCCGGCCAACAGCGAGCCATCGGTGACGCCGGTCGCTGCAAACAGGCAATCGCCCTTCACCATGTCCTCGATGCCGTAGACCATGCGCGGGATCCTTCACGCCCATCTTGGCGGCGCGCTCGCGGTTCTCGTCCGTGTCGAGGATCAGCCGGCACTGCATCTGTCCGCCGATGCAGCGAAGCGCTGCGGCGGCCAGCACGCCTTCCGGTGCGCCGCCCGTGCCAATGTAGATATCGACACCGGTGTTGTCCGGGTCGGCGCAATGGATGACGCCGGCGACGTCTCCGTCGGTGATCAGGCGCACGGCTGCGCCGGTCGAGCGCACGCCGGTGATGATGTCCGCGTGCCGCGGCCGGTCGAGCACGAGCGCAGTGATCGCCGACGGCTCCACGCCCTTTGCCTTCGCAAGCCGCAGGATGTTGTCGGCCGGCGTCGCGTCGAGCTCGACCACGCCTTTCGGGTAGCCCGGCCCCACCGCGATCTTCTGCATGTAGACGTCGGGCGCATTCAACAACGTGCCGCCCTCGGCCATCGCCATCGTGGCGATCGCGCCCGGCATGTTCTTCGCGCACAGCGTGGTGCCTTCGAGCGGATCGACGGCGATGTCGACCTTCGGTCCGGCCTGGATGCCGACCTGCTCGCCGATGAACAGCATCGGCGCTTCATCGCGCTCGCCCTCGCCGATCACCACCGTGCCTTCGATGGGCAGCTTGTTGAGCTCGCGCCGCATCGCATCCACCGCGGCCTGGTCGGCCGCCTTCTCATTGCCGTGGCCGCGCAGGCGCGCTGCGGAGACTGCGGCACGCTCCGTCACGCGCACAATTTCGAGCGTCAGAATGCGCTCGAGCAACTGCTGCGGCGGAACGGCAATCGTCATGGACATCGGCTCAACTCCTCAACAACTCAAGGCGGGCACCATACCGCGCCGCCTAGTTCTTCTCGATTCGGATCACCTGCGGACGACCGGTGATGACTTTGTCATTCTGCACTGCAGCGAGTGCATGCCGCACGGCATCCTCGTGGGTGGCGTAGGTTATCAATATCACCGGCACCAAGGTGCTCACGGCTTTCCCGTCGCGTTTTCCACGCCCTTGTGGCGGTTCCGGCGCACCGTTCGGATGGCGCTGGACGATGGATTCGATCGAGATTTTCTGTTCCGCCAGCCGCGTTGCGATCGTCGCCGCAGTGCCCGGCAGGTCGCGCGCCATCAGGCGGATGTAATAGCCGCCCTCATGCCGCATCATCGGCGCCTTCTCGGTCTTGCGCAACCGCTCGACGGGGCGGCCAAACGGCGCGATGCGCATGCCGCGTGCGACGTCGGCGATGTCGGCGACCACCGCCGAGGCGGTCGCGGCGCCGCCCGCCCCGGGACCGACGAGGGTGATCGGCGGCACGCCCTCGCCGTCGATGGTCAGCGCATTGGTCACACCCATCACCTGCGCGATCGACGACGAGCGCGGCACCATGGTCGGATGCACGCGCTGCTCGATGCCTGACTTGGTGCGCACCGCGACGCCGAGCAGTTTGACGCGGTAGCCGAGGTCCTCAGCGGCGCGCAGATCCTCGGGCTTGATCGTCGAGATGCCTTCGACATGCACCGCGCTCTGCGCGACCTTCGTGCCGAAGGCAAGGCTCGCCAGGATCGCAAGCTTCTGCGCGGTATCATGCCCATCGATGTCGAATGACGGATCGGCCTCGGCATAGCCCAGCCGCTGCGCATCTTTCAGGCAATCTTCGAACGAAAGCCCCTCCTGCTCCATCCGCGTCAGGATGTAATTGCAGGTGCCGTTGAGGATGCCGTAGACGCGGTTGATCGGCGTGCCGGAGAGACCCTCACGCAGCGTCTTGATCGCCGGGATCGCCGCTCCGACGGCCGCTTCGAAGTTCAGCGCACCACCGTGCTTCTCGGCGAGCATTGCCAGCTTGACGCCATGCTTCGCCAGCAGCGCCTTGTTGGCGGTGACGACCGACTTGCCGTTCGCCAGCGCGGTCTCGACCGCGGTGAGCGCCGGATCACCCGCGCCGCCCATCAGTTCGACAAAGCAATCGATCTCGGGATCCTTCGCGAGCGCAAGCGGGCTTGCCGCCCATCTCACACCGCGCAGATTGACGTCGCGCTTCTTGGTTTTCGAGCGCGCCGTCACGGCAACGACACGCACGCCGCGGCCGGCTCGCGTCGCCAGCAGGCGGCCTTGCTGTTCGATCTGGCGGACGACCTCCGCACCCACGGTGCCGAGACCCGCAATACCCACCTTCAGGGGTGCGACCATAAAACGACGAAGCCTACGGAGTGAGGACCGCTAGTTGAACGTGCACTAGCGGCGGGTGGCGAGAGGAATGACGTTGTGCAACGTTTCGACGCCGGTTTCAAGGAAGCGGCGCATGTTGCGCGCCGCCTGGCGAATGCGCTGCTCATTCTCCACCATGGCGATGCGGACGAACCCCTCGCCGTGTTCGCCGAAGGCGACGCCGGGCGATACCACAACCCCCGACTTTTCGACCATCAGCGTTGCGAACTGCATGCTGCCCATGCCGCGGAACGCTTCCGGCAACGGCGCCCAGGCAAACATCGAGGCGGCCGGCGGCGGAATGTCCCAGCCGGCACGCGCAAAGGATTCGACCAGCACATCGCGGCGCTTCTTGTAGGTTTCGCGCACTTCGCGAATGCAATCCTCAGGTCCGTTCAGTGCCGCGGTCGCGGCCACCTGCACCGGCGTGAATGCGCCGTAGTCGAGATAGGATTTCACCCGCGCGAGCGCGGCGATGATGCGCTCGTTGCCGACGGCAAAGCCCATGCGCCAACCGGCCATCGAGAAGGTCTTCGACATCGAGGTGAATTCGACCGTCACATCGATCGCGCCCGGCACCTGCAGCACCGACGGCGGCGGATTGCCGTCGAAGTAGAGCTCGGCGTAGGCGAGATCGGACAGGATGAAGATCTCGTGCTTCTTCGCGAATGCCACCAGATCCTTGTAGAAATCCAGCGTTGCGACGTACGCGGTCGGGTTCGACGGATAGCAGCAGATCATCGCGATCGGCTTCGGGATCGAATGGATGATCGCGCGCTCAAGCGCTTCGAACAGTTCCGGCGTCGGCTCCGCGGGCACCGAGCGCACGACGCCACCGGCCATCAGGAAGCCGAAGGCATGGATCGGGTAGCTCGGATTGGGAACGAGCACCACATCGCCCGGAGCGGTGATCGCCTGGGCGACGTTGGCAAAGCCTTCCTTCGAGCCGAGCGTGGCGACGATCTGCGTCTCGGGATTGAGCTTCACGCCGAAACGCCGCTCGTAGTAGCCGGCCTGCGCCTTGCGCAAACCGGTGATGCCGCGCGAGGCCGAGTAGCGGTCGGTCCGCGGCTTGCCCAGCGTCTCCTTCAGCTTTTCGATGACATGCGGCGGGGTCGGCAGGTCCGGGTTGCCCATGCCGAAATCGATGATGTCCGCGCCGGCATTGCGTGCGGCTGCCTTGGCTCGATTGACCTGTTCGAACACATAGGGCGGCAGACGGCGAATGCGGTAGAAATCGTCCATCGATCTCGGGCTCCGGGGAACCGCCGGTCCGATTCACTTCTTAATTCGGCACCGCGGCATTTTCGGGGACCCTTTTAGCATGGCCTCCAGCTAAGGCCAGCGGCCGTCAATGGGGCGCTTTCTTGGCCTTTCTCGACGGCTTCGATAGCTTCCCTTTGGCCCGCGGGGTGCCCGGAGGCTCGGCTTGTCTCTGCCGTCCCCTGCTACGCCCAGGCCCACTCCGACAGCGGCGTCGCGTTGGACCACCGGTCTTGCGAGCTAATGGCCGCGGTGCCCGCCGCCCGCCGTCGGCTCCCTTCAAGGCTTCCGGGTTCTCCTCGATATTGTAGACGATCTCGATGCTCCCGGCCTTCTCGAACTGCAGCGTCCCTTTCACCTTCTGGCCGAGAGTGAGCGGCTGCTTCAATCCGAACAGCAGGATGCGATAGGAGCCGGGCTTGAGCTCAAGCTTCTGCCCTGCCTTGATCTCGAGACCGTTCTCGACCGGCCGCGTTTTGGTCACGCCGTCGACGGTCGTCATCTCGTGCACCTCGATGCGGCTTGCCGCAGGCGACGAGCCGCCGATCAGCCGATCCGCTGTCCTGCCCTTGTTGGTGATGGTGAGATAGCCGCCCGCGATGTCGGCACCTTCGGGAGTCGGACGCGACCACGGATGGCCGATGGCGAGTGCACCCACCTTGAAATCATGTGCGACGGCATTGCTCGCAGCGAGCACGACAGTCGCCACAGACGCGGCAGAAATAAGCCTCGAGATGATTGAAGAGATCGCTGGCATGTTGTCCACCCCTGAAAATCACGCGTTACGCAACACCGTGCATCGCGTAGAAAAAAATTCAGACATCAATGCGGCCAGCAAAGCGAATCGCACGTAGAGCGAAATCTTGTCGCGGTCTTCAGCTTCTCTTCATTCGTCACTACTCAATAAGCGCTACAGTGCTCGAAAAACGCAGCCGCGCGCAATCGCCCAACACACGACAGCCTCACAATCCTGTTCAGACAACACCCACAACTGCATGCGCGCTCATGCTTGCCAGGATTATGCAGCGAGCAGCAGCGCTGCCAACATCGCTACGCGATGACTGCCACTCGTCGCTGCGCTTTGGCACACGCGCTTTTTTCCGTCGTTCGACGGCCCCGCTTCGCGCACCATCGAAGCAAACTCGGGTCTCATTCGGATGGCTCCATGCGTGCGAGTTACGTAGGGGGCGAGTATGCGTGCGTATCTGGCGCGGCCAGCCGGTGTTTTATCTTCATTGCTGTTTGTTCTTGTTGCACCAGCGCAAGCTCATCATCCCGGCATTGGCGGCGGCTCAGGCAGCGGCGGACCGATCAACACGATCTCAGCCGGCACCCTTGACGAAGGACAGATCGCAGCAGCCGTCCGCTACGAATTCATTCGCCTCGGCCAGTTGAGCGACGCCGGCCTGCTCGCCGCCGCAAGCCAGGGCAACCATGCGCATTCGATGCGCTCGATCGAGAGCGCGTCGCTGTCGGTGGCCTATGGCGTGACCAACAATTTCACAGTCTCCGTTCGCCTGCCCGGCGTTCGGCGCTCCGGCATCCGCGAGGCCGCAGAGTCCGAGGACATGCTGAGCGGCGGCCATATGAGCGGAATGGACTCCATGGGCATGAGCGGCTTGATGAGCCCCAATGGCATCATCGCACGCGGCAACTCCTCGGGCTTCAGCGACGTGACCCTGCTCGGGCAGTATCGCTTCCACCAGAATGCGGCGACCGGCCTCGAGGCAGCGGTGCTGTTCGGCTTCAAGGCGCCGACCGGCAGCACGCGCGAGCGCGACAACCAAGGCCGATTGTTCGAGGCCGAATTCCAGCCGGGCTCTGGCTCATTCGACGGGCTGATCGGCGCCGCGGTCACCAAGCGCTTCGGCCGCTGGTCGCTCGACGCGAGCGGCCTCTACATGCTGATCGGCAAGGGCACGCAGAACACCGATCTCGGCGACCGCTTCCTGTTCGGCGCAGGCGTGTCATATCGGCTGGTCGGGCCCATAGGGTCCGCCAAGGAGGTCGAATTGCACGACAAGTGCCAGAAGGACCAGAACCGGCTACAGGAATTCTGCCTCTATCACGCCAATCACGACCATCGCGATATGATGAAGACGCCGTACACGCTCGATCTCGTGCTCGAGTTCAACGGCGAATGGCATGACAAGCAGCGCATCTCCGGCATTGCCGATCCCAATTCAGGCGGCACCACCGTCTATCTCTCGCCCGGCGTGCGCGTGGGCGTCGACCGGTTCTCGGGCTTTGTCTCGGTCGGGGTGCCGGTCATCAACCAGCACAACGGCGTGCAGTCGAAGCCTGACTTCCGCGTGCTCACCGGAATCGCAGCGCGGTTGAACTGAGCGGCGGGGTAAGGATGGCGGCCGCGCAGACCGGGCCTGCCCGATCTGCAGCGGTCATGGCCGTCGTCCGCCGCCTCCAGCTCCGTGAGAGCTAGCCTGGATTCCGCGGCGGGTTATTTGGCGGACTTTTCGGCCTCGGCCTTTTTCTTGGCGGGTGCCGGCTTCGCCTTGGCCGGTGGCGGCGGCGAGGTGGCCGCGATCGCGGCGGCATCGCTTGCAGCCGTCGCCTTGCCCTTGGAGCGGGCTTCCGACAGCTCTTTCTCGATCCGGGTCTGGTCGTCGAGCGACAGCATCTGTTCCTGCCGGGGCGGCGGAACGTCGTGCACGGGCAGGTAGGCACCTGCCGCTTCGGGTCGTGGCGGCGCGTTCGCCGGAACTCCGATCAGCGGAACGTCAGCCACGGACGCGCAGCCCGCCAGGGCGAGAGCCAGGACAAGGATTGCTGGCGTGGCGTAATGCACATTTCCTCACTTGGACACAGAACCTGGACACAGGCGACGCAAGACTGACACAAGAAACCCGGCACGTGCTTTCGCATTGCATCGCGTTTTGTTGCGACGCCTTCAAAATCTGACGAAAGAATTAAAGGTCCGACAACAGCTATGTCCGGCGGTACCGGCCCAATATGACGAAAGGATGGACTTGCTGCGCCGCAACAGCAGTGATTGTCGACACCGCCCTTAATCTCGGCGATATGCTGAACAAAAATGTGTCATCTCGACACCGCAGCAATCTAGTATCAAATAATTCTCATGAACGACCACCTCCCTCTCACGGACGCGGGCAAGAGCTTCGATCCTGAAGCCTTCTCGAAGAACCTCGCGCGGGTGCTCGAAAACGCAAGCAAGGCGCTTTCGGCCTATCTGAAGCCGCGCGAGAGCGGCGAGATGAGGGACCAGACCGCTGAGGACCTGGCGCAGGTCGTCAAGGCCTTCCACGCGGTTGCGAATTACTGGCTTGCCGATCCCAGTCGCGCCTCGGAGCTGCAGACGCGACTGGGCAAGGCCTATCTCAGCCTCTGGGAGAACGCGGCGCGGCGGCTTGCCGGCGAGGAAGCGCCGCCGACCATCGAGGCGTCGCCCCGCGACAAGCGTTTCAGGGATCCTGAGTGGAATTCGAACCAGTTCTTCGATTTCCTGAAGCAGGCCTATCTGCTCACGACAAAGTGCGCGTACGAGCTCGTGCAGGAAGCGGAAGGCGTCGACAACCACACGCGCAAGAAAGCCGAATTCTACGTCCAGCAGATCACCAACGCGCTCGCGCCGTCGAACTTCATCCTCACCAATCCGGAAGTGCTGCGCGAAACCATGACGTCGAACGCCGACAACCTGGCGCGCGGCATGCAGATGTTCGCCGAGGATATGGAGAGCGGGCGCGGCGTGCTGCGCATCCGCCAGTCCGCGTCCAATCTCGAGGTTGGCCGCGACATGGCGGTCACGCCCGGCAAGGTGATCTATCAGAATGACCTGATGCAGCTCATCCAGTATGAGCCGACGACCGAGACGGTGCTGCGCACGCCGTTGCTGATCGTGCCGCCGTGGATCAACAAATTCTACATCCTCGATCTCGGCCCCGAGAAATCCTACGTCAAATGGTGCGTCGACCACGGCATCACGGTGTTCGTGATCTCGTGGGTCAATCCCGACAAGGCGCTCGGCGAGAAGACCTTCGCCGACTACATGAAAGACGGCCCCCTCGCCGCGATGGATGTGATCGAAAAGGTCACCGGCGAGATGAAGGTGCACACGGCGGGCTACTGCGTCGGCGGCACCCTGCTCGCCTCGACGCTCGCATGGCTCGCCGAGAAACGGCGCGTGCGGGCGACCTCGGCGACGTTCTTCGCAGCCCAGGTCGATTTCACGCATGCCGGCGAACTCCTGGTGTTCGTCGACGAAGAGCAGATTTCGACGCTCGAGCGCGACATGCGGCAGAGCGGCGTGCTCGAAGGCTCGAAGATGGCGAACGCCTTCAACATGCTGCGGTCCAATGACCTGATCTGGTCCTATGTCGTCAGCAACTATCTGAAGGGCCAGCAGCCGGCGGCCTTCGATCTGCTGCACTGGAACTCGGACGCGACGCGGATGCCGCACGCGAACCATTCGTACTACCTGCGCAACTGCTACCTGGAGAACCGGCTGACGAAGGGCACCATGGTGCTCGAGAACACGCAGCTCGATCTCTCCAAGGTGAAGGTGCCGGTCTACAATCTCGCCACGAAGGAAGACCACATCGCGCCGGCCGAGTCGGTGCTGTATGGATCGAAATTCTTCGGCGGCCCCGTCAAGTACGTGCTGTCGGGTTCCGGCCACATCGCCGGCGTCGTCAATCCGCCCGTGCTGAAGAAGTATCAGTATTGGACCAACGACAACCTCGAGGCCGAAAACCTCGCCGAATGGATGAAGGGTGCCGAGGAGCACAAGGGCTCGTGGTGGCCGGACTGGCGGGAGTGGCTCGGCGCGCTCGACCCCGAGGAGGTGCCGGCGCGGCATGTCGAGGCGGGCCCGCTTCCGCCGATCGAGAGCGCGCCGGGCAGCTATGTGCGGGTCCGCGCCTGACGCGAGTCGCTTTTCGATACGAGACATCGCCGCAGCAAATCGGTAAATTGAGGCCGCAGGTAACGCTCAAAGTCTGGGGAGCATCATGACGCGCGAACTATTCTGGCTGACGCTGACGGTCATTCTGACCGGAGTGATGTGGATTCCCTACATCATCAATCGCGCCCAGGTGCGCGGCCTCATGGGCGCCCTGGCCAATCCCTCGCGCCACGACAAGCCGCAGTCGGAATGGGCCAACCGCATGATGTTTGCTCACGACAACGCGGTCGAAAACCTCGTCATTTTCGCGCCGCTGGTGTTGATCCTGAACGCCATCGACTATTCGAGCCGATGGACGGTGCTCGCCTGCGCGGTCTATTTCTGGGCCCGCCTGGCGCACGCGCTGGTGTACACCTTCGGCATTGCGGTGCTGCGGACGCTGACGTGGACGGTCGGCTTCCTCGCGCAGGCGGTGCTGGCGCTGGCGATCTTCAAGCTCCTCTAGCCGGCATCGTCCATAGCGCGGCCGGTGCGCCGCGCCGCACGAGTTCACTAGAGATAAGACAGCCACCAGTCGTTGCGGCGCCGCTTGACGCCGGCGAACCATTTGCACGGCGGATAGAGCGCCACCACGACAACAAGCCAGACGGCGTATACGCCCGGAAGCGTGAGGCCGTATCCGTTCGGCTTGTCAGCCGGGAACGGGCCAAACAGCCAATCGGTCGCTACGCCACTTGTCCAAGCGAAGACTACGGCGAGCGCGTGGATGAGGAAGATATGCGACACGTAATAGAAGAACGGAACGCGGCCATAGGTGGTGATCCATTCGGCGAGCGGCCCCCGCGCGCGCTCCACCGCGGCGAGCAGCAACAAGGCCGGCCCGATGGTCATTGCGAGATAGAGCAGCGACGGCGGATATTTCTCGCAATTGATGAACGACAGGATCGTCGCCCCCACTCCCGCCTGCGCTCGCCAGGGCGCCGGATCGCCATAGAGATTGCCGGCGCGTAACAACACGAAAGCGACCACCGCGGCGGCTCCGAGTCCCACAAGCCATCGCGTGCGTGTTGCGCGATCAAGCGTGAAGACCGGTCCGAGCGCGTAGCCGGCAGCCATCACGCCGATCCACGGGATCAGCGGATAGACAGCGAACCATTTCACGCTGCCGAACTGCAGAAAGGCCGGCTCGTGCAGGAAGTTCCAGACTGGCGCAGCGGCGCCAAACATCTCTGCCTTGATCGGATCGAGCAGGTTGTGTCCAGCGATCAAGACCAGGGCGATTGCGGCAATCGCTCCGCGCGCCAGAAACACCAGCATCGAGAGTGCGATCATCGAGGCGCCGATGGCAAAGATGACCTGGCTGAAGAAGTAGCTGAGATCGAAACTGAAGGTCCAGGCAAGGCGGACCAGCGTCAGCTCAATAAGAACGAGCCAGATGCCACGTGTCAGGAGGAAGCGGCTGAGCTCCTGGTTGGTACGGCCGCGCGTGCTGTAAAGAAACGCCGACGTTCCCGCGAGAAACACGAAGACGGGAGCGCAGAAATGCGTAATCCAGCGCGTCATGAACAGCGCGGGCTCAGCTACATCGCGCGGGTTGAAGCCGCCCGGCGCGAAGAAGTCGCGCACATGGTCGAGCGCCATCATCACCATCACGAGACCGCGCACCAGATCGATCGAATCGATCCGCGTGCGCGCGGTCGCATGGACTCCCGCGAATTCACTGCTCGTCCGGCCGCCTGCCGGGACCTGGCGGGTCGCTTCGAGGCTGGCGCTCATGGTTTGATCCTCCCTGGCGCTCATATACGATGACGGCGGAAAGGGAGTTTCAAAGTGCTGTAGCGCACATTCACGACGGGTCCGGCTATGCCGGCTCAAGTCCTTCAACTTGCAAGCTTGACCGGGATCTTCAGGTAGTGGATGCCGTTGGCATCGCAGGGCGGCAACTGGCCCGCGCGCATGTTCACCTGGATCGACGGCATCAAGAGCGCCGGCGCCGAGAGCGTGGCGTCGCGCGCGGTGCGCTGCTTCCCGCATCCCGCACACGGTCAAACCGGTTCGACGCGCGATTTGATGGCGCCGTCATGCACCCGTTCTGCGGCGAAGGCATGTGGCCGCATGGCGCGCATGTCGTCAGCGATCCTTTTCGCATCGGCATCATCTTGCGCCGCCAGCGCCGTGGCGACGGCAACATGGTCGGCGTCGGACTTGTGCTGGTTCAGTTTGAAACTTCCCTCGATGTGCGCGACCTCCATCGACAGGCCGACGATCGCGCCGGTGAGCGCGGCGCGCCGGCCGGCGGCGACCTCGTCCATCGTCCAGGGCGCCAGCGGCGCTGCCGCGGACTCGAAATGCGCCGCGAGTGCGTCGAGGTGCTGCACCAGCTCGGCATGGCCGATCGGGCGCACCGGACCCGAAAGATTGACGGCCTTGTACAGCCAGGTCGGCACCTGCTGCGGCGAGGCGTACCAGCGCGGCGACACGTAGGCGTCCACCTCGTTGATCGCAAGCAACCAGGTTTGGCTGTGCAGAGCAGGTGATGCGAGCGGATTGGCGCGCGCGACATGAAACGTCGCGACCGGCGTGCCGTCGCCCGCATAAGCGATGTGAAATGGCAGCCACGAGACGACGGGCATCTTCCCGTCATGAGCGCAGACGAGCCCAAAGCCGCGCCGCTCGGCGAGCGCGAGGCAGTCGGACCTGTTCGTTCGAAACGGCGGAGGAATGTGCATTGCAGACCCCTTGAGGCTTCTTGAAGGAAGCCGCCTGCAATCAGATCCGCTTTACGTCTTGAAGGGAGAGTCTGGGGAGAACAGACTTTGGAGAACAGACGTGCCGCGGACGATTGCCGGCGGCACGAGGGACGATCAGTTCAAACGCGATCGTTCGCCCATGCCGCGGTGGTGCGGCGGCGGATACGGTCTGCGCGGGCGAACAGTTTTGTCATGGGCCGCAGCGTATAGGATACGGCCGGATTTCGGTCAAGGATGACCAGTAAGCCCCCTTGGCGCGCAGCTACGACCGAAATCCTCTCGCTGACCGTGCTGGCCGATGGCGTCAACCTGCGGCAACACGCGGGCTGTCGATCGGGTCCTCTCATCGGATGACGCAGGCCGCAGTCGATTGCGCTATCTGGCCGCTTCATCGCAAGGTCGCGCGGACACTTGAGGAAACAGCATGAGGACGATCCATCCCACCCTCGCCGCCGTTCTTGCGATCGCCGCTTCGATGCAATTGGCCGCCGCCGAGGAGCTGTTCGTCAGCCAGCGGCTGACGCCTCCCGACGATCGCTACACCGGCGGTATCGAAGGTCCGGCCGTTGACGCCGCCAACAACCTCTATGTCGTGAATTTCGTCAGATCCGGCACGATCGGTCGCGTGCGCGCCGGACAGAACCGGTCGGAGATCTTTGCCGTGCTCCCGCTCGGAAGCATTGGCAACGGCATTCGTTTTGACCGAAGCGGCCGGATGTTCGTCGCCGATTTCAAGAAGCACAACGTCTTTGTCTTCGAGCCGGGGCAGACGACGGCTCGCGTCTATTTCCACTCGGATCAATTCACTCAACCGAACGATCTGGCGATTTCCAGCGACGGCATCCTGTACGCAAGCGACCCGGACTTTCGCGGACGGCGTGGGCGGATCTGGCGCATCGCGCCGGACCGCAACGGCACCGGCAACGGCGTTGTGATGCAAAGCGCGCGCACGATGGGCGTCACCAACGGCCTCGATCTCAGTCCCGACGGTCGCACGCTCTATGTCGGTGAATCCAATACACGCGAGATCTGGGCCTACCGCATCGACGCCGACAAGCTGATCGAGCCCCGCTTGGTCAAGAGGTTCGAAACGGCGGAGCTGGACGGATTGCGCACGGACGCCGACGGCAGAATTCTGATCGCGCGGCCGGCAAGCGGCAAAGTGACCTTGCTGACACCGGACGGGGCCGTCGTGCGGGAAATCCAGACCCTCGGCCAAAACCCCAGCAATCTGACCTTCGGCGCTGCGGACGGACGAACCGTCTACGTGACGCAGGTCGACGGCCGCTTCGTCGAGCATTTCAGGACCGACCGCCGCGGACGCGAGACCTGCACGTCATCGGCCGGCGGAGGTTGCTAGCACCAGCGGCGTCCGCTGATGCAAACTTCGCGTCGATTGCAAAAAGGCCGCCCGAAGGCGGCCTTTGAGACGTGCATCGACGGTTGAGCGTCAGAGGATCGGCTGCCACGCAACCGGGGTCGGCCGATAGCCGTCGCCGTCCTTTTCGACATAGGCGGCTGCAGGGAACGTATAGTGATAGCCCTGCACGACCATGCGGTCTGCGACCAGCTGATCGTAAAGCTTGCGCCGCGTCGCTTCGGCCTGCGCCCCGTCCATGTCGAAGGAGGCATGCCAACCGGGATTGCGCACGAACAGCGCTGGCAGGTTGGTGACGTCCGCCTGGATCATGACGCTCTGCGCGCCCGACCCGACGATATGCGACGTATGGCCCGGCGTGTGACCGACGGTCGGCACGCTCTTCACGCCGGGTGCGATGTCCTTGTTCGGCTCATGCTGCGTCACCTTGCCTTGCAAGGCGCCGAACACGCGACGGACATTCTGGAAGGCCGGCTTCATGGCATCCGGCGCACGGCTCATGTTGCCGTCATCCATCCAGAACGCCCACTCTGCGGCCGGGACCATCACTTCCGCATTCGCGAATGCAGGCTTGCCATCGGCCGTCACGAGGCCGTTGATGTGGTCGCCGTGGAAATGCGAGATCGCGACGATGTCGATGTTCTTGGCGTCGATGCCGGCGGCGGCGAGGTTCGTGTGATACTGGCCGACGGCGCCCTTGGTCTGCTCGAACGCGCCGGGTCCGTTGCCGGAATCGATCGCGACGAGCTTGGAGCCCGTGTTGATGACGACCGGGTTGAAGAAGAACGAGAACTTGTCCTTCTCCATGAAGGACGCTTGCAGCGCGGCGTTGACCTGATCCTTGGTTGCATTCTTGACGAGGGTATCCGCGAGCGGAACGGTGCGCCCGCCGTCCGTCACCACGGTGACTTCGATATCGCCGACCTTGTAGCGATAGACGCCCGGCACCTGCTTCGCGGCGGCCGGCGCGGCGGCTTCGGCGTGGATGGACGGCAACAGCGGCGCAGCGACCGCCGCGGCAGCGGCGCCCAATGCCGAACGGCGTGTCAAATCTCTCATCTGAGTCTCTCCCGGTGATGGACGGCAATCAAATTGCCCGACTGGCGTGGCCGCGCGATGACGACACGCAGCGGCTGCAACGGTAACACCACCGCTAAGTGCATATTCCTCAACTGGCTGTGACGGATCGGCGCTGCGTCGACGACGCTTCCGCTTTTGCGAACGATTCGCGAGAGCGTTGGCGGCCCGCTTTCAAGCCGGCCCCACCACCTCAATTATTTGAGCCACTCCATCAGCATTTTCATGCCGAATGTTCCCGGCGACAGCACCACAGCCGCCCAGACGAAGGCGGAGGTGAAGTTGGCAAACTGAAATCGCCGGTACGGCATTTCGAAAATTCCGGCGGCCAGCGGCACAAAGGCGCGCAAAGGTCCGAAGAAGCGGCCGATGAAGATGCTCGGGACGCCCCACGTGGCGACAAATTTTTCGGCGCTCGGCAGCAGGTCCGGGTAGCGCGACAGCGGCCACATCCGGGCGACGTCGTCCTTGAACTTGTAGCCGATCCAGTACGAGATCCAGTCGCCGAGCGCGGCTCCAAGGGCGCCCGCGATCCATACCGGCCAGAAGCTGATCCCGCTTGCGCCGAGCAGCGCACCGATGCCGACCAGCGCCAGCCAGCCGGGGACCATCAGGGACAGGAATGCGAGGGACTCTCCGAAAGCCAGAAGGAACACCACCGGCGCCGCCCACGCCTGGTGATCGCGCACGAACTCGATGACGTCGTTGGCGATTTCGGCAATGGTCATTCGGCTCCCTTGTCCGCGCATGCGGGCGCATTCGCTCAAAGCGGGAGCAAATCCTGATCAGGACGATGGAACTGCCCGGCCTTCGTCACATATATAACCTTATCCATGGCATAGTCAGAATCAACGATTCGCGCGCTCCCTGGCGCCCAAACGACTTGAAGAGACATGCCCAAGCCATTGAAAGCCGATAAGAAAGCGCAGGACGACGACCTGTTCGCGAAGTCCACGCCCAAGACGCGATCCACAGCCGCCGCGGCGAAGGGAAGCGGGGCCGAATCCGGCTACACCGCCGCCGATATCGAGGTCCTGGAAGGACTTGAGCCGGTCCGCCGCCGGCCCGGCATGTACATCGGCGGCACTGACGAAAAGGCGCTGCACCACCTGTTCGCCGAAGTCATCGACAACTCGATGGACGAGGCGCTCGCCGGTCATGCAACCTTCATAGAAGTCGAGTTGACTGCCGACGGCTACCTCACGGTCAGCGACAACGGCCGCGGCATCCCGGTCGATCCGCATCCGAAGTTCCCGAAGAAGTCCGCGCTCGAAGTGATCATGTGCACGCTGCACGCGGGCGGCAAATTCGATTCAAAGGTCTATGAGACCTCAGGCGGCCTGCACGGCGTCGGCGTGTCGGTGGTGAACGCCCTCTCCTCCCATCTCGAGGTCGAGGTCGCGCGCAATCAAAAACTCTACAAGATGACGTTCGAGCGCGGCCAGCCGAAGGGCAAGATCGAGGACCTCGGCAAGGTGCACAACCGTCGCGGCACCCGCGTGCGCTTCAAGCCGGATGCGCAGATCTTCGGCGCCAAGGCGACGTTCAAGCCGCAGCGCCTGTTCAAGATGGCGCGCTCGAAGGCTTATCTGTTCGGCGGCGTCGAGATCCGCTGGACCTGCGACAAGGAACTCCTGCGCGGCATCGAGGACGTTCCGGCAGAAGACACGTTCCACTTCCCCGGTGGCCTGAAGGACTATCTCGCCGCTGCGATCCACGCCGACACGCTGGTGCATCCGGATATCTTCTCGGGCAAATCGGGTCGCACCGGCGCGCATGGCGCGTGCGAATGGGCGGTCGCCTGGACGGCGGACGCCGACGGCTTCATGTCCTCCTACACCAACACGATCCCGACGCCGGACGGCGGCACGCACGAATCCGGCATGCGTGCGGCGATGCTGCGCGGCCTGAAGGATCACGCCGAGCGCGCGGGCCAAAGCAAGCGGGCGGCGGCCATCACCTCCGAAGACGTGATGGTGGGCGCCGCCGTCATGCTCTCGGTGTTCGTGCGCGAGCCGGAATTCCAGGGCCAGACCAAGGACCGCCTCGCCACCGCAGAGGCGCAGAAGATCGTCGAACAGGCGATCAAGGATCCGTTCGACCATTGGCTCGCGGGCAATCCGGTGCAGGCGAACAAGCTGCTCGAATTCGTGATCGAGCGCGCCGAGGATCGCGTGCGGCGGCGGCAGGAAAAGGAAATCTCACGCAAGAGCGCGGTGAAGAAGCTGCGTCTGCCCGGCAAGCTGACCGACTGCACCAACACGGCGCAGGAAGGTTCGGAAATCTTCATCGTCGAGGGCGATTCCGCCGGCGGCAGCGCCAAGGCGGCGCGCGACCGCGCGACCCAGGCGATCCTGCCGCTGCGCGGCAAGATCCTCAACGTCGCCTCGGCCGGCAAGGACAAGCTCACCGCGAACCAGCAGCTTTCCGATCTCATGCAGGCGCTCGGCTGCGGCACCGGCACGCACTATCGGCAAGAGGATCTGCGCTATTCGCGCGTGATCATCATGACCGACGCCGACGTCGACGGCGCGCACATTGCTTCCCTGCTGATCACGTTCTTCTACCGGCAGATGCCGCGCCTGATCGACGAGAAGCACCTCTATCTGGCCGTGCCGCCGCTCTACAAGTTGAGCCATGGCGGCAAGACTTTCTATGCGCGCGACGAGAAGCACAAGGAGGAGATCCTCTCCAGGGAGTTCCGTGCCAACGCAAACGTGGAGGTCGGCCGCTTCAAGGGCCTCGGCGAAATGTTGCCGAACCAGCTCAAGGAAACCACCATGGATCCGATGAAGCGCACGCTGCTGCGCGTGGTCCTTCTTCCGGACGACCGCGAAGGCACCGCGGATTCGGTGGAGCGGCTGATGGGCGTGAAGGCCGAGCCGCGGTTTGCCTTCATCACGGACAAGGCCGAGTTTGCGGCCGACGATTTGCTGGATGTATAGTGTCTGCGACCGGCTTCGCTGAGGCGAGGCGCGATATGCTCCTTCTTCGCTTATTGACGGGAGCCCGCCCATGCAGACCGAACAGCTCGTCGCAAAGCATTACGCGCGCCCAGGCCTCGAACACGCGATCCTCGAAGCGCTGAAGAAAAGCGGCAAGAACATCGACAGGCTGACCGCGTCCGATCTGTCGGGCGCCGACGAGTTTCACCTCGGCTGGCGGCACGCGACCGTCGATCTCGCGCGCAATCTCGGGCTCGCGCAGGGAATAGAGCTGCTCGATATCGGCTCAGGCATCGGCGGGCCGGCCCGGTATTTTGCGGAAGTTTGCGATTGCAAGGTGACCGGCATCGACCTGACCGAGGAGTACGTACAGACCGCAATCGCGCTGACCCGCCGCTGCGGCCTCTCCGACAAGGTGCATTTCCGGAAAGCCAGCGCGCTGACCCTGCCCTTCGCCGAAAACACCTTCGATGTCGCAACCATGATCCATGTCGGCATGAACATCGAGGACAAGGCGCGGCTGTTCGCAGAAGTGCGGCGCGTGCTGCGTCCGGACGGACATTTCGCGGTCTACGACATCATGAAGACCAGCGCCGCCGAGCTGCCCTACCCGATGCCGTGGGCGGAAACCGCGGCGACAAGTTTTGTCGCGCCGCCGGAAACCTATCATCAGCTCTTGATCGCATCCGGCTTCGAGGTGACCCAGGAGCACAACCGCCGGGACATGGCGCTTACTCTCGGTCGCGAGATGCGAGAGAACGCGGCCAAGCACGGCGCGCCGCCGCTTGGACTGCACATCCTGATGGGACCCGCGACGCCGCAACGGCTCGGCAATCTCATGGGCGCGCTGCAGCAAGGCCTGCTCGCGCCGATCGAGATTATTGCGCGGGCGGCGTAACGCGCAGGAGCGACACGATGCGTCAGGCGCTGCTCATCATCGGCATCATCGCGGCGCTGACCGGCCTTGTCTGGATCGGCCAGGGCACCGGCTATTTCCCGTATCCCGAACAGAGCTTCATGGTGCGGGCGACGCAGTGGGCCTGGTACGGCCTTGCGGTGCTGGTCGTCGGCCTGATCCTGATCTGGCTCTCGCGGCGGCGTTAGACGCGCTGTTCGAGACGACGGCTAGAGCATGATGACTTCAAGTTGGCCCGATCGGTGCGGTCTTTTCAGGGTCGTCCTCGCGAAGGCGGGGACCCATACGCCGTGTCGGCTCGAAAGTCGACGAGCGCCGGTGGCCTTCACGAGTTCGGAGGGCATGGGTCCCCGCCTTCGCGGGGACGACACTGAGAGTGTGGATGCGCTGAACCAACCTGATCCCATCACGCTCTAAATTAGCGCCGGCCGATGCCTTCCTTCAGCTTGCCATAGGCGGTAGCGAGCTGGCTGGAGATCGCGCGCCAGTCGCTGTCGGTCATCTTGCCGCTGCGCGCGTCGCGATACGCCATGGCTTCGGCGCGCAGCGCGCCGGATTCGGAAACTGCCGGGTTCTCCGCGCCGTAGATCAGCGATGTCGCCTCCGCGATGGTCTTGCCGTAGTCGCTCGGCGCCACGTTTTCCCGTCGCGCCTGCCACCAGTCGAGCTCGAGCTGAGCCGCCTTTGCAGGATCGAAGTCCGCCGGCGCCCCCTTGCGCAAGAGACCGTAATAGACCTCGAGCGGCGGCAAGGCGACGCTCGCTTCCTCGCGCGATGTCGTCGGCTGGAACAGCTTCGCTGCATGGGCCGCCGCGAGCGCGATGCGAACACTGTCGAGCGGTGAGAACCTGAACTCGCTGCGGGAGGAGGCGTAGACGTCCCAGAACAATTGGATGTAGTGCTTGTCGTAATAGTCGCGCCACATCTCCGTCTCGCGCTGTGCCATCCGCTGCGGGTTGAACGCGCGCAGGTCGGAGTTGCGCGGAATAACGGCGTAGAGAACCGCAGCCAGGACGATCAGGCCGATCGCAATCTTGTAGCTTTGCCGGTCGGACGTCGCACTGATCGGCATACCTGAAGATCCCCTTCCTTGAGGGCGAGCCGTCGCACATTCTTGCATACCGCCCCATTGGGCGCCAGTTTCGCCAGGCGACAGCCCGCCCTTCAGAGAATTGAGCGGATGGCGGCCCCTGCGTTAAAACCGGCTGCCAAGCAAAGGGAGGCTCCATGACCAGTTTCAATCTCAAGGGCAAGGTCGCCATCGTCACCGGCGGCAACGGCGGTATCGGGCTTGGCATGGCGCGCGGCCTTGCCGACGCAGGCGCGAATATCGTCGTTGCGGCGCGGGATGCTGCAAAGTCGCAGGCCGCCGTCGCCGATCTCGGCAAGCGCGGTGTCCGCGCGATCGCGGTCGCAACGGATGTTACCGATGCGGCAAGCGTGAAATCCCTTGTCGCTGCGACGGTGAAGGAATTCGGCCGCGTCGACATCCTGGTCAACAATGCCGGCATCAACATCCGCAACCCCGCGCACGAGATGTCGCTCGAAGACTGGCACAAGGTGATGGAGACCAACCTCACCAGCGCCTTCCTCTGCGCGCAGGCGGTCCACCCGGAGATGAAGAAGGCCGGTGGCGGCAAGATCATCAACATCGGCTCGATGCTGTCGATCTTCGGCACGGCCTATGCGCCGGCCTATGGCGCGAGCAAGGGCGGCGTCGTGCAGTTCACGAAGTCGATCGCGGTGGCCTGGGCGCCCGACAACATCCAGGCCAACGCCGTCCTGCCCGGCTGGATCGACACCGAGCTGACGCGCCGCGCCCGCGAGCAGGTGCCGCCGCTGAATGAAAACGTGCTGCGGCGAACGCCCGCCAATCGCTGGGGCACCATGGACGACATGGCGGGCGTTGCGGTGTTCCTCGCAAGCCCCGCCTCCGACTTCGTCACGGGAGCGGCGATCCCCGTCGACGGCGGTTTTTCGGCGCTCGGCTAGCGAATGACGATGACCGGCGTCACGCGCTTGCCGCCAGCGGTGCGCGCGTGACCTTGTAGCGGTCCGCGGCGTGATCCTTGGACAGGTTGGGTCCAAGCGCCATGCGGGCCGCGACCACGGCATTCCAGGCGGCCGGATCAGGCAGCGAGGGGATCGTCACAAGCTCGCCCTGGTCGAGGCCCGCCAGCGCCGCGTCGACCATCTCGCCCACCTCCATGATCCGGCTCTGGTCGAGCTTGCCGATATCGAGGCCTGCGCGCTCGAAAATCTCGGTTCGGGTCAGCCCGGGAAGCACGGCCTGCAGCCGCACGCCCTTGGCGGCCACTTCCGTGTGCAGCGCCTGCGTGAGGTTCAGCACGAACGCTTTTGTGGCGCTGTAGGTGCCGTTGAACATTTCGGGGATCAGCGCCACGACGGACGCGAGGTTGATGATCGTTCCCTTGCCGCGTTTGGCGAATTCGGAAGCCGCTGCAACGGCAAGTCGATTCACCGCGACGACGTTGATCAGGATCATCCGGTCGAGATAGTCCAGGTTGCCGTTGACCAGCGGTCCCTCCGGGCCGACACCGGCGTTGTTGACGAGCATCGTGATGCGCTCGTCCTCACGGATGCGGCCTTCGACACGCAGCACGTCGGCTTGCACGGTCAGGTCCGCTCGCACCGTTTCGATGCTGACGCCGGTTTCCGCGCGAATGCGTGACGCAAGGCCGTCGAGCCGCGGCTGATCCCGCGCCACCAGGATCAGATCGTAGCCGCGCCTGGCCAACCGTTCTGCGTATGTCGCGCCGATGCCCGACGATGCGCCGGTGATCAAGGCTGTGCCGTGTCGATTGCGAACTCATGTGTCGTTCCTGCTGATGCTGCGTCGAGGAGGTTATATTATGATGCTCATAATATAATAAATCAAGCACGCGAACTTCCTCGAAACGCCGAAAGAAGTCGTGTCTAAGGGATTGGTGTAATTGGTCTATTCTCTCGTGCGAAACTGCAATGCCAGGAAATCGTCACATCAATTTGAGGCGACGGGCACGCACCGGCTTGCCGTGTCTGCGCGAGCGGCCCCTTTTTTTTTATTTAGCATAGCGGCGCCCGTTTGTTCGCGTTATTGCTGTAGCCTGGTCGCATTAATTTGATGTGATCGGTCCGCGATATTTATTTGACTTGCTTGCCGGTGTTGCGTCGCGCAGCGCTTTCTCGATCGCGCCGTTGAACGACGCGTCGACGATCGCCTTCGCATCGAGCTTTTCCTTGATCAGCCCTGTGCGGAAATAGAGATCGATGGTCGATTGCTCGTCGGCAATGACGCCTTCGTCGATGGGCGCATGCCGATCTTCGCTCGGCTGAACCACTGCAGCGGGACTTCCTTGGGGATGCCCATCAGCTTTCCCCAGGTGTCGGCGTAGTTGGCGAGGTTCGCCGGCGACTGCGCCCATGCACGCGCCAGTGTCAGGCGGCGCCGAAATCTTCGAGCTGTGGCCGCTTCTCGGCGATCGGCTCCGGACGCGACACCAGAAAGCTCAAGCCTGGCGTGAGGCCCTGGCCGGTGATGATCCGACGCGCGCCGAACAGCACCTCCTCCTGACTGACGTAAGGCTCCCACGTCGACCAGGCATCGATCGACCGCTCGAATAGGCGACTTTCGCGTCCGAGGGCAGCAGGAACACCAGTTGCACGTCGCTCGTTGTTAAGCCCGTGCTTCTCGAGCGCAGCGAGCAGCAATTGATGACCGACCGAGCCGCGACCGGTGCCGATCTTCTTGCCCTTCAAGTCGGCGAAGCTCTTTATCGCGGAGCCCTTCGGCACGAGGATCGCTAGGCCTTCGCGGGTCTGGCGGATGGCTGCGATGGCTTTGACCGGCACTTTCGCCGCTGCGGCGAAGGTGAACGGCGCATCGCCGACAAGGCCGGTTTCGATTGCGCCGGCGCTGAGCGCTTCCAGCAGCGGTGCGGCAGCCGGGAACTCCTTCCAGTCGATCTTGTACGGCACGTCGTTGAGGACGCCGGCTGCTTCCATGACGGCGCGAGCGTTGCCCTTCTGGTCGCCGACGCGAAGGCTTGGCTGCGCGGCCGGCTTGCGCGATCGCTGCTGCGAGCAGCGCACGCCGGCGATGAGAACTCTCTTCAGGATGTCATTGCGATCTGATTCAGGACTCAGGCCAGCAGCTTCTTGAGGATTTCGCCCTCCAGCGCAGCGATCTCGGCCGACCGCGTTGACGCGGACGCGGCAGATCGATCGGTGAGATCGAGCGAGATCCGTCCCTCCTCGAGCACGATGACGCGATCGGCGAGTGCGATCGCTTCGGCGACATCATGGGTGACGAGGATCGCGGTGAAGCCTTGATCGCGCCAGACCGCTCGAGCAGCTGCTGCATCGTGATGCGCGTCAGCGCATCGAGCGCGCCGAGCGGCTCGTCGAAGGCGAGCACCTGCGGGTCGCTGACCAGCGCGCGCGCCAGCGCGACGCGCTGCTTCTGTCCGCCCGACAGCACGGCAGGCCATTCGCGACAGCTTGTCGGTCAGGCCCGACTTCCGCCAGCGCCGCTCCGCGCGCGCTTGCGCGCATCGGCTTCGCTTGCGTGCGGTGCCGAGGCCGACTTCCACATTCGACAGCACCCGCGCCCATGGCAGCAGCCGCGGCTCCTGGAACATCACCCGCGACGTGCGTTGCGCCGGCTCGCCCTCCGTCGCTCGAACTCAGAGGCTGCCCGCATCGTAGGCGTCGAGGCCGGCGATCAGCCGCAGCAAGCGTGCTCTTGCCGCAGCCGCTGCGGCCGACGATGGCGACGAACTGACCGGCAGGCACGACGCAGATCGACGCCGCGCAGCACCTGATTGTCGCCGAACGCTTTGCGCAGGCCGCGAATGTGCAGGCGCACGCCCTTGACCGGTCGCGCGACCGCGTTTTTGCGGGAGCGAGCCGCGCAGCCGGCTCGAACACGGGAATAGGCTGGGCCGAGCAGCGCAGCTGCCGAGCGTGACGTGCGTCATGTTGGACCTCCTCAATGTTTCTGGAATGCCGGATGCCACGACAGGCGTCAGCCGCTCGAGCAGCCGCGAGATGCTGTCGGCGAGCTTGCCGAGCAGCGCGTAGATCAGGATGCTGAGGATCACGACATCGACCAGCATGAACTCGCGCGCCTGCATCGCCATGTAGCCGATGCCTGATGAAGCGGCGATGGTCTCGGCGACGATCAGCGTCAGCCACATGATGCCGAGCGCAAAGCGAAAGCCGACGAAGATCGATGGCAGCGCGCCCGGGAAAGATCACGCGGCGGAACAGCTCGCTGCGGCTCATGCCGTAGCTGCGTCCCATCTCGATCAATTGCGGATCGACTGTGCGGATGCCGTGCAGCGTGTTGAGGTAGATCGGGAAGAACACGCCGAGCGCGACGAGGAACAGTTTTGCCGCCTCGTCGATGCCGAACCAGAGGATGACCAGCGGGATCATCGCCAGGTGCGGCACGTTGCGGACCATCTGCAGCGTCGTATCGAGTCACACGTTCGCTGAGCGCTTCGACAGGCCGTTGGCAAGGCCGAGCGGAGAAGCCGATGGTACCGCCGATGGCGAAGCCGGTGACGCGCGCGCCAGAAGCTGACCCAGATGTTCTGCGGCAGCTCGCCGGTCAGCAGCGAGCTTCCACCCGGCGAGCGCCACGTCGCTGGGCGCAGGCAGAACGCGCGCCGGGATCAGGCCGGCGCGGAGGCGCGCCTGCCAGCCGATCAGGATCGTCAGCGGCAGGATCCAGGCGACGAGCGCATCGGCCTTCGGCAGGCGATGCTGCGGACGCGCGGAAGGGCTTCGGTCAGACTCATGATTGCGAGTGCCTGCTTGTGGAGGGGACGATATTCGTTGGCGATGGTCTCGCCGAAGGGGCCGGTGTTGACACGCAGCGGCGCAACGTTGTCGCGCGCTGAGCGTCAGGTGCGGAAACACCAGTTCGGCGAAGCGGTAGGCTTCCTCGAGGTGCGGATAGCCGGACATGATGAAGGTATCGATGCCGAGCGACTGGTACTCCTTGATCCGCGCAGCGACCGTTGGCGGATCGCCGACCAGCGCGGTCCCGGCGCCGCCGCGCACGAGGCCTACGCCGGCCCAGAGGTTCGGGCTGATCTCGAGCTTGTCGCGGCGGCCGCCGTGCAGCTTCGCCATGCGCTGCTGGCCGACGGAATCCATGCGCGCGAAGATCTGTCTGCGCCGAGGCGATGGTCTCGTCGGTCGACATGGCGAGATCAGGTCGTCGGCCGCCTTCCAGGCTTCCTCGTTGGTCTCGCGACGATGACGTGCAGGCGGATGCCGAACGGAAGCTTGCGGCCGCGCTGGGCCGCAGCAGCGACACGCGGTTGATCTTCTCGGCGACCTGCGCCGGCGGCTCGCCCCAGGTCAGATACTTGTCGACCGTGTCGACGGCGACGTCGATGCCGGCATCCGACGAACCGCCGAAATAGAGCGGCGGTCCGCCGGCTCTGCATGCGGCGGGAACAGCAGCCTGCCGTCCTCGATGGTGATGTGCTTGCCTTTGATGTTGACGGTCTCGCCCTGCGAGCAGCGCGCGATAGACCTCGAGGAACTCGCGCGTCACCTCATAGCGCTCGTCGTGCGACAGGAAGATGCCGTCGCCCTTGTTCTCGACCGGATCGCCGCCGGTGACGACGTTGACGAGCAGCCGGCCTTCGGAGATCCGGTCGAGCGTCGCGGTCATCCGCGCTGCGACGCTCGGCGATTGCAGGCCCGGGGCGCACGGCCACGAGATAGCGCAGCCGCTCGCGTCAGCGGCGCCAGCGCCGAGGCGACGATCCAGGAGTCTTCGCAACTGCGCCCAGTCGGCAGCAGCACGCCGAAGTAACCGAGCTGATCGGCGGCCTGCGCGATCTGGCGCAGGTAGGCCAGATCGACGTGGCGGCCGCCCTTTGGTGGTGCCGAGATAGCGGCCGTCGCCGTGGGTCGGCAGAAACCAGAGAATGTTGGCGTGAGAAGGCGCCTGCACGATGCTCATGAGCCGGACTTTCGACGTTGCGATCGGAAATGTTGATTTTCTTCGGCAGCAGCTTGAGCTCGAAGAAGGTGTCGGCGATACGCTGCTGTTCGGCGATCACCGCTCGGTTGATCGGCCTGATCCCGTAGCTCTGCCGCTTCGAGCGCCAGTTCCAGCACCGGCACCGGTAGGCCGACCGACGGGCTGAGCTGCTCGGCCACAGCCCTGATGTCGCCCTTCGCCCAGGCATCGACCTCGGCAAGCTCCTTCGAGCACGACGTCGATAGCTTTCGGCGTCGGCTTCGGCGAATTTGCGCGACGCGAGATAGAACTGGTGGTTGGCGACGACATCGGTGCCGTCGGCAAGCGTGCGCGCCTGCGTGGCAACTTCGGCAGCCGCCTGGAACGGATCCCAGATCACCCAGGCATCGACCGCGCCCGCTCGAAGGCCGCGCGCGCATCGGCCGGCGCCAGGAACACCGGTTCGATCTCGGAATATTTGACGCCGGCCTTCTCCAGCGCCTTCACCAGCAGGTAGTGAACGTTCGAGCCCTTGTTCAGCGCGACCTTCTTGCCCTTGAGTTCGGCGACCGACTGCAGCTTGCTGTCCTTCGGCACGAGGATCGCTTCGCCTTTCGGCGCCGGCGGTTCATAGGCGACATAGACCAGCGGCGCGCCTGCCGCCTGGGCGAAGATCGGCGGTGCTTCGCCGGTGTTGCCGAAGTCGATCGCTCCGACATTGATGGCTTCGAGCAGCGGTGGCCCGGACGGGAAACTCGGTCCAGGTCAACCTTGTAGCCGAGCGGCTTCAGCTTCTCGTCGAGCGAGCCCTTGCTCTTCAGCAGCACCAGCTTGCCGTATTTCTGGAAACCGATGCGCACCACCTTGTCCTGCGCCAACGCATCGTTGCGCTGGCGATCATGGCGAGCGCCGCGACCAGACTGATGGAGAGAGCCCGATGAAACTCGCGAGCGGCGAGCGCGATGTCCGAGAGTGTAGCAACCCGATGCGCGGTCATGCGCGGTCCTTTCCCGATTCGGCATGAAGCGTTGATGGCGCTCAGGCCTGCGCGCGGCTTCCAGACGATGTCGCGCACGGCGACGCGGCTTTGGAATGAGCCCGAGCTTGTGGAAGCGGTCGGCGACGCCCTGCTGCGTCGTCGATGATGTCGTCGGTCGATGGCGCCGATGACGAACGATGGCGCGATCGGCTGCGAACCGTCTGGATGTCGAGGGGCACACCGGTCACCTCGGCCAGAGACTTTGCCACGCTGTCGCGATTGGCTTCGGCCCAGACGCGCCGCGGCGGCCGATCGTCGACGATGACTCGCGCGAGCGTCGCCGGATCGGTTGTGCGCGAAATTGCGGTTGGCGATGAAGAACGAGTTCGATTTCAACGACTTCGAGCGCATTGATGAGGATGCGCCCGTTCTGCTTCTTCTCGCCGATGGCGAAGTACGGATCCCAGACCGCCCAGGCGTCGATGCTGCCGTTGGCAAAGGCCGGCCGAGCGTCCGGCGGCGTGAGGTAGATCGGCGTGATGTCGCTGTAGGTCAGCCCCGCCTTCTCGAGCGTCGCGAGCGACGACGTTGTGCGCGCTCGATGCCCTTGGTGAAGCCGACGCGCTTGCCCTTGAGATCGGCGATGCGTGCGGATCGGCGGAATTCTGCGGAACGAGAATCCCCTGCCCGTTGGTGATCGGCTGGCCCGCCGCATAGACGATGTTGGCGTTGGCGGCCTGCGCAAGCCTCACGCGTTGCGCGCGATGAGGCCTTCCGCCTGCGAGAAGAGCTCGGCGGTCATCTCGTCGGCCTCCTTGAGGCAGGCCGCTTCGAGGCGTTCCCAGGTCTCGGTCCGCAGTATCCAGGCAATGACCTGCTTCATCGCAAGCTCCGCATGCCGACTATAATAGTCCGCGATCCACCAGCCGTTGCTCAGCTCCCGCGCGCGCCAGTCCGCCGATACGATCATCCGGGCAAGCCGAACGTTCGCCGTGCGCGAGAGATCTTCATCCCAGACTTTGAGCAACTGTTGCATGTCGCCGCCTGCGTTCGCGGCGAGGCACAGCACAGCTTCGGCGTCTTCGCCGCTCTGGAAGAGCGTGGTGGCCGGTCGGCAGGTCCGCCTTTCCGAGACGAGCGCGCAGCATGGCCGCAAAGAAATCGTCGATCGCTTTCGCCTCGGCGGCGGGCCACTCCTCATGCCATGCGGCATTCGACAGCCGTCTGAGGCAAATCTCGAGGTCCAGCTGGCAGGGGACGTGGCCCAGCGCGATCAGCTCGAAATAGCGCGGAAGAAAATAGCGGAGGTCCTCGGCGATCTTGTCGTCCCAGCCATGTGCCGAGTTCGTGTATTCGGCCAGCAGCGGCGATGACAGTTCGGCCAACGGCGTGCTGATCAACAGACGCTCGACCTCCGGCGTAACGCAGCACGGACAGTTGCAGACAATGATGCGGCCGTTCAAGCAATAGCGCGAGAACACGCGTTTGGCATTGGCGACCGCATTTTCGAGCTCAGGGGTCATCGCTCGCAGCTCGCAGAGCTGCCGCATCTCAGCGGCGGAAGTTGCGCAGTTCCGACAGGCTGCCGTCCTTGAAAGTGAGCTCGACCGAGACCGACTTGGTGTTCGGCGGCAGCTTCAGGTAGGGCGACACATTGTGCGGGATCGCGTGCGGCTCTTTCATGTCGCAGGGCGGCAGCTGGATCACCTTGTCGGGTACGGTCGTGTCGATGCCGATACGCACCTGCCGGATGGCGCAGCGATACGAGACGAGGTGCGTGTAATAGATCAGCAGCCCGTTGAACTCGCGGAACGACAGCCAGCTCGTTGCGGTCATGTCGAGGATTCGTCGCTGATCGCGCAGGATTGCGGCTTCTGGATCGAAGCGGATCGGGAACGGTCCCTTCAGATCGCCGTTCATGTCGACGTACCGCACGTAGAGCGTCTGCGTGGGCGTATCCGGGTCGAGCGACACCGACGAATTCGGGATGCGCTTGCGGGTGCGCGGGTCCAGCGCATCGATGAAGCCGGTTTCCTTGAAGTCGCCGGTCTCGCCGAGCCGCCAGGAAATCCCGAGCGTCGGATCGGCGATCGAGAACGTGACCGTCCAGCCGCTGTTGCTGCGCGAGAAGCTCGCGATCGGCGCGTTGCCGCTTTCCGGTGGATCGACCAGCTTTGGCGTGGTCATCACCGGCGGCAGTGCCGCCACCTGCTGCTTCTGGACCGGTTCCACGTCGATCTTGCGGTTTGCATCACCCGGCACCAGCACGACGTCGCCGACGATCTGGTCGTAATACGCCGGCGTCTGCAGGTGACGGATGCCTTGCGCGAGGTCGCGCACGTCCGACTGCGTGCGCTTGGCGATCTGCACGAGATTGAGCCCAGGCTCCGCCAGCGTCTTCGAGAAGTTGCGGGTGAACACCGAGTTCGGATTGCTGTCGTCGTTCGACAGGCGGTCGAGCGCGGTCTGCTTGGCGCCCGCCGAATAGATCACGAACACGCCCTCCGGCGGCGTCATCGCGGCGAGGCCGCCTCCGCCCGAGAGCGCGCGGACGCCGGTGCGCTCGAACGGATTGTTGCGGCAGGCGTCGAACACGAAAATCGCGGTGCCGGCGCCGCGCGCCTGCACGCGGGTGATGATGCGCTCGGCGGCGATCGCGCCGTCGCGGATCAACTCTTCCTGGCCGACGGTCGCCGAGGGCACGTCGGTCGGCAAAAGATAGTTTTCGCCGCCGATCTCGAAGCCGTGGCCGGCGAAGAAGAAGAACGCGGTGTCGCCCTTCTCGATCATGCGGTCGAAGGCGAGCAGCGTTTCGCTCAAACCCTTGCGGTTCTGGTTTTCCGCCGTCAGCACCGCGAAGCCGAGCTTCTTCAGCGTCTCGCTCATGGTGCGGGCGTCGTTGACCGCCTTCCTCAACTGCGGAATGTTCGAATACTGATCGTTGCCGACCACCAGCGCGACGCGCTTGGCCGCATACGCAATGTCGGCGAAAAGACAGGCCGACAGAACCACTGCCGACGCAAAGATCGCCCTGATCCAGACCTGCATGATCATCCCCTGCCCGCTATCGGCGCCTTTTTAGCGCGCCGTCGTCGTTATCGCATCCCTATAGTCTCATGGGCGATTGGACCGGTTCATCAGGCCGCCCCGGTGCCTGCGCCGTGGGCGGAATATGCCGATTTCACCGGTAAATATTAAGCTTTTACGCGTTCTAAGGCCCCAGAATCGATTGACTTTGGCCAATTGAACCCTATCTTCCGGGCACGAAAGCGGCCGGAATCGAATTGATCGATCGAGCCGCCTGTCGGCGTAAGATTTGCTCCCCGTGCCCGAAAGAGGCGAGCCGTTCCGGGGTTGAGCCTGACAGTTTCGCCCACAAGAATCCGAACGGCGGTTTCGTTAGAGGTTGAATGTCCTTTTCCAATCTTGGCTTGTCCGACAAGGTTCTCGCGGCTGTTGCCGCTGCCGGCTACACCCAGCCCACTCCCATCCAGGAACAGGCGATCCCCCACGTCCTCGCCCGCCGCGACGTCCTGGGCATAGCCCAGACCGGCACCGGCAAGACCGCAGCCTTCGTGCTGCCGATGCTCACCCTCCTGGAGAAAGGCCGCGCCCGGGCACGCATGCCGCGCACGCTGATTCTCGAGCCGACGCGTGAACTCGCAGCCCAGGTGAAGGAAAATTTTGACAAGTACGGCGCGGGGCAAAAGCTCAACGTGGCGCTGTTGATCGGCGGAGTGTCATTCGGCGACCAGGACGCGAAACTGACGCGCGGCGTCGACGTTTTGATCGCAACGCCGGGCCGGCTGTTGGATCACACCGAGCGCGGCGGCCTCCTGCTCACCGGCGTCGAGCTGCTGGTCATCGACGAAGCCGACCGGATGCTCGACATGGGGTTCATCCCGGACATCGAGCGCATCTGCAAGCTGGTCCCCTTCACGCGGCAGACGCTGTTCTTCACGGCGACCATGCCATCCGAAATTCGCCGCATCACCGAGACGTTCCTGCACAATCCGCAAAAGGTCGAGGTCTCCCGCCCGGCGACCACGGCCGCCACTGTGACCCAGATGGCGGTCTCCGCGGGACGCGAGGCGCACCAGAAGCGGGACCTGCTCCGGCACTTGATCCGCACCGCCCCCGACTTCAAGAACGCGATCATCTTCTGCAATCGCAAGCGGGAAGTGGCGACACTTCACAAGTCGCTTGTAAAGCATGGCTTCGGCGCGGTGGCGCTGCATGGCGACTTGGACCAGCCGGCACGCATGGCGGCGCTGGAGCAGTTCAGGAAGGGCGAGATGCCGCTCCTGGTCGCCTCCGATGTCGCCGCACGCGGCCTCGATATTCCCGACGTCAGCCACATCTTCAATTTCGACGTGCCGCATCATCCCGACGACTATGTGCACCGGGTGGGCCGGACCGGCCGGGCCGGACGCTCCGGCACCGCCATTTCGCTTGTTTCGCCGGCGGATGAAAAATCGCTGGTCGCGATCGAAAAGCTCACCGGCCAGAACATCCCGCGCTCGGAACAACCCGTGCGGCCTATGCAGCCAGGCGAGGATACGCACGACGCACCCGCCGGCCGCGAGGCCCGGCGCGACGGACGGCGTGGTTCGCCCAAAGCGCGTAAGCACGACGAGCCGCGCAAGCGTGAGGAGCCGCGCAGGCACGAGGAACCGCGCAAGCACAAGGAGCCGCGCAAGCACGAAGCTCCGGCGAAGAGCCCCGCATCGCCGCCGTTGGCCGCGGGCGCAAAGCCTGCCTCATCCAAGCGCTCGCAGCCGCAGCATGACCGGTCCGAGCCTGCCGATAACTCCCACCTTCCCGCCTTCCTGCTTCGTCCCGTCCGGGCGCGTGCTTAAAAGTTCACTCAGGGGAAGCCGTCCGGTTCCCCGCGTTTACCCCTGATTCACTCTCGTCCCTTAACGTCCCCCAACGTATTCATTTCTAATTTTAGGCGGCGGCTCGGGCAGCGGTGCCCGGCTGGGGGAAGAAAAGCCTTGATCGGACTGCTCAACGAACACGAACGGACCATGGCGTTCGCCGAGGTCGCGCTGGGGCAGATCAAATCGCTGCGGCAAACCGCAGTGCCTCGGAATTATGAAATCTGGTACGTCTACGCGACCGGCTACAATCCCGCGCTGAACAAGATCATCAACGAGACGCTGGCGCGCGCCGGCAAGCTCTCCGAAACCGATCTCGAGCAGATCTACGACACCTACCTTTCGCAGCTGCGTGCCAGCGACCGGATCGACAAGGTCGGCGCGCGCGTCGTCACCGAAATCGACGATGTCATGACGCTGATCAACGAGGCGCTCACCTCGACATCGAGCTACGGCGAAAGCCTCGACGGCGCCACCGCCCAGCTTGCGACCGCCAACGACAGTGCGTCCGTGCGCGCGGTGGTCGACAGCCTGATCAAGTCGACGCGCGCGATGCAGGACCAGAACAGGTCGCTGGAAGCGCGCCTTGCCACCTCCAAGATCGAGATCAACAACCTGCAGCACAGTCTGGAGGCGATTCGCGCCGAGAGCCTGACCGACCCGCTGACCTCGCTCGGCAACCGCAAGTATTTCGATCGTGCGCTGCTCGAAGCCGTCCGCAACGCGCGCGAGCGTTCCGAGCCGCTGTCGCTGATCATGTTCGACATCGACTATTTCAAGTCGTTCAACGACAACTACGGCCACCTCACAGGCGACCAGGTGCTGCGGCTGGTGGCGATGTCGCTGAAGCAGAACATCAAGGGACAGGACATCACCGCGCGCTACGGCGGCGAGGAATTCGCAGTCGTCCTGCCCGCCACAGTGCTGCGGCAGGCGCTCACCGTCGCCGATCACATCCGCCGCGCCGTGATGTCGAAGGAACTGAAGAAGAAGTCGACCGGCGAGATCCTCGGCCGGGTGACGATATCGGCCGGCGTCTCGATGCTGTCGTCATCGGACGACGCCGACACGCTGATCGAGCGCGCCGACGCCTGCCTCTACGCCGCCAAGCGCAGCGGCCGCAACCGCGTCATCTGCGAAGCGGATCCGGAGTACTCCGCCGAGACGCAGATCCAGGTGGCTTAGGCGCGTCGCTTCGCGACGCGCTTTCCCTTTGCAGCGGCCTTTGACTTTTTGGCCAATCTCTTCGCGGCCGGCTTCCTTGCCCCCGTTTTGACGGCCTTCCGTGGCACGCCTTTCACAGGCGGTGTCTTTGCGGCGCCCTTCTTCTTCCGGCTACTTTTTGCAAGCTGCGCGCGATGCGCGACGACCACCGCCTGGCGCGTCCAGTCGGCGAGCTCGTCCGGATCGTCGTAGAGGCGCTCCGGCATCTGCCAGAACGAGTTGACGGTGACGACCTTGCCGCTGCGGCGCTGGCTGTAGCTGAAGGGCTTGCAGCCTTCGGCCTCAAAGCGCGGGATGTTGGTCTCGTCGGCCTTGAAGTAGAATTCGCCGCCGCGCAGGACCAGGCAGAAGCAGACGCCTTCGGAATAGAGGCCGAAGCCGGAGAACATCCGCTTCAGCTGGATCGGACCGTACGCCGAGAACATTTCGGCGATCGCGTCCTGATCCATCGGTCAGTCCCTGAAGAATGTCAGGCGGGAAGCTTCGCCGGCGTGATCGAAACCAACTCGCCGCAGCCGCAGGCGCCGGTCTGGTTCGGATTGTTGAACACGAAGGTCGCGGCCATCTTGTCGACCTTGAAGTCCATCTCGGTGCCGAGCAGGAACAGCACGGCCTTCGGATCGACCAGGACCTTCACGCCCTTGTCCTCGACGATCTCGTCGCTCTTCTTGATCTCGTCGGCGTATTCGACCGTGTACGACATGCCGGCGCAGCCGCCGTTCTTCACGCCGACGCGCAGGCCCGCGATCGGCTTGTCGGCACGCTCGGTCAGTTCACGGATACGGGTCGCGGCGGCGTCGGTCAGACGCATCACCTGGGGCCTTGGTCGCACGGTCGCCATGTCGTTCCCTTCCGGCCGGGTTCAAGGCCCGGCAAGACAGCTATACGCACTAAAATAACAACGAAATCCCGCAAGTGAAGCCCTGTCTTGCTGGATTTCCTCCAGGCAAAAAGCACCTTTGCACAGCGGAATCAGTAGATCTTCCATACTCCCCGGGTGACCAATTCCAGCAAATGGTTGTCCGGGTCGCGGAAATAGATGCTGTGGCCGCCGCGCGGCCAGGCGGTTCGGGCCTCGATGGATATGCCCTTGTCCGTTAGTCGGCGCTCCCATTGCGGGCAGTTCATCGGCCGCGACGCCGAAGGCCAGATGCAGCGGACCGTGCCCGTCATGGGGCGGGATCGTGCCGCCCGGCAGGTGCACCGTGTCGAGCGTGGCGCCTCGCTTGAAGACCAGGAACACGCTCTCGCCGCCGATGTCGTAGGCGCGAAAGCGCGCGTCGCAGACCATGAGCGGCAGCTCCATGATCTCTCGTAGAACGCCGCCGCGCGAACCAGATCATCGACATAGATGGCCGTTTCGATGACCCGGTCCAGACGCAGCATGCTGTTACCACATGTTGAGGACAAGCCTTGCTTCGTCGGACATCCGGTCCGGCGTCCACGCCGGTTCCCAGACGATGCTGATATCGACCTTGCCGACGCCGGGAATGCTGGCGACCGCGTTCTCGACCATGGTCGGTAACTCTTCGGCGGCCGGACAGTTCGGGGTCGTCAGCGTCATTTCAACGGAGACGCTGCGGTCATCCTTGATGTCGACCTTGTAGATCAGGCCGAGCTCATAGATGTCGGCGGGAATTTCCGGGTCGAACACGGTTTTCAGCGCCGCCACGATGTCGTGGGTCAGGCGCTCGGTCTCTTCCGCCGGCAGCGCCGAGGTGGCGGCGACGTTGGAGCGAATGGCGCCAGCCTCTTGGGTGGCGACGTCCGGTTGAAGGGCCATCCTGGGTCATGCGAACAAATCCCGAGCCTTGATCAGCGCCTGCGCGAGGGCTGTCCACCTCGCCGCGGGTATTATACATGCCAAACGACGCCCGGCACGTGGCCGTGACGTCGAACCGCTCCAGCAGCGGCATCACGCAATGGGTTCCGGCCCGCACGGCGATGCCGGAGCGGTCGATCACGGTGGCGATATCGTGCGGATGCGCCCCCTTCATGTCGAAGGAGACGATGGCGCCCTTGTCCTTCGCCGTGCCGATGATGCGCAGCGAGTTGATCTCGCGCAGGCGGTCCTGCGCGTAGGTGACGAGCTCGTGCTCGTGGGCGGCGATCCGCTCCTTGCCGATGGAATTGACGTAGTCGATGGCCGCGCCAAGCCCGATCGCCTCGACGATCGGCGGGGTTCCGGCCTCGAACTTGTGCGGCGGATCGCCGTAGGTGACGACGTCGCGCGAAACCTCGCGGATCATCTCGCCGCCGCCGGCAAACGGCCGCATCGCGCTGAGCAGCGCATGCTTGCCGTACAGCGCGCCGATCCCGGTCGGCCCGTACAGCTTGTGGCCGGTGAAGACGTAGAAATCGCAGTCGATGTCGCGCACGTCGACGGCCAGATGCACCGCCGCCTGGCTGCCGTCGACCAGCACCGGAATGCCGCGCGCATGCGCGAGCTTCACCACCTCCTTGATCGGAACGATGGTGCCGAGCGCGTTCGACATGTGGGTGATCGCGACCAGCTTCGTGCGCGGACCGTCAGCAGCTTCTCGAACTCGTCGATCAGGAAGTTGCCCTCGTCGTCGACCGGCGCCCACTTGATCACCGCGCCCTGCCGCTCGCGCAGGAAATGCCACGGCACGATGTTGGAATGGTGCTCCATGATCGAGAGGACGATCTCGTCGCCCTCCTTGATCATCGGCCCGCCGAACGATGAGGCGACCAGGTTGATCGCCTCGGTGGCGTTGCGGGTGAAGATGATCTCCTCGTGCCGCGACGCGTTCAGGAATTTCGCGACTTTTTCGCGCGCGCCCTCGTAGGCTTCGGTGGCGGCGTTGGCGAGGTAGTGCAGGCCGCGATGCACGTTCGCATATTCGGAGGTGAACGCCTTCTGCATCCGATCCAGCACCGCGAGTCGGCTTCTGCGCCGAGGCGGCGTTGTCGAGATAGACCAGCGGTTTGCCGTAGACCTGCATCGCCAGCGCGGGAAACTCCTCGCGCAGTTTTGCGACGTCATAGGCCCCGTTCTGCACCGCCGGATGGGTCATGCTGCCCGCGCCTCCAACCACCGTACTGCCGCATTGGTCGCGGCCTCACGCAACCGGTCATCGGCGATCGCCTCGATCGCCTCGCCGACAAAAGCCTGGATCAGCAGCGCCTGCGCTTCCTTCTCCGACAGGCCGCGCGCCCGCAGGTAGAACAGCAGCGTCTCGTCCAGCGCACCGGAGGTCGCGCCGTGACCGCAGGTCACGTCGTCGGCGAAAATCTCGAGCTCCGGCTTGTTGTCGATTTCGGCGTCGTCGGACAGCAGCAGCGCGCGCGTCTCCATCTTGCCGTCGGTCTTCTGCGCATCGGGCCGCACGATGATCTTGCCCTGGAACACCGAGCGCGCGCGATCGTCCATCACCGCGCGGAACACCTCGCGGCTGGCGCAATGCGGCACCGCGTGATCGACCACCAGCGTCGGTGTCGCCGTGCTGGGTCTTGTTCAAGAGGTTGACGCCGTAGGTTTCGGCGCGCGAGCCTTCGCCATCGAAGCGCAGCAGCGCCTGATAGCGGCTCACCGCAGCGCCGCTGGTGAGGTTGAAGATCTTGTAGGTCGACGTTGCGCCCGAGCAAGACCTTCAGCGTGGAGATGTTGAACGCCTCGCGGCCATCCTCCATCAGCCGCACATGATCGAGCCGGACGCCGTCGCCGAGCGCGATCATGGTCGCGTCGTTGACCTGATAGGCAGGCGCGCCGTCGGCTGCAAAGAAGCTTTCGACCAGAGTGGCGCTGACATTGGCGCCGACGCGCAGCAGCGAGCGGGTGTAGGCCGCAGCCGGAGCCCCGCCGCTGGCGACATGCACGATATGCAGCGGCTTTGCCGGCGAAGCGTCCTTGGCGATGTCGATGACGACACCATCGGCCATCAGCGCCGAGTTCAGCGCGAACATCGGCCCCGCGCCGGCATCGTCGCTCGGCCAGCAGGTCGTGCACGTTGTTGTCGTCGGCCAGCACGCGTCGCGAGCGAGCGGATATTCAGCCCGCCTTCGAGCGCCGACAGATCCGACAGCGCCGGCACGAACACGCCGTCGACCAGCACCAGCCGCCGCGTGCCGTCGCCCCATGCGCCTTCAGCGCCTTCTTGGCGCGGTCGATGCGCGGCCTTGTCCGGCGCCGCTGCCGGCGGCAGCACCTCGCGCATCAGCGCGCGCAGATCCGTGTACTTCCAGTCCTCGATCCGGCGGTGCGGCAGCCCGTCGCGCGCGAACGCATCGAGCGCGCGGGTGCGCGAAGCGGCGACCGCCTTGCCGCCGGGCAGGCGCGGCAGCACGGTGGCGAATTGATCCGCCAACGCACGCTCCACGCCGCTTGTCTTGACAACTGCGTCCATCGTTTTGCTCAGGCCGCCTGCTCTTCGAACTGCGTGTAGCCGTTCGCTTCCAGTTCCAGCGCCAGCTCCTTGCCGCCGCTCTTCACCACCTTGCCCTTCGACATCACGTGCACGTGGTCCGGCACGATGTAGTTCAAAAGCCGCTGGTAGTGGGTGATGACGATCATCGCCCGGTCGTTCGAGCGCAGCGCGTTGACGCCGTCGGCGGCAATCCGCAGCGCGTCGATGTCGAGGCCGGAATCCATCTCGTCGAGGATGCACAGCTTCGGCTCGAACAGCGCCATCTGCAGCACCTCGTTGCGCTTCTTCTCGCCGCCGGAGAAGCCGACATTGACGCCACGCCGCAGCATGTCCTGCGGGATGTTGAGGCTGTCGGCGACCTTGCGCACCTTCTTCAGGAAGTCGGGCGTGGAGAACTCCTCCTCGCCGCGCGCCTTGCGCTGCGCGTTCAGCGCGGTGCGCAGGAAGTTCATGGTGGCGACGCCGGGAATTTCCACCGGATACTGGAACGCGAGGAACAGGCCTTTGGCCGCGCGCTGATCGGGCTCCATCTCGAAGATGTCTTCGCCTTCGAACAGCACCTCGCCGCTGGTGACCTCATAGCCCGGCTTGCCCGCGAGCACGTGGCTCAGCGTCGACTTGCCGGAGCCGTTCGGCCCCATGATCGCGTGCACCTCGCCCTTGTTCACGGTCAGCGACAGTCCGTGCAGGATCTCCTGGCCGTCGTCCTCGACGCGAACGTGCAGGTTTCTCACTTCAAGCAATGCCATTCGGTTCTTCCGTCCTTCAAATCCTTGTCCTTAAGGAACGCGCCGCGCGCGCCTCGCAATGGACAGGCCGGTGACTATCAACTCATCCTTCGAGACGCCCGGCTTCGCTGCGCTACGCCGGGCTCCTCAGGATGAGGCTCAGTGATTATCCCACGCTGCCTTCGAGGCTGATCGAGATCAGCTTCTGCGCCTCGACGGCGAACTCCATCGGCAGCTGCTGCAGCACGTCCTTGACGAAGCCGTTGACGACCAGCGCCACCGCCTCTTCCTGCGAAAGCCCGCGCTGGACGCAGTAGAACAGCATGTCTTCGGAGATCTTCGAGGTGGTCGCCTCGTGCTCGAAGATCGCCGAGGAATTCTTCGCCTCGATATAGGGCACCGTGTGCGCGCCGCACTTGTCGCCGATCAACAGCGAGTCGCAGGCGGTGAAGTTGCGCGCGCCGGTCGCCTTGCGATGCGCCGAGACGAGACCGCGATAGGTGTTCTCCGACTTGCCGGCGGCGATGCCCTTGGAGATGATGCGGCTCGACGTGTTCTTGCCGAGGTGCAGCATCTTCGTGCCGCTATCGACCTGCTGGTAGCCGTTGGAGATCGCGATCGAGTAGAACTCGCCGCGCGAATTGTCGCCGCGCAGGATGCAGCTCGGATACTTCCAGGTGATCGCCGAGCCGGTCTCGACCTGCGTCCACGAGATCTTCGAGTTGCTGCCGCGGCAGTCGCCGCGCTTGGTGACGAAGTTGTAGATGCCGCCCTTGCCGTTGGCGTCGCCCGGATACCAGTTCTGCACCGTCGAATACTTGATCTCGGCATCGTCGTGCGCGACGAGCTCGACCACCGCGGCATGCAGCTGGTTCTCGTCGCGCTGCGGCGCGGTGCAGCCTTCGAGGTAGCTGACGTAGGAGCCCTTGTCGGCGATGATCAGCGTGCGCTCGAACTGGCCGGTGTTGCGCTCGTTGATGCGGAAATAGGTGGACAGCTCCATCGGGCAGCGCACGCCCTCCGGCACGTAGACGAACGAGCCGTCGGAGAACACCGCCGAATTCAGCGTCGCGAAATAGTTGTCGGAGGTCGGCACCACCGTGCCGAGATACTTCCGCACCAGCTCGGGATGCTCGCGGATCGCCTCCGAGATCGGCATGAAGATCACGCCGGCCTTGCGCAGCTCTTCCTTGAAGGTGGTCGCAACCGACACCGAGTTCGAACACGGCATCGACCGCGACGCGCCGCTCGCCGTCGGGGCGAACGACGCCTTCCAGCATCTCGACTTCGCGCAGCGGAATGCCGAGCTTCTCGTAGGTCTTCAGGATTTCCGGATCGATCTCGTCGACCGACGACAGCGACTTCTTCGGCTTCGGCGCCGCGTAGTAATAGAGGTCCTGGTAGTCGATCTTCGGATAGTGGACGCGCGCCCAGGTCGGCTCGGTCATGGTCAGCCAGCGGCGGAACGCCTCGAGCCGCCATTCCAGCATCCACGCCGGCTCGTTCTTCTTGGCCGAGATGAAACGAACGGTATCTTCCGAGAGGCCCTTTGGCGCCTTCTCGGTTTCGATGATCGTCTCAAAGCCGTAGCGATATTGATCGACGTCGATGCGGCGGACGCGATCGACTGTCTCCTGGACAGCGGGCATTCTCTTCTCCGGGTCGCGGTTTCAAGGACCGCGGTGGATTACGCAGGTTGTACTTTCATCATCTGCACAATCATTTAGTGTAGATTAGAACCGTTCAACCACTGTTTCGTCAGGGCTTACGTAATACACCTGAGAGCATTCTCCAAGCCTCTAGACAGCGATCAATGTCCCCCTCTTTGGTTGCATAGCCGGTCGAGAGGCGGATTGCGCCCTCGCGCGAGTTCCCTGGTCGACCCCCATGGCCGCCAGAACGTGCGACGCCTGGACCTTGCCGGACGAACAGGCAGCGCCCGAGGAGACCGCAACGCCCTCCAGATCGAAGGCGATCACCGCCGTTTCCGCGCGGACACCGCTCAGCGGCGAACAGCGTGGTGTTCGGAAGGCGCGGAACGCCGCTCGCGAAGATCGTCACGCCCTCAATCGACGCCAGGCCGGCCTCCAGCCGGTCGCGCAAGCCGCGCATGTGCTGCGCTTCCGCGGCCATGTTGGCGCGAGCGGCCTTTGCCGCAGCGCCAAAACCGGCAATGCCGACGACATTCTCGGTTCCCGCGCGGCGGTTGCGTTCCTGGCCGCCGCCGCGGATCAGGGCCGACGGCATGTGAAGATCGGCGCCGGAAATCACCAGCGCGCCGACACCTTTCGGCCCGCCGATCTTGTGCGCCGAGAGGGTGACGAGGTCGGCGCCGAGCGCCGCAACATCCGAGCGGCACGCGTCCCAGCGCCTGCACCGCGTCGACATGCAGGATGCCGCCCGCGCCATGGACAATCCTGGCCGCTTCGGAAACCGGCTGAATGGCGCCGGTCTCGTTGTTGGCGAGCATGATGGACACCAGCGCCGGCCCGCCGTGCGCTCAGCAGTGCCGCGCAGCTTCTCCAGATCGACGACGCCGTCGCGGGTCACCGGCGCATGCTCGATCTCCGATGGCGCGAAAGCGGCCGCCGGACAATACCGACGGATGCTCGATCGCGGAGACGATCAGCCGGGCGAATGATCGCCCCGCCGACGTCCATCCCGGCGTCAGCGCCAGCGCGTTGGCCTCGGTGCCGCCGGAGGTGAAGATCACGTTGTCGAGCTTTGCGCCGATGGCAGCTGCGACCTGCTCACGCGCGTCTTCGACCAGCCTGCGCGCCGCGCGGCCTTCGGCATGCACCGACGACGGATTGCCGGCGGTTTCCATCGCGGCCGACATGGCCACATGCGCCTCGGGGCGCAGCGGCGCGGTCGCATTCCAGTCGAGATAGACGCGCGAGGACATGAAGGTTTTATAATACCTTTAACCTACGTCGGACGTACCTGACATGGTCATGCCGCCCACCTGTTCGCAATGCTTGCTTTTTGCCCCTCGCCCCATGCTAGAACGCGGCTCCGTTTCCGTCAGGAAACGACAGTCTGCCGGCCGGAGCAAGCTCGCTGCGGACCTTGCCGATTTCCCCCGCTGGATCGCCCGCACCAAAACTCATCCGGCAAATCCGAGGTCACGATGCCTGAAGTCATTTTCACCGGTCCTGCAGGCCGTCTCGAAGGCCGCTATCACCCGGCGAAACAGAAGAACGCGCCGATCGCCATGGTGCTGCACCCGCACCCGCAGTTCGGCGGCAACATGAACAACCCGATCGTCTATCAGGTGTACTACGCGTTCGTGCATCGCGGGTTCTCGGTGCTGCGCTTCAACTTCCGCGGCGTCGGCCGCAGCCAGGGGTCGTTCGACCACGGCGCGGGCGAGCTGTCGGATGCGGCATCCGCGCTCGACTGGGCGCAGACCATCAATCCGGAAGCGCGCGCCTGCTGGATCGCCGGCTTCTCGTTCGGCGCCTGGATCGGCATGCAGTTGCTGATGCGCCGGCCCGAGGTCGAAGGTTTCATCTCGATCGCGCCGGAGCCGAACCGCTACGACTTCTCGTTCCTTGCGCCCTGCCCCTCGTCCGGCCTGATCGTGCACGGCGAGAAGGACATCGTCGCGCCCGCCAAGGACGTGACGACGCTGGTGGAGAAGCTGAAGACGCAAAAAGGCATCGTCATCGATCAGCAGATCATTCCCGGCGCCAACCACTTCTTCGCCGACCGGCTCGAGCCGCTGATGGAATCGGTCACGTCGTATCTGGATATGCGGCTGGCGAACGTCCGCTAGTCTGACGGCGACGCCGTGCGCTTGCGATGGATGCGAGCGAGCGCCAACAGCAGCGCCAGCGCCACCAGACTGCAGGCGAGCGCGACGCCCAGGACCGCATTGCTGCCGAAGTTGGTCAGCACGGCAACGAGAAGCGGCGGCGAAGCGGCGGCGGCTAGATTCATCGGCAACGCGATGTGCGACGACGCGCGCGCGAACGCGGCGGCATCGAAAAACACCAGCGGCATGGTTGCTCGCGCGACGGCCAACGCGCCGGTGGCGCCGCCATAGAGCAGCATGAACGCGGCGATGGCCCAGTCGGCCGGCCCGCCCAGCAGCAGGAGCAGGAAGCCGACCGGCATGACGATCGCGGCGACGAGGCCGGTCGCGAGCCCGCTCAAATGCGCGCCGCCGAAGAAATCGAGCGCCCGCGCGCTCACCTGAATGACGCCCAGCAGCGAGCCGATGCGAAGCGCCCAGCTCGTCGCTGACGCCCATCGACTTGAGCAACTGGATGATGATCGAGCCCACGCCCCAGGAGAGGAATGCGTGCAGGGCGATCGCCGCGACCAGCAGCACGAACGGCAGCCGGCCCGGATCGCCGTTCGCGCTTCGATCGGTCTTGCGCCGTCTGGCCGCCGGCCAGCGGCTTCTGCTCGACGCCGGCAGGCCGAAGACGTGCAGCGGAAAGCAGACGAGGACCATCGCCGCGCTGTAGATCACAGCGTCGTGCGCCAGCCGAGCGCGCCGGTCGAGCGCAGCGGTGATGGGCCAGAACAGGCTCGATGACAGCCCCGTGACCAGCATCAGCGCGCCGATCGGCCGCTTCGCGCCAATGCCGACGCAATCTCATTCAAGCAGGATGTAGGTCGCGGTCGCTCAGCATCGCCGCACCGGCAATGCCGAGCAGCACCCATCCCGCATAATAGAGGAGCGGTCCCGTGGCGGCCGCGATCAAGAGAAATCCGGGAGCGGCGATCAGCGAGCCGGCCGCCATCACAAGCCGCGCGCCATAGTTTGACGAACGAATTGGCGATCAGCGGCGCCGTCAGGCCCATGACCACCAGCATCACCGTCGTGCCGGCGAACACCGCGGGCAAGGTCAAGGCCGAGATCGCGCGCGAGCTGCTCGCCGATGACGGCGGGAAGGCTGACCGTTCCCCAGCCCACGAGCTGGCTGATCGCCAGAACGACGAGGATCGGCAGCAGGTTTTGATCGGAGCGTTGCATCAGGAAGGGACTCGAAAGGCGTTCCTTTCGAGCACTATTGATGCAGTGTGACAAGCAACGGCTGGCACCATCACGCATATCTCGTCTGGGAAAATGCGGTCGTCTCCGGAGCGGGATAGCTAAGCCGCTTGCGCGCCTCGAGCTGCGACAGGTAGGCGCCCTTCTTCGCAGGAACGCGCGCAACAGCGCGTTGTAGTCCGCACTGACGGCTTTCTGGATCGAAGGCCGAGCCGCAAGGCTCTTCCGCCACTGCACGAGCTTCGGCTTGTTGGCAAAGATCCCGAAATCGCCGATCGCGTCGATGACGTCGAAGTAGCGGAACGCCGGGCCGAACACCGCGTCGACCAGCGAGAAGTTTTCGCCGTCGAACCATGGCGTGCCGACGAGACGCTTCTCGAGCAAGGCCAGCTTGGCCTCGAGCTGCTTCGCCTTGGCCGTAAACGTCGCTTCGTCGGTTGCGATCTCGAGGCCCCAGATGTCGCCCAAGCACCGCCGAGTTGAACTCGATCCAGCCACGATGTTCGGCGCGCGCCAAGCGGATCCTTCGGGTGCAGCGGACTCGGTTGCGTCTCCTCGAGATATTCGAGGATCACGGCGGATTCGAAGATCGCCTTGTCGCCGACGACCAGCACCGGCGTCTTGCCGAGCGGCGAGATCTTCAGAAACCAGTCCGGCTTGTTGTCGAGATCGATATCGACGCGCTCGAACGGCACGCCCTTCTCGGTCAGCGCGATCACCGCGCGCTGCACATACGGGCAAAGCTTGTGGCTGATCAGTTTCAGCGGTGCGGTCATGACGGCCTCCAAATCAGGCGTTGCGGGCGGCGCGTGCGCACGGGCTCACCGGCGAACGACGGCAGCGCGCGCGACGGCGACAGCGCGAAGGCGCCGTCGGCGAGCAGCACCTGCACGACCGCCAAAAGGCTCAGGTACAGCGGATACTCCCAGCCGCCATTCGGCGCGCTGAACACCCAGCCGTTGCCCGCATGCGTCCAGGTCGCGCCGATGCAGGATCGGCAGCAGCGCAAGCGCGACCCAGCGCGACTGCACGCCGAGGATCAACAGCACGCCGCCGACGGCCTCGGCGGCGAAGGTGGCATAGGCCGTCCATCCCGGCAGACCGAGGCTCTGGAAGAAGCCGGCGGTTCCCGGCAGCGTGAACACGAACAGCTTGAGGATGACGCTGTGGGCGAGGAACATGGTGCCGAGCGCGATGCGAAGCAGAAAGGCGGCGTATTGAACTGATTGGCGGGCGACATGGCGCTCTCCTGTTGAATGCAGATGCATGCAAATAGATGCACCTGCATTGAACAGTCAAGTTCCATGCACTTGCATGGAGTTCACGGTTTCGCGAGAACGCCCCCGGTCATTGGCACCGGAGCACCGGTGGTTTGCGGGAACGTCAGCGGCAGCCCTTTCAGGCTGCGGATCGCCAGGAACGCGAACGCCTGCGCCTCGATGGCGTCGCCGTGCCAGCCGTGCGCCGCCGCGCGTCTCGACCTGCACCGGCCCCAGCCGTTCGCGCAGCATGCGCATCAAGCGTCGGATTGTTGGCGCCACCGCCGGCGACCACCCAGGTCGTCGGCGGTCTTGGCAGTAGCGGCACGATGCGGGCGATCGAGGCCGCCGTGAGCGCAGTGAGCGTTGCCGCGCCATCGGCCGGCGACAAGGTCCGGCAGGACCAGTGCGGCAAAATCATTGCGGTCGAGCGATTTCGGCGGCGGCTCTGCGAAGAACGGCATCCGCAGGATTTGCTGCACCCACGCCTCATCGACCTGTGCCGGTCGCCGCCAGCACGCCGTCGCGATCGACAGCCTGACCGGTGGTCTTCAGCATGAAATCGTCGAGCAGCGCGTTGCCAGGCCCCGTGTCGCAGGCGATCAACGGCTTGTCGCCGTCCATGTAGGTGATGTTGGCGACGCCGCCGATGTTGACGAAACAGGTCGGTCCGTCGCCGTCCAGCGTGCGCGCCAGCGCGCGATGGAACACCGGCACCAGCGGCGCGCCCTGCCCGCCGGCCGCAACGTCGGCGGCGCGCAGATCGTAGACGACAGGGATTTTCGCGGCCTTCGCCAGCGAAGCGCCGTCGCCGATCTGCACCGTCAGCCGCTGCGCCGGCCGATGCAGCACGGTCTGGCCGTGAAAGCCGATCACATCGATGCTGTCGCGGGCGATGCCTGCGCTTCACGAGAAAGTCTTCGACCGCCTCCGCGTGCGCGCGCGGTGATCAGCCGTTCCGCATCGGCAAGGACGCCCGGCCGTTCCGCGCGGTCGGCGATCGCAAGCGCATCAGTCGAGCCCCTGCCGCAGCAGCTTTCCGTTCATCGTCACTGTAGGGGCGATAGCCGGATGGGCCAAAACGACTGCACGGTCTCGCCGTCGGATTCGATCAGCGCCACATCGACGCCGTCCATCGAGGTCCCGCTCATCAAGCCGATCGCGCGCAACAGGTCTCTCCTTTGCACCGATCACCCCATGACCGCCGCGCCTCGTGCGTAGCATGAATCGGCGCAGCGCCACGACGGTCCAGACCCCCTCGACGACGCCGAACGGCCATGCGCCCTGCAGGAAGCCGTAGACCGAGGCGAGCGCGCAGGCGCCCGCAAAGGCCAGCACGAACCACGCGCTGCGGTCCTCCAGCGCGTAGGTGACCAGCATCGCGGTCACGGCGATCAGCCCGAACCAGGTCAATCCGTCCATGCCGTCCAGCCCCGTTATTCCTGGTCCAGCGTTGGTTGAATCCGAGGCCAGACCTGTTACACCACGCGCCTTCCCAAAAGGCCGGAACCAGCGATGTCCACTTTCAAGTCCGATTTTCTCAACGTGCTGCAAAGCCGCGGCTTTATCCATCAGGTGTCCGAACCTGATGCGCTCGATGCATTGGCCGCGAAGGGACCGATCACGGGCTATATCGGCTTCGACTGCACCGCCGCGTCGCTGCATGTCGGGCTCGCTGGTGCAGATCATGATGCTGCACTGGATGCAGCAGACCGGCCACAGGCCGATCGCGCTGATGGGCGGCGGCACCACGCGCGTCGGCGATCCGTCCGGCAGGGACGACAGCCGCAAGATCCTCACCGACGCCGACATCGCCGACAACCTCGCCGGCATCCGCGAGGTGTTCGCAAAATTCCTGACGCTTCGGCGGCACCAACAACGACGCGCGTGATGGCTGAACAACAACGACTGGCTGGCGCCGCTGAACTACATCGACTTCCTGCGCGACGTGGGCAGGCACTTCTCGGTCAACCGCATGCTGTCGTTCGACTCGGTGAAGCTCCGGCTCGACCGCGAGCACGAGCTGTCGTTCCTCGAATTCAATTACATGATCCTGCAGGCCTACGATTTCGTCGAGCTGCACAAGCGCACCGGCTGCGTGCTGCAGATGGGCGGCTCCGACCAGTGGGGCAACATCATCAACGGCATCGATCTCGGCCGGCGCATGATGAACGCGCAGCTGTTCGCGCTGACCGACGCCGCTGTTGACCACGTCGGGCGGCGCGAAGATGGGCAAGACCGCTGCCGGCGCGGTCTGGCTCAACGCCGACCTGCTGTCGCCCTACGAATACTGGCAATACTGGCGCAACACCGAGGACGCCGACGTCGAGCGCTTCCTGAAGCTGTTCACGGTGCTGCCGCTGGACGAGATCGCAAAGCTCGCGGCGCTGAAGGATGCGGAGATCAACGAGGCGAAGAAGATCCTCGCGACGGAAGCGACCGCGCTCGTGCACGGACGCGAGGCGGCGCTTGCCGCCGCCGAGACTGCGCGCCGCACTTTCGAGGAAGGCGCGATTGCCGAGGACCTGCCGTCGGTCGAGGTCGCCCGCGGCGAGCTCGACGGCGGGCTTGGCGTGCTGACCGCGTTCGTGAAGGCGGGGCTCGTCGCCTCGAACGGCGAAGCGCGGCGCCAGATCAAGTCCGGCGGCTTGCGGGTCAACGACCAGCCGGTGACGGACGAGAAGATGATGCTGACGCCGTCGCAGCTGACGTCCGAAGGCGTGATCAAGCTGTCGATGGGACGCAAGCGCCACGTGCTGCTGCGACCCGTGTAGGGCCGATCCTCACTGCGACTGAGGAGACAAGCTGTCCAGCGGCGTCTGCGGCTGCCGGCCGGTGCTGAAGTCGAAGATCTTGCGTAGCACGCCCGGTGCGACCGCGGAGATCGGATTGACGCGCAGCGTCGGCGAGCCCGGCGTTCCCACCACCTCGTAGGTGATGCCGATCAAGCCTTCGTTGCTGCCGCCGCCAAGGAACAGGCCGACGATCGGGATCTGGCCGAAGATGTTGTTCAGCCCGTAGGCCGGCACGAACGTGCCGTTCGCCCGCACCTGGTTTGCGGCGTAGTCGATCCGGCCCTCGATGGTGGCGCCCATGGTGGGGCCAGCGACGATGCCTTCGCGAATCGACAGCGCGCCGGTGGAGCGGGTGAATTCCGCGCGCATGTGCGAGAAGGAAAGACCGCTATTCGGGCCGTTGCCCTGGTTCTGCGTCAGCTGCTGCAGTTGCGGCTCGCCGCGCACGGTGAAGTCGCGCACGTTGAGCAGGCCTTCCTGCGGCGTCGAATCCGCGGTCGGCGGATCCATCGCGATCCACATGTGGCCGCCATACATCTTCGAATACATGTCGGTGAAGCGGAACAGCGCGCCGGCGTCCGCCGTCTCGAGATACATCACCCACGCGCCCGGCCGCGGCCGCGGATGTCGCCCGATCACCTGGGTGTCGCGTGCCGATCTTGCCGTTCAGCGTGAACGTGCGGATGACGCCGCCGCGCCGCGCCAGCTTCAGGTCGACGGCTGCGCATCGCCTCGCCGTTGTGGCCCGCGACCGCGCCGAACTTCAGATCGAGCTCGAAGTCGCCGATCTGCTGCTTGTTCTTGTCCTGGCCGCTGCCGCCGACCGACGACTTGATGAAGCTGCGGCCGTCGAACACGTCGCCGCGCATCGTCACCTTGAGCAGGCCGTCCGGCGCGCGCTCGGCGCGCAGCGACGCCCGGTCGCCTTCGGAAGGCTGATAGGTCGGGAAGTCGGCCGCAACCAGGTCGCCCTTGTCGTCGACTTCGAGGTTGCCCTTGATCGACGCGCCGCCGCCTTCGATCACCACGTCGTCGAAGCGCGTCGACTGCTCCTTGCGCACGACGTTGAACGTCGCCTTGCTCGATTTGCCCGGCGTCTTGATCCAGCCCGGCAGCAGGTTGTCGATCCGCAAGTTCGACAGATCGGCCTCGATGCCGAAGCGGCTGTCGCGATCGCCGGAGCCGATCTTGCCGTTCAGCTTTGAGCGGGATGTTGCCGGTGGCGGCCGGTGCCGAGATCGATGCCGAGCCGCGCGCGGCTCGCGTCGTCGAGCGTCGCAGTCACGCGCACGTCGGCGTCGACGTCACCGGCAGGCTTGCGATAGTCGAGCGCCGCCGTCTGGCCGTTGATCTTGATGTCGCCCCTGATCTGGAAGCCCTGGTTGTTCGCGACGAGCTTCAGGTTGTTGGCTTCAAGCTTTTGATTCATCACCAGCTTGTCGACTGACACGTTGTTCAGGTCGGCGTTGACCGTGTACGTCGTTTCGTGCTTGGTCAGCTCTTTCTTGAGCGGGCATCGCCAGCGTCACCACCGCCGCCGTCGCGCCCTTGCTGGTTGCGGGATCGATCGGCACGCCGGAGAATTCGCTCCAGCGGTCGGAGGAAAGGATTTCGGCGACGGTCGGCACCGGCGCATCGACGCGGAAACGCACCTTCGTCTGCATCGGCTTCGGCGCGAGATCCGCAATCTCGAACACGAAATCGGAGACGCCGAGCTTGCGGCCGCCCGCGGTCTCCATCGCCTGCCTGCTGCGATGCTGACATTGGCCGTGCGGCCGGTGATGCGCACGCGCATGCCCGCATCGATGACCGGCGGCAGGCCGTCCACCGGGCGCAGCTTCACGTTGTTGGCGATGAAGTTGATCGAAAGCCCGTCATCGGGGATCGGCGGTCCGCCGCGGGCGAGCGTATGCGTCGGCGCGTTGATGGCGATTTCCGCGCGCTGCAGCGAGCCGCCGTCGACCCGCTCGAGCACCCACTCGCGCACTTCCGGATTGATGACCACCGGCCACATGCGCTTGAGCTCGGAGGCCGACATCGGCGTGCCGGCGATGCCGGCGGTCAGCCGCGGCTCGGCGGTCGAATAGTCGAATGTCCCGGTGCCGGCGACGCCGACGCGTGCCGTTGGAGATATCGCCCTGCGTCAGGACGATGCGCTGGCCTTCGATATCGAACCGCATGCGCACGGCGATGCGGTTGAAGATCAGCGGCGCTTCGTTGCCCTCGCCCGGAAGGACGATGGTGCCGCCGGAGAGGCCGAGCTGCCAGTTCGGCACGCTGTCGTTCGGCGGCTCCAGATGCGCAAGCAGCGTGATCCGGTTCTGGCCCGCGACCACCTGGAACGGCGCGACCAGCACCCGCCGCGTCGAATCCCAGTCGACGCTGATGTCGGCCCGGTCGATGTTCATCGGATATTCGGGCGCGCGGCGGTCGATGATGCTGCCGGCCTCGATGCCGATCTTGCCGGTGAAATAGGTCGGCAAGCCATCGCGGCCGATCTCGCCGCGCAGGCGGCCGGTGATCGGCAGGTCGGCGGTGTAGGACGCGTCCTTCAGGCGCAGCGCGAACAACAGGTCCTTGATCAGCACCCGCTCGGCTGAGATGTCGACGCTGCGCACGCCGTTCACCTGCGGACCGACCGACGCGCGGAACGACCACGGCCGGTTCGGGTTCTCTTCGCCGACGCTGACGGCGATGCCGCCGCCGCTCGGACGGCGCACGCTGAGCGTGATGTTCTCAAAACTCCAGTGATTGCCGCTCTGGCGATCGTCGACGACGATGTTTGAGTTCTTGATGCCGATCTCGTTGAGCTCGTAGCCGTCGAGCCCGGACGTGTTCATGCCGTCGAGGCGCGCGAGCGCGGCCAACAGCGTATCCATGCCCGATGACGGCGCAGCGGGCGCCGAGGCCTGCACGTTCGACCGGCCGGGCTGCGCTGGTGCCGCCGGCGAGGACGGCAGGTTGGATGCGGAGGCGAGGTCCGCCGGCGTTGCGGTGACCAGCGGCCGCGCGTTGGCGCCGGTCGAGACGCTGACGCGGCCGTCCTGCTCGATCAGCACCGACAATTCGGCGTCAACGAGGCTCAGGCTTTCCGCCCGCAGCCGGCCGAGCAGCAGCGACGTGCCGGAAATGCGAACCTCGGCCTTCGGCGCCGTCGCCACGATCTGCCCGTCGCGGTCGCGCACGATGATGTCGAGCACGCGCACGGCAATGCGCGCGCGGCCGGCACGCTCGATCTGGGTGCCGCCGATCTCGACAGCATATTCGCTGCTGACGTTGTCCCTGATCGCGCTGGTGAGCCACGGCGTCGCCACGTCGAATGCGATCGGCCCTTCGCCGAGCCGCCACCACAACAAGCCGAACGCGCTGCCCGACAGCGCGGCGAGGATCAGCGTGAGCGAGACGAGCCGGCTCGCCCAGCGATGCGGCGCGAACCTGATTGACGAGCTGCCGCAAGCCGTCGCCCACGCGGTAGAAAAAGGAGCCGGAAACGTAGCTGCGCGGCCCGCTCAGGAGCTTCTTTGCGGCATGGGCGGCCTCGTCCTGCTCGTCCTGCCAGCATTTCGCGCGCCATTCGGCGGAGGCGGCGCGGGCCGGCGGCGGCGCGCCTGCCTGTTGTCTCGCGCCTGCTCGGACGCCTTCATGCGTCATTCGCCCGCTCGGCGGCAATGCCGCCGATCCTCGGTTACCATTTCCCGTCATTCAGTTACGGGCGCTCCGCACCAAGCGAACAACGAATCACCATACGCCCCGGACCGCAGATTTCCACAGTATCGACGGCCCCCAACATCTGGCGACGGCAAGTCCAGCGCCGGGCTTGCGAAGTTCAGCAAACATGACGGCACTGGAGTATTATCCCTTTGACCGGCGGAAAGCGACGAAAGGAAGGCGCATGGCGCGAAAATCACCAAAGAAATCAGCATCAAAGTCGGCCTCCAAACGCAAGGCGCCCACAGCGCGCAAGGCATCCGCCGCATCGCGCGCGACAGCTTCCGCCAAAACCGTCAAGAAATCGGCAAAGCCCAAAGCGCCGCTCAAGCCGGCGGCGAGCGCTGCGACAGGGTTACGCGAGGGCGATCCTGCACCGGATTTCACGCTCCAGCGCGACGGCGATTCTGTCGTTCGGCTCGCCGACTTCGCCGGCAGCAAGCTCGTGATCTTTTTCTACCCGCGCGCAGACACGCCGGGCTGCACCCTTGAGGCGATCGACTTCACCCGTCACTTGAAGCAGTTCGAGCAGGCTGGCAGCCTCCGTGGTCGGTATCTCGGCCGACGACGTTCGCGCCCAGACCAAATTCCGCGACAAGCATTCGCTCGGCATTCCGCTCGGCGCCGACGCCGACTTTCAGACCATCAAGGCGTATGGCGCCTGGGGCGAAAAATCCATGTATGGCAGGACCTTCCTTGGAATTATTCGCACAACGGTTCTGGTGGGGGCCGACGGCCGCGTCGCCCGCATCTGGCGCAAGGTGAAGGTCGATGGCCATGCCGCCGAGGTGCTGGAGGCGGCCAAGACCCTGTAAGCCGGAACCCATTTTCCGAAAATTAACCATAAGCGGCTCAAATCGCTCCAGTTAGTGGCCGGTCGATCGCGTTGCCGGCGTGGAGTTTTGATGTCGCACCGGCCTGAGCAATTTTCGGAGCAACCACGCGCGTACGGGCAGGAGCGCAGAGCCTGCGGCCCGCCCTGCTCCACAGCAGCCTCAGGTGGCACGCGAAAGTGACTACACGCTCTCGCACGCAGGCAAGCGGGTTCGTGTCGGGCCCGTGCTGTTCTGGAGCGTGGTCGTTTCGGTCGTCATCATGGGCGCATGGTCGGCCGCCACCGCAACCTATTTCACCTTTCGCGACGACGTGCTGACGCGCCTGGTCGCACGCCAGGCGGAGATGCAATACGCCTACGAGGATCGCATCGCGGAACTGCGCGCGCAGATCGACCGCACCACCAGCCGCCAGCTGCTGGATCAGGAGCAGTTCGAACAGAAGCTGGACCAGATCCAGCGCCGGCAGATGACGCTCGAACAGCGCACCACCGCGCTCGGCGGCCTGCCCGACACCGCGCCGACCGGATCGGTGCGCACGCCAGGACGCGGCGCAGCGCTCGCCGATCCGATCGTCACCGGCTCGATCAAGCCACAGGCCGTGACCGACACGGTCGTCTTTGTCGCGCCGCCGGACCGCGAGGCGCGGCTCGAATCACGCACCACCGCTTTCGCCAGTCTGTTGAAGCCGGGCGAGCTCACCAAGACCGCCGGCGTCGGCAGTGTGCTGACCCGTCTCCAACTTTCACTGGATGGCGTCGAAGGCCGGCAGATGGCGGCGCTGAATTCGCTCGAGGAGAGTTTTGAGTCGCGCATGCGGCGGATGCGCGGCGTCTTCACCGACCTCGGCCTCAACCTCGGCGATATGGAGACCACCGCGCCGCCGCAAGCGGGCGTCGGCGGGCCGTTCGTTCCGGCAAAGCCGGCGCGCGATGCCGGTCCGTTCGAGCGCCAGCTCTACCGCATCAGCCTGACCCGCTCGCAGATCGACCGGCTGAACCGGACGCTTGCGGTCGTTCCCTACCGCAAGCCGGTGATCGGTCAGGTGGAATTCTCTTCCGGCTTCGGCATCCGCTCCGATCCGTTCCTCGGCAGGCCGGCGATGCACACCGGGCTCGATTTTCGCGCGTCCAGCGGCGATCCGGTCCGCGCGACGGCCTATGGCAAGGTGATCGCCGCCGGCTGGCAAGGCGGCTACGGCAAGATGGTCGAGATCGACCACGGCAATACGCTGACGACCCGCTACGGCCATCTGTCGGAAATCAACGTCAAGGTCGGCGACATCGTCCGCATCGGCCAGGTGATCGGCGCCGTCGGCTCGACCGGCCGCTCGACCGGTCCCCACCTCCATTACGAGACCCGCATCGACGGCGATGCGGTCGATCCGCAGAAGTTCTTGCGCGCGGGTGTTCGGCTCGGATCGAGCTGAGGCGGCTCCGATGATAAGAGGCCCGAGACCTATGCGCATGCGCTTCGATGCCGGGCGCACTTCGTTGTTCCCCGCAATGCGATCGCCGTAGACCTCTTGTGCGAGGACGCGCAGCCGCGGCCGTTGCCTCCACCGCCATCCGCCCTAAAGTGCGCCCACCAAAAATGGAAACGTTTTAGCATCGGGAGGAACGGTCATGGCGGAGGCGAAGGTCAACCCCAACGGCAAGCTCAAGGGCAAGGTCGCGCTTGTCACCGGCGCGAGCCGCGGCATTGGCGAGGCGATCTCGACGCGTCTGGCCATGGAGGGCGCGAAAGTCGTCTGCACCGCGCGCACCGCCGACGACGGGCAGAGCACCCTGCCCGGCACGCTGAAGCACACGGTCAAGCGCATCCGCGAGGCCGGCGGCGAAGCCAATTACCTGACCTGCGACCTGTCGCAATCCGAGGCGCGCGAGCAACTGGTGCAGGATGCGACGGGGCTCTACGGCCCGATCGATATCCTGATCAACAACGGCGCGGTGACCTTCTACTATCCGATCGAAAGCTTTCCGGAAAAGCGCTTCAAGCTGATGATCGAGGTGCAGGTGTGGGCCGCGCTGCATCTGTCGCAGCTGGTGCTGCCGTCGATGCGCGAGCGCAAGCAGGGAGCCATCGTCACGATCTCCTCCGGCGCCGCCTGGCATCCGAAACTGCCGTACGAGAACCTGCGCGCCGGCGGCACCGTCTACGGCATGTGCAAGGCGGCGCTCGAGCGTTTTTCCACCGGCCTCGCCTCGGAAGTCTACAACGACAACATTTCCGTCAACGTGATCGCACCGGGCCTGGTCGCGACGCCGGGCGTCGCCGTGCACGGCCTGATCACCGAGAAGACCAAGCATCGCGTCTCGCCGATCGAGAACATCGCGGAAGCCGTCTACATCCTCGTCACCGGCGATCCGAAGAAAATGACCGGCCGCATCGACAACGCCGCGCCTTTCCTGGAAGAGCTCGGCGTAACACCGTCGCCGCTGGTGGGCGTGGCTGCGGGTTAGGTCCCGCCACGGCAGAGAGGCCGGAATCCGGATCGATGCGCTTTCTGCGCATCGTCCGGAATGACGAGCTGTTACTCCCGCGTCGCCTCGATCACGTCTGCAACAAGCCGGCTCACGCCTTCCACGTCGTTCATGCCGCCGGTCACCCCGAAGCGCGCGACCACGAGTCGTTCGGACGGCACGATCACCACATACTGCCCGAACTGACCCTTGGCCATGAACGCATCGCGCGGCATGCCGTGCTTGATGCGATACTGGGCGCCAAAACTGTCGTCGCGGTTGGTCCAGAAACCCGCGCCGTAGCCGACGAAGGCGCCGGGCGTCGGCGACGCGGAGTAATCCACCCAGCCTTGCGGCAGAACGCGCCGCTCGCCGATCATGCCATCGTCGGCAAAGAGCTGTCCGAACCGCGCCCAGTCGCGTGCCGAGGCCAGCATCTGGCTCGATCCTTCCGCCGTGCCGGCCGCATCGAACTCCAGCGTCACATGCCGCATGCCGAGCGGACCGAACAATTCGCGATGTGCGAAGCGCAGCAGATCCGCAGGCTTGCCGCCGACCGCGTCGGTGATCACCCGCGCGAGCAGCACGGTGTTGCCGTCGTGATAGTTCCACGTGCTGCCCGGCACAGTTTCGAGCTTTGCTTCCGCCGCGAACGCCGCCATGTCGCGCTCGAGGAACTTCATCCGGTTCACCGGCTCCCACGCGCTGCCGAGCGAGGCCATCAGCGATGAGCCGAACGCCAGCCCCGCGGTGTGGCGCATCAGATGGTTGACGGTGATGGCGCCGTGCGGATCGCTTGGCCCTTGCCACTGCGCGATCGGCGCCGGCGCATCGAGTTTCAGTCGGCCCTCGCGCACCAGAATTCCGGCGAGCGCGTTGATGACCGACTTCGTCGCCGAGAAGCCGAGAATTGGCGTATCTGTGCCGTGATCCGGCGCGTAGCGTTCGGCGATGATGCGGCCGTCCTTCATCACCACCACCGCCTTGGTGACTTTCCTGGTCGAACCATCCTCGGCGAACGCGCGCTCCAGCGCCGCTGCAATCGCCGGATCGCGCGTCTCGACCAGCGGCGGCTCGGCGGATTTGGCGACCGTCGGGATGTTCGCGGCTGCCGCCCACGCAGTATTGCCGCCATGCTCGAGCATGCATCCCAACCCGCGATAAAACTGCGCGCGGGCTTTGGCCGCACCGAACAGCGTCGTCTGGACCTCGCCCCGCGCGCGGTCGACCTTCACGTCGAAACCCCAGCCGATCAGCCAGGCGCCGGCGGTCGCCTGCATCATCTCCGCATAGACGCGCTCGGCGTCGAGGCGCGGAGACGAAGACCTTCGAGCAGACGGTATGGCTGACGAAGCCGGTCATCACCCGCGCCGCGTTGTCGGGCCGCGCGATCGCGACCGAAACCGAACCGAACGCCGCCACCGCCGCGAGCGCGGCCAAACCTGCCTTTGCGATCATGAACCTGTCCCTTTGCATGCTGCGCCAGCCGGCGCGTCACGGGACAGGAGCGGATTGCAGCGGACGGCGCTCGCCGATTTCGGAAAATGGCGCCAAGCGCGGCTGGCCGATTTCGAAATAGTGCAGGCAACTTAAGGCTTTAGGTCGTAGCCCCGGCCAGCCTCGCGCGCCGATATTCGCTCGGCGTGACGCCGGTCGACACCTTGAACGCGCGGTTGAAGGGGCCGATCGACTGGAAGCCGGCATCGAGCGCGATGGTCGTCACCGGCACCTCGGCCTGCGACGGGTCGGCGAGCGCGGCGCGCGCCTCCTCGATCCGGTAGCCGTTCAGGAAGGCGTTGAAGTTGCGATAGCCGAGCTGGCCGTTGATCAGCCGCCGCAGCCGGTATTCGGGCACCCCGAGCTTTGACGCCAGCGCGCCGATGCTGAGCCCCTCCTCGCGATAGACCCGCTGCTCGATCATCAGCGCGTTCAGCGCGTCGACAAGCTTCCGGTCGGCGAGCGAGGTTTCCGGCGCAGCATTCTCCGCCGCAAGCGCGGGCGCTGCTGCCGCTGCAAACAGGTCGTCGCCCGCAAGCCGCGTCAGCGACAGCGCGATGGCGGCAACGACCAGAAGAAGGATCGCCGCATTGGCGGCACTGACGGTCGGCGACGGCGGACCGGCCTGTCCCACGAGCTGCAAGAGCGCATTGAACACGCCGTAGACTGCTGCGACCGTCACCACAAACGCCCGCAGCCGCCGCCGTCCTTCGACGAGATCGCCGGACCACGTGGCGATGGTCTGCGCGATCGCAAGCGCGATGAAGGCGAGCGAAAGGATATTGAGACCGGCTCCGATCAGATACGCCGGCCATGTCATGCTCGCGCCGGCCAGGAAGCAGTTGGCGAAGCTGATGCCCGCAACGGCGAGCCAGACCGCGAGATGCGACAGGCGCACCTCAAACGCGTCGTCGAACACCGCGCGCGTGAACAGCCAGAAGACGACGATGTTGGCGGTCGCGATTGCGATCAGCGAGGCGCCGACGAAGGTTCCCTGCCCGATGAAGCTCGAAAATCCCGCCGCTGAGCTCACGGCATAGACCGCCGTGCCGGCGGCAAGCGCCGCGGCCAGCCGCGCTGCGGCTTTTGCGCCGAAATCGCGCAGCAGCACGACGGCGATCAGCACCAGCAGGGAAATGCCGGCGGCGCGGAACGCGATGTCGAGAGTTGCGAGCACGACGGTGATGCACGTGATGATTTTGCTTTCGACAGATTAGGCGAGAGCTCGCCCCGGTTCAATTTTTGTACGGGCACAAAACCCCGATGGCCGCAGTTCCGCGCTGCGGTTCTCGAGCCCGACTGCGTCATCACGCAGTCGTGTCAAAACGATATCCTGGGAATGCATGCGGGGTAGCGGACTATTGGCTTTACGCGACCGTGCGGTCAACGTAAGTATCCCCACCCTCCAGGTAACCGGGTTCGTTCATGTCCAAGCAGGCAATGCGTGAGGAAACCGAGCGGCTGATTCGCGAAGCGCTCGAACGCAAGACCATCTCGATCAAGCAGGGCAAGACGCGGATCGAGGCGAAATGCGGCAAGTGCGGCGCGCCGAACAGGTTGTCGGCGGATAAGGATTCCGTGCGCGTGAAGTTTACCTGCAAGGAATGCGGCCAGGTTCAACAGTCGCTTTGATTGCTGCGGCCGGTCGTCGCTTTCCGTATTCCACTTTCTCGGGCGCTCTCGATGCAGTTCGATCTCATCCCGGTTCACGCCGTGAAGTCGATCAGCCAGCGAAATCTCGTCATCCACTGGCAGGCACTGTACGCACGGCAAGGCCTTCCGCGATTTGCCGACTTCACTCCCGGCGAACGTGCGCACGATCCGCGGCGCGTGCTGGTCTGGGCCGTCGAAGGCTCGAACGCCGAGCGCACCTACCGTCACCTCTATCGCGGCGACTATGCCGTCGAAGCTTTCGGACCTGTGGTTCGCCCGGCCGAGGCGCCCCAGCCTCTGCGCGATATCATTTTCGCCGGCCTCGATGAATGCGCGACAAGCCGCAACATCATCTACATGTCGATCACCACGCCTGATCCGTCGGGCAATGCGATCGACTGCGAACGCCTGCTGCTGCCGTTCGGCGACGGCGGTGCTGAGGTCACGCACATTCTCTCGTCGCTGGAGCTGGTCAGCCTCGAAGGCTCGTTCGACCGGCAAACGGTCGTCGAGCGCTTCGCGACGGCGCAGGTCGGCGTGACGTTCTCAGGCCGCATCCTGCCCGCGACGGCGCAGGCCACGGCCGCGCCGGCAGCGAAAGCGGAAACCGCAGGCTGAGCCGCGGCGGACAGAGCTTTCGGCCGTTCAGCCCCTCGCCGGCAGCCGCTCGAAGGTCGGCATCCCGTCCGGGATCTGATGGAACGCCTGCTTGTCGACCGTGTAGATCGCAGCTTTCGGCGTGAACTGCTTTGGATCGTCGAGGGTGCCGACCTTGACGATGACGGCCGGCAGCCCCAGCGGGCGCGTGATGAGGTGCGTGCCGCATTCCGGGCAGAACTCGCGCGTCACCGGCCGCTCGAGATCCTTGCGCGTGAACTGTTTTGGTGTGCCCTTGGTGAAGCTGAAGCCGGCAATCGGGATCGCCATGAACATGTTCGGCGCGCCGCCCGTGATGTACTGGCATTCGCGGCAGTGGCACTGCGCCTGCATCATCGCCTCGCCCTCGGCCACATAGCGCACCTGGCCGCAATAGCATCCGCCCTCGAGCCTCATGACGTCCTCCCGGCTTCGTTCTGGAGCCATGAGCAGACTGCAGCGCGGCCGATATTGCAACTCGCAATTCCGCCTGTGCGGATCAACAAACCTTCATCAAGCACGAGGAGGCATGCGATCGAACGATTTGTGATCATTTCAGGCTGCTCGGGCGGCGGAAAATCCACGCTGCTCGCCGAACTGCGCCGGCGCGGCTTTGCGGTCGTCAATGAACCGGGCGAAGGTCGTCAACGAGGAACTGCAGAGCGACGGCTCGGCGCTGCCGTGGATCGACGCGGCAAAATTCGCGCGCCGTGCGATCGCGATGTCCTTGGCCGGTGTCCGACGCCGCCGTGGCCCGGATCACGTTTGACGACGAGCGGCCTCACATTTTTGAAGCTGCCGTCGAGAATATGGCGTCTGCTCAGCGCGTATCCGAAGCTGGGATATGAGACGATCGTGCTGCCGAAGGTCGACGTGGCAGCCCGCGCCGATCTTGTCCTGCGTTCGCTACGGCTGATCGCTTCTCAGGTCGGCCCGTCTTTGTCGGCCAGCGCGCTCCCTGCCCGCAGCAAGCAAGCTTTCGCGCCACGACCTTCGTGCCGCGCCTCTGCGGCCCCGCCAGGCCCCGGAAGCGCGATCAGGTCATTGCACGCCAGGGGCTTGTCCGCAGGCCGAGCAGGTGATCCGCGGCGTCGAATTCGTGACCACAGCGACCATGCCGGAACATGATCGGCCGTCCCTGCTTCGGCGCGGCCCAGCGATCACCCCACGCCATCAGCGCCAGCAGCGCCGGTACGAGATCGCGGCCAGCTTCGGTCAGGCGATATCGTAGCGCACCGGCTGACGCTGATAGGCGATGCGCTCGATGACGCCGTTGGCGGCGAGCGCGCGCAGCCTGCGCGCCAGGAGATTGCGGGAAATCCCGAGGTCCTCGACCAGTTCGTCGAACCGCACGACCCCGAGAAACAGGTCGCGCAGGATCAGTGGCGACCACCAGTCGCCGATCAGGTCGAGCCCGCGCGCCAGAGAGCAGCGCATCTGCGCAAAACTCGTTCTCTCCATGCGTCGCATCTTACCAAGTTGCATCATTGAACTCAATCTATAATGTTAGTTCAATGAATGAACTAATGGATGCCGCATGTACCACCGCATCGTTCGCCGTAAGTTCTTGAAGCTTTTCGACGCAAGTCAGCCGCGGCAACGCCGAACCCTTCCTGGCGAGCCTCGCTCCTGTCTTCGAGCACCAGTTCGCTGGTGATACAGCCCTCGGCGGCTCGCGGCAGGACGCTCGCCGCCACCCGGCGCTGGTACGAAAGGCTCTATCGGCTACTTCCGGACATTACGTTCGACGTCGAGACCGTCTGGATCAGCGGCGGCCCGTGGCGCACGCTCGTGATTGCCGAATGGAACGAAAGCAATTCCGGGACGGACGGCGTTCGGACCGTCAATCACGGCATCCACGCCCTCGAACTGAGGTGGGGACGCGTCGCGCGCGTCTTTATCTACCCCGACACGCGTGGGCTGAAGCGACGCTCGATCGCCTGGCGCGCGGTGGAAACCATGAAGCGGCAGCGCCGCCGATCCTATGGTTAAGTGCGTCTCAGCTGGCGCTCTTGACGATGAAGGTCACGATCTCCGGGAAAGCAGTCAGAACCGCGATCGTGATGATGTCGGCGACGATGAACGGACCGATGCCGCGGAAGATATCGGCGACTGGAATATCCGGCCGCACGCCGTTGACGACGAACACGACCAGGCCGACCGGCGGCGACAGGGTCGCAATGCCGTTGAGCTTCACCAGGATGATGCCGAACCAGATCGGATCGAAACCGAGCGCCTGCACCACCGGGAAGATCACCGGCAGGGTCAGGAGGAACATGCCGATGCCTTCGATGATCGTGCCGAGCACCAGATACAGGACATAGATGGCGAGCAGGATCGCCAATCGGCGGCATGTTGAGCTCGACGACCCATTCGGCAAGCGCTTTCGGCAATCCGACGAAACCGAGAAAGCGGGTGAAGATCAGCACGCCCCAGATCACCGTGAAGATCATCGCCGTCAGCTTGGCGCTTTCGAGCAGCGCCTGCTTCAGCTCCTTCTGCTTCATGCCGTGGAACAGCGCGATGACGAACACGCAGAAGGCGCCGAGCGCGCCGGCTTCGGTCGGCGTCGCCCAGCCGTACAGCATGCTGTAGAAGATGATGGCGATCACCAGCACGATCGGGAACGTGCCGGGCAGCGATGCGAAGCGCTGCCCCCAGGTGAAGCCGCGGATCGGCCGACCGAGCGACGGGTTGCGAGTGCACATGATGGCGATGATCGCGGTGTAGACGAGCGCCGAGAAGATGCCGGGTGCGAACCCCGCGATCAGCAGCTTGCCGATCGATTCCTCGACGATGATGCCGTAGACGACGAGCAATGCGCTTGGCGGAATCAGGCTGTCGAGCGTGGCGCCGGCCGCAACGACGCCGGCGGCAAGTCGCCTGTCGTAGCCGGCCTTCAGCATCTCGGGGATCGCGACCTTGGAGAACACGGCCGCCGCCGCGGTATTCGCGCCGGACACGGCCGAGAAGCCGGCCACCGCATAGACGGTGCCGATCGCAAGGCCGCCCGGCATCCAGCCGAACCAGCGCCGCGCCGCCTCAAAAGCGGCCTCGGTGATGCGGGCGTAGTAGGCGAGATAGCCGATGAGGATGAACATCGGCAGCACGCTGAGGGTATAGTTCGCCGTCGTTGCGTGCGGAATGGTGCCGATCGCGCTGATGCCCCTGCTCCAGCCCAGCATGCTGACGAGCCCCAGCGTTCCGACGATCGCCGCCGCAAACGCGATCCGCACGCCGAGCACGCACAACAGGACCAGCAGGCCGCACCCCACGACGCCAAGATGCAGCGGTTCCAGATCGATCATGCGCCGGTCCTGCCTTCGCGCCCGAGGGCCTCTTCGATTTCCGCCTTCGCCTGCTCCTCGGCCGTCTCCGAGCACCGGCACCGCAATCGGCGTTGCATCCGGATAAACGACAAGGCGTGCATAGTCGCAGGTCTGGATCACCAGCCGGAGCCAGAGCACCGACAGCGCGACCGGCACCATCAGCTTGGACGGCCAGACCGGCAGGCGGATGTCCATGCTGGAATCGCCGCGCTGCCAGGCGCGCAGGAAATTCGCGAACGTGCTGTCGATCAGAACGGTGACGATGAGCAGCGCCAAGCACCACGGCCAGCCCCTCCATCGCCCAGAGCAGACGTTTGGGAAGACCGCGCAGGATCAGGTCCATGCGCACATGCGCGCCGAGGCGCTGGCAATAGGCAATGCCCAGCAGGGCGAAGATCGGGCTCGCCTGCTCGATATAGTCGATATAGCCGTAGATCGCGGTGCCGAACACGGTTCGGCTGACGATCTGGAACACGCCGACGAACATCAGGAAGAAGATCGCCGCCGCCGCGCACAAGTTGAGCGCGTCCTCCAGCCCGGCAAGCCAGCGACTGACTTTGGACAATGCCGGCGCTGGCGGCGCCGTGGCCGAATGCAAGGCCATCCTCCTCCCCTTCCCCGAAGACGGATCACCGTTGCGCGGCAACCGGCGAAGACCGGCGCCGCGAACGGAGGTGCGCTGCTGTTATGACTTCGGCGCCGCCGCCTTCGCGGTGTCGAGGATCAGGTTCAACAGCTCTTGCGCCGGAACGCCTTGCTTGGATTTCTCGGCAACCCACTCGTCCCAAACCGGCTTGCCGCCGACCTTCTGGAATTCCGCCAGATCCTCCTTGGAGTAGGTGATGAACTCCAGGTTCTTCTTCTTGAACTCCACGAGATACTTGTCGTCCGCCTCTGCGTAGGCCTTCTTCTGCTCCACGTAAGCGATCTGCTTACCCTTCTCGAGCAGCTCCTGATATTGCTTGGGCAGCTTGTTCCAGGCCTCGATGCCGATCACCACCGGGCAGGATTGCGTGCCCGGCGAGAGGTTGGAGGTGAACCACTTGCCGACCTCATAGGTCCGGTACGATCCGTGGGCGTAGGTCGAGGGGAACGAGGCGGCGTCGACCGTGCCGCGCTCGATCAGATTGTAGACTTCGGTCGCGTCGACCGAGGTCGGCACCGCGCCAAGCTTGGCCATCGCCGAGCCGATGCCGCCGATCGCGCGCACCCGCAGCCCCTTCCAGTCCGACAGCTTCTTCGGCGCCGGGCTGCTGCGGCCGATGAACTCGTACTGCGGCAGCAGCGTCGACATGAAGGGGAAGGCTTTCCACTTCGCCAGCTCCTGCCGGACATAGGGGTGCTGATGGAATTTCTCGTGCACCTTCTCCTGCACGTCGGCGTTCGGGAACGGCAGGAAGGGAAGATCGAGCGCCGTGTAACCCGGGTGCTTCTCCGGATGATACGAAGAGCACATGTTCGTCGCTTCGATGGCGCCGACCGATACCAGATCGAGCAGCTCTTTCGGCTCGCCATAGGCGCCGTAACCGACATTGATCGTGAACTTGCCGCCGGTCTGCTCTTTCACGTAAGCGGCGAGGGTATCGACGCCTTTGCTCGCCGCTCTCGGTTTACCCCAGGCGCCAAGCTTCCACGTGACCTTTGGCCCATCAACCGTCTGCGCATCGGCGCTTCCGGCCACGGCGAATGCCGGAGCGATAATACATGCAGCCAACAGCGCTCGAATGCGCATAGCAATCCTCCCGGTGGCGTTGCGTTGAACCGCTTTTTTTGTTGTTTGTTTTGCGGCAGCCTAACAGCGGCGAATCAACGTCGCAAGCAGCGCCGTCCCCGCCTTCGTTGCTATCGCGTTGCGACAATCTGGCCGATCGGCTGATCACGACCACGCGCGGTCGGACCGCAGCACGGACCCATTGCGAAGGTCTGCCAGCAGACCGTCGAAGCGTGCATCAGCATCCAGCTGACGTACTTTTCTTGACGGTCGTGTGTCGGCCACTTCGCGGGAAACGTGTGTCGCGACGTAATCGCCCGTCAGTCGACGTCGTCGATCTCGTCCGGCCCGCCGCCAAACGCCTTCTGCGCGAGCGTCGCGGCCATGAACTCGTCGAGGTCGCCGTCGAGCACGCCTTGCGTGTCGGAGGTCTGCACGCCGGTGCGCAGGTCCTTCACCATCTGATAGGGCTGCAGCACGTAGGAGCGGATCTGGTGGCCCCAGCCGATGTCGGTCTTGGCGGCCTGATCGGCGGCAGCCTGTTCCTCGCGCTTCTTCAATTCCACCTGGTAGAGCCGGGCACGCAGCATGTCCCAGGCCTGCGCGCGGTTCTTGTGCTGCGAGCGGCCAGCCTGACAGACGACCGCAATGCCGGTCGGGATGTGCGTCAGCCGCACCGCGGATTCGGTCTTGTTGACGTGCTGCCCGCCGGCGCCGCCGGAGCGCATCGTGTCGGTGCGCACGTCTGCTTCCTTGATGTCGATCTGGATGCGATCGTCGACCACCGGAAACACGGCGACGGAGGAGAACGACGTATGCCGCCGCGCATTGGAGTCGAACGGCGAGATGCGGACGAGACGGTGCACGCCGCCCTCGGTCTTCAGCCAGCCATAGGCGTTGTGGCCCTTGATCTGGATCGTCGCCGATTTGAGGCCGGCCTCTTCGCCCTCGGTCTCTTCCAGATATTCGATCTTGTAGCCGTGCTGCTCGGCCCAGCGGGTGTACATGCGCAACAGCATCGCCGCCCAGTCCTGGCTCTCGGTGCCGCCCGCGCCCGCATGCACTTCGAGATAGGAATCGTTGGCGTCCGCCTCGCCCGAGAGCAGCGCCTCGAGCTCGCGCCGCGCGACTTCCTTCTTCAGCGCGCGCAGCGCCTGCTCGGCCTCGGCCACGACGCCGGCATCGTTCTCGGCCTCGCCGAGCTCGATCATGCCGATCTGGTCTTCCAGCTCGCGTTCGACCTTGCCGATGCCGGTCAGCGAATCCTCCAGCGAGGTCCGCTCCTGCATCAGCTTCTGGGCTTTCTGGGGATCGTTCCAGAGATCGGGGTCTTCGGCGAGCTTGTTCAGCTCGGCGAGCCGCGCCGTCGATGTATCGACGTCAAAGATGCCTCCTCAGCAGCCCGACCGACTGCTTGATCTCTTCGACGAGTCTTTCGATTTCCGCGCGCATATCCAGTAGTCCAAACTTCTATTTCGTCATTCCAGGGCGCGCCAAGCGCGAACCCGGAATGACGTGCAGACGATGTAACCGCCCCGCCCCGCGCACGCAATGCTCAATTGCCGCCTTTGCCGGCCCGTTCCCGCACCTTGACACGGCTCTGGTCGCGCCCTGCGGGCGCGTCGGGGCGGAGCTGCCGGCTCGCCTCGACGATTTGCTTGCGCATCCAGATACTGGCGGGATCGTGGTCGGCGTTGCGGTGCCAGTACAGCACCGTGCGCAGCGGCGGAACTTCGAACGGCAGCTTCTTGCGGACGACCTCGTAACGCGCGGCGAGCGACAGCGGCACCGTCACCGCCATGTCGCTGCTCATCACCACATGCAGCGCCGGCTGGAAGTGCGCGACGCGCATGGCGTTGTCGATCTGCCGGCCGATCCGCGCCAGCGCGATGTCGATGATCCCGCGGCCGCGCCTTCGGCTCGACACCATCACGTGCTCCAGCGCCAGGTAGTCGTCGAGCGTGATCGCCCGCTTCGCAAACGGATGCCCATGCCGGAGCACGCAGACGTAACGATCGCGCAGGATGTCGACGCCGTTGAGGTCCGGCTTCTCCAGTTCGGGAATATCCAGCGCGAAGTCCAGTTCACCCGAGGCGAGCTCGCTTGCGATCTCGCGCCGGTCGACCTGGCTGCAATTGATCTTCACATGCGGCGCGGCGCGGCGAATGGCGCCCGCGAGCTCCGGCATCAGGATGGTGGCTGCGGCGTCGCCGAGGCTGAAGTTGAAGATCTTCTCCGACGTCGCCGGATCGAAGCTCTTCAGCTGATCGACGCTCGCGCGCAGCTGCCGCAGCGCCTGCCGTACCGGACCGACGAGGCTCTGCGCCACCGGCGTCGGCACCATGGCGTTGCCGGTGCGCACGAACAGCTTGTCGCCGAAGGTGGCGCGCAGCCGCGCCAGCGTGTTGCTGACCGCCGGCTGGGTGATGTTCAGCACTTCGCTCGCGCGCGTGAGATTGCGCTCGGCGTAGATGACGTCGAACGCGACGAACAGGTTGAGGTCGATTGCGTTGAGATTCACCGGGAATCTCCGAGCGCATTGATATTCATCTGAGTGATTATAAAGATCATCAATATCAAGTTCAATGATGCACTGCCCTCGCCTAGTCTGGCTTACGAAGGATTTGGCAGCCGGAGAACGATGATGGATTTCACCTATTCGGAGACTTGCGAACGATTTCGCACGCAGGTTCAGAGCTTTATGGACGCCCACGTTCTGCCGCGCGCGGCGCAGGCCAAGAAGGAGCACCACGAGGGCAAATACCCGCTCTCCTTCATGGAGGAGCTGAAGGCGCTGGCGAAATCGGAAGGTCTCTGGAATCTGTTCCTGCCAAAGCTGCGCGCCGACGAGCCGGGACAGGGCCTGAGCAATCTCGACTATGCGCCGATCGCCGAGATCATGGGCCGGGTCGAGTGGGCGTCGGAAGTCTTCAACTGCAACGCGCCGGATACCGGCAACATGGAGCTGCTGCACATGTTCGCCACGCCGGCGCAGGCCGAGCGCTGGCTGAAGCCGATGCTGAACGGCGAATTCCATTCGGCCTTCGCCATGACCGAGCCGGACGTCGCCTCTTCCGACGCGACCAACATCCAGACCTCGATCCGCAAGGAAGGCGGCGACTACGTCATCAACGGCCGAAAATGGTTCATCACCAACCTGAACCGCAGCGACTGCGCCCTGATCATCGTCATGGGCAAGACCGATTTCGGCGGGCCCGCGCACCGGCAGCAGAGCATGGTGCTGGTGCCGCGCGACACGCCCGGCGTCGAGGTCGTGCGCAACATCTCGACGCTGAACCACACCTCCACTATCGGCCACTGCGAGGTGGTCTTCCGCAACGTGCGCGTGCCGGTGGAGAATCTCCTCGGCGAAGAAGGCGGCGGCTTTGCCATGTCGCAGGCACGGCTCGGACCGGGTCGCATCCATCACTGCATGCGCGCGATCGGCCTCGCCGAGCTCTCGCTCGAACTGATGTGCGAGCGGGCCAAGGACCGAAAGGCTTTTGGCAAGTACCTGCACGAGCACGGCTCGGTGTCGGATGCGATCGCGCTGTCGCGGATCGAGATCGATCAGGCGCGCCTGTCTGGTGCTGCGCGCGGCCTGGCTGATCGACACCGTGGGCGCGGCCGCCGCCCGCAAGCAGATCTCGATGATCAAGGTGGCGGTGCCGTCGATGCTGACGCGGGTGGCCGATCGCGCCATCCAGATCCACGGCGCCATGGGGCTCAGCCCCGACACGCCGCTCGCCGACATCTACACCAACGGCCGTCAGCTCCGCATCGTCGACGGGCCGGACGCAGTCCACATGCGCGTCATCGCCCGCGCCGAACTCGGCGACGAAGAGCGCCGCATGCGGATCGCGCATTATCTCGCGGCGTAGGAATTGTAGCCCGGATGAGCGCAGCGACATCCGGGGCTGACTGCGAAAGGCTCCCGGATGTCGCTTCGCTATCCGGGACCTGGGATAGACGCACGCGCCGAAACGGTGTCTGCTCCAGTGAACATGGGAGCAGACCAGGATGATCCACGAAGGCGGTTGCCTCTGCGGCGCGGTGCGGTTCAAGGCGGAAGGCGAACCGATCAACGTCCGCATCTGCCACTGCCGGCTTTGCCAGAAGGCGATGGGCGCACCGTTCTTCGCGCGCGCCCTGTTCGCTCAGGACGCGCTCACTGTCGAGGGCCCGATCGGCCGGCACCCCTCGTCCGAGAGCCTGGAGCGGCTCTTCTGCCAGACGTGCGGAACGCGCATCGGATCATGGCGCACCAACGGCACGGCGGCCGGCGTGGCGCTGGCCCTGTTCGACGACCGCAACGCCTTTGCGCCGACCGAGCACATCTGGGTCAGCGAAAAGATCGCCTGGGTGAAGATCGCCGACGAGCTTCCGCAGCATCCCGAAGCCCCGCCTCCGTGAGACCGATAACGATCTTTAGCTCGCTCTCCGCTCCACATAGGTGGCGAGCTTCTCGACCGACTGCTTGCCAAGCTCGACGGCACCGAACTTCATCACCGCATCGCGCGCCTCGATCGAGGGGAACGTCGAGCGCATGGTGAGCAGCGTCCGGCCCGCGCCGAGAGGCGCGAAGGTGACCAGGACCTCGAAGGCGTTCGGATCGGCGTCGATGTCGGAGCCGTGACGATAGGCGAGCCGCGAACCGGGCAGGATCTCGCGATAGATGATGCGGTTCGGATAGTCGGTGCCGTCCGGTCCGTGCATGGTGAAGCGAAACAGCCCGCCGACGCGGAAATCCATGGCAATGATGGTGATCGTAAAACCGTCCGGGCCGTACCACTCCTTCAGCGCTTCCGGATCGCGATAGGCGCCGAATACTGCGTCCGGGGGCGCTGCGAATTCGCGTTCCATGGTGATGGTCGGCTGATCGGCGGGCGTGCTCGCGTTGACCTTCGACATCAGTCCCTGTCCTTCTTCGTTTGCGTTTTCTTGGCTTGTGTTTTGGCGAGATAGCGATCCAGCCGGTCGAAACTGCCGTCCCAGAAGCGGCGATATTCATCGAGCCATTCGGTCGCCTGCTTCAGCCGCGCCGCATCGAGGCGGCATGGCCGCCACTGCGCCTCGCGCGAGCGCGCCACGAGACCCGCCTTCTCCAGAACTTTCAGATGCTGCGAGATCGCCGGCAGGCTCATGTCGAACGGCTTTGCCAGCTCGAGCACCGAGATCTCGCCGAGCGACAATCGCGCGAGGATCGCCCGCCGCGTCGGATCGGCGAGCGCCTTGAATGTGATGCTGAGCTGGTCGGCCGGCATGTCCAAATCCGTATTTAAGTTATTGCTTAAATACGAGCGCCAGCCGGTCCCGTCAACGCAAGCCGCGTTGACGATTTCTTGAGCGACGCGCGGTTCCTCGCGGCCGGCATTTCAGCGGCGAAATCCACAAAACCAGTCAAGGGTCGGTTGCATGCGAGCCAGTTCCGTATATGATATATCATCATTCTTTCGGAGTGGCCCCATGACAAGCCTTAGCAATTCCCTGGACGCATCCCTGCGCGAACGCGCGGCGCGGGTTGTGCCGAGCGGAATGTGGGGGCACCAGCATGCCGCAGGACTTCCCGAAGGTTACCCTCAGTTTTTCGCCCGCGGCGAAGGCGGCGTGCTCTGGGACGTCGACGGCAATCGCTACGTGGATCTCATGTGCAGTTGGGGTCCCAACATGCTCGGCCACCATCACCCCGAGGTCGAGGAGGCGGCGCAACGGCAGCGAAGCCTCGGCGACTGTCTGAACGGGCCTGTCGACGTCATGGTCGAGCTCGCTGAGAAGCTGGTCGGCACCGTCGGGCACGCCGATTGGGCGATGTTCCAGAAGAACGGCAGCGACGCCACCACCACCTGCGTCACCATCGCACGCGCCGCCACGGGACGGCGCAAAATCCTCGCAGCGCGCGGCTCGTATCACGGCGCTGTGCCGTGGTGCTCCCCCTCGCTCATCGGCATTACCGCCGAGGATCGTGCGCACGTCGTCATGTTCAACTACAACGATGTGGAGAGCCTTCGCGCGGCGGCAGCCACTGCCGGAGACGATCTTGCGGCAGTCATCGTCGCCGCCTTCCGCCACGATCTCAGCCGCGACCAGGAGATGCCGACCAAGGCATTTGCCGACGCTGTCCGCGAGTTGTGCAGTGAAAAGGGAAGCGCCCTCATTCTGGACGAGGTGCGGGCCGGGTTCCGGCTCCACAACGGCGGCAGCTGGGAGCCGTTTGGCGTGCGCCCGGATTTGTCTGCCTGGAGCAAAGCGATCGCCAATGGCCATACGCTCGCGGCCGTCACCGGCTCTGAATGGCTGCGCAAGGCCGCTTCCAGCATTTTTGTCACGGGCTCCTTCTGGTGCGGCGCCGTGTCGATGGCCGCGGCCATCGCCACGCTGAAGGTGCTGACCCGCGACGACGTCATCGGCCATATCTCACGCCTCGGGCAGCAGTTGCGCGACGGGCTCGCGCTTCGCGCTGGCCGGCATGGACTTACGATCCGCCAGACGGGCCCGACGCAGATGCCGATGGTACTGTTCGACGACGACGCCGATCTCAGAAGGGGCAACGCCTTCTGCCGCGCGGCGCTGCGCCACGGCGTCTACTTCCATCCGCGCCACAACATGTTCCTTTGCGGCGCCCACACCGAAGAGAATATTGCCGAGGCACTGGAGGCGGCAGAGCACGGCTTCGCCGCAGCCGCCGAGGCGGCCGCTGTAGCCGCCTGATCCCTTTTTCGCCTCGCGACGGACTCAACGCCATGAATGAAACCGATCTCTGCTTCACGCCAGCAACCGAACTCGCCGACGCGGTACGAAGCAAGAAGCTGTCGACCGTCGAGATCACTTCCGCAGTTCTGAACCGCATCGCACGGCTCGAGCCGAAGCTGAACGCGTTCGCCTATGTCGCGGCGGAGGAAGCGATGGAGGCGGCCGAGGCGGCTGACAATGCCCTTGCCAAAGGCGAGCCGGTCGGTCCGCTGCACGGCGTGCCGGTGACGATCAAGGATCACGAAGCCGTCGCGGGCATGCAGATCGAATATGGCACGCATCTGCGGCGGGGCGACGTGGCCGATGCCGACAACGCGATGGTGTCGCGCTTGCGGCGGGCGGGCGCAATCATCCTCGGCAAGACCGCAACCCCGGAATTCGGCTGGAAAGGCGTCAGCGAAAGCCCCCTGACCGGCATCACACATAATCCGTGGAAGCACGGCCAAAACGCCGGCGCATCTTCAGCTGGCGCCGGCGTCGGCGCGGCGGCCGGCTACGGGCCGCTGCACCAGGGCAGCGACGGCGCCGGCTCCATTCGTATGCCGGCGCATTTCTGCGGCGTCTATGGACTGAAGCCAACCTACGGCCGCGTGCCGCAATCACCGATGGCGGCGAGCGACTATACCGTGCATCTGGGTCCGCTGACGCGCACCGTCGCCGACGCGGCTCTCATGCTGAAGACGATCGCCGGCCCGCACCCGGACGACCAATCGAGTCTCGAGGCGCAGCCCGCGGATTATCCGCGTCATCTTCAGCAGCGCCCGCGCGCGCCACGAATTGCCTACAGCCCCGATCTCGATCACGCCCGCGTCGATCCCGAAGTCGCCGATCTCGTCCGCAAAGCGGTCGAGGCGTTTGGGGTCGATCTCGGCTGGCGCGTCGAGCAAGTGAAGACCCCGTGGGGTCCGAAGGGACCGGAGCTCGCGCGTTTCTTCTGGCCTGCGCATTTCAGCCGGCACGCCGACCGCGTCGCCGAATTCCGCGACCGCATGGACCCGGGCTTCATCGCCTGCATCGAGGCAGGCTCGCAAATCACCCTCGCCGACTATCAGAAAATGCGTTTGGTGAAGTACGCCTACTGCGCCGAAATCCATCATTTCTTCGAGGAGTGGGATTTTCTGCTGACGCCGGCCGTGTCCGTCGCCGCATTTCCGGCCGAGTTGCTGCAGCCGCGTCACTGGCCACAACATCCATGGGACTGGCTGTCATGGGCCGAGTTCTCGTATCCCTTCAATCTGTCGCAGAACCCGACCGCATCGATCCCTTGCGGTTTCACCAGCGACGGCCTTCCGGTCGGCCTGCAGATCGTCGGCCGCCGTTTCGATGATCTCGGTGTGCTGCAGATGTCGGCAGCCTTCGAGGCTGTGCGGCCCTGGGCGTCGGTGCGCCCTCCCCTCGACTGAGGCAAGCCATGGCGAGCCGGATCACGGGCCGCACGAAGATTCTCTTCATCCTCGGCGACCCCGTCGAGCATATCCGCGGCTCGGCGATGCTGAACGACTTCTTCGCCGAACAAGGCGTCGACGCCGCCGTGTCGCCGCTGCATGTAAAGCCGGGCGATCTCAAGGATGCGCTTGCGCTCATCCGCAAGCTCGACAACATCGCCGGATTCGGCGTGACCATTCCGCACAAGATCGCCGTGTCGCATCTGCTGGACGACGTCGGTGCCCGAGGACGACAGATCAGCGCGATCAATTTCGTGCGCCGCGAGCCCGGCGGCCGGCTGCATGGCGACAATGTCGATGGTCTTGGCTTCGTCGAAGGGCTGAGACACAACGGCATCGAGCCACGCGGAATGATCTCGGGCGCCGGCGGCGCGGGCCGTGCCATCGCCTTCGCCCTCGCCGAGGCCGGCGTGCGCGCGCTCCGCATCACCAACCGGACAGCGGATCGCGCTCGGGACCTTGCCAATGCGGTGAGCGCCGCCTACCCGGCGTGCGAGGCTCTTGCGGCAGACGACGATCCGTCCGCCTGCGATCTCGTCGTCAATGCGACCTCGCTCGGCATGGCGGCCGGCGATGCGCTGCCGGTCGCGGTCGAGCGGCTCGAACGGCGCACGGTCGTCGCCGAGGCTGTGATGACGCCGGAGATAACGGCGCTTCTGGCGGCAGCGGCGCAGCGCGGCTGTCCGATCGTCAAAGGCCGCGACATGATGCAAGCACAGATGCAGGCGGCGCGCGAGCTCGTCGGCCTCTGACGCTTCTTGAAGAAGGCGCGATCCAGGCAGCGTCGCAGCGCCACTGCGGTGTCCGCGGCGATGATCGCCGCGGACACCACAGTTGGTTTATTTGGTCAGCCAGGTCACCCAGCGCTCGCGGAGCGCGGGGCGATTCTCGCCGACCCAGGCATAGTCCGCGATGACGAGCTTTTCCCAGTTCGCCGGCCAGGAGGGACGATAGCGGCGCTCACTCTCCGGTACCAGGGCCGGAGCTTCGCGATTATTCGAGTCGAAGCTGACCTTCTCGCTGAATGCGAGATGCTCCTGCGCATTCTGCACGAAGAAGTCGAGGAAGCGCACGCCGTTCTGCGTATTCGGTCCGCCCTTGAGCACCGCCCAGTTGCCGACGTCGCGGATCGCCTGGTTCCAGGTGAAGTCGAACTCGCCGCTCTTCGCCAGCGGCACCGCGCGGCTCGAATAGACCATGGTCATGACGGCATCGCCGCCGCGCATGATCTGCATGGCGTTGTCGCCGCTCTTCCACCACGCCGCCACATGCGGCTTGAGCGCGTCGAGTTTCCTGTAGCCGCGGTCCACGTCCATCGGGAACAGCTTGTCGCGCGGCACGCCGTCGGCCATGAGTGCGGCAAGCGGCACCCACCATTCGCGGTCGCCGGTGTCAGGCAAGGAGCGCGTCCCGGGGAACTTCTGCACATCGAAGAAATCCGCCCAACTGGACGGCCCCCCGTTCGGGAACGCCTTCTTGCTCCAGGTGAGCACCATGCCGCCGGCGGTGCGGATGATGCCGCTCGGAGAACATCCGTTCGGCAGGCCGTGCGCGACGATGCCGGGCATCGCCGCGCAGTCGAGCGGCTGAAGCAATGCCGCATGCTGGATCAGATCCGGCGCAGTCGCCGTGACGACATCGAACGGGATGTTGCCGCTGCGCGCGCCGGCAACCGCCCGCGCCCATTGGTCCGGCAATTCGATCGATACCGACCGCACGCGGATGCCAACCTCCTGCTCGAAGCGCCGGTAGAAATGCTCCTGCAGGCTGCGCTCCATCAGGCCGCCCGTGGTGGCAATGATGACTTCGCCCGAGCCGCGCTGCTGCGCGCGGACCAGGCTCGGCGCGGCCAGTACTCCAACGCCCGCGCCTGCCGCAGCCAGCAGGGCGCGCCTGCTCATCGTCTTCTCGCTTGCCTTCGTCATATCGACCGTCCTCCCATGATGATCTTTCAAAGCGGATCGGTCTTCGCCGCGGCGCCGGCACGGCGCTCCATGCCACGTTTCAGCGCGTAGCCGAGCAACAGCGCGACAACCGTCAGCGCAGTCAGCATCGTCGCGACCGCAGCAAGCGTTGGCGAGATGTTGTAGTCGATGTCCTCGAACATCTTCCGCGGCAGCGTCTTTCGGTCGAGGTTCGAGATGAAGAACGAGACCACTGCCTCGTCAAACGAGATCACGAACGCGAACAGCGCAGCCGAGACGACGCCGGGCGCGATCAACGGCAGCGTCACATAGCGGAATGCGCGCAGCGGACCGGCGCCGCAGGACAACGCTGCGCGTTCGAGCTCGGGATCGAATTGATAGAGCGCGGCGAGCACGGTGAAGACGGCGAAGGGCACCGCGAGAATTGTATGCGCCATCGCGAAGCCAAGCAGCGTGCCGGTGAGCCGCAATTGCTCGAAGACGAGGAACATGGCAACAGCGAGCGCGATGTGTGGCACGATCACCGGGCCGATCACGAGCAGCTCGACAAGACCGCGCCCGGGAAGCCTGCCGCGCACCAGTGCGAGCGCGAGCATCGTACCGATGACCGTGGCGCAGACTGCGGCGATAAGTCCGGCTTCGATGCTGAACAGTGTGGCGTTGATCCACTCTGCGTCACGGAAGTATTCCGCATACCAGTGCAGCGAGAACCCATCCGGAGGAAAGCGAAGATAGCGATCCGGACCGACCGACATCGGCACGATAACGATCGTCGGCAACAGCAGGAACACCGTCACCGCATAGGCCGCGGCATTCAGCGCCATCGGGCCGGCGCGGCCCGCCATCCGCGGCTTTGCGCCGATCGTCGCTGCTCCGCTCATGCCGACCCCACGAAGCGGTCGAGCCGCACGGCGCGCTGAAATATCAGCGCGAGCGCCATCACGAAAACCAGCAGGATACCGACAAGGGCGCCGGCGAAAGGCCAGTCCAGCAGTTCGCGCACCTGCTGCGACACGAGCGTCGCGATCATCATCTGCTGCGGCCCCCCGATCAGGGCCGGCGTGACGAAGAAACCCAGCGCCAGCAGGAACACCATCAGGCAGCCGGACGAGACGCCGGGTAGCGACAGCGGCCAGATCACTTCGCGAAACGTCGCCCACGGCGATGCGCCGAGCATCTGTGCGGCGCGCGTGTAGTCCTGCGGAATGCCCTTCAGCGCCGAATAGATCGGCAACACCATGAAGGGCAGAAGCACATGGCACATCGCCAGCACGACCGCGCCTTCAGTGTAAAGCAGCTTCATCGGCTCTCTGACGATGCCGGTATGCTCGGCAACCTGGTTGATGACGCCGTTACGCTGAAGCAGGATCATCCAGGCGTAGGTGCGGACCAGAACGGAGGTCCACAAGGGAAGCAGCACGGCGGCGAACAGCAGCGCGAGCTTCAGCCCGCTCGCGCGCGACATCGCCCAGGCGAGCGGCCAGGCGATGACGAGCGCCGCGGCCGTGACGAGCGCGGCGATCCGCAGCGTACGCCACATGACCCGCAGATAGACGGGCTCGCCGAGAACGCGCGCATATTGCGCCAGGCCGAACTCCGGGGTGAACAGGCTTTCCGTCAATAGCGTCACCAGAGGGAGGACGAAGACGAGAATTGCCAGCGCGAAGAACGGCGCCGCCAGCAGCAAACTCGCCGCGGGACTGAATTCCCGGCCGCCGAGCAGGAAGGAGGACGGACGCCTCATGACGCGGCCTCGAAGACACGTGCGTCGGCCGCATCCCACTGCAGCGCGACCGTTTCGCCGATGCGCGGCTCGGGCAGGCCTGCGCCGGCGGGGATGCGCAGGCGCATGCGGTGGCCACCCTCCGCGTCGAGCATCAGCGTCGTCGCGTTGCCGGCGTAGATCGCTTCCGTCACACGTGCGGGCAATCCGTCCGCGCCCGCAGCAGCGATGCGGATCCGCTCGGGCCGAAGCGCAATCTTCACGCGCGCGCCGGACGGCAATCCGACGAGCGCCGTCGCCCTCACCACCACTCCGCCACCAAGGATGGCGCCGACACTTTCGCCTGGCGACGCTGCGCCGCTCAACGTCGCATCGCAAAAGTTCGTCTCGCCGATGAAGCCCGCAACGAAGGCCGTCTGCGGAGCCTCGTAGAGATCGCGCGGCGCGCCGACCTGCTGCAGCTTGCCGCAATCGAGAACGGCGACGCGATCGGCCATCGTCAGCGCTTCGGTCTGGTCATGCGTGACGAACACGACCGTGATGCCGATCTCGCGCTGCAGGTGCTTCGTCTCGATCTGCATCTCCTCGCGGAGATGCTTGTCGAGCGCCGACAGCGGCTCGTCCATGAGAAGCACACGCGGCTGATAAACGATGGCGCGCGCGATGGCGACACGCTGCTGCTGGCCGCCCGACAATTGCGCCGGCCGGCGTTCGCCAAGGCCGTCCAATCGTACCGTCGCGAGCGCAGCGCGCGCCCGCTGCTCGCGCTCGGCGCGCGGCACGCCGCGCATCTTCAGCGGAAAGGCGATGTTCTCGAGCACGGACATGTGCGGGAACAGCGTGTAGCGCTGGAACACCATGCCGAGATTGCGCTTGTTGGGCGGCGTCCAGGTCACGTCGTCGCCGCCGACCAGGATGCGTCCCTCGTCCGGATACTCGAAGCCGGCAATCGCCATCAGGATCGTCGTCTTGCCGGAACCCGATGGGCCAAGCAGCGCCAGGAACTCGCCGGACTGAACCTTGAGCGACACACCATCGACCGCCGTCATCGCGCCGAAACGCTTGACCAGCCCCTCGACCTCGATGCGGCCTGCGATCTGTTCCGCGACGATTTTGTGCACGAAGCCTAACCCTTCCTAAATAAACTATTTGATATATCATGTGGCGTGCAAGCTCGAATTTTGCGCCGCACGTGCCGCCGTCGGACGCATTTGTTGGAGCGTTCGGCTGTATTGGGCTGGACCAGAAAGAATGGGCTGCGATTTGAAATATGACATTGGACCGGATCGCTGCCGGGTGGAGCGAGCTTGCTTGGCCGAAATCCGGACCAGCCGAAGCGTGGGAGCGAGCTGACATGAGCAGCGAGATGGAGAATGCCGGATGGATGGCGTCCGGTGCGGTCGGGCCCGTGGCGCGCGACAGCCTGACGAGCCTCGTCTACAACAATTTGCGCCAAGCGCTGATGGAGGGCCGGTTCTGGCCCGGCCATCGTTTCAAAATCCGCGAACTCGCCGCGACAATGCATGTGTCGGAAACGCCGATCCGCGAGGCGTTGATGCAGCTCGTGCGCGCCCGTGCGCTCGAGATGCAGGCGGGGCGCTCGATCATGGTCGCGCATATGACGCATGACCAGTACATCCAGCTGCGCGATATCCGCCTGCTGCTGGAGGGCTTTGCAGCGGAAAACGCAACGAAGCGCATTTCCGACGCCGAAATCGACAAGCTGCAAGCGGTACATGAGGACCTTGTCGCCGCTGAGGGCGAGCGGCGCTGGTTCGATGCCGTTCGCGCCAACTGGCGCTTTCATCACACGCTTTATGAGAACGCCGGATTGCCGGAGCTGCTGGCGATCCTTGACGATATCTGGCTGCGGAACGGGCCCCTGCTGAATCTTCTCTATCCGCACGCGCCGCCGACGTATGCCGGCCGCCATCAGCATCTCGCAGTGCTGGAATTCCTGCGCCGCCGTCAGCCGGAAAAGGTGCGCGATGCGATCAAGGCAGACATGATCGAAGGCGGCCTGAAACTCGTTGCCCTCCTGAAGAAAACCGGCGGCACGCACGGCATGACGCCTGAGACCGAGTTCGTAAATAACGCGCCCGGAGTTTCACCGGCTGCGCGCTCGGGCGCGTTTGAACGCGGCGACGATTGCATCCTCTGTGAGCCCGTAGCGCGCGAACCGATAAGGCGTCGTTCCGCCTTCGGCGAGCGCGTCCAATCAACCGAAATGCTCGATCAGCAATTCGGTCAGAACCCGGACCTTTCGCGCGGGGTGCTGTCCCGGCGGCCGGACGACGAAGATGCCGCCTTCGGGGGGCGGATAGCGCGTCATCACGCGGGACCAGGGCACCGGAAGCCAAATAGTCCTCGGTCAGGAAGTCCGGAAGCGCGGCTACGCCCAGCCCCGCGACGGCTGCCGCGGCAAGGGCGGTGCCATTATCCGCCTTGAACCGACCCTGCGGATGAACAGAGATCGTCTTGTCGCCGTCGATGAACCGCCAGGTTTCCGTCCCTTGCATAAGCGCCTGGTGCGTGAGGAGTTCGTCCGGTGTCTCGGGCGCCCCATGCTCCTTGATATAGTCCGGGCTTGCGACGAGCTTTCCATGGATCGGCGCGATGCGACGCGCGATCAGGTTTGAATCGCCGAGATAGCCGACGCGCACTGCGCAGTCGAAACCTTCTCCGACAATGTCGACGAAATGATCGCTGTAGCTGGCGTGCACATGCAGCAGCGGATGTCGCCGCGCCAGCTCCGCGAACACCGGTGCCAAATGCGTCGGGCCGAAGGACAGCGGCGCTGCAATCCGCAGGCGGCCGCGCAAGTCGCCGGCGGGCAGGATCGTCTCTCGCGCAACATCGATCTCGGCGCAAACCCGCGCGGCGTGCTCGCGGAACGTGACGCCCGGCCTCGGTGAGTGCGGCGCCGCGCGTCGTCCGCGCGAGAAGCTGGACGCCCAGCTCCGCTTCCAGCCGGAACAGCCGCCGACTGACGATCGACTTCGAGACGCCGAGCCGGCGAGCGGCCGGCGATACGCCGCCGGCATCGGCCACTTCGACAAAAGTCTGCAGGTCTTCGATGTCCACATCGGCGTTCCACTTTTGGCGACACAGATTGGCACTCCATGAGGCTACCGTATCGAAATGACGGAACGATACCTTGGCGTTAGTCAGAGCCAAGGAGAACGTCATGGCGAATATTCTGGTCCTCAACAGCAGTGTTCTTGGCGATGGATCCGCGTCCAAGATACTGGTCGGAGGAGCGCTGTCAGCGCCTCCTGAAGGCGAATCCGGGCGCATCCGCCGTCCATCGCGATCTGGGCGCCGCGCCCATTCCGCACCTCACCACCGCCAATGTGGCGGGCGTCAGAGGCGTTCCCGCAACGAATGCTGAACTGGCGGCCCGCGCACCTTTCAGACGAGCTGATCGCGGAGCTGCGGGCCGCCGACACCATCGTCATCGGCGCGCCGATGTACAATTTCAGCATCTCCACCGGCCTGCGGGCCTGGTTCGACTACGTTTTGCGCGCCGGCGAGACGTTCAGATACTCGGAAGCCGGTCCGCAGGGTCTGCTCACCGGCAAGCGGGTCATCGTCATCGAGTCCCGCGGCGGTCTTTACTCGCGAGGGCCCGGCCAAGGCGATCGATTTCCAGGAGCCCTATTTGCGGACTCTGCTCGGCTTCATCGGGCTGAGCGACGTCACCTTCATCCACGCCGAGAAGATCGGCTTCGGCGTCCCGACGCGCGCGAGGCGGCGCTGGCGGTCTGCCAGGCAGGCGCTTGCCACGGCGGCCTGATCTTATCGCACACAGGAGATGACAATGACCATTTCGAGCGTTCCAGCGCACTTGTCGGTCGAGCACGTGATCCTTCCGCCGGTTCGGGATTTGGGTGATGGCTTCAAGGTTCGCCGCGCGCTGCCATCCGCGCAGCGCCGCATGGTCGGTCCCTTCATCTTCCTCGACCATTTCGGGCCGACGGTGTTTCGCGCCGGAGACGGGCCGAACGTGCGTCCTCATCCGCATATCGGCCTGTCGACGCTGACCTATCTGCTCGAAGGCGAGATGGTTCACCGCGACAGCGCGGGCAACGTCGAAGCGATCCGCCCCGGCGACGTGAACTGGATGACGGCGGGCAGCGGCATCGTTCATTCAGAACGTCGCCTGCGAAGCTCCAGGCCCAGGGCGGGACGATGTTCGGCCAGCAGATCTGGGTCGCCTTGCCCAAGGCGCTGGAGGAGATGCAGCCGGGCTTTTCCCATCACGCCGAAGGCACGCTGCCTGGACTCGAGGCCGATGGTGTCTCGCTCACCATTGTCGCGGGTGAAGCTTTCGGACAGCGCTCGCCGGTGCCGGTCTATTCGGACCTGATGTATGTCGACGTCGTGCTCAAGCCCGGCGCACGATTGCAGGTGCCCGCAGAGCATATCGAACGTGCTCTGTTCGTCGTCTCGGGCGAGATCGAAATCGCGGGCCAGACCGGAACATTCGGTGAAGCGCAGTTCGTGGTCTTCAAGCCTGGCGCGGAGATCGTCCTGCACGCTCGGCTTGGCGCTCATCTGATGCTGGTCGGAGGCGAGCCCTTTTCCGAGCCGCGCCACATCTACTGGAACTTCGTCTCAAGCTCGAAGGACCGGATCGAGCACGCCAAGGACGACTGGCGGCGCGGCCGCTTCCCCGAGATCGCCGGCGAGACCGAGTTCATCCCGCTGCCGCCTGATCCGTCGCAGGTCGCGCGCGGCAGCTGAAGACTGTGCAAGAGGTTCACTATGGAAATCGGCATCGACAGTTTCGCGGCAATCCTCCCCGATCCGGCGACGGGCAAACCGCCTTCGGCAACCGATCGCATGGCCGATCTCCTCGAGGAGGTCGAGGTCGCCGATCGCGTCGGGCTCGACGTGTTCGGCATGGGCGAGCACCACCGCGCCGAATTCCTGGATTCCGCCCCTGCGGTCATTCTGGCGGCTGCGGCTGCCCGCACGAATACGATCCGCCTCACCAGCGCGGTCACGGTGCTGAGCGCGGCCGACCCCGTGCGGGTGTTTCAGGAGTTCGCGACCCTCGACCTGATCGCGAAAGGCCGTGCCGAAATTGTCGTTGGCCGGGGGTCCTTCGGCGAGGCTTATCCGTTGTTCGGTTTCGAGGCGCGCGACTATGACGCACTTTTCGCGGAGAAACTGGACCTCTTCCTCAAGCTCCGCGAGACGACCCATCCAATCGTGGGAGGGGCGCTTCCGCCCGCCGCTGACAGGCCAGGGCGTTTTCCCTCGCCCCCATCAGCAGCGCCTGCCGGTGTGGCTTGGCGTCGGAGGCACCCCGCAATCGTTCTTCCGCGCCGGCATGCTCGGCCTTCCCCTGATGGTCGCGATCATCGGCGGCAGCTTCCAGCGTTTCCGCCCGCTGGTCGATCTCTACCGCGAGAGCGGGTCGCAAGCAGGGCACCCGCCTGAGCAACTCACAGTCGGCGTCCATGCGATGGGCTTCGTCGGAGAGACCACGGCAAAAGCCAAGGATGCCTTCTTCCCGGGCTGGGCGCACATGTTCACGAAAGTCGGCCGCGAGCGCGGTTGGCCGCCGCCCACGCGCCAGCAGTTCGAGGCGATGTGCGGCCCGGAAGGCGCCTATCTGATCGGTGATCCAGCAACCGTCGCGGGCAAGATGCTCGCTGCGAGCGATGCGCTCGGCGGCGTCGGACGCATCACCTTCCAGATGAGCTCGGCATCGCTCGAAACGGCCGCGATGAAGCGCTCGATCGAACTGCTCGGAACCGAAGTCGCGCCGATCGTCCGCGCCCCGCGACCGAAGCGGATGTTCGGTCAGCCGTACGCTTAGCTCAACGTCGAACAGCGCGAGGGTCGTCAGAAGGACAATTGAATTTTCATGCTGCGGCTCCGGTCGCCAGCCGCCTCAAACGCTGCGACGGCGTCATCCAGCGAGAAAACGCCTGACAGCAACGGCCTGAGATCAACCCGGCGCGTGTTGATCAGATCGACAGCCAGGCCGAACTCGTCATGGAAGCGGAAAGTCCCCTTCATCTCGATTTCCTTGGCCACGACGGTGTTCTGAGGGATCGCGATGTCGCCCCCGAGACCGAGTTGCACAAGGACCGAACGCGGTCGCAAAACCTCCAGCCCGGCCCGAACGGCCTTCTCGCTGCCGGACGCCTCGAACTGGACGTCGAAATATCCCTTGTTCGCTGAATAGGCTTCGATCATCTCGGAGTTGGTCGCGACGTTGATGGCGCGGTCCGCGCCGACCTCGAGGGCCTTCTTGAGTGCCGTGTCCATCAGGTCGGTGGCGACGATTTCGCGAGCGCCGTGCGCGCGCGCCGCAATGATCGCGAGCGCGCCGATCGGACCGCACCCGCTCACGAGGACGCGCTTTCCGGTCAACGAGCCGGCGCGCGCGACTGCATGAAGCGTCACGGCGAACGGCTCAGCCAGGGCCGCTTCGTTAATGGAGACGTCCTTGCCGACCTTGTGGCACTGCCACTGCTCCGCGACGAGGTTTTGCCGGAACGCACCCTGAATATGCGGCATGGGCATCGCGCTGCCGTAAAATCGCATGTTCAGGCAGTGGTTCTGCTCGCCCCTCAGGCAATAGTCGCAATGGCTGCAGGGACGGCTGGGTGAAACCGCCACACGATCGCCGACAGCGAAGTTTCGAGACGCCCTCGCCCAGCGCTTTGACCGTTCCGGCGACCTCGTGTCCAAGGATCATCGGCTCACGAACGCGCACCGTCCCGAAGCCGCCGTGGTTGTAATAGTGCAGATCAGAACCGCAGATGCCGCCCGCTTCGACAGCGATGGCGACCTGGCCCGGTCCCACCGGCTCTTCGTTCCTCTGCTCGATCCGCAGATCCTTGGCTGCGTGGATCACGACGGCTTTCATGAGCGCACCTCAGACAACCGGGGTTAGCAAGGCCGTGCCGGCGAAATGCGCAGCGAGATTGTCTCGCACCAGTTGGCCCATGGCCTTGCGGGTCTCGACCGTACCCGATGCATGGTGTGGCTGCAGCACGACGTTGTCGAGTTTCAGCAATCGCGCGTCGATGTTGGGTTCGTTCCAGAACACATCGAGCGCGGCACCTTTGATCGTGCGCCGTTCGAGTGCATCGATCAGCGCCGTCTCATCGACCGTCGATCCGCGCGAGACGTTGACGACAATGCCCTCGGCGCCCAGCGCGTCCAGCACTGCGGCGTTGACGATCGACTTCGTCTGCTCGCCTCCGGCCAGCGTGACAACCAGGAATTCTGACTGACGCGCAAGCTCGGTCAGATCCGCAACGAAGGCGTAAGGCAGATCGTCCCGCTTGGCGACATCGAAATAGGCGATCTGGCAATCGAAGCCGGCCAATCGCTTCGCCACTGCCGCGCCGATGCGGCCCATGCCCACGACGCCGACCTTCTTGCCGCAAACGCGGGTGACCAGCTCCATGCTTCCCTTTGTCCAGCTCCCGTTGCGCACAAAACTGTCCGCCAGCGGTATCCTGCGGGCGGCCGCGAGCAGCAGCGCCACGCCGAGGTCGGCCACATCGGCGGTCAGAACGTCGGGCGTGTTGGTGACGCGGATACCGTTCTGCTTGGCGTAATTCAGATCGATCGCATCCGTGCCGACGCCGTAGCACGCGACGATCTCGAGCTTCGGCAAGGCCTTCATCAATTCCGCGGACGCGCCGAGTTCTCCGCGCGTGGCAATCGCGCGAATGTTCGGAGCGTATTGGGCAAGGAATGCATCGCGATCTGTTGCTGCGTAAATCCTGTGCACCAGATAGCGCGTCTCGAGGTCGACGAGATCCCACTCCGGATACGGCCCCATCAACAGGATTTCAGGCTTTGACATGTCGCGCTCTCACTCTCAGTCGGTCGATGATGATCGAAAAGCAGTATGCCGGGTCGTCGCAGTTGCAATCAGAGGCTCGTGGTGATGCCGCCGTCGACATAGAGCGTGTGTCCGTTGACGAAGGAGGATGCCTTGCTCGACAGAAACACGGCTGCACCGACGAGTTCGTCGACGTCGCCCCAGCGCCCCGCCGGCGTGCGCTTCTCCAGCCAGCTCGAGAACTCCTCGCTGTCGACCAGCGCCTGGTTGAGCGGGGTCTTGAAGTAGCCAGGCGCCAGGGCGTTGATCTGGAGGCCATGGCGGGCCCAGTCGGTGCACATCCCGCGCGTCAGGTTCCTTACCGCGCCCTTCGTCGCCGTGTAGGGTGCGATTCCCGGACGCGCCAGCTCGCTCTGCGCGGACGCGATATTGATGATCTTGCCTTGCCGGCGTTCGATCATGTAGCGCGCCACCGATTGCGCGACATAGAAGACGCTGGACACATTGGTCCTGAGCAATTGCTCCCATCGATCGACGGGGAAATCCTCCAAGGGGGAGCGGAACTGCATCCCGGCGTTATTCACGAGGATGTCGATCGGCCCGATGTCGCGTTCGATTGCCGCGACGCCCTCCTGGACGGCCGTTGCGTCGGTCACGTCGAAAGGTGCGACCGATACGACGTGTCCCGCCGTCCTGAGCTGGTCGGCAGCCGCGTCGAGTTTCGCCTTGTCGCGGCCGTTGAGAACGATCGCAGCGCCGTGTTCTGCGAGTCCGGCGGCGATCGCGAAGCCGATCCCTTGTGACGATCCGGTCACAAGAGCTCGCCGGCCGGACAGATCGAAGAGCGGAAACGACATCGACTCTCGACTTTCTCTCCGTGAGGTCTGTTCCGCACCAATTCACACTGGCGCGAGACAATACCTCTGCTCCTCGCCGCACAGGCGGCGCAAGAGCCAACTCTACCGGAAGCTTCCGACCAGGGTCACGGCAGCGGCGTGAACTTCAGCTGACTGAGCGGCACGACCTTGTCCGTTCGCGTCATCTTGTACTCGGTGTTGGGGCCAAGCCACTTGTCCCAAAGCTGGTTGATCTCGCCGGCCTGGTCCATGGCGACCAGGGTCTCGTTGACCTTGGCCAGAAGCGCAGGCTCATCCTTCTTCATGCCGATGCCGATCGGCTGGAAGGCCATCGGCTCCTCGATCATCTTCAACGGCTGGCCGGCGGTCTTGGACTCGTTGACCAGCTTGGTGATCGTCATGGTGTTGGCCACCATGCCAACCGCCTTGTTCTGCTGGACCGCCATGTAGGCAGAGCCCGTATCGACGAAGGTGAGCGGGTCCGACTCGTTCATCTTGATCGCGAGCTCCGAAGTCGATCCTTTGGTCGATGCCAGCCGCTTGCCTTTGAAGTCGGCCTTGCTGGTGCCGGGGTCCGACGCCTTCACGGCCAGCATTTCCTTGGCCAGGTAATAGGGATCGGAAAACTGGATCTGCTCGGCGCGGCCCAGCGTGTAGGCAAGGTTCGCGACCGTTATGTCGACATGGCCGAGCTTGACCTCCGGCACGCGCGCTTCGACCGACAACGGCGTGACCTTGGCTGTGACTCCCAGGCGCTTGGCCAGGGCCTTGCAGAGGTCGACATCGAAGCCGACCATCTCGCGGGTCTTCGGGTCCGGCGCAGCAAAGGGCGGCACGTCGGCAAACGTTCCGCAACGCAGCTCCTTGCGCTGGTTGACGTCGGACAGCTGGTCAGCCATCGCCGCCGGCACGAGGATGCCGAGGCTCGCGGCTGAGATCGCTGCACAGATTGAAAGTCGCTTGAAGGACATTCGGAACTCCCTCCTCGGTTGGTTTAAGCAGTCATGTCATCGCGTGTGCAGTTCCGACAGGAATTGCTGCGCGCGCGGATGTTGGGGTGATCGGAAGAATTCGCCTGGAGGCGCTGTTTCAAGCACGCGTCCCGCATCCATGAACCACACGCGATCGGCGACATCGCGCGCGAAATTCATCTCGTGGGTGACGCACATCATCGTCATTCCGTCGCGCACGAGATCGCGCATGACCGACAACACCTCGCCGACCATTTCCGGGTCGAGCGCGCTCGTCGGCTCGTCGAACAGCATCGCCGGCGGCTCCATGGCCAATGCCCGCGCGATCGCGACGCGCTGCTGCTGTCCGCCGGAGAGCTGTGCCGGGTAGTTCTGCGCCTTGTCCGAGAGGCCGACACGGTCGAGCAGCCGCAGCGCCGTCTCGCGTGCGTCGCTCCGTTTCACGCTGTTCACCTTCACCGGCGACAGCATGACGTTGTCCAGGGCGCTGAGGTGGGGAAACAGATTGAAACTCTGAAAGACGAAGCCGATGCGGCTGCGCAGGTGATTGAGCGAGGTGCTGCTCATCTTCGCGTGGACGTCGTTTCCTTCGAACAGCAGCGAGCCCGACTGGATTTCCTCCAGCCTGTTGACCGTGCGGATGAGGGTCGACTTGCCCGATCCGGACGGGCCGCAGACCACCACCACCTCGCCCTTTTTCACCTCGGCATTGATGTCCACCAGCGCCGCCAATGCGCCGTAGAACTTGTTGACGCCGATGAACTGGATCATCGGAGCAGCCACGGCAGATTGCGGTTCGTTCGACATGGTCATGACCTCGAGACGCCCGCCGCTGCGGCTGTCAGGGAAGAAGATGTCGGGATGGCGACGTTTGCCGGGGTGCGACGGGCGATAACCCTGCGTTCGAGCAGGTTGGCCAGCTGGGTCAGGGTCCAGCAGACGATGAAGTAGCTGATGGCGAGGATGAAATAGACCTCGAACGGCTTGGTGAGCAGCCGGTTGTTGATCTGCCCCGCAGCGAAGGTCAGCTCGGGCACGTTGATGATGTAGGCGAGCGTTGTTTCCTTGATGGTCGAGACGAACTGACTGACGATGCTGGGGATCATGTTGAAGAGCGCCTGCGGCAGGATCACGTAGCGCATCGCCCCGAGATGGCTGTGCCCGAGCGCCCGCGCCGCATCCATCTGCCCCTTCGGCAACGCCTGAATGCCCGCGCGCACGACTTCGCTCAAGAACGCGCCCTCATAGACGACGAGCGTCACAAGCATCGCCACGAAACCCGGCACCCTCTGGCCGATCAAAAGCGGCAGCAGGAAGTAGACCCAGAGGATGATCAGAAGCAGCGGCACGCCGCGAACCACATAGACGAGCGCTGTGACCGGCCAGCGCAGCGCAGCCCACGGCGAGATGCTGGCAAGCGCCATCACGACGCTGAGCGGGAACGCCAGTGCAATCCCGAGGATGGAGAGGATCATCGTCGCCGCGATGCCGCCCAGCGGGCCGTTCGGATACTGGCCGACGAGCAGCAGCAGCCAGTTGTCTTCGACGATCGTGATCATGTTCTGGAGCAGCGACATGATCAGAGCGCTCCCGCCGTGCGGTTGCGCCGCTCCAGATAGTGACCGAGCCACATGAGCAGCAGCGAGCAGACGAGGTAGAACAAAGTTGCGAAGAGGTACGTCTCGAACGGCCGGAAGCTCAGGTTCTCAACCTCCTTCACGGCGTGCGTGAGCTCCGCAACGCCGATCGCCATGGCAAGGCTGCTGTTCTTGAACAGTGAGACCGTGTGGTTCACCAGCGCCGGCATCGCGTTGCGAACGGCCTGCGGCATGAGAATGTGGGCCATTGCCCCGACGTAGCTGTGCCCGAGCGCGCGAGCGGCCTCCCACTGCCCTTTCGGCACCGCGCGCAGGCCTGAGCGGAGGTCTTCACTGAAATAGGCCGCCTGGCAGAGTCCCAAGGCGATCACCGCGAAGATCGCTTCGCCATTCAGGTCCGAGAGCCACATCTGCAGCCCGTTGGGCAACAGGCTCGAAATGCCGAAATACCAGAGCATGAGCTGCACCAGTGTCGGCACATTGCGGTGGTAAGAGATGTAGGCCGCCACCAACCGCTCCGGGACGCCGCCGGGAAGCATTCGGATGGCGAGAAGACTGATGCCGAGGCTCATGGCCAGCAGCCAGGAGCCGGCGAAGATGATGAGGGTCATCTTCACCCCATGGACCAGCATCCGGCTGAACTCCGGATTTACCAGGATGGCCATGAGGTCGAAGCCCTTCATCGCGCGGCCCCGGTCTCTATCTCGAGGAAACGGGCTTGGCGGGGCGCTCGGTCGAGAGGCCGCCCGGCACTTGCAGTGTCGGCGTGATCTCGATGTAGCCGATGTTCACCGCCACTGGCGCGGCGATGGCGAAGGCGATCGCGTCAGCGATATCTGTTGGTTCGGGCAGTTCGAACCCTTCGATGAACTTCGCACGGGTCTCGGCCGTGTCGCCGTGGACATGGGCGAAGATGTCGGTCGCAACCCGACCCGGGCAGATTTCGGTGACGCGCACGCGCTTGCCGAAGCAATCAACTCGCAACTGGCTGGTCAGCATGCTGACCGCTGCCTTGGTGGCGTGATAGGTCGAGTTTCCGGCGAAGTTGTACGCGCCGGCGATGGATGTGATGTTCACCACATGCCCGCGATCCCGCTCCACCATTCCCGGCACGAGCAGACGGCAGAGATGCAGGATCGCGCGCAGGTTGACGTCGATCGAGCAGACTCGATGTCGTCCGGGTCTGCCTGCAGAAATTTCTTCGGCCGATCGACACCTGCGCTGTTGACGAGCACGTCGAACTCGATGCTTTGAGCGAGCTTGCTCATCGCCGGGAGGTCGCGGACGTCAGTCGCGTGGGGAATGCAGCCGGTGCGATCCGCCAGAGCTTTCAGCGCATCGGCGCTTGCGCGCCAGCGCGTGCACTTTCAGCCCTTCGCGCGTCAGACGCTCGACTACGGCGAGGCCGATGCCTGATGAGGCGCCGGTTACGAGAGCCGTCCTGTAATCGGAAAAGGGCATCTGACTCCTCGCAAGCTTTCTGCGACGCTAACGACCGGGCCGCTTCATCGCCAAGACGGTTTCACTGTGGCGAGATAAGGTTCGCTTATGATGCGCCGAGCCTGCCGGCGTCCGCCATGATCTGAGAGACAGGCACGATTTTTCCGCCGGAATCCTCGATCGAAGCGCGGATTTTCCGGGCGAATTCGACCGCGCCGGGCGTATCGCCGTGCAGCAGGATCGAACTCGCCTGCATGGGCAGCGCTTTACCGGTAGCGGTGATCACGACCCCATCGCGGAGAAGGCGTTGCACCCGCTCCAGCACGAGGCCGGCGTCGTGAATGACTGCTCCAGCCTGTCCGCGCGGCACGAGCAGGCCGTCGTCGCCATAGGCGCGGTCGGCAAGGAAGGTTGTGGCAACGACGCACCCCGCACGCGGCCGCCGCGGTTTCGATCGCGTGGCTGCTCGACGAAACGATCAGCAGCTGCGGATCGAACGACGCGACCGCACGGACCAAAGGCGCCGCGAGCTTTGCATCGGCGGCCGCCATGTTGCCCAGTGCGCCATGGAAGCTCATGTGGGTGACGCGGTGCCCCGCGGCTCGCGCGATCCCCTCGAGCGCGCCAAGCTGATAGGTGACCATGGCCGCGAGTTCGACGGTGTCGATCTGCATCACTCTGCGCCCGAACCCTTGTCGGTCCGGGAAGCCCACATGGGCCCCGAGATCGACACCTCGCGCCTTTGCGCGTTCCACGGTGCGCTGCATGATCAGCGGATCGCCCGCATGAAACCCGCACGCCACGTTGGCTGACGACACAAGGTCGAGCAGCGCCTCGTCGTTGCCCATCGGCCAGGGGCCGTAACCCTCGCCCAGGTCCGCGTTGAGATCGATCCTCATGGTTCGTTGCTCCCGATCGGATGCAGTTCAAAGAGCGGCGTGCCGTAGCCCACGACCTTGCCGCGTTCCACAAGTACGTCGGTCACCGTTCCACGTTGAGGCGCGGACACGGGCGTCAGCAAAGAGCCGACTTGCAGGAAGCCCAGGGGCGCGTCGGCAACGACCTCAGCGCCCACGGGAGCCAATGCGCGCTCGCAAAGAGGATGATGGTCGAGGAATATGCCGACCGCCGCAGCCCGGACGACAAGCGCATGTGCGCGCGGCTGCGTCGCTTCTGGTTCGTCGACGGCCTGGATTTCGACGGAAGAGCCGTCGTGCAGCAGACGCAAGGTCCCCGTCGGCCCCTTCAATTCGAGGAGCCCGATATCGGTGGCAGCTAGCCACGCGCAAAGCTCGTCGACATGGTCGAGAGGATTTCTCATCGACCTGCTCCCTGGCCGCAGTGAAGGTCGATGAGCCGACGCGCATTCGCCAGCCAGCGGCGGATCTCCGTCGAGAGCGGCCAGCGCCTCGTCCCAGCTGCATCGCACGAAGCGGATCCTGCTGCCGATCGGCGCCTGGCCGAGCCGCCAAAGGTCTGCCTCGATCACCGTGCCGATCTTCGGGTAACCGCCCGAGGGTTGAGCGTCGCGCATCTGGATGATGGGCTGGCCACCGTGAGGTACCTGAATGACGCCAGGCACGATGCCGTGCGAGCGCAGCTCCATCGGGCGACGCGGGATGAGTTCGTCGCCGGCCAGCCTGTAGCCGTAACGGTCACTCTGCGGTGTGATTTTCCAGGTCCCGGACCACAGTGCGTCGTGTGCGGACGGGGTGAAGTCGTCGTACTCAGCCGCCGGCAGAACGCGCACTGCGCGCAGGCCGTCCGCCTCGAAAGGAAGCGCCAGCCCTGGCGGGATCAAGCCGAAACCGTGCTGGATACGGCCGCCCGGTTCAGCCGTCGGCAGCATGTCTCCGTCACGAAGCGGACGGCCCTCGTAGCCGCCAAAAGCCCCTCGCAGCTGCGTGCTGCGAGAACCAAGCACGACCGGCACCTGAATTCCGCCGGCGACGCACAGATAGGCGCGGCTCGCGGGCCACGTCGCCTGTTTCGGAATGGCGAGCGACAGGACCTGTCCCGCCTCGGCGCGTTGCGCCCACCAGGGAAGCACAGGCGTGTCATCCAGCCGTGCCGCGCAGTCTGCGCCGGTGACGGCAAACACGGTGGAACTCGCGAAGCGGACACGGAAGGGGAAGACCGGAATCTCGACGGCTGCCGCGCCTTCATCGTTGCCGAGCAGGATGTTGCCCGCAGCAAGGGCCAGCGGATCCATCGCTCCGGATGTCCCCACGCCGAGATTGAGCGCTCCGGTCCGGCCGAGGTCCTGGACAGTTGCCAAAGAGCCGGCTGTCAGGACCTCGATCATCGCAGCACCCGAACGGCTTTGAAGCGGATGCGATCGCCCGGCTGCAGCAGCGCGGGCGGCGTGCGCTCGACGTCGAAGAAGATGACCTCCGTGCTGCCGATCGTGTTCCATCCGCTCGGGCCGTCGGACGCGGACACTCCGGTCTGGCTGCCGCCGATCGACACGGCGCCGCGCGGAATCCTGAGCACGGGGACCTTTCGACGCGGCGTAGCGATGCGGGAATCCATGCCGCCGAGGTAGCAATAGCCGGGGTGACTCCCGAGCGCATACACGGTGTAGGTCGGCGCGCTGTGGATCGCGACGATCTCGTCCACGCTCATGCCGGTATAGGCCACGACGTCGGCCATGTGCGGCCCGCTCTCGCCGCCATAGGTGACCGGCAGGTCGATGCAGCGTCCTTCGATCGGAAGTGGCTCGACGATTTTCCAGAGCTCGACAAGACCCTGTTCAATGTTCTCCGTACGTTGCGGAGGCTCGGCAAAGGTGAGCATGAGATTGTTCATGCCCGGCACAGCCTCTCGCACGCCGGGCAGATGCTCCGCCTCGCGCGCCAGCGCCCAGATCCGACGCTGCGCGTCCAGCGTCGTTTCGCCCGGCGCCTCGAACAGGAGAGCCGTCGTTCCGAGCAGGCTGGTACGAGGCAGGCCCGACGTCATGCGACACCGTCCCGACGCAGACGTCTTTCCAGATGGTGAATGCTGACGCCACCGCGAACGAAGTCGTCATCAGTGACGAGGCGCCGATGCAGCGGCAGGTTTGTTGCAATCCCCTCGATCCGCATTTCGTCCAGCGCCACACGCAGCCGCGCCAGAGCCTCGGGCCGCGTGGCGCCGTGCACAATGAGCTTGCCGATCAGCGAGTCGTAATACGGCGGCACGCGATAGCCGGCGCTCGCATGACTATCGACGCGCACACCCGGCCCTCCGGGCAGTTCCCAGGCGGAAATCACGCCCGGGCACGGCACGAACGTGTCAGGGTCTTCGGCGTTGATCCGGCATTCGAACGCATGACCGCGACAGGCAATGTCGCTCTGCTCAAACGGGAGCGTCTCGCCCTGGGCCACACGGATCTGCGCCTCGACGATGTCGAGGCCAGTGGTCATTTCCGTGACGGGATGCTCGACCTGCAGGCGCGTGTTCATTTCGATGAAGTAGAACGCGCCCTCCTCGACCAGAAACTCGAAGGTGCCGACACCGCGGTATCCGATCCGCCGGCAGGCCTCCGTACAGCGCTCGCCAATCTCCGCGACCAGCGCCGCGCCGAGGCCGGGAGCCGGCGCCTCCTCGAGCACCTTCTGGTGTCGTCGCTGCAGCGAGCAATCACGGCTGCCAAGCCAGACGGCGTTGCCGTGCGTGTCGGCGATCACCTGGATCTCGACATGGCGCGGGTGGCGCAGGAATTTCTCGATGTAGATCTCGCCGCTGCCGAAGGCGCGGCGCGCCTCTTCCCTCGTCAAGGCGAGCGCGTCGAGAAGACCGTCCTCACTCTCGACCATTCGCATGCCGCGGCCACCGCCGCCGCCGGCAGCCTTGAGGATGACCGGGTAGCCGATCTCGCGCGCAGTCTCTCGCACGAGGTCAGGATCCTCCGCGAGCGCGGTATCCGGACCCGGGACACAAGGAACGCCTGCGGCCCTCATCGCTCGCTTGGCCGCGATCTTGTCGCCCATGACGCGCATGCTTGCGGCCGTGGGACCGATGAACGTCAGGCCGGCGGCCTCAACCTGCTCCGCGAATGTTGCGTTCTCCGACAGAAATCCATAGCCGGGATGGATCGCCTCCGCGGCGCTGACTTCGGCGGCGAACAGGATGGCCGCCTGGTTCAGGTAGCTCTGCGCGGCGGCGGCTGGCCCGATGCACAGCGCCTGGTCTGCGTGATGGACATAAGGCGCCTCACGATCGGCCTCCGAGTGGACCACGATCGTGCGCAGCCCGAGGCGGCGGCAGGTGCGCTGGATACGGAGCGCGATCTCTCCCCGGTTGGCGATGAGAACCGAGCCGAACATGCGCTCACTCCAGCCGCATCAGTTCTTGGCCGGCCTCGACCTCCTGGCCCGAGGAGACGAGCACGGCAGCAATGGTGCCGTCCCTTTCGGCGCGGATTTCGTGCAACATCTTCATGGCCTCGATGACGCAAAGAGGCGTTCCGGCTGTGACAGCCTGGCCGGGCGAAACAAACACCGGCGCATTCGGAGCGGGCTGCAAATAGACGATCCCGAACAGGGGAGCGACGACGCCCAAGCTCTGTTCGTTGGACGCCGGATCGAGCCGAGCGCGCGCGGGTTGCGATCGTTCGGCTGCGGAAGCCGTTTTCCGGTCCAACCGCGGGGTCGCCGACCGCGTCGCTCGGCTGCGGTCGGCGAACCAGCCTCACAGACCAGCCGCCTTCGCTGACCTCCATCTCGGCCAGATCCGACGCAGCCATCGCGTCGATCAGGGATTTAACACGATCGAGATCCATGCTCCGTCGCCCGTGCGGGTCGTGGCTCTTGGCGTTCGCACCATCAGCGAACGCTAGCGCCATCGATTTCCGCCGACCAAGACGGTTTGGCTTTGCCCCTATAAGGGACCGCTATGACGCCCGGACCTGCGGTCGCTCCTCGGCGGCAAGAACGTTGCCCGGCAGGCCGGCCACGAGCTCCAGCAGGATTTCCTTGATCGCTTGTGCCGGCTCGGACAGCGGCAGATGGTCGGACTGGCAAAGCGCCAGCGGCGCCTCGATCACCGGCTCGATGATGCGCGACTGCCACGCATCGCAGGACGCCGCCACCTGGCGCGCCATCGACTCCGGCAGGATGGTCGCACCGAGCCCATCGGAGATCACCGCCGTCAAGGTGCTCGCGGATTCGATTTCGGCCACGACTTTCGGCGCCTTGCCGAGCGCGGCGAAAGCCTCATTCACCATCTTGCGAACCGTGTTGTAGGGACGGGCGAGATAGAGATCGGTGTCCGCCAGCATGGCGAGCGGGACTTCGGCCGGCGGCGCGATCATGCTGCCGCGGCCCACCAGATACAGCTGTTCTCGCAACAGCGGCAGGAACGCCAGGCCATGCACGGCGGTTTTGCCGCCGTACAGGACGGCCAGGTCCATGCGGCCGTTCATGACGAGCTCGGAGAGCGTCGTGCCGTATGTCTCATTCAAATAGAGCAGAATGCCGGGATGCCGGGCACGCACCGTGCGCAGCAACGGCAGCGCAAGACCTGCAGCCGCCGTTCCAGGCGCCAGCCCCACGGCCACTGCGCCCGAAATGCTTTTGGCGGCGGCACTCATGTCGGCGCGCGCCTGCTCGCACTGTCGCAGGATCAGCTGCGCGTGACGATACAGCACCTTGCCCGCTTCAGTGGGCACCACGCCGCTCTTGGTGCGCACGAGGAGTTGCTGGCGGACCTCGCCTTCAAGAGTGGCGAGCTGCTGGCTCAGTGCCGGCTGCGCCACATGAAGAACATCGGCGGCTTGCGTGAGGCTGCCGACGTCGACGATCTTTACGAAATACTGCAGACGCCTGAGATTCACGTCGTTCCTCGGATCGAGCTGTGCTCCCGCCCGTTCGCCGTTCTATCGCGCACCGGGGAGCAACTCATCCATAAGATATACCTATCAGGCCAGATTGAACTAGTGTTGGCCACCACCCGGCACTGCCTTTAGCGTCGCGCCTCGCCAAAACCGGGGTCAATCGCGATGAACAGTCCGCGCATCTCTGCACGCGTGAGGCGCATTAAACCGTCACCCAGCTCAGCGGCCGCCGATCGGGCGACCGCCCTGAAGCGGGAGGGCAAGAACATCGTCAGCCTCGCGGTCGGCGAGCCGGACTTCGATACGCCTGCACATATTCGCGCAGCTGCCGCAGAGGCCATGGCGCAGGGCGCGACCAGATACACGATGCTCGCAGGCTCGCCGGAGCTGCGCCAGGCAATCGCCGCCAAGTTGAAGCGCGAGAACGGTCTGACCTACGACCCTGCGGACATCATCGTCACGAACGGCGCCAAGAGCGGCATCTACAGCCTGCTGGAGGCGACCATCGAGGCAGGCGACGAGGTGATCATCCCTGCCCCCTACTGGGTCTCATATCCGGACATGGTGCTCGCATGCGACGGCGTTCCCAAAATCGTCGCTTGCCCCGAAAGCCAGGGTTTCAAGATCTCGCCTGCGCAGCTTGAAGCGGCCATGACCGACAAGACGCGCTGGCTGTTCATCAACTCGCCCTCCAATCCGACAGGCGCCAGTTATTCCGCGGCGGAGTATCGCAAGCTGGCCGATGTGCTTGCTCGTCATCCCCAGGTGCTGGTGATGACGGACGACATCTATGAGCACATCCGCTTCGACGGCGAGACCACGCCTCATCTCTTGAACGCTGCTCCCGAGCTGCGGGACCGCGTTCTTGCCGTCAACGGCGTGTCGAAGACATACGCGATGACTGGCTGGCGGATCGGCTGGATCGCAGGTCCCTCCGACCTGATCGGTGCGCTCAGCACCCTGCTGTCGCAGTCGTCCGGAAACGCTTGTTCGATCAGTCAGGCGGCCGCGGTTGAAGCGCTCAACGGCAACCAAGGCTTCGTTTCGGAGAGCGCCGCGATCTACCGGTCCCGCCGCGACCGTACATTGGCGCGCATCAACGCGATCCCCGGCTTGAGCTGCTCACCGCCTGACGGTGCCTTCTACCTCTACGTCGGCTGCGCAGGGCTGATCGGGCGAACCACGCCTGCGGGAACGCGCCTGGAGACCGACAGCGATGTCGCGATGTACTTCCTCGAAAGCGTCGGCGTCGCCGTCGTTCAGGGCAGCGCTTACGGCCTGTCTCCGTTCTTCCGCATGTCGATCGCGGCGTCGCAGGAAGTGCTCGACGAGGGCACGGATCGGATTGCCCGCGCCGTCGCCGAGCTTCGTTAATCTTACTGCCAATCGAAAGCGCAGGTCATGTCAAACACCGGTATCGTCAAGCATCCATCGGCTCCGCAGGTCGAACCAGGCATCATTGCCAAGCTGCGCACGATCGCAGTTGCCTTGCTCAGCGATCAACTGCACCGCAACTGCGGCAGCGTCGGCCTTCTGCCCTATCATTCACCGGCGCCCATGGCGGGAACGGCTGTGACGGTGAAGACGCGCGGCGGTGATAACCTCGCCATCCTTCGCGCCTATGACTTCTGCCGTCCTGGTGACGTGATGGTCGTGGATGCCGAGGGTGAGCTCGCGAATGCGCTGGTCGGCGGCATCATGACCTTCGCGGGCGCCTCTATCGGCCTCGCCGGCATGGTGCTCGATGGCGCAATCCGCGATGTCGCGGAAATCCGCAAGCGCACCTTCCCTGTCTATGCGCGCGGCGTGAGCCACCGCGGTCCCTACAAGGATGGTCCGGGAGAGATCAATGTCCCGGTCACCGTCGGCGGCATGGTCGTCAATCCGGGCGACATCATCGTCGGCGACCAGGACGGCCTGCTCGCCTTCCCGCCTTCGCTTGCCTCAAGGGTCATCGAAAAGGCACTGGCACAGGAGCAGAACGAGGAAGGCACCATGCAGGCGATCCGTGAGGGTCGATGGGATCGCTCGTTCGTCGATGCGCTGGAGGCCCGCTGCGCGAATTGAGTACACACGAAGCTGACCGCTGACTGACAGAAGTGGCGACGAAATCGAAAGGTCTGCTTGGCATTACAGTTCATCGTTTCGTGCTGTGGGCGGGAGAAGTTGATGGACAGGCCCAATAGCGGCGCAAGGAAGCGGCCGCTGCGCTCCGAACTCTGGTTCAACGACAGCCAGAATCCCGGCATGACCGCGCTCTATCTGGAGCGCTACCTGAACTACGGTTTGACCCGCCAGGAGTTGCAGTCGGGCAAGCCGATCATCGGCATTGCTCAGACCGGCAGCGACCTGTCGCCCTGCAATCGCCATCACCTCGAATTGGCACAACGGGTCCGCGAAGGCATTCGCGAGGCCGGTGGCATCGCCATCGAATTCCCGGTGCATCCGATCCAGGAAACCGGCAGACGGCCGACCGCGGCGCTCGATCGCAACCTCGCCTATCTCGGCCTGGTCGAGGTTCTGTTCGGCTATCCGCTCGATGGCGTGGTGCTGACCTCGCACCGGCTGCGACAAAACCACCCCGGCCTGCCTGATGGCGGCGGCGACCGTGAACATTCCGGCGATCGTGCTCTCCGGCGGACCGATGTTGAATGGCTGGTTCAACGGCGAACGAACGGGCTCGGGCACGATCGTCTGGAAATCGCGCGAGCGGCTCGCGGCCGGCGAAATCGATTACGAGCAGTTCATGGAACTCGTCGCTTCGTCAGCACCGTCGGTCGGTCATTGCAACACCATGGGCACGGCATCGACCATGAACTCGCTTGCGGAGGCGCTCGGCATGTCGCTACCCGGCTGTGCGGCAATCCCCGCGCCCTATCGCGAACGCGGACAGATCGCCTACCAGACCGGCAAGCGCATCGTCGAAATGGTCTGGGAAGACCTGAAGCCGTCGGACATCCTGACCCGAAAGGCGTTCGAGAACGCAATCGTCGTCAATTCCGCGATCGGCGGCTCGACCAATGCGCCAATCCACCTCAACGCGCTGGCGCGCCATGTCGGCGTCGAGCTGTCGGTCAAGGACTGGCAGACGGTGGGCTATCACCGCGTTCCGCTGCTGGTCAACCTGCAACCGGCCGGGATCTATCTCGGCGAGGAGTATCATCGTGCGGGCGGAGTCCCGGCTGTGGTGCGCGAATTGATGCAGCACGGCTTCATCCACAAGGATGCGATGACGGTGAGCGGCAAGACCATGGGCGAGAGTTGCCTGAACGCCAGCAAGCCCGATGGCGACGTGATCTGCAGCGTCGACAAGCCACTACTCAAGGACGCCGGCTTCATTGTCCTGCACGGCAACCTGTTCGAACTCGGCAATCATGAAGACCAGCGTGATCGCAAAGGAGTTCCGCGAACGCTACCTCTCCAATCCGGCGACCTCAACGCGTTCGAAGGGCGTGCGGTGGTGTTCGACGGACCGGAGGACTATCACGATCACATCGACGATCCCGCGCTTGAAATCGACGAACACTGCATTCTGTTCATCCGCGGCACCGGCCCAATCGGTTATCCCGGCGGCGCCGAAGTCGTGAACATGCAGCCGCCGGCAGCACTGATCAAACGTGGTATCCTGTCGCTCCCATGCATTGGCGATGGTCGGCAGTCCGGGACGCTGGCGCGCCGTCGATCCTGAATGCATCGCCCGAGGCAGCCGCAGTGGGCTCGCGATCCTGAAAACCGGCGATCACGTGCGTATCGACCTCGAAAGGGTGAGGCAAACATACTCATCCCTGACAGTGAAATGCAGCGCCGCCGCGCCGAAGTGATCGCGAACGGCGGCTTCCACTATCCGCAAAACCAAACGCCGTGGCAGGAACTGCATCGCTCAACGGTCGGCCAACACGACACGGGCGCATGCCTCGAACTCGCAACGCGCTACCACGACATCGCGGCCGTTTCGGCACACCGCGGCATTCGCACTGATCAGCGAGCCGGCGAGGATCGCTTGAACGGCGGCTAGTAGAGCCCGCGGGGCTGAAGCGGGTTGCCGCGATCCTGCTGCTGCTGCGGGTAGCCGTTGTCGCCACCGCCGCCGCCCCAGCCGCCGCGACCGTCGGCGTCGGCGACGCCGATCACCGAGTAGTTGTCCGGCGGCGCAGTGCCGGGCTTGAACGCCTCGAGGATGGTGCCCAGCCCTGGCCCGCGTCGGCGCGCATGCCGCTGCGCGCATCGACGCGGATCAGCTTGATGCCGGCCGGCACGCGGAACGGCACCGCGGGCTTGTCGGCGAGCGCGACCTTCAGGAAGTCGCGCACGATCGGTGCGGCGATGCTGCCGCCGGACGCCTTGCCCACCATGTGGCGCGGCTTGTCGTAGCCGATGTAGACGCCGACCGCGATGTCCGGCGAGAAGCCGACGAACCACACGTCCTTTTCGTCGTTGGTGGTGCCGGTCTTGCCGGCGATCGGCTTGCCGACTTCCCTCAGGATCGTGCGCGGTGCCGCGCTGGACCACGCCTTCCATGATCGAGGTGATCTGGTAGGCGGTCATCGGATCCATCACCTGCTCGCGGCGGTCGATCAAGCGTCGGCTCGGCCTGGCTCTTCCAGCCCTCGGCGGCCGTGCAGCCGCGGCATTCGCGCTGGTCGTGCTTGTAGATGGTGTGGCCGTAGCGATCCTGGATGCGATCGATCAGCGTCGGCTTGATGCGGCGGCCGCCGTTCGCAAACATCGAGTAGGCGGTGACCATGCGCATGACCGTCGTCTCGCCCGCGCCGAGCGCGTAGGAGAGATAGTTCGGCAGTTCGTCATAGACGCCGAAGCGTTTGGCATACTCGCCGATCAGCGGCATGCCGATGTCTTCGGCGAGACGCACCGTCATCGTGTTGCGCGACTTCTCGATGCCGTAACGCAAAGTCGAGGGACCGGAGTACTGGCCGGTCGAGTAGTTTTCCGGGCGCCAGATCTGGCCGTTGCCCATCTGGATTTCGATCGGCGCGTCCATCACCACCGTCGACGGCGTGTAGCCGTTGTCGAGCGCGGCCGAATAGACCAGCGGCTTGAACGACGAACCGGGCTGACGCTACGCCTGCGTCGCGCGGTTGAACTGGCTCTGGTCGAACGAGAAGCCGCCGGACATCGCCAGCACGCGGCCGGTCCAGGGATCCATCGCCACCATGCCGCCGGAGACTTCCGGGATCTGCCGCAGGCGGAACTGGCCCTCGATCGCCTTGCCGTCCTTGTCCTTCAGCACCTCGGCATAGATCACGTCGCCGGGCTCGAGCACCTGATTGACCTTTGCGGGCGCCCTTCCCCTCGCCGGTCCCGCCACGGGTCTTCGCCCACTTCACGCCTTCGAGCGTGACGATGCCGGTCTGCCGCTCTTTCGACACCGCGCCGCCGAGCTCGCGCGACGGCTGGAAGCCGACGCGGGCCGACTGGTCGTTGCTCTCCAGCACCACGGCCATCTTCCAGCCGATATCGGACAGCGACTTCACGTCGGCGAGCTTGAGGCCCCAGTCGCCCGTCAGGTCGAGCTTCTGGATCGCGCCGCGATAGCCCTGCGCTTCGTCGTACCGGACGAGGCCCTCGGAGAGGACCCGGCGGATGACCTTCTGCAGATTGGTGTCGAGCGTGGTGCGGACCGACAGGCCGCCCTCATAGAGCTTTTTCTCGCCGTAGCGCTCGAAGATGTCGCGCCGGACTTCTTCGGCAAAATATTCGCCGGCGAAGGTGTGCCCGACGCTCTGCTTGCCGGTGACGACCAGCGGCTCCTTGCGTGCCTTGTCGGCGTCGGCCTGCTTGATCCAGCCGTTCTCCAGCAGACGATCGATGACGTAGTTGCGCCGCTCGATCGCGCGGTCGCGGTTGCGCACCGGATGCAGCGACGACGGCGCCTTCGGCAGCGCCGCGAGATAGGCGGCTTCGGCGATCGTCAGCTCGTTCACCGACTTGTCGAAGTAGACGAGCGAGGCGGCGCCGATGCCGTAGGCGCCCAAGCCCCAGGAAGATTTCGTTCAGATAGAGCTCGAGGATCTTGTCCTTCGAATAGGTGCGCTCGATCCGCATCGCCAGCAGCGCTTCCTTGATCTTGCGGGTGAAGGACACCTCGTTGGTCAGAAGGAAGTTCTTGGCGACCTGCTGCGTGATGGTCGAGGCGCCCTGCGGGCGGCGGTTCGAACCGTAATTCTGCGCGTAGGCAACGCCGGCGCGCGCCATGCCGTAGAAGTCGAGGCCGCCGTGCTCGTAGAAGCTCTTGTCTTCGGCCGCGAGGAACGCGTTGATGACCGACTTCGGCACCGCCTGGATCGGCAGGTAGAGCCGCCGCTCCTTGGCGTATTCGCCGAGCAGCGAGCCATCGGCCGCGTGCACGCGCGTCATCACCGGCGGTTCGTAGTCCTGCAGCTGCGAATAGTCGGGCAGATCGCGCGAGTAGTGCCAGACGAGGCCGGCGACGGCGGCCACGCCGACCAGGAACAGGATGGTTCCGACCGCGAACAGGAAGCCAAAAAATCGCAGCAGCAATCGCATCGTCTTGAACGTCTCGTGTCTCGAACGTCTCGGTTCTTGAACGTCCACCCAGCCCTGTGGCGTGCGGTGCTTAAGCGCTGCAGGCCTCAGTTCGATTCAGTCCAATCTATACGGCCCCCGCTGTGGCTAAACTAGGGCTCTAAGCAGTTCAGACGCTCGTCTTTTTTGGGCTCTGTGGCCACCACGCGCTTGCCGAAAAACAATTCCACCGCCTGCGCCACCGAACCGACCGTGCGGGAGCGCCAGCTGTCGGACACGAGCAGCTGATAATCGTCCTTGTTCGACACATAGCCGAGTTCCAGCAGCACCGACGGCACATCCGGCGCCTTCAGCACGCGAAAGCCCGCCGATTTCAGCGGATTCTTGTGAATGCGCGCGACGCTGCTTCATTTCCTTGACCAGGGTCCGGGCAAAACGGTTTGAAAACGTTTTGGTTTCTCGCCTGGCCAGGTCGATCAGAATGTCCGCGACTTCGGCCGGCTCCTCGGTCAGGTTGATGCCGGCGATCAGCGTCGGCGCGGTTCTCGGCTTCGGCGAGCTTTGCTGCTTCCGCGTCCGAGGCGGTGTCGGAGAGCGTGTAGACGGTCGCCCCCTGCGCATCGCCCTCCCGCGCGGCAGCGAATCGGCGTGCACGGACAGAAACAGCGCCGCCTTGTGCTGGCGCGCGATCTTCACGCGCTCGGCGAGCGGAATGAAGGTGTCGTCGTCGCGGGTCATCACCACGCGATACTTGCCGGCCTTCTCGATGCGCGCGCGCAGCGCCTTGGCGAAATCGAGCACGATCGTCTTCTCGTTCTCGCCGCTTTCGGTCTGGGCGCCCTCGTCGATGCCGCCGTGGCCGGGATCGATCACGACCACCGGGCGCGTATCGTTGGCGTTACTGTGCTTGTTGCGGTGCTGCTTGCGATAGCGGCTGCCACCGCGGCGGCCGTCTTGTCGGGCGCAGTCGCCATGGCCTTCCGGTTTTCCGCAGCGATGCGCCTGCATGAAGGACGCGCGGTCGGTCGCGGTCAGCTCGACGATCAGTTTCGGCAGCTGGCCGTTCTCGGCCTCCACCACATAGGCCTTGTCGATTTTCGCCGGACGCTTCAGGTCCATGACGATGCGCGAGCCGCCCGGCATCACGAGGCCATAGCGGAACGCCTTGACCAGCCCCCGGCTCGCCTCGCCGACGCCTGCCGGCAAGCCGAAAGGTCACCTGCGGGATATCGACCACGATGCGGTTCGGATTGGCGAGCGCGAACGCGCGCATGTCGATCTTGCGGTCGAGCTCCAGGATGAATCGGGTGCGCTTCTCGTCGCCGGCGACGCGGACGTCGGTGGCGATCGGGTGCATGAGTTGCAACCGACGGGCGCAGTTCGGTTTTTCGCTGAGCGGTAACGGAGGATGCCGCCAGCCAGGCGGCCAGCAGCGCGCAGGCGCCGACAGCGCCCCGGGCGAAGCTATGGTTTGCGTGGAATTTCAACGAATCCCCAGACTTTGCGCGCCTATTTATCGCAATAGGACCGCACGGTTAATCGCAGCTTAACCGGTAGTCCATGTTTGGCGCTACCTGTTGCAGCCGCGTGACGGTTCGCTTGCAACCCACCCCCAATCAACGTATGTATTTGGTGTTGATGGCTAAAACTTAAAGTTGTGCCGTGTACAGCCTCCCGGTGCGGTATCGGGACCCGATTGAGCAAGATTTGCGACCAAAAATTGCTCGACCGTCCTCAAGTTGCCGCGTTCCGGCCTTCCGATCAGGACCTTAGCGCATCGCGCGGTCGATCTGATGGCAGGATCAAGCCGGAGCGGAGGCCGTTCAGTTCGAACGGGCTTCGCGGCAAGACGCAACCGGCCATCAGCGACAGGCTTCCCGCGGCATCCCAGCCGCAAACGATTGTTTCGCGGCCCTCAACCAGCCGCCAAGACTGCAAAGAACGGGCCGACGCTGAATGCGCCTCGCTACCAAGCCCAACCACCATTCGACGATCTCGCAGCCGGGACGCGACCCCATCGCGCCCCTCGCTGCCGGCGAATGGTCCGGGCTCTGGCGCAATCGACATACCTTCGGCCTTCCCATCACCCCCGAATCAGGCAGACCGTTCCGCCACCCTCCGCGCGCAAGCCGCGCGGCGCTTTGCGCAGGGTCCGCCGGCAAGAGTGCTCCAATGCCCAACAAAATGCTTATCGATGCGACCCATCCGGAAGAGACCAGGGTCGTCGTGGTCCGCGGCAACCGCGTCGAGGAATTTGATTTCGAGTCGGCGCAGCGCAAACAGCTCCGCGGCAACATCTATCTCGCCAAAGTCACACGCGTCGAACCGTCGCTGCAGGCCGCATTCGTCGAATACGGCGGCAACCGGCACGGCTTCCTGGCCTTCAGCGAAATTCATCCCGACTACTATCAGATCCCGGTCGCCGACCGTCAGGCGCTGATCGAGGACGAAGAACGCGCCCAGCGCGAGGCGGAAGAGGAAAGCGAAAACCGCCAGCATCGCCGGCGGCGTCACCGCAACTCGCGCCGCCGCGGCGGCGACCGCGACGCGTGCGCAGCCGTGTGATCGAGACGACGGACGAGGCGCAGCGCGCTCGACCCCGTCGCGCGGGCGCAGGTCGAATTCGGCTACTACCGCTACACGCCGCCGGCCGACCTCGACGAGGCGCGAGGCGGATGTCGGCGGCAACCGCGCAGCCGGTGCAGGCGCTGGACGCAGCCGAGCCCGGTGAAGTGCCGGAGCTCGCCTCCGCGCATGAAACCAGCATCGATGCGGTGTCGGATCCGGCAACCGCTTCGGGCCAGGTTTTGCCGCGCGAGGACGAAACCTCCGCCTATGACCGCGACCGCGCAAGCCGACGGCTCCGAGCCTCACGCGAGCGAGACGGCCGAACGCGCGCCCGAGATCGTTCCGTCGGACGGCGGCGAAGCCCATGCCGACGATGATGAAGACGACGAGGAAGAGACCGCCGAAGAGGAGCAGGTCGAATCCGTCGGCGGCGACGACGCGATGGAGGAAGTGCCGGAACGGCAGTTCCGTCCGCGCCGCCAGTACAAGATCCAGGAAGTCATCAAGCGCCGCCAGGTGATGCTGATCCAGGTGGTCAAGGAAGAGCGCGGCAACAAGGGCGCGGCGCTCACGACCTACCTGTCGCTCGCCGGACGCTATGCGGTGCTGATGCCGAACACCGCGCGTGGCGGCGGCATCAGCCGCAAGATCACCTCGGCGCAGGATCGCAACCGGCTGAAGGAAGTCGTGCAGGATCTCGACGTGCCGGAAGGCATGGGCGTCATCCTGCGCACCGCGGGCGCCGCGCGCAGCCAGCCCGAGATCAAGCGCGACTTCGAATACCTGTTGCGCGCCTGGGAGCAGGTGCGCGACCTGACGCTGAAGTCGAGCGCGCCGACGCTGGTCTACGAGGAAGGCTCGCTGATCAAGCGCTCGATCCGCGACCTGTTCAACAAGGAGATCGACGAGGTCATCGTCGCCGGCGACAACGGCTACAGCGAAGCGCGCGACTTCATGAAGATGCTGATGCCGACCGCGACGCGCACGGTGAAGCCGTATCGCGAGGGCCAGCCGCTGTTCTCGCGCATGGGCATCGAGAGCCAGCTCGACGCGATGTTCTCGCCGACCGTGCAGCTGCGCTCCGGCGGCTACATCGTCATCAACCAGACCGAGGCGCTGGTCTCGATCGACGTCAACTCGGGCCGCTCGACCCGCGAGCATCACATCGAAGACACCGCGCTGAAGACCAATCTGGAGGCGTCGGAAGAAGTCGCACGGCAGCTGCGGCTGCGCGATCTCGCCGGCCTGATCGTCATCGACTTCATCGACATGGACGAGAAGCGCAACAACCGCGCGGTCGAGCGCAAGCTGAGCGATTGCCTGCAGGCACGACCGGGCGCGCATCCAGGTCGGCCGCATCTCGCATTTCGGCCTGCTGGAGATGTCGCGCCAGCGCATCCGCGCCAGCGTGCTGGAAAGCTCCACCGAGCCCTGCCCGCATTGCGGCGGCACCGGCCATGTGCGTTCGGTCGTCCTCGGTCGCGCTGCAGCTGCTGCGCAGCGTCGAGGAGACGCTGATGAAGGGCGCAACCCACAACCTCATCGTGCGCACCCGCACCGAGGTGGCGCTCTATGTGCTGAACCACAAGCGCGGCCACCTGCGCGATCTGGAAAACGGCTTCAAGGTCGCGATCGCCGATCATCGCGGACGCCGAACCAGCAGGCGTTCGTGATCGATCACGGCGAACAGGTGCACACGCTGGAGGCGGCCAAGGCGCTGATTGCGGCGCAGGCCGCGACTGCGAAGCAGCCGATCGCCGAAGCCGAGGACGACGAGGACGATTTCATCGACGATGAGATCGAGGCCGCGGACGGCGAGGAAGCCGCGGGCGAAGCGCGCGTTCGCGCCAGGCCGGGCGAGACCAGCGAGGGCAGACGGCGATGCACGCCGCCGCCGCAAGCGCCGCCGCCGCCGGCGTGGCGGACGCGGTGGCGAGCCGCGCGAACAGGCGGCCTCCGATGAGATGGCCGCTCCGGCGCTTGCGTCGGACGAAGGTGACGAAGGCGACGTCGCGGGCGAAGCCGAAGCCGAAGAGACGGCCGAATTCGACGGCGAGCGTGCCGATGGCGAGCGTTCCGACGAAGGCGCCGGACGAAGGCGTCGGCGCGGACGGCGCGGTGGACGGCGTCGGCGCGGCGGCCCGGAGCAGCGAGCAGGAGGAAGGCTCGGTCGCGGCGATCGCCGACGATCTCGGCGATGCGCCGGAATCCGAGGCTGCCGCCGCAGTGGCCGATCTCGATCAGCCGGCGACGCGCCACATCGAAATTTCCAGTGCCCGACGAGGCGCCGGCCGAGGCGCCGCAGCCCGCACCCGCTGGCCAGCATGACGCAGCAGGAGGCGAGACGCCGCCGCCGAGGCTGCGGAGACGAAACGCCGCCGCTCGACGGTGCGCGAGAAGGTATCGTTCGGCATGCCGGCTGCAGAGACGCCGGCGCCCGCGCCGCAGCAGGCTGAAGCCGGCGCCTGCCGCCGCGACGCCGATGCAAGCGCGGCACCCGAGCCCGCAGCCCGACAGCCGATCAGCCGCGCCGCGCCGGCTGGTGGTCGCGCCGCTTCGGCGGCGGCTAACGCTTGAGCCGCGAGCTCAGCGACCTGATCGATCAATTTAAGCCGCGGAACGATCGTTCCGCGGCTTAAGATTGTGCCGGGCGCGAGCACTGCATTGGCGCCGATCCGGCATCCGTCCCCGACCAGCGCGCCGAACTTTTCGCAACCGGTGCGGACTGCGACGCCGTCGATGACGCAGACGATTTCCTTGTCCGCCGCTTCATTGCGGTAGTTCGCCAGGATCGCGCCCGCCTCGAGATTGACGCCCGCGCCAAGGATCGAATTGCCGACGAAATTGAAATGCGCCGCGCTGCTGTTCGGACCGATGAACGACGATTTGATCTCGACGGACGGTCCGATCACCACGCCCTCGCCGAGCCAGACCCCGTCGCGAAGGTACGCATAGGCCGCAACGAAGCATCCCGCGCCGATGATGCACGGCGGCTTGAGGATCGCGCCGTCTTCGATCGTCGCGGTCTCATGCACAGCGATGCCATCGCGCAGCACTCGATAGGACGCCGGCAGCTCCGAAATCGCCGCGCGCACAAGCGCTGCGGCGTCAGCGCATATTGTCCAGGGCGGACGTTCCGGCATGAGCGGTTCGACTGGCCACGCGATGAAATCCAGAAGCCTTATTGAGACGAACATTTTGATTGATCACCCGCGGGATGCTCAGCCGAAGAACGCGCGGAAATGCGCCAGCACTTCCGCCGGCGCTTCCTCGGCGAGATAGTGCCCGCTGTTGACCTCGCCGCCGCTCACCTCGGCCGCACAGTACTGCCGCCAGATCGCCAGCGGATCGTACCAGCGGCCGATCGCGCCTTTCGAACCCCACAGCACCATCAGCGGGCACTGGATCTTCGCGCCGTCCGCGCGCGAGGCGCGGTCGTGCTCGAGGTCGATGCTGGCGGCGGCGCGATAGTCCTCGCACATGCCGCGGATCATCTCCGGATTGCGCGCGCATGCGAGGTAGTCGGCAAGCGCCTCGGGATGGAAGAGATCTGCGGACGGCCGCCGCGCGAGGTGTGCGCCCTGAACCAGGTCTCCGGCGCCGCGTTGATCAGGTTCTCCGGAAACGGATGCGGCTGGGCGAACCAGAACCAGTGATAGTAGCCGAGGCCGAACTTCATGTCGGCGCGCTCGAAATGCTCGATCGTCGGCACGATGTCGAGCACCGCCAGCTTCTCGACGCGATCCGGATAGTCGAGCGCGAGGCGATGCGCGACCCGCGCGCCGCGGTCGTGGCTGCCGACGAGAAAGCGCGTGTGCCCGAAATGCGCCATCACCTCGACCATGTCCTTCGCCATCGCCTTCTTGGCGTAAGGCGCGTGATCGTCCGTCGCCGGCGGCTTCAGCGAGCCGCCATAGCCGCGCAGGTCCGGGCAGATCACCGTGAAGCGCTTTGCGAGCTCCGGCGCCACCAGCATTCCACATCGCGTGGGTCTGCGGGTTGCCGTGCAGCAGCAACAGCGGCGGGCCGGAGCCGCCGCGCCGCAGGCGCATGCGCCCGTCGCGTGACCTCGACGTGCTCAAGCGAAAAGCCTTCGAAGAACATCGTGCTAGCTCCATGTGGAATGCGTCTAGCGCTTGAGCCAGCGGGTGATGCGCTTCACCGCCTCGCGCATGTCGTCGGCGGAGCGCGCGTAGGAGAAGCGCACGAACGAGCGGCCGTGGATCGGATCGAAGTCGACGCCCGGAGGTTGCGGCGACGTGCGCCTCTTCCAGCATCTGCTTGGTGAACGCGAGGCTGTCGTCGGTGAATTTCGACACGTCGGCGTAGAGATAGAACGCGCCGTCGGCCGGCAGGAACGTGTCGAGGCCGGCTTGCGGCAAGCCCTCGATCAGGATGCGGCGGTTCTCCTCATAGCCGTGCTTCACGCTGGTCCATCTCGTCGCGGCCGTCGAACGCAGCTTCGGCTGCGATCTGCGACAGCGTCGGCACCGAGATCGACAGGTTCTGCTGCAGCCGTTCGATCGGCCGCACCAGCGGCTCGGGCGCGACGATCCAGCCGACGCGCCAGCCGGTCATGCAGAAGTATTTCGAGAACGAGTTGATCACCAGCACGTCGTCGGACAGCGCTGCCGCGGTGACGGCCGGGAACGCGTAGTCGAGCCCGTGATAGATCTCGTCGGAGATGAAGCGGATGCCCTCGCCGTCCGCCGCCGCGATCAGCGTGGTCAGCGCCTCGCGCGTCATCATGGTGCCGGTCGGATTGGCCGGGCTTGCGACCAGCACGCCCTGCAGCGGCTTCTTGCGATGCTCGGCCAGCAGCGCCTCGGCCGAGAGCGCATGCCGCGTCGCTGCCGGTCGTTTCGATCAGCACCGGCTCGCAGCCGAGCGCGGTCAGGATGTGCCGGTACGGCGGATAGCCGGGCACCGTGACGGCGACGCGATCGCCCGGCTCGAACATCGACAGGAACGCCAGGATGAAGCCGCCGGAGGAGCCCGTGGTGACGACGATCCGCTCCGGATCGACCTCGCAGCCGTGGGCCTCGCGATAATGCCGCGAATGCGCGCGCGCAGCGACGGAATGCCGAGCGCGTGCGGTATAGTCGATCCGCATCGTATCGAGCGCCGCATGCGCGGCCGCGATGGCCGTGCGCGGCGCGGGTTCGGCAGGCTGGCCGACCTCCAGATGGATCACATGGCCGCCCGCCGCCTCGATCCGGGCGGCGGCCGCCATCACGTCCATCACCATGAACGGCGGAACCTCGCTGCGGGCCGAGGGAACCAGCAGCTTGCGGACGCGGTCGCGGACGGTGTTGTCGAGCATCATTTTCTGTTAGGTCGCGGGGCTGAAGTCGTGTCTTAGAACAATGTCGCTGTGCGCTTGAAGGGGCAAGCCGGCCCGCGCGCCGCCTTGTTGCCGTATTCCGCGGCTTGGTAGCGAGGCAGATTCAAGCGCATTCAAGGTGTTGGCTCGATTGCCAAATCCTGCAATGTATGGGCCGTTGCGGCGCGTTTTCGGGTCCGGCTTGCGCCCGGCGCATTTGAACCGCGGGCGATTAAGGGCTTCAGAAAGATCGTCATGACTGTTTCGGCGTCCGATATCCCGCGGCGGTTTTCGCTTGTTGCCGCGCTGCGCCGCGCGACGGCGCTGGTTGCGGCCGCGGCGCTCTCGCTGGCGCCGTTCCCGGCGCTGGCGCAGGAAAACCAGGCCGCCGCCGATCATCCGCGACGCCGAGATCGAGCAGCTGCTGCGCGACTACACCGCGCCGGTCCTGCGCGCCGCCGGCCTCGCCAAGCAGAACGTGCAGGTCGTCATCATCAACGAGCCGAGCTTCAACGCCTTCGTGGTCGACGGCCGCCGCATCTTCGTCAATTCCGGCGCGCTGATGGAATCGGCAGACGCCGAACCAGATCATCGGCGTGCTCGCGCATGAGACCGGGCCACATCGCCGGCGGACATCTGGCAAAACTGCGCGAGCAGCTCGCGCGCGCGCAGACGCAGGCGATCCTCGCGACCATCCTCGGCGTCGGCGCGATGGTTGCCGGCGCGACCACCAATCGCGGCAACAGCAACAACGGCCTCGGCAGCGCCGGCGCCGCAGCGCTCAGCGCGCCGCAGGAGGTCATCCGCCGCAACCTCCTGTCCTACCAGCGCCAGCAGGAGGAGAGCCGCCGACCGCGCCGGCGTCCGCTACCTGAACGAGACCGCCCAGTCGCCAAAGGGCATGTACGAGACGTTCAAGCGCATGTCGGAGCAGCTCCTGTTCCTCGCGCGCAACGCCGACCCTTACGCGCAGTCGCATCCGATGCCGGCAGAGCGCGTCGCCGCGCTCGCCGATTTCGCCCGCACGAGCCCCTACTGGGACAAGAAGGACGACACGGCGCTGCAGTTGCGGCACGACCTGATGCGCGCGAAGATTTCCGGCTTCATGGAGCGGCCGGACACCGTGCTGCGCCGCTATCCGATGTCGAACGACAGCCTGCCCGCGCGCTACGCCCGCGCCATTGCCGGCTACAAGCACGGCGATCTGCGCAACGCCGATCGCCCAGATCGACGCGCTGCTGCAGGTGCAGCCGAACAATCCTTACTTCTACGAGCTGCGCGGCCAGGCGCTGCTGGAAGGCGCGCGGCCGAACGAGGCGATCGCGCCGCTGCGCAAGCGCGCTGCAGCTCTCCAACAACTCGCCGCTGATCGCCATGATGCTCGGCCAGGCGCTGGTCGCCTCCAACAATCCGGCCTATGCGGATGAGGCGATCAGCATCCTGAAGAGCGCGCTTGCGCGCGAGCCGGAAGCGCCGATCGGCTACATGCAGCTGGCGATGGCGTATGGCCGCAAGGGCAACTATGCGGAGGCCGATCTCGCCTCGGCGCAGGCCGCCTTCCTGCGCGGCGACATGAAGACGGCGCGCGATCTCGCCTCCCGCGCCAAGACGCGCTTTGCGGTCGGCTCGCCCGGCTGGGTCAAGGCCGACGACATTGTGAACACAAAACTCAGCGAAAAACGCTAGGTTGGCCGCGAACTTGCGCCGTTCCTGCCGATCCGTGCCGCAAATCAAGGATTGTATGATGCTTTGCTCCGCTTCCTCGCCCCTGCCCTCGTCGCAGCAGCATTCGTCGTGCCGCAATCGGCCTCCGCGCAGAGCTTCACCGACGCGCAGCGCTCCGAGATCCAGAAGATCATCCAGCGAGTACCTGCTCGCCAATCCGGACGTGCTCGAGGAGGTCTCCGCCGAGCTGAACAAGCGGCAGGCGGTCGCGGAAGCCGCCAAGCAGGCATCGGCGGTGAAGAAGCACTCCGACGCGCTGTTCAACTCGCCGCGCGGCGTGATCGTCGGCAATCGCGAGGGCGACGTGAACTTCGTCGAGTTCTTCGATTACAACTGCGGCTTCTGCAAGCGCGCGATGACCGACATGATGGAGCTGATGAAGGACGATCCGAAGCTGCGCGTGGTGCTGAAGGAGTTTCCGGTGCTCGGCCAGAGTTCGGTCGAAGCCGCACAGGTCGCGGTCGCCGTGCGCATGCAGGATCCGAGCGGCAAGAAGTATCTCGATTTCCACCAGAAGCTGCTGAACTCGCGCGGCCAGATCGACAAGGCCAAGGCGATCGTCCGCGGCCAAGGAGACCGGCCTCGACATGGCGCGGCTCGAGAAGGACCTGGCGAGCCCCGAGATCAAGGCCACGCTGGAGGAGAACTTCACGATGGCCGAGGACATGGGGCTCAACGGCACGCCGAGCTACGTCATCGGCCAGCAGGTCGTGGTCGGCGCCGTCGGCGTCGAGACGCTGAAGGAGAAGATCGCGGCCGCCAGGCGCTCTCCCGAGCGCTGAAGCGCCACGCCTCCCGGCAGGCTTGGTTAACCGGCCAATTCCGGCAGTTATGCAGCGCTTTTCACAAGCCGCTTGAGGCTTTTGCCGGCATTTCCGGGGCCGTTCAGGCTTCCCCTCTCTCAACGGGTTACCTATAAACGGCCCGCGGCCGCCGCTTCCGGCGATGCCGATTCACGCTTAGAGTGCCGAAGCTTCGGATGGCCAAAACCGCTTCCAAGACGATCTATGTCCTGAACGGGCCCAACCTGAACCTGCTCGGGACGCGGGAGCCTGCGACCTATGGCTCCGACAGCCTCGCCGACGTCGAGAAGCTGTGCCGCAAGGCCGCGGCGTCTTACGGTCTCGAGGCCGACTGCCGGCAATCCAATCGCGAAGGCGAACTGATCGAGTTCATCCATGAGGCGGGCGCGAACAAGGCGGCCGGCATCGTCATCAACGGCGGCGGCTACTCGCACACCTCGATCGCGATCCATGACGCGCTGAAGGGGGTGAGCCTGCCCGCGGTGGAAGTGCACATCAGCAACGTCTATGCACGCGAGTCTTTCCGTCATCACTCATTCATCGCCAAGGCCACGTTTGCGTCGCTGACCGGCTTTGGCATCGAAGGTTACCGGCTGGCGATTGCCGGCCTTGCCGCCAAGATCGGCGCGAAGGCGAAAGCCTGAACGCGCTCTCAAACGAAACGTCTGGATCAAAACGCATGGCCGCGAAGGCAAAAGCCCCATCCGCCAAACCCACCGATGAACGCGAGCTGATCCGCGAGCTCGCCGAGTTGCTCGACGAGACCAACCTCACCGAGATCGAGGTCGAGCGCGAAGGTCTTCGCGTGCGCGTGGCGCGCAGCGTCACGGTCACGCACGCAGCGCCGATGTTTGCGGCAAATCCGGGCCCGGGCCATGCAGCGACCGCCGGTGCGGCGGCCGCCCCCGTCACCGACCTGTCGAAACATCCCGGCATCGTGCCCTCGCCGATGGTCGGCACCGCCTATATCGCCTCCGAGCCCGGCGCGCGGCCGTTCGTCGACGTCGGCAGCAAGGTCGCAGCCGGCGATACGCTTCTGATCATCGAAGCGATGAAGACCATGAACCAGATTCCGGCGCCGCGCGGCGGAACGGTAACGCAAATCCTGTTCGAGGATGGCCAGCCGGTGGAATTCGGCGAACCGCTGATGATCATCGAATAAGACGACGCTTCGAAGGTCCCCGCGATGTTCGACAAAATCCTGATAGCCAATCGCGGAGAGATCGCGCTGCGCGTGCTGCGCGCGTGCAAGGAGCTCGGCATCGCCACCGTCGCCGTGCATTCGACCGCGGATGCCGACGCCATGCATGTGCGCCTCGCGGACGAAAGCGTCTGCATCGGCCCGCCGCCGTCGAAGGACAGCTACCTCAACATTCCGGCGCTGCTCGCGGCTTGCGAGATCACCGGCGCCGACGCGGTGCATCCGGGCTACGGCTTCTTGTCCGAAAACGCGCGCTTTGCCGAAATCCTCGCCGATCACAACCTGCATTTCATCGGACCCAAGGCGGAGCACATCCGCATCATGGGCGACAAGATCGAGGCGAAGAAGACCGCCAAGCGCCTCGGCATTCCGGTCGTGCCCGGCTCCGACGGCGGCGTCAGCAACGAAGACGACGCGATGGCGATCGGCAAGCAGATCGGCTTTCCGGTGCTGGTGAAGGCCGCTGCCGGCGGCGGCGGCCGCGGCATGAAGGTCGCGCGCACCGCCGACGATCTCGCGCTGGCGCTTTCCACCGCGCGCAGCGAAGCCAAGGCCGCGTTCGGCGACGACGCGGTCTATCTCGAAAAATATCTCGAGAAGCCGCGCCACATCGAAATCCAGATCCTCGGCGACGGCCGCGGCGGCGCGATCCACCTTGGCGAGCGCGACTGCTCGCTGCAGCGGCGGCACCAGAAGGTATGGGAGGAAGGCCCCTCGCCGGCGCTCGATGCGGCCCAGCGCGCACGGATCGGCGAGACGGTCGCTGCCGCCATGCGCGACCTGAAGTATCTCGGCGTCGGCACCATCGAATTTCTCTACGAGGACGGCGAGTTCTACTTCATCGAGATGAACACCCGCATCCAGGTCGAGCACCCGGTGACCGAGATGATCACCGGCATCGATCTCGTGCTGGAGCAGATCCGCGTCGCCGCCGGCGGCGAATTGCCGGTCAACGCAAGCCGACATCGTCATCAACGGCCACGCCATCGAATGCCGCGTGAATGCGGAGAACCCGGTGACCTTCCGCCCCTCGCCCGGCAAGATCCTGCACTACCATCCGCCCGGCGGTATGGGCGTGCGGATCGATTCCGCCGCCTATCAGGGCTACGTCATCCCGCCCTACTACGACAGCCTGGTCGGCAAGCTGATCGTGCACGGCAAGACCCGCGCCGAGTGCCTGATGCGGCTGCGCCGCGCGCTCGACGAGATGGTCGTGGACGGCATCGAGACGACGCTGCCGCTGTTCCGTGCACTTGTGCGCGAAGCCGCCATCATCGACGGCGACTACCACATTCACTGGCTGGAGCAGTATCTGGCTGCCGGCGACATCAAGACCTGACGGCCTTTCCTCGCCGGTTAGAGCTATTCTCTCGAAATCGACCGGAACCATCTGGCGCGATTGGCGTTATTGCGCGTCGCGATATGCGCCGATGCCATTTTTGCTGCAGGGTGGATGCAGCTTGCCGGATTGAATGCCAAATATTTCCCATGACCGATAGCGAGCGCAAGCGACGGCCGATCGTGCAGATCGTGCTTTTGTCCGCGGGATTATTGATCCTGCTGGGCATCAGCGCGAGCTCGATCTACCTCGTCTATTCGCTGCGGACGGACGCCGACGCGGTCGCCCACACGCTGGAAGTGCAAAACCAGATCTACGCTTCACTGCTGCAGGTCCGTCGCGCCGAGAGCGCCGAGCGCGGCTATCTGCTCACCTCGCAGCCGGAATTCCTGACCGACTTCAAGGAAGCCGAGGCCGCAATCCGCCCCGCCTTCAAGCGCCTGGCCGAGCTCACCGCCGACAATCCGGTTCAGGCCAGACACCTGAACGAATTGCTCCCGCTGCTCGACCTGCGCTTAAGGGAGTTCAACGCCGTCGTCAGCCTCGCCATGGGTGGCCAGCAGGCGGAAGCCAACAAGATCGTGCAGGAGAACGCGACGCGGCGAACCACCGCGCGCATCCGCGATATCGCCGACACCATGCGCGACGAGGAGGAGCGCCTCCTGAGAATGCGCACGGCGGAGGCGAACCAGCACGCAGATCCTGTCTGCGGTTGCGGCCACCGCCGGCTCGGCCGCGGTGCTGGCGCTGGCCTTCGTGTCCGTCCTGCTCGTGCGCCGCTCGCAACAGGCGCGCGACGAGGCCGAACGGCAGCTGCGCGACATGAACGTCAACCTCGAGGCCGCCGTCGACGAGCGCACCGCGGACCTGCGCGAGGCGAACGAGGAAATCCAGCGCTTCGCCTACATCGTCAGCCACGACCTGCGCTCGCCGCTCGTCAACATCATGGGCTTTACCAGCGAGCTCGAGGAGCTGCGCGGCAGCATCTTTCAGCGGCTCGCAAGGCTCTCGGCGCCGCAGACCGTGACGGCCGGCGCCGACGCCGACGCGGCGCCGGACGAGGCCGCGCCTGACCGATGAGGACAAGGCGCTTGCGCAGGAGTTCGACGAGTCCTTGAGCTTCATCAAGTCGTCGATCGGCAAGATGGACCGGCTGATCGCCGCGATCCTCACGCTGACCCGCGAAGGCCGCCGCGAATTCAAGCCCGAGCGGATCGACGTGCACGACCTGATCGAAGGCATCGCCAAAACCGTCGCCCACCAGGCCGAGGAGGCGAACGCGACGATCAGCATCGACCCGTTGCCGCAAGTCGTCTCGCGACCGGCTTGCGCTCGAGCAGATCTTCTCGAACCTGATCGACAACGCGCTGAAGTATCTGAAGCCGGGCGTGCCCGGCGAGATTCGCGTCACCGGCGCGGCAAAAACCGGCTACATTGTCTACGAAGTGACAGACAACGGCCGCGGGATCGACCAGAAGGATCACCAGCGGATTTTCGACCTGTTTCGCCGGGCCGGCGTGCAGGATCGTCCGGGCCAGGGCATTGGGCTCGCCCATGTCCGCGCGCTGGTGCGGCGGATGGGCGGAACGCTTTCGGTTTCATCGGAGCCAGACCAGGGCAGCACCTTCACGGTGATGCTGCCGACCAGATGGACTTTGCCTGCGGAAGGAAAGTCACGCATGACGTACCCCGGTCACCATCGTCATGATCGAGGACGACGAAGGCCACGCGCGCCTGATCGAACGCAACATCCGCCGCTCCGGCGTCAACAACGCGATCGTCCCGTTCGCCAACGGCAACGACGCGATGGCCTATCTGCTCGGCAGCGACGCCGCGCAAGGGCGAGCCGATGCTGATCCTGCTCGACCTCAACCTGCCGGACATGACCGGCATCGAGATCCTGCGCCGGGTGAAGGAGACGCCGCACCTGAAGATGCACGCCGGTCGTGGTGCTGACCACCACCGACGACGCCCAGGAAATCAAGCGCTGCTACGAGCTCGGCTGCAACGTCTACATCACAAAGCCCGTCAACTACGAGAACTTCGCCAACGCCATCCGCCAGCTTGGCCTGTTCTTCTCCGTCATTCAGGTGCCGCCGGGCCGCATGACCCAGGAAACACCAACCGCGCTCTATATCGACGACGATGCCGCTCTCGCGCGGCTGGTGCAGCGCGGGCTGAAGCGGCAGGGTTTCGTCGTCGAGCATGCAGCCGATGGCGAGACCGGGCTCGCCCGCATTCGCCAGGGCGGCATCGACGTGATCGCGCTCGACCAGTACATGCCGGGCCTCGACGGGCTGGAGACGCTGGCGCGCATCCGCGCGATCGACGAACGCACCGCCGGTGGTGTTCGTCACCGCCTCGCTCGACAGCCGCATCGCCGTGACCGCGCTGAAGGCCGGCGCCGCCGACTACCTGGTCAAGGACACCCAGGGCGATTTCATCCCCCTGCTTGCGGTGGCCGTCGCCGGCGCCCTGAACGGCGCGCGCATGCGCCAGGCCAAGGAAGCCGCCGAAGCGGAGGTGCGCGCGGCGCGGGACCGCTACGCCGCGCTCGCCGCCGAGCGCGAAATGCTGCTGCGCGAGGTCAATCACCGCGTCGGCAACAGCCTGCAGATCATCGCCTCGCTGCTGCATCTGCAGGCCGTCGTCGGCGGACGACGATGTGAAGGCCGCGCTCACCAACGCCATGGGCCGCGTCGCCGCCGTCGCCCAGGTGCATCGCAAGACTCTACACCTCGCACGACCTGCAGCGGGTGATGCTCGACCAATATCTCGAGGGGCTGCTGGAGGACCTGCGGCGCTCGGCCGAGGGCGAGAAGCTGACCCAGCTGACGCTGACGGCCGAGCCGATCGAGATCGATCCCGACCGCGCCGTCGCCGTCGGCATCATCGTCAACGAGCTGGTGATCAATGCGGTCAAATACGCCTATCCCGACGGCTCGGGGCCGATCCACGTCGAATTGAGCCGCGCCGCCGACCAGGTCGTCATCTCCGTCATCGACCAGGGCATCGGCCTTGTCGGCGACGCCCGCGCCCGGGTCGACCGGCATGGGCCGGCGCATCGTCGAAGCCATGGCGACGAAGCTCGACGCCGACATCAAGCTCGACCAGCGGCGCCGACCGGCACGCGGGTGACCGTGACCCTGCCCTTCAAGCGGGAGACGAAGGCGCCGAAGCAGAGCGCGGCGTAGCCACATCGCGCCTGTCAAGCCGGTGCATCCGGCGCGGCGCTTTGCTAGAAATGCGACCATGGCTTCACGTGACACCATGCAGGCCGAGATCACGCCGGAGGTGCTGCTGCGCGCCTACGCCTGCGGCATCTTCCCGATGGCGGAAAGCGCCGACGATCCGACCCTGTTCTGGGTCGAGCCGGAACAGCGCGGCATCATCCCGCTCGACGGCCTGAAAGTCTCCTCCCGCCTGGCCCGCACCGTGCGCTCGGACCGCTTCACGGTCACCGTCGACAAGGCGTTCAGCGAGGTGATCGACGGCTGCGCCGAGCCGAAACCCGGCCGCGACAACACCTGGATCAACCGCCGCATCCGCACCCTCTATACCGGGCTCTGCCCGCCTCGGCCATTGCCACAGCGTGGAGGTGTGGCAGGACGATGCCCTGGTCGGCGGGCTTTACGGCGTCAACCTCGGCGGCGCGTTCTTCGGCGAGAGCATGTTCCACCGCGCAAGCGATGCCTCGAAGGTGGCGCTGGTCCATCTCGTCGCCCGCCTGATCGCCGGCGGCTTCACCCTGCTCGACACCCAATACGTCACCGAACACCTGCGCAGCCTCGGCGCGATCGAGATCTCGCGCCGCCGCTACCGCAGCCAGCTGGACCTCGCCCTGCTGCACGAAGGCGATTTCGCGGCGCCTGCCGATCGATCAGCCGGTCAGCGGCGCCGACGCGATGGCGATCCTCGCCTCGCGCGGCTGAAGCCGCTACTTGGCCGCGTACGGCGCGAACACCTTGGCCATGTCCCGCCCCGAATAGTTGTTCTTCAGCTCGCTGAACGTGCCCTTCTCCGCGATCTCTTTCGCAGCGCGCATAAAACCGCCCCAGGCTGCGGCCGCAAGCTGGCCGCCGAGGCTGACACGGCGAACGCCGAGCTCGGCAAGTTCGGCCACCTTGAAGTCCGGCGACATCACCAGCACGTTCACCGGCTTCGGCGCCACCGCCTTCACCACCGCCGAAATCTGCTCCGCGCGTGCGGATGCCCGGCGCATAGAGGCAGTCGGCGCCGGCCTCGGCAAAGGCGACCAGGCGCTTGATGGTCATGTCGAGGTTGGCTTCGCCGGTCAAAAATCCCTCGCAGCGCGCCACCAGCAACACGCCGCTTTCGTCGTCGTCGAGCGCTGCGCGCGCGGCGCGGATGCGCTCGACCGAGAGCTGGAATTCGTAGAGCGGATTTTTCGGATCGCTGGTGCGGTTCTCCACCGAAAGACCTGCGACGCCGGTGGCCGCCGCCTTGCGCACGTTTTCTGCGACCCCTGCCGGCTCGTCGGCAAAGCCGGACTCGAAGTCCGCGTTCACGGGCAGGTCGGTCGCCGACGACAGCACCGTCAGGTGCTCCAGCAGCTCGTCGAGCTTCAGCCCGTAGTCGCTCCGCCCCGTCGTCCAGGCAAAGCCCGCGCTGGTCGACGCCAGCGCCTTGTAGCCCAGCGAGGCCAGCAGCCTTGCGCTGCCGACATCGAACGGGTTCGGCAGCACGAAGCAGCCGGACTCGTGCAGCTTGAAAAAGTCTTTGCGCTTTTGCGCGACCGAAACCGTCATGAGCTATCTCCCCGGCTGTGCACTAGACGCAGAGCGTTGCCAGATTTTGTCAGCATTCCGCGTCATTGCGAGCGAAGCGAAGCAATCCAGCGCGCGCGAAGCGCGCCAACTAAAAACGCAGGAGCCGCGGCAATCTCAGCTTTTTTTGCGCGCCTGCCGGCGCGCGGCTGGATTGCTTCGCTTCGCTCGCAATGACGGTGGGGCAATCCTACTCCACCTGGCGCAGGAACGTCCGCTCCTCGGCGAGAATAAACTTGTTGTGTTCGGCGAATTCAAAATTCGCTTTCCCCGCATCATCCGCCTTGATTCGCGCGCGATAGGTCTCGTAGCGGCGAGACTGTCGAAACGAGATCAGGCCGAAGGCGATGTTGTTGGTTCCCTCATGCGGCATCCAGTAGCCGAGGCAGTTGCCGCCGCAGGCCGGGATGATCGTCAGCCAGCGCTTCGCATATTCCTCGAACTGGTTCCGCTTGAACGGATCAAGCTGGTAGCGAATGAAAACCGTCACAGTCATGGCAGTGCTCCGTTTGCGATGCAGCTTCTGGATACCCCGTTGCGCGTCGTCAATGCTTCGACTATGATCGAAGTATGAAGGAAGGTCCGAACATCGCCATCATCGCCGCCCTCGTCGGCGATCCCGCGCGCGCCAACATGCTGAACGCGCTGCTCGGCGGCGCGGCGCTCACCGCGAGCGAGCTTGCGGCCGAGGCCGGCGTGACGCTGCAGACGGCGAGCTCGCATCTTTCCAAATTGCAGCAGGCGTTCCTGATCGAGCAGGAGCAGCAGGGCCGCCACCGCTATTTCCGCCTGACCGGCAGCGACGTCGCCGACGTGCTCGAAGGGCTCGGCACGCTCGCCGCCCGCGCCGGCCATCTGCGCGTGCGGCCGGGCCCGAAGGATCCGGCGATGCGGCGCGCGCGCATGTGCTACGACCACCTCGCCGGCGAGTTCGGCGTGCGCATGTTCAACTCGCTCGTCAGCCGCAAGATGCTTCACGTCGACAAGGACGCGGTCGAGATCACGCCGCGCGGCACGAAATTCGTCGCCGAGTTCGGCGTCGATCTCGAAGCCGTGCAGACCTCGCGCCGTCCGCTCTGCAAGAAATGCCTCGACTGGAGCGAGCGGCGCAGCCATCTCGCAGGCTCGCTCGGCGCTGCCCTGCTCAACCGCATGTACGACCTGAAATGGGCGCGGCGCGAAACCGACGGCCGCGTCGTGCGCTTTACGCCCGCGGGCGAGCAGAAGTTTTCGGCGACGTTTGTGTGACGGGATGCTGTACGCGCAAGATTTCTCCACAACCGTCATTCCGGGGCGCTCGCCGGTGGTCCGCGAAGCGGCCCGCCGGCGAGTGAACCCGGAATCCAGAAGTTAGTCTCGAGTGCCTCACCTCTAGATTCCGGGTTCGCGCCATCGGCTGCGTTTCTCGCCGCCGATGGCGCTGCCCGGAATGACGGAGTGAGGAACCGCTTCGCGCGCTTCGAAACAACCGAGACTACCTGAACCCCGGCAGCGGCTGGAATTGCTGCGGTGGGGGTGGCGGCGGCTGGCGCTTGACGGGCGGCGGCTGCTTCTTCTGCTGCGCGGGCGGCGCGCGCGGCGGTGGCGCCGGCTCGGCGCTGGCGACCGTCGCTTCGGGGCCTTTGCAGTCGGTGAGCCAGACGTCGTAGATCGGATGCTCGACGCCGGAGAGGCCCGGGCTCGCCGCAAACATCCAGCCCGAGAAAATCCGCTTCACCTCGCCCTGCAGCGTGATCTCGTCGACCTGGACGAACGCGTCGGTGTTGGCCGCTTCCGTGGCGGGGCGCGTGTAGCAGGCGTGCGGCTTCACCCGCAGCGCGCCGAACTGCACGGTCTCTTCCATGTCCACGTCGAACTTGATGATGCGGCCGGTGATCTTGTCGAGGCCGGAGAACACCGCCTGCTTGTTGATGATCTTCTGCGCCGGCGGCGCGGTGACGACTTCGTCGCCGGGTTGCACGGCGGCGGGATTCGACGGCGGCGGCGCGCCCGGCGCGCCCTTCGGCTGGCGCTGGCCGGGCGGCAGGCCGGGCAGCGGATTCGGCGCGGTCGCGGTCGTCGGCGGCGCGCCCGGCTGGGTCGGCGCGTTCGCGGAGCCAAGGTCGCTGCCGGGCGGCGGCGGCAGCGGCTGCGTTTGCACCGAGCCTGGCGGCAGCGTTGGCGCCCGGCGGCGGCCGCATCGGCGCCGGCAGGATGCGTCCCTGCGGAATATCGGGCACCTCTTCGGCGTCCGGGTCCTGGCCTTGCGGGCCGACATTGCTCGGCGGCCGCGGCGGCTGGTTGCCGAAAATGTTGCCGAACTGCGCATGCACGGCGGGCGCGAGCGCAGTCGTCGCCGCAGCCGCAACCGTCAACGCAAGGATGAAAGGGATCGGTCGAGCATCGCGCGCGGCATCAACCAAAAAGCGAATCGCCCTCGCAGGATCGCAAGGCCATTCGAAAGAGCCGGTTAACACGGCGAATGCGGCGGGGAAAGGGCACTGCCCCTTCCCTGCCCTCATCGCATTGCAGCCAAACAACAAATCGCGCGCGCTGGTCACGCAACGGGGCAGATGAGATAGTCGGAACAGGCCTGACAGAACAAGAACGAACCGGAGGAACAACCATGCCGATCGTACTCGACCCGAGCGCCGCGTTCGTGATGGAGGCGTTCAAGGCCGCCAACCGGCCGAAACTCGAGACGCTGTCGGCCGAGGAAGCGCGCGCGGCCTCGAAGACTGGGCCGCGAAGTCGTCCAGCCCGATCCGCCGGAACTTGGCTCGGTCGAGGACATCACCGTGCCCACGCCCGACGGGCCGATCCCGCGTGCGCGTCTACAAGCCGAAGACGCTGGCCAGGAGCCCCGCGCCCGCGCTGATTTTCTACCATGGCGGCGGCTGGGTGATCTGCGACCTCGACAGCCATGACGTCGTCTGCCGGCAGATGGCCGATCAGGCCGGCTTCATGGTGTTCTCGGTCGACTACCGCCTTGCGCCCGAGCACAAGTTTCCGGCCGCCGCGGTCGACTGCATCGCCGCCACACAATGGATCGTCGACAACGCGGCAAAATTCGGCATCGACACGCAACCGCATCTTCGTCGGCGGCGACAGCGCCGGCGGCAACCTCACAGCCGTCGTCACCATCAACGCGCGCGACAATGGCGGGCCGAAGTTCGCAGGCCAGGTGCTGGTCTATCCCGCGACCGACATGGGCGATGACCCACCCCTCGCACGCAAATCCCGACACCGACGTGCTGCTGACGAACACGCTGATGCGCTGGTTCATCGATCACTACCTCAACGGCAACGGCCGACGTCGACGACTGGCGCGCCTCGCCCTCGCGCGTGAAGGATTTCAAGGGCCTGCCGCAAGCCTTCGTGATGACCGCCGGCGCCGATCCGCTGCATGACGAAGGCGTGGAGTACAAGGACAAGCTGAAGGCCGCAGGCGTCGAGGTCACCTACATGGACTATCCCGGCCAGTTCCACGGCTTCTGGACCATGGGCAAGCTGATGCCGGAGGCGAACAAGCTGACGAGCGAGATCGCGGCCTGGCTGAAGGCGAGGGCGTAGCAGCGCTACCGTCATTGCGAGCGAAGCGAAGCAATCCAGTGCGCGCGCGCAAGCGCGCCGAATATGAAAGCGCAGGCGACTCGCTGGCGAGGCGCCGCACATCCTTCGTGTTGCGCGCTTCGCGCGCGCTGGATTGCTTACGTCGCTGCGCTCCTCGCAATGAAGCCGTGCGCGACCTGGCGCAAGCGGCATCGACGTCACCCCGCCCTCGCCGCCCTTCGCAGCGACTGCGGCGGGTGGCCGAAGGTGCGCATGAAGGCGCGGCGCATGCGTTCGGCGTCGCCGAAGCCTGAGCCTTCGGCGATGCGCTCGATCGGCTCGCTGCCGGACTGCACGCGCGTGCTGCGCGACCTCGATGCGCAGCCGCTCGACCGCCTTCGACGGCGAGATGCCGGTCTCGGCGGCGAAGCTGCGCGAAAAATGCCGTGCGCTCATGTTGGCCTGCTCGGCCAGGCGCTCCACGGTCAGATCCTGATCGAGATGCTCGCGCGCCCAGGCGAGCAGCGGCTTGAAGCGGCCGCTCGGCGATTTCAGTTCGAGCAACGCCGAGAACTGCGACTGCCCGCCCGAGCGGCGGTGATAGACGACGAGCTGCTGCGCGGTCGCCTGCGCGATCTCGTCGCCGAACTCGTCGGCGATCATCGCCAGCGCGAGATCGATGCCGGCGGTGATGCCGGCCGAGCTCCAGATGTTGCCGTCCTGCACATAGATGCGATCGGCTTCGAGCTCGCACGTTCGGATAGCGCGTGACGAAATCGCGCGTCCGCTGCCAGTGCGTGGTGGCGCGCTTGCCGTCGAGCAGGCCGGCTTCGGCGAGCACATAGGTGCCGGAGCAGACGCTGGCGACGCGCTTGCCGCGACGCGCGACGCGACGGACGAACGCCAGCGTCTCCTTGCAGGCCGCAGCTGCGCGCGTGCCCTCGCCGCCGGCAACGATCAGCGTGTCGGGCAGCGCGCGCCTGAAACTGCTTCGCGTTCAGCTCGACGCCGGAGGACGAGCGCACCGCGCCGGCCTTCTGCGCCAGCACGGTGATCGGCGCGCGCTTGCCCTGCAGGCGATAGGCGATCTCGAAGGCCGCGATCGGCCCGGTCGCATCGAGAAGCTGGAAGTCGTCGTAACACCAGGACGCCGATCATGGCCGAACCCGCTATGTCCGAAATTGAGGGAAATATGTCATTTGCGACATCAAGGCAATCATGCGAGATCAGAGCCGTCAAGTCGATCCACGTTAGCTTGTTGTTCCGTCATGCCCGGCCTTGTGCCGGGCATCCACGCCTTCGCGGCATCGCCGCAACGAAGACGTGGATGGCCGGGACAAGCCCGGCCATGACGCGGAGAGATTTCGCAAAGGGGAGCCCCGCCATGCCCGAGACCATCCAGATCGGATTTCTGATTTTTCCGCGCGTCACCCAGCTCGATTTCACCGGGCCCGCTGCAGGTGCTGAGCCGCGTGCCGGGCGCGAAGACGCATCTCATCGCCAAGACCATGGAACCGGTGCCGAGCGACACGGTGCTGTCGATCACGCCGACGACGACCTTCGCCGACTGTCCGCAGCTCGACGTCATCTGCGTGCCCGGCGGCTTCGGCACCGACGCGCTGCTCAACGATGATGAGACGCTCGACTTCCTGCGCAAGCAGGCGAAGGGCGCGCGCTACGTCACCTCGGTCTGCACCGGCTCGGTGGTGCTTGCGGCCGCAGGCCTGCTCAATGGCTATCGCGCGACCACGCACTGGTCGGCGCTGGGCTATCTCGGCAGGCTCGGCGCGATCCCGGAGAAGACCCGCGTGTGCATCGATCGCAACCGCATGACCGGCGGCGGCGTCACGGCCGGCATCGATTTCGGCCTGACGCTGGCGGAAAAGCTCTCCGATCGCACCACCGCCGAGATGATCCAGCTGACGCTCGAGTATAATCCAGCGCCGCCGTTCAATTCCGGCTCGCCGGACACCGCGCCTGCGGAGGTGATGGAACGGCTGGCCGCGCTGTTCGCGAAAGCCGGCGGCGGCGCCACCAGCCGCGAGGCCGCCGTGGCGCAAGCCGCGGAGCGCGTGAAGGCTGCGGTGTAGGCCCCCACCGTCATTGCGAGCGAAGCGAAGCAATCCAGCGCGCGCGAAGCGCGCAAAACAAAAAGGCGCGGGATTCGCAGTGGCCTCCGCGCTTTTTATTTGGCGCGCTTCGCGCGCGCTGGATTGCTTCGTCCCTTCGCTCCTCGCAATGACGGCGAGATGCCCGGCCACAGCTCAGCGCTGCGCGATCCGATAGACGCAGCGCCTGGCGCCTTCGATCAAATGCTCCAGCCGCTCGACCGTCACGTCCGGACCGAGCACCTCGCGGAAGATGGCGAGCTCGGAACGGCAAAAGGCCTGGCATTTGCTCGCCGCGACGCAGATCGGGCAATGATTTTCAACAAGCAGGATCGCATCGCCGGCCGGAACCGCCTGCGCCATGTAACCCTCGGCCGAGCGGATCTTTGCGAGACGCGCGACGCGCGCGGCAAGTCCCTTCGCCGATCCTAGCGCCGCTCGATACGCCACCAGGGTCGCCGCTTCGCGATGGCTGATCAGCTGCTCCAACCCCTTCTCGCCGAAAACAGCGCCAACGGAGTCCAACAGCTCCGCCGTCAGGCCTGCATGATTGTCGGGGAAGCGCGCGTGACCGGCCGCGGTCAGCCGCCAATGCCGCTTTGGCCGGCCGACGCCCTCGCGGCGATCTTCGTGCTGCACGAGACTGTCCGATGTGAGCCGCGCGAGCAGCTGCCGCACGGCGACCGGCGTGATCTTCAGCCGCTTCGCCAGAGCTGAAGCCGTCTGCGGTCCCCTCGCCTTCAGCGCATAAAGCAGACGATCGGCGGTCCGGTCCTGCATGGACATCCTGCGTAATTTAGAAAGTCATTGCTTATCAAATTAAGCGGCATTAGAAAAGCACAATGTTGTCCAATGAAACCTGCACCGCCGGCGCGCGCTGGGGCGAACTGTTCACACAGCGCTACTGGGCTGCGACGGTGACGCTCTGTCTCGGCGTCGCGCTGTTTGCGTTCAACGCCTTTCTCGTCTCCACCGCTCTGCCGACCGCCGTGCGGGAGATCGGCGGCGTTGCGGTGATCGCCTGGGCAACAAGCATCTATCTCGCCCTGTCGATCGTCGGCGGCGCTGCCGCATCGCGCCTGAAGGCGCGCTACGGCGCGCGCGCCGCGCTGATCGCCTCGGCCGTGCTGTTTCTGGGCGGAACGCTGCTCGCGGCCACGGCATCATCGATGACCGAGATCCTCATCGGGCGGGCCCTGCAAGGCATCGGCGAAGGCATCATCTCGGCGCTCTGCTACACGCTGATCCCGGAGCTGTTTCCCGGACGGCTGATCGCGAAAGTCTTCGGCGCGGAGGCGGTGGTCTGGGCGGCGGCCGCGTTCGGCGGTCCGCTGCTCGCGGGCCTGGTCACCGAGACGATATCGTGGCGGGCCGCCTTCCTGATCAACGTCCCGGTCATTGCGATCTTCATCGCGCTCGTTCTCGATCGTCGTTCCTCGCGCGTCGGCCGATCCCGCGCGCGCACCCATGCCGATCCTAAGGCTTGCGGCGATCGGGGCCGGCATCATGCTCGTGACGTTCAGCGCGATTGCCACATCGCCCGCCGCCATGGCCGCGCTCGTGCTTCTGGCCGGCGCGGTGCTGGTCGGGACGATCGTGCATGACCGCAGCAGCGCTTCACCGCTGTTTCCGTCCGACGCCTTGTCGCCGCGCACGCGCGTCGGAGTCGGACTCTGGATCGTCTTCCTCATGCCGCTGGCGCAGGCGTCCACTGCGGTCTACCTGGTGCTGACGCTGCAGACGCTGTGGGGCCTCGGTGCGACCGTGGCCGGCGCTCTTCAACGCCTCGCTTGCGCTGGCCTGGAGTTTCACCGCCATCGTCGTTGCCAACCTCAGTCCCAGCGCAAACCGCGCAACCTTCATTGCCTCCGGACCGGTCCTGCTCGTTGCCGGCCTTGCGACGATCGTCGCCGGCCTCGTCAGCGATCATGCGCTGGTCGCGCTCGCCGGCCAGATCGCCATCGGCGCCGGCTTCGGGATTGCCTGGGCCTTCCTCAGCCAGGCCGTCATGGAAGACGCACGCCCAGGCGAGCGCGACCGGGCGTCGAGCGCGCTGCCGACGCTGCAGTCGGCCGGCTATGCCGTCGGCGCGGCCTGGCCGGGCTCGTCGCCAACGCTGCCGGCTACACGGTCACTGACACGGATGCGGTGAGGTCGGCGGCAGTCACAGTGTTTGCCGTCTCAGCCGCCATCGGCCTCTTCGCCGTGGCTGCGGGGCTGGCGCTGCGGCGGAAGCTTGTGGATGCGAAAGGGTGAAGGCGGCGGTGTAAGCCTCATCGTCATTGCGAGCGAAGCGAAGCAATCCAGCGCGCGCGAAGCGCGCGAAACAAAAAGCGCGGCATTTGCAGCAACCTTCGCGCATTATCTGGCGCGCCTGCCGGCGCGCAGCTGGATTGCTTCGTCGCTTCGCTCCTCGCAATGACGGGAAGGTCTACCCCCCGCTGATGCGCGAGCCGCCGCACCTTGACCGCGCGGCCTTCCAGCGCCTTCACGATGGTCTCGCCCTGCGCCGCGTCTTCCACCTCGACCAGCAGCTCCACCTCGACGACGTTCGCCGACACCGTGCCAAAAATCCGCTGGTGCTGCACCTCGACGATGTTGCCGCCGAGCTCCGCCACCGCCTGGGTGAGGCCCGCCAATGCGCCGGGCTTGTCCGGCACCTCGATCGACAGGTGGATCAACCGCCCTTCGCGCACGAGACCGCGCATCAGCACGTTGGCCAGCACGCGCGTGTCGATGTTGCCGCCGGTCAGGATCAGGCCGACTTTTCGTCCCGGCAAAGCGCGAAGGCTGCGCAAGCACGGCCGCGAGCGCGGCCGCGGCTGCCCCTTCCACCACGGTCTTCTCGATCTCCAGCATCAGCACGAGCGCGCGCTCGATCAGTTGCTCGGACACGGTGACGACCTCGACGCCATGGGCGCGCAGGATCGAGATCGGCAACGCGCCGACGTCGCGCACGGCGATGCCTTCGGCGATGGTGGCGCCGCCGCGGATCGCCACCGGACGCCCGGCCAGCATCTGCGCCGCGGCCGCGTAGTTCTCGACCTCGACGCCGACGATCTCGACGTTTCGCTTGAGCCCGTCCGCTGCGATCGCCGTTCCTGCGACCAGCCCGCCGCCGCCGACCGGCACGACGATGCAGTCGAGGTCGGCCTTGTCCTGCAGCATCTCGAGCCCCACCGTCCCCTGCCCCGCGATCACTTTCGGATCGTTATAGGGATGCACGAAGATCAGCTTTTCCGTCGCCGCCACTTCCTGCGCGAATGCCGCCGCCTCGGCCAGCGTATCCCCCTCGAGCAGCACGCGCGCGCCATGGTGGCGGGTGCGCGACACTTTTACGAACGGCGTCGACTTCGGCATGACGATGGTGGCCGCGATGCCGAGCCGCTCGGCGTGATAGGCGAGGCCTTGCGCGTGATTGCCGGCCGACATGGCGATCACGCCGCGCTTGCGCTCATCGGCCGGGAGCGTCAGCAGCTTGTTGGCGGCGCCGCGCTCCTTGAAGGACGAGGTGAACTGCAGGCTCTCCAGCTTCAGCCAGATGTCGGCACCGGTGATGTTCGACAGCGTCAGCGAGCGGACGAACGGCGAGCGAATGACCGAGCCTGCGATCCGCTGCGCGGCCTCGCTGACGTCGGCGAAGGTGATGGTGGTTTGGTCGGTCATGGTCCGGCGCATGTTAGTCGGTTCGGTGGCGCGCGGACAGTGAAACTGACGCTCGAAGGCGTCATTGCGAGGAGCGCAGCGACGAAGCAATCCAGCGCGCGCGAAAGCGCGCCAAAACTAACACGCGCGGTCGATTCGTCTCGAACTCCGCTTTTATTTAGCGCGCCTGCCGGCGCGCGAGCTGGATTGCTTCGCTTCGCTCGCAATGACGACTACGACTAAATCCCCTCCGCCTTCCGCTGCTTCTTCACGAACGCGACGCCGCACGACAGCCTCGCCGTCGTCGGCGCCGCTTCGTCCAGCACGCGCCAGAACGGGGTGATCTCCGACACCTTCGCGCCGCCCTTCAGCTTCTCCAGCGCGACTTCGGCCACCGCGCGCAGGTGAAAGCCGGTGGTGATCGGGCACGTCACCTCGGCCTTGTATCTCCTCGCGAGCCTCGAGCGCAGCGTCTTCACGTCCATGCTCTGCCCGCGCGGAATCTTCGCGATAAACGCATCGATGATCTTCGGCGTCGGGATCAGCATGATCTCGCCCTTCTTCATGCCGGCGATGTCGATCGGCGCGGGTTTGACCTGATGCGTTTCAGGGGAGTTGAATTTTTCGAGCCAGGTTTTGGGCATGGCAGGTCCCTCACGCACTCGCCCGTCATTGCGAGCGAAGCGAAAGCAATCCAAGCTGCGCGCCGGCAGGCGCGCCAACTAAAGCGGAGCTCGATACGAATGCCGCGTTTTCGATTGCGCGCTTCGCGCCGCGGACGTGGATGGCTGCGGTGCTCTTCAGCTCCGGCAATGACGGCCTGCGGCCGTCACTTCAGCGGCAGATAGATATCCGTCAGCAAATTCTGCGGCTGCGTATCCCGCGGATTGTTCAGATACTCCTCGAACACCGGGGCATCCTCGACCTCCTCGCCGGACTGCGCAAGCCAGGCGCCGTAGAACCACTGATAGGCCGAGCGCATGGTCGCGTAGGGGCCCTTGTGGCGCAGCACCGCGTGGCGGCCGCCGCCGATCGTCGTCTCGACCAGCGGCGGTTCGAACGCGAAGTCATTGCCGACCACGAGGCCGGCGCGCGAGCGCAGTTCATCCTCGGCGACCGAGAACGGGTCGTCATAGTAGACGCCGATCGAACGTGTCGTGGGCCCAAGCCGTCCGCGTGCGGCGAAGTGGCCGAACAACGGCTCGAACGCCCGGTCGATCTGCATGTAGGAGCCCCTGTGATCGATCGTCGCAAGCTGCATCGACGGCACGGTCTTGATCGTCGACCGCGAATGCCATCGCCATCGTCCGCACGCGTCTTCGCAAGAAATTTCGCGTGCGCGCCCTCCTTGCGATACTGCGCCGGCGGCATGCCGTAATCGTTGGCGAACGCGCGCGAAAACGCCGCGACGCCGGCGTAGCCGGATTTTTCCGCGATCGTCTCGATCGGCATGGCGGTGTTGGCAAGAAAGCCCGCCGCGCGATGCAGCCTGATCCGCCGCACGGTGGCCGCGATCGTCTCGCCATGCATCGCGTGATAGATGCGGTGCCAGTGATACGGCGACAGGCAGGCGACGTCGGCCAGGCGATTGAGGTCGATCTCCTCGTCGAGATGGTCGTGGATGAACACGATCACCCGGTTCAGCCGCTCCTGGTAGTCGATGCGTTCTTTGAGTTTGGTCATGATGTGCCGTGGGCTTGCGTTAGCGATGAGGCTACCGAACCACGAAGCGGCTTTGCAAATCTTGCGGAGTTGAATTGTGGGCTGCCGGACGGCCGACGAATCCCTCGTCCTGAAGCGCGGGCGAAGCGCGCAGTCTCGAAGGATACGGGGCCCCGGCATGCCAGACGGCGTATGACTTCGCTCGCAAGAGGACAGGCACGGGCCGTATCCTTCGAGACGCCCGCTACGCGGGCTCCTCAGGATGAGGATCAAGTGCTTGAAGAATGAGCGCCGAGTGGAGCCTACTGCCCCGGCGTCCAGGCCTGGTAGTCGCCGGTGGCCTTCGGGCGGCGGCCCATGGCGAGCGTCGAGCCGGCGGGGCGGTAGGCGAGCGGCGTGCCGGTCAGGTTCGGCAGATGCGGCTTCTCCCAGTCGCGCGGCTTGTAGTCTTCCTGCGGTCGGCGGCACGTCGACGGTGTGGTGCATCCAGCCGTGCCATGACGGCGGGATCTTCGACGCCTCAGCATAGCCGTTGTAGATCACCCAGCGCCGCTCGAAGCCGAGCGACGGATCGATCTGGCCGCCCTTGGTCCGGTAGTAGCGGTTGCCCTGCTCGTCCTCGCCGACGAACTCGCCATAAAGCGCGGTCCAGGCCTGGGTGCCGAACGTCTGGCCGTTCCACCAGGTGAAGATCTTCAGGAAGAACTGCTTCATTTCGTTCAGAATCCGGGGCTCGCGTCTTGAGCGTTGATGGCATCCACGGCCGCCCTTGTCCAGCACCCTGCCGTCACAGGTCTGCCGCAAAAACACCCCGGCCGTTCCGTTGAAGGACCTCAAGTGGATCATATGTTTGCGCCCTCAATGACAAGCCTGTGAGAGCGTGGAACGCCCGTCGTGTTCGCGCTTTGGAGGGTTGGCTCTCGAAGGCTCGGGAAAATGCAGGAGAATTTTCATGCGTAAAGTTGGATTGATCGCTGCTGCGGCGCTGGTCGTTGCCCTGCCGCTGGCGACGCTGAGCGCGAGCGCGCAAACGCGCGGAGGCGGCGGCTTCGCGAAGGGTGGAGGCGGCGGAGGTGCCGCCATGCGTGGCGGCCGGTCGGCGGCGCGGATCGGCGGTGGCGGCGGGCTTCGGCGGCGGCGGCGCAGGCCTGGTCGGCCGCGGATCGGCCGCCGGCGCGCCATCCGTGGCGGCCCCATCGGTGGTGGACCTGTGGCCGAGGCGGCGCGATCGCCGCCGGTCCGCGCGTCGGCATCGGACCGCAGGCGAACTGGAGCGGACGTCCAGGCTGGAGCGGCCGTCCCGGGCTGGAACGGCGGCTGGCGCCATCATCATGGTCGCCGCTTCATCGGACCCGGCATCGGCTTCGGTACCGGCCTCGCACTCGGCGCGTACGCGGCCTCACCTTATTATTACGGCTACGACGAGCCGTATTATTACGACAGCTATCCGTATGACGAGGGCGTCGTCGTCGGCGGCACGGCCGGGTCACCCGAGGACGTCGCCTACTGCCAGCGCCGCTATCGCTCGTATGACGTGAACAGCGGCACGTTCCTGGGCAACGACGGCCAGCGGCATCCGTGCCCGTGAGGCTGTGACGTAGCGATCAAGACGAAGCCGGCGCCTCAAAGCGCCGGCTTTTTGTAGCGCGCGGCCTTCGCGCTCCTTCTCCCCGCTTGCGGGGAGAAGGTCGGGATGAGGGGGTTGATGAGCTTCGGCGGATTCCGCAGGCGAGATGTGTGCCGTGCCCCGCCCCTCACCCGCCCGGCTTCGCTACGCTACGCCGGGCGACCTCTCCCCGCTCTTGCGGGGAGAGGTTAAGACCGCGCCGCCAGCACGACGCCGCCGAGCGTCAGCGCCCAGCGCCGCGAACTCGCGCACGCCCAGCGGCTCGCCGAGCAGCTGCGCCGGACGACAGCACGCCGACCACCGGCACCATCAGCGTGCCGATCGAGGCGGTCGAGGCCGGCAGGCGTTGCAGCGCTGCGAACCAGCACGCGTAGCAGACGCAGAACTGCACGAAGGTCATGGTAGGCCATCGCAGCCAGCCGGCCGGCGAGAACGCGCTCAACTGCGGATGCTCGATCAACAGGCCTGCGATCGCGACCGGCACGCAGCCGACGCCGATCTGCCAGGCGGCGAGCGAGATCGGCGGCAGGTGCAACGGCAGGCGTTTGGTCAGCACCGTGCCGAGCGCCACGCAAACCGTGCCAGTGAATGCGAAGGCCATGCCGGGCCATTTGCGAGTGGCGTCAAAACCGTCCGCGCCGAACAGGATGGCGAGGCCCGAAAGGCCGGCCGCGAGAGCAACGGCGCGCAGCAGCGAAAAGTGTTCCTTCAGGATCAACAGAGCCAGCAGCGATACCCACACCGGCATCGACGCAGCGACCACGGCGGCTTCGGTGCCGCGCAGCCACACCAGCGCCAGCCCCATGAACGCGGCCCACGAGCTGATGGTCAGGAGCGAGATGCCGACGATGCGCGGCAGCAGCTCGCGCGGCACCTTCAGATCCTGCTTCAACAGCACCGCAAGCAGCGCCAGCCCGAGCGCGCCGACGATGCCGGACAGACCGCGCGCCGAGAGCGGCGGCCATTCGCGTGAGGATGAACTTCATCACCGGAAAATTCAGGCCCCAGCCCACCGACGTGACCATCAGAAAGGCGAAGCCTGCGGCGGCGAAGCTGCTCGGCGTCCGCCGGTGCCTTGCGCGCCGTCGGCGGACGCTCTCATGACCTTGCCGCCAATGCCACGCCGGAGACGGTGAGCACGAGCGCTGCGATCTTTGCCGGCCCCAGCGGCTCGCCCAGTGCCGACCGCCGACACGGTGACGCCGATCACCGGCACCAGCATGGTGGCGATGGCGGCGACCGACGCCGGCAGCCGCTCGAGCGCTGCGAACCACGCGACATAGGCGATGCAGAACTGTCCAAGGGTCATGTAGACGATCGCAGCCCAGCCGCCGGCATTCAGCGCGGCGACGTCGGGTCGTTCAAAGATGATCCCGGCGAGCGCGACCGGCAGACAGCCGAGACCGATCTGCCACGCAGCCGAGGTCGCGCCGGGAAGCTGGATCGGCCATTTCTTCAGGAAGATGGTGCCGAACGCAAAGCCGATCGCGCCGCCCAGCGCCAGCAAGATGCCCGGCAGCTTCGCAAGGCCTTCCGACATCTCGACGCCGCCGAACAGCAACACGAGACCGGCGAACGCCATGAAAAGCGCGGCAACCCGCAACAACGTCATCCGTTCGCCGAGCAGCGGCCACGCGAACAGGGCGGTCCACAGCGCGCCGGTGTAGGCGACGACGGTTGCTTCGCTTGCCGGGCAGAAACACCAGCGCGTAGCCCATCACCGCCATCCAGAGCGAGACGTTCAGGACTGCGGAGACGCAGAGGCGGAACCACTGATCGCGCGGCACGCGCAGGCTGATACCGCGCGTCACCGCATAAAGGGCGAGCACCAGACCGCCGGCGACGCCGGTCAACCCGCGCGCCGACAACGGCGGCCACTGCGCGAGGACATACTTCGTCACCGGCCAGTTCAGCCCCCAGCCGATCGACGTGATGAGCACGAAGGCGAGACCTGCGACGGAGATTTTTGCGGCGGTGGTCATGCGGTCGGCGCGCGTGTCGTCGTCGCGCTCTTCTTTGTTCGGGGGTCATTTGCGGGGCGGGTGTGCGAGGAATCGCAGGCCACCATGACTGCAAATTAGGCAACAGGCCATCAGGAATTGGATGAGGGGGAAAGGAAGCGGGATGAGCAAGTTAGCTCGACGGCTTGCTGCATTTCGCCACAGCCCCAAACGAAACCCTCATGGTGAGGAGCCCGCGCGCAGCGGGGCGTCTCGAACCATGCGGCCCGGGCGCTTCGCCGGATATGATTGGGGCCTCGCCCTTCGAGACGCGCTTCTGCGAAGCGCTCCTCAGAGTGTGAATGTGTCGTTGCGGGTTGGTTGCGGTGTGATCTCGGCGGCGTCAAAACTGCTTCGGTGGGGTGATGATGGCCGACGAAGGTTTGTTCGAGGAGTTGCCGGAACAGAGAGGGGCCGCAAACAGAGGGGCGCGGCGCGCCGCGGCTGCGCGTTCCGGAGCGCCGTCAGATTGATATGCACTGGGCAGCGTTGGACGACCTGGTGGCAGACGATCATCCGGTGCGGGCGGTGTGGTCATTTGCTGTCGGGCTTGATCTGTAGGCACTCCACGAAGCGATCAAGGCGCGCGAAGGCCAGCCGGGGCATCGCCGGCGGCGCCGGAACTGATGATGGCGCTTTGGCTGTGGGCGACGATCGATGGCGTGGGCAGCGCGCGGCGGCTGGACCAGTTGTGCAAGGAGCATCTGGTCTATCGCTGGCTCTGCGGCAGCGTTACATGAACTATCACAGTCTGTCGGACTTCCGGGTAGCGCATCAGAAGGTCCTGGATCAGCTGTTGGCGCGCGGCGTGCCTCGCTGGTGGAAGCCGGGTTGGTGTCGCTCGACACCTTGGCGCAGGACGGATTGCGGGTGCGCGCGTCTGCCGGGGCGAGTTCATTCCGGCGGCGCAAGCGGCTGGAGGAACTGCGGAGGCGGCGCAGGCGCGGGTGACACGGCTGCGGGCTGAGCTTGAGGAGGATCCCGGATCGGGTGACAAGGGGCGACGGGCGGCGCAAGAGCGGGCCGCGCGCGAGCGCGAGGCGCGGATCGCGGCGGCGCAAGAGCGGATGCGGGAGCTGGAGGCCGAGCGGCTCGCCGGGAGAAGACGAACAAGAAGGACGTGGCCAAGCAGAAGGAGCCGCGGGCCTCGACGAGCGAGCCGAGGCGCGGGTGATGAAGATGGCCGACGGCGGCTTCCGTCCGGCCTACAACATGCAAATCATTGCGGAGCCGACGACCGAGCTGATCGTCGCGGTCGACGTCGACACCAGCGGTCGGATCGCGGCTTGGCGCGACCGACGCTCCAGCCTAGCGGCGCGCGGCTACAAGCCTTCGACTATTGATCGACGGCGGCTTCACCAAAAATGACGATATCGAGTGGGCGCATGGGAGCGGGACAACGTTGTGGTGTCCACCGGGACAGACCAAGCATGGCAGCGATCCGTATGCGCCCAAGGCAGGTGACAGTGCGGCGGTCGCTGATTGGCGCCGACGCATGGCGAGCGATCGCGGCAAAGCAATCTATCGGCGACGAGCCGAGCACGAGTGCATCAATGCTCATGCCCGGCGCATGGGGCTGCGGCAACTCACCGTCCGCGGCACCGAGAAGGCCCGAACGGTTCTGCTGTGGTTCGCGCTGGCTCACAACATGCTGCGCAGCTTCGCTCTGGAAGCAGCGCCACAGGTCGCATGACGGCAGCTAGCAGCAACTCCACGAGGCCCTCAGGCTGCGGTCGAGTAGACCAGCGAGTGTGACCGGCCTCGTCGCTTCCAGCCCCGGCGCCAGTGACTAAGCTTGTTACGCTCCTGAGCGAAACATTCTCAGCCTCTCAGGGTGAGGGTTTGGGGCTCGGAATTCCCTGGCGATTTGGACCTCGAACGACCGCCCCGCCACCACCCCCTGAGTCGTCCCCAGACAAGGCCTAACGGCGAATAAAAACTCGGCCTGTGAAGAGCGGGTGCAGATGAAATATCGACAGGCCGCGAAAAGATTTTCCGCTTCCGAATCCATGAGGACTCACTGATACTTGGCCCCATCCAAGGCGTGGTTTGCCCCCTTGGTTTTCCCCACTTCCCACCATATTTAGTATTTGATTTAGGAACTCGTACTACTGCTTGACGTGCGTGAATGGTTAGTCGTAGGGTTCGACCTGTTCGGCGCGAGTGGTTCTGAAGTTCGCCGGGCGCCCTCCCGAAACGGGTCTGCACCCACCCACTCCGCTTGGCCGGTCGAGGCAGCGGACGAAGGTTTGTCTGCCTCTTTTCGGGTCCCCGGCTCCCGGTTCTCGCAGGACAAAAAACCAGTTTGGGGCGTTGACCGAGCAGGGTTTCGGACGAGGCATTCGCCTCCCCGACATCCTGCGGAGGACAGGCCGGGGCCACCCGGCATAGCCGCGATCTCCTGACCGATCGGTGCGCAGCACCGGCGGATAAGGGGGTCGTAAATGACAAATCACCGGCTATCCTCTCTGGGGGATGGATCGCCGGACGTGAAAGAGACGGGGCGAGACTTCGATGCGGATTGAGCGGCGCTACACCAAGGCAGGCCAGTCACCCTACGCCGGGATCAACTTCCGGCTGGCCACCAGCGAGATCAAGAACCCGGACGGCTCGATCGTCTTCCATCTGGATAACGTCGAGGTGCCCGACTTCTGGTCGCAGGTCGCCTCCGACGTTCTGGCGCAGAAGTATTTCCGCAAAGCGGGCGTGCCCTCCGTCATGAAGAAGGTCGAGGAGGAGACCGTCCCCTCGTTCCTGTGGCGGTCGGTCGCCGACGAGGCCGCGCTCGCCGCGCTGCCCGAGGCCGAGCGCCATATCGGTGAGCACAACTCGAAGCAGGTGTTCGACCGGCTTGCCGGCTGCTGGACCTATTGGGGCTGGAAGGGCGGCTACTTCTCCTCCGAAGAGGACGCGTCCGCCTTCCATGACGAGCTCCGCTACATGCTCGCCATGCAGATGGTCGCGCCGAACTCGCCGCAGTGGTTCAACACCGGCCTGCACTGGGCCTATGGCATCGACGGTCCCGGCCAGGGCCACTATTACGTCGACTACAAGACCGGAAAGCTGACCAAGTCGAAATCGTCCTACGAGCATCCGCAGCCGCACGCCTGCTTCATCCAGGGCGTCGACGACGACCTCGTCAACGAGGGCGGCATCATGGACCTGTGGGTGCGCGAGGCGCGCCTGTTCAAGTACGGCTCCGGCACCGGCTCCAACTTCTCGAGCCTGCGCGGCGAAGGCGAGCGCCTCTCCGGCGGCGGCCGCTCGTCCGGCCTGATGAGCTTCCTGAAGATCGGCGACCGCGCGGCGGGCGCGATCAAGTCCGGCGGCACCACGCGCCGCGCGGCGAAGATGGTGGTGGTCGATGTCGATCACCCGGACATCGAGACCTACATCGACTGGAAGGTGAAGGAGGAGCAGAAGGTCGCAGCCCTCGTCACCGGCTCGAAGCTGAACCAGAAGCACCTGAAGGCCATCCTGAAGGCCTGCGTGAACTGCGAAGGCTCGGGCGACGACTGCTTCGACCCCGAGAAGAACCCGGCGCTGCGCCGCGAGATCAAGCTCGCGCGCCGCGCGCTGGTCACCGACAACATGATCAAGCGGGTGATCCAGTTCGCCAAGCAAGGCTACAAGGACATCGACTTCCCGGTCTACGACACCGACTGGGATAGCGAGGCCTACCTCACGGTTTCGGGCCAGAACTCCAACAACTCCGTGTCGCTGCGCGACGATTTCCTGCGCGCGGTCGAGACCGACGGCGACTGGAATCTGGTCAACCGCACCAACAAGAAGATCGCGAAGACGCTGAAGGCGCGCGATCTGTGGGAGAAGATCGGCCACGCCGCCTGGGCGTCCGCCGACCCCGGCCTGCACTTCAACACGACGATGAACGACTGGCACACCTGCAAGGCGTCCGGCGACATCCGCGCGTCGAACCCGTGCTCGGAGTACATGTTCCTCGACGACACGGCGTGCAATCTGGCCTCCGCCAACCTGCTCACCTTCTACGACACCACCACCGCGCAAATTCGACGTGCAGGCGTATGAGCACCTCTGTCGGCTCTGGACCATCGTCCTCGAAATCTCGGTGATGATGGCGCAGTTCCCGTCGAAGGCGATCGCCGAGCTCTCCTACGAGTTCCGCACCCTGGGCCTCGGCTATGCAAACATCGGCGGCCTGTTGATGACCATGGGCCTGCCCTACGACTCCAAGGAAGGCCGCGCGCTCTGCGGCGCGCTGACCGCGATCATGACCGGCACGGCGTATGCGGCCTCCGCCGAGATGGCGAAGGAGCTCGGCCCCTTCCCTGGCCACAAGAAGAACGCCAACCACATGCTGCGCGTGATCCGCAATCACCGCCGCGCCGCGCAGGGTCAGCTCACCGGCTATGAGGGCCTCGCCGTCAATCCGGTGCCGCTCGACCACGCAAGCTGCCCGCAGCCGGACCTGATCGCACACGCCAAGGCTGCGTGGGACAAGGCGTTCGAGCTCGGCGAGCAAGTACGGCTATCGCAACGCCCAGACCACGGTGGTGGCGCCGACCGGCACCATTGGCCTGGTGATGGATTGCGACACCACCGGCATCGAGCCGGACTTTGCGCTGGTGAAGTTCAAGAAGCTCGCCGGCGGCGGCTACTGGAAGATCATCAACCGCGCTGTGCCCGCAGGCGCTGCGCCGCCTCGGCTACCGCGAGAGCGAGATCGCCGAGATCGAGGCCTATGCCGTCGGCCACGGCTCGCTGGCGCAGTCGCCCGGCATCAACCACTCGACGCTGAAGGCCAAGGGGTTCACCGACGAGCTGATCGCCAAGGTCGAGCAGGCGCTGCCGACCGCGTTCGACATCAAGTTCGCCTTCAACAAGTGGACACTGGGCGAGGACGTGATCCAGAAGGTGCTCGGCGTTGCGCCCGAGGTCTCGTCCGCGCCGAATTTCGACCTGCTGGCCGCGATCGGCTTCTCCAAGCGCGAGATCGAGGCCGCCAACGTGCACGTCTGCGGCGCGATGACGGTGGAAGGCGCCCCGCACCTGAAGGCCGAGCACTATGCGGTGTTCGACTGCGCCAACCCGTGCGGCAAGGTCGGCAAGCGCTACCTGTCGGTGGAGAGCCACATCCGCATGATGGCGGCGTCGCAGCCGTTCATCTCGGGCGCGATCTAGCAAAACCATCAACATGCCGAACGACGCGACGGTGGAGGACTGCAAGTCCGCCTATCTGCTGTCGTGGAAGCTGGCGCTTGAAGGCCAACGCGCTCTACCGCGACGGCTCAAAGCTCAGCCAGCCGCTGAACTCGCAGCTGATCTCCGACGAGGACGAGGAGGACGACGGCCTCGAGGCGTTCCTGGAGAAGCCGATGGCGGCGCGTACCGCCCAGCTGACCGAGCGCGTGGTCGAGAAGATCGTCGAGCGCGTCACCGTGCTGCGCGAGCGCGAGAAGATGCCGGACCGCCGCAAGGGCTATACCCAGAAGGCGGTGGTCGGCGGCCACAAGGTGTATCTGCGCACCGGCGAATACGATGACGGCCGCATCGGCGAGATCTTCATCGACATGCACAAGGAAGGCGCGGCGCTCCGCTCCTTCATCAACAATTTCGCCATCGCCGTCTCGCTGGGCCTGCAGTACGGCGTGCCGCTGGAAGAGTATGTCGACGCCTTCACCTTCACCCGCTTCGAGCCCGCGGGCCCGGTGCAGGGCAACGACTCGATCAAGTACGCGACCTCGATCCTCGACTACGTGTTCCGCGAGCTTGCGGTCTCCTACATGTCGCGGTTCGACCTCGCCCACGTCGACCCGACCGAGTTGAACTTCGACGCGCTCGGCAAGGGCGTCGGGGAAGGCAAGTCGCCGGACGGCGCAAGCCAGGCGACGAAATACCTGTCGAAGGGCCTGACCCGCTCGCGCACCGACAACCTCGTCGTCATGCGCGGCGTGGCGCAGCCCTCGTCGCAAGGCACGGGTGACAGCGGCGGCGCCCGCGTGACCGCCCTCTCCGGCAACCGCGCCGGCGATCATTTCGAAGGCGCCACCGCCCTGAAAGCCGAAGCTCGAGACAGACCTGTCGCCGACCGAAAAGATCGAGGCGTTGAACTGGAGCAAGTCCGGCTCAGCCCACGCCGCAGCGCCAAGCAAGGCCGAACGTCGAGCCGAGGCGAAAGCCAAGGGCTACGAGGGCGAGATGTGCGGCGAGTGCGGGAATTTCACGCTGGTGCGGAATGGCACCTGCATGAAGTGCGACACGTGTGGAAGCACGACGGGGTGTTCGTAGGGGTATAGTTCGTCCTTGAGCTCAAAAGAGCAAAAGGGGCAGCATCAGCTGCCCCGTTTTCCTGCGGCCAACTCAAGCTAACCCACCAAGGTAGTGAGTGTTCAGGGCACTGGCGAGCGACCTCAATGATCTGGTCGACACTCACGTGAGACGCTGGAATATTGAGCTGAAAAGATGGCTCGATCTCAACGAAAATACATCGTTCGAGCTGATATCGCGCGCCACTTGGCGGCTCTAGCAAACTATGGAGGCGGATACCTGCTTTTCGGGTTCAATGACGATCTCAGTCGAGACCAAAATCGCCCGTCCTCCCTCGATAATTACAATAGAGACACATTTGCAGGGATCATCAAACGCTATCTGAGCCCGACGTTTCAATACGAAGTCATCGCTTATCCAAGACCAAAATAGCGAAAAATTCCCGCGTGGTTAAGCAGGTCCCTAGGACATGGGCGAACGCCGATTGACTGCGATTGCCGACGGGCCGCAAGATCACAAAGGAGCAGGTCCAATGCACCAAGGCTGGCGCCTACTGCAGTCCGAAGCCAAGTTCGAAAGCTTCCACCGATCCTCGGAGCTGACGATGTCGGGATGCAGTGATTCGGCCATGACGTATTGAATGATCGGGACAGCTGCCCTAAGCCGAGATTGCCTCCGGTGCGACCTGCCGCATCAGCCCCGCCGCAGAGTCAGAATTGGAACAATGGCACGCGACGGAGAGAAGCTGCTGCCCTTCAGCCTGCCCAACGCCAGAGCGAGCTGCAGCTGCCATTACCAATCAAGAATAATCTACTATCGACTAAGATTACTTGGTCTCCGCACACGATAATGAAGAGTCCTTGAAGAATCTGCTGCGCCTGAGTCTTAATGGATCACGTGAACAACTTGATGGTCCGGGGCACGGTATGGTCGAGGCTGGAGCATGTTCTATCGGCGCGCAGCACTCCGAGATCGCGCCGCATTCAGCACCCGGAAGACGACGCCGGAACGGGAGTGGAAGTCCTCGAGGCCAATCGCATGGGCGACAAGGATTTTTACACCGCACTTCCAGACGACTGGCGCGTCGCAACAGACGGGCGTGCGACCTTAATTCGAGCTTCGAGAATGAAATCCGTCCACTTATTCGAGAGGCCCTCAAAGAAATGGACGATCTCACCGGCACGTGAGCTCTCACCTGAAGACAAAGAGATCAGAGAACCATCGTGAACTTATTACCGGCGCAGAAGGATACTTGGCTGAAGGCGATTCGAAATGCCGACACAGATCAGTTCTTCGGTGTTGCGTGGAAAGGGCTTCAAATCACCGAGAGCATTAATCATTCAACCCTTCGCCAAATTGGAGTCTCTTGGCAAGGACGTTGAAGCCTGACGCAGCATGACTCACAGAAGCGGACATGGACGACATCGAGATGGCACCGAAACTTCTCGCCGGCAATCGAATGCTTCTCCCGAATGAGATCCCAACGCCTCTACATGGACGTCGCTGATTGGAACGCGGCGTTCGTCAACTTTATGCGCGGATAGCATCAAAGCAAAGCGTAGCCCGGATGAGCGAAGCGACATCCGGGGCGCCAAGGCACGGGCTACAGCCCCGCATGTCGCTGCGCTCATGCGGGCTAGCTGCTAACGGGCACAATGCTGGATGTCGCAGTCATATCTGCAAGCCGGTTCCTCCTACCGCTTCGCCATCACCAGCTTCCATGTTTCGGCCTAACCTGCCTCGGGTGGAGCGACGTCCGGGAACCCACAACTACCGCCAATCCTGCCCCGCACTGTGCTACGCCCACACACCATCGCTCACCCGCTGCCAACACGAAGGACCGAAATGGCCGATAAAGCCCTGTTCAATACCGTCACCTATCAGCGGCAGCCCGGGCTGTGGCGAGCGGCCATCAGCCGCAAGGATCGCTCCATGATATCGCTGGATGGCGCCAAGGCCGAAGGCAACGTTGTCACGCCGATCGACTGCCTGACCGAAATCGAAGCCGAGAACGCTGCGAAAGAGGTGATCCGGCGGCTTTGAGTTGACGCCCGGTCCGCCAGCGCGCAAGAGCATCCGTCGCCTGGTGGAATCGGGCCGGAGGGAACAGACATGAGCAAGGGCAAGAAATCGGCACAACGACAGCTCGCCGGCGAAGCGGCGCGAAAGTCGTTCAACCCGATCGACGCGCGGCAAGCGATCGCCGACCACGGCAGCACGCCGGAGTTCGAAGAAAATCACCAGCGGTTGAGAGCCGAGCGGCTGGCGCGTGAAGCCAAAGCCAGGCAGGCGTAGCCATTGGTTTCGACGCTATCTCCCCATCACGAGTAGCGAGCGCACTACAGGCCGCAACCGTTCGCGATCGCATGTGGACGGCTCTGCCTTCACGATTGACCGCCTTCCGCCACGATGGCCTCCTCTCCTCCGAGGAGCAGGCGCATGTCGATCGAAGACCAGCTTCGGGAACGGCTGAAGAAAGTGGAGGCGCTGTATTTTGGCGCGACCACGGCCGGCGAACGCGGCGCGGCCGAGGCGGCGCTGGCGCGACTGAAGGCGAAGCTCAAGGAGGCCGGCCAGAAAGATCCGCCGATCGAGATGAAGTTCACGGTGCCGGATCAGTGGTCGGTCCGCCTGTTCATCGCCTTGTGCCGGCGCTACGGCCTCAAGCCGTACCGCTATCCGCGGCAGCGCCGGACGACGATCATGGTCAAGGCGCCACGTCATTTCCTTGAGACCGTGCTCTGGCGGCAGTTCTGCGAGCTGCACGACGATCTCGCGCTCTATCTCGAGCAGACGACCGAGCGGGTGATCCGCGACGCCGTCCACGCCGATACGACGGACGCCGAGATGGCGGCCGAACCGGCCAGCCTGCGCTGAGCAAGCGCGATCCAGCGACATATCGCTTGATTCATAACGCGGGCTCTTCCCGCCCAGGCAGCCAATCGCTCAACATCGCTGCAATCTTACCGAACGCCGAAAGCGCCGATTTACCGATCGACGCGATACGGTAGCATTTTAACAGCACCTCAACCATCGCGGGTTACGTCACTTCACGAGCCAAACGCGGACATCAATCGAGATCATCGTCCGCATGATCCTGGAGGACGCGGATGACCCAGTGGGCCGCTCTCATTCCGATATTGCTCTTCGCGGCGTTCATCGGCACGGTTCTCATGGCGCCAGTCTACTATCTCACGGCCAACAAGCTCGATCGTGTGGGCCAGATCACCCTGACAATCGCTGTTGCGGTGGTTCTCGGTGGAGCGATCCTCGCCGCGGCCACCAACAGGACGCCCGGTGAGACGGCCGACTTCCAGAGTGAGACGACCGTGGTGATCCTGACACCACTGGCCACAGGCTGGATCATCTCGGCTTTCATCAGCCTGCTGATTTCGAAGTTCGATCGGCGGCCTGCATCACGCCCCGAAACCGGAAGCGATCAACTCCCGAAATTCCGAGAGGAGGACTTACCGAGGGCAAACGCTAAAGGGGGCGAGCCCGCATCACGTCGCGGCGCCACCCTCGACCACGAGGCGAACCCGCTGATCGCCACGCTGCAGCCAGCCGCGCCGCCATCCCTGCCGCCGCGCGATGCAAAACAGGCGCAACCGGTGGACTGACGTCAGCAAGCGTCGTCCGGGTGATCCGCGACGCGGTCCACGCCGATACCACGGACGCCGAGATGGCGGTCGAACCGGTTAGCTTGCGCTGAACAACCATCATGCGGCGCTCATAAAGGTCATATTGATGTTGTTTCATCGCCCGCAGCACGTAAGCTGAGCACGATCATTTGGGGAGGATCGGCATGAACCCACGCCTGTACACCACCATCGCGGCTTTCGCGGCCACCGCTTTGATCGCTGGGCTCCCGTCCGCGGCGTCAGGTGCCAGCGGCACGGTGAATTTGACCGTGGCCAAGGGCGGCTTCGTCATCGGCGGCTCGAGCGGCGCCGGCACGCTCCGATTTAAGAGACGCACCTATCCACTGGTGATCAGCGGCATGAGCGGCGGCTTCACCTTCGGCGGATCGGAGGCCATCCTGACCGGCCGCATCAACAACATCCGACGCGCGACCGACATCGAAGGCGCATACCGCTCCGCCACCGGCGGCGCCGCGATCGGCTACCAGGGGCAGCAGTCGATCACGCTCAGCAACGACAGCGGCGCAGTGCTGCAGTTGAGCGGCACCCAGACCGGGTTGATGGTCAATGCCGACCTCGGCGGCATGTCGATCCAGCTGCGGAGATAAGACGCTTTTCCGCAGGCCCGACGGGCGAGCGTAGCCCCGGAACGCAGGACGTTTCGGCTGATTGAGCGCGAAGGCGCCTGTCGCTACAATCACTGCTGCGCGCTCGCTGCGATGGAGGCACGACGAAACACGCCGTGCTGACGGCCGTCGTCGCCTTCAGCCTCCTCTTCGCCGTGCCCGCCTCCGCCCAGCTCAAGGGCGACCCCGACCACAACGAGAACGACAGTGAAGGCCTTTATCATCGCCGCGGCGGCAGCCATGACTCTTGCCGGATCGGCCCGCATTGCGTCGGCCCAGTTCGACACCGTCATTCCGCTCCAGCGCGACCATCGCGGTGAGCTTTCATGTCCCGCCAACTATGAGATCCGCGGCAATGCCTGCGTGAGCATGCTGGCCGGGCGTGGCGTGCCCGGCAGCTTCGATCGCGGCTACGGGAATTATCGCTATCGCGATGACGACTACGACGCGCGGCCTCCGCGCCCGCCTCGCCGGCCGCATCGCGACGACATCGACGACGGCGGCCGGGCGACCGTTCAGCCCCGTCTCGACCATCGCGGCGAGTTGCAGTGCCCGCGCAATTTCGTCGTCCACGGCAATCTCTGCGTCAGCCTTTGGTGAGGAGCCGCCAACGGCGGGTCCGCGCGAAGCGCGGGCCCGGCGCCACGCCGCAACCTCCTGTTGCTACCTGTCCGGCGGTCGCTTAAGCATGCCAGCGGGGCCTGGGGAATGCCTGAAGTCATGATCACGAACGTTGCGCGTCCGTTGCTCGCGGCGATCAGGATCGCCGGCATCGCAGGCGTCGGTGTCCTGCTCGCTGCGCAGACCGTGCCCTACGCGACCAGGCCCGTGCTAATGCCGAATCAAATCGCGCCTGCCCGCGCGAAACACACATTCAGCTGGGTACCGGCACTCAAGAGCCGTATTGTTCAATGCTGGTCCCCGGCTGACGGCGCGCCGCCTGCTCCCATGCGCATCTTTTTCGAACTGCGCAGGAACGGAACGCTCGCCGGACCGCCGCGTCATTTATCGGCCGCCTGGGACGGAGCCACGCCGCCTCAGGTGCAACGCGCCATTCAAGCGATCGAGAAGTGTCAGCCCTACTCGTTCCTGCCGCAGTCCGAGTACGCCGACGGCTGGGATAAACTCGACGTCACGTTCGAGTTCAAACTCGTCGGCGAACCCGGCAATGCGGGCATCCCTCCCGGACCGCCCTCCCTCATGCAGGATGAACGGAAGCGCTGAGCCGACGACGCGACATCCGCCGGCTCGAGCGAAGCAGCGCATACCGCCACGCGGCCCAGGATGTTATTTCGCCAGCTGCAGCTCTGCGAGCGTCGTTCGCGCGGCGGCCTCGTCCAGCGGCAAGAGGTCGACGGGTCCGGGGTTTTCGCTGCCGGCGGTCGCAGCAGAAGCCACCAGCGCACCGGCGAGGCCGCCCATGATCGCCACCCCCGTGATGGCTTTGTTTCGCTCGCTGTTCCTTGCGACGAAGAAATACGTGCGGCCAGGCGCCGTCGTGATCTCACGCTTTGTCTCGCCCGGAAAGAGCGTCTGCGTCGCCACAATCTGGTGCCGGCCCGCCGGCCCATCGATATACACGTAGGTCCCGGCCGTCAGTTGGCTCGTCGCAACGCCGTTGACCTGCAGGTCACAGGTCGCGGCGCTCAAGCCGAGCGCTTTCTCGCTGATGAAAACGATGCGCGACTGTCCCGATGCGGGCGGGCCGACCTTCTGCATGACCGCGGCATAGTCAAAGCCGGTTCGAGCGGTGACACACCCCGTCAACAGCGTCGCAACAATCAACATAAAAATACTGCGCAAAAGCGCCACGCAAGACATCACGCCCCAGCCCTTAGTCCCCAGCCCTTAGTCCCCGAGGCTCAATAGCCGAGGCCAGGCGGGGTTGCAATGTCACCGGCATTCGCGCAGGTCAGCGGGGTTCGTTGCTTCTTCACGTCTTCGCCGGAAACCGCAGAGCAATTGGCATGCCCACAGAGACCTGATCGAACTCACAGACATTCCGGCATCAGACTCGGGAGCGCCAGAGCCCGAGGTCTATGCAAACGAGCGCGCGGTCATGGTTGCATACCGCGTCGCGCAGCGTGTGACTGGCGACGCAGAGACGGAAGCCTGTGGTGTCGTCGTGTTTGGTCACGTGAACTCGCACATGTTTGGCAGCCCGAATGACGAGGCGCTGCACGGTCATCGGCTCGCCAAGTATGGCCTCAAACCGTATTCATTTTGGGAGGTGAAGCACTCAACCTGGATCGCTGAGCTGTGTGCGCGTAACCGCGTCCACCCTTATCATCAAGACGCCCGTTACGAGGGCCTGCATCACTTCGTCTTCACGTTCCACGATAGTACGCTTGAGGTTGCAGCGCGGTCTTACAGTGCGACAGCCGAGCTTGGCGCGCCGCTCGATTGCATCATTCGCAGATTGCGCGACAGAGATACGCGGAGCTGAAAGCAAGCGTAGCCCGGATGCACAGGCGGCCTTCAGGCCGCCGTTCTCAAGAACGCCGATGCTTTGCATCGGCTGTGGCGACATCCGGGATTTCCAGGCGGAGAGTCAGCCCCGCATATCGCTGCGCCTTGCCCCGGCGTAGCTCGCAGAGCGAAGTCGGGTTATGCGGACTACGGCACCAGCTTCGATGCCGTCGTCGCAAACCACATGCACGGCACCCCCTGAAGTTCCATTTACCGGAACGTTGCTGCATGATCGTCTGCAAAAACCCGCTTGCGCGCCGGCCCCGGTTGCGGAATGAATTTCCCCGGGAGCTGGGGAGAATCAAGACATGTTCAGTGGGGTATTGCAGCCGTCGGTTCGGCGGCGCTTAGCGGCCACGCTTCAAGATCATCCGAAGACGGCGCTGCGTACGTGTCGCCCATTCCGGTTTGGGGTGGAAGCGCAGGCGCTTTCAGCAAAGTCAGGCGTGGGGGGACACCGTGCCGGCACGATGGCAGGCGATCATCGCGCGGAGATTCCGTATCGCCCGCTGCAAATCTGCTATTGCCACGCCTGCGAGAGGGTCATGACGCTGGTCCGATCGATTGCGCGATTGGGCCAGCTTCCGCAGCTCGACACCTGGCGCTGCATGGACTGCGGCAAGACCGAAACGATCGAATGCCGTCCCTCGTGAGCAGGCCGTAGCCTGGATGCACAGGCGGCCTTCAGGCCGCCGTCCTTAAGAGCGCCGATGCTCTGCATCGGCTGTGGCGGCATCCGGGATTCCAAAGCACGGACTCAGCCCCGCATATCGCTGCGCTCATGCGGGCTAGCGGGCTAATGCGCGCGGCGCTCCCATTGGGCGATCGCGTCGTCCTTGCTGGCGTCGCCTTCGACGCGGGCGGAGCACTGGCTACATCTGATCACGTAGCCAAGGCCGTGCCCGCTCTCCATGAAGTGCGGTCGCCCGCTGCAGAACGGGCAAGCCTTCAAACCCTTTGCGAACGTATCCCTTGCGACTGCCTCGGTATCGATGTCGGTCACGTGCGCTCCTCCATCATCGCCCAAGCCCATAGCAGGTCTCATATAGGCCGCCGCCGCCTGAAATCCGAGCCTTGCGTGCGCCGCCGCTTACCTGCGGCCTTGTGGCCCGAACTGGCACCGGTTCGATTTCCAACTTTCGCCCTTTATAGACTCCCCCAAAAAGGGAAACCGGACCGTGCTGCGCAGAGCGACACCAGAGCGATTGAGCGCGTTCTCGGATGGGGTGTTCGCCGTCCTGATCACGGTGCTTGTGCTCGAGCTGCGGCCGCCTGAACGTCCGACCTTCGATGCGCTGATGGCGATGTGGCCGACCTGGCTGAGCTACGCGGTCAGCTACCTGTTCATCGCGATCGTCTGGGCCAATCATCACTACCTGCTGCGCTACGCCAGCGAAGCGACCCCTCGCCTGTTGTGGTTCAACTTCGCGCATCTGTTCTCGATGTCGCTGCTTCCGCTTTCCACCGCCTGGATGGCGGTGAGCAAGCTGGCGCCGCAACCGGTGGCGTTCTATGCGGCGGTCTTCTTCCTGGTGAACGTCACCTACATCGCCTTGATCTTCGAGCTGATGGAGCGGACGCCCGCCGCTCGGATCCCGCAGAAGGTGCGCAGGATCATGCGCGTCCGGTCGCTCACCACGCTGTGCTGCTTCGCTGCGGCTGCCGTCGTCGCCCTGAAATATCCGCTGGCCGGGCTCGGCATCTGCATCTGTTGCCTGATCGTCTATCTGAAGCCCGAGCCGCCCGGCGCCGATGACGAGCAACCCGGATGAGCTCAGAACGGCAAATTGCAGCCTAACTCCTCATCCTGAGGAGCCGCGCCGTAGCCCGTAAGGGCGAAGGCGGGGCGTCTCGAAGGATGCGGCCCGTGCATCTCAGCTTGCTCCATAGCCGTTCGAAGAACTGCGTCGCTTCGCTCGCCCGTAGCCGTTCGAAGAACGGCGTCGCTTCGCTCGCCCGTAGCCGTTCGAAGAACGGCGTCGCTTCGCTCGCCCGTAGCCGTTCGAAGAACGGCGTCGCTTCGCTCGCCCGTAGCCGTTCGAAGAACGGCGTCGCTTCGCTCGCCCGTAGCCGTTCGAAGAACGGCGTCGCTTCGCTCGCCTATGGGCCTCGCCCTTCGAGACGGCGCTACGCGCCTCCTCAGGGTGAGGGTCGATGTTGAAGTGCGCGCACGGCTAGCAAGAGGAGTCTGGATGATCCGCCTTCGCGTTCCCGCCTCCGCGCCGGGACGCGACGCACGCTACTTGGCGGTCTCCTTCCACCGTTCGAATTCCCTGAACAGCTTGTCGTGCTGCTGGGCCGTCGACTGCTTGCGCTGGGGCGGCTTGCGTCGCGGACGCGGCGGGACGGCGGCGACTGTGGCTGTGGTGGTCGGAGGCACGCTCCACTCAACCTTGACGCATTGACCGCCCGTCAGCATCGCGTTGAAGCCGCAGGTCACGAGATTATCGTAGACGCACTCCGGCTGCGCGTCGCTGCGCGCGACGCACCACGAAGGCGCAGGGGTCGCGCCGGGATCGTTGGCGTGGGCCGCGCCGGCCGTCATCCCGACGACAGCAACCGCGCCGAACAGCAGCACGAAAGGACGGCATGCCGCGGATCTGGCGAGTGGCTTGGCGGGGGACACGACGCAAGACATGACGAGCTTCCCTGATTGATCCTGACCTTGAGGATGGGAGCCGTTTCAGAAAAAAGATGGGCGAGGACGTGGCGGCGCGACCACCCTGCAAACACAATCCGGGCCCATCCGCGCAAGCCCTCATCGATAGCCGAGGCGCGGCGGGGTTGCAATGTCGACGGTCTACGCGCGGATGGGAGCGACGGCCCATGTGGCGCGCAAGCCACGACACGCGCGCATACTGCTGCGGGCGACGAGCGACGCGTTTTCGATGTGCGACACGTCACACGGAATCCATTGTTAACGATCTAAAGGTACGTTGAACTCAAGCGGATCAAGTACTGCGTACCGCTCCTGGACCTTGAAGGACGGATGTAATCCTTCAAAAGTGTGCGGCGCCCCGTCAGCAATGGCGGGGTGCTTCACTTTGTCGAGGAACGCTTGATGAACCGCCTCTTTCAGACTGCGCTCGGCCTCGTCGCCTGCAGCCTTCTGCTGACCGCGCCCGCTTCCGCGCAACTCAAGGGCAATCCCGAAAACTGGTGCCGGAACGGGCATTTTCCGCGCGAAAGCAAGGATTACCGGCTGGCGAAGATCAAGGGCGCCGCCGGCGACAAGATCTATTTCCACGACGACAGCAAAGCGAACTGTCCCGCCGACCCAAGCTGCCGCCTGAAGACCTACGTCATTCCCAATGACCAGGTCATCGTCTCGCGAACGTTCGAAAAGTTCGCCTGCAGCTGGTTTCAGCCGCGCAAGGGCACCGAGACCGTCGGCTGGATCGAAACCGACCGCCTTGCATGGGTGGACGTCAAGCGGCCACCGGCCGAACGGGAGTGGCTCGGCGAATGGCGTGCCTACGGCAATTCCATTCGCATCGCCAAAGCGAAGACGCGGCGGTGAGCTGACGATCAAGGGCGAGGCCACCTGGGGTTCGGGCGCCGGCACCCATACCGGCGAGCTCGACCACAGCGCGAAACCGTCTGACGACAAAATGAGCTTCGGCGACGGCACCGACGAGCTCGACTGCCAGGTCGCCATGCAACTCGTCGGCCCGTACCTGGTCGTCGGCGACAACTGCATTGCGGCGGCGCCAACGTGTCGTTTTCAGGCGTCTATCAGAAGAGAGCGAAGCGGTAGCTGATCCGCTGGCCCACTCGATCGAGATGGATCGACCCAACTCACGGCGTCATGCCCGGGCTTGTCCCGGGCATCCACGTCTTGCGTCACTCGCCACGCCTGAAAGACGTGGATGGCCGGGACAATAGGCGAGCGAAGCGACGCCGTTCTTCGAACGGCTATGCCCGGCCATGACGAGCGAGAAGCCCCGATAAACGCGCCTTCGACCTGCTGCCTACACCTGCGCCGTCGCAGCACCCGTTCCGCACCCGGCCTAGACTTTCGGACCACGCGGCCAGCCATTCCGCTCCGGCCTGCGGCAACAAGCGTCCTTTTGCGGCAGCTTGCGCCCATCAAAGCATCTTGGCGAGCGGCATTGCGGAGAATAGCATTCTCCGCAAGTTGGCAAGGTCATGACAAGTTCTTGGAGGGTTGCATGAATTTCTGGCGGAAAAGCCTGCTGGCAGCAGCGGTGCTGGCGGCATCGGTCGGCAGCGCGAGTGCGCAGAAGACGTTGAAGGTCGTGATGCACTCCGACCTGAAGATCGTCGATCCGATCTGGACGACGGCCTACATCACCCGCAACCACGGCTACATGATCTACGACACCCTCTTCGCCATGGACGAGAAGGGCGAGATCAAGCCGCAGATGGTCGAGAAATACGACGACAGCGAGGACAAGAAGACCTTCACCATGACGCTGCGCGACGGTCTCGTCTGGCACGACGGCAAGCCCGTGACGGCGGAGGACTGCATCGCCTCGATCAAGCGCTGGGGTGCGCGCGATTCGCTGGGGCAGAAGCTGATGACTTTCGTCGAGTCGATGTCGGCACCTGATGCGAAAACGATCGTCATCAAGCTGAAGGAGCCGACCGGCCTTTTGGCCTTCGGGCTCGGCAAGCCGTCGTCGAACGTACCGTTCATGATGCCGAAACGTGTCGCCGAGACCGACCCGAACACAGCAGATCTCCGACTTCACCGGCTCCGGCCCGTTCGTGTTCAAGCAGGACGAGTGGAAGCCGGGCGACAAGGCGGTCTACGTCAAGTTCGACAAGTACAAGCCGCGCTCGGAGCCGGCCTCAGCGCTCGCCGGCGGCAAGGTCGCCAAGGTCGACCGCGTCGAGTGGCTCGCGATCTCCGACCACCAGCAGGCGGTTAACGCACTGCTGGCCGGCGAGGTCGACATGATCGAGGCGCCGCCGCACGACCTGTACCCGCTGCTCAAGGCCGATACCAATGTCGTCCTTCACAATACCAACCCGCTGGGCAACCAGTACACGCTGCGCCCGAACCATCTGCAGAAGCCGTTCGACAATCCGAAGGTACGTCAGGCGCTGCTTTACGCGCTGAACCAGAAGGACTTCCTGGAGGCAACGATTGGCAACTCGGAATACTACAAGCTCTGTAAGGCGATGTTCGTCTGCGGCACGGCGCTTGCTTCCGAGAAGGGCATGGAGGGCCGGCTCGAATCGAACATCAACAAGGCGAAGGAACTGCTGAAGGAAGCGAACTACGACGGTACGCCGATCGTGCTGTTGCACTCGACCGACCTGCAGGTTCTGACCAACCTCGCGCCGGTCGCCAAGTCGCTGATGGAGAAAGCCGGCTTCAAGGTCGACATGCACTCGAGCGACTGGCAGTCGGTGGTGGCGCGGCGGGTCAAGAAGGATCCGGCCAATGCCGGCGGCTGGCACGCAATGCTCACCTCGTGGGTGTCGGCCGACATCCTCAACCCGGTGATGACCGGCTTCGTCAACGCCGGCTGCGACAAGGCCATGTTCGGCTGGCCGTGCGACGCCGAGATCGAGAAGCTGCGCGACGACTTCGCCAAGGCGACCGATCCGGCCAAGCAGAAGGAGATCGCTGAGAAGGTGCAGATGCGCGAGGCGGAGGTGGTCACCCACATCCACCTCGGCCAGTGGTACCAGGCCCAGGCGGCGCGCAAGAACGTCACCGGCATCCTGACCTCGCCGGCGCCGGTGTTCTGGAACGTGAGCAAATAAAGCAGCTGAGCAAGGGCTCGTCGCGACCCGGCGTAGCCCAACAGGGCGAAGCCGTCGAACGGCTAGGCTCGCAATGACGGAAAGCTGAACGAATGCTCGGATATATCCTGCGCCGGATCGCGGCGACCGTGCCGGTGATGCTGATCGTCGCCGCACTGGTGTTCCTGATGCTGCGGCTGACGCCCGGCGATCCGGCGGCGATCATTGCCGGCGACAACGCCAATGACGCGCAGATCGCCGCCATCCGCAGCCGTCTCGGGCTCGACGCGCCGTTGGTGCTCAGTTCTTCCAGTGGCTCGGCAACCTGCTGCGCGGCGACTTCGGCGAAAGCTTCTATTTCAAGAAGACGGTGGCCGACCTGATCGTTAGCCGCCTGGAGCCGACGCTGGCGCTATCGATCGCGACCATCGTGCTCGCGGTGGTGATCGCGGTCCCGCTCGGGGTGCTCGCCGCCTACAAGCGCGGGACGATCATCGACAAGATCGTCATGGGCTTTTCGGTGCTCGGCTTCTCGGTGCCGGTGTTCGTGATCGGCTATTCGCTGATCTATCTCTTCGCCATCCAGCTCAACTGGCTGCCGGTGCAGGGCTACCAGCGCATCGGCGACGGTTTTGGCGGCTTCCTGCAGCGGCTGATCATGCCTTCGCTCACCCTTTCGGTGATCTACGTGGCGCTGATCGCGCGCATGACCCGCGCCAGCGTCATCGACGTGCTCGAGGAGGATTACATCCGCACCGCGCGCGCCAAGGGACAGAGCGAGCTGAAAGTGCTGTTCAAGCATGCGCTGCGGAACGCGTCCGTGCCGATCGTGACCGTGATCGGCCTTGGCGTGGCGCTGCTGATCGGCGGCGTGGTCGTCACCGAGAGCGTGTTCTCCATCCCGGGGCTTGGGCGGCTGACCGTGGATGCGGTGCTGGCGCGTGACTTCCCGACCATCCAGGCGGTCATCCTCCTGTTCTCGCTGGTGTACGTGCTGGTCAACCTGGCCGTCGACGTCGCCTATACGGCACTCGATCCGAGGATCCGCTATTGAGCATCGACACCACCCGCATCGCCGTTCCGCCGCAGAGCAAGTCCGCCTGGTTCAAACCGCGGGCGGGCGACGCCGGCACGCTGTTTGCGCTCGCCATCATCTTCGTGATGCTCGTCATCGCCGTGCTGGCGCCGTGGCTCGGCACCAAGAGCCCGTCGGAGATCAACCCGGCCCTGCGCAACCGGACGCCGGGCTACGAGCAGACCATCCGCAACGACGACGGCTCGACGCGCACCTTCACCTATCGCATGGGGACCGACAGCCTCGGCCGCGACATCTATAGCCGCGTGGTCTACGGCGCCCGCGTGTCGCTGATCATCGGCGGCACCGTTGCCGCCTTCAGCATCGCGATCGGCCTCGTGATCGGCCTGGTCGCGGGCTACATCCGCTGGCTCGACGGGGTGGTCTTGCGGCTGATGGACGGCTTGATGGCGATCCCGGCGATCTTGCTGGCGATCGGGCTGATCGCCGTGTTCCGGGCCGGCCTGTGGAGCGTGATCCTCGCCATCATCGTGCCGGAGGTGCCGCGGGTGGTGCGGCTCGTGCGCGCGATCGTGCTCTCGGTGCGCGAGGAGCCCTATGTCGAGGCCTCGATCTGCGCCGGCACACCCACGCCGCTCTTGCTTGTGCGGCATATCCTGCCCAACACCGTTCCGGCGCTGATCGTGCAAGGCACGTTCATCTGCGCCAACGCGATGCTGATCGAGGCGATCCTGTCGTTCCTCGGCGTCGGCATTCCGCCCGAAACCCCGACCTGGGGAAACATCATGGCCGAGGGCCGCAGCCTGTTCCGCCTCTATCCGCACAACATCTTCTTCCCGGGCATCTGCCTGGCGCTGACGGTGCTGGCGGTGAACATGCTCGGCGACGGGTTGCGCGACCGGCTCGACCCCCGACTGGCGAAGCGGGTCTAGCCATGACCGCAACAAGACCCGTGCTCGAAGTCCACGGCCTGACCGTCCAGCTGCCGCAAGGCGCGGACCGCGAGAATGCGGTCGAGAAGATCTCGTTCTCGGTTCAGCCCGGCGAGATCGTCTGCGTCGTCGGCGAGTCCGGATCGGGCAAGTCGGTCACCTCGCACGCCATCATGGGCCTGTTGCCGAGCCAGCTCACGCCCGTGGCCGGCCGTGTCCTGCTCGAGGGCGACGATCTTCTGACGAAGTCGGCGGGCGAGCTGCGGCGGATGCGCGGCGACCGCATGGCGATGATCTTCCAGGAGCCGATGACGGCGCTCAATCCGGTGATGCGTGTCGGCGACCAGATCGCCGAGGTGCTCACCATCCACACCGATCAGGACGACGCTGCGCGGCGCAAGCGCGTGCTCGAGGTGATGGAGTCCGTGCGGCTGCCCGAGCCGGACCGGCTGATCGACGTCTATCCGCATCAGCTCTCCGGCGGCCAGCGCCAGCGGATCATGATCGCGGCGGCGCTCGTGCTGGATCCCGTGCTGCTCATCGCGGATGAGCCGACCACGGCGCTCGACGTCACCACCCAGGCGCAGATCCTGAAACTGATCAAGGAGCTGCGCGAGCGGCGCAACACCGGCGTGCTGTTCATCACCCATGACTTCGGCGTCGTCGCCGAGATCGCCCACCGCGTGGTGGTGATGCAGCACGGCCGCGTGGTCGAGGAAGGCCTGACCGAGGACGTGCTGCGCCGGCCGCGCCATGATTATACGCGCATGCTGATCCGCGCCGTGCCGAGCCTGTCGCCTCCGGCCCGTCAGCCGATCACCGACGCGCCGATCGTGCTGCAGACCAGCGCGCTCACGAAGACTTATCTTTCGGGCGGTTTCTTCGCAAAGCGGCGCGAGGTGAAGGCGGCGGCCGACGTCAACCTGTTCGTGCGGCGCGGCGAGACGCTCGGCGTCGTCGGCGAGTCCGGTTCGGGCAAGTCGACGGTGGCGCGCTGCATCGCGCGGCTGATCGAGCCGAGCAACGGCGCGATCCTGGTCGAGGGCGCCGACGTCGCCAAACTTTCCACCCGCGCCCTGCGCCCGCACCGCAAGCGGGTGCAGATCGTGTTCCAGGACCCGTATCGATCGCTCAATCCGCGCCGCACGGTCGGTTCTTCGATCGTCGAGGGGCCGATGAACTACGGCATGGCGGAAGACACGGCACAGGGTCGCGCGCGCGAGCTGATGCGCCTCGTTGGTCTGGAGCCCGACGCCCTGGCGCGCTTTCCGCACCAGTTTTCCGGCGGCCAGCGCCAGCGCATCTGCATCGCCCGCGCGCTCGCCATGGACCCGGAGATCCTGGTCGCCGACGAGCCGGTGTCGGCGCTGGACGTGTCGGTGCAGGCCCAGGTCCTGCAGCTGCTCGACGACGTGCGCAAGCGCTTCAACCTGGCGGTCCTTTTCATCACCCACGATCTGCGCGTCGCAGCGCAGGTGTGCGACCGGATCGCCGTGATGCACAAGGGCTGTGTGGTCGAGGAAGGCCAGACCGCAACCGTGTTCAGCGCGCCGCAGCACGCCTACACGCGCGCCCTGTTCGACAGCGCGCCCGGCCGCAATTTCGAGTTCGGACGGTTCTAAGGCGTGATGAGTTCATTTTAGCCACGCCAGAGCAACCTTCGGCGTGGTTGCCGCGCTCAATGCGTTTTCTGATTTTCAGAAAAAATAGTTGGTCGATGTTCGCTCTTTGTTCTTGACGGTCGTCATGGGACTAATATCATCGCCGCCATCCCGCTCCGGTGAGGGGCGCGTCGCGATCGTCTTCGATACGTGGCAGCGGGATGCGGATGGCCGCTACGATGCCGGACCTTGGACGCAGTGAGGATCGCAGATCCCTAGAAAGCGGACAGGGACAGACGCCGGCAACACGGGCGGACGGTCCAAGTGCATGTCCGGGCGACAGCTCGCACGAACGGGGGCGCGTCGGCGCCAGTGACAACCCCTGGGACATGCAGCAAGCCGCAAAGTCCATTCGCGTGCGGAACGCAGGCGAAGATCTGCTTCCAGGCCCGGTTCAGCCCAACGATCTTCGGCGTTGGGCTGGGCCACTGCCCGTGTGCCGCGAAAGCGGCGTGCGGGCTGCCCGCATCCAAACCATGCGGGCGCCGCGGGCGCGGTGAAACGCCCTGTCGTTCCGCACGCCCCTACGGGGGAGATGAAGGAACAGGAGACCGGCAAGCCCTGGGGCCGGACCAGACACGGGGCGATGGCGCGCGTCTGGGTGAGACGCGCGGGCCGTGCCCGGCGTAGCCCGCAGGGCGAAGCCGGGCTGTTTGACAATTGAATCAGTTACCAACGACGGGCGCTTCAATCCGCCCGTCTTACCGGCCACCTGTTGCGGTTTTTCGAAAAGATCGCGCTCACACAAAAAGGCGCGATAGCGATTCAACCACATCCCATCGCGCTCCAGGTCAGCTCATAGCGCCAGAAGCACCCCTGTAGCGAAAACGGCATGATCCGGCCCGCAAATCCGGGCTATAGTCCCTGGACGCGCGCGCAGGATCCGGCAACGACCGGGGCCGATCACTTCGGACACGCGAGCGACGAAAAGGGAGATGAACAAGAATGATCCGCAAACTTTCCACGCTCGCGCTCGCCGCAGCCGTCACGCTCGGCCTGTCGAGCTCCGCCGCGCTCGCCCAGAAGAAATACGATCCAGGCGCAAGCGACACCGAGATCAAGATCGGGCAGACCGCGCCCTTCTCCGGCCCGGCCTCGGCCTATGCGACCATCGCCAAGGCGCAGGCTGCCTACGTCAAGATGATCAACGAGCAAGGCGGCGTGAACGGCCGCAAGCTCAACCTGATCCAGTATGACGACGCCTATTCGCCGCCGAAGACGGTGGAGCAGGTGCGCAAGCTCGTTGAAAGCGACGAAGTGTTGCTGACATTCCAGCTGCTCGGCACGCCGGGCAACGCCGCCGTGCAGAGATACCTCAACCAGAAGAAGGTGCCGCAGCTGCTTGCCGGCACCGGCGCCGACCGTTTCTCGGACCACACCAACTATCCCTGGACGATGGGTTTTAACCCGTCCTACCAGACCGAAGGCCGCATCTACGCGCAATACATCCTGGCCAACCACCCGAACGCGAAGATCGGGATCATGTTCCAGAACGACGATCTCGGCCGCGACTACGTCACGGGACTGAAGGCGGGCCTCGGCGACAAGGCGGCGACGATGATCGTCGCGGAGACGTCGTATGAGCTCTCCGACCCGACCGTCAACTCGCAAATGGTGAAGCTGAAGGGCTCCGGCGCCGACCTGTTCTACAACATCTCGACGCCGAAGTTCGCCGCGCAGGCGATCAAGAAGGCGGCCGAAATGGAATGGAAGCCGGTGCACATCCTCGACATCAACGCCACCGGCAAGAGCGAGGTCATGTTGCCGGCCGGGGCGGAGAACTCGAAAGGGATCATCAGTGTCAACTACGGCAAGGACATGGACGATCCGCAGTGGAAGAACGATGAGGGCATGAAGCGCTTCTGGGCCTTCATGGACAAGTACTACCCGGAGGGTAACCGTATGTCGTCGTTCAACGGCTACGGCTATTCCACCGCGCAGGTGCTGGTCGAGATCCTCAAGCGCTGCGGCGACGACCTCACGCGCGAGAACGTCATGAAGCAGGCGGCGACATTGAAGAACGTCGTGACCGATCTCGCGCTGCCCGGCATGTCGATCTCGACGGCGCCGAACGACTACCGCCTGAACAAGCAGCTGCAGATGATGAAGTTCGACGGCGAACGCTGGATCATGTTCGGCCCCATCATCGAGGCCGGCAAGAGCGGCAGCTGAGGTTCTTTTTCAGAAATCGGGAGCCGTCCTGCTTCGCCCCTGGGACGGCTTCCTCTCTCCCAAATATCGTCAGTTGGCCGGCGCGCCCGTTTCGGGCTGAAACAGCTCGATCGCCGTGATGGAGTTGGCGCCCTTCAGTCGCTGCTTGGCGATGGCCTCGGCTTCCTTGCGGTTGGGAATAGGGACCACGCACTCGAGCACGAGGGGGCGCTTATACGTGCCCCAGACTTCGCCTATGAATCGCCACCCGATGGTCATGCGACAACCATAATGCGATTCGCGTTGCAGCGCTGCAACACCGCGCAAGGAAGCGACATGCAACATCGCAGCGACGCCTTCGCGCATCCTGGCGCCGACTGCGGCGCCAGTGCCGGCATCAGCTTCGTGTGGTGGCGACCTTGTTCCTGGCCGCGCCGTCTTCCTTATCCAGCACCGCGCGGCAGCCCGAGCTCAGGCTGGACTTGTTCTTGCGGATGCAGGCCGTAATTCTCGGAATGCTCGGCATTTCGGCCGCGCAAAGCCGGAAGGCGTCGCCCGTGCACATCTGCTGCGCTTCGGGGCTGAAGGCAAAGCTCGACGACGTCGCCGCCGTCGAAACGGCCAGCGCCAGGGTCAGGGTCAGGCCGATCTGGCGAACGGTATTGATGCGGTTGCGTGACATTGCAGCCTTCCGTGGTCAGCCCGTGCATGGGCGGTTGCCGATGTGTCGATCATCGGGGCGCGGGTTCAAAGCGGCTGTGACCTAGATCACTTAAGGCGCGCGCGAGCGCAGCTGTCCCTGTGGCTCGCGGGCGACGCCGGACACGGACCACGCATGCTAGGGTCGTCCTGGATCAAGGATTCGGGACATTTGCACGGGAGCCGACATGCTCAGGGACCTTCGCACCATCTTCCTCGCCGTTTTTGCCATGCTGGCGGCAGGCATCTCCTCCAGCGCGCATGCGGACGTCGGCTCGGTCCGGCTCAACTTCGTCAAGGCAGGCTTCGTCATCGGCGGTGCGGCGGGCTCGGGCACGCTGACGTACCGCGGGCGCACCTATCGGCTGGCAATCGGCGGCTTGAGCTACGGCTTCACGTTCGGCGGATCGCAGACCTATCTGCACGGCCGCGTCAGCAACATCTTCCACCCGACCGATATCGAGGGCGTGTACGGCGCGGCCGGCGCCGGCGGGACCGTCATCCGCGGACCGCAGGCGATCGTGCTCGTCAACCAGAAAGGCGCGGTGCTGGAGCTGAGCGGCGTGCAGACCGGGCTGATGATCAACCTCGACCTCAGCGGCATGGGGCTGTCGCTGGCGCGGTAGGCGGCGACGCTCTGACTCTCCCCTCATGTGCGGCCTTCGGCACGCATCTGCAGGCCTGGCTTTGACGCAGGTCAACGCCGGCGCGGCCGCCTTCTGCAGGCTGCTTCGATGCGCAAACTGCTCGACGGCATTCAGAACTTTCGGAAGCGGATCTTTCCAAAGCATGCCGTCCGCTTCCGCCAGCTTGCACACGCCCAGACGCCCGACACGTTCTTCATCTCCTGCTCCGACAGCCGTGTCATTCCCGATCTCATCGCATCGGCCGATCCGGGGGATCTCTTCACGGTACGAAACGTCGGCAACCTCGTTCCGTGCGCAACCGCAGACGGCCGTTCGACGGGCGACGTCTCGGAGGCGAGCGCAATCGAATATGCGCTGCTGGTGCTCAACGTCAAAAACATCGTCGTATGCGGGCACTCCGAATGCGGAGCGATGAAGGCCGTCATCGCCGGCAAGTCACAGCCGGGAGCGCCAAATCTCGACCAGTGGCTCTGTCACGCGCACGGGGCCGCCGCACAGCTTGCGCGCGAACTCCTTCCTCCCTTGAACTCAAGCCACATGACCGACTTTCGCAACTCAATGTGCTGGCACAAATCGAACATCTTTCGACCTACGAGATCGTCCGCGACAGGGTCGCAAGCGGGACCCTCAGTCTGAGCGGCTGGTGGTTTGATATCGGCTCGGGTGCCGTCCATGCCTACAATGAAGCCCGGCAGCGCTTCGAGCCGGTCGAGGAGCCCTCACAGCGCTGACCGGCGCATCCTACACCACCTGCGAGGGCGTCGTGACACGGCGCAACGTGCCGACGAGCAGCTGCAATGCGGTGGACAGTTCAGCGCGGTTGCGCGCGGCGCCGAGGCAAATCCGCACCGCATGCGGCGGCATGTGATCGACCGCGAACGCTTCGCTGCCGACCACCGCAAGGCCCTGCCGCCGCAGTTCGGCGATGAAGTCGGCCCGGTTCCAGCGATCGGGCAGCGACAGCCACAGATGATGGCCTTTTGGGTGCGCCGCGTAAGCCTGCCCTTTGAGCATGCGCACGGCGAGCAGCTGGCGGCCCGCGGCTTCGTTGCGGATCGCGGTGATGATGCGATCTGCCTCGCCGGTGCGCAGCCACTCGACGACCAGCGCGCTCATCAGCGGCGGCGCCATCTGGCTGGTCGCGCGTAACGAACTGCGCAGCATTTGCACGGCAGTGCGGTCCGGCGCCACAAGAAACGAGACGCGCAGCGCCGGCGCGAGACACTTCGACAGGCTGACGGTGAGAAAGGTCTGCTCGGGAATTTGCGCAGCGAGAAGCTGCTGCGACGGATCGAGCGCGCCGTAGGCGTCGTCCTCGATCAGCATCACCTTTGACCTTCGCAAAACCTCGCAGACGTCGCTGCGGCGTGCCTTGCCCATGGTCGCCGTGGTCGGATTGTGCATGGTCGGCGTGAGGTACACCGCCTTCGGCCTGTGCGTCCTGACCGCCTTTGCGAGCGCTTCCGGGATTACGCCCTGCCCGTCCATCGCAACACCGATCAGCCGCACGCCGAGCCTTTCGGCAGCGGCCTTCATGCCGGGAAAGGTGAGCGCCTCGGTCAGCACGACCTCGCCGGGTTTTGCATAGTTAAGCAGGATGTTGAAGATCGCCGGCTGGCTGCCCGGATAGATGAGGATGCGCTCAGCCTGTACGTTGCCAAGACGCGGGCGCAGCCAGGCGCCGGCAACCTGCCGGTCCGCCTCGCTGCCGCCCGCCTCCTGATAGTTGAGATGCGACGAGAGGCCCGCGCGCTTGTGGATCGCGGCGAGCGCGCGCTGGATGCGAGCGTCGAGCGCAGCTTCCAGCGGCTGCGGCGGCACATTCATCGACAGATCGATGTCGACGCCGTCCGGGATATCGGCCGCGGCGCGGGCCGTCGTTTCCGATACGAACGTCCCTTGGCCAACGCGCGCGTCGAGCAGTCCACGATGCCGCGCATCACCATAGGCGCGGGTCACCGTGGTCAGATCGATGCCGAGCTGTGCTGCAAGCTGGCGGTGCGTCGGCATCTTTTGGCCGCGCCGGAGCAGCCCGCTGGCGATGTCGGTCGCGATCGCATCCGAAATCTGCCGGTAAAGAGGTCCGGCGCTGTCGGAGATTGTAGGGACCCAATCCATGCAATGTGGCCCGATTGTCCGTGCGAATATCCATACGCAACCCTATTGTATGGATACGCGAGGTCAAGGAGGCGAGCATGTCCGACCAGGTGCCGGTTTCGATCAGCAAGGCGATGTGGCGCGGCTTTCTCGGGCGCTGCCCGAATTGCGGCCAGGGCCGCCTGTTCGGCCGCTTCCTGAAGGTGAAGGATGCGTGCGACGCGTGCCGTGAAGAATTCCACCATCACCGCGCCGACGATTTTCCGGCCTATCTCGTCATCGTCGTCGTCGGCCACATCATCGTGCCGCTGGTGTTGTCGGTCGAGACCCACTACGCCCCGTCCTACTGGGTGCACCTGGCGCTGTGGCTGCCGCTGACACTGATCATGTCGCTCGGCCTGTTGCAGCCCACCAAGGGCCTAGTGGTCGCCCTGCAATGGTTCGCCGGCATGCACGGGTTCGAGGCGGCGAAGATAAAACGCGCGGAGGCATCTGCGGCGGTTCACCAATCTGTGACCATATGAAGACAGGCGTGCGTCAAATTGCGACCCCGCGTCATGCGGCGCTTGTGCAGGGCACAAACTAAGCCATAATTCTGAGCGACCTCAGCGGCCGGAGCAGAATGCTCCTGAAAAACTATCTGAAGGTCAACTCAAAACCCATGTTCCAACCAATCGAAACCGAGCGCCTGCGCATTCGTGACGTCGTCCTGTCCGACCGGGACACGTTCCACGCCTATATGAAGCGCGAGAATTACTGGCGGCATGTGCCGATCGAACCGCCGACGCTCGAATGGGTCGAGACGCTCGTGAAAAATTGCGTGCGGGAACAGGATCGCGACCCGCGGACCCACTACTTCCTTGCCGCCGTCTCAAAGGAAACCGAGACAGTCGTCGGCGAGGCGATCTTGAGGATCGAGAAGTCTTCGTCATGGCCAGGCCGAAATAGGCTGGGGCGTCGACAGCGAAATGACGGGACGCGGGCTTGGAACCGAGATCGGCCAAGCGATGCTGCAGTTCGGCTTCTCACTCGGCCTGCACCGGCTCTATGCCCGCTGCCGCGTCCAGAACATCGCGTCGCTGCGTATCATGGCAAAGCTCGGCATGAGCCAGGAAGGGACCTTGCGCGAGAACGTCAACGCGCGCGGCGAGTGGTGGTCGTCCGCGCAATGGTCGGTGCTGCGCACGGACGTCAAGTAGATCACGCTCCTCCAGCCACCCTCACCTCGTCCAGGCCCGGCATCGACGGGCCAGCGCCCATCCGCTGCACGCAAATCGACGCCGCGATGTTGGCGAACTGCAGCGCGTCCAGAACGCTCGCGCCGCGCGCAAGCTCGGCCGCGACCGCGCCGGCGAAACAGTCGCCTGCGCCGGTCGTGTCGACAGCCTCGACTTGCCGCCCGTCGACGACATGGGTTTCGCTGCCGATGGTGGCGACCACGCCGCGGGCGCCCAACGTGACGCAGACGACCTGATCGGCGCGGCTGCGAAGCGCGTTTGCGACGTCGACGATCGTGCCGGTCGCAGCGGTTGCCTCCACCTGTCGTCCCGTGAACGCCGCGAGCTCCGTCTCGTTGAGGATGACGAGATCGGCCAGCGCGAACAACGATCGATCGACGTCGATCGCGGGCGCCGGATTGAAGATGGTCCGCGCTCCGCGCGCACGCCCCCGAGCGAAGAAGGCTGCGACCGTCGATGTCGGGATCTCGAGCTGGCTGACCAGCACGTCGGCGCGGGAAAATTCCGTACCTTCGACGTCCAAAGCGCTGAGGTCCGCGTTGGCGGCAGGCACGACCACGATGGCATTGTCCTTGTTCGCAACCACGATCAGCGCGCAGCCGGTGGCGGCACCCTCCGTTTCCTGCACGTTTGTCAGATCGACGCCCTGCGCCGTCAGAAACGCTTTCATCTGCGCGCCAAAACCGTCGCGTCCGACCCGGCCGATCAGCGAGACCTGCGCTCCCAATCGCGCCGCGGCGACGGCCTGGTTGGCGCCCTTGCCACCCGGAACGAAGAACATTTCGCGGCCGAGCACCGTTTCGCCGACTTTCGGATGTCGCGGCGCGGTTGCCACCACGTCCATGTTGATACTGCCTGCAACGAAAACCCTGCCCACGCTCCGCTCCTGCCTCTTCGGCCTCACGCCGAGAATGCCCGCTTGTCGCGTCGCGCGGAAGGCCCGCGTCTTGAACGCGCCGCGGCTGCTCGCCCTGCGGCCGGCCAGCGGCCAACGCTGATGGACGGGCATCTGTGCTATTCGCTGCCTGTCCGGTGAAACATGTGGCCCGGGTGAGCAAAGCGAATCCGGGGCCGAGCCTTGAGATCCGGACCCTGCATGTCGAACTACGCTCATGCGGACTACTAGCCGATAATCTTAGTCGCGCTTCACAAAAACCTCGGCCAGCGACGCCGCAGACGTCGGGTGTTCCTGCGACCACTTCTGGCTTTGTGCGAGGTGAACGTAGCGGTCGGCCATGCGCGTCAGGCGCTTGCGGATTTTCGCGTCCGCCTCGTGTTCTGCCTGCTGCCTTAGCTCATCGGCCTTGCGGATGAGATCGGAACTTTCGGACATGTTTGCCCTCGATTGCGCACCCCCCTCTTTGGAAAGCTTTGTCGCGCGATTTCGTTCCGTGGTTCCAGAGCCAATCCGGCCCCAAACCTGCGCATGAAGCATGGACGTTCGACGTGGTCCCCGTCGTCGCGACCATGATCAACTCGCGGGTCAAACCCGCGTGTGACGCCTCGAGGGACGGCAGCACTCACGCCTTGCGCATCAGCCGCAACACCGCGGTCAGGCGCACGCTGCGCTTGCCGACGAAGGCGGTGGCTGCAAGCTCGCCGCCCTCCTCGTCGCAGCTGCCGGTGAAACCGATGCCGACCTCATGGCCGCCGAACACCGGCACCTCCCCCTTCGACGGCGTGTGCTCCTGGTTCAGCATCTCGCCCTTCCAGCGGCCGTTCGCCGACGTGTAGGTGCCGAGATAGTAGAAGAACGCATCGCCGCCAAGGATACAGCCGTCGGACAAAAGCATCACACCGTTGAGCCCGCCGTCGACCCCGTCCAGCATGCGGATATGCACCGAATAGAGCCCGTTGGCGATGCCACCCACGCCGACCGCGCCCTGAACCGGCGCCGCTTCGCTGTCGATGGTCCACATCTGGGAGCGAAAGACATGACCGGGCATTTGCGGTGACGTGCCCTCGAAACGGTAGCGGCCATCGATGAACCGTCCCCGGACGTCGATCGAGCCCGCATCCTGACCGAGCATGGCGCGGTAGTTCGGGTCCTCGTTGTGACGCCGCGTCTCGATGATCGCGTGGGTCTCCCCGTCCCGCGTCTCGTAGGTGCCCAGATGCGCGAAGGCCGAGTTGCCGCCGAGCATGCGCCCGCCATGCACGTACATGACGCTGCGGCCGACCGCTCCGGCGATCGTGTACTCGCACTTGTAGAGGCCTTCCCGCAAAGGCGACCGTCCCTGCTTGCCCAATCCGGGCGGCACCATACGGACAACCGGTGCGCAAGGAAACCGGCAGTTTTGCGGTTGTTTTGAACGCCCGGCGCACCTCACCCGACCAAAGAACATTGCCTAATCGGGGAGCACGGCCATGTCCCTCGTCGAGATCGTCTGGAAAGATGCCTGCACGCTGCCCCTGAAGGACGCCGCCTTCCAGCTGTGGCGATACAGGACCAAGTTCGACGACGCGGAATTCGGCGCGCCGAAATTCGTCCATATCGATGACCCGGCGGAGAAGGCGCGCCACATGCAGGCGGTCATGGACAAGATCCGCCATGACCATGACTTCGCTCATGAAGGGCCGACCTTCGACCGGCTGAAGCGCGCGCAGCCGAACGCGAGCGACGCCGACATCCGCGACGCGATCAGGGCGGCGGTGAAGATGATGGACGATTGCGAGAAGTATTTCGATGCCTACAGGGATTTTGGCGATGCGATCGACGACGCGCTGGCAAAGGCAAGAGCGAAAAACCCCGGATTTCGCGAGGACACCTGGCGGCAAGCCGGCAACTGGCTCGTCTATGTGATGAAGTGACGCCAGCCTAGTCGATCGAAAGATCAAGCGAGGTGCGTCTCCGTCACCGCGCCCGCACCACATATCCCGCGCGTGGAAAATGCACCACCACCTCGCCGACACGCGCGTCCCGCCGGCGAATGGCGATGTGCTGGTCGGACAGCGAGACGATTTCGCCTTCGATCTCGGTCTTGCCGTAGTCGTCGGCGGCGACGGAGACTTTGTCGCCGATCTTGCGTCCGCTTGGATCACGCTCGTCGGCGGCCGGAGCGGTCGCGGGCGCGGCATTTGCAGCGATATCGAGCGCCTCCTGCGGCGAAAGCTCGGTCCGCGTGCCGTGGCCAATGGCGCGGATACGGCCTTCCCAGTCCCGCACACGCGGAAATTCCGCGAACAATGCGTCAGCGCTCTCGAGATTGCTCCGCACGTACCAGACATTCATGTAGGTGTTGATATCGGCAAGGCTGAACTCGCCGAGCAGCCAAGGCCGCACACGGCCACCGCCGCCGAGTTGATCCTCGATCAATGCCACATGGGCGCGGAACTGGTCGCGATGCTGCGGCAGGCCGGCGGCCATCGCCTTCACGTCGAACGGCGCGCCACGCATCTTCGTACGATCGTCGATGAAATCCTGCGGAACCTTATCGCCAAGCGAGCCGAACACGAGATTGACCGTGTTCTGAAAGAACACCTTGTCGGTCCACATCGCCACCGCCCACGGCAAGCCGGCATGGCCCTCCGGAAAGAGGCTCGGCTCGGGATATCGCGCCTCCAGCGCGCGCGTAATCATTTGCGTGTCGCAGAAGACGTCAGCCCCGATCTGCATCACCGGCGTGCGGCGGTAGCCACCGGTCAACGGGAGCAAATCCGGCTTCGGCAGGATGCGCGGGATCAGCACCGAGCGCCAGGCGATGCGCTTGAAGCCGAAGATGATGCGGATCTTCTCGGAGAACGGCGAAGCTTCAAAGTGATGCAGGATTGGCTGGTCGGACATGGATGAAGCCTCACGCCGTGCGGATCAGCTTCAGCGCCGCGGTCAGGCGCATGCTGCGCTTGCCGGCGAAGGCAGTGGCCTCGAGCTCCGCGCCGGCGGCGTCACAAGTGCCGGCAAAACCGATGCCGATCTCATGGCCGCCGAACACCGGGATCTCGCCCTTCGCCGGTGTGTGCTCCTGATTGAGCATCTCACCTTTCCAGCGGCCATTCGCCGAGGTGTAGGTGCCGAGGTAGTAGAAGAATGCATCGCCGCCGAGGATGCGGCCCTCATGCAGCAGCATCACGCCGGTCAGTCCGCCATCGAGGCCGTCGAGCGCGCGCAGGTGGATCGAGTAGAGACCATTGGTGATGCCATCCTCGCCGACAGCGCCGGCGACAGGGGTGATCTCGCGGTCGATGGTCCACAGCTTCGCGCGGAAGGCAACGCCGGGCGGCAGCTGTGGTGATGTGCCCTCGAACAGGTAGTGTCCGTCAGCGATCATCCTGCCCCTGACGCTGATCGTGCCGACGTCCTGGCCAATGAATGGGCGGTAATTCGGATCGTCGTTGTGACGCCGGGTCTCGATCTCGGCGGAGGTTTCGCCGTCGCGGGTGACGTAGGTGCCGATATGCGCAAATCCGGAATTGCCGCCGAGCATCTGCCCGGCATGCACGCACATCACGCTGCGGCCGACCGCGCCGGCCGCCGAATACTCGACTTTATAGAGGCCTTGCTGCAAGGCGACCGTCCTGATGCGCGATCCGGCGGCACCATAAGGAGAATGGCCTTCCAAGGAAACTGGCCATTTTATCGAAGGTCCCCCCAAGGAACCGGCGCCGGGCCGTGCGCTTCGCGGTTGATCGCTTTGCGTCGTCAAACGTTTCTCCAGACGTCGCTGCGCCAAAGGAACGGCTATCAGCCGAACGGAAACTCCTTCGCCTTCTTTTTCCGAGGCCGCTCCCACACCACGCCCGGAAACCCTTTCAGCGGCACCAGCGGTTCGCCGGTGTAGATCCACTCCTGCTGCTCGTCGATGCCGATGTGATACAGCGGCTGGCGGCCGGTGCGGTTCTTGAACAGGGCGCGCGGGATGTTCACCATGTGCGGCGAGCGGGCCCGCTCATAGGTCACCGGCGTCCCGCAGCGCCTGCAGAAGCCGCGCACGCTGCGCGCCTCCTTGTCCTCGTAGCGAGCGATCTCATCTGCGCCGTCGGTGACGCGAAAGCGCTTGCGCCAGCTGCCGACATAGGTGGCATAAGCTGCGCCGTGCACCGTTCGCGTCGCGCGGGTGTGGTCGTGCCAGGCCCAGCGCGCCGGTGCATCGATCTCGAAGCGCACCGCGCCGCAAAGACACTGCCCCGACACCTGCGCCGGCTGGCTCAGCGCGCGTTTTGGCTTGGACGTTTCCGGCATATCGATCTCATCTGCGTGACGAAACAGCGTCGCGGACACCCTAAGGTCTCAAGCGGTCGTTGTTGTCAGCAACTTATCGGCGCGCGTCAGCAACTCAAGCTGGCCGGAGAGAATCTTCTCCCTTGCCGCCTCGAGGGTGAACCACTCCGCGCGGTCGGCCTCGGGAAACGATTGCTTCCTCCCGCTCTTGGGTGGCCACTCGATCTCGAACGTGTTCGACGCCAGCTGCTCCGTATCGAAATCGCCTTGCAGAGCAAACGCGGTGACGAGCTTGCCGCCCTTCTGCTTCACCTCGCCGAGCGGAACGAATGCCTCGTCAGGCCTGGTCGAGGCCCAGCCGGCCGAAGGGCCGAGCTCCTCGATCAGTTCGCGCCGCGCGGCGGCAAGCGCATTCTCGCTGTCGTCGTATTCGCCCTTCGGCAGCGACCAGGCACCAGCATCCTTGTTCCGCCAAAATGGGCCACCCGGATGCACCAGCAGAAAGCGCAGCTCCCCACCCTGTCGCTTCCACATCAAGATCGCCGCGCTTCGTTTTGGCATCGCTCACTCTTGCCCGTGAGCTTTCGACAAATCCAGGGCTCCGCCCAAAAGGAAAGCGCACCGCTTGACGGATGACATATCCGCAAGGGTGCGCTTCCTCAAGATGCGTGGGGACTGTTAACGCGCGCCGCGCCTCGGCACCTGCGCCTGCGCGGTGGCGCGCGGGTTCGGCTCGCAGAAGCCAGCCTGGCCGGAGAGAAAGGCTTTGCACTGATCGAGCGTCGCGTAAGAGCAGCTCGGACCACCGGCCTGGCCGGTCGAGGTGATCGCGCACCACGGATACTCCACCTCGGCGCGGCTCGGCGAGCTCGCCAGCGCCGTCGCGGCAATCGCGACGAAGGCCGTGGCAGAAAGCGAAAGCAAGGACGTCTTCATAGTCGGGTACCCCATGTTGAATGGCTCCGGCCCAATAGCCGTCGCCTTTGACGGGCCGGTTCTTTTTGCCAAACCAGCCCGGTGCAACGCCGCCGATCCCGATGCCGACCAGAGCCAATGCCTGGCGTGCACTAAACCGAAAGCGCGGCGCCATGTGAGGTACGTTCGATGCATGCGAATGCCATGACGCATGGATAACAAGCACGCGAGCAAGAATTGACCATTCGCTCTCGCAAGCGTCTGTTTCGAAATTGACTGTGGCGAACAGGTCAGCGTTTCGGGCGCGCCGTACCGCCCTGCTCCTGGACAACGATGCGGGCATTGCGCACGCAGGAGCCTGCCTGGCCGGCGAGAAAAGCCCGGCATTGTTCGAGCGTCGCATACATGCACGACGGCTTGCCCGACTGCCCCGTCGATGTCATCGCGCACCACGGATAGTCGATTTCGGCGCGACCTTGCGCCGAAGCGAGCAAAGTCGCGACGGCCGCAACACCAATGAACAGCAGTGATCTGCGCATGGCTTTTGCCTCGCTTGTAGCGGCCAGCACCTATCGCACGCCGCGCTTCATCATTTGCTGCTGCTCCTGCCAGACGATGCGCGAATTGCGCTGGCAGAAACCGGCCATGCCGCCGATGGACGCCTGGCACTGTTCGAGCGTCGAGAAACGGCAGGCCGGCATGCCCGACTGGCCGGTCGACGAGATCGAGCACCACGGGTAATCGATCTCCGCGCGGCCTTCGGTTGCGGCGAGTAAGCCTGCGGCGATTGCGATGAAGGCTGCCGCGCTGAATGAAGGCGTGAGGATTTTCATGATTTGCGCCCCCTGCCGGATGTGTGAGGTCCAACTGCCGTCGCGCGCGGGTTCGGGTGGCACGATCCGTTCACGCCCATGAGGAAGGCCCTGCACTGTTCGAGCGTCACGAAATGGCAAAGCGGTTGACCCAATCCGCCGGAAGACGAGAGCGCGCACCACGCGTAGACGGGCTCAGCGCGGGTCGGTGTGGACGCGATCAAGATGGCAGCTGTTGTGGCGATAGCCGCTAGCGAGAGACAAACGAACGATGGCTTCATGCCGGTCGACCGGTGCTCGATGAAACTGCACCAGACTACGCCCGAAAGCCGCGCTCGCGGCACTAACAAACGCGCGAGCGAAGCAACGCTCAGCTCTTGTCGCTGCGCTCGCTTGCCTTTAGTTCGCGCTTGAGCGGCGCAAGCAGCCACAGGGTGAGGAACGTAAACAGCGAAATCATCACCGCCACGTCATAGGCGCCGAGCCCGACGGCGGCTCCTGTTGCGCCTGTCGCCCACAGGCTTGCCGCCGTCGCCGTGCCGTGGACGGTATTCTCGTTCTTCAGGATCGCGCCGCCGCCGATGAAGCCCATGCCGGTCATCAACCCTTCGATGATGCGCGCTGTACCTTCGGGATGGCCCTGCAGCACATGCTCGGTCGCCTGGACGATGCCGCAAGTGGCGATCGCAACGAGAGGAAACGTCCGCAGGCCCGCGCTACGTTCCTCCTTCTCCCTGTTCCAGCCGATCGGCAGCGCCAGCAGATAGGCTATTCCCAGCGCAAACAGATGCGGCAGCAGGCGAAAAGCGTCCGAAAAATCCAGAAGCGAGCGCATGGGTCTCCCTTTGCCCGCATGCGAACGCCTCGCGTGTCACAAAAGTTCCATGAAGCGTCAGGCCGCCACCAGCAACCGCAGCACCGCGTGGAAGCGGATGCTGCGTTTGCCGGCGAGCGCCGTGGCAAACCCTTCCGCGCCGTCGTCGCTGTAGGTGCCGGCAAAGCCGATGCCGACTTCCCTGCCGCCGAACACCGGGCGCATACCGCCGGTCGGCGTGTGTTCGTTGTTAACCAGCTCGCCCTTCCACTTGCCGTCGGCGAAGCTGTACGAGCCGGTATAGTAAAAATGCGAATCACCGCCGCGAATGATTCCATCGCGCAGGACCATCACACCGCCGTTGCGGCCCGAGACGCCATCCAGCATCTCGATATGGATCGAGTAGAGCCCGTTCTTCATCAATTAGCTTAATGTTGCGGCACAAATGCCACTGGAATGGCACCAATCGTGCATAGCAAGACCCGTAGTCGTACCAAAACGAAGGCAAACAGCGCGACATAACGCATGGCAGCGTTGTTGCGTCACTTTGTTCATTGTACGGCGAAAAACTTGCCCTAAATCCGGCGAGTAAAACTTTAAAGAGGGCGACCAATGAGCGCGGAATGGACAACCAAGCAAGGCAAGCGACGCGTGCGTGTCGAGCCGCCGACGCTTGAGGAAGCCATTTTCGCCGCCCAGGGCATTACCGACGATCCACAGCAGCAGGCTGACTTCGCCTCCGACCTGACCGGCATGCCGGTCGAGACGGTGCTCGCGCAGATCCAGAAGGAAGCGCGCAAGGCTGCTCGCACCGGCCGCGTCGTCGCTATTCCTTCCACCGGAAGTCAGCGCGCAGTCGTGGTCGAGCGCAAGCCGTCGCGCATCACCCGAAGAGCCTGATCAGCCTCGCGTCGTTCGCCTCCTTCGTCATTGGCGGACCACAGCGCTAGATCATCACCGGTCCATCCTTGCTGAAACGCAGGCGGATGAAGCTCGCGACGCTGCCGACGGCTGCGAACGCGACACCGACCGAGAGCGCGAGCACGGGTCCGTTGCCATTGCCGATGCTGAAGCAGAACGCGGCGAGCGCTGCGCCAATCGTCTGCCCCGTCAGCCGCGCGGTCGCGACCATGCCGCTCGCGCCACCCGCGCGCGAAGAGGGCGCGCTCAACAACAGCGCCTTCATGTTCGGCGACTGGAAGAAACCGAACCCGCAGCCGCACATCGCCAGCCGCCAGCCGATGTCGAACACGCCCGCATCGCGCGGGATGGTGGCCAGGAGCGCCATGCCGCAACTCAGGATCGCAAGCCCGATGCCGCCGAGCAAACCGACGCGATAGCGATCGGCGAGGAAGCCCGCGATCGGCGCCATGATCGCGACCACCACCGGCCATGGCGTGATCAGGAAGCCGGTCTCGACCTGGGAGCGGCCGAGCACACCGATCAGCAAGAACGGCAGCGAGACGAAGGCGATCCCCTGCGTGGCAAACGAGCAGACTGCCGTCATCACCGACAGCGCGAACATCGGAATCCTGAACAGGTCCACCGAAATCATCGGCGCCGGATGGCCCGCTTGCCTGCGGATGAGCAGCACGCCGCAAATCGCCGACAACGCAAGCTCACCGATCGTCAGCGCCACGGATTGCGCGCGGGCCGCACTGCCGAGCGCAAACACCAGCGAGCCCATGCAGCCGGCCGTGAGGACCGCGCCGAGAAAATCGAACTTGTGCGGCGCGCGCGGCATCGACGGCAGCACCGTTATCGACAGGGCGATGGCGATGATCACGAAGGGGATGTTGACTGCGAACAGCCACGGCCACGGCGCGACCGACAGGATGATGGAGGCGACTGTCGGCCCCATGGTGATGCCGGTCGACACCACCATGGCGTTGACGCCGACGCCGCGGCCGAGGATGCGCTTCGGCCAGATGAAGCGGATGAGCGCCGAGTTGACGCTCATCATGCCGCTCGAGCCGAGCCCCTGGATCAGCCTGGCCGTGACCAGCATCTCGAACGACTGTGCGGACGCGCAGCCGATCGCGCCGATGCCGAACAGCATCAGACCGCCGTAATAGATGCGCTGATGGCCGACGATCTCGCCGAGCGCTGCGAGCGGCAGCAGCGTCGCCACCATCGCGATCTGCACCGCGTTGACCACCCAGACGATCTGCGCCGGAGACACCTTCAGATCGGCCGCCATCGTCGGCAGCGCGACATTGGCGATTGAGCCGTCGAGCGAACTCATCGCAACCGCCATGGCGACAGCAAGGATCGCCCAGCGCCGCTGCTTCCAGGGCAGGCCATCCGTTTCGGCCGCAACCGGCGCGGCGCGCGTCTCGCGCGTTTCGTTTACTGACATCGCTTGCGGCTGACCCGGCCGGCCTCTCAACGGGCGTCGTTGTTTTGAGGCTGTTTAGCCGAACGCGGCGGAAGGCTGCACCCCTGCCAACGCATGGGCGCAATCACGCGTCGGCTATTCTGCGCATCGTGACGCGATAGCTCCCGCTGGCGGATGTCGCCTGCACATCGGCGCTGGTGTCGTCATAGGTGCCGGAGAACGTCACGGTCAGCTCCTTGCCACCGAACACCGGCCTGGCAAGATCGCTGCGCGTATGTTGCTTGATGGCAAACTCGCCCTTCCAGCTGTCGCCCGAACTGCTGCAACTGCCGACGTAGAAAAAAAATGCATCGCCGCCGAGAATACGGCCGTTGCGCACGACGAGAACGCCACCGTTCTCCGCCTTGCCCCCAGCCGCCGGCTGCACGCGCAAAAAATACAGGCCGTTGTCCATACGGTCCGTTCGCCCAATCTCAAATGTCCACCCGGATCGACTTTAGCGCCCGCCGACCGTCCATACAAATGTCCCGGACGCGCGTCCGTCGAGCGGAATGGCGGGGCTGAGGCTGACGTTCCGGCCCGAACCTGACGCGAGACCCTCGACCAATCCAACCAGGACTTGTGCGCAGGCCGGATGGTAATCGGCAACGTCGCCCATCAGGCGCCAGCCCTGCTGGCTAACGGCGAATGTGCCGCCCTGCCCGACCGTCTGCGATGGATCATCCTGCGCCGTGAGCACCGCCGACAGGAATGCCGCGAAATCGACCGGCCCAAGCGGCAGCGCCTTGCCGCCCGCCAGCACCGCGGCGACTTCGGGGAACAACTGCATGCCGATCAGCTTTGCCGTCCGATGCAGCAAATGGCCCGCGTCCTCTGGGCCAAACAGCTGCACCATCACGGGCGCTGCCGTGCGCACATATTCCATCGCGTAGTTGCGATATGCCTTTTCCAGCCGCGGCCTCGGCCAGGCGTCGACCGGCAGCGCCGGCGCACGCGCGGTATCGAACGGCGGCGCTTCGAGGTGGCGCGCAAACACCAGCCGCTCATCGACGGCAAGATCGCGATCGTATTCGTAGTAGTAGCCTTCGAGACCGTCCTGCACGTCTACCGTCTGCTTGGTGCAGACGAAGCCGAGCTTGAGGTTCTTCAGCGCCACGCCGTTGTTGGCATGCCAGCCACGCAGCATCGCGCGGGAGACCTCCATCGGAATGCCGCAGATCGCCGTGCCCTGCCAGATCCAGCGTGGCGGCGGATACCGGATCCATGCTTTGCGGTCGCTCTCGTACATGTATTCGACAATGACGCCGCCGATCCAGTTCGACAGGTAGTGGTACTGCGCGGCGGCGACCGCGGGCGGCAGGTTCGCGAGACCGAGCTTCTCCAGCCCTGCGAGAAACCGCTCCTCCTGCTGCCGACGGAAGACGCGAAAGACGAGCTCTTCCGCTGCAGCAACCCCGCGCCGCGTCACCACGGTCAGGATCAGTCCCGTGAAGAAGGCGTGATAGAGATTGGCGACCGCGCGCCACCGCGCCCATTTCGCCTGATCAGCTTTGCTGACTACGTCCTGCACCTTGTCGTCCCATTCGTTCAGATCTTTTCGATACCGCACCAATCGGCGATGAACAGCGCCATCGTTCCCGTCGCCTTGCGCAGCGACGACAGATCGACGCTTTCGTTGAAGCCGTGGATGCTGTCGGCCTTGGCACCGAAGCACAGGCTCGGCATTTCCGCGTTGAGCCCGTAATAGCGCGTGTCGGTCGTTGCGGTGAAGGCAAGCTCGGGGAGCTCGCCGCCGTAGACCGCGTCGTAGCTCCGCTGCAAAGCAGCCTCCGGCTCGGCCGCACCCGTGAGCTCATAGCCCTCGCATTGAAAGCCGCTCCACTCGACCACGGGCTTGTTCCTGTCGAGGAAAGCGTGCTGACGCGCGGCCGCGTTGATGCAGGCGACGATCTCCTCCTGGCATGCTTTGACCGACCAGCCTGGCAGCACCGCAAGCCGACATTCCAGATCGCACCAGGCAGGTACGCTCGAGGCCCAATCGCCGCCACGAATGATGCCGGGATTGAAATTGATCGGGTGGTTCACCGCCTGGTAGTTCCGGTCGGTCTTTGCGCGCGCATTCCACTCCTCCTCGAGGCCTTCCAGCGCATGCATCAGGTGATAGGCCGCCTTGATCGCATTCGCGCCGGTGCCTGCGTCGGCCACATGAACCGGTTTGCCGCGCACTTTGACGCGAAACCAGATCACTCCGACCTGTGCGCGCACGAGGTTGCCGCCGGTCGGTTCCGGGATGAAAGCGCAATCGGCGCGATAGCCGCGCTGGATAGTCGAGAGCGCGCCGATGCCGGTGCTCTCCTCTTCGATCACTGACTGGAAATGGATGCGCGCCGTGGGTTTGAAACCGGCCGTGCGGATCGCATCAAGCGCATACAGCGCGGCGATCGTGCCGGACTTCATGTCGCCGGCGCCACGGCCGTACATCCGTCCGTCGCGAATGACCGGCGCAAACGGCGGCGTTTCCCACATGTCGAGCGGACCCGCCGGCACCACATCGCAGTGGCCCTGCAGGATCAGCGACTTTCCCTTTGACGTCGCCGGACGATAAGTGCCGACCACGGTGCGCGCGCGGGAAAAATCGTGCTCGATCGGTCCAAAACCGCGCAGCTCTTTCAATGCATCGAGATCGATGGCCCAGTCGTCGATCTCGTAAGCCCGCTCGCGCAGGAGATCGCCGATCATATCCTGACACGGCCCCTCCGCGCCGCGCGTCGAGGGGATCGCGACGAAATCCCTCGTCACGGCAAGCTGCGCGTCGAACGCGTCATCCACCGCGCCCAGAATTCGCCGCTGAACGTCGGTAACTGCCATCACTTCCACCTTCTCGCTGTGACCTGGATCACTGCGCTTCTTGAACGTTTGATGACCAACTGTACCGACATTGCAAGATAACGCCAGTTGGCGCGAACGCCGGGCCGCCATATCAAGACCATGCCCGGACCTTCTGATTCCTGAACCCAGAGACGGCGACCGATGACGACGTACCTTTATCTGCTCACGGCGGTGGTGTTCGAGACCATCGGAACGTCGGCGCTGCAGGCCTCCGAGCAGTTCACCCGGCCGCTGCCGCTCGTCATCACGGCCGTTTGCTACGCGACCACGTTTTATTTCCTATCGCTGGCGTTGCGCGGGATGCCGGTCGGCGTCGCGTATGCGATCTGGTCCGGTCTCGGCATCGTCCTGATCGCCCTGATCGGCCTCGTCTGGTTCGGCCAGAAGCTCGATACCCCTGCCCTGGTCGGGCTGGGGCTGATCGTCACCGGCGTCGCCGTCATCAACGTGTTTTCGAATACGGTCACGCACTAAATCTGTTATGAAAGTCCCTGGGCTGGCGATGGCCCGGTCCAGGCGCAGGGGCGGCGCAAAGAGACGCAAAGACACGATGGGCGGGCGGGGGCTCGAGCAACACAGGGCCGGACTGGCGATAGGGCTTGCGCTCATGGCCTTGTCATGCGGCGCCTCGCGGCTGGAGGCCGCCGGCAGCGCCTATGCCGTTGATACCGCGGAAGTCGGCGAGCCGGGCAACTGCAAGCTCGAAATCCTGGGTGTCGTGGGCCGACAATCGCGACTTCATCGCGTCGATGACGCCGGCCTGCGTCGTCGATTTCGGTCATCCAATCGACATCAGCGCGCAAGTTTCGCGCTCGCGCGCCGATGGCGCGTGGACGACCACCGTCAGCCCGAAACTCAAGGCCAACGTGCTGCCGACCGCCATCGGCCGATTTGGCTTTGCAGTGTCGGCGACCGCGACGATGGATACGATTTCGCGCGAAGCCACAGCCTTCATGGTGACGGTGCCGGCGACGTTGCGCCTGTCGGACCGCGCGCGCCTCAACCTGAACGTCGGATGGATGCTCGATCGCGTTCTCGACGCGCACTTCCTGACCTACGGCGCGGGCATCGACTGGATCGTCCACGGGCCATGGATCATGACTGCGGAAGTCTTCGGGCAAACCGGCGGCGAGGAGTTCGGCACCATCGTCAAGCCACGATGGCAGGTGGGCTTGCGCCTCCGCCCGATCGACGCCTTCTCGGTCGACGTCATTTATGGCCGCAACATCACCGGCGAAAACGCCAACTGGCTGACGGTCGCTGCGACCGCACGGTTCTCCGCCGGTCCCCGCTAGCGAGCCAGCACCGACACACCGCACAACGAAACTCTTGTTCCCTTCCTGTATTTCTTTATCGGAGCTGAAAGCATGATCAACCAAAACATCCTCTACGCGATCATCGGCGCGCTCATCGTCGTTGTGGCGGTGCTTGGCTACAACCTTCATCAGGAGCGGAAGAAACCCGACGGGTTCTCGCTCAACGTCAGCCCGAGCGGCCTGAAGATCGAGAAGCAGTAGCCGCGCCGTTCAATCCGCGTGGCTGATCTGCACGTTGATGACGCTACCGTCGTTGGCGGCTTCAACGATCAGCCGATCGAAAAAACCCTGCAGCGAATTCGGTGAGCGGAATGAGCAGGCCACGGCGCACGAGGATATCGATCACCGTGCCGGTGTCGGCGTCGGACAGCTTGCGGCGCGCCTGCTTTTCGAACTCCTGCGGACAAAGGCCCACATGCACATTGTGGTCGATCATCACGATGTTGCCGAGCTGCGGTCCGACCGTGATCTGAGCAATGAGGTCGCCGCCCGAGCACATGCCGATCGGCGTGAGCAACTGCCGATAGGCTCGCTCCAGCGCCGTCTCGTGCTTCAGCACCTGGTCGAGGTCGTTGAACTCGAAGCCGGTGCCGACACCGAACATGTACATGGCGGTCTCTGTATATTTGAACGGTGCGTGCGTGGGCCGCCCGACGGTGACCGTATTGAAATCGTAGCCGTTGTGCTCCAGCAGAAAAGCGGCCCAGTCGGTGAGCACGCGAATGCCAAGCCGCCGCGACATGGCGGCGATCGCCTCAGGTGTCGTACGCGGAAACACACGCGCTTCGGGATGTTCCTCGAAGCGAAAGACGTTTGGGTGCGGCATTTGTCCCTACGGGCTTTGGGTCTGCCCTTGGTCGCACCCTGAGGGAAATCGGTTCGAGACGCGTTGCCGGTCGCGGCCCCCGCGCCTAACCTTTGTGCAAGGAGATTGCGGCCCTGCCTCGACGGCAGGGTCCATACGCGGGATGATCAACAGGATGATCAAGATGCCTTTCCAGCATCGGCACGTTGCGGCTGCGGCGCTGTCGTTGCTTGCCGTCACCATCCTGACGCGTGAGCCGGATCCCGGTGAGCTGCGTCTCGGCCAGCGCGTCTACGTCGATGACGGCAGCTGCCCCGCCGGACAGATCAAGGAGGTCGCCGGCGCAAACCTCACCGCGTCGGGCATCGTGCGCTCGCGCCAGTGCGTCGCGCGCACCAGCGTCAAGCGCTAGACTAGCAGGCTCTGCTAGTGATCGGAGAGTTTCGGTTCGGCGCGTTGCGCAGATTTAGCGCGGTCCGAACATGCAGGCGAGCGTCGGAGCGGCGACCTTGTCGAGGGTCTCGACCACGCGTTCCTGCGATTTGTGGGGCACCCACGCATACTGAATGCTCGGCACGCCGGTTTCCTCGACGCCCCGGATCAGGGCCAGACGCAGCTCCGTGTCCTCGACGCGCGACACGGCATTGTCATGCAGGCAACCGCAAACGAGTTCGGGTTGCTTGGCAATGCGCGCGCTCATGCGCGGCGTACAGATCGACACGAACAGATCGCGTTCGGTCATGGTCGGCGCCGTCGGTGCCGCTTGCGCGCTTCCGGCAAGAACGCCGGCGATGACGGCCGCGGCGGCCAATGTATTCGGCATTTGCTTGTTTGTCCCCGAGTGAAGCGCGCGGTGCACGCGCGCATTTGTGTTGTTTGTGGATTAGCGGCTGGCGACGACGGTCGGTGAATCGACCGGCGTAGCGTTGAAAACAAACAGCCCGGCGTTCGGCAGGTTGTCGGCGCTGTCCACGACCGTTGCACCACCGAACACAAGCACGAAGGTGATGATGAAGACGATCGCACGCATGACGTTCTCTCCTCGAAACCGTGATGTCGTTGCAGCGGGTGATACGCCCTCACGGTTTCGGGATTTCTGCGTGAGAGTCGGAAAACGGTTTCCAGAAGCGGTCGAATTGTTTCGTCCGCTCGTCGCGGCGACATATTTGGCGAACCGGACACCACAGCCAGCCGGCCGAACGGCCGGGACTGGGGCCATGGCCACGCGTCGCCCGCAGGGCCACGGACCTGTCCGCATTGGCACGACCGCTGGCCAACCGAGCCAATGGCCGGTCACCCAATCAGGAAATTGCGCGCCCCAACGGGCGCTTACCGGCCGAGGAGCACGCTGGTCTCGGCGGCGCCGACCTCGCGCCCCAAGACCTTGATTGAAATGCAGCCCTCGCTCGCCTCGACCACCGTGACTGAGGCATGGTCGGGACGGAAGCTCAAAACCCGCTCGCTGTTGTTCGCGGCGCCAACGACCACGTTGATCGCGATGAAATGGCTGAAGATCACCGCGTCACCGGCCATGGCGCGGACCGCATCCAGCAGTGTGGCGCGCCAGGCGCCGTAGTCGGGCGAACCCGGCGGCGCGCTCGCCTGCAGCGCCGCCCAGTCGGAGGCCATGCCCTGTCGCAGCCACTCCTGCCGCTCCTTCAGCGGCAGCGCTGGCGACGGCACCTCGCCGATTTCGGCCAGGACGATCGGCTGCACGCCCCACGCCTCCGCCAGCGGCCGGGCAGTTTCCCGGCAGCGCCGCAATGGGCTGGTGTAGACCGGCAGGCGATTGGGGAGGTTCTGCAATTCCTGCGCGGCCCGGACCGCCTGCGCGTGGCCGGTCTCATCAAGTCCCGGATCAATGGAATCGCCGTAGGTCGACGCCGGCCTCGCGTGCCGCACCAGATAAAGCGTCGCCAAGTTCGTCCCCCACAGTCAAACGCGCCCACCAGGAGCTTAGCAGCGCGGAACCGGTTCCGCGACAGCGTTCCTGGAATGCCTGTGCGGAGTAAATCCCTCAATGGGCTACGTGGTCTGCGCACTTTTGCACATTGTCCTCGGCGCCCCACGGCATGATCGGCACGGACGAGGTCGAGTTCTTCGGCGATCCCTCGATGATCTTGTCCGAATAGACCATGTAGACGAGCACGTTCCGCTTGGTGTCGCAGCCGCGCACGATCTGCATTTTCTTGAAGAACAGCGAGCGACGCTGGCGAAACATGTCGTCGCCCTGCTCGAATTTCGTCTTGAAGCGGATGGGACCGATCTGACGGCAGGCGAGCGAGATGTCCGACACCTCCTCGGCAAGGCCGATCCACCCCTTGAAGCCGCCCTTTTCCGGAACCGTGAAATGACACGCGACGCCGTCGACCTCCGGGTCGTCAAGGCCGTAGGTCGCGAGCTTGTCGTTCGGCGACAGCCATTTGAACACCGTGGAACGGCGGAAGATCAGGTCCGGCTCATCGGCGGCCTGTGCTGCGGATCCGGCGATGGCGGATAACAACATTGTCATCATCGCTGCGGCCAGAGCCTTCCGAAGAAAGCCCGTCCGAACGTCTGCGCTGCTCATCATTTGCTCCAAGGGATTGGCCGAAGGCCTATGTAGGGATTGCAAAACCGCGTTTGAAGCAGGCTTGCGGCAGAGGGGCGGCTAAGGTTTGGGCAGGCGCAGGTCTGCTTGTGGCATTTTCGGCGCAGACACCTTAAATCCTTGGCGATGCTCATGAACCCTTTACCGATGTGAGACACTCATAGGGTAAGAAAAGGGGATTCCGAACGGTAATTTCCGCCCGTTTGGACCGGCAAGAAGGATTTGGTGTTTGAGCGGGCAGCATGACATCTGCGGCAGCCACCGGCTTGACCGCGTACCTTCAAAAAATTCCACGTCACCATCCGCGCTGTGGGCACGCCGCGTTGCATTGACGGCGGCGGTTGCACTTTTCGCCATCCCCGAAACCGCCAGCGCGCAGGTGTTCTGGAATTGGGGAGCGGCCGACTATCGCGATTTCCGCCCGGTGCGGCCGCCGCGGCCCAAGATCAAGCGCAAGCCGGATCCGGCCGAAGCGCGCGCCAAGGGCGCCGTGAAACCGGTTGGGCCGCTGGTCATCGCCGTGTCGGTCGAGAAGCAGCGTCTCAAGGTTTACGACTCGAACGGCCTGTTCGCGGAGGCCCCGGTTTCGACGGGCACGAAGACGCATCCGACGCCGATGGGTGTGTTCAGCATCATCCAGAAGAACCGCCACCACGTCTCCAACCTGTACGCCGCATCGATGCCCTACATGCAGCGCATCACTTGGTCGGGCGTTGCCATGCATACGGGACCATTGCCCGGCTACGCCGCATCGCACGGCTGCATCCGCCTGCCGAACGAATTCGCCGCACAGCTGTGGACATGGACGAGGATGGGCACGCGCGTGATCGTGGCGCCCGGCGAAGTATCGCCGAAGGACTTCTCACACGCGAAGCTGGTCGCAAAGATGGTGCCTCCGCCGACCGTCTCCGCCTTGCCCGCGCCGGCCGCAGCGCCGACAGCGCACCGCCGACGCGCGCGAGACGATCGAAGGCATGAAGGGCACGCTGACGGACGTCGGGCAGACGACATCGGCTGCGAGCAAGGTCGTTGAAGCTGCCAGCACTGAGGCCAAGCCCGCTGGCGCGCGCGCCGAAGTGGTGGCTGAATCGAAGCAGCCTGATCGCGGCCACGGCGACTGCCAGAGGCCAAGGCGGAAACGAAGTCGATCGAGACCGCGGACAAGTCCGTCGAGAAGACAACCACTGCGGCCAACGACGAACTGGCGGTGAAGCCGGAGGACCGGGACAACAACGACGACAGCGACACCACAGCGGCAACACCGGAGCCTGCCCAGAAGGCCCAAAACCAGAAAGACTTGGACAAGCCGGCCGAGCCGAAACCGGCCGTCGCGGCGCCGGCCGACGTCAAACCCGCGGAGCCGCCCAGGAGATCGCGAAGCCGGCCGACATCATGAAGCCGACGGATGTGGCCAAGCCTGTCGATATCGCCAAGCCTGATGCCAGCCAAAGCCTGATGCCGCAAAGCCTGCCGACGTCGCCTCGCCTTCAGCTGCGCCTGAACCGGCAAAGCCGGTCGTGACCGCGCCGCCGCGCCGCCATAGCCACGTCGCCGTCTTCATCAGCCGCAAGGACAAGAAGCTCTACATCCGCCACGGCTACGAGCCGGTGTATGACACGCCGGTCGAAATCGCCAACGCGGATCGCCCGCTCGGCACCCACGTCTTCACCGCGCGTGGCAACAAGGATGACACCCACGCGCTGAACTGGACGGTGGTGTCGCTGCCGGTCATGGCACGCAAATCCGAGCCCAAGCGCACGTCGCGGCAAGGAACCAGGACCACACCGGCGCCGGTGCAGTCGAGCGTGATCCCCACGCCCAGCGCATCGGAAGCGCTGGACCGCATCACGATTCCGGACGAGGCGATGGAAAAGATCGCGTCCATCATTTCGCCCGGCGGCTCGCTTCTGATCTCCGACTACGGGCTCACCGGTTGGGAAACCGGCAGGGGAACCGATTTCATCGTGCCGCTGCGGCAATAAGGACAGCGGCAGCGCCTGCCCGTCCGAGCCGCGAAACCGCGGCTCCACCTTCATCGTAGTTTGCAAATCACGGCGTTTGGGAGGACACTTCCAGGCGCAAAAAGCCTTCGCCAACCGGTTCGGATACCGCCATGATCTTCGACCGCAGGCAGTTGCTGGTCCTGACGCTCGCGGGCGCGGCGTCACCAGCGTTCGGACAAGCCGCCATGAGCAGTCGCACCGCTTACGCCTTCTCGTTCCCGTCGCTGAAGGGCGAGCCGATCAATCTCGCCGACTACAGCGGCAAGCCGCTATTGATCGTCAACACCGCCTCGCTGTGCGGCTTCACACCGCAATATGCGGGGCTGCAGGAGCTCTGGACCAAGTTCGGCGAGCGCGGCCTGGTTGTGATCGGCGTGCCGTCGAACGATTTCGGCGGCCAGGAACCGGGCGGCGAGAAGGAAATCAGCGAAACTGCGCATCACCAGTACGGCGTGTCGTTTCCGATCGCTGCCAAGGCCGACGTTCGCGGCCCCAATGCGCATCCGTTCTACAGGTGGGCGGCGGCCGAACGGCCAAAGGATTTACCGCGCTGGAATTTCCACAAATACCTGATCGGCCGTGACGGTCATATCATTGACGTGTTTCCCGAGCGTGTCGCCCCGACGGATACGCGCGTGCTCACGGCCATTGCGCGCCAGCTCGACGCTGCGCCAAAGGCATCCGACTAGCTCGTGGCCGGCTTTCGTTTCGAGGGCTGCGCGATCGTGTCCGCCGACGGGATGCTTGCCCGCGTCAGCGGCGACCATCCGGCCGAATTGACGGTCGAGGCGGACCAGCGTTTCTTCGAGCAGAAGTTGGAGGCGGCCGACATCATCGTGCACGGCCGCAATTCCCATGAGAAGCAGCGCAACTCGCCGAACCGCAAGCGGATCATTGCCTCCCGCAAGATCGCAAGCGTCACACCGGATCCTTCGAGCCCCAATGCCGTCCTCTGGAATCCGGCCGGCGCATCACTCGAGGACGCAGCCGCGCATCTTGGCGTGCGCTCCGGGCTCGTCGCCGTGATCGGCGGCACCGAGATCTTCGACCTGTTCCTCGATCGCTACGACGTCTTCTGGCTGACGCTCGCCGCGCGCGTGAAACTGACCGGTGGCGTGCCCGTGTTCAGCGGCGTGCCGCAGACGAGCGTCGACGAGATCCTGCGCCGGCACGGGCTCGCACCCGTGGAGACTCGCATGCTCGATGCGGACAAGGACGTCGTGCTCGTGCAATGGGAGCGAGCTTCGCCGCCCCCGGCAGCCCTACATCGCCACCCGGTCGTGGTAGATCGGCTCGACCGTCGAGGTCGGCGACGGCCGATAGCCGATGATCATGAACAGCGCGCCGATGATGGAGACGTTCTTCATCACGTGGACGATGTCCTGAAGCCGCTCGCTGCCGCCGCCGGTCTGGTTCCAGAAGTCGTGCACATAGAACGTCACAACCGCGACGAAGATCACAAGGATCGCGGCGAAGAAGCGCGAAGCGAGATTGAAGGCGATCATGAGCCCGCAGATCACCTCGACGCTTGCGGCGATCACCGCCAGCAGGCGGAAGACCGTCATGCCGACGGCCGCCTCGATCTGGCCGGTGTAACCGGCCGCGACCGCAGGAATTCCAACCTTGGTTTCGATGATTTGCGCCGTCGAGCCAATGTCGAAGAATTTCGATGCCCCGGAAAAAATGAACAGCAGTGCAAACAGCACCCGGCCAAGCGTCATCAGCATCTGTCAATCCCCCGAACGTGCGGTTGGAGCATGATCCGAAAAGGCAGGCAGCGGTCTTCCGAAAGGATCATGCTCAAACCCGGCCACTATACATGAAAAAAGGCCGTCATGAGGATGACGGCCTCTTTCGCATGCTTCTAAAACTCGCTCAGTAGCAATTGTTGCGCCGGACGAGGCGATACTCGCCGTTCGGGTAACGAAACCAGCAGCGATTGTCGTACCAGTAGTAGCCGCCCGCGCGCGGCTGGAATGTAAGGGCTGCCGCAGCCGTCGCACCGATCACGCCACCTGCGATCGCGCCAGCCGCACGTCCACCGGTCGCCGCAGCACCAACGCCGGCACCGATCGCACCACCGACGATCGTCGCGAGCGGATCCTGCGCCTTGGCCTCTTGCAACGGCAACGCCATCGCTGACGCGAGCAGCAGCGTAGCTCCCAGATAACGCATCTAAATCTCCTCTAATTCACCCGGTGGCCATTATGGCCCTGCGTCGGCATTTTTTCAAATGACGTTGAAAGCCTTTTCGTCAGGCTTTCGCCGCAATTGTCATTGGTTGCTGCAAAGCAGCGCGCCTTTCAGGTGAAAAGGCTCGGTTGAATCCGCCCCGCCTGAGCAATTGGCGGTGGTCAGTTGCAGGCCTGGACGACGTATTGCTGGTCTTCTTGAACTTGAGCAGCTCGAAGACGCCTCCAGGTCCGAGCGAGCGCGGTCGATGGGATGTGGGCCCATGTTGTCCACTCTGATACGCGGCCTTCAACGCACTGATGCTTCATGCGAAACTTCAGCATGAAGAATCCTTCTGGGAGCTGACCCGGGATGCCTGTGCGCCGGAGGGGCCGCCGGGGAATCCATGTCGCTCCCACCGTGGCAGTTGGTGCTCACGCCTCGGACGTACTCGGATTCGCCTGCTCCGTAAACGTGACATTTGGTCCTCCCCTGCCGCGCTGGCGCCTTGCCATGGCGCTGGTCAAGAGGCCGAACGCATTGTCCGACCCTCGTCGGTCATGCCGTATCGCCAGGACAGCGTCCACCGGACACGATGTCCTACGCGCGCGAACCGGCCGGTGGAGGCGTTCCTCGCCCGCAGCGCGGGTCAGGGTCGGCGAGCGCGAGGTGGTGCGCGACCAGGTCGGGCCGGGCCGGGGCGATGGCCGGGAAGCGCTCCTCCAGCACCGCCGCGATGCGCGCGTGGATCTCGCGCTGCGCGGCCGGCGGCAGAGAGTCGTAGGCGGCGTCCCGGATGAGGGCGTGCCTGAAGACGAGGATCGAGTCGCGGTGGCGGCGCTTGCGGTGGATGAGCCCGGCGCCGAGCAGCACCTCCAGGTCCTCGCGCGCGGCGCCCGGGCTGGGGCTCACCGCGGAGAGCAGCTCCGCGTCGAACTCGCGCCCCAGCGCCGCGGCGATCTGCGCCGTCTCGCTCGCGCGCCCCAGCCGGTCGAGGCGCGCGGCGAGGAGATCGCGCAGCGTGCTCGGGATGGCCGCGTCGGACAGCGGGCCGACCAGCTCGTAGCCGGTCCTCGCGCTCGACCAGCACGCGCGACTCCGACAGCATGCGGACCAGCTCCTCGACGAACAGCGGGATGCCGTCGGCCCGGTCCGCGATCCGCTGGACCACCTCGGCCGGGCAGGCGCTTGCCGCCCATCAGGCTGCGCGCCATCGTCTCCACCTCGAGGCGCTCGAGGCGGCCGAGGTGGAGCTGCAGGATGCCGATGGTCGGGAAGGGCGGCGCGAACTCCGGCCGCGCGGTCAGGATCACGCACAGCGGTGCCGACGGCGCCTCGCGGATCAGCTGGTCGACCAGCTCGAGCGTGGTCGCGTCCGACCAGTGCAGGTCCTCGAGCAGGAGCAGCGTGGGCCGCTCGTCGGCGATGGCCAGGATCAGCCCGAGCACGGCGCTCGAGGGTCAGCTCCTTGTGGCGCTGGGCCGACACCGCCGGCGCGGCGTACGGCTCGGCGACCGGCAGGCCGAACAGCGGCAGCAGCAGCGGCATCGCCTCCGCGGCGTCGAGCCCGTGGCGGCCGACGTGGGCCTCGAGCCGGCAGATCCGGTCCGCTGCCGAGGCGTCGCGCTCCAGTCCGAGCGCGCGGCCGAGCAGGTCGGCGATCGGATAGAGCGCGATGTTGCGCGCCTGCGGCGACGAGCGGCCGGACAGGAAGGTGTGGGCGTCGCCGGCCAGCTGGCCGCGCAGCTCGCGGGCCAGGCGGCTCTTGCCGATGCCGGGCTCGCCGGTGAGGAGGCTGCACTGGCCGGCCGCCGCGCCGCGAGCGCCCCCACCGCTCGAACAGGAGCTCCATCTCCTGGTCGCGTCCGATGAGCGGGCGCCCCGTCGCGCGCGGGCGTCGCGACCGTCTCGCGATCGCCCGATCGCCTGCCGGATGCGGTAGATGCGCGAGCCTGCGCCGTCGCTGACCGCGCCGCCGTCGCCGGCTCGACCGGCGAGGACTCCCTCGGCCTCGAACGCGAAGGCGTCGCGCAGGAGCCGCCGCGTGTCGGCGCTGACCGCGATGGTCCCCGGCGCGGCGGCGGCGCTGAGCCGCGCCGCCAGGCGGGGCGTCTCGCCCGGCGCCGAAGCCGGCCGCCGGGTCGGTGCGCCCGCCGACCACGATAGCCCGGTGTGGATGCCGAGGCGCGGGTCGCCGGCCTCCGCGCCGGCCGGCGATGGCCCGCGCGGCGCGCGCGGCCCGGCGCGCATCGTCCTCCTCGGCGCGCGGGTAGCCGAAGTAGGCCAGCAGCTGGTAGCCGAGCGCGGCGGCGACGTGCCCGCCGTGTCGCTCCACGACCTCGACGCAGGCGGCCAGCCGGCCGCGCAGCTGCTCGTCGTCGCCGTCGAGCGTGCAGCAGAGCGCGGTGACCTGCCGCCGCTCGCGCCGGCCGCGGCGCCGGGGACGCGCCGCTTGCCCGACGAGGTCGAGATCCTGGCCCTCGAGCTCGGCCAGGAGCGACCGGGCCGTGACCTGCCGCGCGGCCTCGTCCTTGTGCGTGGCCCGGCGCAAGCAGGTCGCCGAGCGGGTGCTGCTCGAGCCGCGGGCGGGATCGGCACCGGCTCGGGGCCGAGCTGCGCGTAGAGGATCTCGGCGGTGGAGTTGCCCGTCGTAGACCGGCCGGCCGGTCAGGCACTCGAGAAAGACCAGGCCCCACGAGAACAGGTCCGCGCGCGGCGACGCGTCGCGTCCGCGCAGCTGCTCGGGCGCCGCGTAGCCCGGTGTGCCCAGCGCCTCGCCGGTCTCGGTGAGCCGCGGTCTCCTGCGCGTCGCCGCGTCGGCGTCGACCAGCACGCCCAGCCCGAGGTCGAGCACGATCGCGTTGCGCCGCGCCCCGGTGAACTGGATCATGATGTTGCGCGGCTTGAGATCGCGGTGCACCACGCCGAGGTCGTGGGCGCAGGCCAGGGCGTCGAGCACCTGCATCATGAGGTGGCGGGTCTCGGCCAGCCCCAGCATGCCCTCGCGGGCCAGGATGTCGGCGAGCGTCTCGCCCGGGCACGAAGGCGAAGACCGCGTAGAGCAGCCCGGCGGCGGTCTGCCCCGAGTCGATGAGGTGGACGATGTTGGAGTGGTGCAGCTGCGCGCACAGCATCCATCTCGCGCCGGAAGCGCACCGCGCGCCGGCGCGCCCGGGCCGCATCGCCGAGCTCGAGCGGGCGCATCAGCTTGAGCGCGACCGCCTGGCCGGTGGTCAGCTGGCGCGCCTTGTAGACCACGCCGAACCCGCCCTCGACCGAGCGACGGAGAGGATCTCGTAGCCCCCTCGAACAGGGCGCCCGGTGCGAGCGACGCGTCAAGCTGGTCCATCTGGCTCCTGCGGCTCACCATGCCGCCTCGTGGAGCAGCGCCGCCAGGCCCTGGCTCGCTCCGCCGCCCAGCGCGCTGCAAGAGCTCGCGCACCTTCTGGAGCTCGCGCCGCATCACCTTGTGGTGGTTCCGGTGCCGCAGGGTCTGCGCCTGGCCGAGCAGCTCGAAGGCCTGCTCGCGGTCGCCGAGCCGCTGCAGCGCGACGCCGAGCACCAGGCCGCGGAACGCGTCGCACAGATCGAGGTCCAGCCCGACGCGCGCCGGCATGCGCCGCCGGCGCTCCGCCTCCTCGACGAAGGCGCCGGCCGCCCGCCAGAGCTGCGCGAGCGAGCGAGCCCGGCTCCGCCACGTCCTCGTAGGCGAGCGCGCGCTCGACGTGGCGGCGGCTCCAGCACCAGGTCGCCGCCGCGCCGCCGCGGTCGTGCAGCGCCAGCGCGTAGGCGCGGCGGACGACGTTGTCGAGCTGGCGCAGGTTGCCCGGCCAGGCGCCTGCGACCAGGAGCGTCGACCGCCGCCGGGGCCAGGCGCGCCTCTCCGCGGCGGCCGTCGCCGTGGCGCCGCCGGACCATGTAGTCCGCCCACAGCGGCAGCTCGTCGAGCCGCTCGGCCAGCGGCGGCACGCCGCACCGGCAGCACGCTGATCCGGTAGTAGAGGTCCTCGCGGAAGCGCGCCGCGCGCGCACCGACGTCGCGCAGGTCGGCGTTGGTGCCGACGATGAAGCGCACGTCGGCGCGGCGCTCGCCGGCCTCGTCGCCGAGCGGGCGGTAGCGCCGCTCCTCCAGCACGTGCAGCAGGCCGGCCTGGGCCTTGAGCGAGAGCTTGTCGATCTCGTCGATGAACAGCGTGCCGCCCTGCGCGCGCGCGATGGCGCCCGGGTTGTCCTTGACCGCGCCGGTGAAGGCGCCGCGCCGCCAGCCGAACAGCTCGGCCATCTGGAGCTCCTCGGGCACGGTCGAGCAGATCGAGCACCTCGAACGGCGCCGCCGCGCGCCGCGACTGCTCGTGGCACCAGCGCGCGAGGCGCGACTTGCCGGCGCCGGTCGGGCCGCCGAGCAGGAGCGTCTCCTCCTGCCTGGCGAAGACGCGCAGCATCTCGATCAGGTTCGCCGTGGAGGGGCCGACCACCGGCAGGAGCTCGTCGGTGGCCGCCGACTGCCGCCGCCCGGTCGGCAGCGTGCAGAGGTACGGCGCGGCGATGTCGGCGCAGAGCTGCACGCCGTCGTTGCACGCCTCCCAGATGAACTCGTGCCCGGCCGCGGCGACGCAGCTCGCCTCGATCGAGATGGTGCCGCCGACCAGGCCGTCCGGGCGTGCGAAGCGGCACCACGTGGACGTGGGACGCCTCGCGGGAGAGCAGGCGTTCCCGGCTCTCCGGCACCGGCAGACCGCGCGCGCCGCGGCTGTCGGCGACCGGACGGAGCGGCTCTTCACCCAGCCATGGCCGGATGGCCTCGAGCTGCACGTCGATCGAGACCGAGCAGCGGTGCTCGACGATCCACCGCCACACGTTCGCCGAGGCCAGATATCCGATCTGGTCGACGCGCGCGCTGGAGCGGTGCTCGATCCCGAAGAGCCGGCGATAGCCGTCGCCAGGGTGGATGTAGACCATCGCCCGGAGCAGCCGGCCGCGCGCGGCGAACGCGCTGCCCGGCCAGCGCCGCCTCCGCGTCGGCGAGGACTTCCTTCAGGACCACCTCTGCGGCGTCTTCGAAGCAGCCCGACGCCATCAGCGCGGGCAGCAGATGATCGTGATCGCGACATGTTGAATATCGGCGGGTCCGGCCGTCTTCGCTTGCCAAGAGAGCATTTCCCCGATGCGCCTGCCGCCTCGCTCCGGCGCGGGGGGCGCCGCGTTGTGTGCGCGCCGCGTCCTTGCCTTGCGTGCGCAGGAGCGCATTGCTCCCCTCACCCGTTACGCACATCGAACGGGCTGAGGAGAGTCATTCTGGCGAACCGGCCTGCGTGTTGACAACCACCACGCGAGGTGGAGCCTTGTGTCAGTTCACCCCATCGAGGGTGATCGACTCGTCGCAGGGGGATCGACACGCGTCGCGTCGGACGCGCGACGACGGTCGCCGGAACGGGGGGATGCAGATCGCGCGTGCCGGTCGCGGTCGAACTGCGCGAGGCCGCGGTCGCGCGCGACGCAGGGTGCGAGCGGCGGCCGAGAGAGCGGATTCCGTGACCGCGCGCGGGGCTGCCGTGCGTGCCGTCGGGATTCACTCCGATCGCGACGAGCTCGCGAGTGCGCGGCGGCCACATGCGCGGCGACGCGGCGAAGGGCATGGCGATTGCTCCGCAGTCGGAGCCGTGCAGCGACATTCCACACCGCAAGGAGGCTGCCGCGTCCAATGTCCACCGCCGCCGCCACCGCCAGCCGGCTCCCGCGCCGTGAGTGAGTCGCCCCGCCGTCCATCCAGATCAAGTCGGCCGAGTCCCGCGCAGGACGACTGGCCGTCCGTGACGGCGCCATCGGCGGCGAGGGCCGCGCTGCCGGCCCGCCCGCGTCCCGCCCGCGCCGCCCGGCGTGCGCCGGGCACGCGCGGTGGTGCTCGACGTGGAGACCTCGTCGCGGCGACAGCTGTGCGGCGAGCTGGTCGCATGTTCATGGGACGGTCACCGTCGTCAACGACATCGACGGCCTGCTGGCTGGCGCATCCGCGCTCGGCCAGGACGCGTCCGGAGCCGGACCTGGTCGTGGCCGAGTACCGGCCTCGCCGGCAAGTGCGTCCTCGATCTGCTGGACGCGGTGCCGCGCGAGCTGTGGTCGCGCCTGGTCATCGTGACCTCGTACGGCTCGGTGGCGTCGGCCGTGCGGGCGATCAAGCTCGGCGTCGGCGGCTACCTGGTCAAGCCGGCGCAGCGGCGACCACGTGCTGCGCGCCGCCGGTCACGACGCGGCCGCGCCGGACGAGACGCCGGCGTGCTACCTGAGCCTGGATGCGCGATCTGGGAGGTGCTGAACGAGGCGGTCGAGCAGGCCGGCACCGTCTCCGGCGCGGCGCCGCGCGCCTCGGCCTGCACGCCCGCTCCGCTGCGCCGGATGCTGGCCAAGTACCCGCCGGCGCGGTGACACCGGGGCGGCGCCGGATCGGCCCGGACGTTTTGCCCCATCGGCGCGCCGGCCGGCCTCTCCTTAGCTTGTAGTGGCATGGTCGATCAGATGCGCTGGCGTCGATGCACGGGCGCGCTGGTCGCGGCCGCGCTCGCGGCGCTGCTGCTCGGGGGCCGGGCGCGAGCGGCCGGCGCGGGCGTGTCCGCCGGGGCGGTGCGAGGTGAGCCCGCGGCGACCGGCTGCGGGTCGGGTTCGCGCCGAGGGCCCCCTTCGTCCTGCGGCCGGCACCGACGGGCAGGTGCGCGGGTTCGCGGTGGAGCTGCTGCGCACGATGGCCGCGGCGCGAGGGCTGGACGCTCGAGCTGATCGAGCTGGCCCCCGACACGTTGCGCCGGCGGGTGGCCGACTGCCAGGTCGACGTGGGCGTCGATCGGCGTGCCGGTGAGCGCGGCGCTGGCCCAGGTCGGTGGAGTACTGTCGCAGACCGTACTTCTCGGTCACCGAGACGACCGTCGCGGTCCACGCCGACGACCTCGCCCGCGCGGGGCCATCCGGGCCGGCGAGAGTCGCGGCGGCCCGATCGCGCACGCCGGGCTGCGGGGGCTGCCTGTGGGGCCTGGTGGCGCTGGCGTGCTGGCGCGTGTCATCGTGGCTGCTCAACGTCGCGAGCCGGCGGCGCGGGCGCTACGGCCTGCGCTGGCGCCGCGCCGACCGCGACGGTGAGCGGCCCGGTCGGCGGCATGCGCTGGCTGTGGCGCAGCACCACCGGGCGGGTGCTGGCGGCGTTGTGGATCGCGGCCGGCCTGGTGCTTCGGCATCACCGGGCGGACCGTCGGCGCCGTCGACGCCGCTCCATGCTCGGCGAGCGATCCGCTGCGCGGGCTGCGTCGAGCGGGCCGCGCACGCCGAGAACCTGATCGGGGAGCGCGATGCCGGACGGCCAGCACGTCACCTGCTCGTCCGACGCGGCGCGGGCATGCTTCCGCAGCGTTCGCCGACGGCGCGCCTGGCCGCGGTGGCCGGGCCGCGCGAGGTGCTGTGCAGCGCACGTCCTCGACCTGGCCTCGACAAGCGTGGTGCTGCGCGACGACCTGGCCGTGTCCGAGCGGTACGCGTATCTGTTGCCGCCCGACAGCCCGCTGCGCCTCGCCCTCAACCGCGCCATCCTCCGCCTGCACCAGGAGCGCCGGGGACACCAGCCGATCGCGCCGTGCCCGCGGGGATCCGCGGTGACCTTCGAGGAGGCGCTGGCGCCGCGCTGGTCGATCCGCTGCGCGGGCCTGCCGACGAGCGTGCCGGGCGCCAACGTCAAGCGGCATCACCCTCGATCTGTTCGCGCACGGCTTCGCCGGCAAGGTCGAGTCCTGGGTGCGGGCCGACGCGGCCGGCGAGGCGCTGCACAGCCGTGCTCGTCGGGGCGGCGCCGCTCGAGGTCGATCTGGGCGTGGCCAAGGCGCGCTACATGGGCGGGCCGCCCGGCCCGATCGCGGTGCGCGGGGCGGTCATCGCTCGCCGCTTCAGCGAGATGGTGAGCGAGGACGTGAGCGGGAGCCCGGTCCTGTTCCGGCGCTACCGGCTCGGCTTCGTGGAGTCCGGCGCGCGCCGCGTGGTCGGCCCACCATCCGACCGTGGTGCGGGCCGGAGAGAGCGTGGCCGATGGTGGATCGCGGCGCAGCTGGTCGGCGAGCTCCGCTGCGAGGTGAGCTGGCCGGAGCTGGAGCGCAAGCGAGGCCTTGTCTGCCTCGGCCTCGTCGAGGGCAAGGCCTCGTTCCACGACTTCATCGCGTGGCTCGCGGCCAGCGGCGGCGGCCACTTCTTCCTCGACTACGCGAGCAAGGTCTACCAGCTGGCCGCTGCCAAAGCCGGCGGTGGCGTCGCCGGTGGTCATCGCGCGGCGGACATCGTCGGCGAGCTCGACATCATCCCCGGCCGAGCCGCCGCGGCACCGGAATCCGCCTGCTCAACTCCTGGGCCGGGACCGACGCGGTCACCTCGGTCGAGCTACCCCAGGCCCTGCCGCCGCTCAGCCGCGACGTCCTCCTGCACACGCCGCTGGCGCGAGAGGTCGAGGCGCGCGGCAATCGCGAGGCCCGCCGACACGGGCCGCTGGCCTCGACGAGGTGAACGTGGTGTGCCGGCGCTATCCGGAGGTGCTGGCTGGTGCCGGGCGCGGGCGCCGAGCTCGACGGCGACGACTTCAGCCCGCACCTGACGGCCTACGGCAAGCCGCTGCGCGTCATCGAGCTCCACCTCGAGGCGCGCGCGCTCGAGGACGACTCGGCCGAGCACGACCTCGAGGAGGACGCGACGACCTATGCGGTCAACCTGCGCGCGTGGGGTTCGAGCACGAGGACAATCCTCGGTCGCGACTGCCTGCGCACAGGGTGCCTCGGTACTGGATCCAGGTCGAGGGCCGCGTTGTGTCTGCCCTCGGCGACACCGGCGACCGCGCCTACACCGTCTACGAGGACGACAAGACCTCGCTCGATCGCTACCGCGTGCTGCTGCCGACCTGGAACGCCACCATCGAGGTCCCCTTCACGCCGCTGTTCCAGCCGGGCCACCTTTACTTTCCGGCCTACCGCGAGTCGCGCGTGCTGGTGGCGGTCGGCTTCGACCGCGCGAGCCTGCTCGCCTTCCTCGACTGGGGCGAGAGCGTGCGCCTGCCCTGGCCAGCCAGGGCAACAGCATCTTCTTTGGCCGCAACGCGACCAGCGAGACCTCACTGCGCCACTGGTACGTCAACAGCAAACCCGAGCTGCAGCTCCGGCGGGCCCACTCGGGCGACATCGGCGTGGTCGTGGTCAAGCAGGGCGCCATCGTGATCGAGACCTTCGACGAGGGGGTCGCCGGCGCCGCGGTGCCGACGGTGAGCGTGCGGCCGGAGGCGGAGAGTGCGAAGGCGAGGACCGAGGCGACGGCTGATGTGGCGGTCACCGACCTGGAGGACTCCGTGCAGGGCTCGGTGGCCCAGCTGGACGGCGAGGTGAGCGAGGCCACCTCCGCGGTCAAGCAGGATGCGGTCGCGCTGCGCACCGACGTCAAGGTGGAGGTCGAGGAGGCCAGCGCGTCCCTGCGCGGCCTGGCCGACGAGGCGGAGGCCGCGAGCGCACGCGCGCGCGGCGCGGTCGAGGACGCGCGCCGCCGCGTGGCCACCCTGTTCGAGGGCGACGAGTGAGCGGAGGCCCGAAGGGATGAAGGCTCAGCTGACCCGCCTGCGCTCGGCCACCCTGTTCGAGGGCGACGAGTGAGCGGAGGCGCGAAGAGATGAAGGCTCAGCTGACCCGCCTGCGCGTGGCCACCCTGTTCGAGGGCGACGAGTGAGCGGAGGCGCGAAGGGATGAAGGCTCAGCTGACCCGCCTGCGCTGGGATCTGCGCCGCCTGGAGTCCGACGTGGGCGCCGGGGCCGGGCGCATCGAGGCGCGCGCGCGCTCGGCCATGCGGCGACCCGGCGCGGACGCCGCCGCCCTGCAGCAAATCGCCACCGAGACGCGCGCCGAGGCCGATCGCCTGGTCGCGCCGGTTCGCGCGGCGCAGTCGTCGCTCGCCTCGGCCGAGGCCCAGCTCGACAGCCTGCGCGCCACGCTCGACGCCGCACTCACCGCCGTGCAGGTCAACGTGCTCGGCCAGCTCGACGCCGCGCGCCAGCCGCTGGTCCAGGCGGTGGACGCCGCCCGCCAGGTGCTGGACGCGACCCAGGAGCAGGTCAGCGCCCTGACCACCGGCGCAACCCAGGCGCTCGCGACCCTCAACACTCTGGTGGCGACCGTCCGCGACACCGGCGACGCCCTGGTCAGCCCGATCCAGTCGGCGCTGACCGCCGGCATGGCCGCCATCAACGCCATCCCGGTCAACGCCCTGCCCGAGGCCATGGCCCAGACGGCCCGCACGACCGTGGTGCAGGCCGCCCAGACCGCCGGCACCGCGCTGAGCACGGCGGCCGCCCGGCGCAGCAGCAGCTCGGCCCGCTCACCCAGCAGCTCACCGGCACCATCAATCAGGCCCGCACCCAGGCCCAGTCGATGATCGCCACGGGCAAGACCGGCATTTTGACGCAGCTGTCCACGGCCCGACAGGCAGTCACCACCGCCGCGCAGACCGTCACGACCCAGATCAACACCGTGCTGACGACGCTCGAATCCCAGCTCGCCCAGCGCGAACGCGGCGTCACCACCAGCATCGACAGCATGTCGGCCCGGTCGTCGCCCAGGCCGGCCGCGTCGTCACCGACACCGGCGGCGCCCTGGCCGCTCTGATCACGACCGGCGAGGCCAAGGTCGCGGCGCTCGAGGCCTGTCGCTGCGTGAGACGGCCGGCAGGCCAATCGGCGCGAGCGCGAATGGATGCGTAGCGGTGGTTCGCGGCTGTCTTTGCGCACCACGACCTCCTGCTCACGCCGACGGTTCTGTTTGATCCCCGGCCCGGGACGATACCCCCCGACATGGAGAACCCGGGGAGCGACGGCAAGTGGCGGCGATGTTCGACGAACACTCGGCGGGTGTGGAGGCAAGATGAGCGGCGAGCACCTGATCTCCGAAATGCATGCTGGCCGAGCAGGCGTTCACCCGCCCGGCCGACGAGGCGTCACGACGGAGGGCGGCGTCGGGTGCAACGCCTTGTTAGACAGAGCCCGCCCCATTGCGGCGGGCCAGGTCGAAGGCGCGGACCAGACCGACCAGGTGCTCGCCCCAGTGAGACGCGAAGGTGAAGCGCCAGTGCCAGGCCGCGCCGACCACGAACCCCGCATCGAACAAGAGAAGTCCGCGCTTCACGTCCGAGTAGATGTCCTGCACGTCGTCCACCGCGGAGTTCGCCACGGGTGCATCGGGTGGTGTCCGAACGGATACGAACACGTCCCAGTAAAGCTCCACCGGGAGCGCGGCGAGCCTGGCCTTGTTGATCAACGTGAGGTCAAGACTGGGCTCGGAGTTGTCCGTGTCCGGCTCGACGTCGGGCAAATCGAGCGCCGCTAGGTG
>CAVWTB010000012.1:0-29823 GCA_963757845.1 uncultured Alphaproteobacteria bacterium
TGCCGCGGTGTCAGACCGAGAGGTCCGATATGGCACCCCTCAGGGACTGCGCAGCACGCGGCGCGAGCCGTGCCGGGTTCACTGGACGGCGGAGGGCAGGGCGGTCTGGCGGCAAGCAGCACGACCAGACCAGATTCTGGCCGATCCTCTCCCCATGGGGCCGCCCGGTGCGGGGTGCCGAGCCGACCCATAGGTCAGTTTGGGCATAGCCTGACGGTTAGGTAAACCTAGCCGCTCGGCCATATTTTTGCTCGCAAGTCCTCCATAGGATTGCCTTGTCGCGCACACCAGAGGGTCGTGTGTGCGACGCGGGGCTAGGGTGGGGTCAGTCCCCTGACCCCACCCTAGAGCTCTTAGATGGGCGCGCCGCCGAGGCCTAGGGGTCAGACCCTCCGGGTCTGATACCACCTCGCGACCGCACTCACGGTGTCAGACCCAGAGGGTCTGACACCACCACTTCAGCGAGCGCAGCGAGCTCGGCGGCGCGACCGCGCCGCCCGGCGGCAGTTCCCGCCGGCCATCCACGCGCGCACGCGCAGTTTGTTTCTGACAACCGCTCAACGGGTGTCAGCTCTCGAAAAGAGAGGGCGCGGGGCTCAGACAACCACCGGACCGAACCAAGAAAGACGCGGCCGTCTGAGCCTCGCCGTCGCGCTGGACACCGGCTGGTTGGTCCAAGTCCCCATCGGGCCAGGCCCGCGGAGTGAACCACGTCACCTGTTGCGCGACCCCCGGCTCGTGCTGCTCTAGGACTGCCCTCGCGAGCGGGCACCCCTCGTTGAGCCGAGGTGCCAGCATCGTCTCATGGCGCGAAGGCGCGGGGATCGGTCGAGGGCGCAGATCGCCCCGTTTGGTGAATTCCCGCCCAACGTTTCGCTCAATCGAGCGTCGGCACGGACGGGCCGAGGGCGACGTGCAGCGTCTCGTCGAGGCCGCAGGCCGTGCAGTGAGCGCATACCATTCCGCGTATGGCCGCGCCGAGCGGTCGATGATCGCCAGGCCTTCCTGTCGCACGCCGGGCAGGCGACCGGCTGCTCGGGTCGCTCCGCCACGGGCGATCCGTGCATCATCGCGCGCTGCTGGGCGGCATCGAGCGGCACGGAGTTAGTGTCCCTCGAAGGCCATCAGCGCGTGGGGCTTGATGCCGAGCGCTGCCAGCTTCTTGGTGCCGCCGAGATCGGGGAGGTCGATGATGAAGCAGGCGCCGACGATGTCGCCGCCGGAGCGTCGCACCAGCTTGGCCGCCGCTTCCGCAGTGCCGACCGGTGGCGATCAGGTCGTCGACGATCAGGATGCGCTCGCCCTTGTCGATGGCGTCCTCGTGCATCTCGATGATGTCGACGCCGTACTCCAGCGTGTACTCCTGCCCGATCGTCTTCCAGGGCAGCTTGCCCTTCTTGCGGATCGGCACGAAGCCGCAGCCGAGCTTGTCGGCGATGGCGCCGCCCAGGATGAAGCCGCGCGCCTCGATGCCGGCCACGCCCTGCACGCCGGCGTTTCTGTAGGGCGCGGCCATCTGCTCGATGGCGGCGCTGAAGCCCTGGGCGTCGCCCATCAGGGTGGTGACGTCGCGGAACAGGATGCCGGGCTTGGGATAGTCCGGGATGGTTCGGATCAGGCTCTTCAAGTCTTGCACGGCTGGCGTCCTCTGCGGTCGAGTCGGCGCGAGGTTAGCAAGGCGCGCTGGCGGTAGGCGCACTCTTGGCGCACCTCTCGGCGTGCCTCGCCGCGATGCTCGGTTTTTTCCCAGCGGTAGGGATCGGAGAGCTGGTAGAGCGCCCGGTAGGCCGCGGCGGAGACCAGCAGCCAGCACAGCGGCATCAGCAGCGCCGACAGGGCCAGGCTGGCGGCCGCGCCGCCAGACGCTCGCTGCAGCCGACCGGAATCGACGCGAGATAGCCGGCGGCCAGGTTGATCCAGGCGAGCGCCCAGAACACGGGCCCCGCAGCCGTCTCGGCGGGCGCGAGCAGCCGCCCGGAGGCGTGACAGGCGAGCAGCGCGTAGAGCAGCGGGATGCGCCAGTGCCGACAGCATCAGACCGCCCATCAGGGCGTGAAAGCCCAGCGCGCCGCGCAGGCCCAGGTCGGCGACCAGCCGCAGCGGCTGGCGCGTGTGCACCAGGTAGGTCTGCATCCAGCCCTTCAGCCACCGGGTGCGCTGCCGGAACCAGCTGGCCGAACGCGCCGGCGCCTCCTCCCAGGTGGTGGACGCGACCACCGTGGTGCGCCATCCCTGCCGCGCCAGGCGGAAGCCCAGGTCGGCGTCCTCGGTGACGTTGAACGGGTCCCAGCCGCCGACGGCGATCAGCGTCTCGCGCGGAAAGTGGTTGGAGGTGCCGCCCAGCGGCACCGGCAGGCCCAGCCGGGCGAGCGCCGGCAGGATGGCATCGAACAGCGCGGAATATTCGACCGTGAACTGCCGCGTGAGCCAGCTGTCGTGTGGGTTGTAGATGTTGAGCTGCGCCTGCACGCAGCCGGTGGGGGTGGGCTGCCGCGAAAGCCTCCAGCGCACGGCGCAGCTGGTCGGGCTGGGGGCGGTCCTCGGCGTCGTAGACCACGACATACTCGCCGCGCGCGAAATGCAGGGCGTAGTTGAGGGCCTTCGGCTTGGTGTGCGGGGCCCGTCGGGCACGAGGATCGTGCGGAAGTTGGCCGGCAGATCGAGCGCCAGCAGCGCGGCCTGCGTCTCCAGGTCGTCGGCCTCGAGCACCAGCAGGATCTCGAGCTTGGCCCGCGGATAGTCGACGCCTGCAGCGCTTGCACCAGGCCCGGGCAGCACGTTGGCCTCGCGTAGCAGCGGCACCAGCACCGAATAGACGGGCAGCTGCCGGTCGGCAGCGCGCGCCGTCGGCCGGCGTCCCGCGTCGCCTGCGCGAGAGGCCACGACCTCGCCCAGGGCGACGACGCGCAGCAGCGTCACGCCCAGGAACGGCAGCGCGATGAGGCCGGCCAGGGCGGCGAGGGTGGCTTCCGGCACATGAAGAGCCGCCCATGACCAGGCCGACGCGACCGCCGCCGCCAACAGCTGCCATATCCACATACGCCGCCGGCCGATCGACCGGCCGCTCCGCGCAGAGGCGGCGCACGGCGTGGTCGAGCCGCTCCGCACCGCCATGCTCCTCGAGCGCGGCGTCGATGCGCTGCGGGGCGCCAGCGCCACCTGATGCCGCGCGCCTGCAGCGCGCAACCTGCCGGCCGACTCGCCGGCGGCCGTTCTCGGCGCACAGCACGCGGCAGGGCGGCCGTCGACCACGGCGGGCAGCCCGCCTTCCAGCTCGGCCGCGTCATCGGCGTCTGAGATCGAACGCAGCCTCCCACCGACCCGGGACGCCCAGCGTGCGCGCCAGGGCCGAGGCATAGGCGGCGCGGAGCCATGCCCGAGGCGAGCAGACTGCATGCGTGGCCACGCCGCACCTGCCGGCCTCCGCGCTCGGCCCGCGAGCGTGGCGGCGTCGATCAGCTGCCGACCAGGAAAGCGTATTGGCTTCGATGCGGCCGCCGATCAGCGCGGGCTCTGCGGCCGGCTGTCCGCGACGCCGCGCATCCGCGCTAGGATGCGCTCGGGAATTGCGTGGCTCTCTGCCATGCTGGGCAGACCGCAATCGCGCCACTTGCCTGCATGGCCACTTCGACGCCCCCATCGCCGCAAAAAGGCCGCACACGAATGAGCATATCTACAGATGAACGCGCAAGCCGCTCTTACTTTTTGTTGGCCTCGCGCTGGCTGTTGCGGCGCCTTCACCGCTCGCCGCGCAGGCGCCACCGCAGGCGCCGAGGCGGGCGAGCGCGAGCCGCCGCAGAGCGCGTCGCCATCCGCTTTCTGACCGACAGCGACTTTCCGCCCTTCAACTACTTCGACGAGGACAACGTCCTGACCGGCTTCAACGTCGACATCGCGCGCGCCGTCTGCCTGGAGCTGAACGCGGCCTGCGACATCCAGGTGCGCCCCTGGGCCGAGCTGCTGCCGGCGCTGCGCAAGGGCGAGGCCGATGCCGTCATCGCCTCGCATGCCATAGACGGCCAGCGCGCTCAAGGTGGTCGACTTCACCGAGCGCTACTACTTCACGCCGGCGCGGTTTGCCGCCAAGCGCGGACCCAGCCGCCTCGACGATCACGCCCGAGGGCCTGGAGGGCAAGAAGATCGCCGTGGCCAAGGGCACCGCGCACGAGGCCTATCTGCGCGCGTTCTTCCGCGACAGCCGATCCGCGCCTTCGAGACGGCCGAGCTGGCGCGCGATGCGCTCGTCATCGGCGCCGTCGATCTGCTGTTCGACGACGGCATCAGCCTGGCGTTCTGGCTCAACGGCACCGCCTCCAAGGCCTGCTGCGAGTTCAAGGGCGGGCCGTTCGCCGAGCCCAAGTATTTCGGCGACGGCATCGGCATCGCCGTCAAGCGCGAGGACGCCCAGCTCAAGGGCCTGATCAACGCGCGCGCTGCGGCGCATGCGCGAGAGCGGGCGCTACGAGGAGCTGCTGCTGCGCTATTTCCCGCTGCGCGTGTTCTGAGGATCGGACGAGCATGCTGCCTGCCAAAGACCGGCTCAAGATCTGCTTTGCCCACGCCGCCTACCGCATGGCCGAGCGCTTCGCGCTGCGCAACACCGGCATCGCGCACGTCAGGTGCGCTCCGCCGAGGAGCTGGCGCAGCACCTGCCGGAGGCCGACGTGCTGGTCGTCTCCATGCTGTGGAGCAACGAGCTTGCCGGCATCGCCCGCAAGCTCAAGTTCATCCAGTCGATCAGCGCCGGCGTCGACCAGTACGACAAGGACCTGCTGCGCGCGCGCGGCATCCGCCTCGCCAGCGCCGCAGGCGTCAACGCCCAGGCCGTGGCCGAGCACGCCATGGCGCTGATGCTGGCGCTGCAGCCGCCGCCTGCCCGAGGCGCGCGACAACCAGAACGCCAAGCACTGGCGCGGCATGATCCGGAGATCGCCGCGCGCGAGGACCAGCTGACGGGCAAGACGCTGCTGATCGTCGGCCTCGGCCGCATCGGCGCGCGCCTGGCGCAGCTCGCCAAGGCCTTCGACATGCGCGTGATCGCCACCAAGCGCGATCCGCGCCGCCGGTGCGGACGGCGCCGACGCCGTCTACGGCAACGACCGGCTGCACGAGCTGCTGGGCCGAGGCCGACATCGTGGCCCTCACCTGCCCGCTGACGCCGGAGACCGAGAACCTGATCGACGCCGCGCGCGCTCGCCGCCATGAAGCCGACGGCGCATCTCATCAACGTGGCGCGCGGCCGGGTCGTCGACGAGCCGGCGCTGATCGAGGCGCTGCAGGCGGGGCGCATCGCGGCCGCCGCGCTCGACGTGACGCGGGAGGAGCCGCTGCCGCCGCCTCGCCGCTGTGGGCCATGCCCAACGTTCTCATCACCCCGCACACGGCCGGCGAGACGCAGCGCTACGAGGATGGCGTGATCGACATCCTGCTGGAGAACCTCGACCGGCTGTGGCGCGGCGAGACCACCCTGCGCAACCAGATCGTCTGAGCCTCGCCGGTCCACGCGACCGCACAGCCGCAACAGCAAACCTGTCATCCTCGGGCTTGTCCCGAGGATCCAGCCATCCATGAGCACCTGAGCAAGTTGATGGATGGATGGTCGGGCCAAGCCCGACCATGACCGTGTACTCCCACGGCAATTCCGTCAGAACCGGAAAGACCTAGGACACACCTATCGTATTGCCTGCGCGGTCGAACACGTGGCAGGCGGCGGCTGGCAGCCGCACTTGGACAACCTCTCCGCGCTTGATCTGGCTTTGGCCCACGGTCTGGACGACCATTGGCTGCCCGCCTTCGATCCTACCGTGCAGCACTGAATTTCCGCCCAGTTGCTCGCACAGAGACACCGTCATCGGAACGCCTGCGCCAACAAGTTCCACGTGCTCGGGCCGGATGCCGATCTCGACAACGTCGTTGCCCGCGGCGATACCAACGTCCATCTCCATCTCTCCGCCGCCATCGAGAGCGAGACGGCTGCGCGCGCCCGAGCGGTCGTCACGCACCCTTGCATTCAGGAAATTCATCTTCGGGCTGCCGATAAATCCTGCCACGAACCGGTTGGCTGGCTTGTTGTACAGCTGCAACGGCGAGCCCACCTGCTCGACCCGTCCATCCCTGCAAGACCACGATGCGGTCGGCCATGCGTCATCGCTTCCACCTGATCGTGCGTGACGTAGATCATGGTCGCGCCGAGATCGGCGTGCAGCTTCGACGATTCCACGCGCATCTGCACGCGCAGTTCCGCGTCGAGATTGGACAGCGGCTCATCGAACAGGAACAGCTTCGGCTCGCGCACGATGGCGCGTCCGATCGCAACACGCTGCCGCTGGCCGCCCGACAGAGCCTTCGGTCTGCGGCTCGAGAAGCCGCTCGATCTGCAGCAAAGGGCGGCCTGCTGGACGCGCTGCTCGATGACCGCTCGCTTGAACCCTGCCGTCTCCAGCCCGAACGCGAGGTTCTTGTACACCGTCATGTGCGGGTAGAGCGCGTAGGACTGGAACACCATGGCGATTTCGCGCTTGGCCGGTGGCACCTCGTTCATTCGCTGCCCATCGATGCGCAGCTCGCCGTCGTTGATGTCCTCCAGTCCGGCGATCATGCGCAGCAGGGTCGACTTGCCGCAGCCGGAAGGCCCGACAAAGACCACGAACTCGCCATGGCCGACGTCGAGGTCGACGCCATGCACCACCTGGTTCGCGCCGTAGCGCTTCACGACCTGCCTGAGCGAGACTTCGGCCATTGCAGCGTCCCTATCCGAACCGACGTCGCTCGGGCACCCATCCGCCATACTTCGGGTGATCGCTGCCGATCGGCAGGGTCACGACGGTCCCCGTCTCTGCAGAATGATAGATCGCCGTGATCAGCTCCAGCGAAGCACGGGCCTCGCCCAACGTGACGGGTGTCGGCGCCCCGTCGACGATGGCCGCATGGATAGCCGCGAATTGCCCCTCGAACAACTCGGCGGACGGCTGGAAGTCGCGCAATGCGGCCGCGATCCGGCGATCCGCGTCCTCGTTGCTTCCCTTGATGTACCAGGGATCCTTGCCGAGCTTGTAGGGTTCGGTGCCACGGTTCTCCGCGGTAAGGCTCTCGAACGTGAAGCGCAGCCGCGACAATTCCTCGGCGGAGCCGAGCGTCACGGCAAGCGTTGCAACCGAACCGTCGGCCATTTCGACAGCTATCGCGGCACAGTCCTCGACCTCGATGGCATTCACGCGCGTGGTCAGACGGGCCGAAACGCTCTTCACCGGTCCGTTGACGAACGAAAGAATGTCGTGGGCATGGATGGCCTGGCTGAGGCAGCACCCGCCCAGCTCCGTCGCCCATTTTCCGCGCCAAGGCACGGCGTAGTATTCCGCGGGACGGCGCCAGGACGTCTCGATGGTGCTGAGGTACGAGCGACCGGTCAGGCCCTTGGCCTGGAGAAACTTCAGTTTCTGCAGCCCATTGCCGAAGCGGTACTGGAAGATCGGGAACAAGGTGCCGGATGCGCTGTCGGCAACGGAAATGAGCGCATCGGCATCTCTCAGCGATCCCACCAGCGGCTTTTCGCACACGACGTGAAAGCCGGCGCGCAGCGCCTGCTCGGCGAGCGTGCGATGGGTGCCCGGCGGCGTACAAATATCGATGACGTCGAGATCGCGCATGGCGATCAGCTCGGAAAATTGCGCCGTGGCGATCGGCGCGCCGAACTCCGCGGCAATCGCCGCGGCTCTCGCGGCGTCAGATCGCAGACGGCCTTGATCCGGTAAAGCTCCGGCAAGCGGGCATACGCCGCAAGGTGCTCCTTGCCAACTCCCAATCCGACCACAGCTACGCTCAACTCGCAGGCTCATGGCATGACACCCCGACTGTCGCCGTTCCAACCGTCATGCCGAACATCATCGTTTCAGTCCCGACAACGCCACGCCCGAGATGATCAACCGCTGGAAAAACAGGAAGACCAGGAAGATCGGCAGGATGCGCCAGCACCGACATCGCGAACAGCTGGCCCCAGGCGGATGTGCCGGTGGCGTCGATGAACGACCGCAAGGCGAGCGGGACGGTGTAGTTTGCGATGTCGTTGAGGTAGATCAGCGGGCCGAAGAAGTCGTTCCAGGTCCACAAGAAGGTGAAGATCGCCGCCGTCGCCAGCACCGGCAGGGACAGCGGCAGGACGATCTTCCAGTAGATCCGCCAGGGCCCGCAGCCGTCGATCTTGGCCGCCTCGTCGAGCTCGCGCGGCAGCCCGCGGAAGAACTGCACCATGAGGAAGATGAAGAACGCGTCCGCTGCCAGGAACTTCGGCACCACCAGCGGCAGGATCGTGTTCACCCAGCCGAGGTTGAGGAACAGGACGTACTGCGGGATCAGCGTCACGTGATACGGCAGCATGAGCGTCGCCAGCATCACGGCGAAGAAGACACCTCCGGCCGGGAAAATCGAGCCGCGCGAACGCGTATGCCGCGAGCGAGCACGACAGACGTTGCCGACGACCACCAGCACCGCGATCACCAGCGAGTTCCAGTAGAAGATCGAGAAGCTGACCTGCAATGCCGTCCCAGCCCTCGCGAAAGTTGCGGAAGTCGAGCGACGGTGGGAAGATCGACAGGTCCGTGAAGATGATCGTCGTCCGGTTTGAACGACGCTCGCAACCATCCACAGCAGCGGATAGAGCATGATCAGGCAGGGCGGATCAGCACCACGTGCGCGCAGCAGGCGCAATCCTGCCGCGCACTTGCGCCGCTGGCGCGCGGCGGCAGCGGCTCCGGTGCTCAGCGCGATCATCTTCGTAGAAGACCCAGTATTTCGACGTGACGAAGCTGACGCCGTGAAGAGCGGCGATGACGATCAGCAGCACCCAGGCCATCGCGGACGCATACCCCATGCGGAAATACGCGAACGCCTCCTGGTACAGGTAGAGCGTGTAGAACAGGGTGCAGTCGACGGGGCCGCCGGTGCCGCCGCTGATGATGAAGGCCGGCGTGAAGGCCTTGAAGCGCGTCGATGATCTGCAGCACCAGGTTGAAGAAGATGACCGGCGCCAGCAGCGGCAGGGTGATCGTCCGGAACTGCCGCCACCGGCTGGCGCCGTCCATCGAGGCCGCCTCGTAGAGCTCCGGCGGGATCTGCCGCAGCCCGGCGAGGAAGATGACCATCGGCGACGCCGAACTGCCACACGGCGCAGAATGATGAGAGTGTAGATGCGCGGTGTCCGGGTTGGAGATCCAGCTGGGTCCCTGGATCCCGAACAGTGCGAGAGGAGCGGTTGACGAGTGCCGTCGCCGTGGAACAACTGGCGCCACAGGCACGGCGATGGCGACCGAGCCGCCGAGCAGCGAGGGCAGATAGAGCAGCGACCGGTAGAGACCGCCGCCGCGGAGGCCCTTGTCCAGGATCACCGCGAGCAACAGCGCGAAGGCGAGCTTGCAGCGGCACCTCGAGACACAGAGGTAGATGAACGTCACCTTCAGCGCCTGGAGGAAGCGATGGGTCGCCCGTGAACATGCGACGTAGTTGTGGGGCCCGATCCACTCGGCGCGCTCAGGAGATCGAACTTCGTGAACGATAGATAGAGCGAGGCGAGCATCGGCCCGAGCGTGAAGAGCAGGAAGTCCGACCAGCCACGGCGCGAGAAAAGATAGCCCGGCAGAGTTCCGAAAAAGATTGGCCGGCGACCGTCGCCCCCTGTGGGTAGCTCCGATCTTCGTGCGCCGGTAGTGCGTATCGAGCGCCACGGCGACGTCACGCTCGCGCCAGAACATTCACAGCCTCGCTGTGGAACTGCACCGCGCCCTCCTTGACGCTGGCACGTCCGAACGCAACCGAATCGGCGACACGCGGAGCAGCGTCTCGATCTCGCCCGCGCCTTTCGGCGGCGGCGGGGGCAGCGTCACGGCGACCTTGCTCACCGCAGAGACATAGTCGACCTGCGTCTTGCCGAGCTCGTCGAGGTCGGGCGCAAGCAATGTCTGCGCGGCGCGTCGAGCCCGGCACGCCACGCTCGATACCCAGCGCCTTGACGCCGTCCGGGTCGTTGACCAGGAACTCGATGATCTTGGCGGCGTCCTCGGGCGGCTTGGTGCGGCTCGACACGCTCATCATCATGGCCGGCTTGATGTAGTGCCCGGAGGAGCCGCCGGGCTCGTTCGGGAACACGCTGATGGCGAGCTTGCTCTTGTTGATGTTCTGGAACGCGACCACCTGGTTGGAGTTGGCGAAGCTCATCGCCGCCGTGCCGCGACTGATTTCGTACTGGTCGATGCTGCCGGTATTGGTCGCTGCGACCTCGGCGGGGGCCACCGCGCCCGATTTCCTGAGCTTGTCCCAGAGCGCGAACCATTCCGCCACGTCGTCGCGCGTGAATGCCGCCTTGCCCTCGGCCGTGTAGAGCAGCTTCCCGCGCTGGTTGAGCCAGTGCTCGAAGCCCTGCTCCCAGCGGCTGTTGTCGCCGGAGCCCCAATATTTGCCCGGATTGATCTTGGAGATCTCGCCGGCGATCCTGGCCATGTCGTCCCATGTCCATTTCGGGTCGAGCGCCTTGACGCCCACCTTCTCGAACATGGCCGTGTCGTAGACCATGGCCTTGGAGTTCGTGCCGAGCGTCACGCCATACAGCTTGCCGTCGACCTTCCCGCACATCGCGTGGCGCCCTCGCTGAAATCCTTCAGGTTGAGCGGCGACGGCATGACCTTCTCGAGCGCCAGCAGCGTGTCGCGCCGCGCATATTCGAAGATGTAGCGATAATCCATCTGGATGAGGTCGGGAGCATTGCCGCCGGCCGTCTGCGTTCCGAGCTTCGTCCAGTAGTCGCCCCAGCCCAGCAACTCCGCGGCGATCTGAATGCCCGTCTTTTGCGCGTAGGCGTCGAGCGCCGTCTTGGTCCGCCTGTCGCGCTCCGGGTTGCCCCACCAGAAGCACCGCACGCGCGTTGCTGCCTGGGCCTGGGCGCCCCGGCGCGTGAGAAGGCTCGCGGGCACGCTGGAAGGGCGGCGCGCCACCCGCAAACTGACGTCGCGTTAAGCGGGACACGGGCTTCCTCCTGGGCTTTTTTCTTGCAGCGGCCGATTGGCAAGCTGGGCCGCGCTTTTGCGAAGCTTAGAGGCCGACAGGCGTACGGTCCAGGGTGATGTTTCGCGGTCCCTCCGAGCCTGCCAGCTCCTGGAGCTGCCGGTCTCGTACGCGGCACTCAAGTCGCCGCCGACGCACCCGTAGCGGCAATTTCCAGGACGGTATGGGCGACGTGCTGGCGACCGTATTCGTCGACCGCGCGCACTCGCACGGAGTACGCGCCGGCCTTGAGGCCGGCCGGAACCGCCGCCTTCCACAGGTGCGTCGAGGGCGTGGCCTCCACCCACGGCTTGCGCACGGCGCCCGGCCGACCGAACAATTCGCTGACCAGGGGATCGTGCGCGAAAGTCCGCTGCATGGGCAGTGCCCCTGTATCCGCTGCCGATGATCTCGCAGGTGGCCGTCGTCTTTGGCCCGCCATCAAAAACGTTGGCGACGATCTCGCAGCCGTCGACAAGGTGGATGGGAATCGACGATCGGCTCTGCGCGGCGACGCGGCGATGGGGACCATCCACCATCACGCGCATCTGCGAGGCGCTCTTGCTCAACGCCGGCACGAACCGCGTCGTGTAGCTGCTGCCGTCGACAGACAGCACGTGGAAACCATTGGGCGTGCCGTCAATGCTGTCGGCGCAGGGCATGCCGTTGCGGTCGAGCGGTCCGCACCACCAGCTTCCCGACGCCGCCGTCAGCACGTGGTGATGATGCGGGATCGGTCCGGCAAAGCCCTCATCGGCTCCCAGATAGTGATGCTCCGTCGTGTGCATATGCCCGGCGAAGCTCACCGTGTGCGGCCGCCCGGACAGCAGCTCGAGCAGAGCCCGCCGATCGATGGTGGTGTCGGACGGATTTGCGCGTCCTGATGCGAGACCAGCGGAATGTGCATCGACACGACAATCAGATGCTTGCGGTTGATGTGCGCCAGCAGGTTGCGCACAAACCGCAGCTGGCTCTCGCCAATCCGGCCGACATAGCTCCTGCCGTTCGACGAGAACACGCCGCGACCAAAATAGTAGACGTTGTCGAGCAGGATGAAGGTCGCTTCGGCGAACTGGAATGCATAGTGCCGCGGACCAAAGAAGCGTTTCCATGTCTCTCGGGAGTAGGCATCCTCTGTCGCATCCGTGTTGATGTCATGGTTGCCTGGACAGTGGTGCCAGGCCATGCCGGTCGTGCCGGTCAGCTGGAGGTAGCGCGCATAGAGCGACAGGTCGTCGGCGACCACGTCTCCGTGATTGATGGCGAACGCAGCCGGGCTGCCGATCAGGCCGGCCATGATGTCATCGCGCAGATATCCCAGCTCCGACATCGTTCTCAGGTTGCGTGTCGCTGAGCAGCAGGGCATCGAAGCGGGCACTCTCCTCTCTCCGGACCAGCGCAAAATCGACGTTCGCCGGCAACTCGCCGGTCGGAGACGCCCGGACATGGCTGCGCGGGCTCAGCGGAAAGTGCGGGAATGCCGCCCGCCGCGCGCACGGGCGTCGCCCAATGCGGCGGCTTGATCACGAACAGGCTATCGCCGTCGGCGACGGACAAGCGCCAGCGGCCGTGCGCGTCCGTGGCGGTCACATCCCGGCCGTTCGAAACCAGGACGCCGGCCACGACCGCGGTCTGTCGGCTGTCTTTTGCCGGTGCCGCTGCGATCCTCGAACACGGTGCCGCTGGCGACAGCGGGCGGCGCGCGAAACCCGTACCGCCCACCAATGCAACGGCAGATGCACCGGCTCCGAGCCATGAGTCGCGCCTGGACGGAGGTCCCATGCTCGTCTTGCGATCCTGCATGTGCCTGGTCGCCGTCTGTTCGGTGCGAGACGCTGCAAATCAGGGCGAGCCTAGGCAGAGCGCATGACGGGATCTTTACATCTGCGTGCCGGTTCGATGACAGGGCGACGCCGGTGTCAGGCAGCAGCCAGTTGGCCAGCGCGTCGGCGGCCTGGCACAGCGCACCCGAGTTGTCGATCACCAGGTCGACGTCGCCCGGGTCGAAATCAGCCACGACCCGGTGCAGGCGGGCGTCGACGTCCCTGGCGCGCTCGCGATCGCGCGTCGCCAGCCGTCGGGCGCGCAGCTGAAAGGGCGCGTCGATCAACACGACCGCGGCGTTGGCGTAGCGGGCTCGCGCAACCGGCACGATGCGCCGCGACGCATTGAACACGACGCTACGGCCGGCGCGCGCGGCCGCGTCGATCTCGGCCGGAATGCCGTAGCTGAGACCATGCGCCTCCCAATGCAGCGCGAAGGCGCCGCGTTGCAGCTCGGCCGCGAATTCCGCCGGTGTCAGCGTGTCGTGATCCTCGGCCGCGTTCGCCTCGCGCGTGACGACGCGTTTGGGAAACAGGAAGCGCGGATCGCCGCCCAGGCGCCTGGCTGCTTCGCCGAGCACCGCGTCCTTGCCGGCGCCGCTCGGGCCGACCACCAGCACAACACGGCCGGGGCCGATCGGCTCGGCGGCTCTCGACGAACCGGCTTCAGAGGACGCGCTGGCCGCCACGGTAGACCTCGCGAACGACGGGAAGGTCGCGCACCACGCGGATGCGCACCAGATCGGCGCGCAGGCCGGCGGCGATCTGGCCGCGGTCGGTCAGCCCGGCAGCGCGGGCCGGATGCAGCGTGACCGTGCGCAGCGCTGCCGCCAGGCCATAGCCTTCGATGCGGCGGGCGAGATCGAAGGCCCCCATCAGCAGGCTGGCCGGCACGTAGTCGGAGGACAGGATGTCGAGCACGCCCTCGCGCGCCAGCGTCTCGGCCGCCACGTTGCCGGAATGCGAGCCGCCGCGTACGACATTGGGCGCGCCCATCAGCACGGCAATGCCGGCCCGATGCGAGGCCGCGGCCGCTTCCGCCGTGGTGGGGAACTCGGCGATCGCCGCGCCGTCACCTAGCAATTCCTGCACGTGCTCGGGCGTTGCATCGTCGTGGCTGGCCACGACAATGCAGCGGGCCCTGGCGAGGGTGACCAGCTTGGCGCGGTGGCGCGCGTAGTTGCCGGCGAACTGCGCGCGTTTCTGGTCCATGAGGCGGTTGAGCTCGGCTTCGACGCGACCCGATTTGCCGCCGTAGTAGGTCTTCCAGGCCTCGAGGTCGACGAACTGGCGCATGCCCGGCGTGTGGTCCATCAGCGAGATGAGGCCGACGGCATGCAGATCGAGCAGGCGCTCGGTCTGCTCCACCACGTCTTCGGTGCAGATCTCGCAACGCAGATGCATGCGATGATCGGCGCGCAGCAGGCCTTGCGACCGGGCGGTGTCGATGGCGCCGATGATGCCGTCCAGCTCGTCCTGAACCGAGCCATAGTCGAGGTCGGTGCCGATGCGCAGCGAATCGAACACCGTGGTGATGCCCGACGCGGCGATCTGCGCGTCGTAGGCGATGACGGCGGCAACCTGCGGCCAGTGCACCTTGGGCCGCGGCTTGAGGTGGCTCTCCAGATGGTCGGTGTGCAGCTCGATCAGTCCCGGCGCCAGCAGGTCGCCGTCGAGATCGATGCCGCGCTCGGGTGCGCGGCCTTGCCCGACCTCGACGATGCGCTCGCCATCGACCGCCAGCCAGCCGTCGATGATGGCTTGCGGCAGCACGACCCTGGCGTTCTCGAAGACGAGTGTCACGGACCTCAGGCTCGAAAGTTGGTCACGTCGATGCTGCGGTCGCAGACCTGCTGCTTGACGTCCTCGTCGTGGAAGATGCCGAGCAGCGCCGCGCCGCGCACGCTTGCGCTCGCGAATGAACTCGATGACGGCCGCGCGGTTGCGCCGGTCGAGCGAGGCGGTCGGCTCGTCCAGCAGCAGGATCGGGATGCGTCGCCGCGAAACCGCGCGCGATGTTGATGCGCTGCTGCTCGCCGCCCGAGAAGGTGGATGGCGGCAGCTGCCAGAGCTTGCTCGGGAATGTTGAGGCGATCCAGCAGCTCTGCGGCGCGCGCCCTTGCCTTGGCGGGCTCGATGCCGTTGTCGCGCGCGGAAGCGGCAACGATATCCAGCGCGCCGACGCGCGGGATGGTGCGCAGGAACTGGCTGACATAGCCGATGGTCGCCTGGCGCAGGTGCAGCACGCGGCGCGGCGGGGCGCTGGCGACGTCCACCCATTCGCGGGCGTCGCGCACCATGATGCTGCCGGCGTCGGCGCGGTAGTTGCCGAAGATCATCTTGAGGATGGAGGACTTGCCGGCGCCCGAGGGGCCGTCGAGCACCGCGCATTCGCCGGCGCGCACCTCGAACGTCACGCCCTTCAGCACCGGCAGAGTGGCGCCGCCGCGCAGGTGCATAACGAACGTCTTGGCGACCCCGTCCAATCTGATCATGCTGGTGTCAGCCGCGCTCATGCGCTCACCCCCGCAGATCCGAGGAGACGAGCAGCTGCGTGTAGGGCTCGCGCGGATCGTCGAGCACCTGGTCGGTCAGCCCGGTCTCGATCACCCGGCCGCGCCGCATCACCATCAGCCGGTGCGACAGCAGGCGCGCCACCGCCAGGTCGTGCGTGACGATGATGGCGGCGAGCCCGTAGTCGGCGACCAGGCCGCGCAGCAGGTCGAGCAGGCGCGCCTGCACGGACACATCGAGACCGCCGGTCGGCTCGTCCATGAAGACGAGGCGCGGGTGAGGTCACCATGTTCTTGGCGATCTGCAGGCGCTGGCGCATGCCGCCGGAGAAGGTCGCCGGCGTATCGTCGATGCGGTCGGCGTCGATCTCGACGCGGGCCAGCCAGTCGACCGCCTCCTGGCGGATGCGGCCGTAGTTGCGCCAGCCGACCGCCATCAGCCGCTCGCCGACATTGCCGCCGGCCGACACGCCCATGCGCAGCCCGAGGCGGGCATCCTGATGCACGAAACCCCAGTCGGTGCGCAGCAGGAAGCGGCGCTCGGCCTCGCTCAAGCCGAACAGGTCGCGCATGACGTCGTCGCGCATGCGGTAGCGGATGCTGCCGCGCGACGGCTTGAGCTGGGTCGACAGCAGGGACAGCAGGGTGGACTTGCCCGACCCGGACTCGCCCACCACCGCCAGCACCTCGCCGGGGTAGATCTCGAGCGACACGTCGGCGCAGCCGAGGCGCGAGCCGTAGTGCTTGGTGAGGCCTTCGGCCGTCAGCAGCGGTCCTTCGGCAGCGCGGGCCGTGGTCATGAGCGCTGCCCTCCGCCGACGCGGTGGCCTTCGCGGCGCTCGCGGCGGCCCTCGCAATAGTCGGTGTCGGAGCACACGAACATGCGCCCGCCGGCATCGTCGGTCACCACCTCGTCTAGGTAGACGCCGCTTGCGCCGCACAGCGCGCACGGCTTGTCGAAGCGCGTGCGCTCGAAGGGGTGGTCCTCGAAGTCGAGGCTCACGACGCGCGTGTAAGGCGGCAGCGCATAGATGCGCTGCTCGCGGCCGGCGCCGAACAGCTGCAGGGCCGGCGACATGTCCATCTTCGGATTGTCGAACTTCGGCGTCGGCGAAGGGTCCATCAGGTAGCGGCCCTCGCACCTTGACCGGATAGGCGTAGGTGGTGGCGATGTGGCCGTGCCGGGCGATGTCCTCGTAGAGCTTGACGTGCATCAGCCCGTAGTCTTCCAGCGCGTGCATCTGCCGCGTCTCGGTCTCGCGCGGCTCGAGGAAGCGCAGCGGCTCGGGGATCGGCACCTGATAGACGAGGATCTGGCCCTCCTCGAGCGGCGTCTCAGGGATGCGGTGGCGGGTCTGGACGATGGTCGCCTCGGCTGTATGCGTGGTGGTGGCGACGCCGGCCGTGCGGGCGAAGAAGCGGCGGATCGAGACGGCGTTGGTGGTGTCGTCGGCGCCCTGGTCGATGACCTTCAGCACGTCGTCGGGGCCGAGGATGGAGGCGGTGACCTGCACGCCGCCGGTGCCCCAGCCGTACGGCATCGGCATCTCGCGGCTGGCGAACGGCACCTGGTAGCCGGGGATGGCGATCGCCTTCAGGATGGCGCGCCGGATCATGCGCTTGGTCTGCTCGTCGAGGTAGGCGAAGTTGTAGGTCGGGGGCGTGCTCATTCGGCCGCCTCCCGGTCGCCGGAGTCGGCAGCGGCGCGGCTCTCCTGCCACTCGCGACGCAGCTGGCGCAGCAGGGCGAGCTCGGCCTGGAAGTCGACGTAGTGCGGCAGCTTCAGGTGCTCGACGAAGCCTGTCGCCTGCACGTTGTCGGCATGCGCCAGCACGAACTCCTGGTCCTGCGCCGGCGTGGTCGCCTCCTGGCCCAGCTCTTCGCTGCGCAGGGCACGGTCGACGAGGGCCATGGCCATCGCTTTGCGCTCGCTGTGGCCGAACGCCAGCCCATAGCCGCGCGTGAACTGGGGGGGCGCGTCGGCCGATCCCTTGAACTGGTTGACCATCTCGCACTCGGTCAACGTGATGCGGCCGAGCGGCACCTCGAAGCCCAGCTCCTCGGGTGTGAACGAGATCTCGACCTCGCCCATGCGGATCTCGCCGGCGAACGGATGCGTGCGGCCATAGCCGCGCTGCGTGGAGTAGCCGAGCGCCAGCAGGAAGCCTTCGTCGCCGCGCGCCAGTGCCTGCAGGCGGACGTCGCGGTTGGCGGGAAAGGCGACGGGATCGCGGGTGATGTCGCCGGTCGGCGCCGCATCGTCGTTCGGCGCGTTCGGCTCGATCAGGCCTTCCCGGTCGAGCAGCGCCGTCACGTGCGGCGCAGGCTCCTCGGCCGGGGTCACGTTCCGACGGCGTCGCCGCTCGCCATCGTGGAGGCGAAGCTGAAGGCCTAGGTGTCTACTCCTTGGCCTTCAGCTTGTGTTCGTTATCTTTGATGAAGGCGCGGATTTCGTCCGCCATGCCGAGTAGCTTGGTCCACTGTTCCTTATATAAGGTGACAGGAAATCGTCCCAGGCCGTACAGCGACACTCCGCCTTTTTCGCTGACCTTGAGGCTGACGCTGCGTCCGCGCTGGCTTTTCAGTTGTTCGTTCTCGGCTTTCAGCCGCTCGAGCTCTGCTTTGAGTTCTTCATCAGACATCCGTAGATTGTATCCGTAGTGTTACTCACGACCGCGGGAGCCATCTTCATTCCCACACCAGAGTCGAACTCCACACGCCGACTCGCGTGATATGTTCTCGACTGCATGCACCCCTCGCACGACGAACCCCGGCCGGCATCGCTCGATCCGACCGAGCTGAGCACCGTGACCGCCGGCGTCTCGATCGTCACCGGCGAGCGGATCGGCCACTGCAAGATCCTTCAACAAATCGGCGAGGGCGGCTTCGGCGTGGTCTATGTCGCGGATCAGGAGGAGCCTGTTCGTCGGCGCGTCGCGCTGAAAGTTATCAAGCTCGGCATGGACACGAAGGCGGTGATCGCGCGCTTCGATGCCGAGCGCCAGGCGCTGGCGTTGATGGATCATCCCAGTATCGAAGCGCGACAAAGCCGCGGAGTGGAGGAAAACGCTCGAGGCATTCGACGCGGCCGCGACGGCGACTGCTGCGTCGACGCGTTGACGACGTTTGTCGTAAGTTGTCGCGAGCGGCGAGCCCACTGAATCGTACAGATTCGACCGCATCCTCGGCGGGCCATCGTCGGAAAAGCCCAAGTTGAACAAGTGCCCTGCGACGTGGAGCTTGGGCGACATTTCCTGCGAGACCGTTTTGGCGCTATGCTGCGAGCCTTGCAGGTCGGCCGAAATATGCCGGTCGGCCTACTACTAGTTAGGGAGTAAAACCAGAAGGAGGATGTATGCCATTTCAGAATCCTCAATATCTCGTCGAAACCGACTGGCTGCAGGCCCATCTTGAGGATGCCAATCTCCGTGTGCTGGACTGCACCGTGTATTTGCCGAACTACTTTGACGCCAGCGCGGCGCAGAAAGTCGAGGTCGTCAGCGGACGCGCGCACTGGGAGCAGGCCCACATCCCGGGCAGCGCGTTCGCTGATCTCAAGCAGGACCTCTGCGATCCTGCCAACACACGTTTCATGTTTCCAATGCCGCCAGCGGCGCAGTTCGCGGCGGCCATGTCACGGTATGGCGTGGGCGAGGGCACCCGCGTGGTGCTCTATGACGACATGCTCAACATCTGGGCGGCGCGTATCTGGTGGATGTTGCGCGCCTTCGGCTTCGACAACGCGGCGGTGCTGAACGGCGGCTGGAAGAAATGGACGCTTGAGGGGCGTCCGATCTCCACGGCCCCCCCGCAGTATCCTCCGGCGCAGTTCGTGGCGCGACCGCGCCCGGAGCGGATCGCCGCAAAGGACGAGGTCCTGGCAGCCATTGGCAGTCAGGCGACATGTCTGGTCAATGCGCTCGATCCAGAGGAATATGCCGGCTGCGGCCCGGTGCGGTATGGACGCCCCGGCCACATTCCATCCAGCGTGAATGTGTCCTTTTTAAGCATCGTCAATCCCGAGACGCACGCCTATCTGTCGCCCGAGCAGCTCCGGGAGCAAGTCACGCGGGTTGGCGCAATGGAAAAGGATCGGGTGATCACCTATTGTGGCGGCGCAATTGCTGCCAGCAGCGCTGCCTTTGTCTTGACGCTGCTCGGCGCGGACAATGTTGCCGTCTACGATGGCTCCATGACCGAATGGGCGGCCGATCCCACGTTGCCGGTCGTGTCGTGACTGGGGAGACACAAGGAAGGCGAGATCTGGCGATGTGACAGGGGAAGAACGTAGAGCCAGCCAACTTCCCCAGCACAGATGCCGGTGGCAGAGGCACTCTAACACGCAAATGGAGCCGACGCGCCCGACGGTCCTGTGCGATCCTGTCACCGCGGCGCGCCGGGCGCGGCCGGGTTTGCACCGCAAGCCGAATTTGTAAACAGGAGGGGACCACTCGGGAGTAGTGGCGTTCACGCGAGTGATTTGCCGTAATACAGGCTCGTGGCCGGCGACGAGAGGGTCCTCGCCGAAGAGCGGGATGCGCGCGTACCCATCGCCTCGTACAAGTTTATCGCGGGTGTGAGACGCGTTCCCGTCTCCAGCACGATCTTGCCTCTAAATTCACGTCCGCAAATGCGCGCAGATCGGCGAGCAGCTTCAGCGCGGGCGATTACTCCTCGGCATCGTCCGCGCCCGATCCTCCGCTCCTTTGGTCGGTGCCGGTCGCACCGGCATTCTGCGTCAGTTCTTCGCTCGTCTCCGCAAGTCCGAGGATGTCACCGACACGCGCGATTTCGGGCCGCTGGGTAATTGATTCCGGATCGGATTCGGCGGACGGATCTGGTGTCTTTGGCACATCCGACCCGCTGAGGCCGAGGACGTCGCCCTTACGTGCCTCGTCGCTAACCGGCTCGACGTTCTCATCGTTGACGGTCTTCTGCTCATCCAAGCGGGCCATGGTCCCCTCCTGCGACTTAAAGTTCATTTACGCTCTCTCTTGGGAGGCGTCGGGTCGCGCTTTAAAACGTCGGGAGCGATCAGCTACGACCTGGACTTTGCTGGCCCAGCGTTACGCGTCCTGCCGCGGCTGATCCTCGCGACCGCGGCTGTGCCCGAGTCGTCAAGCCTGGCCCAAGTCATCCGCGGCATTCACGGTGCATACAGTTGCAACGGAGCTCCGTCTCTGGCGCCTTCTTGCAGTAGTCGCTGCAGTCCTTGTTGCCGCCAGTCACCTTGCAGCCACACGCGGGATGGGCGCAATCGTGCTGATCGGTTTGTGTGTCAGGCATATGACGGCCTTCAAGAGTTTATCCAACGCGCGGCGTGCCGCTCGTGTCGATTTACAGGCAGCGCGTTAGGCTGCCGGCGCTTGGCCCACAAGAAATTCCACCCCATCCGTTCACTGAGCCACCTTCGAGTCGTTCGGAGGCGTCGGAACGTTCGATCGAATCGGCGACTGCGTCGATCGTGCAATATCGGGTCCGCTACGCACTTACGGCTGTGGTGTCGCGTATGGCGTCACGGCATCCATTGTCACTCGCGCGTTCGAAGTGTTCCGACCCGACGCTACGGCTCCTACGGTCGGTTCGGTCCTGAGAAACGTTATGACTCTATCGAGAGTGACTCGGCGCGCAGGCGTGTCCGCCGAGAGCCGATGGTGGACCGCCGAGTCACTCTCGATAGAGCCGTTTGAACGAAGCCGCTGGCGTTTGCGGCGGACGCGGTGGATCAGTATGGGCGTTGAATCGTAAGGAGGCCGGTGCGGGCGCGCTGATGTGTTGCGGTTCCCGGTGCCCGGTGGTTGCTGGCGAGCGTCCAGATGCCACACCGGACAGCGTGAGGCGCGATGATCGAGGCGGCGGTGTCGGCTCGAGGGATGGCAGGCACACGTCTCCTGATCGGACCTGGGCGCGGCGGTTCGAGGGTGTTGACGGTGGGTAGCGCTCATGAAGAGTCAAGCGCGAGTCCCTCGATCCAGACCTGCACGGCGAGTTGGCGTGACGGTGAGTCGTTCGACGGCGACCATCACCCCACCGCAGGCAGGACACGGCGGCAAGGACACACGGGTGGACGTGTCGTCGGCGGAGGCCGCCGGCACCGGCGGTGGATTCGCACCGAGCGCGTGCCGGCAGCGTGGCAGTGCCTCGGTGCGGCAGCGAGGCGCCAGGAAGCCGTAGAAGCGAATCCGGACGAAGCCCTTCGGGAGCACGTGGAGGCAGAAGCGGCGGAGGAATTCCTCCGCGCTGAGCGTCATCAGTCGGACCCGACTCCCGTGGCGATAGTCCTTCCACCGAAACGTCACCTGGTCCTCGGTGACGGCGACGAGCCGATGGTTGGAGATCGCGACCCGGTGGGTGTACCGCGCGAGATAGTGCAGCACGTGACTGGGGCCGCCGAACGGGGGCTTGGCGTAGACGACCCAGTCGTGGTGAAAGAGGGTGCGAAGCCACGCGCGCAAAGGCGCGCTCGTCGGTGAGTCGCTGGAGGTCGCTCGGCAGCCTGAGGGTCCCGCGCGCGAAACGCGTCCCGTAGACCGGCGACGACCTTGCCTCGAAAGACGCGGCTCAGGACCTTGACCGGGAGGAAGAAGGACGGGCGCGCGTGCACCCACCGCGTGCCGTCGGGCGAGAGGCCGCCCGCAGGCACGACGCAGTGCACGTGCGGATGGTGCAACAGCGTCTGGCCCCACGTGTGGAGGACGCTGAGAAAGCCGAGCGCGGCACCGAGGTGCTTCGGCGTGCGGGCGACCTCGAGGAGCGTCGCCGCACTCGCCTGGAACAGCAGGTCGTAGACGACCCGCTTGTTCTGCAAGGCCAGCCGCGCGAGGGCGTGCGGCAGGGTGAAGACGACGTGGGCGTACCCGACCGGCAGCAGCTCGCGTTCACGCTCGGCGAGCCACTGGTCGCGCGCGTGCGTCAGGCACTTCGGGCAGTGCCGATTGCGACACGAGTTGAACGAGATGGCGCGATGGCCGCAGCGCGGCACACCGATCGAGATGCGCGCCCAGGGCCGCGGTCCGGCAGTGCGCGATGGCGCGAAGCACACGCAGGTGCTGCGCGGTGAGCCAGGCGCGATGGGCCTCGATGAAGCGTGTCCCGTATTGGCGAATGATGTCGGCCACCTCAAAGGGTGGCCGGGTCACCGCTTCTGCAGTCGACGCGAGCGACGCGCCGTGTCCGGAGCCGAGACCGACATCGTGTCCAGCGGGTTGGTGACCGCGTGCAGGTGACGCCGGGACAGATGCAGATAGATGACGGTGTGTTCGAGCTTGACGTGGCCGAGCAGCAGCTGGATGGTGCGCAAGTCCGCACCGGCTTCCAGCAGATGCGTCGCGTACGAATGCCGCAAGACGTGCGCGGACACCCGCTTCTCAATCTGGGCGCGCGTCGCGGCGGACTGACAGGCATCCCAGACCACCTTCGGCGTGATCGGTTTGTCGGCGCGCCAGCCCGCGATCGTGCCCGGAAACAGCCACGTCTTCGGCTTCATCCAGCGCCAGTACACGCGTAGCGTCTCCAGCAGCGTCGCGCTGAGCGGGACGTACCGATCGCGACCGCCTTTGCCGCGCTGGATGTGAATCAGCATCGACCGGCTGTCGATGTCTTTGACCTGCAGGCTCCGCATCTCCGCGTTCCGCATCCCCGTGGAATACAGCACCATCAACATCGTGCGGTCCGTGAGCGTGCGGGCGGCGTCGATCAATCGCGTGACTTCGTCGACGGTCAGGATCGTCGGCAGCCGACGCGGGACCTTCGGATACGGAATGTCGTCGAGCAGGTATCGACGCTTCAGCGTCTTCACGAAGAAGAATCGGAGCGCTGAGACGTGGAGCTTCACGGTCCGCGGCTCAAGCTTCCGTTCGCGCAGTAGGTAGGCCTGATACTCGCGGAGGTGGGTCTGATTCAGCTGGTCTGGCGGCCGGTGGAAATGCTTGGCGAATCGCTCAACCGCTTGGATGTAGTACTGAACGGTGGTCGTGGCGTAGTTGCGCCGCTGGAGTTCGTCCAGCATCGCTTGTCGGAGATGGGTCACAGGAACCTCCTTGTGACCCACACGCTACGCCGACCGCTGGTCGAGCGTGCCTCACGCGTAGCGTCCGCCGCGCCAGCGGCTTCGTTCAAACGCCGTAGTGGCGATCAATCCGCGGCCGCGCGATGCCTCGCCCTTTGGCGACTACACCGCAGTAATCCTCAGGTATCCGACGCCTCCGCCGAAGCCGGTTCGATTCCGGTCCGGCTCGAGCAGATCACTGACTTCGCGAGCGACCGCATCTTCGCCTTCGCGCAATCCCACGATGGGCGGCGACTCGCTGTAGCACGAGGAACAATACAGAGTGACGTCGTGCTGATTCAACGGAAGTAGCGCGCCATTCGCCGATGGGGGTTTTAACTGGCCCACGTTGAATGATCGCGATGTTGGGGTGATTCAGGGAGGCGAGTGTCTTCGCTTCGCGCTCGAAGCGGGCGAGGCGCCGGAGCGATCAGAAATCGGTCGATTGCTGACACGGTAAACGCTTATCAAACAGCGCGAGCCGGCTCGATCGTATTCGAGCTATTTGGGCTTCCAGCCCGCCGTCTCCCCGCGACCGGCCTGAGATCTGAAGTTGGGCCATGAAGTTGAACGAAAGCGGCACGGGCTTTCCATTCCACGTTGAGGAGTAAGGAAGAGACATCGTCAGTGACCGAGAAGCAGCGTTATGATAACCGCGAGACGGCCTTAATGTTGCCTATCGTCAGTGCGTCCTCAATCACGACAATCTAGACAGGGAGGCGCATCGTGATCGACTGGGCGTTGATCCTCTTGCTGTCTGTCCTGACAGCCGGGCAGGTGCAGCCGTCCGCTCCCGCTGCTCCGCCTCGCGATGCTGTCTCCCGTGATGGGGCGGCGAAGGCAGGTACCGCGACGGTGCGGGGCCGCGTCGTCGATCGCGAAACGGGACAGCCATTAGGGCGCGTGATGGTCACGCTCATCTCGACGGCCTGGCGTGACCAGGCGATGTCCTCGAGCGCGATGACCGCGCAGACCGGGATCGTCCGATGACTCGAGCCTGAAGCAGAACGAGCCGCGCCACACCGCTACCGCTGCGGACGGTCGTTTCGAGTTCACAGAGGTCCTGCCCGGCGCCTACACGGTCTCCTTCCAGGCGTCGTTGTCGCGCGGAACGCATCTCGATCAGAGTTTCGGGGAGTCTGAGCCTCGGGATCCCTTGAAGCCAGGGAGGCGTGTGCCGCCAATCGAGCTTCGTGACGGTGAGACTCGAGACGAACGTCGACATCGCGCTCTGGCGCGCGTTCGCGGTGGAGGGGCGGGTCGTCGATGACGCTGGCGAGCCGATCGCAAATGCTGATGTGAACATCAGCCCGTGGGAGAGTCCCTCGACGATGTCGATGGGCAGGCCTCGCCTGACAGACGACCGCGGCATGTTCAGGATCTTTGGACTGAGGCCCGGCCAATACCGCATCTGCGCGGCCGGTGGGATGCACTTCGGCCCATCCGAAGACGTCAGGGATAAATTGATTCGCACCTGCTATCCGAGCGCCATGAAAGACGCTGACGCTCAACCTGTCGTCGTGTCGTCGGCAGAGGTGGGGCCGATTGAAATCCGACTGCAGCGAAATCGTACCTTCAGGATCACGGGGATGGCGATTGATTCGTCAGGCGCCCCGATCGCAAATCCCAGTGTGAATCTCGTTTCAGTCACACCGACCGGCAGTTCATCCTCGAGCGCAAGCATCCAAACAAAACCAGGTGGTCAGTTCATCGCGTCGGGAGTGACGCCGGGAGACTACGCGATTCAGGTCAGTACCCGGCAGCTGGCGTTTCCCCAATCCCGAGGACAAGCAAGATCGCGAGATGGGCTACGTGCCGGTGCGCGTCGATAGCGAGGACATAGACGGACTCGTCGTGGCGACCTCGAAGCCGGCGAAAGTCGCCGGCCGGATTGTCTTCGAGGGAGGGGCGCCGGAACAGGGACCATCGAAGCTGTCGGTGATGACAATGCCCGACGACATGACAGGAACGCGGGCGCATGATGTTCGGCCCGCAGACCCCGGCGGCCGTCCGCGACGACATGTCGTTCGAGCTGGACGGCTTGTTTGGACCTCAGTTGTTGATGGTCATGGGGCCGCCGCGCGGATGGATCGTCAAGTCGGTCAAATACCGGGGTGACGATGTGACCGATACCGCTGTTGAATTCAAATCGAGCACCGATCCCAGGCTGCTCGAAGTGACACTGACGAATCAAGGGGCGATCGTCACCGGACGAGTGCTGGGCGACGACGGCAAGGAATCACCTGACGCGTATGTCGTCATGTTGCCTGGGGATGTGTCGCGGTGGCGGCCATTCCCAGGAACGCCGGCGATCACACCCAAGGCGGACGGGACGTTCACCATCGGACCCGTGCGGGCGGGCGAATACGTCATTGCCGCCGTGACCGGCCTGTCAATGGCGAGATTGTTCGAGCCGTCCGCGAGGGCCGAAATCGCCGAACGGATCGCCAAGGGCGGTGAGCGCATCGTACTGGTCGAGAACGACAAGCACTCGATCGACTTGCGGATAACGAAGCTGCAGTAGCGCGGAAAACCACGCTAACCCAGCGCTGACGGTGGTTGCGCCTGGGTTGCATCGCAAAATGCAGCGCCATAGCGTAGATTGATCCGTCGGTCCCCGTCTCCCGACAAGGGATCTGGCAGCAGATCACGAACAGCGTCTCTTCGCCGCGATTTCGGGGCGTCTCAACGGAGTGAAGGGTGAAGGTGGTGGAGCCCTTTCAATCCTCTCTTCCAATAAATAGCAAATCCAAGCTGAATATCAATTTTCCGAACAAGAGTGTTTCGGCCGGGTTTTCATTTTCACCTTTCACCCCTTCCGCCGGAGGCCCGGTAGAACGGTATGCTAGGACCCCTGCTCGTAGCCTCTCGATCTTCGCTCCCGACGTCAGCCAGCTCCCCGAAGGAAGGTCCTGCCTCCTCCGGTCCGGGCGGCGACGCGCATGAACGTTCTCATCCTCGTTGCCGGGCGGGAGACCTGCCGGATGCCCAATACACCGCTCGGTAGCTGGAACCTACCCATAGGTAGACTGTTTAAACACATAGTCACAGAGGACAGCCTATGATAGTTTTTACTTGACACGTCAACAGCTGTACGGCACAAGGAACCAGGTGGAAGATCTAAAAGCGGCAATCGAAGCGCTTCAGCGGGCCCGGGAGACCAAGCTGACGGAGCTCAAGGCGATCGAGCGGGCCCTCGAGGCCCTCGGGATGCCTCCGGTACCGGGACTCCGGATCGGTCCGGGCAGAATTTGAGCATTTAGGCATCGTTAGCGCCACGAAGCGGTATCTTTCGGAGGTTGGGCCTCGGGAACCCGAGAGATTGCCGAAGCCCTCCAGGCCAGAGGCGTCGAAAACGAAGGCAAAAAACTTCGTCGCGACCGTATATGCCACCTTGGATAAGGCACGAGATTTCAAAGGACAGATGGGAGATGGGAGCTGGTAGAGCCGATTACATAACTGAAACTATACCACTTGACGGTGCTATAGCATGTCATACTAAAACCAGTGAGGGAGCCAGCTACGTTTAGGCTCGCTCCCACCTTCCCTCAAGGTGGAGAGCAGTCCCGGCGGCTACCCCTCCGGCTGAGTCATGACGGAGAAGGACAGATCCGGGTCCTTCGGAAATCTGAACAGTAAATCGTTAACAAGGCCGAACGTCGGTTGGTGCCGTCGTGCGGCTCGTCGTGTGTACAGGCCCACACGGCGCAATTACCCGGAGGGGACATGTGTGAGTTGATAGTGCAGGACGGCCGGGTGGTTTTAGACAGAGCGTGAGAACACCGGAAGCTCAGAAACGAAAAGAGCATGTAAACGAGGTTGTGGAGCAGCTGGGAGACGTAGTGTTCGACGAGCCACCGGCGGTAGCCTTTCCCGCGATGGTGTCGTTACTGGCCATCATGTTGGCGGCGATGCCGAACCCGCTCTCGGAAGCGAAAGACATCAGCGCGGTGCTTGAAGCGCTCGTGCGGATGAACCTCACGCGGGAGGAGGCGATTGTTCTTTACAGAATGTGAGGTTGGCTGAGTCAACCCCCCACTCAGCCGAGTCGGGCGGAGACGCATGGGGCGCCTTCTATCCCTCGGAGGGCGTGAGGAGCATGTGTTTCCCCCGGCTTTTTTATGAGGGCTTAACTGGAGCAATGTCGCTCCACGATTACGGTCGAAAGGACCAAAAGATGACTCTGAAGAAATCCAAAAGAAGAAGAGCAAGACCGCGCTGGTTGACACATTCATCAGCGTAATCAACGAAGGGCGTGAAAGCGCCGATGTGCAGGCCGCTCTGCTGGAGGTGCTTAGCCTGTTCATCCTGCAAAACAGCGACAAGCCTTACGAGGTTCTAGAGACAGTGATTGAGGAGCTCCGGGACAGCTTCTATGACGAAGCCGACCGTGGCCTTGACGACGGTAGTGTCACCGTTACCTCGCCGAGCCGACTGGGTTACGTATCCGGGCGGTAAAACCGCGACAAAGGCGGTCGGCGCGGCGACGTCGACTGAATAGAGGAAATGCACGAGGCCAGCCGCGTCGCACTGTTTGACGCGCTGGCCTTTTTTCAGGACGCACCTGCGTCAAATGAGGACTGGAACGATGGAACCGGAATCGAATTTGTCGGCGAAAGCCGCGTGCCCGACTTGCGGGAAGGCAGAGGTTTTCGAGCACCCTGACGGTGGATTGCAGCACTGCTTCGGATGTGGCGCGAACATTTTCGCGACAGCGCCTCTTCGCGCAGTCGAATGGAGCCGAGCAGGGTCTCGGCGACGCCCTTACTCTTCCCTGTTGGCGTGCCGAGTTCAAATGGCTCGTAGTTTGGGTTCTTCACGAACAGCACGCCATCGGTGCCGTTGTCCACCCTCTCAATTCGTGATGTGCTCACCCGGTAAACGTATCGGTGAAGAATCGGACACCATATATTCGGTTCGTGGCCATGTCGTAGTGCGAGAGCGAATACACCCTTGTCTCCTTTCCATCTTTCAACGTTGCCATGCCAATCGCACTAAGCGCGTGCTTGAAAAATCCGTCGGTTGGCGCGACCCCATACTGCATCATGAACAGCCGCATGTCAGGGTCGTCGCGGTCAACTGCTAACAGCTGCTTCGAGTCGTTTTCAAACACGTATCCCTCGCGTCCGTCGTAAAACAACCGGCCTCGCTGCGTGATTCCTGGACGAGCGTTCCCGACGCCCATCGGTCGGCCTTGAACTTCTTCACCTCACGCTCCTCCAGTGAGCGCCACTCGTCGATTTCAGCCTGCACGGCCCCTAAGGACGGGCCATGAACACCTGATGTGGTGCTCGTCGACGACAGCTCGCGCATCGCCCGCGATATTCCAGACGCCATTCGCGTCATGCAGCAACTCAAGTTCCTCGGGATTCGAGTCATCTACATCTCCCAGGGGATTGACTCGGCCTCGGAACAGGCCGATGCGCTCGTCGCGGTCCATGGCCTCATCGATTCGCTTTACTTGAAAGAGCTCGCGAAGAAGGTCAAGCGCGGCCTCGCCGGTCAGATGGACCGGGGATTCTCCACCGGTGCGCGCCAGTATGGATTTCGCAAAATCCTCGTGCCTGACCCGTCGGGAAAGAAGGACGCCCACGGTCAACCCGTCCCGCTCGGAACGCGGATCGAGGTTGACCTAGACGAAGCCAAGGTCATTCAGACGATTTTCGAATGGGCTGCCGAAGGGGTTGGGGTGACCAGCATCGTCGAGCGCCTGAACGCGAAAGGTATCCCGGGAACCGCTGGCAAGCGATGGTCGAAGACCCCAGTTCGCCGGATCCTCGAATGAGCGCTACCTCGGACGCCAGATTTGGGGCCAGCAGTCCGTCGAGCATGAACCCGGAACAGGCCGCCGCATCATGCGCGACAACCCGCGAAGCGAATGGAGAGTGGAGGAGCGGCCCGAGTTGCGGATTGTCTCGGACGAACTGTGGAACCGTGTTCGGCAGACCCGCTCCGAGATCCGCAAGTCGCTTGCGCCAAAGCAGAACCTGGCCCGCGGGAAGGACGCTCGATTCCATTCGAAACACCTGTTCACGGGCTTTGCCAAGTGCCACCTGTGTGGCGGTGCGATGACGAGCGTCTCTGGTGGCAAAGGTAGCCCTCGGCTCGGATGCAATCGCTCGTGGAACCAAGGACGTGATGCGTGCCCGAATCGGTTGACCATTCGGATGAAGGTGGCGGAGCCGCAGATTCTCGCAAAGCTCCAGACCGAGCTCCAGCAGCCGAAAGCGTTGGCGCACATCACGAAGTCTCTGGAAAAGGAGGTTCAGAGGGCACTGGCCGCCCCAAAGGCTGGCGCAAACGACAACCAGCGCCTGCTGGAGCAGGAACGAAGAAGCTCCAGAACCTCATCGCCGCGATCGAGGGTGGCCTAATGCGCCCTCGACGTTGCTGAAGGCAATCGCGGATCGGG
>CAVWTB010000013.1:0-17513 GCA_963757845.1 uncultured Alphaproteobacteria bacterium
GCAATTCGTTTGAGTTTCAGACAGTTCGGTGACCTGCTCGAATGCTTATTGAGATGAAGCAAACTCCATGCGGACATACTGCTACGTCCGCCACTGACCCGTTGCGGTCATTCCGCGACCGCACATTGTGCAGTGCGGACGGGTCGTCAGGCGATCCGCTTGGCAACGGGATTGTCGGTCGCGGGTCGTTGCGCGAGCAACGAAACTTGATACGCTTCTGATATTCTGGATGCCGTACGCGATCGCGGATCTCGGTATAACACGCGTCATCGATTGTACCCTCGTAAAGGTCTTGGCGTGGTACGACAACGAAATGGGCTACACGCACACGCTCATTGAGCACGTCCTCGAGGTCGCGAAAGGACTTTGAACATGAAAATTTATTTCGCTGCTGATCACGCTGGATTTGAACTCAAAAATACTCTCCTTGCATTTGTGCGTGATGAGCTCGGTCACGAAGTGGAGGATTGTGGAGCGCTCGTGAACAACCCAGGGGATGATTATCCGGAAATAATCGCATGTGCAGCCAAGAAACTTTCCACGGATACGGCACAAGGACTTGATAGCCGTGCCATCGTGATAGGCGCCTCCGGCCAGGGAGAAGCTATCGTCGCAAATCGCTTTAAGGGCGTGCGCTGCGCGCTCTACTATGGGAAACCAAGTCGCGAGCAGACCGATATGAGCGGCAAGCAGCTGAGCATGCTCGCTTCAACTCGCGAACACAACAACGCAAATGCGCTCTCGCTCGGTGCCCGATTTCTTGCGCCAGATGAAGCAAAAGAAGCGCTTACCGAGTGGCTTGCACAGGCATTTTCTGGCGAAGAGAGGCATCAAAGACGCATAGAGAAGATAGATACGCAATCCTAACGCGGCCTTCCACATCGACTGTGAGCTCCACAACTCCTATGATTGTGGTGCATCATGGCTCCCAGACAAAACCGCAAAAAGGCGGAGCCGAAAAGAGAGCCAAAAGTCCGTAACTAATTAAAATCGCTAGGGCGTACTCTGTTTCCCAAGCTGCATACGAGGGTTCAATTCCCTTCGCCCGCTCCAAAGCCCTTGCGGCACAGGCATTTCTGCATAGGGCGCGCATTTGAATAGGCTGACGGGCGTCGGTTCACCACCAAGTCAGCCGCTGTACCAATACTCATGTCGACGAAGGGGACGGCTGTCGCAGTATCGTTTGACCGCGTCCGCCGAGTGACCGAGTTTCTGACCGTCGCGGATGCAGTCCGAATAGCGGCCCGTCAGCTTCTGTGTAACCGGTTTGCCTTTAGTGTCTTTAACGGTCTGGGTGCGCCCAGCGGCAGACACGCATGCGATATAGGTGTTCTTATTTCCGCCCGACCATTTATTGGTCGTGGGATTGCACGTCCCTCCCGCTTTCTGAGCGCACTGATCGGCGAGCGTTGTGGTCACACATTGAGCGTTCGCGCTGCCGGTGGCCAATATCGAGAAAAGCAACACAATAGCTAATTTCACTACAGCCTCCCAATCTCTTTAATCAATCTGCCGAGATGTAGGGCGGGTTAGCCGTAGCCGTAATCCGCCGCTTTTGCCTGTTTCATCGGTGGATTGCGCTTCGCCAATCCACCCTACTGACTTACGTCAAAAGCCGACGTTCTGACACGTCGGAAATGCTCAGCGAATTTTTAAGATGCCCTTCGCTTTTTCCAAAACAACCTCAGCGGCCGCATGATTGCCTGCGTAGTGAAGATTTTCGCCTTCGTTACGATACTTCACCACTTGCGCCCGTTGCGCTGAGGTAAGCTGCGCTGTGGACAGCGCTGCGTCGATTTTTCTTACGTCGGCCGGGTGCTTGTGCTGAGCGAAAGCTGCAGTTGTTACGAGCAGGGCGATAGCGATCAGCGGTGCCCGCTTCACAGTACCCCCATCCCATTGATTGATACACGTATTAAGGCATGGGCTGTTGCCGTATTCAACACCGCTCCTGATTTTCCCGGATCGAGCTTGAGCGTCCAGACCAAGTGCTTCAACGGCGAGCGCCGAAAGCATTCCTCGTAGAGAGGAGCAACAATCAAACATTTTGCTCGCGACGTTGCGTGACGCTGTATTCGTTACGGAAGCGCAATGCGATCGACTGAGTGGGTCGTTCTCCTTGGCATCCCGCAAGAAAGGGAGCCCAAATCGGAGCCAAAAGCCAGCAAGACATTGATTTTGTTCGAGCGTAAAATTCTTCCCAAGCTGCATACGAGGGTTCGATTACCCTCGCCCGCTCCAATTTGCCTCGATCAATCAAAAATACCGATTCTTCGGTCGCGTCAGGCCGAGGTGATGCCGCAACGTGGTCCCCGCATAGTCGGCGCGGAACAGGCCGCGTTCCTGCAGGATCGGCACCACCAGGTCGACGAAATCTTCAAAACCTTCGTGGAAGTAGGGCGGCATGACGTTGAAGCCGTCGGCGGCGTAGCCGTCGAACCACTGCTGCAGGGTGTCGGCGATGTTTTCGGCCGAGCCGCACAGCACCCAGTGGCCGCGCGCGGCTGCGGTGAGGTTGTAGAGGTCGCGCAGCGTCATGTTTTCGCGCCGCGCCTTGGCGAGCATCACGCGGGCAAAGCTGTGATAGCTGTCGGGCAGCGCGATGTCGGGGATCGGTCCGTCGAGATCGTAGGCCGACATGTCCTGGCCGAAGCGGTCGGACAGGATCGCGATCGCGTTGCTGCCGCTGACGAAGCCTTGCAGCACGGCGAGCTTCTCGAAAGCTTCCTTGTCGGTACGGCCGACGATCGGCATCACGCCCGGCAGCACGGTGACGTCCGTCTTGCGTGCGGCCGAACGCCGGCAGACGCTTCTTGAGCGAGGCATAGCCGGCCTTCGCCTCCTCGATATCCTGAACCACCGAGAACACGATGTCGGCGGTGCGTGCCGCCAGGTCCTGGCCGGCCTCCGAGCCGCCGGCCTGCAGCACGACCGGATGGCCCTGCGGGCTGCGGCCGATGTTGAGCGGGCCCTTCACCTTGAAGAACGCACCGGCGTGGTCGATCGCACGCAGTCTTGCCGGATCGATGTAAAGCCCGCTGGCGCGATCGGCGACGATCGCGTCGTCCGACCAGCCGTCCCACAGCCCCTTGACCACGGTGAGGAACTCATCCGCCATCTCGTAGCGGCGGGCGTGATCGGGATGGGTGGTGCCGAAGTTGGCGGCGGTCGCAGCGTTCGCCGTGGTCACTGCGTTCCAGGCGGCGCGACCCTGGCTGATGTGATCGAGCGAGGCGAACACGCGCGCCACCGAGAACGGATCGCTGTAGGTGGTGGAGACGGTGGCGCCGAGCCCGATGTGCCGGGTCGATGCCGAGAGCGCCGCCAGCATCGTCAGCGGCTCCAGCCGCAGCGTGTAGGAGGGATGCGCCTGCGCATCGGCGTAGAGATTGTCGCCCATGAAGATCAGGTCGAACTTGCCGCGCTCGGCGGTCTGCCCGATCCTTCTGGATCGCCGGAAAATCCTGAAAGCTGTCGACAGCGCCCGGATAGCGCCAGCCCGCGACATGGCTGCCGGTTCCCAGGATGAACAGGCCGAGATGCATCTGTCGTTTCACGGTGGTCACGTCCAAAACAGGATCTTGCGTTCGAGGAAGCTGATCAGGCCGAAGAACGTCAGGCTGATCGCGGAGGCGACGAAGATCGCCGACCAGACCTGCACGAAGTCGATCTGCAGCACGGCCTGGTAGATGATCCAGCCGAGGCCGCCATAAGCGCCGAGCATCTCGGTGACGATCGCGACGATGACGCTGCGCACGGTGGAGACGCGCATGGCGGCGAGCATCAGCGGCAACGCTGTCGGCAGGCGCAGGCGAAACAGGATACCGAAGCGGCCGGCGCCAAAGCTGCGCAACAGGTCGACGGCGCGGCGATCGACGCGGTCGAAGCCGGCGAGCGTTGACAGGAACACCGTGAAGCTCACCGCCATCGCCACCATCACGATTTTTGAGGCGACGCCGATGCCGAACCAGAGCAGGATCAGCGGCGAATAGCCGACCACCGGCACCGAGTTGATCGCGGTGGCGATCGGCAGCAGCACGCCGCGCACCGGCGGCAGCATGGTGATGGCGACCGCAAGCGCGATGCCGATCACGCAGCCTGCGCCATAGCCCGCCAGCGCCTCGAACAGCGTGTAGCCGGCCGCCTGGGCGAGCAGCGCGCGGCTCGACCAGATGCTGGTCAGGATGTCAGTGACGGCAGGCAGTACATAGGACGGCAGCTGCAGGCCGCGCGCGAGACCCTCCCAGGCCGCGACCAGCAGGATCGCGCCGAGGACGCCGCGCTGAACGGCAAGCGAAGGAGAGGCGAGGGTCGCCGCGCTCATTGCTCGGCGCTCCAGAACACCAGCTTGCGTTCGGCGGCGGCGACGCACGCATAGAAGCCGGTGCCGAGCAGTGCGGAGGCCAGCAACGCGCCCCAGATGGCGACGACGTTCTCGGTGTACATCGCCTGCAGCAGCAGCACGCCGAGGCCGGTGGTGTCGCCGAACCATTCGCCGACGATCGCGCCGACAAGGCTGAGCGATGACGCAAGCCGCAGCGCCACGAAGATCTGCGGCAGCGCGGTGGGGAGCTGCAGGCGCAGCAGCAGCTGTCCGCGCGAGGCGCCGAAACTGCGCATCAGCGCCACCTGCCGTGGATCGACGGTTTCAAGGCCAAGCAGGGTGTTGACCGTGACCGGGAAGAACGTGAGGTAGAAGGCGATCACCGCCTTGGCGAGCAGCGTGTTGCCGAACCACAGGACCACCAGGGCGCCGAAGGCGATCACCGGAATGGTCTGCGACACCACGAAGATCGGGAACGCCATCTCGCGCAAGGCACGCAGGCGGAAGAACGCGATGCCCATCAGCACGCCGAACGCGCCGCCGGCCGCAAAACCGATCAGCGTTTCGGCGAGCGTCCGCAGGAATCCGTCGATATAGGCGCGAGGGGTCGCCGCGATCGACATCAGGATGGTGCTCAGCCGCGGCAGGTAGTGCGGTTTGATGCCGAGCACGACCACCGCGCTTTCCCAGATCAGCGCGGCGATGGCGAGGCCAAGCAGCAGCCGAACCGCCTTGCGTATCCAACTATGCAAGGGGTTCGACCGGTGGGCGGTGCGGCCGCTGGAGACAGACAATGCGGCCGAGCCGATGCTCACGGCCGCCGATCCGCCACAGGCAAGGTGTCGATGAAGCTCGCATTGTAGGCGGCTGCGAGGTCGACCGGCTTGGAGATCACGCCATACTTCAGGAAGAAGTCATGCGCGGTCTTGATCGCATTGGCATCGATCGAGAACAGGCCGGCCTGCGCCGCGTTGCCGGCGACCATCAGCCGCTTGATTTCCGTCAGCATGAACTCCTGATGCGCCCGGTCGAGCGTCGGGGCGACCGCCATGACCGCATCGACGCCGCCCTTCGGATCGGCGAACGCGTCCTTCCAGCCCTTGATGGTGGCGCGCAGGAACGCCTTCACGAGCTCGGGCTTCTCCTTGGCGGTGGCCTCGGAGACGATCAGCGTGTCGCGCGGAAAGGTGATGCCGTAGTCCTCGGCCACGAAGGTCTTCAGGCTGTCCTTCGGCATCCGCGCCTGGATGGCGTAGAACTCGTTGTAGTAGGTCGCGGTCGCGACATCGACGCTGCCGTCGACGAACGGCGTCACCGAGACCTGCTGCGGCTGGATCTTCAATTCGTCGGGCTTGATGCCTTCCTTGGCCAGCATGCCGTTCAGCACATGATTGGCGCCGGTGAACCAGGTCGTGACGGTCTTGCCCTTGAAATCCTGCAGCGTCTTCACCGCGCCGTCCTTGCGCGTGACGAAGATGAACGGCGTGATCTGGTGCGCCACGCCGATGCAGACGATCGGCAGACCCTTGTCGCGCGCGGCGAACACGCTGTCGGTGCCGCCCGACAAGCCGAACGTATCGGCGCCGGTCGCAACCAGGTTTTCCGTCAAGAGGTTCGGGCCGCCGGGATTGATGGTGAGGTCGATGCCTTCCGCCTTGTAGTAGCCCTTGGCGAGCGCGACGTAGAAGCCGGCGAACTGCGCCTGCGGCAGCCACTTCAGACGCAGGCTGGCCTTGGTGAGGTCGGCTGCGCTGCCGGGGGCGGGCAGGGCGGCCGGCAATGGCAATGGCAATGGCTGCGGCTGCAGCGAGGGCGTGGCGTCTGGTCAACATGAGTTACTCCTGATGTCGGGACGAAAGGTCAGTTGCGATAGGACGGATCGGTGCGGTCGAGCTGGCGCATCAGCGCAGGCCATTCGCGCTCGCCGGGGATGAGGATGTCGCCCTGCAGCTCCCAGAACTGCCGCGCGGCTTTCTCGCAGACCTCGTGCGGCGGCATCACCAGCTTGGCGCCGGCCGCGGCCGCCGCCTGCATCTGCAGCTGGATGCGCGCGGCGCGCTCGAAATAGTAGAGCAGCATGAAGGCTTCGCCGGGCGTGCGGCCGACGGTGAGGATGCCGTGATTGCGCATCAGCATCACCTTGTGCGGTCCGAGATCGCGCACCAGCCGCGCCTGCTCGTCGAGATCGATGGCGACGCCTTCATAGTCGTGGAACGCCTGGCGATCGTAGAAGCGCATCGCGAACTGGCTGAGCGGCAGCAGTCCCTTTTCCTGGCCGGACACCGCGACGCTGGCATCGGAATGGGTGTGCAGCACGCAGGCCGCGTCCGCGCTCGACTTGTGGATCGCGGCATGAATGACGAAGGCGGCGACATTGACGCTGTACGGCGTGTCGTCGAGCTTCTCGCCGTCGACATTGATCTTCACGAGGCTCGAGGCGGTGATCTCGTCGAACAGCAGGCCGTAAGGGTTGATGAGGAACTGATCCTCGTGGCCGGGAACGCGTGCGGAAATGTGGTTGTAGATCAGGTCGTCCATGCCGAGCTTCGCCACCATGCGGTAGCAGGCGGCGAGCTTGATCCGCGCATCCCATTCGGCGGGGTCGATCTTGCGTGTGTCGCGCGACATGGGCTGATGGTTTGAGGCTGCGCTCACGAGGCTTGCTCCCGCACGGTGGCCGACTGGAACGACTTGATGCTCTCCTCCTCGATCGCTTCGAGCAGGATGCGCTTGAGACGGATGAATTCGGGAGCGGTGACGATGTCGGGCTTGCGCGGGCGCGGCAGGTCGACCACCTGTTCGAGCTTCACCGAGCCCGGGCGGGCGGTCATCACCAGCACGCGGTCGCCGAGGAAGATCGCCTCGTCGACGTCATGGGTGATGAACAGGATAGTGCGCCGGTATTTCTGCCAGACGTCGAGCAGCCAGCGCTGCATCATCGCCCGCGTCAGCGCGTCGAGCGCGCCGAACGGCTCGTCCAGCAGCATCAGGTCGCGCTCGAACAGAAAGGTGCGCATCAGCGCCACGCGCTGGCGCATGCCGCCGGACAACTGATGCGGATACTGGTCCTCGAAGCCGGTCAGGCCGAACTCCGGCAGCATCCGCAGCGCTTTCGCGCGCGCCTCCCGGCGCGGCACGCCCTCGACCTCGAGCGCCAGGATGGCGTTGTCGATTACGTTGCGCCAGGGCAGCAGCAGGTCGCGCTGCGGCATGAAGGAAACCTGGCCGAGCAGGTCGGCCGCATGGCAACTGCGCCCCTCGAACCGCAGGATGCCGCCTGCGTCCGGCTCCTCGAGGCCGGCGACGATATTGAACAGGGTGCTCTTGCCGCAGCCGCTGGGTCCGACGACGGTGACGAACTCCCCGCGCGCAATCGTGGCGTCCAGGCCTGCCAGCGCCGTGACCTGGCCGAATGTCTTTGTCAGCGCGCGCAATTCGAGAAGGGGCTCGGCCGCACTTTGGGGCGATCCGGCGGGGGCGGTCTCTTTGGTCTGCAATCCAGCCTGCACCCCGGCGTCCTTCTCGGTTTGTATAATGGCGCCCGATTTGCGCATACGACGGGCGGCCTGCCGAAAATCTCTTAGCAACTCGTGTGCCAGAGCCATTTCTGCGATTTCGGGCATGAAATTTGCCGGGCGTTGGCGTCTAATGCGGTCGAGTCGCTGGGCTCATGCGACACTTATGGGCGGACAAATCGGCTTTGATGTATACTCAGAATGGTATTGGAGAAACAAAGTGACTGATCTGAGTGCACAGAATGGCAGCAAGCGCGCTCAAAACGGGCACGAGGCCCTACCGGCAAGCCCCGGGGTGACGCTGGCGGAGCGGCTGCGCGCAAAACTCGAGGAGGCGATCGCGTCAGGGCGGCTGGAGCCCGGCAGCCGGCTCGACGAGCAGGAGATTGCGGAGCGCTTTCGGCGTTTCGCGGACCCCTGTGCGCGAGGCGTTCCGGCTGATGGCGGCCAATCATCTGGTCGAGCTGCGCGGACGGCAGGGCGCGACCGTGCGCTCGATCAAGGCGCCGGCGCTGATCGAGATGTTCCAGGTGATGGCCGAGCTCGAGGGGCTGTGCGCGCGGCTTGCCGCGCGACGGGTGTCAAAGGCCTGGAGTGGCGAAATTAACGAGATTCACCAGCGGCTTATTTCTGCCGGCGAGCGCGGCGACGTCGATGCCTTCTACGACATCAATCAGGAGTTCCACGAAGCGATCTACGAGGCCTCCCGCAACGCATTCCTGGCCGAGCAGACCCGAAAGCTGCGCAACCAGGTCGCGGCCTACCGCCGGCGGGTCACCCACATGCCGAACCGCATCGCCGATACGGTGCGCGAGCATGAGGCGATCATGCAGGCCATCCTGACGCACGATGCCGAGCGCGCGCACAGCGCCATGCGCGACCACGTCAATCTGCTCGGCGACAACCTTCTGGACTTCCTCGCCGCCTTCGAGTGAGCTCCGCCGCGCTTGGTATGCAAATTGCTTTCTCTTGTATATCCAAATGTGCATTTTCGGAGATTTGGCGTGGAACTGAACCTGACAAACAAGACGGCCTTGATCACCGGAGCCTCGAAAGGGATCGGGCTCGCGGTCGCGGAGGTCTTTGCCGCCGAAGGGTGTCACCTGCATCTCGCCGCCCGCAACGCTGACGCCATGATGCAGGCCAAGGACAAAGCTCGAGGCGGCACACGGCGTCAAGGTGACGGTGCACGCGCTCGATCTGTCGAGCACGGCCGCGATGGAGAAGCTCGCGGCGCAGGTCGGCGACATCGATATCCTGATCAACAATGCCGGCGACATCCCGGCCGGCTCGCTCGACGTGCTCGACGACGCCGACTGGCGGCGCGGCTTCGACCTGAAGGTGTTCGGCTACATCACGCTGTCGCGCCTCTATTACCCGCGCATGAAGGGCAAGGACGGCGTCATCCTCAACATCATCGGCAACTCCGGCGAGAACTGGGATGCGAGCTACATCGCCGGCAGCACCGGCAATGCGGCGCTGATGTCCTTCACCAAGGCGCTCGGCGGCGCGAGCCTCAACCATGGCGTCCGCGTGGTCGCGGTCAATCCGGGGCCGGTCGCCACCGATCGCATGCTGAAGATCATGAAGCGCAAGGCGATCGACATGCTCGGCGACGAAGGCCGCTGGGAAGAGCTGTTCGACAAATATCCCGGCAAGCGCCCGGCGACGTCGGAGGAGGTGGCCGATCTGGTCGCCTTCCTCTCCTCGCCGAAGGCCGGCTACATCACCGGCACCGTGGTGACGATCGACGGCGGCATCGCCGCGCGCGGCTCGGTGATCTGAGACGCCGATGTCCACCGCTCTGATCCGCAACCGTTACTTCGACGAGCTCGCTTCGACGCCCGGACTCTTCTGGCTCGGCCAGAACACCAACCACATCGAAAGCCATCCGGCGGTGATCGAGGCGATGGTGCGCTCGATTCAAGGCGGCGAGTTCAACGCCTATGCGCCGCCGCTGGGGTTCGAAGCCTTGCGCCGCGCCATCGTCGCCGATCTCGGCGTCGCCGGCGCCGAGGCGCTGGTGACCGAGGGCGGCGTCAACGCGCTGGCGATGATCTGCCGCGCGCGCTGCAAGCCCGGCACGACGCTCGTCACCACCGATCCGACCTGGAAGTGGCCATGCCTGTTCGCGCGCCAGCAGGGCGCCGAGGTGATCGAGATCCCGATCTACGATCCGGCCTGCGACTACGGCTGACGCCCGCGGCGCTGAAGGCGCAACGTCGATGAGCGCACGGCCATCATCTATCTGGTCGATCCCAACAATCCGCTCGGCATCCGCTACACCCGCGAGGAGATCGAGAGCTTTGCTGCGATCGCCCGCGATTGCGGCGCGCTGCTGGTGCACGACTGCACCTATCGCGATTTCGCCGATGGCCATCACCCGGCGCTGCATGCGGCGCCGGAAGGCGCGGTGGTGTCGATGAGCTTTTCCAAGTGGCTCGGCCTTGCCGGCTTGCGCATCGGCGCGCTCGTCGCCGCGCCCGCCCTGTTCGAGGAGTTCGCGCGGGCTTCGACCAGCGTGCTGGGCGCCAGCGTCGTCGCGCAGCGCGCGGCGCAAGCCGGGCTTGTCGGTCAAGGCCGGAATGGATGGCGAAGGTCGCGGCCGATCGACGGCAGCCAACAAGGCGATGATCGCGCGAAGCGGTCGCGCGAAATCGACGGTCTGCATCTGCCGATCTTTCCGTCGCACGGCAATTTCCTGGTGCTGGAAACCATCGATGCCGGCATCCGCCCCGAGGCGCTCGTCGAATGTTTTCGCCGCAAGGGGATCATGATCCGCCAGGGCACCTACCACACCGAGCGCTTCGGCGATCGCTTCGTGAAGGTGAGCACCTCGGTGCCGTCGGCGTGGGTCGAGAAGTTCTGCGCGCTGCTGCCGCGAGATGGTGGCGCAGGCGCGCACGCTCAATGAACTGCCGCCGCAATTCTAGCGCATGGTCCCGAAGGGTATGAAGATCATGCGCAAAAACAAATAGGAGGCGTCCGATGCCGATCATCGCCAGGGACGGCATGAAGCTGCACGTCGAAGAGGCGGGCGAAGGCACGCCGATCCTTTTCATCCATGAATTCGGCGGCAATCACCTGAGCTGGGAGCCGCAGCTGCGGTACTTCAGCCGCCGTCATCGCTGCATCACCTACGCCGCGCGCGGCTATCCGCCGTCCGACGTGCCGGAAAACGTCGAGGCCTATTCGCAGGCGCAGGCGGCCGACGATGCGGTGGCGGTGCTCGACGGTCTCGGCATCGACAAGGCGCACATCGTCGGGCTGTCGATGGGCGGCTTCTGCACCGTGCATTTCGGCCTGCGTACGCCGCAGCGCGCGCTGTCGCTCACGGTCGCCGGCGCCGGCTATGGCTGCGAGAAGGAGTTCGAGGACTATTTTCGCGGCGTCTCGCTCGAGGTCGCGGAGCAATTCGAGAAGCTCGGCGCGAAGGAATTCTCGAAGATCTATGCGCTGGGCGCGAGCCGGGTGCAGTTCCAGAACAAGGATCCGCGCGGCTGGCAGGAGTTCGCCGATCGCCTGGCCACGCATTCCGATCGCGGCGCGGCCAACACCATGCGCGGCGTGCAGGCGCGGCGGCCGTCGTTCTACGATCTCGAAGCCGAGCTCAAGCAGATGAACGTGCCGACGCTGGTCGTGGTCGGCGACGAGGACGATCACTGCCTGCAGCCGGGCATCTTCCTGAAGAAGACCATCCCGGCCTGCGGGCTGTCGGTGTTTCCGAAGACCGGCCACACGCTCAATCTCGAGGAGCCGGCCGCGTTCAACGCGCTGCTCGCCGAGTTCATCGCGCAGGTCGAAGCCGGCCGCTGGCTGCCGCGCGATCCGCGCGCGCTGCCCGGCCAGATCATGCGCACGACGTGAGCGCGATGGGACCGCCCCTGATCAACGCTGATCGTCTCTGGGCGCGGCTGATGGCGCTGGCCGAGATCGGCGCCACGCCGGCCGGCGGCGTCAACCGTCAGGCGCTGAGCGAAGGCGAGATCGAAGCCTGGCGCCTCGTGATCGGCTGGGCGCGCGACGCGGCCTGACGGCTGCGACCGATGCGGCCGGCAACCTGTTTCATCACACTACCCGGCCGCGACCGCGCAGCGCCGCCCGTTCTTCTCGGCAGCCATCTCGACAGCCAGCCCACGGGCGGCAAGTTCGACGGCGCCGCCGGCGTGCTGGCGGCATTCGAAGCGGTGCAATCGTTGGCGGAGCGGGGCGAGATGCCGGCGCGCGACCTCGATCGTCGTCGCCTGGATGAACGAGGAGGGCAGCCGCTTTGCGCCCGGCATGATGGGATCGGAGGCTTTCGCCGGCGAGCGCAGCCTCGATGCGATCGGCGCCGCGCGCGATGCCGACGGCATCAGCGTCGGCGAAGCGCTCGACCGGCTTGCACGCGGCCTTTCCCGCGCTCCCGCGCAAGCCGCTCGGCTTTCCCGCGGCCGCGCTATCTCGAACTGCATATCGAGCAGGGACCTGTGCTCGAAGCCACAGGGCACGTGATCGGTGTCGTCACCGGCATCCAGGGCAAGAAGACGTTCAAGGTGGTCGTCGAGGGTGCCGAGGGGCACGCCGGCACGCTTGCGCAAAATGAGCGGCGCGATGCGCTCGCCGCGTTCGCGCGCATGGCACGCGCGCTCGACGCCGAGATCGGCGCGATCGACGCGGCCATCAAGTTCACCATCGGCCACGTCGATGGTCGAGCCCAACGCGCCCTCGGTGGTGCCGGCGCGCGTCACCTTCAGCATCGATCTGCGGCATCCGGACAACGCCGTGCTCGACCGCCGCCGGCGAACGCGTCGCTGTGCTTTGCCGCGACCATGCGCCGCCTTGCGCCGTCACCGTGCTGCCGCTGGTCGACGCGCCGTCCAATACATTCGACGCACGCTTGCGTGACGCTGATCGCGCGCGCGGCGCGGCAGCAAAACCACGCCCGCGATGGCGATCGTCTCGGCCGCCGGCCACGATGCGCGCCATCTCGCGAAGGTCTGCCCGTCTGCGATGATCTTCATTCCGTGTCGCGATGGTGCGAGCCATGTCGAGCACGAATGGGCGGAGCCCGCTCATCTCGCAGCCGGCGCGTCCGTGCTGGCGCGGGTGTTGCATGAACTGGCTTTCACCGGCGACCGGCCGCCACCGAAGCGTGAGGAAGACGCGATGCTGAAATCCGCCGACAAGCCCGTCGATATGGCTGACCTGCCGGTGCAACTGCCGGACAATCCAAAGGACGAAGCAGGCGCCCGTGCGCGCTTCTTCAATTCCGGCAACGCGTTCAACATCAAGCTGCCGCCGGTGCCGGGCGGCGTTTTCGTCGACGAGCCGGCGCGTGCGCTCGCAGCCGATGCGCCGACCGGCTTCGTCGTTTGCGATCAGGCCATCGCGATGGCATGCGCGTTTCCGGCGACCACGCCGTTGATGCTCGCCCGCTATGCCACGATCGAGGCGGGCGAAACGCTCGTCTCCGATTTCGCGGCGACCGGTTCGGTCTGGTACGTGATTGCAGGGCGCGGCACCAGCGAATGCTGCGGCGAGCTGTTGCGCTGGGGCGCGGGCGACGTCTTCGTGCTGCCGGGCGGCCGGATCGCGATCCATCGCGCCAGCGAGCGCGCCGTGCTCTGGCTCGTCAGCAACGAGCCGCAGCTCGCGGTGGATTCAGTCGTGCCGCGTTCGCCGGCGAACGGTCCGATCGAGCCCGTGCACTATCCGGCCGCCGAGATCGAGCGACAGCTCGGCATCATTCGGAGCTGCAGCAAGCGACACCACCTCCGGACTCGCGCTGATCTTCTCATCGGACCGGATGGAAGCTGGCCGCAACATCATGCCGACATTGACGCTGTCGCTGAACACGCTGCCGCCGGGCGAGCACCAGCGCGCCCACCGGCATAATTCCGCGGCGATCACACTGGTGCTGCGCGGCGACGACTGCTTTTCGATGGTCGACGGACAGCGCTGCGACTGGCGGCCGTGGGCGACGCTCGTGACGCCGCCGGGCGCGCCGCACTCGCATCACAACCAGGGCAATGGCCGGGCGCTGTTCCTGATCGTCCAGGACGGCGGCCTGCACTACCACGCCCGCACGATGGGCTTCTCGTTCCTCGAGTGAACCAACTCACTCCACCGGAATATTCGCCTTCTCGACGATCGCCTTCATCTTCGCTGCTCTCGCTGATCAGAAACTCGGTCAGCTTCTCGCCCGGCATCGGCGGCAGGATGGTCGAGCCGGTGTCTTCGTAATACTTGATCGTGGCGGGCTCCTTCATCACCTCGGCGAAGGCGGCGATGAATTTGTCGGCGACGGGCTGCGGCACGCCTTTCGGCATCACCACGGTGGACCAGGGATTGAACACGATCTCCGGATAGCCGAGCTCGACCGTGGTCGGCACGTCGGGCAGGCTCGGCAGCCGCTTGGTGCCGCTGACCGCCAGCGCGCGCAGCTTGCCGGCGTCGATCAACGGCTTCATGACGATCGAGAAATCCCACATGAAGTCGATGGTGCCGGACATGAATGTCGGCGAGCGCCGCAGGCGTCGCCTTGTAGGGGATGTGCACGACGTCGGTCTTCGTGCCCATCGCAAACAATTCGCCGGTGAGGTGCTGCGCCGCCGCCGTGCCGATCGAGGCGAAGTTGAGCTTGCCGGGATTCTTCTTCGCGTGCTCGACGAACTCGGCGAACGTCTTGTACGGCTTGTCCGCTGCGATCACCATCACCAGCGGCGACGCGGCCATGCCGTAGAGCGGCGTGAAGGATTTGACCGGATCGTACGACATGGTCTTGCGCGTCGCCGGGATCGTCGACATCGGCCCGGACGATGCATAGAGCACCGTGTAGCCGTCGGGCTTCGCGTTGGCGACGTATTCGATCCGACGATGCCGCCGGCGCCCGGCTTGTTCTCGACGATGACCGGCTGGCCCGAGCCGCTCGCCGAGGCTCTTCGCCGTGAAGCGCGCGGCGCTGTCGGTGACGCCGCCCGGCGCGAACGGGACGATCCAGGTGATCGGCCGGTTCGGATAATCCTGCTGCGCAGTGGCGGCTGTGGAGATGCTGAGTGCGACGAGCGCCGCGGCGGCAAAGCTTCGCAAGAGGTTCATTGAAATGCCCCTGTTCTTGTTCTTGGATCAACAGGTGCACTTTAGGGACGGCCGTCGCTAAATCAATCGAGCCCCGGTTGCGATCCGCCTGGACCAATCAGGCCGCGGGCGATCGATTGCTGCCGGCCGGTCGGGGGATTTATTTATCGGCCGATCCGGTGGTCGTCTTTTCCGGTGCGGACTGGGTCACCTTCGCTTGCGGGACGTCCTTGCCTCCTGCATCCTTATCGACAGGAAACAGCATGTAGAGTGCGGCCAGCGCCGCAATCCCCAGCACCGCGAAAGCCGTGATGATTGCACCGCTGCCCCGATCGGTTTCGAAGTCCCGGTCTGCCATGTGCGTCTCCATGTCCATCGGAAAACGCAGTTGCAGCGTTGCGGTTCCCTCTGGTGGTACTGCGGTGCGGTCCAGCCGGTGCAACTCTTTCTGAATCGCTGAAAGTCCACAAGGATCAAGCAGGAGCAGCCGATGACGATCTATAGCGGTCCGGTGTTCGACATGGCGGCGCAGCAATTTAGTGTCATCGCCGACTATCTCGAAATCCCGATCGATCAGCGCGACCGCCTGCTGCTTCCGAACGCTCCGTCAAGATCTCCTGTCCGATTCCGCCGCGACGACAGCTGGATCGCGGTATTCGAAGGTTATCGTGTGCAGCATCACCTCACGCTCGGACCACCAAGGGCGGCACCCGCTTCGCACCGAACGTCGATCTCGAAGAGGTCGCAGCGGGGCGATCTGGATGAGCTGGAAGTGCGCGGTCACCGGCCTGCCTTACGGCGGCGCCAAGGGCGGCATCGCCGTCGACACGACGAAGCTCTCGAGGCGCGAACTGGAAGTGCTCTCGCGCCGCTACATGCAGGAATGATCCCGTCGTCGGCCCGCACATCGATGTGATGCGCCGGACATGGGCACCGACGAGCAGGTGATGGCGTGGTTCATGGACACCTCTCCATGCACGCAGGACGCACGGTCACCGAGATCGTCACCGGCAAGCCGGTGCGCGCCGGCGGCACGCGCGGCGGCGGAAAGCGACAGGCCGCGGCGTCGCGCGCCTGGCGCGGCGGGTGATGAAGGACAGGCACATCAAGGAGAGCGGCGCCACGCCGTCGTGCAGGGCTCCGGCAATGTCGGCTCGATCGCGGCGCTTCAGCTGTATAACGCCGGGCTGAAGATCACGGGGTCAGCGATCACGCCGGGGCGCTTTACCGCAAGGCGGTCTCGATGTGCCGAGCCTGATCGGACATGTGGAGACGCGCGGCAGCCTCGCCGGCGGTTCGAACGAGCTCGCGCTCGACCCGAAGGAATGCTGACGTTGTCGTACGACGACCCGCCCGCCGCCGTGGACGGATGATCGATGCGCAGGTGCGTCCAACCTGCGCTGCCGCGTGTCGCCGAAGGCGCCAATCGGCCGACCACGCGGAGGCCGACCTGGTGCTGGAGCGCCGGCAGGACCAGATCTTCGTGATCCCGGACATCATCTGCAACGCCGGCGGCATCGTGGTCAGCTACTCGAAGTGGTGCAGGACCTGAAGAAGTTCTTCTGGGCGAGGACGAGGTGATGCGGCGCGAGTACCAGATCCTCGACGCCGCGTTCGACCGCATGTCGACCGCGCCAAGCGCGACAAGGTACACCCGCACGACGGCGATGGCCAGCAGCGTCGAGCGCGTGCGCGACGCCAAGAATACGCGCGGACTGTTTCCGTGAGACTGCCACTTCGGGGCCGCGCCATCCAAGTCGGCCAAGGCTGACTTTTGGATGCGCCGAACCCGGAATTGAGAGGTGATTGCACTCAGAGTCCCGCAAGCTCGACGGTCCGGCGCTGCCGTTGAGGTGGAGGTGAGGGGGCCCGCGTCCTTCACCTCTTCCTCCGCTTGCGGGGAGAGGTCGGAGTGCGAGGAGGGCTCCGGGGGAGCGGGGGGGACAGGGCCTATCGCCGCCGCACGTAGGCTGCGAGAAGATTACTTTGAAATCACCCTCACCCCCACCCGCTTCTCCCGCAAGCGGGGAGAGGGAGCAGTCATCACGCTGCGGCGGCCTGCGGCACCTGGTCGAGGAAGCCGGTCACGTCTTCGATCTTGCCGTCCTTGATGCTTGCGAAGTCGGTGCCCTTGATCGGCGCGTCGGCTGCGCCGTTCGGACCGAGGCCCCACGAGAAGCGCACGTTGTCGCCGAACCGCTGACCTTGCCGATCAGCGCGAAGCTGAAATCGGGAAAGCGCTGCTGCACGCCGCCGATCAGTGTCGAGATCTCGGCTGCGCCGCGCACGCTCGCCAGCGGATCGGTGTAGCGCGCTTCGCTCGTCCAGCTGGCGGCGAGGATTTCCTCGAAGCCCCTCGTGTCGCATCGCGCTCATTCCAGAGGTCGACCTAGCGCTTTGCGATGGATTTGGCGTCGGTCATGGTAAGTCTTACGTTTCGAATGCAGTGGGCGCATCATCGGCGAAGGCGAGAGGGCAATCGATTACGCGGGAGGTAATGGAAGTGGTGTTGTGAAGCGCAGTGCTCCCTGTCGTCTACGCTGTTCAACTCTCCATCCCGCAAAGGGACGGCGAGCGTTTCTCTCTCCCCTCCCCCCGCTCGCGAGCGCCTCGCC
>CAVWTB010000014.1:0-15095 GCA_963757845.1 uncultured Alphaproteobacteria bacterium
CGCGAGCGCGGGAAGAAGTAGCCCGCCGTCCTCACTTATTGAATCGGGCAGGCGCCCGGGTTGTTGCAGGGAGCGGGGGTCGCTCGCGTCGTCGCGATAACCTCATCGGAAGGTGGCCCTTCCGTGCCGTTCACAATCGCCGCGACGCGCCAGCGATAGCGTGACTTCGGAGCGAGTCCGGTGTCACCGAAGCTTGGACCCGCAACATCACCCACGGCCTTGAACGGATTGGCGTCGTCCGCGCGCCAAACTCGATAGGTCGTCACGCCCGCGACCGCCGCCCACACCAGGTCCGCAGCCGTATCCGTAGTGTCGATGACGGCCAGTGCATTCGGTGCCACGCCGGAGGCTGGCGGCGTTGCCACGACTGGCGTCGCGCCGGCCGTCAGCGCGTTCAGCATGGCCTTGATCGTCCTGATCTGTGGCCCGGACTTCGTGACATAGTTGTCGGTGTGATTGACGTAGCTCCACCAGTCCCAGCATGCGAGTGGATTGGCCGATCCGGACCGGGTCTGCGGATAGAGAACGATCAGGCTGTTCGTATCGGCCCAGGCGTTGTAGCCGGTGTCATCGACGAACCGCCGGCCGATGTCGGCGACGGTCTGCTTGCATCCGTGCAGGACAATATGAACACGGCAGGCTGCGCCGTCGGCGCAGTCCTTGGGGACGAAGACATGGCCGGCGTCTGCCAGGCTTAGTGCGCCCGGCGCATCGGGCTTCGTGTACACGGACTGATCGAATTGGCTGATCGCGCCGGTCAGTTGCCCGCGATTGGGCGGCTTCAAGGCGCCGTAAATGTGCTGCAGGATGATCCCTGCCTGGTCGTAGGCACACTGGTCGATGTACGGACTATCATTGTCGTTGCAGCCATTGAGTCCGTCGGCGCCCGGTCTCGGCAAAACGACGAGCGAGTGACCGGCGCCAACGGTCGTCTGGTAAAAGAGGTTGCCGCGATTGGGCGCGCCGAGATAGTGGCGATAGAAGTCTGCCGCGGCATCGGTTGCTCCCTGGGCCACGAGCTTGTCGTTGTAGCCATGAAAAATATAGATCTTCTGCCGGCTCAGATTCTGGAGGGGATCAATGTCGCCGGAGGCGGCTTTGGCGTTTGCCTTGGCGATGAAGGCGTCCAGGTTCAGGTCCGACCGCGGCCCGTTCATGCATGCGCCAGTGGCCCGGAAAATCGGCCCCCAGTACCAGGTGACAAAGTCGTACGCATCGGCTTTGGCGCACCAGTAGGGACCGCCTGCAACGATGCCCACGCCCTTGATCACTGACGACCAGGCCGTGCCAAACTGGACAGCCATGAATCCGCCCGACGAAATGCCGGAGATCGAGCTTTCGTTGATGGCGGCGTTGTAGGCCCGCAGCGCCACGGGATCGGCAGCAACCGGTTGCGCGGCAAGAGCCGTCGCAAAGGTCAGGCCGGCAACAGTCACGCGCAAGAGCCCGATGGTCATGAAGCCCTCCCGGATCAGCAGCGCCAAGCCTCGCCAGGCAAGATCTAGGCTATCTTTCGGACATGAGTTTGACAGCTTTGTCGCTGAGCCGGAGCCCTATTTCCCCGCCGTCATCGCCGACAGCTCCGCCACCAGCGCGTCTTCGTTCGGCAGGTCGAGCACGCCGTTCACATACTGGGTGATGCCGCCGAAGTGGATGATGAACACCTTCATCATCGCCCGCCGCCGCTCGGCCGAGCTTTGCTTCGGATCGGTGAACAGCCGCAGGCCTTCGGTGATGACGCTGTGCACCGCGCTCTGCAGCGGCGGATTGAACTTCATCGTCGCGTGCGGCCGGCTGGTCATCAGCCGGTAGAGATGCCGGTTCGCCAGCGCGAAGCGGACATAGGTGGCGGTGTAGTCTTCTTTCGTCTTCGCCGCCTTCAGCGTGTTGCCAAGCCGCGTGAAGGCTTCGGTCGCCACCGCGTCGAGCAGCGCCTCGCGATCCTTGAAGTGATTGTAGAGCGAGCGGTGCGCGACGCCGACCGCATCCGCCACCTGCCGCACGCTCAGCGCCTCGTGTCCGGATTTCGCAATAAGTCGCCAGGCCGCCGCGATCGCCTCGGCATGTACATTGCCGTGGCGATAGGTCTTGCGGCGCGGTTTGGTCGGCATGATCTGCGGCGAATCCGATCGAGGCCTGGCCGGCCTCGCCAAAGCTTTACCTCATCCTGAGGAGCCCTGCGAAGCTCGACCTGCCGCGCCGAAGCGCAAAGCGCGAAGGCGGGAGAGCGAAGCAGGGCGTCTCGAAGGATGAAAGCCGAGGACGTGCCGCAAGGTAGTCTGCGTGAGCGCCGCGGCCTCGTGGTTCGAGACGCCCGGCTTCGCCTTTCAGGCTACGCCGGGCTCCTCACCATGAGGGCCTAAGTCAGGCGCTTGCAGGACGGCTGGCCACGCGATCCTCGCCGTATTGCGGCGTGATGTCCTCGTCGATCACGCGGCGGATTTTTGCGATCGTCTCGCCGCGCAGGCGTTGCTTGGCGACGGCATGGTTGGCGAGATTGATCTTGCTGATGGCCTGCGCCGCCTCCAGCGCGGTCCGCTCGAGGTCGGCCGCCGGCACCAGGCGGTCGAAGAAGCCCGCCGTCACCGCCTCGGTGGGACCGAACATCTCGCCCGTCACCACGGTGCGGCTGAGGTAGGCGGGGGTCAGCCGCTGGCGTGCGACCTCGATCGCCCAGCGGGGCGGGGTGATGCCGATCGCGACCTCGTTCATGCCGATACGGTAGTCGCCTTCCGCGGCGATGCGATGATCGGACGACATGATCAGGAAGGCGCCCATCGGATAGGCGTTGCCGTGGCAGGCAGCGACCACCGGCAACGGAAACGACAGGATGCGCAGCGCGAGCTCGGCGCCGGCCCTCACCATCTGATACTGTTCGTCCGCGCTGCCCTTCGCGAACACGTTGAGATCGAAGCCGCCGGAAAAATGTTTTCCGCGTGAGGAGAGCACCGTGACGCCCTTGTCGCGCTCGGCTTGGTCGAACGCGGCATGCAGTGCGTTCAGCATCGCCAGCGACATGACGTTCGCCTTGCCGTCGTCCATGACGATCCGGCTGATCGCTCCATCGCGGGAATAGGTGACCGGGCCCGGCATGCGTGTCTCCTTAAAGATATTTCTCGTTGGCGTGTTTAAATACATCCGTTGGATGCTTTTGGGCAGGAAAAACACGCGCTCTGCCGCAACGGAGATATGCATCCAATGGATATATATTTCGCAGGGCGGAAGTCGGCTGCGGATAGCTCGTAGCCCGGATGAGCGCAGCGATATCCGGGGCTGACTCGGCGATGAGGTCCCGGATGTCGCTGCGCTCATCCGGGCTACAATTCGGCGTAAGGGGAGACTGGCGTCACGCTTCCGCGACGCCAAAGTCCATGAACCGGCGGTGAAGTTCGTGCGACAGATGACTGCCGGTAAAACGCCATACTGCGGTCACGTGAATCCAGACTTCGGCCGATACACCTTCGCCGTTCACCTCTGAGGGGAGGCTTCCTTGCGCATTCTTCTGACGTTTCTGACTGTTATGGGCTCTGTCGTGGCCGCATCGGCCGACGACATCGAAGCCACGTCTGCAATCGACACGGTGACGGTCTATCCGGACGGCGCGACCGTGACCCGCGTGCTGAAGGTCAACCTGCCCGCCGGCGAGAACGTGGTGCTGGCGCGCGATTTTCCGCTGGGCCTCGACCCGGCATCGCTCAGGGTGGAAGGCGAGGGCGGCGCCCGCGTGCAGATCGGCTCGATCGACGCGCGGCCTCCCGCGCCGCAGCCTGTGCAGAGCACGCCCGAGCGCGAGAAGAAGCTGCAGGCGCTGCAGGACGAGGGCCGCTTGCTGGACGATAGGATTTCCGCGGCCAACGTGCGCAAGGATTTCGCCCGCCGCTTCGCCACCGACGCGCCCCTCGGCCTCGGTGAGGAGAGCAATGCGCGCCCGCTCGCCGAATGGCGCGAGGCGTTCAAGGCGATCGAGGAGGAAATCAGCCGCGCGGACGAGACCATCCGCGGCCTGCAGGTGAAGAAGCGCGAGATCGACGCGGAGATCGCCATCCTGAAATCCGGTCAGCGCACCGATCCGCCGCGCAAGATGGAGGTGCGGATCGATCTGTCCGCGCAGGCAGCCGCCACAGCGACGCTGCGCGTCAGCTATTCGGTGCGCGATGCGCGCTGGGTGCCGCTCTATGATGCGCGCCTCGACACCGGCGCGAAGGATCGCAAGGCCTCGCTCGAGCTGGTGCGCCGCGCCGAGATCGTGCAGCGTACCGGCGAGGATTGGGCCAATGTCGCGCTCGCCGTTTCCACCGCGCGCACCGCGCGCGGCGGCAGCGCGCCGAACCTGAACACCGTGATCGTGCGCTATCCGCCGACCCAGGTGCCGCGGCCGGTGATGCCGGCGCCCGCAGCCTCACCCCCAGCCTCGCGCTCGTCGGGTCTGATGCACGATGCGGCGCGGGAAAGGGCCGGTGCCGCTGAAGCGGTCGAGGAGCGCGTAGCGGTGGTCGACGTGAGCGGCTTCCAGGCGGTGTTCCGCATTCCCGGCCGCGTCAGCCTCGGCGCCGGCGAGGGCGCGCGGTCGATGCGCATTGCGTCGATGACTGCGGCTCCGGAGCTTCTGGTGCGCGCAGCGCCCGTTGTCGACGACACCGCCTATCTCGAAGCGAGCTTCAAGCAGACCGACGAAGCGCCGCTGCTGGCCGGCCGCGTCAGCCTCTATCGCGACGGCACCTTCGTCGGCCGCGGCCAGATGGCGGCGACGCAAAAGGACGAGACGGTCCAGCTCGGCTTCGGCGCCGACGAGCAGGTGAAGATCACCCGTTCGGTGCTGCGCAAGAACGAAGGCTCGGCAGGCATCATCACCTCCTCGAAGACCGACGAGCGCGAGTTCAAGATCGTCATGCGCAACGGCCACACGTCGCCGGTCAAGGTGACGATCGAGGAGCAGTTGCCCGTGGCGGAGAATTCGGAAATCCAGGTCGAGATGCTGCAGTCCACGCAACCGACGCAGCGCGACGTGCGCGACCAGCGCGGCGTGATGGCCTGGACCACCGACGTGCCCCCCGGCGAGACCCGCGAGGTGAAATTCGGCTGGCGCGTGCGCTGGCCGACGGACAAAACGGTGGTGTTTGGGAGGTAGGAATCGTCATTGCGAGCGAAGCGAAGCAATCCAGCGCGCGCGAAGCGCGCCCAACCGAAAAAAGCGCAGCAGTCGCGCAACTCGAGCCCTGTTATTTTGCGCGCCTGCCGGCGCGCAGCTGGATTGCTCTCGCTTCGCTCGCAATGACGACTACGTCGCCGTCGGCGCCCTGGGCGGCACGACATCCTTGAACATGTCGAAGTTCTTCCACGCGGGCTCGACCGGCGTGACGTCCTTCTTCGGCGTGTAGACCGACGGCTCGCTCAACGTCAGCTGCGGAATGTACCGCGGGCAGTTCGGGAAGATCGCGTGCGCCGTCACGCGCACGATCATCTGCGCGCCGGTAACATCCTTGAGCAGCGGATCATCGCGCAAAATCCGCGCCTCGCCGTTGACGCGCAGCCGCTTCGGCTTGTCGTGCATGGCGATGAACAGCAGCCCGACATGCGGATTGACGCTGAGGTTACCGAGGCTCTTGAACATGCCGTTGCCGTCGTAGTCGGGAAACGCCAGCTCCGACGGCCCGGTGATGCGCACGAAGCCGGGCGCACCGCCCTTGAACGAGCAGTCGGGCCGGCCTTCGGCGTCAGCGGTTGCCACGAAGAAGTAGATGCAGGATTCGATATAGGCCTTGTCGTCGGCGGTGAATTCCGTGCGCGTGAGCTTTTCCTCGAGCCGGTCGGCGAGTGGCCGTGAGCCATACTCATCCTGCAGCGCGCGATTGCCGTCGTGGTAGAGTAGACTGGTCATTGCGCGCCTCCGTGCGTCAGGAATGTAGCGCCCGGATGAAGCGCAGCGAAATCCGGGGGGCCGACTTAGCAATCACATTCCCGGATTACGCCATAGCCGATGCGAAGCATCGGCGTTCTTAAGAACGGCGGCCTGAAGGCCGCCTATGTCATCCGGGCTACGTACTTCCGTCAGTTCTGATAGCCGACCAGGATGTTCTGGTTGACGTCCTCGAGCTTGTTCACGCCGCACAGGCCCATGGTGACGCTGAGCTCGTTTGAGATCACCTCCAGCGCCTTGGTGACGCCGGCCTGGCCGCCGGCGCCGAGCCCGTAGATATAGGCGCGACCGATCATGCAGGATTTTGCGCCGAGCGCCAGCGCGCGCAGCACGTCCTGGCCCGAGCGAATGCCGCTGTCGAAGATCACTTCCGTCTGCGAGCCGACCGCATCGACGACCTTCGGCAGCACCGAGATCGACGACGGCGCGCCGTCGAGCTGCCGGCCGCCGTGATTGGAGACGACGATGCCATGCGCGCCGGTCTTCACCGCCTGTCGCGCATCCTCGACGTCGTGAATGCCTTTCAGGATGATCTTGCCCGGCCAGATCGAACGGATCCACTCCACGTCCTTCCAGCTCAGCGCCGGATCGAACTGCTGCGAGACGCGGGTGGCCGTCGAGTTGAGGTCCTTCGCGCCCTGCAGGTGGCCGATAATGTTGCCGAAGTCGCGCCGCTTGGCGCGGGCGATGCTCATCAGCCAGCGCGGTTTCGATGCGAAATCGATGATGTTCTTCAGCCGCATCAGGTTCGGCGGCACCGACAGGCCGTTCTTGATGTCCATGTGGCGCTGGCCGAGAATCTGCAGGTCGACGGTGAGCACCAGCGCGCTGCACTTGGCGGCGATCGCGCGCTCGATCAGCGACTTGCAGAAGCCGCGGTCCTTCATGACGTAGAGCTGGAACCAGAACGGCTTCTCGACATTGGCGGCGACGTCCTCGATCGAGCAGATCGACATGGTGGAGAGCGTGTAGGGGATGCCCGCTGCCTGCGCGGCGCGGCAGGCGAGGATTTCGCCGTCGCCGATCTGCATGCCCGTGGAGCCGACCGGTGCGAGGATCAGCGGCATGCTCGCGTCTTCGCCGAGGATTTTGGTCCGCTGGTCGCGCACCGAGATATCGACGAGAATGCGCTGGCGGAATTTGATCGCCTCGAGGTCGGCCCGGTTGGCGCGCAGCGTCTCCTCTGCATAGGACCCGTGATCGACATAGTCGAAGAAGGCCTTCGGCACCTTGCGCCGGTGCAGTTCGCGCAAATCCTCGATGCAGGTAATGTCTTTCACAGTTTCCTCCGCACACGCCCCGCGCCCGTTTCTGCTGTTCGGGTGCTGTAGCCCAAGGCCGGTTCCGTCTCGATTGATGCTGTATCACGCCCTGCGTGCGCGCCAAATCGGCAGAAGGGCGACTTTGCGCGCTGCGCAAGAGCGGAACCACGGGACGCTGCGGGCCGTTAGGTCCTTCAAGAACTCGAGCCGAGAGGACGTTCAGGATGAGCAAATTCAACCCGGCGCCAAAGGACGTGTTGGCGGACAAGGTCGGCAAGCCCGACAAGCGGAAGACCGAAGCCGACAAAGCGCTGGAGAAGGGGCTGGAGGATACCTTTCCCGCATCCGATCCGGTGAACATGACGCAGCCTCCGCCTTCGAAGGAGGACAAGGACATCAAGCGCAAACAAAAGGCCGGCTAGCCTCGGCCTTCGGGGCCCAAACGCATGGAAAGGAAACGGCGCGACGAGCTTCATCGCAGCGAGGCCGATGAACGGCGCGACCTCGAACAGGCGCTGGATGAGGGGCTGCTTGGGACCTTTCCCGGCTCCGACCCCGTCAGCATCGTGCAGCCGGCGCCGTCGAAATACGACGCGCGTCGCAAGCGGGAACCGGAGAAGGCGGGTTAACTGCCGGCGTCCGATTAATCATTTGATGTTTTTAGAGAAAATCGGTTGCTGGGGCTGTCCTCAGTAACTTTCTAATATATATTTTGAGGTTCAAGTAGGTTCGAAAGCCTTTATAAGCCCCTCAACGACAGGGGTACTCGCGCCGGTTGTCGGCGGCGGGAGGGGGTAGTCGATGGCTCGCAAATATTTTGGAACGGATGGAATCCGCGGTCGCGCCAACGGTGTGATCACGCCGGAGCTCGCGCTGCGCGTGGGCCAGGCGGCCGGTCTCGTGTTCTTGCGCGGCGATCATCGTCATCGCGTTGTGATCGGCAAGGACACGCGCCTGTCCGGTTACATGATCGAGTCCGCGCTGCAGGCGGGCTTCACCTCGGTCGGCATGGACGTGCTGCTGCTCGGTCCGATGCCGACGCCGGCCGTCGCCATGCTGACGCGCTCGATGCGCGCCGACCTCGGCGTGATGATCTCCGCCTCGCACAATCCGTTCGACGACAACGGCATCAAGCTGTTCGGCCCCGACGGCTACAAGCTGTCCGACGACGTCGAGATGCGCATCGAGCAGCTGCTCGATGAGGACCTGACGCGCAAGCTCGCCAACAGCGCCAGCATCGGCCGCGCGCGCCGCATCGACGGCACGTACGACCGATACATCGAATTCGCCAAGCGCACGCTGTCGCGTTCGCTCAGCCTCGAAGGCCTGCGCATCGTGGTCGATTGCGCCCACGGTGCCGCCTACAAGGTGGTGCCTGAGGCGCTGTGGGAGCTCGGTGCCGACGTCATCGCCATCGGCGTCGATCCGGACGGCTTCAACATCAACAAGGACTGCGGCTCGACCGCGCCGGAAGCGTTGGGGCGAAAAGTGCGCGAGATGCGCGCCGACATCGGCATCGCGCTCGACGGCGACGCGGACCGGGTGATCATCACCGACGAGCGCGGTCACATCGTCGACGGCGACCAGCTGCTGGCGGTGATCGCCGAGAGCTGGAAGGACGATGGCCGCCTGTCGCAGCCTGCCGTCGTCGCGACGGTCATGTCCAACCTCGGCCTTGAGCGTTATCTCGCAGGCATCGGGCTGAAACTGATCCGCACCCAGGTGGGCGACCGCTACGTGCTGGAGCAGATGCTCGCACAGAACTGCAACGTCGGCGGCGAATCCTCCGGTCACATCATCCTGTCCGAGTTCAACACCACCGGCGACGGCTTCGTCGCAGCACTGCAGGTGCTCTCGGTGGTGCGCAAGCTCAATCGCCCGGTGTCGGAAGTCTGCCATCGTTTCGATCCGCTGCCGCAGGTGCTGAAGAACGTCCGCTACCGCAACGGCAAGCCGCTCGACGATCCGTCGGTGAAATCCGTCATCGCTGCCGCGGAAGGCAAGCTGAACGGCAGCGGCCGCCTGCTCGTCCGCGCCTCCGGCACCGAGCCGGTGATCCGCGTGATGGGCGAGGGCGATGATCGCGAGCTGGTCGAGGATATCGTCGATTCGATCTGTGCGGCGGTCGGCGAGGCCGCAGCGGCGTGAGCGACAAGAGCGCCGCGTTCGATCCGGCGGCACATCGGCTTGTTCAGGAGCAGCGCTGGTTCGAAGATTTCAAGCTCGGCGAACGCTTCGTGCTGCCGAGCCGCACGATGACGGACGCGATCTTCCTCGCCTTTCAGGCGGCGAGCGGTGACAACCACCCGGTCCACTACGACGTCGAATACTGCCGCCGCCACGGCATGCCGCACATGCTGGCGCACGGTTTTCAGGTGCTGATCCAGACGGCCGCCGGCGCGGGCCTGTTTCCGCATCTGGTCGAGGACTCGCTGAAAGGTTTCATCGAGCAGTCGAGTAAATTTCTGGCGCCGGTGTTCGTCGGCGACACGGTCTATCCCGTTCTTGAAGTCGATGAGCTGACGCCGAACCGCTCCACTGGCGTCGTCGGCCTGCGCTCAACCGTGCATAACCAGAACGGTGTGATGGTGCTTGAAGGTCGGCACCGTTACCTGCTGCGCAAGCGCGGGGTATGAACCTTAACCTCTCCCCGCAGGCGCGGGGAGAGGTCGCCTCGCGAAGCGAGGCGGGTGAGGGGCATGGCACGGCGCAAATCGCACCCGAGGCACTCGCGGAGATTCATCAGCCCCCTCATCCCGACCTTCTCCCCGCAGGCGGGGAGAAGGAGTGCTGGCTCCGAACACCACTAACCTGTGCGGTACGGCCACCGGCCGCAAAGCTGCCATCACCTTTTGTGCGGGCCAAATAGGCTATTCGTACCTGCGAGAAACTCGAACCGAAGCTGGAAGCCCGTCGTGAACAAGCCTGTCATCGTCACCGAAGAAGCGCTCGCAGCGCCGGTCGTCGCGCCGGAGCTGCCGCCGGCTGCGGATGCGAAGGCATCCAGCGGGCCGGCCTATGCAGTGATCGGGGGTTTGAGCTTCTCGCACTTCCTCAACGACACCATGCAGTCGCTGATCCCGTCGGTCTATCCGATCCTGAAGGCGAACTACGCGCTCGACTTCGCGCAAATCGGCCTGATCACGATGGCGTTCCAGTTCACGACATCGCTGCTGCAGCCGGTGGTCGGCATCTTTACCGACCGCAAGGCCCAGCCCTATTCGCTCGCGATCGGCATGTTCTTCACCTTCGCGGGCCTGATCATGCTTAGCCTCGCGAGCCAGTTCGCGTTCATCCTGCTGGCGGCCGCCACCGTCGGCTTCGGCTCGGCGGTGTTTCATCCCGAATCCGCGCGCATCGCGCGGCTCGCATCCGGCGGCCGCTACGGCTTTGCGCAGGCGGTGTTCCAGGTCGGCGGCAATCTCGGCACCGCGGTCGGCCCGCTGCTGGCTGCCGCCATCATCGTGCCGTTCGGCCAGCCGAGCATCGCCTGGTTCTCCTCGATCGCGTTCGTCGCGATCCTGGTGCTGTGGAATGTCGGCCGCTGGTACAAGCCGCGGATCGTCTCGCGCAAACAGGCGATCGCGTCGATGCCGGCCAACCTGCCGACGTCGCGGCGGATCATCATCGGCCTCGTGGTGCTGGCGCTGCTGACGTTCACCAAGGCGCTCTATACCGTCAGCCTGTCGAGCTACTACACGTTCTACCTGATGCAGAAGTTCGGCGTGTCGACCCAGGCGGCGCAGATCTACCTGTTCGTGTTTCTCGCCGCGAATGCCGCGGGCGTCTTCTTGGGCGGCCCGATCGGCGACCGCATCGGCCGCAAATACGTGATCTGGCTTTCGATCCTCGGCGCGCTGCCGTTCGCGCTGGCGATGCCGCACCTCGGCCTGATCGGCGGCTTGCTGGCGGTTGCAGCGGCGGGCTTCATCATCTCGTCGGCGACGGCGGCGATCATCGTGTTCGCGCAGGAACTGATGCCGCACCGGATCGGTCTGATCTCCGGCATCTTCTTCGGTTTCGCGTTCGGCGTTGGCGGCCTTGGCGCTGCAGTACTCGGCAAGCTCGCCGACATCCACGGCATCGAGTTCGTGTTCACCGTCTGCTCTTTCCTGCCGGCGATTGGATTGATCGGCTTCCTCTTGCCGAATATGCCAAAGCCCGCGAGGGCGTGATTTTCGCTCGGCGGCCTCACGCGTTGCGCACAGTTTTTTGCGCGGTCACTCGACGGGCGCTTCCTCTCCCCTCCCTCCCCGCCACTCGGCTTCGCTGCGCTACGCCGAGCGGGAGGAGGGGAGAAGAGATCGCTTCAACATTTTCGATAGCTGTGACGCCGCGAGCTTCGCTCGCCGCATTTTGCGCGGGTCCGTTTTTCACGTTGATTAATAATCACGGTTAAGAATTAGGGTTAAGCGCCGCTTAAGTTTTTGGTGCGATCGTTCTGTCCATGGGTTTCAGAAGTGCGGCCGCATTTCGTTTGGCTGCACGGGACAGAAGGACGAAGCCGATGCGTAGCGTTAAGTCAGTTGTTGTTGCGGGAGTGGTGGGATTGCTGTCCACCTCGGCATTTGCCGCCGACGTTCCCATCGCCCCTCCGCCGCCGGTACGCTCGCCGCCGCCGGTCGAGGAGTTCTCCGGCTGGTATCTGCGCGGCGACGTCGGCCTGACGCAGCAAAAGGTGAAGAGCCTCCACAACGTACTGTACGAAGCGCCCGGCATCAGCGTGACCACGGTCGGCGCAGGCTTCAGCGGCGCGACGCTGTTCGGCGTCGGCGTCGGCTATCAGTTCGGCAACTGGTTTCGGGCCGACATCACCGGTGAATATCGCGCCAAGGCTTCCATCAGCGGCCTCGACATCGTCAACTTCAACGGCGTGCCGATCGGCACCGACGACTATCGCGGCAACAAGGAAGAGTGGCTGGCGCTGGTCAACCTCTATGCCGATCTCGGCACCTGGTGGTGCATCACCCCGTTCATCGGCGTCGGCGTCGGCGGCGTGAAGACGACGATCTCGAGCTTCGTCGACACCAACACGGTCACCAACGGCGTTGCCTTCGCGCGCGACGAATCGAAGTTCAACTTCGCCTACGCCCTGCATGCCGGTCTCGGCTACAAGGTTTCCAACAGCCTGACGATGGAGCTCGCCTATCGCTACGTGCATCTCGGCGACGCGCTGTCCGGCGACCTGCGCACCTTCGACGGCATCAACAACGTCAACAATCCGATGCACTTCAACGGCATCACCTCGCACGACGTGAAGCTCGGCGTGCGCTGGACCTGCTGCGAGCCCGCAGCTCCGCCGCCGGTGCTGATGCGCCGCGGCTGAGCCGACAAAAAATTCTTCGAACGGAAACGGCGCGGATTGATCAGGTCCGCGCCGTTTTCTTTATCGCGCCCGAGCGCGCGACAACGATTGATTAAGGTTAACAAGCGATGATCGGCAACGGGTTGAGTGAAGTGGCTGGGAGTTTCTGATGCGTCGTTTGCTGGTTGCAGGTTTCATCGCGGTTGCCACGCAGAGCACCGCCTTCGCGGCCGATTTGCCGATCCTGCGCGGCGCGCTCCACGAGCCGGCGCCCGCTTGCTGCCAGACCGTCTGGCAGGGCTTCTACGTCGGCGGCCAGGCCGGCTACGGCGCCAGCAGCATGGCCCTTTATGAGTTCAGTCCGGTGCCGACCTCGAACGCGATCTGGCCGTTCCTCCAGGACGCGACCCACCGGGCCACGATGTTCGGCGCCTTTGGCGGCTACAACGCGCAATACGAGAATGTCGTGCTCGGGCTTCGAAGGCAGCTACATGCACGGGAACGTTCACCGGCGTCTCGGCGGCCGTGCGCGGCGATACGAGCTGGGAATATATTCCGATCTTTTGGCTCGATGAGCCGTGAAGGATTTCGGCTCCATTCGCGCGCGCGGCGGCTACACCATGGGTAGCTTCATGCCCTATCTCTTCGCCGGCGTCGGACTCTCGGACGCGCCGACACCGCGCGGAGCATGACGGTGACGAACGCGCACCGGTGCGGCCACGACGATCTCGAGCGACACCAAGAACCAGTTCGTACACGGATTTGTCGCCGGCGGCGGCCTGGACTGGATGCTGTTCGGGGGACTGTTCGTCCGCGCCGAGTACGAATATTTGCAGCTCACCTCGACCGTCAACACGAGCATCCACTCGGTCCGCGGCGGCGTCGGCTACAAGTTCTGAAGCCGCCGGCACACGGCTTGCGTTGTGTATCATTGCGCTTTTGCTTGACAGTTGAAGTCCGCCCTGTTCGGCTACCGTCCCAGCTAGCTCGCGCGTAAGATGACGCGCCCGCAGAACACGGGAGCCAGCCATGAAGATCTACGGCGACACCAAGTCCGGCAACTGCCTGAAGGTGAAGTGGGTGTGCGACAAGCTCGCGCTGAACTACCGCTGGATCGACATCGACATCACCAAAGGCCAGACGCGCACCATCGAGTTCCTGAAGCTCAATGGCGCAGGGCAGGTGCCGGTGGTCGAGTTCGACGACGGGCGGACGCTGGCGCAGTCCAACGCGATCATCCGCTACCTGGCGCGCGATACCGACATGATCCCTGCCGTCGCCTGGGAGGCGGCGAAGATGGACGAATGGATGTTCTGGGAGCAGTACAGCCACGAGCCTTATATCGCCGTCTGCCGCTTCCAGATGGTCTATCTCGGCAAGTCGGTCGGCGACCTCGATACGGACAAGGTCAAGCGCGGCTATGCGGCGCTGGCGCGGATGGAGCACCAGCTGGCACTGACGCCGTACCTCGCCGGCGACCACTTCTCCCTCGCCGACGTGTCGCTGCTCGCCTACACCCGCGTCGCGCCGGAAGGCGGCTTCCACCTCGAAGGCTACAAGGCGCTGCGGCGCTGGATCGCCGCGAGCGAGAAGGCGCTGGGGCTGTAGCTTTCGGCCGTCGCCGGCTCTCTGGCTTCGTTTCGCCCGAATTGGACTTATGGTGCGCCTCGATTGGGGAGGCGCATGTTCAGGAAAGTTCTGGTGATTGTGGCGGCAACCTTGCTGGCCGCCGCAGGGGTATGGCTCAACAACTCGTCGGTCCTGCACGGACCATCAGCCGAATGCAAAAGCCCAGGTTCTCGCCCACCGCGGCGTCTACCAGACGTTTCCGACTGAAAGCCTCGACAACGACACCTGTACGGCCACGCTGATTGCGCCGCCCCGCCATCCGTTCCTGGAAAACACGCTCGCCTCGATGCGCGCTGCCTTCGAGAGCGGCGCCGATGTCGTTGAGCTCGACGTCCATCTGACGCCGGACGGCAAGTTCGCGGTCTTCCACGACTGGACGCTGGATTGCCGCACCGACGGATCAGGCGTCACCGAGCTGACGACGTTCTCGGCCCTGAAGGCGCTCGACATCGGCCACGGCTACACCGCCGACGGCGGCAAGAGCTTTCCGTTTCGCGGAAAGGGCAAAGGGCTGATGCCCGAGCTGACCGAGGTGTTCGAAGCGTTTCCTGACCGGAAATTTCTCGTGAACTACAAGAGCCGGCGCGCGGAGGAGGGCACCGCCCTTGCGGCGCTTCTGCTCAAGCGGCCGGAATTTCGCGCTTCGCTCTTCGGCGTCTATGGCGGCTCTGAGCCGACCCGTGCGGCCATCCAGTCGATCCCCGGCCTGCGCGGTTACGATCAGGAATCGCTGAAGGCGTGCATCGTCCGCTACGCGGCACTGGGCTGGAGCGGATATGTGCCCGTCGGCGTGCCGCAACACCATCCTCGCATTGCCTTCGAATATCGCACGATGGATGTGGGGCTGGCCGCATCGCTTCGTTGCGCGGATGCAGGCGTGCAGGCACGGACGTCATCCTGCTCGGGCCCTGGAGCGGCGGGGCCAGCGCCGGCATCGACGTCGAGGCAAAGAGCTCGGCCTCGTGCCGGAGAAGTTCGGCGG
>CAVWTB010000015.1:0-15955 GCA_963757845.1 uncultured Alphaproteobacteria bacterium
GCTCCCTTTAGAAGGCTAGTGTCCCGAATCCGAAGTTCGCCCTACTTCGCGGCACCCTCGGGAGCGAACTTCGGATCGATAAGGACACTAGCAAACTTATGATTTTAGTGTCGTTTATGGTTCAGAAATTCGCTCGACGGACTCGCGGCGAAGGTAGAGCGAATTTCTGAACCACGACACTAGCCGTCTATGCGCCGGAAGAAACGCCCTTCGGCATCGGATAGTCGTCGGCATTGAGCACCCATCCGGGTTGCCTGGAAAAATCGATCCGCGGCGGCGAGAAGATGTCCACAAGCTGGTTGAGGCCATCCTTCATGCCGCGCGAGGTGTGGATCGCCGGCGGCGGGATCACCGTAATCGACGGCGAGTTGCAAAAGGCATGCTCGTCCTCGCGCCACGCATTGAGATTCGTCGTCCAGGGCCAGCGCAGATGATGCGTGAATGCGCCTTCGAGCGCGAGCGAGCCCTGCTCGAAATCGTCGTGATGGTGCGGCGACAGCTTTGTCACGTCGCGCGGGCCGATCTGCGGATCGAGAACGTTCACCATGAAAGTGGTGCAGCGGAAGATGCGGCCGAAACGACCCGGCGTCGGCGGAACGTCCAGGCTGTAGACGCGAATGCGATAGCCGCCGACCGGCTCCGGCCACGCCTGAAACGGCGGGATGTTCTGCGGCCGCGTCGCATAGGCGGTCGCATTCTCGCACTTGTCCGCGATATCTTTCGACTGCGTGGTGATGAGACGCACGACGCGTCCGCCTGCGGGCACGACCACCTGGCTGTTTCCGGGCGGCACGATCACCAGCGAGTGGCCCGGCACGCTGACCGTTTCGCCCCCGCGGTGACCGTGATCGATGTCTCCCGGTCCGGCACCAGCACGACATATTCATCGCACTGATCCTGACGGGCGAAGACCGCGCCCGGCTTGGCGTCGCTGTAGGCCACGATGAAGTTCTGACCGCGCGTGTACCAGGTGCGGCCGGCTGGTCCGCTCTCCTGCGGCTCGCTCTCGTAGAAACGCCCGAACTGGGCCGCCGCAAAACCGGCCGCCGAGGAACGGCGGACGCAGCTGCCGTCGTCGACTGGGCGAGCCGCGAGCGCGGGTCCGACACGTCATACATCGCCTTCCTCCCACACTTTATTTTCTGAACTTTCAGCACTCGGCCGACCTCGACTCCCGGTCGGCGCTCACTGTTTCGAACAACAGAACATTGCATTGTTGACCGATACAAGCAGATTTCGGCCGCCTTAGGCAAATTCGTGCATTTCGGCCGCTATCGAGATGGTCCGCGCCAGCCTTGACGAAGCATTAAGCTTCTATAACATACTTCGCAACAATGTTCTGACTAACGAAACAACATAAGGGAGGACCTCATGCGGACCACGCGACGCCGCTTGCTTGCGGGAGCGGGAGCCACTGCAGCGACCATTGCCATGCCCTGGGTGGCCCGCGCCCAGAAAGCGATCCGGATGCGGCTCGCGCATGCCGCCGCGGAAGTTCATCCCGGCCACATCGCCGCGGTGAAGTTCAAGGAAGCGCTCGAGAAGCTCGTGCCCGGCCGCGTCAACGTGCAGATATTCTCCAACCGACAGCTTGGCGACGACAAGCAGTCGCTCGAAGTCGGTTATCGCGGGAACGGTCGAGCTCGCGGGCGCGAGCGGTGTGCTCTATCCGCTCGTCACCGGCCGACCGGCGCTTGCCGCTTATCAGCTTCCCTTCCTCGTTCGCGACTATGAGCATTTCACCAAGCTTGCCACGAGCGACATCGGACAGAAGATGCTCGATGATCTGGCGCCGGCCGGACTGGTGGGATTGCAAACCTCCGATATCGGCCAGCGCAACTTCCTGTCAGTCGGCAAGCCGGTGAAGACCATTGCCGATTTTGCCGGCCTCAAGACCCGCATCGTGCCGGTGCCCTTGCACAAGCAAATCTGGGAGGCCGTCGGCACGGCGCCGGTCGGCCTGCCCTATGGCGAGGTCTACAGCGCCCTGCAGACCAAGGTGATCGATGCCGTCGAGATCAACGTGTCCTCGGTGGTCGGCGAAAACCTGTGGGAGGTCGGCAAGTACATGACGCTGACCGGGCATTACCCCTGGCACAACGTGATCGTTGCCAACAAGACGTTCTTCGACGGACTGCCGCCGGACGTTCAGGCCGCGATGCGGCAAGCCGGAAGAGAGTCGATCCTTCCGACCATGACCTACACAAAGACGCAGGATTTTTCCGCGCGCGACGACCTGAAGAAGAAGGGTGTCCAGTTCATCCCGCTCGAAGATCTGGCGGCCATGAAGGCGAAGGTCGAACCGATCATCGGCGAATGGAGCAAGAAGTCGCCGCTGATCGCGGAGTTCGTCGCGGCGGCGCAAGCTACGACCTGATCGTGCATGCCTGCGCGCCCGCCTGCGGGCGGGCGCACTCCTCCATCTTCGCCGCCGCGACAGGATCGTGCGCAATGCAGACGAACGACGTAGCTCCCTCCATCGAGATGATTCCGCTCGCCGCGTACCTGCGCGTCATGCGCTTCCTCGCCGGCACGTCGATGCTGGCGATCGTCGTCATCATGATCACCCAGGTCATCGCCCGCTATGTCTTCAACGCGTCGTTGATCTGGGCCGAAGAACTGTGCCGCTACATTTTGATCTGGCAAAGTTTCCTTCTGATCGGTATCGCCTATCACCAGGGCGAACTGATCGTTCTCGACATGCTCCCGGCAAAACTTTCGCCGTCGGCCCGACTGCTGATGAGGCTGATCGTCGCGCTTCCCGTTTGCTATTTCCTCTATCTCATGGTGCGCCATGGCATCGTCTATGCCGGCCGCTTCAACGCCCAGACAATTCCCGCCATCGACTTCATATGGACGTCCCTTGTCGGAAAACCGGCGCATGTGCCGGTCTTCTGGGTCTATGTCTCGGTCCCGGTTGGTTGCGCGATATTGCTCGCCCACATTGCGGCGGGTCTGGTCAACGACGCTCTCGCATTGATGACGTCGAAGCGATCGCCACAGCCGGCCAATCCGTCAGCCTGAGGAGATTGGATGTTCTCTTTCCTCGGCTTTTTTCTTGGACTGCTGCTGCTCGGCGTCCCCATCTCGCTTGCACTCGGTGTTGGCGGGCTGCTCTATCTGTATTTCACCGACAACTGGATGCTGGTCGCAGCACTGCCGCAGCGGATGCTGTCAGGCGTCGACCAATTCGTGTTGCTGACGATCCCCTTGTTCCTGCTGGCCGGCAGCCTGATGAATTTCGGCGGGTTGAGTGCCCGCATGGTGAATTTCGCCAATGCACTGGTCGGTCATTTCAAGGGCGGATTATCGCTGGTCACGGTGCTCGCGAGCATGCTGTTCGCCGGAATCTCCGGCAGCGCCATCGCGCAATCTTCCGCGATAGGCAGCCTCATGATCCCGGCCATGACGCGCCAGGGCATTCCGGCGGCCTATGGCGCAGCGCTTGTCGCGATGAGCGCCGTGATCGATCCGCTGATCCCGCCCAGCATTACGATGATCGTCTTCGGCGTTCTGTCCGGCACCTCGATCGCGCAGATGTTCATCGCCGGGATCATCCCGGGCATCCTTCTCGGCTTCGGCCTGCTCGCTTACGCAGGCTGGCGGGCCCAGCGCAGCAACTTCCCATCCATGCCGAAGGTGGCGTGGCCTGACCGAGCCCGAGCGCTCCTTGCCGCCACTCCGGCGCTCATGTTGCCCGTCATCATCGTTGGAGGTGTCAAATCCGGCATTTTCACAATGACCGAATCCGCAGCGGTCGCGGTTGCCTACGCATTGATCGTCGGCGCGCTGCACGGCGAACTGACGTGGCCGCGCCTTTGGGAGGCGCTCTACAGCACGGCAATCGCGACGTCCGCATTGCTGTTCATTCTTGCCATGGCGAGCATTGTCGCCTTCGCCCTGACCATCGAGGAAGTGCCGACCAGCTTCGCGAACAGCCTGTTGAGCGTCAGCGACAACAAGTTCGTCATTCTCCTGATGCTCAACCTGATCCTCTTGATCCTCGGCAAATTCCTTGAACCGATCTCGGTGATGATCGTGACCATGCCGATCCTGATCAAGGTCGCGCAGCTGATCCAGATGGACATGGTCCAGTTTGGCGTGATGGTCACGCTGAACGTGGTCATCGGCATGGTCACCCCGCCGGTCGGGGTCTGCCTGTTCGTGGTCTGCGCGATCGCCGGAAAGTCCGTCCTCGAGGTCAGCTGGGAGGTGCTGCCGATGTTCTTCATCTGCATTCTGCTTCTGGCCCTCGTTGCCACCGTGCCGGCGATTACGCTCTGGCTGCCGGCTTTCTCGATCCTGCAATAGTTGAAACAACACGCCCTCGCCGCCACGATCGTTCGGAGAACCGCAATGACAGACAAGAACAAAGCCCGCATCGATGCCATCCTCAAAGGCGCCATCGATCCGCACGTGCATAGCGGCCCGTCGATCGCTCCGCGTGGCATCGATCACCTCGAGCTTGTGCGCGAACTGTCGGCCGCCGGCTTTGCCGCGGTCGTCACCAAGGACCACGACTACGCAGGCGTCGCCACCGCCGAATTGATCAGAAAGCATTACCCGGAGCTGAGCACCAGGATCTTCTCGAGCATCGTGCTCAACAATGTGGTCGGCGGCATCAACCCTTATGCGGTGGAGCATACCGCTGCGATGGGCGGCAAGATCGTCTGGATGCCGACACTGGCCGCCGAAAATCACCTGCGCTGGGAGAAGACGTCCAGTTGGTCGCATCCCGCCTCGACCCAGAAGATGCGGCCAGCGTCACCTGTGCCCGTGCTCGACGCCAACAAGAAGGTGCTGGACAGCGTCAAGGACGTGCTCGACGTCATCGCCAAGAACGACATGATCCTGGCGAGCGGCCACCTGCACGTCAGCGAGACCTGGCTCGTCTTCGAGGAGGCGCAGCGGCGCGGCGTCAAGCGCCTGATCTTCACCCATCCGGAGGACATCGTCGGCGCCAGCCTCAACGATGTCAGGGGCATCGCCGCGATGGGCGCCATGGTCGAGCATTCGCTCTGCATGTTCCTGGACGGCTCGAAGTTCAAGACCCGCACAGCTGAGGACTTGCGGCATCAGATCGACGCGGCCGGCGTCGACAACACCATCCTGTGCTCGGATCTCGGCCAGGTCGGCGTGTTCAGTCCGCTCGAAGGTTTTCGCCGCGGCGTCGCCCTGTGCCTGGAGCTCGGCTACGAGGACGACGAGATTCACAAGATGGTGTCGACCAACACCGCCCGCGTGCTCGGGCTCGAGCCCCTCGTCGAGGCCGAAGCGGCGGGGTGACCTCGCTGAGCCCAACAATCCGACGAGGCAAGGAGCACCAACTTGAACGTCCTGATCGTCCACGCTCACCCGGAGCCGCAGTCGTTCAACGCGGCGTTGACAAATGCCGCAGCCGCCGCATTGCGCGACAAGGGGCATGTCGTGATGGTATCGGACCTGTATGCCGACCACTTCGATCCCGTGGCCGGACGGCATGACTTCCTGCAGGCGGCAGATCCGAACCGCTTTCACTACCAGAGCGAACAGGCGCACGCCGCGACTAACCGCTCCTTCGCGCCCGATCTCGCGCGCGAGCAGACACGTCTGCTATCGGCGGATCTCCTCGTCCTTCAGTTTCCGCTGTGGTGGGGCGCTCCGCCCGCGATCCTCAAAGGGTGGTTGGATCGCGTGCTGGCGTACGGCATTGCCTATGTGGACGGACGGCGATTCACATCGGGCCTCTTCAAGGGACGGCGGGCGATCATGTCCGTTACAACCGGCGGTACGCCGCAGCGATTCACACCCGACGACGTCTACGGAAACATCGACCAGGTGTTATGGCCGGTACGCCGCCTGGCCCTTGAATACATGGGCTATGACGTCGAGGAGCCGTTCATTTCCTATGCGGCGCCGAGGGTCGGCGAAGCGGAACGCGCAGCCTACGTCAAGGCCTGGTGCGCGCGTGTGGTGGAAGCCGCCGGCAAGTCCGTGACTTCGGATTCTCTGGATTCCGTGGCCTTGATCGCCAGCGCAGGGGCCGCAGCCTGGTCCCGGGCCTGAGTTTTTTCCTCGACGGCATCCTGATCCGGTCGACACCCGCAACGCCCTTGGCATCACGCAGTCGGTCGTGCTGAATGCACCGATTTTCATCAGGCTCTACGCCCCAGCGCGAACCCGCGGAGACGCTCATCTTGTCGCAAGCGACAGCCTCACCGATCGAATTCTATTTCGACTTCGCGTCACCTTTCGCCTGGCTGATCGCCGACGGGCTCACAGACCTCGCAGCGCGTCATCAACGCGAGGTGGCATGGCGTCCGGTGTTGCTGTTTGCGGTGTTCAAGTCTCTCGGCCTGCCACCGCCGATGGAGGTCGAGGCGCGGCGGCGGTATCTCCTGCACGATATGCAGCGCTCGGCGTCGGTCTACGGTGTCCCCTATCGTCACCCGCGGATCTTTCCGGCGGTCTCGCCGCTGCCGGCGCGGATGTTCTATGCCATCGACAGCTTCGACACGGAGCTCGCAAAGCGCTTCGCCCGCGCGACGATGGAGGCGCACTACGTCCACGACCGCGACATCACCAAGCCCGAGGTGATGACCGATGTCGCGAGCGCGGCTTGGAGCCGGCGACATCGCCACGGCCGCAGCAGGGGATGAGGCCAAGGCGCGGCTCCGCGAAGCCGTCGATGCGGCGACCGCCAAAGGCATGATCGGCTCGCCTTTCGTCGTCATCGATGACGAGCCGTTTTTCGGCGCAGACCGCCTGCCCCACATGGAATGGTGGCTGCGCAATCGGACGCACCGTGCTTAAGTTCAGCGAACCGCGAACCGGAAAGGCTGATGGCCGGCAAAATGATGCGACACGTCGTCCAGCCCGGCGCGCCTGCGCCAGAACGTATTCAATGGGTCGAAGCGCGCGGCCGCGGCTTCTCCTTCACGCTTGAAGCAGGCCTGCCGCTGCTGGAGGCCGCGCGTCGCGGTTTTGCAGCGGCAAGGATTTTCCGGCGGCACATTGAACATCAAGGGCGGCGCGCTTGGCCCCCTCGCCTACGTCATGCCGGCGATCTCCAGGTCCGCCGAACACGCAGCCTTCTATAGCGACACTTTCAGGCCCGCCGGCGTCACGCGGCTGACGATGGCAAGGATGACGTTCGGCCGGCGTGATGATGCACCGTTCTTTCATTGTCACGGCTTTTGGCGCGAGGCCGATGGGCGATCTGGCGGCGGCCACCTCCTCCCTGAGGAAACCGTTGTCGCCGAACCTGTCGAGGTGGAGGCATTTGGCCTGGACGGCGCCGTCTTCACGGCGGAGCCTGACCCTGAGACCAACTTCAAACTGTTCGGGCCAGTTGCCTGCACGCCCGCAGGCATCGCCGATACGCGCCGCGCCTTCGCGCTGCGGCTGCGGCCCAATCAGGATTTCGCCAATACGCTTGAGGCCTTCTGCCGCGAACGAGGGATCATCAGCGCCAGGCTGCATGGCGGCGTCGGCAGCATCATCGGCGCACGCTTTGCAGATGGCCGCATCGTCGAGCCGTTTGCAACTGAAATGGCGGTTCACTCGGGCGCCGTGGTATCAGGTGAACGCGGGCTCGAAGCAGAGCTGGATATCGCGCTTGTCGACCATTTAGGCGGCATCGCCGCGGGCCGACTGACGCGCGGCGACAATCCGGTGCTGATGACGATGGAGCTCGTGCTCGAGGTGATCGAGGGACGTTGAACGGCGTCGCGCAATGCTGCCGGTTCAATCCTTCCCCGCCGCGATGACCTGTGGCGGCAGCGGATCGGCGTAGAGATCCTCGACCAGGCGGGCGCGATGCTGCAGGACGGCACGCTGGTTGATCGAGCCCTTGTCGGTGATTTCGCCAAGATCGAGCGAGGCCGGCGTCTCGAGCAGAAGAACACGACACACGCGCGTTGAACTGCCGGTGCTGGCCTTGCCGTGCGCATGCAGCTTGCGTCGGAATTCTTCGCGCACCGTCGGATGGCGCAGCACCTCGCTCGCGGTGGCGTCCGCAGCAAGCGGCGCAAGCGCCCGGCACGCATCGATATCCGGGAAAACGAGCGCCGCGATGTCGTCGCGATTGGCGCCCGCAAGCACTGCATCGCGCGCCAGCGGCGCCAGATGTTCGATCAATGTCGCACGCATGGCGCCGACACTCACCCAGGTGCCGCTCGAAAGCTTGAAGTCTTCGGCAATGCGTCCCTGGTAAAGCAGGCCCTGCTGCGGATCGTTCGGGTCGGCGAATTGAAACGCGTCGCCCAGCCGATAAAAGCCCTCTTCGTCGAAGGCGTCGGCGCTGAGCGCCGGACTGCGCCAATAGCCAGGCATGATGCTGGGGCCGCGCAACCTTGCCTCGAGCTTGCCGAACGCCGGCACCAATTTCACTTCCAGACCCGGCGGCGGCAGCCCGATATTGTTGGCGGCCTCGGTGTCCCACATGCGGCCGAACGCATAGGGTGCGGTTTCCGTCGCGCCAAGGCCGGTGAGGAACAGGATGCGCTCGCCGCAGGTCTTGATCGCCAGTTCCTTGATCTCGTCGAACACGTGCTGGCCGATGCCGGCACCGGCATACCAGAGGACCTTGAGCCGGCTGAAGAACGTGCGCCTTAACTGCGCATCGTTCCGCAGATAAGGCAGCAGCGCCTCGAAGCCCTTCGGTACGTTGAAATACCAGTTCGGCGCGATCTCGCGCAGGTTGTTCACCGTAGCCTCGATGGCGCCCGGCAGGGGCTTGCCTTCGTCAATATAAAGAGTGCCGCCGTTGCAGATCACGAGGCCGACATTGTGGTTGCCGCCGGCGGTGTGATGCCAGGGCGCCCAATCGACGATCACCGGCGGCTCATCCTCGAAATAGGCCAGCGCCGTAAGCATCATCGCCTGGTTGGCGCACCACATGCGCTGCGTGTTGACGACCGCCTTCGGCATCCCGGTCGAGCCGGAGGTGAACAGGAATTTCGCGATGGTGTCGGGCCCGACGCGCGCATGTGCGGCATCAACGGCTGTCGTCGGGGTGACGCGCCAAAAGGTCGGACAATTCGGTGCAGCGACGGTTTGCGATCGGATTGCGCGTGACCACGATCTCGACATCCGCCGGAACGACGGCTTCGATGGCACGCGCGAACTGCGTGCCGCGAGAGACGAACACAAGCCCGGGCGTCAGCAGGTCGAAGATATGGCGAAGTTTTGCCATGTCGTTCGAAACCAGCGAATAGGCCGGCGAGATCGGCGCATAGGGCACGCCGACATAGTTGGCCGCAAGGCCGACCAGCGCGTGCTCGATGTCGTTGCCGGAGAGGATCGCGATCGGACGCTCGGCGGACAAATCGCGCCGGAGCAGCGCTTCGCCAATTGCGCGGACAAAGGCCAGCGCCTGCGCATAAGTCACACTGCGCCAGCCGCCAGCCCCATCGCGCTGCGCGAAAAGGATGCGGTCGGCCCGCCTTCCCGGCCCAATATTCAAGACGCGCCGTCAGCTTGTCCGGGTAGCTGGGCAGCGCGTCCGTCGCGCGCAGATGGATCGTGCCGTCCGCCCGCCGATCGGCAACAACGCGCGAGCGGCCGAGCCGCACCGCGCGTGTCGGCACCGAAGCGGAGAAGGATGATGCGGCTTCCGACATGTCCACCTCCGCGAGTAGTCTAGGCGGCCAGCTTCAGCGCCCGGATGGCATTCTCTTTGAGGATCAGCGGCTGCACTTCCGGCTTGAAGCCCGCGGCCTTGAAGTCCTCGATCCAGCGATCCGGGCGGATCAGCGGAAAGTCGGAGCCGAACAGCATCTTCTGCTTCAGCTGCGTGTTCGCGTACTGCACGAGCTGCGGCGGGAAATATTTCGGCGACCAGCCCGAGAGGTCGATGTAGACGTTCGGCTTGTGCAGGCAGATCGACAGCGCCTCGTCCTGCCATGGCCACGACGGATGCGCGATGATGATGGTCATGTCGGGGAAGTCGACCGCGACGTCGTCGATGTGGATCGGGTTCGAGTATTTGAGGCGCAGGCCGCCGCCGCCCGGCATGCCGGTGCCGATCCCCGAATGGCCGCTGTGGAAGATCGCCGGCAGCTTGTGCTCGGCGATCACCTCGTAGAGCTGATACGCCATCTTGTCGTTCGGGAAGAAACCCTGACAGGTCGGATGGAACTTGAAGCCCCTGATCACGCCGGCTTCGATCAGTTCGCGCGCTTCGCGCACGCCCATCCGACCCTTGTGCGGATCGATGCTGGCGAACGCCATCATGATGTCGCTGTTCTCGCGCGCGGCGTCGGCGACCTCTTCGTTCGGGATGCGGCGGGCGCCGATCTGGAACTCGGAGTCGACCGTGAACATCACCAGGCCGATCTTGCGTTCGCGATAGTAGTCGATGGTTTCGGCGATCGTCGGTCTTTTTCCGGCTTTGAAATACTTGCTCGCGGCCTCGTCATAGGGCTGCCACATCACATCATGCGGCTGCCGGCACGAGACTTCGGCGTGGGTGTGGACGTCGATTGCGATCAGATCATCGATTTTCATTGGCGCGCTCCCAGTCGGCGATGCTACGGCCCGAACGCGCAAGCTCTGCGAGCAGCGGCGCGGGCTCCCAGTGCATCGGTCCGAACATCATACGGTACTTCTCCATCCCGGCCAGAACGTTCTTCAGGCCGAGCGTTTCCGCATAGAACATCGGACCGCCGCGATAGCGCGGGAAGCCGTAGCCGCTGGCCCAGACCACGTCGATGTCGGCCGCACGCAGCGCCACGCCTTCTTCGAGGATGCGGAACCCTTCATTGATCAAGGGGTAAAGGCAGCGCTGCACGATCTCTTCAGTTGCGTGCTCGCGCTGCGGCACCTGCAGCTGGCTCGCGCGGGCTCGCAGGATCGCGATCGCCTCCGGATCGTCGTGGCGCGCGCGGCTGCCTTTCTCGTAGCGATAATAGCCCTTCCCCGTCTTCTGGCCGAGCCGTCCTGCTTCGGCGAGTGCAAAATCCGCCTGGTAGTAGGTGGCGTCCGGCGGATAGCGATCGGCATTGGCCTTGTGCACGTTCACGCCGACGTCGATGCCGGCCATGTCGAACACGGCAAGAATGCCCATCGCCATGCCCCATTGCTCAAGCGCGCTGTCGACCTTTCGTGGCTCGGCGCCTTCCAGCACCATGCGCTCGGCTTCGCGCGCGTAGCCTTCCATCATGCGGTTGCCGATGAAGCCGTAGCAGACGCTGGCAAGCACCGGCGTCTTCTTCAGCGGCCGGGAAAGCTCCATCGCCGTGCGGATCACCTCGGCCGACGTGAGCGGCGTGCGCACGACCTCGAGCAGCGGCATGACGTTGGCCGGCGAAAAGAAATGCATGCCGACGACATCCTGCGGCCGCTTGGTGGCATGCGCGATTGCCGTCACGTCGAGCGTCGACGTATTGGTCGCGAGCACTGCCCCCGCCTTCGCGACCTGGTCGAGCCGGCCGAAGATCGTCCGCTTCAAGTCCATGTCTTCGAAGGCCGCCTCGATGATCACGTCGCTCTGGCCAAGATCGGCATAATCCAGCGTGCCGCGAATGAGGCTCATGCGGCGCGTCTTTTCATCCGCCGTCAGCCGGCCGCGCTCGACCATCACCGCATAGGTCTGGTCGATGCGAGCGAGGCCGTTTGCGAGCGACGCCTCGCTGGTGTCGAGGATGGTCACCGGGATCGACGCATTGGCGAAGCAGATGGCAATGCCGCCGCCCATGGTGCCGGCGCCGACGATGCCTGCCGATTTCACCGCCTGCGGCTTGGCAGTCTCGGGCAGATTGGGGACGGTTCGCGTACGCCGCTCGGCGAAGAACAGGTGGATGGCTGAGCGGCACTCGTCGGTGGCCTTCGCGCCATTGACGAGCTTTTCCTCGTACAACAGACCCTCTTCCAGCGGCATCCGCAGCGAAGCACGCACCGCCTCGATCGCAGTGAGGGGTGCCGTGCGATTGGGATACTGCTTGCGCGCCTGCTTCAAATGCGCATCGAAGATGAAATCAGTCGCGGTGGCCGGATCGACCTTGCGGTCGGCCGTGCGACGCGGCCCCTCGCCGCGCGACACCAAGGTGCGGGCATAGGCGACGGCGCCGGCACGAAGATCGGCCTCGATCAGCGCATCGACAAATCCATACTCGACGGCGGCACCGGCACTCACCGGTCGCGCACTCAGGATCAGTTCGAGCGCCTTGTCGGCGCCGATCAGGCGCGGCAGCCGCTGCGTGCCGCCGGCGCCCGGAATGATGCCGAGCGTCACCTCGGGGAAGCCGAAGCGCGCGGTCGGCACCGCAGCGCGATAGTGGCAGGCGAGCGCGATTTCGAGCCCTCCGCCCAGCACCGTGCCGTGCATCGCGGCGACCACCGGAACGCTGAGCGCTTCGAAGCGACCGAACAGGGCGCGGAATTCAGCTTCCTTCGGCGGGCCGTCGAATTCGCCGATGTCGGCGCCGGAGAAGAAGGTGCTGCCTTCGCAGATGAGGACGACGGCTTTGATGTCTGAAAGCGCCTCGACCTCGTCGAGCGCGCGCCCCAGCGCTGTCCGCACGGCCGCCGTGATGGTGTTGACGGGTGGGTTGTTGACCGAAATCACGGCGATGTCGCGTTCGCGCGTGACGTTGACGATCCCGGCTTCCATGCCGACCGCTCCTGTACGTTTCGCTTCCCTATAATGATTATGTTCTATAACTATTATGCCGTTGTCAAGCGGGCCGAAGCAGCGGTAAGTGAACATGAGAGCGGTTCCGCCCCGCGGGAGGATTCGGATTTGGCCAAGGCCGTCAAACGCAAAGGCGAGGCAGCGAAGCCGCAGCCACTCGTCCATCTCGCGGCGAACGGCCGCGGCTCCGTGAACTTTGGGCCGCTTGGGGACGACCTGGGCTATGTGCTGCGGCGGGCCCAGCTCACCATCTTCCAGCGATTCTTCGAGACCTTCGCTGCGTTCGATATCCGCCCGGCTCAGTATTCAGTGCTTACGGTGATCGAACTCAATCCCGGCATCAGCCAGGCGCAGGCCGCTGACGCGCTCGGGATCAAAAGGCCGAACTTCGTTGCGATGATCGATGCGCTGGAGGCGCGTGGCCTCGCCCGGCGCGTGCCGGCCGAGGACGACCGACGCTTTTACGGCCTCTACCTGACCGACGAGGGCCGCGCGCTGATGGCAAAGCTGCACAGGATCGCCGCGGTCCAGGAGCAGGTTATCGTGGAACGGCTGGGTGCGACCGAGTACCGGCGGCTGCGCGAGGTTCGCTTCGCGCGGTGGCCGAGCTCTAGAGGCGATTCTCGCGCTTGCCGATCAGGCTCCACGCCCTCCCCGTCCGGCGGACGCCTTGCCCCAGGCTCCGATCACAGTGCGATCGAGTGCCGCGAACAGGCGTTCGACATCGTCGAAACTTCCGCTGTCCTGGGTGATCGGCGGACAGGACAGAAACGTCACGCGCAAGAGGCGCGCAATGTCGTCGATGGGCGTGTCGGTCCGCAGCTCGCCGGATGCGATCGCGTCGGTAAGGGCCGCGCGCAACGCCTCGTCATAGACGAGGTTGATGCGCTCGAGCGCCTTTGCTGCGGTCTTGTCCAGCATCGGCAGGTCGAGGCGGATGCGCGCCAGCGGGCTCCAGACATTGCGGACGCCCGGTTTCGTATGGAAGCGCAGGTAGAAGCGCCGCAGATCCTCGAGTTGCTCGGCGAGGCGCTCGGAAAGCGTCAGGCCGGGACGAGACCAGTGATCGCGGATGCGCTTCTCCGCGTCATTGGTAAGATCGCGAACCAGCTCGGCGACCAGCTTTCGCTTGCTGCCGAAGTGATGGTGAATATTGCCGCGCGTGATGCCGACCGCCTCGGCGATGTGTAAAAAATTGAACGCATCGTTACCGACGAGGACATAGTGCTCACTGGCCGCGAGCTTGATGCGCTCGCGGGTTTCCGTGGGCTCCGTCCCCGCCGCATCGGCGTCGCTGGGCTTGGTGGCGTTCATCAGTAATTCGTCATTAAAGCGCGACATCACCACAAGCCGGCGCGGCGGCAAAGCCCTCGATCATCCCGCAGGCCCCTATTCAGGCGTCGCGCCGGATTGCTTGACGATCGGGGCCCAGCGCTGAACGTCGCTACGCACGAAGGCGGCAAATTCCGCCAGGCTGTTGCCGACCGGCGTTGCGCCCTCGAGCAGCAGCTGCTCCCTCAGCCGGGAGCCGGCCAACGACGCGGCGATCACCGTGTTGAGTTTCGTGGCGATCGGGCCGGCAGATTGGCGGGGCCGAACACGCCGAACCAAGCGGTCAACTCGAAGCCAGGCACAACTTCACCGATCGCCGGAAGATCGGGAAACGATGGCTGCCGCGTCGCGCTTGTCACGCCGAAAGCCTTGAGTTTGCCGGCGCGCACCTGCGCTGCGCCCGTCACCATGCTGGTGAACATCAGATCGACGTGACCGGCAATGACGTCGGTCATGGCCGGCGTGCTCCCCTTGTAGGGCACATTGAGCAGGCGGATGCCGGACATCATCTTCAGCTGCTCGCCGGCGAGGTGCAGCGAGGAGCCGATCCCGCCGATCGCGATCGTCAACTTGTCCGGCTTGCTCTTCGCCGACGCGATCAACTCCTGCAGCGTGTTTTCCGGAAGCTTCGGGTTGCCGACCAGCATGCTCGGCACCGTCGCGATCATGGTGATCGGCGTGAAGTCGGCGACCGGATCGAAGGTCAAATTCGAATAGAGCGTCGCGTTGATCGTGTGGCTGGTGAAGCTCACCAGAAGCGTGTGCCCGTCGGGCGAAGATTTTGCGACAAAATCCGCGGCCAGATTGCCGCCGGCCCCCGGTTTGTTCTCGACGATGACCGGCTGCCCCAGAGCCGTCGTCATTTCGGTCGCGATCGCGCGCGCCATCGTGTCGGTGGTGCCGCCGGGCGAGGCGCCGACCAGGATCTTGATCGGCTTCGACGGATACTCCGAGGTTTGGGCGACCGTGGTCGTCGGCCACATTGAGGCTACGGCCAACGTAGCCAGGAGAACCGGGAAAGCTTTGCAAACACGTCGCATGTTCCACCCACGTCTGTCGCGAGACATTTCTGCAGCGAGACATTCGCTCGCGTTCTTGCCATATTGATATATGTTTATATCATTACGCAAGCGATCAAACCCGGGCCTCGACCACACATGGGCATGACCCTCGCCGAAAAGATCATCGCAAGGGCGGCCGGACGCACGAAGGTGTCCCCCGGCGAGATCGTCACCTGCGCGGTCGACCTTGCCATGATCCATGACTCCGGAGGCCCGCGACGCGTCAAGCCGATCCTTGACCGGCTGGGCGTCGGCGTGTGGGATCCGGACAAGGTGGTCCTCATTTCCGATCATTATCTGCCGGCGACGGACGAGGAGAGCCGTAACATCCAGCGCGTCACCAGGACGTTTGCCGCCGCTCAGCGGATTGCCAACTTCTACGACGCACAGGGAATCTGCCATGTGGTTCTACCCGAGCGCGGCCACCTGAAGCCCGGCATGTTCGCCGTCGGCGGCGACAGTCATTCACCCACGGGCGGCGCCTTCGGCGCCTACATGTTTGGCGTCGGCGCCACGGAGATGGCGGGCGTCCTTGCCACCGGCGAAATCTGGCTGCGCGTACCTGACACGATCCTGATCGAGTGGACCGGCAAGCTTCGGCATGGGGTCTCGTCGAAGGACATCATGCTGTTCCTGTGCGCCAGGCTCGGGATGGACGGTGGCCGCTATCAGGCGGTTCAATATTGCGGCGATGCGATCCGCGCATTGCCGATGCAGGTACGCATGACGCTCTCCAACATGGCCGCCGAGCTCGGTGCACAAACCGGCCTCATCGAAGCAGATATGGTCACGGCCGATTTCCTTCGCGCGGCAGGCGTCGATGTCGATGAGACGGTTGTCTCGCGCGGCGACGCCGACGCGGCCGCGTCCGAGCATCACATCTTCGATGCAACCGCGCTGGAGCCGCAAGTCGCCGCGCCGCATAGTCCCGCCAACGCCGCACCGGTAT